>CAWJLD010000007.1:0-243735 GCA_963843655.1 uncultured Acidobacteriaceae bacterium | reverse complement strand
CGAAGTACCAGTTCCCGGGCGACGACGTACCGGTGATCCGCGGCTCTGCACTGGGCGCGCTGAATGGCGAAGCGCAGTGGGAGGCCAAGATCGACGAGTTGATGGATGCGGTGGACAAGTACGTTCCCCGCCCCGACCGCGCTATCGATCTTCCGTTCCTGATGCCGATCGAAGACATCTTCTCAATCTCCGGCCGCGGCACGGTGGTGACGGGCCGTATCGAGCGTGGCCGCGTGAAGGTAGGCGAGGATGTGGAGATCGTCGGCTTCCGCGATACGCGCAAGACGGTGTGCACGGGCGTCGAGATGTTCAAGAAGCAGTTGGACGAGGGCATGGCGGGCGACAACGCGGGCATTCTGTTGCGCGGCACGCCGAAGGAAGACGTTGAGCGCGGCATGGTGCTGGCCAAGCCGGCGTCGATTACGCCCCACACCAAGTTCAAGAGCGAAGTGTACGTGTTGTCGAAGGAAGAGGGCGGCCGTCATACGCCGTTCTTCAAGGGCTATCGACCGCAGTTCTACTTCCGCACGACAGACGTGACGGGAGTGGCGGAGCTGCCGGAAGGCGTAGAGATGGTGATGCCGGGCGACAATGTGTCGCTTGAGATAGAGCTGATCACGCCGGTGGCGCTGGAAAAGGGCCTGAGGTTCGCCATCCGCGAAGGTGGCCGCACGGTAGGCGCCGGTACAGTGTCGGAGATTGTTAAGTAACGGAAGAGGACAGTGAACAGGCAACAGTAGACAGTGGTCAGCCGCAAGGCGCTAAAGACGAAAAGCCAAAGCGGGCTGATCACTGACATCTGTTAACTGTTCCCCGAAGGGGAACAAATGGTAGGACAGAGGATTCGAATCCGGTTGAAGGCATATGACTATCGTGTGCTCGATACCTCTACAGGCGAGATTGTGGAGACGGCCAAGCGTACCGGGGCAACGGTAGCCGGACCCATCCCCTTGCCGACGATTAAGAACAAGTACTGCGTGTTGCGTTCTCCGCACGTTGACAAGAAGTCTCGCGAGTCTTTCGAGATCCGCACCCATAAGCGGCTGATCGACATTCTGGAACCAACGCAGCAGACGGTGGACGCGCTGATGAAGCTCGACCTGCCGGCAGGCGTCGATGTCGAGATCAAGGCGTTTGAAAAGTAGCGAGTAGCTAAAAGCTGGTAGCTAGCAGCTCAGTAATACATCCGGCAGTGCGAGGCCAGAGGCATCGCATGATGAGGCGAGGAAGACATGTCAGTTACAGGGATTCTGGGAAAAAAGATCGGCATGACGCAGGTCTTCGATGAAAAGGGCGAAGTGCACGCCATTACGGTGCTGCAGGCCGGTCCCTGCGTGATTACGCAGTTGAAGACGCTTGCGAAGGACGGCTATGACGCCGCGCAGATCGGTCTGGTCGAGTTCGTGAAGTCGAAGAACGTTACCAAGCCGCAGGCCGGGCACTTTGCCAAGACTGAAGCGCCTCCGGTCAAGGTTATCCGCGAAGTGGACGTGGAAGCAGCCGTCGACGGCGCAGTGGAGACCAGGGCGGGCGACCGCGTACTGGTCGACATCTTTACCGATGCCAAGTTTGTGGATGTGATCGGAACCTCGAAGGGCCGCGGCTTTGCCGGTGTCGTGCGCAGGCACGGATTCGGTGGCGGACCCAAATCACACGGACATATGTTCCAGGTGCAGGGTTCAATCGGCGCATCGAGCTTCCCGTCGCGTGTGTTTCCCGGCCAGCGTATGCCGGGCCACATGGGAGCGGATCAGATAACGGTTCGCAACCTGCGCATCCGCGGAATCGATCTGGACGAGAATCTACTGATGGTTGAAGGCGCGGTCCCCGGAGCGCGCGATGGTTATGTGTTGATTTCGAAGGCTAAGGCTCCGCCGCGCGAGCGCCGTGGCTTTGCCGGTTCCGGAACGGTCGACCCGTTGAAGGCGTCGAAGAAGGCTCAGGCGAAGCGCAAGTAGCTTCCAGCTTTCATCTCTCGGCGATCAGCATTTTCTGAGAGTTTGAAAGAGGTTTGAAAGATGTAGGGCAGATGGCCGAAGGCTGACGGCCGGAAGCCCACAGGAAGAATGAAGATGGCAAAAGTAGATGTAGTCAATCTGGACGGCAAGAAGGCGGGCTCGATCGAGCTGCCTGACGCTGTATTTGGACCCGACCAGGTGAACGAGGCTCTCCTCTGGGAGGCGGTCAAGCACTATCGTGCTTCGCTGCGCCAGGGTACGCACAAGACCAAGAGCCGTTCCGAGGTCGCTGGTTCCGGCAAGAAGCTGTGGAAGCAGAAGGGCACCGGCCGCGCCCGTATCGGCTCGGTTCGCTCGGCGATCTGGCGTCATGGACACACGGTTCACGGACCCCAGCCGCGCAGCTATGAGTACCCCTTCCCGCGCAAGAAGCTTCTGGGCGCGCTGCGCGCCGCGCTGGCTTCCAAGCTCGCCGACGGAACGCTGACGATAGTCGATTCGCTTGAGATCAAGGAAGCCAAGACCAAGCTCTATCGCGCCGCGCTCGACACGCTCGGCGTTACGCGCACTGTTCTGCTGGTGGAGAATGGCAAGACCCTCACCCAGAACCTGGTGCTGGGCACGCGGAATCTTGAGGGCGTGGAGCTGGTGCTCAACAACGAAGTGCACCCCTACGATCTGCTCCGTTACGAGAAGGCGATCTTTACCAAGGCCGCCATCGAGCAGCTCACTGAGGCACTTGAGAAATCCGTGTCGAAGCGCAAGCTCGCCGCGCAAACGGAGGCTGCATAATGCCGACTCTCTATACCGTGATTCGCCGCCCGCTGATTACCGAAAAGGGGCTTGGCGTTAAGGAAACCGAAGGGACGCTGGTATTCGATGTAGCGCCCAACGCCACCAAGACCGAAGTCAAGCAGGCGGTCGAGGCATTGTTCAAGGTGAAGGTTGCCGCGGTTCGCACTGCTAATGTGATTGGCAAGGAGCGCCGCCGCGGACGCTACACAGGATTCAAGCCCGATTGGAAGAAGGCTTACGTCAAGCTCAAGGCCGGCGAAAAGCTGCCTGAGTACGTGAGCAATCTGTAAGAGCAGCTTTTAGCTGCCAGCCTCCAGCTTCCAGCTCGGGCAGTACGGGAGCGGAATTTTGAGGCGAGGAACCGAAGTAAGAAGTTTGTTTAGCAGGATGAGCTCGAAGCTGGAAGCAAGAGGCAGATAGCTGGCTGAACGCTCATCAAGGAAAACGACGATGGCAATCAAGACATACAGACCGGTAACGCCGACGCTGCGTTTCCAGACCTCTCTGGTCAACGACGACCTGACGACGGACAAGCCGCACAAGCCGCTACTTACGGTCCGCAAGCGCACCGGCGGACGCCGCAACACAGGCGATCTGACCATCCGCCATCACGGCGGCGGGCACAAGCAGAAGCTGCGCCTGATCGATTTCAAGCGCGAGAAGTTTGGAGTACCCGGCAAGGTGGCCACCATTGAGTACGACCCGGGCCGTTCTGCCCGTATCGCCCTGGTGCACTACGCCGACGGTGAAAAGCGCTACATCCTGCAGCCGGTTGGCCTGAAGGTGGGCGCCACAGTGAGCTCGGGTCCAGAGGCCGACATTCTTGTGGGCAATGCGCTGCCGCTCCGCAACATTCCTGCCGGCACCACGGTTCATGCAATCGAGCTCAAGCCCGGCAAGGGCGCGCAGATGGCGCGTTCGGCTGGAACCCAGGCTCAGTTGGTTGCCAAGGAAGGCGACTACGCGTTGCTCAAGTTGCCTTCGGGCGAAACCCGCAAGGTTCTCGCGGCGTGCATGGCCACCATCGGTCAGGTAGGCAACACGGATCACGAGAATGTGTCCATCGGCAAAGCTGGACGCAATCGATGGAAGGGAATTCGTCCCACCAACCGCGGCGTCACCATGAACCCGGTGGATCACCCGCACGGCGGCGGCGAAGGCAAGACCTCGGGCGGCCGCCATCCGGTGACCCCATGGGGCCAGCCGACACGCGGCTACAAGACGCGCAACAACAAGCGGACCGACGTGTTTATCGTCAACCGCCGGACGAAGTAAGAGAACTGCCGCTAGCTACTGGCTACTAGCTTCTAGCTATGGCATGGATGAAAAAGGATCGAAGGCAATAGCCGGGCTGATAGCGCAAACGAACAGAGCTGGAAGCTAGGGGCTGGAAGCTAGGAGCTGATTTATATGGCACGTTCGACAAAGAAGGGTCCGTTCGTAGATGCGCATTTGACCGTAAAGATCGAAGCGCTGAACGTGGCCAACGACAAAAAAGTGGTCAAGACGTGGTCGCGGCGTTCGACGATCTTTCCGGAGTTTGTGGGCCACACCATCGCCGTGCACAACGGCAAAAAGTTTGTTCCCGTGTATGTGACCGAGAACATGGTGGGACACAAGCTGGGTGAGTTCGCGCCAACGCGTACGTTCAAGGGCCACACCGGCGGCGGCAAGGCCGAGTCCGCGGCAAAGGCCAGGTAGAGAAGGGCAGCCTTGAGCTGCCGGCCTTCGACTTGATCGAAGGTGAACCGGCCGCAGAGGTTGAGATGAGTTTCAGCGATGGACGGAGAGCATTCCGATCCGCGCGATGAGCTAGGAGCTGACGGCTGAAAGCTGACGGCTCGCAAGATTGAGGGTAGATCAATGGCAGTCGAAACAAGGGAATACCGGGCCGAGGCAAAGTTCCAGCGCGTATCGCCTCAGAAGGCGCGCCTGGTGCTTGACCTCATCAAGGGCCGGGGAGTCCAGGAGGCGCTGGAGACGGCAGCCTTTACCAAGAAGCGCATCGCCCCGGTGATTCATAAGCTGCTCACCTCGGCGGTGGACAACGCCAAGTATGTCTCCGGCGAGCAGGGCACGGATCTCGACGTGGATAACCTTTACGTCAAGCGCGCTGTCGCCAACGACGGACCGCGTATGAAGCGTATCCGCCCTGCCCCCATGGGACGCGCCTATCGCTATCAGCGCAGACTTAGCCACATTATTGTTGCGGTTGCCGAGCGCGATGGTGCAGTGTCGGGCCTGGTTACCAAGGTGGACGCGCCGGCCGTATCGGAACCGGCGGAGACTAAAGGCAAGGCGAAGTCCGCAAGCAAGGCCAAGGCGGCACCGGCTAAGAAGACTGCAGCCAAGAAACCGGCGGCAAAGAAGAGCGCTAAGAAAGAGAGCTAGTCCGTCGATCTGCGGCAACGCAGGCGGAGTCGAGCTCGGGCAACAAGAGTTTGGAGTGGCGGGCACGAATCGCCACACTGAAGAGGGTTTGAGAGGAAAAGTATGGGACAGAAGGTCCATCCTTACGGATTCCGGCTGGGAGTCAACAAGCCGTGGCGTTCGCGCTGGTTTTCAGAGCGCGAGTACGACAAGCTCCTGGTCGAGGACGTCAAGCTGAAGGCAGAACTGCGCGAGAAGTTGAAGGCGGCAGGCGTCAGCTCGGTTGAAATCGAGCGGCCCGGAAACAAGCTGCGCTTCCTCATCCGCACCGCGCGTCCGGGTATCGTCATCGGCCGCAAGGGGGCTGAGATCGAGAAGCTCAAGGCCGAGCTCGGCAAGCGCACCAACCGCGATGTGTTCATCGACATCATCGAGGTGAACAAGCCGGAGCTCGACGCACAACTGGTCAGCGAGAACATCGCGCTGCAACTCGAAAAGCGCGTTAGCTTCCGCCGCGCCATGCGTAAGAGCGTGGATTCGGCATTGCGCTTCGGCTGCAAGGGAATCAAGGTGAGGGTATCGGGCCGGTTGAACGGCAACGAAATCGCCCGCTCCGAGTGGTATCTGCAGGGCCGTTTGCCGCTGCACACGCTCCGGGCCGATATCGACTACGGTTTCACCGAAGCCCACACCACGTACGGCGTTATCGGCGTCAAGACCTGGATCTATCGCGGCGACATCTACGAGCAGAAGCGCCGTCAAGCTCCCGCCGCCAGCACGTCGGGTGTGTTCTAAAGGCAGTTGTCAGTGGCCAGTGGTCAGTGATTCGTGCCGGGTTTGATTTGTGAGTTTTGAGCGGAATGGTTGCAGTAATCAATGAGCGGTCAAAATGCCTTTTGAAGCAAAGGGAAACTGATCACTGATCACTGACAACTGACCACTTGCTTTTGAGGTTTTCGTTATGTTGATGCCAAAGAAGGTGAAGTATCGCAAGCAGCAGAAGGGCAAGCGCCGGGGTAAGGCGTGGCGCGGTTCTTCTCTGTCGTTCGGCGAATACGGATTGAAGGTAATGGAGTGCGGTTATATTACCGACCGCCAGATTGAAGCCAGCCGTGTCGCGATGACGCGTTTCATTAAGCGTGGCGGCAAGATCTGGCTGCGCCTGTTCCCGGATAAGCCGATCACCAAGAAACCCGCCGAAGTCCGAATGGGCTCAGGCAAGGGCGCACTCGACCACTGGGTTGCCGTGGTTCGGCCCGGGAAGATCCTCTTCGAGATGGAAGGTGTCTCCCCTGAAATTGCCCAGGAAGCGATGCGGCTTGCTTCAAACAAGCTGCCGCTCAAGACCAAGTTTGTCATGCGGCCTGGAGCCGATAAGGTTGTTGCTGCGGCCAAGTAGGGCGCGGCGTTTAGGAATGTAGTTTTCAGTGATGAGCCTCCGGCTCGCTGCTTGCTCTATCGAAAGAAAGTGCGATTCGAGGGCAAATCGGCCGGTTGCTGAAAACTGGAGGCTGGGAGCTAAGTAACATGGAACTCGCAAAGATTCGCAGTTTGAGCGACGCAGAGCTGGTGCACCAGGAAAAGACGGCTGCCGAGCAGCTTTTCCGGCTTCGCTTTCAGGTCTCGCTTGGGCAGAACGACGGAGTCAAGAAACTCCGCCAGTTGCGTAAGGAGATCGCACAGATCAAGACCGTGGCCCGCGAGCGCGAGCTGGGCATCGGCGGCGAAGCCGCCCAGACCCCCGCGCCGGCGAAGAAGGCCAAGAAGGGAGCCCGCTAAATGACGGTGGCACAGGAAACAGCGCCGGCAACCGGCGCGCGACGTAATGAGAAGGTCGGCCAGGTGGTTTCGACCAAGATGCAGAAGACCATTGTGGTCGAGGTGGAGATGCGCAAGGCGCACCCCAAGTACAAGCGGATTATCCGCTCGACCAAGAAGTTTTACGCGCACGATGAGCAGAACTCCGCGCGCATAGGCGATATGGTCCGCATCCGCGAAACCCGTCCGCTCAGCAAGCTGAAGCGGTGGTCGCTTGAAGAGATCGTCCGGCGCTCCGCGCTGGGCCAAATTGAAGACAAGGCGACCGCAAACGCCGGCTAGCGGCGAGCGAGAGGAGAAGAACCCATGGCAGTGCAAATGAGAACCATGCTCGCGGTGGCCGATAACTCCGGCGCGCGTAAGCTGCAGGTGATTCTGCCGCTCGGCGGCGGCCTCGGCGCGAAGGCGGGCCTTGGCGATGTCGTTACGGCAGCGGTGAAGGAAGCCTCGCCAGACGGTACCGTAAAGAAGGGCAAAGTGGTCAAAGCGGTGATCGTTCGGACTCGCAAGGAACACCGGCGCCGCGACGGAACGTACATCCGCTTTGATGAAAACGCAGCGGTCGTGATCGACGATGCACATGAGCCGGTTGGAACGCGCGTCTTTGGGCCGGTAGCCCGCGAACTGCGCGAGAAGAAGTTCTTGAAGATTGTTTCGCTGGCCCCGGAAGTGGTTTAGGAATAGCTTTCAGTCTTCAGCTCTCAGCTTTCAGTAGTAGCTGCGGAGTAGAGACTCAAGGCTGAAGTGAGATGGAGCTGATAGCTGACGGCTGATAGCTGAAAGCTTGGGAGTAAAAATGCCGAGTTTGAATATTCATCGCAACGATACGGTCAAGGTCCTCACCGGCAGTGATCGTGGCAAGACCGGCCGCGTGCTGCGCGTGTTCCCTGACAAGGGCACCGTGCTGGTTGAGCATGTGCGTGTGGTCAAAAAGACGATTTCAAGCAAGACCAGCCGCCAGCGTACCCAGGGCGGCATCGCGGAGCAGGAATCGCCAATCAACATTTCGAACGTGATGCTGGTTTGCCCCAACTGCGGCCCTTCGCGCGTCGGCCACAAGATGGAAGGCGACATGCGCGTGCGGGTTTGCAAGAAGTGCGGGCAGACACTGCCCACAAAGAAGTAGAAGGACAGCTTCGAGCCTTTAGCCACTGGCTTCTAGCTTTTCTAATGCTGAAGCGAGAATGAGGGCGGAAGCAAAATGGAGCTGAAAGCTGGGAGCGAGCAGCTCAAATTGAGTACCTTCCGCAACGGTAAACGGACCTGAGGTCCACTCCGGGCGCCGGAAGAAAGAGAGCAGAGAAATGGCAGCAAGATTGAAAGAGAAGTATCACAAGGAGATCAAGCAGGCTCTGCAAAAAGAGCTGGGACTTGAGAACCCGATGGCGGTGCCCGCCCTCAAGAAGATTGTCGTCAATATGGGCCTGGGCGAAGCCACGCAGAACACCAAGCTCCTCGATCCGCTGGTTGCGGATCTGGCAGCGATCGTCGGCCAGAAGCCGGTGACCACCAAGGCAAAGAAGTCGATTGCGGCCTTCAAGGTTCGCGAAGGCATGTCCATCGGAGCGATGGTTACGTTGCGCGATGATAAAGCGTACGAGTTTCTCGACCGGCTTATTGCAACGGCGCTGCCGCGCGTCCGCGACTTCCGCGGCGTATCAACCAAAAGCTTTGACGGGCGCGGCAACTACACGCTCGGATTGCGCGATCAGCTGATCTTTCCTGAGATCGACTACTCGAAGGTGGAGAAGCTGAAGGGGATGAACATCACCATCGTGACCTCGGCAAAGGACGATAACGGAGCGCGCGCCTTGCTGCGCCACTTCGGAATGCCCTTCCGGCAGGGAGCGTAGAGGAAGTCTTTAGCTGCCGGCTTCTAGCCTCTAGCTTGAGCGAGGGAAGAACCGGCAGCAGTAGAAAAACGAGATCAGCTCTTCCGGTTGAAATCCGAAGCTGGACTCAGCAAGGAAGAGGCTAGCAGCTAGCAGCTAGTAGCTGGAAGCTGGTAGCTGTGGTTGAAGAGGATTATGGCAACTACTGCAAAGAGAGTGAAAGACGCGCGGAAGCCGAAGTTCAGCAGCCGCAAGCACAACCGGTGCCAGCTCTGCGGAAGGCCGAGAGGTTTTCTGCGCAAGTTTGGCGTGTGCCGCCTGTGCTTCAGGGCGCTGGCGCTCAAGGGAGAGATCCCCGGCGTCGTCAAGTCGAGCTGGTAGAAAACCAGTTGCCAGTGGACAGTTGTCAGTGGCCAGTTGTTCGAGGTGAACGGGGCCGCTGGCGCAAATCAGGCAAGAGCAACTGACCACTGTTTGCTGATCACTGCAACAAACATTCCCGCTGGTTCCCGCCCTGAAGGCGGGCGAACGGGGGATGAAGGAGAAGGAATGAGTCTGAGTGACCCAGTAGCAGATTTCCTGGCGCGGATCCGGAACGCAATCCGGGCGCGTCATCAGAAGTTGGATGTTCCGGCTTCAAAGCTGAAGACCGAGATTGCCCGCATTCTCAAAGAAGAAGGGTACATCTCGAACTACAAGACCCAGGAAGAAGATGGCAAGCCGATCCTCCGCGTGTACCTCAAGTACGGCGGAACCGAGCCGGCCATTCGTGACCTGGCGCGGGTCTCGCGTCCCGGCTGCCGTGTTTACATCGGCCGCGACGAGATCAAGCGTGTTCAAGGCGGTCTTGGTATCTCCATCATGACCACGCCCAGGGGCGTTATGACTGGCCGCCAGGCGCGCCGCGAAGGCGTCGGCGGAGAGTTGCTCTGCGAAGTTTGGTAAAACAGCCATTAGCTCTTAGCCGTCAGTTTTTAGCTCATCGCGCTGGAACGGTCAACAAGGTTCAAGCGAACATTGGCTAGAAGCTGATAGCTAACAGCTGGAAGCTGGCGGGCTTTCAGCCCGCAGGCTGCAGTGGAACGGGTGAGCGATTCTCACTCGGGACTCGCAAGCCAATTGAAGGATTGAGAAGATGTCGCGAATTGGTAATAAGCCGATCACATTGCCCATGGGTGTCAAATATAACGTTGAAGGCAATACGGTTCTTGTTGAAGGCCCCAAGGGCAAGGTCTCGGCTCTCGTCGCCGAAGGGATCACCCTTGAAACGAATGACGGAATCCTCAACGTCAAGCGCACGAGCGACGAAAAGGCCGCCGTACATGGCCTCACACGCGCGCTCGTTTATAACGCCGTGCAAGGTGTATCCAAGGGCTGGACCAGGGAGCTGGATATTGTAGGCATCGGCTACCGCGCTGAGCTGAAAGGCAAGGGCATGGTCGTGTTTACGCTCGGCTACTCGCATCCGATCGAGTTCCCGCTGCCCACAGGCATTGAGGTCGCAATCGACCCCAAGCAGACACACCTGACCGTCAGCGGCATCGACCGCCAGAAGGTTGGCCAGGTGGCTGCCGACATGCGCTCGTTGCGCAAGCCCGATCCGTACAAGAACAAAGGTGTTCGCTACTCCGACGAGAAGTTGAAGAAGAAGGCCGGCAAGACCGGTGCGAAATGATCGCGTTTGCGAGACGTCTGAGTCTCGCGCGATCATCCTGAACGAAGTGAAGGATCTGAGAACTAATAGCTGTAAGCTGCTTTTAAAAATCCGAACGGGGTCGCGGGGCGGCTCCGCTGATAGGTGAGAGAAGACATGATTACGCAGACCAAGAGAAACGAGATTCGGAAACGCATTCACTCGCGCATCCGCGAAAAGCTGTCCGGTACGACCGAACGGCCGCGGCTGAACGTCTACCGTTCGCTGAACCACATCTATGCGCAGGTCATCGACGATCAAAAGGGCGAGACACTGGCTTCGGCTTCGTCGCTGCAGTTGAAGCTCAAGACAGGCGGCAATGTGGCTACCGCCAAGGAGATCGGCAAGGCGGTCGCCGAGCGTGCCATTGAAAAGGGTGTCAAGAGAGTGGTTTTCGATCGCGGCGGCTTCCTGTACCACGGGCGTATCAAGGCATTGGCCGATGCTGCGCGCGAAGCAGGGCTGGAATTCTAAAAGCAGTGAACAGCGGGCAGTGCACAGTGGACAGTGCACGGCAATCGAAAAGAGCCCGAGAAAACAGTCAGGAACTGATCACTGTTCACTGATCACTGTCCACTGGAGAAAGCAATGACGATGTTGAAAAAGAAACTCGATGCCAACCAATACAACCTGAAGGATCAGGTGGTGGCCATCAATCGCGTCACCAAGGTGGTGAAGGGCGGCAAGAACATGTCGTTTGCTGCGCTGGTCGTGGTGGGCGACGCTGCTTCGGGAGTCGTGGGCTACGGCTCGGGCAAGGCCAAAGAGGTTCCGCAGGCAATCCGCAAGGGAATCGAGTCGGCCAAGAAGAACCTGGTCAAGATCAACCTGACTGATACCACGATCCCGCATCAGGTACTCGGCCGCTTTGGCTCGGGCCAGGTGCTGCTCAAGCCGGCCCCTGAAGGTACGGGCGTCATCGCCGGCGGCGCAGTTCGCGCGGTCATGACCTCTGCCGGCGTGCAGAACGTGCTCACCAAGAGCCTTGGCTCCCCCAACCCGCACAACGTCATCAAGGCCACCTTCGACGCGCTGGTTCAGTTGCGCGACAGGGGTGAAGTGGCGACCATGCGCGGCAAAACCGTGGAGGAGATGTAAGCCATGGCGGAGACCACTACCAGGAAGAAAGCTGCGGCCAAGTCCGCACCCAAGTCCAAAATGATCCGCATCCAGTACTTCCGGTCGAAGATCCAGGCGCCCGTAAAGCACAAACTGGTCATCAAGGGACTCGGCTTTACCCGTCTCAATCAGATCGTGGAGCGCGTCGATAACGAATCGATACGCGGCATGGTCAAGACAGTTCCGCACCTGGTGCGGATTCTGGAAGACTAGTGATCGGTTGTCAGTTTTCAGTTGTCAGTTCCGATTGTGCGGTTGCGCCGGTTTTTAGCTGACAACTGTCCACTGGTAACTGACAACTTTAGAAACGCGAGTCGGCGGGACTCCAATCCCTCCGGCGCTATAGCGAGGAGAATCATGGCAAAGAATCTATCGAATTTGCGCGCACCCAAGAACGCCAACACTGGGCGCAAGCGCGTGGGCCGGGGCATGGGATCCGGCATGGGCAAAACCTCTACCCGCGGCCACAAGGGCCAGGGATCGCGTTCCGGCTTCAGCCTCATGCGCGGTTTTGAAGGCGGCCAGATGCCGCTGCATCGCCGTTTGCCCAAGCGCGGTTTTACCAACATCTTCCGTACCGAATACACGGTCATCAATCTTGATCGGCTTGCCGGCCTCAATGTCAAGGAGATCGCCATCGACGATTACAAGAAGCTCGGTCTGGTTTCCAACCGGAAGGCTCTCATCAAGATCCTCGGTTCGGGCGAGCTCAAGGCAGCTCTTACCATCCAGGCGCACAAGTTTTCCAAGTCGGCGGTTGAAAAGATCGAAAAGGCCGGCGGCAAGGCTGTGGTTCTAGGCGGAGCTGAAGTACCCGCCAAGGCCTAAGCTCAACAGTTTTCGGTGCCCCGGATCAATTCTTCAGTTCATTCGAAGAAGGACCGGGGCTTTCCAGCTTGACGGCAAGAGGCGAACCTGGCCAGGCCGTTGATTTAAAAGCCATTCTCGTAGGCCAAGTGTCCGTCGAAAACATTTGTGATGTAACGCACGTTCCGCGCTATCCGGGTTTCGGTAAGCTCTTTTTGAATCCGGAAATGCACTAAGATTAACTGGTGTTGTTTTTAACTGATTCTCGTGGCCTTGAACGCCCTGCACGCGTGGCGGCCAACGCCTGAAGCGGATAAGCAAAGATGCTTGAGAAATTTCTGAACATATTCCGGATCCCTGACCTGCGCAAGCGCGTACTGTTCACCCTTGGCATTCTGGCTGTCTACCGCCTTGGCGCGTGGATTCCGACCCCGGGCATCAACACCGCCCAGCTTGAGCTGTTGTTCAATCAGCAGAGCGGTTCTGCGCTCGGTCTCATGGATCTGTTCAGCGGTGGCACCCTGCGCCGCATGACCATCTTTGCTCTGGGCATCATGCCCTACATCACCGCATCCATCATCTTCCAGTTGCTCACCGTGGTGTATGAGCCACTTGCGCGCATTCAAAAGGAAGGCGAGCTGGGCCGCCGCAAGATCACGCAGTGGACCCGCTACCTGACTGTCGTCCTCGGCGCGCTGCAGTCCATCGGTATCGCAACCATCCTTACCCGCCAGGGACTGGTGCTCCATCCCGGCGTTGGCTTCCTCGCCATGACCGTCATCACGCTCACCACCGGTACCGCCTTCATCATGTGGCTGGGTGAGCAGATCACCGACCGCGGCATCGGCAATGGCATGAGCCTTCTCATCTTTGCCGGCATTGTTGCCGGCCTGCCCAACGGCGTGGTCGAGCTGGTGCGAAAGGTTCAGAGCGACGCCTGGGGTCCGTTGTCCTTCCCCATCGCGCTCGGATTAGTCGTCGGCATGATTGCCGTGGTGGCCTTCATTGTCTTTGTCGAGCGCGCCGAGCGCCGTATCCCCATCCAGAGTGCCCGGCGCATTATCGGACGCCGTATGATGGGTGGCCAGTCGAGTCATCTCCCGCTCAAGGTCAATTCGGGCGGCGTTATGCCCATCATCTTTGCCAGCTCACTGCTTTCTGCGCCTTTAATGCTCAGCTCTATGGAGTGGGCGCAGAATAACCGCCTCGTTCAACCCATCCTGCAGGCGTTGGCTCCCGGCTATCCATGGTACGAGTTGCTCGACATGCTGGGCATCATCTTCTTTGCATACTTCTATGTCTCCATCATCATGAAGCCGGACGATATTGCGGACAACTTCCGCAAATCGGGTTCGTTCATCCCGGGCATCCGTCCGGGCAAGCGCACCTCCGACTTCATCAATGACATTCTTACTCGTATTACGCTGGTCGGCGCACTGTATCTGATCGTGGTGCAGTTGGTGCCGACATTTCTTATCTCTGGAATTCGGTTTGACAAGATTTGGTTGATTGGTCGGGTCTTCGAAAACTTGCCGAACTGGATGATTCACGGAATGAACGTGAACTTCTACTTTGGCGGCACCTCCCTGCTCATTGTGGTTGGTGTGGCCATGGATACGGTCAACCAGATCGAATCGCAGCTGATCATGCGCCATTATGACGGCTTTTCCCCGCGCTCCGGTCGCATACGCGGAAGGAAAACCTGGTAATGTCTTCATCTTTAACTGAAGTCGAAAAGGGCCGGGAAACGGGTCGAAAGACCCAGCCCGGCCCAATTCTTTTGTTGGGCGCACCCGGCGTGGGAAAGGGGACCCAGGCCAAGGAACTGGTTAAACTGTGGAATATCCCTCAGATCTCCACCGGCGACCTGCTGCGCGCCAATGTGGCTCAGGGTACCCAACTGGGCCGAGTGGCCAAAGAAATCATGGGCCGGGGAGAACTGGTCCCGGACTCGCTGGTCAACGAAATGGTCGCGGTCAGGCTCCTGGAGCCCGACACCGTCCACGGCTACATTCTCGACGGCTTTCCCCGCACCCTGGGGCAGGCCAACTGGCTCGATGGCCGTCTGGCGGTGCAAATAGAGACGCTGCCTGTGGTTGCCGTCAGCATCCAAGTGAACTATAATCAGTTATTGCGCCGGATTACGGGGCGCAGGAATTGTCCTGTCTGCCAGACCATCTACAACATCTATATGAATCCGCCTAAAAAGGATGGGTTCTGCGATGTTGAGGGGGCTGCGCTCGTCCAGCGAGCCGATGACACGGAAGAGGTCTTTAAGGAGCGTATGCGTGCATACGTTGCTCTTACTGCCCCTGTCGTCGATCACTACCGGGAACTGGGACGATTCGCTGAAGTAGATGGAGACCGGCCGATCCAGGCGATCGCGTCCGGCATTGTTACCGCCGTAGAAAGGTTGCGGGGTTAACGCAGCCGTACGGTGGTTTTGTGCGTTAAAGACGAGGTTGAGCAAACGGTTTGGCAGTCGTACTTAAGTCACAGCAGGAGATCGAGAAGATGCGCCGTGCGGGCCAGGTTGTCCGCGAGGTTCTTGAACTCGTGCGAAGCCAGGTCAAGCCGGGAGCCACAACTTACGATCTCGAGAAAGCTGCTGAAGCCCGGCTGAAAGAACTCGGCGTTAAAGCAGCGTTCAAGGGATATCACGGCTTTCCTTGCGTGTTGTGCACTTCAGTCAACAGCGAAGTGGTGCACGGCATTCCCTCGCCCAAGCGTTTGTTGAATGAGGGCGACATTGTTTCCGTCGATTTTGGAGTCGTGGTCGACGGATACTACGGCGACGCAGCCATTACGGTGCCGGTTGGCCAGATCGATGCCGACAATGCCCGCTTGCTGAAGGTGACGGAAGCATCGCTTCAGGCGGGAATCGCGGCCATCAAGCCCGGCGCTACCTTGGGCGATGTGGGTGCTGCAGTGCAGGGCGTGGTTGAAAGCGAAGGTTTTTCTGTGGTTCGGGATTTCGTGGGTCACGGCATCGGTTCTCAGATGCATGAGGAGCCCCAGGTGCCGAACTACGGGCAGGCCGGACGCGGCATGAAGCTGCGGCCGGGCATGGTCATCGCTATCGAGCCGATGGTGAACGCCGGCAAGCCGGATGTCATGGTGCTCGATGACGGCTGGACCGCAGTGGCAAGAGATGGAAGCATGAGCGCTCACTTTGAGCACACGGTAGCGGTGACGGACACCGGGGCGAGAATTCTGACCGAGTAACCACTCGGTCGATTAGCAAGGCAGCGCGAAAGCGTCGCCAGAAGCGGGATACAGTTTGTCGAAGGAAGACGCGATTGAGGTAATGGCAGTGGTGGTCGAAACTCTTCCCAATGCCATGTTCAAGGTAAAGCTCGAGAACAATCACGAGGTGCTGACCCATGTTTCGGGGCGCATGCGCAAGAACTTCATCCGCATTCTGCCCGGTGACCGCGTGGCGGTGGAACTGAGTCCGTATGACCTGAATCGCGGCAGAATCGTGTACCGCTACAAATGAGCCGCAGCTTTCAGCTATCGGTCTTCAGCTTGTTTGTGCCACAGCAGCGGCATTGATCGGCGGGACTGACGGATAGCTGAGAGTTGAAAGCTCTTGAGGTATTTCCCACGCAGGTTTTTCTGCGCGGAGAAGGGCAGTAAAACAATGAAGGTCCGGGCATCGGTCAAAAAGATTTGCGTCAAGTGCAAGGTGATTAACCGCAAGGGTGTTGTGCGGGTCATCTGCGAAAACGCAAAGCACAAGCAGCGCCAGGGATAAGCAAGTCCTGGCAGGCACGGATTCTTCCACGTCAGAGTGCAGGAGCACAAAGACAGGCGATCGGTTGAAAGCAATCTGCAGTACGAATGAGCTGATTACCGATCACTGTCACCTGGCAAGAGGCTAGTTAGCTTGAGTCAAGGCTTGCGTTGAACCTCTGGAGGAAATCCGAAATCTCCCGTGCGAACCGGCGCTTTGCCGGAGGCACCTAACCAGTAGCAGCAAAGGAATTCAAATGGCACGCATTGCTGGAGTCGATCTGCCCCGCAACAAGCAGGCTCGGATCGCACTCACTTACATCTACGGGATCGGCAACCCGCGCTCGCTGAAGATTCTGGAGAAGGCCAACGTTGATGGCTTCAAGAAGATCCAGGATCTCGGCGAAGAAGAGGTCAACCGCATCCGTCAGGTGATCGAAGATGAAGGGGATGTCGAGGGCGACCTCCGTAAAGACGTCCAGATGCACATCAAGCGCCTGATCGACATTCAAAGCTACCGCGGCACGCGGCATCGGCGTTCGTTGCCGGTTCACGGCCAGCGTACCCACACCAATGCCCGCACTCGCAAGGGCCCTCGTAAGGGCACGATTGCCGGCAAAAAGAAAGCGACGGCGAAGACCTAATGGCAAAAGAGCAAAAGGCCGGAGCCGGCAAGGCAGGCAAAAACAAAAAGTTCAAAAAGCGCGAGCGCAAGAATGTGCCGTTTGGTATCTGCCACATTCAGGCCTCGTTCAACAACACCATCGTCACCATCACTGACCAGATGGGCAACACGCTGAGCTGGAAAAGTTCGGGTTCGCTCGGCTTCAGGGGATCGCGCAAAGGCACGCCGTTCGCGGCGCAGCAGGCGGCCTCCAATGCAGCCGGTATGGCCCGCGATCACGGCCTGCGCGGAGTCGACGTGAGAGTTGCCGGACCGGGTTCAGGCCGCGAGTCTGCGATTCGTGCTCTGGCTGCGGCCGGCATCGAAGTCAAGTCCATCCGCGACGTAACGCCGGTGCCCCACAACGGCTGCCGGCCACCGAAGCGGCGCAGAGTGTAAGTACGGTTGTCAGTGAACAGTGATCGGTTGTCGGAGTGAAGAAGCTGGCAACTGAAAACTAACAACAGATAACTGTAAGTTAATCAGGGCCGGGACGAAGCGTCCCACGCAGCAGAAGCACAAGCTTCAGCAAATGCTTTAAGGCTGAGCAATACAGTCGCTCCAGCAAGAAAAGCTGACAACTGGAAGCTGGAAGCTGCATTACGCGTAAACCGGCCGTCATCCGAAGTCAGGAGAAGAAATGGCTCGTTATACAGGAGCAGTCTGCCGCCTTTGCCGTCGCGAAGGCACCAAGCTTTTTTTGAAGGGTACCAAGTGTACCTCCGACCGTTGCCCCATTGAGAAGCGCAACTTTCCTCCCGGCCAGCATGGCAAGGACCGCAAGGCCAAGATCGTAGGCTACGGCCTGCAACTGCACGAAAAGCAGAAGGCCAAGCGCATGTACTTCACCCTCGAGGGCCAGTTCCGCGAGTACTACGAGAAGGCCAACCGCGCCGCCGGCGTCACCGGCGAACTGCTCATCCAGCAGCTCGAGCGGCGTTTGGATAACGTGGCTTACCGTCTCGGTTTCGCCATCTCGCGCCGTCAGGCCCGCCAGGTCGTCCGTCACGGGCACGTCACCGTCAACGGCCGCAAGGTGAATATTCCTTCGTTTCAGGTCAACGTCGGCGACGAAATCGCCATCCGCGACAACGCGAAGAAATTCCAGATTGTCGAAGAGGGCGCGCAGTTTGCACAGCAGAATCCGCTGCCGGTCTGGCTTGAAATGAACTTTGAGAATCTTACCGGACGCGTGCTCTCGCTGCCCAAGCGCGCTGACGTCAACTTGCCGATCAACGAACAGTTGATCGTCGAACTGTACAGCAAGTAAGAACCACAGGGAACAGTGAACGGCAGACAGTGATCAGTATTCCCACGCGGAACCACTGACCACTGTTCACTGGCCACTTTTCTCTGCATTCCAACCAAAGGAGAACTTGCGCGGCCGCCGCAAAATGCATCGCGACGTACATGCCGTGCGGGAAAAGAGACATATATGTTGTGGAGAGGATTTCAAAAACCGAAGCGCCTGGCAGTCGATGCCGAGACGCTGAGCGACACATTCGGCAAGTTCAGCGCGCAGCCCTTTGAGCGCGGATTCGGCACCACCATTGGCAACGCTCTGCGGCGTACGCTGCTCAGCTCCATTGAAGGCGCCGCCGTTACAGCTATTCGCATTGAAGGCGTGCTGCACGAGTTCCAGTCCATCACCGGCGTTGTCGAAGACGCAACCGACATCATCCTCAACCTCAAGCAGGTTCCCTTCAAGCTCCAGGGCGAGGGCCCCAAGGCGCTTTATCTGCGTGCCGACCAGCCCGGTGTTGTCACCTCAGGCATGATCGAGGCCGATGGCGACGTCGAGATCCTCGACAAGAACATCTACCTGGCCACGCTCTCTGAAGGCGGCAAGCTCGACATGGAAATGCGCCTCAAGCGTGGGCGCGGATATGTCTCCGCCGATAAGAACTTCGACTCCGATCTGGGATTGGGCTTTATTCCTGTCGACTCCGTTCACTCCCCGGTGCGCCGCGTGAACTACGTCGTCGATGCCGCCCGCCTGGGACAGATCACCGACTACGACAAGCTCACGCTCGAAGTGTGGACCAACGGCGCAGTGCTGCCTGCCGATGCTGTCGGCCTGGCCGCCAAGCTGCTCAAGGACCACATGAACATCTTCATCAACTTCGAGGAAGAGATTGAAGCCGAAGCGCGCGGTGAAGAAGGCCGCATCCTCCTTCGCAACGACAATCTGAACCGCTCCGTCGAAGAGCTGGAGCTCTCGGTCCGCAGCTACAACTGCCTCAAGAACGCCAACATCCAGAGCATCGGCGAACTGGTGCAGAAGACTGAAGCCGAAATGCTCAAGACCAAGAACTTCGGCCGCAAGAGCTTGAACGAAATCAAGGAAATCCTTGCCCAGATGGGTCTTTCGCTGGGCATGAAGATCGACGAAAACGGCAACGCGGTCCCCGGACCCACGAGCATTCCTCCCGCCACCGCCCTGGCTGCCAGCTATGGCCGCTTTGACGAAGAGGATGAGCCCCTGGATTCTGTAGACCTCCAGTTGCCCACTGAGACTGAGAACTTCTAAAGATAGCTTTTAGCTTCCAGCTACTAGCTTCTAGCCTGAGAGTGCGGGAACCAGCAAAGTTGGTTCACCCCAAGGGCTAGAAGACTGGTAGTTAGAAGTTCAAAGCGAGTCGAGAAACTAAAGAGCTACTCGATTCTAGCCTTCTGGTGTGAGTACCAAATCGCCGATTCCAAGGCGATCGAGCTAGAAGCTGGGAGCTGGAAGCTAGGAGCTAAGAAATGCGCCATCGCAATGCAGGATTCAAGCTCGGACGCAACACCAGTCACCGTCGCGCTTTGCTGCGCAACCTGGTCACGTCCGTCATCATAGAAGACCGTGTGGAGACCACCGTGGCCAAAGCCAAGGCTGTCCGCCCGCACGTCGAAAAAATGATCACCCTCGGCAAGAAGGGCGATCTTCACTCGCGCCGTCAGGCGCTCAGCTTTCTCATGACCGACAAGGCTGTCGCACGGTTGTTCGATACCGTCGCGCCTCGCTACGGCGACCGGCAGGGAGGCTATCTGCGCATCGTTCGTACAGGCTTCCAGCAGGGCGACGGCGCGGAGAAGGCGTTTATCGAACTGCTCGGTGCCGAAAAGCAGCTTGAAGTCAAGCGCCAGAAGCGTGCCGACCTCAAGGCCAAGAAGCGCGCAGAGCTCGAAAAGCAGCTCGAAGAGCAGAAAAAAGATGCCGAAGCAGCAGGCGAAGGCGGCGAAGAAGCCGCTTAAGCGGATTTCATCATCGCTTCTTTTGCAGCAAATCACGCGGGCGTATCCCTATCAAGGGATGCGCCCGTTTTACTTTCGATCAACCTTCGTAGATTTGGTTCACGTGCAGGACACTGCCTGAGGCAGGAAGGACTGTCTGGACCATGTACGGAAAGATCAACTACACTCCTTGGGTACGGCCGCAGCGCCGGCCCATGCCTCCCCGCATGGGTAATTTCCTCATTGGGGGTCCTTGCACTATGAAGAAGAAACTTACTCGGCGCGAAATGATGAAGACTGTGGCGCTGACCGCGGGCGTTGCGTGCGCCGGTGGGCTGAAGGCATTTGGCGAGAGCCTGCCCCCGAGCAAGATCAAGATTGGCCATACCTGCATCACCTGGGGCACATTCCCACTTAAGCCTGGAGCTCATGACCATACGCTGGACGGGGCTTTGAAGGACATCGCCGCCGAGGGTTTCTGGAATTTCGAGACATTTATGGACGATATTGTCGACTGGGATGCGCGGGGACAGTTGCAGCCTTTGATGGAGCAATACAAGGTTCCGCTGCTTTCCGGGTACACCGCCGTTGATGTGCTGAATCCTGCAAACCGCCAGCCGGAGATCGAACGGTTAAAGCAGCAATGCCCGATCGCGAAGAAGTACGGTGGCAGCTACGTTGTGCTGCAGGTCAATCACGTCGATTCCGCAACCTACAACTTCAAGGAGCACAAGGACGATATTGTCTCCGGACTCAACAATTATGCCGCGGTGATTACGGATCTCGGCATGGAATGCGGACTTCATCAACATACGAGCACCGCCGTCGAACACCGGGACGAAGTCTACGCGGTGATGGATGCGGTCAATACGAAGAACCTCAAGTTTGCGCCTGATGTGGGCCAGCTCCAGAAAGGTGGCGCCGACCCGGTCCAGGTCGTGAAGGATTTCCTTCCCCTGGTCACCCACATGCACCTGAAGGACTACAAGGGTTGGCAGTGGTACGAGGGCTATTGTCCTATGGGAGAAGGCAAAGTGGATATCCCGGCCATTCTGGACTTGATGGAAAAGAAGGGGCTGGAAACCGGCATCATGGTGGAGCTGGATCCATCGAAAGACGGGCCGATGACACCGCTTGAGACGGAGAAGACCAGCAAAGCCTATCTCGAGAAGCGGGGCTTCAAATTCCGCAGTTAACAGTCTGCGGCACAAATAGTGTAATAGCGCCCCGGATTTCATCGAAGGTCATTCTCGACCGACAACTGGCTATACGTTCTTTACCGCATAATTTTGTAGCCAGCCTACCCGGAGGCCTGCCAAATCTTACGCCACGCGCTGGCCGCTTTTAGGCCTGATGATTAGCATGCAAGCCAAAGCAATCAACTGCAGCGTGATCGCACCCGAGCAGTCAAGCAGGATGTCCCAAGGGGTTCCGGTGCGTCCTGGCAGCAAAGTTTGGTGGAGCTCATCGGCGCTCGCGGTCATTGCTGTCCCCAGCAACGCCAGCAGAGCGTTGGTCACGAACAGTGATTTCGGCAACGTCATCCGCCATGCCCGAAGCCAAGTAAGCGACAGCAGGCCGTAGCCCAGAAAGTGCCCGCTCTTGCGAATGTGGAAGTGGATCGTCGCCCATTCGGCATTGTCCACTGGGCCGAACAGGGCTTGATACAACATCCGAAATGGTCCGGAAGTTCGTGCTGTGCTGAACAGCAGAGTCGACTCAAGCGCGATGACGCCTACGCCGACAGCTACCGGCCACCATGCGCGCACCCAGAAGCCTAAGCCTCTGCCGCTATTCGACATGGTAGTTCGGCGCTTCGCGCGTGATGATCACGTCGTGCACGTGGCTCTCGCGCAAACCCGCGCCGGAGATGCGGACAAATTTCGCTTTCTCCTGCAGGTCGACAATGGTTCCGCAGCCCAGGTAGCCCATACCGGAGCGTAGTCCGCCCACAAGTTGATAGACCATTGACTCAAGCGGCCCGCGATACGGAACGCGCCCTTCGATTCCTTCGGGGACAAACTTCGCCAGCCGGTTCTGGTTTGCGCGCTCCCGCTGCACCACGCCTTCGGGCGGCGCATCGCCGACACCCAGATCGGCCGATCCCTGAAAGTAGCGCTCACCCGACCCCTGGCTCATCGCGCTCAGCGATCCCATACCGCGATAGCTCTTGAAGCTGCGGCCCTGGTACAGAATCGTCTCGCCCGGACTCTCATCCACGCCTGCAAACAACGACCCGATCATCACCGAGCTGGCGCCGGCCGCAATCGCCTTCGCAATCTCGCCCGAGTATTTGATTCCGCCATCGGCAATCACTGGTATCCCGCGCTCGCGGCACGCCCTGTAGGCCTCGGCGATCGCCGTTATCTGTGGCATGCCGGCTCCGGTTACCATGCGCGTCGTGCAAATCGATCCAGGCCCAATGCCGACCTTGACCGCATCCGCTCCCGCATCCATCAAGGCCATCGCGCCGTCGTATGTCGCCACGTTGCCGGCCAATAAAGCCACCCTGGGATACATCTTCTTCACTTCGCTAACTGCCTCTAGCACGCGCGACGAGTGTCCGTGAGCGGAGTCGATCGCCAGCACATCGGCGCGTGCGCGCACCAGTTCCGCCGCGCGCTCAAGGTAGTCGCCCGTTGCCCCAATGGCGCCGCCAACGCGCAGACGGCCCTTTTCATCCTTGCTGGCGTTTGGATATTTCAGCTTCTTCTGGATGTCCTTGACCGTGATCAGGCCCTTCAGCTCGTACTGGTCATTCACCACCAGCAGCTTCTCCACCCGGTGCTTGTGAAGAATCAGTTCGGCCTCTTCCAGCGTTGTGCCCACCGGCACGGTGATCAGGTTTTCCTTAGTCATTACGTCGCCGACGGGAATGTCGGTGCGCGTTTCAAACCGCAGGTCGCGATTGGTCAGGATGCCTACCAGCCGTTTGCCTTGCGTCACCGGCACGCCCGAAATCTTGTAGCGGCGCATCACTTCCAGCGCGTCTGCAATCAGCTGGTCCGGTCCTATCGTCACCGGATCGACGATCATGCCGCTCTCTGACCGCTTCACCTTGTCGATCTCGCCGGCCTGATCGGTGATCGACAGATTCCGGTGCACAATGCCGATGCCGCCGAGCTGCGCCATTGCAATGGCCATGCGCGACTCGGTCACCGTGTCCATTGCCGAGGAGAGCAACGGCGTGTTGAGGGTGATGTCCCGCGTCAGTTGCGTCTGTGTACTCACCTGCATGGGAACCACATCGCTGTAGGCGGGCACCAGCAGCACGTCGTCGAACGTAAGCGCTTCAGAAAGATTATTTGCCAGCATATTGCTTTGACGCGCCCGGCGGGTGTTGGACTTGTCAATACAGAGCGCCGGCGGTTCTAACTATTGTAGCGGAGCAGGGCAAGGCTGCCCGGTGCGGCAATCCAGCGGTACTTGGCCGTTCTTTTACACACCCACAGGAAACGGCTTCGGACTCGATTCGTCCGTATTCGCCCCGCCCGTACGCCAACGCTCAAAGCGCCCCTGCAACAGGCTCATCAGGCCCGTGTACCAGTAACCGATCACGAACAGAATCAGGAACGGAGCGGTGAAGTAGTTCTCGTTCATGAACGTGTACACAATCGCCAGCGCAAAGTAGCAGCCCAGCAGGAGTTCAATCCACGGCTCCAGTTTCAATCGCTTACGGTACTTGGCGGCCTGCGACCTCTCGCCCTTCTTGGCCACACGGTACTTGGGCGTGCGCACAAACGCGCTCTTGATGCCCAGCAGCGCTTCCATTACTGCTTTCGTATTGGTGACCGTCAAGCCAATGCCCAGCGCCATCAGGAAGGGCAAATAGAGAAAAGTCTTCTTCCACGCGTTCGGAAACAGCTCGCGCTGGCTCATTACGTAGAACACGGCAATTGAAAAGGATGACGCGGTAAACAGCGGTACATCGATCAGCAGCATCTGGAACCAGCCCTGATAGAACCGGCAGATCATCGCCGGCATGAGCGCGGCAGACATGATCACCATCAGCGGATAGCTCAGGTTCGCCGTCAGGTGGTACACGGCCTCGACCTTGATGCGCCGCGGCACATTTGACCGGAAAACCTGTGGCAATACTTTGATGCTCGTCTGGATCAGTCCCTTGGCCCATCGCGCCTGCTGCGTCTTAAATGCCGTCATCTCAATCGGAAGTTCCGATGGGCACTCCACATCCGGCAGATATTTGAACTTCCACCCGGCAAGCTGCGAGCGGTAGCTCAGGTCCGTATCTTCTGTCAGGGTGTCGTGTTGCCAGCCGCCGCCATCGTGGATGGCCTTGATCCTCCACATACCGGCCGTGCCGTTGAAATTGAAGTAATCGTTTGTCCGTGCGCGCGCGCCATGCTCCAGCACAAAGTGGCCATCCAGCAAAATGGCTTCAATTTGCGTCAGCATGCTGTAGTTGCGGTTCAGGTGCGTCCAGCGCGTTTGCACCATGCCAATCTCAGGCTGGGCAAAATGGTGTATCACCTTCATCAGCCAGTCGGGCGGTGGCACAAAGTCAGCATCAAAGATGGCCACATACTCGCCCTTGGCCACCTTCAGGCCCGCATCGAGTGCGCCGGCCTTGAAGCCGTGACGGTTGGTGCGATGAATGTAAGAGATCGGGTGCCCCAGGGCCGCATAGCGTTCTACAATGCCTGCCGCCACCTCTTGCGTTTCGTCCGTCGAGTCGTCGAGTACCTGGATGTCGAGCTTCTCGTGCGGATACTCTATCGCGCACACTGCCTCGATTAAACGGTCGATCACGAACTGCTCATTGAAAATAGGCAACTGCACGGTGACGCGCGGAAGTTCGTCAAAATGGCGCGGCGGATTGGGGTCGTAATTCTTCCGGTGTTTGAAGTACAGATAGCACAGCGTGTAGCGATGCACGCCGTACAGCGCCAGCACGATCATCACCGCAAAATACGGAATCAATATCAGCGCGTCAAAGAGATTCCAGTGGTAGAGCCCCCTGAATGTCTGATCGCCGAATTGCGCCTTCAGGTAGTGGCGCAGGCCGCTCTGCTGAAGAAACGCAATATATGAGGCTGCTTGAGCGGCCATGGCCTGTAACGGGCCGGTTGCAAAAGCTATGCGAGAGAACAACACTGCGAACAGGGTAGGCCTCCAGATACCGGATAACCGTAATTGTACGTGATTCAGCGGTTTCGGCGGTCTACCGTTAGCCTTCAGTCCGTCTTCCGCTACCTCAAAGGCGCCGCTGACCGCTTCGCGGGTTTACCATAGCCTGTTGCGGTACGTCGTATTACGTTAACCGTTTTTGTATCTTGCATCTGCGGCTCGCGCCCATTGTAGGCTTTCGGAGGATACTTGCTCGTCACCGCCGACTTCAACATTACCGCCTACAGCGATGCGCTTGTCCTGCTTGGCACCGCCGGTGTGCTGATTCCCATCGTTCGCAAATGGGGCGTCAGTCCCGTGCTTGGGTACCTGGCTGCAGGGGCTCTGCTGGGCCCTTTTGGACTAGGGTCCTTCACAGCATCCTTCCACCCTCTTTATTGGATCACCATTACCAATAGCGGGCACGTATCGAGCATCGCCGAACTCGGCATCGTTTTTCTGCTGTTCTTCGTTGGGCTCGAGCTTTCTCTGCAACGCTTGAAGCAAATGCGCAGGTTGGTGGGTGGATTCGGGGGCCTGCAGGTTCTGCTCTCTTCGGCTCTTATCAGCGCAATCCTCTCTGCCTTCGGGCTCGATCTGTCATCCGCCATCATTCTGGGTGCCAGCCTCTCGCTCTCATCTACGGCAATTGTGCTCGAGATCCTCAACCGTCAGCACCGGGTCTCCACCACGCCCGGCAGAGCTATTTTTGCTGTTCTTCTTGCGCAGGATATCGCCGTAATTCCCATTCTCGTCTTCGTTACGCTCGGCCTTACGAATTCGGGTGGATCCGTGGCCGCCAGCCTCCTTAAAGCTCTTTTGCAGGCTGCCCTAGCCGTGGGAGTCATTGTTCTCTTCGGGCACTATTTACTTCGCCCATTGTTTCGCCTGGTGGCCGCCGCACACTCAACAGAATTGTTTATCGCGGCAGTCCTCTTCGTCATCGTGGGCACAGGCGTTGTTGCTCATCAGGCAGGCATGTCCATGGCGATGGGTTCATTCATTGCCGGCCTGCTCCTGGCTGAAACCGAATTTCGCAAGGCCATCCAGGCAAGCATCGAACCCTTCCAGGGTCTTCTGCTTGGAGTCTTCTTCTTCACCGTCGGCATGCGGGTTGACGTGCGTGAACTCTTTCAAGAGCCTGCTCTGTTGTTTGCCTGTGTAGCGGCCTTGATCTTCGGAAAGGCAATCGTTGTCACGCTGCTCGCGCGCCTGTTTCGCTTTCGCTGGCCGGCCGCCATTGAGGCGGGAATGCTTCTGGGCCCAGGCGGCGAATTCGCTTTTGTCATCATCGGCATCGCCGCCGATCTCAATCTCCTTAGTCATCATGCGTCAGCCCTTTCGCTTGCCGTCACATCGGTTTCCATGGCCGCTACGCCTCTGCTCTCGCACGCTGCCCGGAGGCTGGCTCCCGCACTGGAAGGCCGCAAGACCCGGATAGCCGAAATTGCTCCCGAACTTACAGTCAGCCCAGACGCAGGACAGTCGCTCTCCGCGATTGTCGTAGGTTATGGCCGAGTTGGTAAGGTGGTTTGTTCCGCCCTTCGCCGAAACAACGTGAGCTACATCGCAACCGACAACGATCCGGATGCAGTCATTGCCGACCGCCGCGCCGGCCATGAAGTCTACTTTGGCGATGCGTCCAATCCTGAATTTCTCAAGGTCTGCGGCATCGACGATGCACCCGGCGTCATCATCACCATCAATGCCCGCCAGGCCGCCGATGAAATCGTAACTTATATTCGTTCTATCCGGCCCGACGTGCAAATTATCGCCCGCGCACGTGACGCCGACCATGCCTGCCATCTCTACCGCATCGGCGCTACTGAGGCGGTGCCCGAAACCGTCGAAGCAAGCCTGCAGCTTTCCCAGTCTTCTCTCGTTGGTCTCGGAGTAGATGTCTCATCCGCCGTCGCATCGGTGGATGCCATGCGCGCCGAGTTCCGACGCATCCTCGAGTGTCCTTCCGACTAACGGAACTTCCCGGGCAAGTTGTCCGTATCAGCGCATACGCGGCGGTATTCCACCGCGGAGGTCACCCCATGAGTCAACCAGTACTCTCTCGCATGCAGTGCGTCGCCGCGGGTCTCTCCGGTCTCATCGGAGTGTTGATGATCGGCACTTCATTCGCCATCAACACCGGGCCGCCACTCGACGCCGATTCCTCGCGGATGATCGCCTTCGCCAGCACGCATCTTCACCAGGTCATGTGGGGAGCGTGGCTTCAGGCGGTCGGCCCGTTTCTCATCATCATCTTCGCCCTCGCCCTTGTTCATCTTGCACAGGCAGCAGGCAAGCTCTCGGGCTCTCTGGTGTTGTTTGGTGGCGCGGTGCTCATGATGGTGAGCCTTGCTGAAGTCACGTTCTACATCAGCGCTCTTGGCAGCAGACCGGAGACCATGGGACTCATTAGCAACGCCATCGGCCACGCAATCCAGCACCTCTACTTCATCATCGCCGCGCCGGCGCTGTTCTTTCCCTTGGGTGTGGTCCTGTGGAACTCCCGGGTTCTTCCCCGTACCTATGCGGTCCTGGCCATGGTTCTTGCCGCAGCCTTCGTCGTTCTCGGAGTTAGCTCTCTGTATCAGCTCATTCTTTCGCCAGCCGTCACCTCGCTGGCGGCGGTCCAGGCGCTATGGTGGATGAGCGCGGCCATCACCCTCATGATTCGCTCAGGAAAATTGGCCCGGCCAGCGTCGGCAACATGTGCTTGATCGTTGGGTGTTCCCGTTTCCCACAGCGGGCCGTATCCTAAATCAGGCTGCGGATGCTGCCGCCGTCAATTCCCCAAACCGACCCGGTCACAAACGACGCAAGCGGCGAAGCAAGAAATACGATAACATTTGCCACCTCTTCCGGCTCGCCCATGCGCGCCAGCGGCAACTGGCGCAGCTTCATCTCGTGCTCCACGGCCTCGCGCGGCGGCATCTTGTGTACCGCGGCCAGCGAATCGGCAAAACCACCTGGATTCGTCCAGAAGGGAGTCCAGATCGGTCCCGGTGCAACCGCATTGATGCGAATGCCCGGCGCTTCCGCGCGTGCCAGGCTCTTTGTCAGGCTTAGCAGCGCTGCTTTCATCGCGCCATAGTCCGCGGGAATCGCTTCGGGCTGCCGGCCCAGGTCCGATCCGTTATTCACAATTGCCGCCCCCTCGCGCTTGCGCATCAACGGCAGCAGCGTCCTGGTCATCCGAACCGCCGCCATGAAATTGATCTGGAAACTCTTCTCCCATTCGTCGTCGGTGGTGTCCATGAATGATCGGGGCGCCGCATAGCCAACATTGTTTACCAGTACGTCAGGACCGTCTGGCAGCTCTGCAAGAATGGCGTTCACGCCGTCGGCAACACCATCCGCACGGGAAAGATCCGCCGCCGCCAATGTTACGCGCGATCCGAGGCCGCGCAGTTCGCCGGCCCGCTCCGCAAGCTTGGCCTTGTCACGGTCCATCAGCGCAAGATGCGCCCCCTCCCGCGCGAAAGCCAAAGCCGTAGCATAGCCAATCCCACTTGCCGCTCCCGTGATCAAAACCGTCTTTCCGGCTAATCCTGTCTCCATCCATGACCCCCAATGTGCTGTAAAAGCTCGTTTATGCGTCGCCACCCAGAATAGAGAGTCAGGACCGGGCAAATCGACGCAATTGTGCAATTGTAATTTTCCTTCATGGAATCACCACGGGTGTTTCGTTCCCGATGCTTCCGAATCCCCGGAAACAATAGTCCGGAGCATAAGTACTTGACAAAAAGTGGTTGGTAATGAAAACTAGTTTGCACATTGTGGAGTTGATGCTGACATGTTACCTAACCTTTGGTCGCTGCTCCCTTGCGAAAGGAGAGGAGGAAACATGGAACGGATCGAAAGCCTTCTCAAGCGGCCCGCCCTGTACGGCAATATCGACGGCGTTATGGAACTCGGAATGGGGTTTATGTTCATGGGGTTCTCTATCCTGATTTGGTTTCAGGCACATTCATCAGCCGATTCCATCTGGCACAATATGTGGGCCTTTATGGGGTATGTAATCTTGATGAGCCTGGTCCTCCATTTCGGAATGAAAGCCATCAAGGAACGGCTCACCTACCCTCGAACAGGCTTCGTCTCCTATCGAAAATCCAAATCGGTCTGGGGGTTCGCGATCGCGTTTGCTGTTGCAGCGATCACGGCGGTCGCAGCCTTCTACCTGGCAAAGATAGGGTCGGAACCAGCTTTTGCGTTCTTTCTGGTCGTCAGCATCGCCTTCGCCAGCACGTACGCGTATCGAACTGCGTTCGCTGTCCATTGGAAGTGGATCGTCGTGGCTGCGATGATGGCTGCTGCAGTAATTACAGCATTTCTCCCCGGCCCATTTCTTGAATCTGTGGGAGGCTCCGCCGTGCAAGCAACGCTTTTTGGCGCCTTCCTGCTATATTTCTTTCTCTTGTCCGTAATGTTCCTTGTCTCCGGCGGCATCAGCCTTCTTCTTTATGTCCGCAATACGCCCATGCCCAAAGCGGAGACCGAATGAACTCTCAGATTCAATCGATCGCCGGTCTGGACCGTATAATCCACGAACCGGGTCGCCTCATGATCGTCGCCCTGCTCTTTGCGGTTGACCAAGCCGATTTTCTCTATCTGCAGCACGAAACCGGCATGAATAAGGGGACCCTCTCGAGCCATATCTCGCGCCTTGAGCAGGCAGCATATGTTGAGGTTGAGAAGACATACAAGGGAAAGATTCCTCAAACGCTATTGCGCCTTACCAATGCGGGCCGCAAATCATTCGAGCGCTACAGAAAGAATCTCAGGGAGGCTTTATGAGAGTGTCCCCTGTTCCGTTTGGGCCGCCTGTGCCTTTATCTCTGTGTGTTTGATCAGGGCCCGAACAGCCGTCCACGTCGAATGCAGCCCATTTGTACAAATTCGCTGAAAATCCGTGCATCTGCGCATACACACGAATTTGCAGCCTCCGTCACTCAATTTGCCCACCTGTAACCGCTTGCAGTACTGTGCTGTGTGAAGATGGTTTCCGAATGAGCACACAGCCGCAGTCTCCGATCGTTGCCCCGCCGGGCGGCAGCTTTCTCCTTGAGGACCGCAACCCCGCTGAGATATTTACCCACGAAGACCTGAACGAAGAGCAGCGGCAGATTGCAGCGACTGCTGCGCGCTTTGCCAGCGAGGAAATTCTGCCCATCATCGATGCGATTGAAGCTAAACAACCTGGCGTTATGGCAGGATTGCTGCGCAAGGCCGCCCAGCTTGGCTTTACAGCCGTCGAAATTCCTGAGCAATATGGCGGGCTTGATCTCGATAAGGTCAGCTCGCTTCTCATCACCGATCACATCTCGGTGCTGGCCGGCTTTTCAACTGCCTTCGGTGCGCACATCGGCATCGGAACGCTGCCGCTCGTCTGGTATGGCACTGATGAGCAGAAGCAACGCTATCTGCCAAAGCTCGCTACATGTGAATGGATCGCGGCCTATGCGCTCTCCGAATCCACTTCGGGTTCGGACGCAATGCACATCCGCACCCGCGCAGTACTTTCAGAAGATGAGGCCTTCTACATACTCAACGGCGAAAAACAGTGGATCACCAACTGCGCCCCCGCCGGACTCTACACCATCTTTGCCAAGATCATCGAACCTGACGGAGCCGAGAAATTCTCCGCCTTCCTCGTCGAACGCGATACGCCGGGTCTCACCGTCGGCAATGAGGAACACAAACTCGGAATTCACGGCTCATCCACGTGTCCTCTGGTCCTCACCGACTGCAAAATTCCCGCCTCAAATCTGCTCGGCGAAGCAGGCAAAGGACATCACATTGCTTTTAACGTACTGAACGTCGGCCGGTTCAAGCTTTGCGCTGCCTGCATCGGTGGAGCGCGCAGCGCCATCACTCACATGGTCAAGTACGCAAAGGAGCGCCGCGCGTTTGGCAAGCCCATCGCCGAGTTCGGCATGATTCAAAGCAAGATTTCGGCCTCCGTCGCACAGATGTTTGCCGCCGAGAGCATGGTGTATCGCACCGCCGGAATGATGGATGCGCGTCTTGCTCAGATAGGCGCTGACCACGTACCTACTCCCGCAGACTCGCGATCTACGGCAGAGGAATACGCAATCGAGTGCTCCATCATGAAGATTTACGGATCGGAGATGCTCTCGTTCGTGGCGGACGAGCTTGTGGCCACCATGGGTGGTTATGGCTACGTCGAGGAGTATCCCGCCGAGCGCACATACCGCGATGCCCGCATCAATCGCATCTTCGAGGGTACCAATGAAATCAATCGCCTGATCGTCTCCGGCTGGATCATGAAACGCGCCATGAAAGGCCGGCTCCCTGTAATGGCGGCCATCAAGCGCGTCATGGAAGAAGTCATGGAACCGCCCAGCTTTGACACTGGCCGGGACAAGGATGAATCGTTGGCCCGTGAGACAGCAATTCTAGAATCGATGAAGAAGACAGCGCTCTTCATGTCGGGAGTGGCGAGCCAGCGCTTTATGTCGGCGCTCGAAAACGAACAGGAAGTGATGGCCGACCTGGCCGATGTCATCAGCCATATCTTTGCCTTTGAGTCGGCATTACTGCGTGCCCGCAAACAGGCTGACGGTGGAAAGGCGACGGCCCTGGCCGCAACGGCCATTGCAGGCTTGCTCGCGGATGAATCAATTGCATTGGCCGAGCAGGCCGCGCGGCGCGTGCTCGCAGCATGCTCGCAAGGAGACGAACTGCAAACCCAGCTCGCCATACTGCGAAGGCTCACCCGCTTCATTCCCGCCGACGCCGTTGCATTGAGCCGAATTGTGGCGCAGGCTGCAATCGCTGTGGAGCGATATCCGATGTAACGGCCTGCTTCATTTCCGCTACGGCAACTCGTGAACCTTCATATTCTTGAACGTAATCTGGTATCCCTCTGACTCCAGGCCGATGTAGCCCTTCTCCGTACTCAGCGTCAGCGTGTTCACCACCACGCCATTTACGGCCAGCGTGCAGGTGTGGTCAACGCAACGAATGTCGTAGACATTCCATTGGCCGGCTGGCTTTACGCGGTTCTCTTTCATTTCCTTGCTCAGATTGAAGCGCTGCAACTTGCCGTCAATCGGTGTCTCTCCAAAGAGGTAGCCGCCGCCTGCGCCGGTCTGCGCCTGGTGCCAGATCGTTCCATCTTCGTCGTTGCGGAAATACACTCCGCTGTTGTACTTTGGCGTGCCGGTGGTTACGGGAGTAAAACGCCATTTCACATGGAAGGTGAAGTTCCTGAGTTCCTTGTTGAAGCGCAGCCACTCATGGCCGCCATTTCCATCACAAACAATGGTGTGCTTGGCGGCATCAATATGCCATTGGGCCACATCGCTTACGGGGTGCCCCGGCGGAACCGTAATGCGCGTCCACTGGGACTCGTAGTCGGCGGGAAACAGGTTTACGTTTTGCGCGGGAGCGGGCAATGCAATGGCAAGAACAGTCATGAAAAGCAGTCCTGAGATTCGCGCGCCGATCATTCCGATGGAACATGCAGACTTGTGAGACATATCATCTCTTCCTGGCCGTCCTTGAAGTCAAAAAGCCTGCAAGTCCAGGCGGCCAAAAGTAATCGGCTCGAATTGTAGCATTGCGCAATGGAAAAAGGGCCGCCTCTCAAAGAGAAACGGCCCCTGCGGATCTGATTATGGACGTTATGCCTTGGCTGAAGTCAGCGCGCCCAGGTCGGCGGCCATCTTCTCCGTGGAGAAGGCTTCGATCAAGTCGCCTTCTTTCAGATCGCTGAAACCGGCGACGCCGATGCCGCACTCCATGCCGTTAGTCACCTCGCGCGCATCGTCCTTGAAGCGCTTGAGCGAGCCAACCTTGCCCTTGAAAACCTGCTCGCCGTCGCGCATCACCTTCACCTCGGCATCACGGCGGATCACGCCGTCCTGCACGCGGCAACCGGCAATGGTGCCCACCTTCGGAATTCTGAAGATGTTGAGCACTTCGGCACGGCCAAGGTAGCTTTCTTTGAACGTGGGTTCCAGCAGCCCCATCATCGCCAGGCGAATCTCATCCTGCAATTCGTAAATGATGGAGTGGATACGGATCTCAACGTTCTCCTGCTGCGCCAGCTCGGCTGCCTTGCGCTCAGGCCGCACGTTGAAGCCGATGATGATCGCATTGGACGCGGTCGCCAGCAGCACATTGCTTTCGGTAATGGAGCCAACGCCCGAGTGGAGTACCTTGACGCGAACCTTCTCGGTCGACATGCGGACGAGCGAATCGGCCAGCACTTCCACTGAGCCCGTTACGTCACCCTTGATAATGAGCGGCATGTCCTTCACGCCAGACTGGCGAATCTGTTCCGCAAGTCCTTCCAGCGAGACGCGTGAGCTCTTGGCAAGCTGCGCTTCGCGCTCCTTCATCTTGCGGTACTGTGCAATTCCCTTGGCCTTGTCACGGTCGGCAACCACGAGGAATGTGTCGCCGGCATCGGGAATCGCTTCCAGTCCCAGGACTTCGACAGGAGTCGAAGGACCGGCTTCCTCAATTGCCCGGCCGCGATCGTCGAACATGGCGCGCACCTTACCAAACGTGTTGCCCACTATGTAGCTGTCGTTCAGGCGGAGCGTGCCGTCCTGCACCAATACGGAGGCTACTGCGCCGCGGCCGCGATCGAGTTTCGCCTCCAGAACGCTGCCCACAGCCTTGCGGCCCGGTGTTGCCTTGGGCGCGCGGATATCGGATACAAGGCAGATCATCTCCAGCAGCAGGTCGAGGTTCATCCGCTTCTTTGCGGAGACCTCCACAAACACCGTGCCTTCCTGACCCGCACCTGCCCACTCTTCGGGAATCAGGCCGCGATCGGCAAGCTGCTTCTTCACGCGATCGGGATTGGCCTCAGGCTTGTCAACCTTGTTCACCGCAACAATGATCGGTACCTCGGCCGCCTTGGCGTGATCCACGGCTTCCAGCGTCTGGGGCATTACACCGTCGTCGGCAGCAACCACAATCACAACGATGTCGGTCACCTTGGCTCCGCGGGCGCGCATGCGCGTAAATGCCTCGTGGCCCGGCGTATCCAGGAAGACGATTTCACGCCCTGAAGCCGGCGAACCTTCCTTGGCAAAGCGCACCTTGTAAGCGCCAATATGCTGCGTAATACCGCCTGCTTCGCCGGCTGCAACGTCGGTCTCTCGAATCGCGTCCAGCAGCGAAGTTTTGCCGTGGTCGACGTGGCCCATGACCGTGACCACCGGCGCGCGCGGCACTTCAAGCTCATTCGCGTTCGGTGCTTCCAGCACTTCTTCGATGGCCTGGTTGGCGAGCTCTTCTTCGTAGCTGATTACGGTAGCTCCAGCACCGAACTTTGCCGAAACTTCCTTCACCATTTCAGCGTCGAGCGACTGATTAACGGTCACGAACACACCGTTCATCAGCAGCGAGGCAATCAGGTCCTTGGCGCGAGTCTCCAGCTTCTCCGCAAGATCCTTTACGCTGATGCCTTCCGTGACGGTGATCTCGCGTGTAATGGGCACAGGCTCATTGCTGTACTGCATACCGCTGTAACGCGGCGGCGGCACAAAGCCCTTCATCGGCCCTTCTTTGGTTTTGGGATACTGTTGATGACCGCGAGCGCGCCCTCGTGAAGGCGCGCGTTGCGGGCGCCCTGCCTCCGGCGGCGGAGTTCCTCCTCCCGGACCCGGTCTTGGTCCACCAAAGCCGGGACGCGGAGGTCCGCCAAATCCTGGACGCGCGCCAAAGCCGGGCCTGCCTCCTGGACCACCAGGAGCGCCCATCGGCGTACGCGTTGGATGCTTGGGCCTTGGGCCACCGGCATATTGGCCGGGTACCGGAGCGCCCGTGCGCTGGCCTGCACCCGGAGGCCTGCGATCAAAGATTGGTTTGCCGCGCTGGATCCCAGCACCAGCGGCGAACGTACCGGTTGGCGCTTCAATCTTCGGCGGCGGCGGAGGAGCTTTGTAAACAGGCCTTGGACCGGTTTGAGGCATCACCATGCGGCGGGCCGGCGGAGCAGGTGGCGCCGGTGGTTTGGGTTTTGCCGGGACAGCTTCTGTCGCGGTTGCTGCGGGTGCTTCCACATTTGTCTCCGCGGCTCCGGTTGGCGGAACCTGGTGCGTTACCGGCTTAACATCTGCAACAGAAGGCGCCGCCGTAGCTGCCACCGGAGATTCAACATGCGATTCAGCCTTGGCTGCGTGGGTTTCAGCAGCCGGGGGTGCAGCCGCCTTGGGTGTTGCTGCAACTGCGGGCTTTTCTTCTTTTTGGGAAACCGGCGGCTTGACAACTACTGTTCCCGGCGGCGGTGCAACCACAACGATGGGCCGAGTGCTCGCGCCTGTGCTGGCGGGGCCTTTGGCAACCACGGGTTTGCTCGGTGGCTTGGTGGCGATTGCCGGAGTGACCGGTGGATGAATGATTTGCGGGCCAGAGCGCGGCTGCGGAACAATCCTGCGAGGCGCTGGAGCAGGCGCAGAAGTGGCTGCGGGCGCGGCCGCTGAAGGAATATGACTTTCCGGCGTCTTGGCCGTCGCTGCAGGTTCTGCCGGCTTGGCGGCAACGCGCGGATGACGCGCCACTTCCTCTTCTTCTTTCTTCTTGGCCTGGATCGCCTTCAGCACATCGCCGGGCTTGGAAATGTGCGACAGATCAATCTTCGGTGTAATCGCCGGAGCACCATGGCGCGAACCTGCGGAACTGCCGTGCGCACCCGCCTTCGCGGCATGCGAGAAATGCGCCCGTACTTTGTCCGCCTCTCCTTCTTCAAGTGAGCTGGAGTGGGTTTTGCCGGCGCCAATGCCTATTTCCGCCAGAACATCAAGAACCTGTTTGCTCTTGACTTCAAGCTCGCGCGCGAGATCGTTGATACGAACCTTACTCATCCGCCTCTTTTCAGTAATTCCATCCCCAAAGCACTTAGTCGCTCATGGCTACCTCGTGGCGATGGATGTTAGTCAAACTTGCGTGTACGGTCGTGTGGCTCGGGTGAATGGCACGCATTTACGCGCCATCCTCGCCAGCCTTCATTTCTTCTTCGCTAACTTGAGCCTCTGTCACTTCCGTTGAGCTCTCATTCACGGTGTCAAGGCCGATCTGGTCGTCCACTTCTGCTGCTGCCTCAACGCTCGCCATTTCGTCCAATGCTTCCTGAGCGTTTTCTGACTCCGCCTCCGCGGTATCTATTACCGCATCCGGCGTAGCCGGTTCGGCCTCGCCTTCCTCAAAGTGGCCAAAGTAGTGCCGCACCGCAACCGAGATCTTTTCCAGCGTCTTTTCGCCGATGCCGGGAATCTCTTCAAGCTGTTCCGGTGTCATGTCGGCAAGCGCCTCCACGGTTGTAATGCCCGCCGTGACCAGCTTTTGGAGGATGCCTTCTCCCAGTTCCGTAACCTGTTCGATCGGCGTTGAAGGTCCACCGCCAAAGGCCTGCATCTGCTGCTCGACCTCTTGCCGCTTCTCTTCTTCGCTCTTGATGTCGATCTTCCAGCCCAACAGCTTTGCAGCAAGGCGAACATTCTGTCCCTTCTTGCCGATCGCCAACGAAAGCTGCGTGTCGTCCACAATCACTTCAAGCTGCTTCTCTGTCAGATCGGTGATCGATACTCGGCTCACTTTGGCAGGTTGCAGTGCCTTTTCGGCAAACGTCGTAACTTCGTCGGAGAATTCGATGATGTCGATCTTCTCGCCGCGCAGCTCGCGGATGATCGACTGCACGCGCATACCCTTCATGCCGACACATGCGCCCACGGGATCAACGTCTTTGTCGCGGCTCTGCACGGCGATCTTGGTTCGTTCGCCGGCTTCGCGCGCAATCGCCTTGATCACCACGGTGTTGTCGTAGATCTCCGGCACTTCTGATTGGAACAGGTTCTGCACCAGCTCCGGAGCTGCTCGCGAAACAATCACCTGCGGACCCTTCGCGGCGCGGTCTACCTTTATCAGCACCACGCGTACGCGCTCGCCGATTGAGAACTGCTCCAACCGTGACTGCTCGCGCTTTGGGCAGCGGGCTTCCGCTTTGCCCAGATCGTAGATAACGTCCTGGCCCTCAATCCGCTTTACCGTCGCGTTCAGTACTTCCTTTTCGCGGTGCGCGTATTCTTGGAAGACAGTGTCGCGCTCGGCCTCGCGTACCTTTTGGAAGATCACCTGCTTGGCCAACTGCGCGGCGATGCGGCCCAGCGGACTGGTGTCGCGGTAAATGCGGATCTCCGAACCCACTTCAACGCCCGGAGCCAGCTCATTGGCATCGGCAAGCGTAATCTGGTTTACCGGATCCTCCACATGCTCCAGGTCCTCAACAACCGTCTTGTAGATATAGGCCGTAATCTCGCCGGTTTCCTTGTTGAGCTCCCCGCGCATGTTCTCCTGCGTCTTGTAGAACTTGCGCGTGGCCAGGGCAATGGCTTCTTCCACGGCGCCGACCACCACCGCGGGATCAATACCCTTTTCCTGGCTCAAAAGCTCGATGCTTTGATATAGAGCGCTGGCCATACTCTGCTTACTCTCTCAATCACTGTCCCTGCATGGAAATCGCAGTACCGATTCCAACTTCCGGTTCAGTTCGGTTTTGGGTGAAGGCGCGTTCCGCGCATCCTTCTCCGCATTGAATGATCCTGAACATTCTTGCGTTCAGAGCGGTTCTTAAATCTCCGGCACCAGTTGCGCCTTCTCAATGTTGCCCAGCGCTATCTCAACGGTGCTTACACCGGCTTTCCGGCTCTTACTGTTTTGCTTTACTGCATTCAGGTCGAGCGTTATCATCTCGACCGCGCTGCCTTCAGTCCCTGCAATCAGCCGTCCCTGCCAGTGGCGGTTGTTCTTGACTGGCTCGAACGTCTGGATCTTTACCAGACAGCCCCTGAACCGCTCAAAATCCGCAGGCTTCGTCAACTTGCGATCCAGGCCCGGCGAACTTGCTTCCAGGGTGTACTCAGCTTCGGGAACCAGATCCTCCACGTCGAGCAACACGCCAAAATCCCGGCTGAACTCCGCGCAATCCTCGTGCGTTACGCCCGAAAGTTGCTCAACGCTCAACCGGCCTTCCATCAGCCGCTCCGGCAACTGCCCATCTCCTCCGGTCTCAATCGCCGCTTTCAGCTTTGCCCGGCCCGCAGAGTCTTTCTCCAAAAACACCCTTAGGACGCGCTCCTTGGCAGAGCCAATTAATTCCACGCTCACCACTTCGAGCCCGTGCGAGGCGGCCACTCTTTCTGCCGCCGACCGAATTTCGTCCAGCCTTGCTGTCATTATTGCCACGCCCAGTCGAGTTCATCCGCCCGCCCGGGATCCATCCCTCGGCCGCCCAGCTCAGAAACCGGCTCTCAGGTTTCGGCTGCACGTTCTTCAAAAGCAGCTGATTTGTAAGGGGTTATGAGTCCACAGGGCAAAATGTGCGCGCCCTGACGGTTTGCCCCAAATAAAAAGTGGGCTGTAAGCCCACTCATCTCTCCGCCAGCCGGTGCGCACACGGTATAAATCAGGCGGACAAACGCGTCTGCATTTTTAGGATAGGCCAATTTTGGCTGAAATTCAACGGGGTAGGGCCGGGAATCGGGCTATTTTTGAACGGCTTTTAAAGGATTTGATCAATATTTCAGTCTTAGATTTTCGGTTCCAGGATGGCATGGACAGCCCATTCTGGGGAATCCCTTCGTCTCGGAGGGACGGTAGAAGGGAGTCCTGAGAATGCGTTGGCCTCCCAGGAGCCTGGTCAGCCGGGGCGGTGTGACGCGAACTTTGCGTCCACCGCTGTAGCAGACGACAATAGGGAAATGAAATCCCTACGGCACTTTATTTGGCTCCTTTTGGCCTTATGTCTAGCCATGCCTCCTGTCTCCGCGCTCGAAAAGCAGCCCGCTTCCGTCTATCATCAGCGCCGCATCGCATTGGCTGAAAAGCTACACGGCGGTGTAGCAGTGCTGTTTGCCGCCGAAGAGCCGCTCCTCGATTTCATGCCCTACCGGCAGGACTCGGATTTTTACTACTTCACAGGATGGACAGAGCCCGGCGCCGCGCTCGTTGTCATTGCGGATGCGCCGAAGGCTTCCACGCCGCGTGCGTACAAAGAGATTCTCTTCCTGCCCACCCGCAACCTGCGCATGGAAAAATACACCGGCGAAAAAATGGATGCAGCTACGCCCGGAGTGGAGAAATCGACCGGCGTCGATCATGTTCAGTCCATGACTGAACTGCCCACGGTTCTCAACGCGCTTATCAACAGCGATCGCGGTGTGGCTAACAATGTGTGGATGCAGCCCTTGGCTCCGCAGGCCCGGCCTCTGCTGGAGTTTACTGCGACAACGCTCGCAATCGCCACGCCTGCCCCTCGCGACGTTACCGCACTTACAACAAGTCTGCGTCTGGTCAAGGATGCCGGCGAAGTGGAACTGCTGAAGAAGGCCGCCGCCGCTTCGATTGTCGGACAGCGCGTGATGATGAAGGCCGTCACGCCCGGAGTGACTGAGCGGACAGTCGCCGGAAAAATGACCGCGGCATGGCTTGAAAACGGCTGTGAGCGGGCGAGCTACGCTCCCATCGTCGGCTCCGGAATCAACTCCACCATCCTTCACTACGCCGAAAATAAGCGCACCATCGAGGACGGCGACATCGTAGTAGTGGACGCGGCCTGCGAATATTCAATGTATGCCTCGGACATCACGCGTACGGTGCCGGCCAACGGACACTTCAGCGCGCGGCAACGCGAGATTTACGACATCGTGCTCGGCGCGCAGCAGGCCGCAATCGACGCGTTTGTCGCTGGTAAGTCGACGATCAACGACCGCGACCGGAAAGATTCCAACTCGCTCGACACCGCGGCGTACAACTACATCAACACACATGGCAAAGACCTTCACGGGCAACCGCTTGGCCAGTACTGGCTGCATGGCTTGGGCCACATGGTGGGGCTCGACGTGCACGATTCTGCCGGCTATCCGGCAGTGCTGAAGCCGGGAATGGTTTTCACCATCGAGCCCGGCGTATACATTTCCGAAGAGAAACTCGGAGTCCGCATCGAGTGCGAGTTCCTCGTCGGTCAGGACGGAAAGCTGATTGATCTCGATGCAGCGCTTCCGCACACCGCCGACGAAGTCGAAGCCGCAATGCGCGGCAAATAGCGCAGCACGAGATCGGCATCTGCAAGACGAGCATCACGAGGCAAGCATCATGGACCCACGAGACGAAATCGCCCCATCCGAACTTGATTCGCTTGCTCAAGCTTTCAGTGAACAACTGATCGCTTGTCTCGAAGAGTGCGCGCGCGGACGCAGAGGATTGTTTGGTGAAGTTGTGGGCGAGGAGGACGAAGCCGGGTGGCCAGAGGCGGCGCGGCTCCGCGAATTAACCGTTGCATTGCAGAGCATCTACGCACAACAGGAGCAGCGTAACGCCCTATGCGATGAGTTCCTCGATCTGTGCACGATGCACGGTGAGAGTCATCCGGGCGAGCGCAAACTCGCGCGGGCATTTCTTGAGCGCATCGAACGCGGCGCAGTGGGCACGCCCACCCAGGAGGAGAGAAAAACTTGGTAGCCATGCATGCATTCTTCGCGCTGGCGGCCGGGTTTCTCACCATGGCTGTTCTGGTGGGTGCGCTTACGGCGCTGCTTATGCGGCTTACTCCGGGCTGGGTACAGAACCAAGGAAAGCCGCAACCAGGATACGTCTTCGTGAATATCGCCTACTCGTTTCTGGCTGCCGCCGCGGGAGGTTACGTAACTGCATGGCTGGCTGTGGCGAATCCGCTTTACCACGATCTTGCTCTCGCCATCATCGTACTGGCCATGGCTGCGCTCAGCGCCATGCAGCAGCGCGGCAAGCAACCCATCTGGTATCAGCTCACGCTCACTGCTCTTTCCCCTCTCGGTGTCTTTGCCGGCGGCATCATTCGCCTGCGCGTGCTGGGCATTCTTTGATCAAAAGAAAGCGGCGCACAGGGTTCATACCCGGTGCGCCATTCTATTCCGCGAATTTATTTACCAGCGGACGCCCACGTTGATCGGCACCTGCACCGTATCGGCAGCAATAGCAACCGCACCCAGTCCATTCGGCTGGCTGTAGTAAGCGGGCGTATAGATCTTCAGATAGCGGGCTTCAACAAACAACTTCATCCTGCTGTCGTTGAACATGCCACCCATGCGGTGCTGATATCCGGCACCGATGTTCCAGCCGGGCTGGTTCGACGAGAAGTGTCCCACCACCTGATTCACAGTCGTGTAGCCGCAATAGAAATAGGTGCAGTAGGATGCTACCGCGGGATTCGTGAAGTTGGTGACCTTGCGATAAAAGCCACCACCGCCTGTCAGGTATATGTCGTTTTTCGAGTGCGGCATCAGGCTCACAACCGGCGCCAACGTCAGCGACCAGATATGCGCATTGCCGCCGTTTGCGCCCGTCTGCGCAATCACATCGCCGGGCAGCTTATCGCTGATGAACTGATACTCGGCAAGCATAGCGAACTGGTCATTGAAGTTCACGCCCGCACCAAGCGTAATATCACCGCCCCAGGTGATGTAGCTCTTATCAGTGGGTACAGTGGCGCCCACGCCGATCTCAAGAGCGAGGCTGCTCATTGCTCTCCTGCCCCATCCGCCATAGCGGCTGTTTCGGTCCTGTGATGCAGCCGGCGCAGGAGCCGAGGGGAGAGCTGCCATTCCGCTCGGAGTTCCAAGTGCCGCCATTTGAACTGTGCTTAGATCGTTGCTCGAAGAGATTCCGATTGAACTGGACGGATCATCTTGAGCGGCCGTTTGTGCGCTCGCAAAACCGGCGGCGACCATCAGCACTGCACCCGCAAGACTGACTCGCCGCAAAAGCGAGATCAAATAGGGAGAGGACATAGCTTAACCTCGAAGAACGTATTTTGTTGAAGTAAGGCTTCTGTTTTCGTCTTGGCAGGGCGCACTGCAACCCGCCAAAAGGTTAGACACAGTCTTTGCACGGAAGGTTGCGGTTAGGAATGAGAAACATTCAGGGCCGGAGCCTGGCTCCAGCCCTGAATGCTGTGCTTTGCGAGCTAACCCTGGATGTCGAACTGTTCCGGATGCAGCGTCGGATCGCTCTTGATCAGGATATTTTTGCCGGTTAACTCTTCAAACTCGGCCAGCCACGATGCGTTGTTTGACTTAAGCACCTTCACGGTTTCGGGATTCACCCTCAGCAGCACATCCGCGCTCTCGAAGTGCCGCTTCATCTTCCGCAACTCGATAAAGATCTCGTTGCAGACAGTTACCGGGCTCTTGACCATTCCCGTCGCCTGACAGGTCGGGCAAGGAATGCTCAATGTCCGTTCCAGTGACTGTTTTACGCGCTTGCGCGTAATGGCTACCAATCCGAAGTCGTTAAACTGAAGCACCTTGGTTGGCGCGCGATCGCTCTTCAGCGCTTCTTCGAGCGCGGCCATCACCTTGAAGCGATTCTTGCGCTCGTCCATGTCAATGAAGTCGATCACGATAATGCCGCCCAGATCGCGCAGCCGAATCTGCCGAACGATCTCCGGCACCGCGTCAAGGTTGGTCTTCAGAATCGTGTCTTCAAGCCGTGCCGACTTGCCCACATACTTGCCGGTATTGATGTCGATGGCCACCAGAGCTTCGGTCTGGTTGATCACGATGGATCCGCCGCTCTTGAGCCACACCTTCGAGCGCAGGGCCTTCGAAATCTCGTCCTGAATTCCAAAGTGCTCGAACAACGGCGTCTCTTTGGTGTAGAGCTTGACACGCCGCACCAGGCTGGGCGAAAAGCGATTGAGGAAACGCACAATGCGCTCGTAATCCGCTTCAGAATCCACCCAGATATTTGAGAAGTTCGAGCTCACCTGATCGCGAAGAATTCGCTCGATCAGCGAGAGATCGTGATAGATCAGTGCCGGCGACTTCGACGCCTCCGAGCGCTGCTTGATATCGTTCCACAAATTCATCAGGAAGCGGAGGTCCGCGCGCAACTCGTCTTCCGACGCGCCGTCCGCCGCGGTTCTCACAATGAATCCGCCGGAGGACTCGCCGCGTTCATTTACCAGAATCCGCTTCAGCCTGTGGCGCTCTTCGTCAGATGCAATCTTGCGGCTGACGCCGATGTGCGTCACCGTGGGCATGAACACCAGGAACCGGCCCGGCAGGGCAATGTGCGATGTAATGCGCGCGCCCTTCTTGGCAATGGGCTCCTTGGCAATCTGGACCAGAATCTCTTGCCCCGGCTTCAGCAGATCGCTGATCACCGGCAGATCCGTCGTCTGCATTGAGCGGCGCGGAGCGCCACCACGGCGTTCGCCACGCTGCTGGTTGCCGCGGCCGCGCCGGCTGCGTCCGCCACGTTCGCGGCACTGATTTCCATTTCCTTCGGCGCCAGGCGCCTGTGCATCCGCGGTCTCTTCTTCCTCGTCTTCGTCTAAGGCTTCGCCGTCGCCATTCTTTTCGTCGAAGTTCAGCTGGATGCGGTGGTCGAGGTGTGCCTCCTGCAACATTTCACCCAGTTCGCCTGAACGCACCCCGGTAGCTAGCGTCTCCTCTTCGTAATCGTCGAGATCGTGCGAATCGGCACGGTGACGGCGATGAGGAACCGACTCCAACTCCTCGCCCTCGATCACCTCTTCTTCGATCAGGCCCGCTCCGGGAGCATAGGCCGAGACGGAAGAGACCTTCGCTTCTTTCGGTGCAGGCGCATTTTCCTTGTCCTTCTTGCCGAAACCGAACAAGCGGAAGGTTGACGGCGGCAACGGGTCTACGCGGTGCGATGCCGAACCCTCTTCCGTTTCGGCTTCCACTGTCTCCGCGGATGCATCTTGAACCTCGCTCGGGTCTGTTGCAGCAATCTTTTCGACCGAAGTTTCTTCGGTCATCTCGATTTCTTCAGCAGCTTCGTCAGTGCCCTCGGCCTGAGGCTCTTCTTCGGTCATGTTGGTTTCGAATTCGGGTTCAGCTTCAAGCGGTTCGAGGTCGAATTCTTCGATCTCCTCAATTAGCTCCGCTGCCTGCTCTTCACTTTCAGGCGCGCGTGAGCGGTGCCTTGAGAGTGATTCACCGGGAAGCAGACCGCTTCCATCCCACTCGATAGGTATCTCAATCAGCGTGGAAGGCTTGGCGAAGTTAGCCGGGCGGACCTGCGGTTCAACGGCTTGCCGCGCTTCTTCGGCCGCCGGTGTCGCACCATACTTTGACAGCGACTCGCCGGGCAAAACAAACGAGGGTGCAACGGGAGCCGAGGCGCTTGAAGCAGCTTCTTCGAACCTATACGCCGCAGCCTGGATGTCATGCGCGATCTCGGGTTCTGCGCGTTTTGTCTCGGTGGATTCAGCCTGCGTTTCCACCTCCGGGTGAGCTTCGGATACCTGGCCATGTCCGCGAGCACCGCGGCGATGACGGCGGCCGCGCCAGCGGCGTGCACCGGACCCCGTTTGACCGTCTTCCGCGCCTGGCTGTCCGTCTGTAGATGATTCGGCGCCGGCAGCTTCTCCCGTGGCAGCCTGTTCTACATCCGCTTCAGCCGGTTGGCGTTCCGGTTGCTGCTTCTGGCGCTGGCCCGATCCTCGTTGACCGCCGTTGCCGTGACGAACCTCGCGCGGAGGTACGTTTGCTCCGCTGGCCGCGGCCTTCTCTAACTCGTCGGTCTCTTCTGAGTCCTCGAGTTCCATGAAGTCGGTTACGTAAAGGAAGGCGTCACGCTCCAGGCCGAGGTCCACGAAGGCCGACTGCATGCCCGGAAGCACGCGCGTCACACGTCCGTTGTAAATGGAACCTGCCAGGGTGTATTCATTCTCGCGTTCGTAGTAAATCTCCGCGAGCTGATCGTCTTCAAGAATTGCAAGCCGCGTCTCATGCGGCGTGCTGGATATACAAATCTCTTTTGCCATCTTGCCTTTCTGTCCGGCAGCTCAAGGCAACCGGCACCTGCGGCAAGGACGAATGGAGACGCGCTGGAAGGGCAGGGCAGACTGATTCGGATGACCCGTTGGACGAAGATACAGCAATCCTGATTTGTGGCGTCCAACCCTGTGGGGCGACGAGCCACGGCTTGTTCCCTCGGGAACAAGCCCAACGGGTAGTTATGATGCAGCAATCCGATTGCAGAGAGGGTGCGGCCGGAACTCCAAACGACATCATCGTTCCGTTGTGGAGGAGAGCCAGATCTACTGGCGGGGCCGCTATTCCGCCGGCGGGCACCAATTCAGATGCCACCGTCGAAATCAACATACATCCATCGCCTTCCGGGCGACCGGAAAGTCGCGAAGCGCTCCGGAATTCCCTTGAGCCGGAATCGGCTGCGGGATTGGAAATGTACCAGCGTACCCCGCGAATATTTCTGGTCGCTGGGGTGGGGCGGTCTTCCCGTCTCTGCGTACTCATGAACCCAATCCTGCCAGGCGCGGTCCATGCGGACCTGCCGGCGAAATACCTGAAAATAAATCTCTTGTGGCCAGGACCATTCCATGGCGGCACAAGAGGTGAACTTGAATGTCTGCGCTCGAAGAAACCCGACGAGCTCTAGTTTACGAACCGGCGCATGCGGACATTCATCACCGCACCCAGCGCCAGGAACGTGAACAGCACCGAAGACCCTCCGTAACTCATTAGCGGTAAAGGAATTCCGGTGACGGGCATAAAGCCGATGACCATCCCGACGTTCACCAAAATCTGGAAGGTCAACACCGCCACGATTCCCATAATAATCAGGGCCCCGGGCAGGTCTGCGGCAGTTTGAGCGTTTTGAATCAAACGCATCAATATGAAGAAGTATAGCAGCAGCACAAAGACCGCGCCCAGAAAGCCGTGTTCCTCGCTGAATGCCGCAAAGATGAAGTCGGTGTAGGGAATAGGCAGAAAGTACCCTTGGGTCTGGCTGCCTTTCTCTGCTCCCTTGCCCCACAAGCCGCCTGAGCCCACCGCAATCAGCGACTGGCGGATCTGGTAGCCGGAACCTCGGGGGTCGTTGTCGGGGTTAATGAAACTGGTGAGCCGGGCCTTCTGGTAGGGTTTCAGGACCTTGCCGCTCGACCACGCGCCAACGGCCAGCGCCGCCCCGCACAGGACCAGGATGGCAGCCTGGCGAAAGTTGATTCCTCCAAAAAAGAGACCTGCGATCAAAATGGGAGTGTAAGTCAGCGTCGTGCCAAGATCCGGCTGGATCAGCACCAGGAACATCGGCACGCCCACTAGGGCAAAGGCCTTCAGAATCTCTTTCCAGGTGAGATTCTTACCCCCCAGGTTGGCAAAGTAGCGCGCCATCACCAACACCAGAACCAACTTGACCCATTCGGAGGGTTGGAATTGAAACGCCCCAAAATTGATCCAGCGCCGTGCGCCCAGAGCTTTGTGGCCTACCAGTCTTACGGCGATCAGCGAAGCAACAAATATCCCATATAACCAGGGAGCCCAGTCCAGCAGACGATGGTAGTCGATCTTCGACATGACGAACATGCCGACCAATCCAGCGCAGATGAAGATCATCTGCTTCTTCTCAAAGCTCGCAAACCGCGTATGCACGGTAGTCGAGTAGATTTCGGTAAGCGAGATCCCGCAAAGGACCAGTACCGCAAGCAGCAGCATCCAGTCAAAGTCGCGAAAGCTCAACATGCGTCGCATTGCGGCTATTGAACCTTCCTTGGTGTCGGGAGTTTTGAAGCGCTGAGCCGGGCCTCTTCCTCTTTGGCTGGAGCAGCCGCAAGTCGCCTTGTCCCGTTCTGGGGAAGCGGAGCCTGGCCTGCACTCGCGGTTTGGCCTGCATGCGCAGTCTGGATCTGATCGGCATTCAACGGTGCCGGTTTAGCATGTGGCTTCACCAGTTTTGACTCCGCAACCAGTTTGCGGTTCTGGATGAGGAAGTTTCCCGTATGCAACCGGTCCGATGAGCCGTGCTGACTGTCTGCGCCTGAGCCGCTCCATACAGCGCTCATCTCAACCGGCGGCGGAGGCGTCTTCGAGTTCACAAGGTTGTGAACCAGCCTGCGCTGCTTGGCCACATACGCCGACACCACTTCTGCGCCGATGCGGGCGGGGTATCCGCTAAAGCCCCCGTTCTGCCACAAAACACACACCACCAACTCGGGATTGCGTCGCGGCGTTAATCCAACAAACCACACGTTCGGTTCGGTCAAGCGTCCTTTGTCGGTATTTGCAAGAGCCGCATGGCTCATTACCTGTGCGGTCCCGGTCTTTCCCCCAAAGTCGATGCCTGCAAGGTGCGCCGAGGCGGCCGTATGGAATATCCCCGGCTGCGTTACCTGCGCCATTCCGTCAGTGATCGTGACCCAATTCTGCGGATCGATTGGGATGCTCTTGTCGCCGCTGCCCGGAAAACTATCGAGAATGCTCCCGTAAAAGTCTTTCGGAAGCTCATCGGGAAAGACTACGTGAGGTCGAACCAGGTGACCGTCTGAAGCAATGCCTCCAATTGCCCTCGCCAACTGGAGAGGCGTTGCCGCAACCGCGCCTTGTCCAATGGAGACCGAGAGTGTCTCGTCCGGATACCAGGGAGCATGAAAATTCCTGAGTTTCCACTTCTCAGACGGCATCACACCGGGCTGCTCTCCGGGCAGATCGATTCCTGTCTTCTGACCGAAACCAAACTCCGTCGCGTACTTGGCGATCTCGTTGATGCCGAGCTTGTCGCCAAGCATGTAGTAGAACGTGTCGCAGGAGTAAGGAATGGCGTTATGGATATTCACTGCCCCGTGATGTTCGTCGCAGTGGTGGTAGTAGCCGTAAGGTCCCCAACCGCCGGTGCAATTCACGTTCATGTTCTGCGCAATACCATCCTGAAGGCCGGCCACGGACATCAGGATCTTGAATGTCGATCCCGGCGCAAGCTGAGCCTGGATGGCCTTATTCATCAAAGGATGGTTGGGGTCATTGACCAGCTTGCTCCAGTCGGTGCGGTTGATGCGCACGGCAAATGCATTTGGGTCAAAGGATGGCCGCGAAACCATGGCGAGAATCTCGCCGTTTCGCGGGTCCATGGCCACAATGGCCCCGTTGCGGTTGCCAAGGGCAAGTTCTGCCGCTTTCTGCAAATCGAGGTCGATGGTGAGTTTCAGGTCCTTGCCGGGGATCGCGTGCTGTGTTCTCAGATAGCCGACGGCGCGGCCATGGCTGTCCACAATCACGTCGCGCGATCCATCCTGTCCACGCAGCAACTGGTCGTAGGTTTCTTCAACGCCGCCCTTGCCCACCACATCGCCCGGCTCGTAGTAGGCATAGCGTGAATTGTTCAGGTCCTGCTCACTCACTTCGCCCACGTACCCGATCAGGTTGGCGGCAAAGCCGTCGCGGGGATACAGCCTGCGTTCCACATCGATGGTTTCCAGCTCAGGCAGCTCGTTGCGGTGAGCTTCGATAAAGGCTTGCTCATCGGCGGTAATGTCCTGCTTAATCGGAATCGGCTGATAGCTGGGAGAGCGGCGGTAATGGTCGATGGTGGCTTGAAGCTGCTCCAGGTCGAGATGCAGGCCGCGCGCGATCATCGGCAGGTCGGCATCGATGTTTCGGCCCTGCTCGCGCAGCAGGAAGCACGACACTGACGGATAGTTGTCCACCAGCAGACGGCCTTCGCGGTCAAACAACTTGCCGCGCGCCGCCAGGATCGGTTCTTTGCGGATGCGGTTCTGCTCTGCAAGCTGGCGGAAGTTGCTCGCGCCCAGAATCTGCAGCCGCCAAAGCTGCCCTGCCAGCGCCAGCATAATAAACAGGATGGTGTACTGCACCGCCGTCAGTTTGAAGGCTGAGAGTTTTTCGCCGCGGTTGCTGCCGATGGGGATCATACTGCTCTGTTTCTAGGATACCGCCAGATTCGCCGCGCCTGAGGCCGGTTCCTTAATTGTTGTAGCCCGCATCAATCTCTTGTCTGCAATCTGTCAAGAATCGGGAAGAGCACAACTGCGATGACTGAGTTGCCAATGGCTGTATAAAGCTCGTTAAACCAATGCCATTGCAGGTTGAGACCCAGCAGGAAGTGAGAGACGAATAGGACAACGGTGCTCGACAGGAGCGATAACAGAAAAATAAGCAGGAGACGGATCGATTGGTTCTCAACTGCAACCCGCACTCCCAGCGACGCTGCAAGGAAGCCGGCCACAGTTTTGGCAACGCCGTTAATTCCAATAGGATGGTGCGTCAGCGCATCTTCAAAGATTCCCAGCACTGCTCCCATCAGTGTGCCTTGAATCGGACTGCGCCGCCCCAGTGCGAAATACACCGTAATCACGAGCGGAAAATCGAACCAGGAGAATGAGCCCAGCACCCTGGGCAGCCACGCCTGCAGCACCAGGGCAAAAAGCGGAATCAGCACGTAAAGTACCCACGGGTACCGCCGTGTCTCCAGATGGGAAGTTGAACCAAGAACTGCCATGGCTATTGATTCCTCTGCGGGCTTGAAGGCGCGGGAGCAGCCGCCTCGCCCTGCGCTGGCGGTGTCTTTGCGGGAGGCCGATTGGCTGGCCTGTTTCCATTTCCGCCCGATCCTGCCTTCGGTGCCTGCCCGGTTTCATCTCCTGCGGTTGGGGCATTCTCCGGCATTGGCGAGAATCTGTCAGGGTGCAGCGCCTGCGGAGGATGGGAAACGGACATTGGATTCGAGTTATCGAACAGCGGTTGCTGGTCGGGCGGCAAACCGGGTTCGATGAGGCTGGGCAGGTGTTCCGCCATGATCTCAGAGGCCTTCAACTGGTCTTGGATCTCCTTAGCTTCCTCTCCCTTGATGGCTTCGCTCGTCGCCAGGTCCTTTTGATCTTGCGGCGAAAGACGCGGCTGCGTGTCGGTGATCACCAGAACTTCATCCAAACGGCTCAGATGCGCCGCCGGCTTCACCATCACGATGATGAACGCATCGCGATCCGGGTCGCGTACAACCTTGTCGACCACGCCCACTGGCAGTCCGCGCGGATATACGAGATCTCCACCCGCCGTAAGAACTTGCTCGCCGGGTTTGATGCGGTCATCGGAAAGAATGCCCACAATTTCAAGCTGGCCCGATGCATTGCCGGTAAGGATGCCCCGCACGCGCGTGTTCTCCAGAATCACGCCTGCGCCGCTTGTCTGGTCGTTGATCATCAGCACCTGGGCTGTAGTCGGAAACACATCGCGCACTTTGCCCACGATGCCATCGGGAGTAATGACGGCCATGTCAGGTTTGAGTCCGGCGTTCGCGCCCTTGTCCACGTAAAACACATGCGATTGCAGGTTACCGCTTGAACCGATAGCCTGCGCCGCCAACGTCTTGTAAATATAACGGTGCTGGAAATCGAGCAGGGTCTGCAAGCGCTGCCCCTGGCGTGCATCCTCGAGCAGTGAGGCCTGGGCAAGGCGCAGGCGATCGATCTGCTCCTGTAGTTGCGCGTTTTCCCGGCGTACGTGGCGAAGGTCGATATAGTTCTCCCACAGCCCCACAACGCCCATCCAGGTATAGTGAGCGGCTTTTTCCGGCGGCGCCACCACGGATTCGGCCCAGAGCCTGATCAGTCGCACGCTCCCAGCGTCCCGATTGTCCGATGTGTTGCGCCCTTCAGAGGTGCGCCGAACCTGTACAGCAAGCCCGATGATCTGCACCATCAAAACGGCCAGCAGTACGATGAGGTTCCGGTAGCGCGAGAAGAACGATTCCATAAATGCCAGTGGACAGTGATTGGTGAACAGTGATCAGTTATAAAGCTCGGCCGAATCTTTACTGGTTCCTGCTGATCACTGTCCGCTGACCACTGTTCACTGCCGTTAGTCTATTTTGATTTTGCGCAGCAGACGGAAATCTGAAAGCATCTTTCCGGTGCCCAGTACCACTGATGCAAGCGGATCGTCGGCCACTGAAACAGGAAGCCCGGTTTCTTCCCGGATTCGCTTGTCCAGATTTTTGATCAATGCGCCGCCGCCGGTCAGCACAATGCCACGGTCCGAAATATCGGCCGAGAGCTCAGGCGGAGTACGCTCAAGCGCCACGCGAATGGCGTTCATGATTACGGCGATGCACTCGCCAAGCGCCTCGCGAATCTCACTGTCATCCACCGAGATGGTCTTGGGAACGCCTTCAATCAGGTTGCGCCCCTTGATCTCCATGGTGAGCGGCTTGTCGAGCGGGAAGGCCGATCCGATTTCGATCTTGATCTGCTCTGCGGTTCTCTCACCAATCAGCAGGTTGTACTTGCGCTTCAGGTAGTTGGTAATGGCCTCGTCCATCTGGTTGCCGGCCATGCGCACGGAGCGCGAGTACACAATGCCCGAAAGCGAAATCACCGCGATGTCTGTGGTGCCGCCGCCGATGTCAACCACCATGTTGCCGGAGGGCTCGGTAATCGGCAGCCCGGCGCCAATGGCGGCCACCATGGCCTGTTCAACCAGGTATACTTCGCTGGCCTTGGCGCGATAGGCTGAGTCCTCAACCGCCCGCTTCTCCACCTGCGTGATCTCTGAAGGTACACCGATCACAATGCGTGGATGCACCAGCATCTTGCGGTTGTGTGCCTTCTGGATGAAGTAATTCAGCATCTTCTCGGTGACTTTGAAGTCAGCGATAACACCGTCCTTCATCGGCTTAATGGCCACAATATTGCCCGGCGTTCTGCCAAGCATCTCCTTGGCCTCCTTGCCCACTGCTTCCACTTCGCCAGTGTTCTTGTTAATGGCGACAATGGACGGCTCGTTGACCACAATACCTTTACCGGCAGCGAAAACCAGCGTATTCGCCGTGCCTAAATCGATGGCCAGGTCGCTGGAGAACATGCTGAAGAGCGAGCGCAGACCGTGCGATCGCGAAGGGCGCGAAGGATAACCGTTCAATGACATTTGATGGCTAGGACTACCTCTGCATTATTGTACGGCCATCGGGGCGGTGCTGCATCGCAGGGAAACAATCCTCCTATAAAAATCACGCGCACTTATCTAATCAGGCAAGCCTGATACTGCTTTGCGTACGACCATTTAGAATCCCTCCTTTACCGCTCTGGATTGGAGTAACATTTCAGCCGGGTTCCGGCTGGGAGTTCCGATCGCCGGCTCCCAACGCAGTTCATTCGAGGTCCTTATGTCCTATCCCGAGTTCCAAAACCTCATCGGTGGCCAATGGGTGCCGGCCGTAAGCGGAAAAACCATCCTGAACCTGAACCCGGCCGACCACGCGGACGTCATCGGCGCATTTCCGTCGTCGCACAGTGAAGACGTGCATCTGGCCGCCGAAGCTGCCCAGAAAGCTTTCGCCGAGTGGCGGTTGGTGCCTGCTCCCAAACGCGCCGAGATCCTCTATCGAACCGCCTACCTGCTGTCCGTCAAAAAAGAGGCCTTCGCCCACGACATGACGCGCGAGATGGGCAAGGTGCTCGTTGAGACCCGCGGCGATGTGCAGGAGGCTATCGACGAGGCCTTTTATGTTGCCGGAGAGGGCCGCCGTCTCTTTGGCCAAACCACTCCCAGCGAACTGCCCAACAAGTTCGCCATGAGCATCCGTGTGCCGGTGGGCGTGGTCGGGCTCATCACGCCATGGAACTTCCCCATGGCCATTCCAAGCTGGAAGCTGTTCCCGGCGCTGGTCGCCGGCAATACCTGCGTGATCAAACCCGCCACCGACACCCCGCTCTCCACCTACAATCTGGTTAAAACGCTGATTGAGGCAGGACTGCCGCCGGGCGTCGTCAACATCGTGTGCGGCAGTGGTTCTGCCGTGGGAGCAGCGCTCGTTGAGCATCCCGGCGTGCGCGCCATCAGCTTCACCGGATCGAGCGCCGTAGGCTCCATGGTGGCGCAGCGTGCCGCCGCAACCTTTAAGCAGGTTTCGCTCGAGATGGGTGGCAAAAACGCGCAGATTGTCATGGACGACGCCAACCTCGATCTCGCTCTCAATGGAGCACTTTGGGGCGCGTTCGGCACTACCGGCCAGCGCTGCACCGCCACCAGCCGAATTCTTCTGCAAAAGGGAATTGCCGCCGAGTTTACTGAGAAGTTTGTTGAGCGCGCAAAGAAATTGAAGATCGGCAACGGGCTGGACGAGGCCGTCGAAGTCGGCCCACAGATCAATCCCGCCCAGATTGAAACCTCGGCAAAATACGTGGTCGTTGCTCTCGACGAAGGCGCTCAATTGCTCACCGGCGGCCGGGCGCTCACCTCCGGCATCTATGGCCACGGCACTTATTTCGAGCCAACCGTACTCGGCAAAGTTACGCCCTCCATGCGCATCGCGCGCGAGGAAGTCTTTGGCCCCGTTGTCAGCCTCATCGAATTCGACACCTTCAGCGACGCCATCGAGATCGCCAACTCCATCGATTACGGCTTGTCCGTGTCGCTCTATACAAAGGACGTGAACCGGGCTTTCACCGCGATTCGCGATCTTGAAGCGGGCATCGTCTACATCAACGCTCCCACGATCGGTGCTGAAGTGCATTTGCCTTTTGGTGGAGTCAAGCACACCGGAAACGGTCATCGCGAAGGCAATGGAGCTCTGGAATTCTTCACCGCCTGGAAAGCGGTTTACGTCGATTACTCAGACAAATTGCAACGCGCGCAGATCGACAACACCAAGTGAAGAAAGCAGATTCCAGGTTTACGAGTTGACTTGCTGCGCAAGGGCGGAAATGCTGCGTTCTGAAAGCAAGTCGAGAAATGAAAAATTGCGGACGATTGAATGAGGTAGTCCGGTCGCCTGAAACCTTGTAATCTTGTCAACTTGGAAACTGTATCTACCGCTCCAGCCATGCGCGCTGTATGCCGGCATTCAATCCGGCCACTGCGCACGCGCCCAACTGATCGCAGCGGTAATGGATTGGAACCGGAAGATCAACACCTTTCAGGGTACTGGCCACGAGCTCTCGCCTTTCAACGAGGAACTGTTTGCCGCCACGCGTCTCCATGATTCCGGTTGCGGCCTGATAGCCCACCAGCGCATCGTCTTGTTCCACCACGAAGTGCGAGGTTGGAAGCGCGACACTGCGCTTCGCCTTGCGTCTTCCGGTTGAATTCGTATCGCTGTTCCTGCCGGGAATGCCGATGAATCCCAGGTCGTCTGTCCCGCCAAGCCCCGCAGACTGAAGGACGCTTGGGAAGTTCGTCGTGAAGGCCCACGAGACAGCGCTCTGATACTGCTTCTTTGTGCAGGAAAGCGTTCCCTGCGCAGCCAGCGAGGCAACCTGTCCACCTTCGCCGTTGACAGGCTGGAACAAGTCTTTACCGTGTTCGCGCTGCAATTCAGCGCTCACCAGGCGTGCTCTTTTCAGCGACTGTTGAATTTCAGCCTGGCTTTGAGCTGCCTGCTCTTCAAACCTCGCTTGGTTTCTTGAAGTGTTCGGCGAGGGATCGGTCGTGACCACGTTCGGAAGGTTCCTGAGCGGGTCATACTTCAGCAGAACCGGCGCATCGCACAGAACCGTGCCGCTCATGTCCCTCAACTGCAGAATCAACTCGATCGGCCGCGGAGGGTTGTTGATCGTAGTCACAAAGGCATCCATCTGGGCCGCGTCGCTGGGTTCAATGCTGAGCTTGTAATTCAGCCGATCGCCCCAACTGGTGATCAGGTGACCCTTCAGTCCGGTGGTTATTGAAGTCACGGTCCCCATATCGTAGGAGTTGTCCGCCGCTTTACTGGGTTCCAACACGAAAGCAACAAAAGCCAGCGCGCTCAGCAGCCCCAAGCCAATACCCAGGGCCACAACCATCTTGGTCGAGGTCTTGTTCAGCGCCTCTTCCTCTTTGGCTGCCATTGCCTTTGCCAACTTTGCCTTCGCCACAAACCATTCGGATCGGCTCGGGGCCGGGGCACTTACTGCTGGGAGTTGCGGTGGGGGCGCGGCCGGCGTTCCATCCTCATCAGCGTATAGATCCGAGGCGATAAACCGCGTATCCGCTGCGAGCGGCTTCGACTCAATCACCTGGTAGGAAGAGACGGGAACCTCGAGCTCGGTTGTTTCGGTATTTTGCTCTACCGTGTCAACGGCCATGTTCTTAACCCTTCTTGTCTATTCGCAGATCGGGAATCGTCAAAAGCTTCAGAAGAATCAGTCGCTTGGTGCCGCAAGGCTCGCCTCATTCGGCTTTGCGGTCACCTGTCAGGCGGTCAAGCCCGCGGTCTCGTGTGACATACTTTTTTTTCGTGCGCTGCGCGCACTTCACCTGAAAACCGAAGTATCCTCCGAAACGAGATAAAGGAGAATAACGCTTATGAGTTATATGCCGGAACCTAAAAGGTATGAAGGTGCCGAGTTCCGCCGCTGCGGCCGTTTTGGCCTGGTCCTGCCGCCCATCTCCCTCGGCCTTTGGCAAAACTTCGGCGGGGCCGACGTTTTTGAGACTGGCCGCGCCGTTATTCGCCGCGCATTTGATCGTGGCATAACTCATTTTGATCTGGCAAACAACTACGGGCCTCCCTACGGCTCAGCGGAAGAAAACTTTGGTCATATCTTCCGCAAGGATTTCGGCGCACTCCGCAACGAACTGGTGATCTCGACCAAGGCCGGATGGGATATGTGGCCTGGTCCTTACGGCATCGGCGCATCGCGCAAATACTTGCTGAGTTCGCTCGATGACAGCCTCAAGCGCATGGGCCTTGAGTACGTCGACATCTTCTACGCCCACCGCCCCTGGGACAACTGCCCGCTTGAAGAAACCATGGGCGCGTTGGCCACGGCGATCTTCCAGGGCAAGGCCCTCTATGTGGGCATCTCAAGCTACAGCCCGGAGCGCACCCGCCAGGCTGCCGCCATCATCAAGTCCATGGGAGTTCCGCTGCTTATTCATCAGCCTTCTTACTCCATGTTCAATCGCTGGGTCGAGCAGGGCCTGCTCGATGCAGTCGACGAGCTTGGCATGGGGTGCATCGCCTTCTCGCCGCTGGCCCAGGGTCTTCTTACAGACAAGTACCTGAACGGCGTTCCGGCAGAGTCGCGCGCCAAGGCCGCAGGCTCCTTCCTCAAGGAGTTTCTAAGCGACACCAACCTTGATCGCGTTCGCGCCCTTAACGGGATCGCCAAACAGCGCGGCCAGACGCTCGCGCAGATGGCCATCGCCTGGGTACTGCGCGACAAACGCGTCACCTCCGCGCTCATTGGTGCCCGCAATGTGCAGCAGCTCGACGACTCTCTCGAAGCGCTCAGGAGACGGGATTTTACTGAAGCCGAGTTGAAGGAGATCGATCGCTACGCCATCGACAGCAATATCGATCGCTGGCGCAACGCCCGCGAGAACATGAACTAGGCGTCTCCGGGCCAGACCTGTCTGGCCAGCCGATTGGCTCAGGGGAGTACGGCCCAGGCCAAACCGTCCGGCTGTCCGCCAACGTCAATGTGGCCGACGACCTCCAGCGTCTTCAGATCAAGGACAGCCACATAGTTGTCGGGAGTGCACGCGATGTAGGCCCTTGCGCCGTTGGGATCCATCAGTATTCCTGCCGCTCCGTGACCGATGGGCACACGCTTGAATTCCTTCTTCGACACCGCATCGTAGATGAGCAGGTCGCCATCGCCCAGCCTTGAAATCAGAACCAGCTTTCCATCAAGAGTGAACTTCAGCCGGTTCGCTCCGATGGCCTTCGCATCCAGAGTCGCCGTCACTTTACGGGTCGCAAGGTCAATCACCGAGAGAGTGCCGTCCTGTGCATTCGCCGTCCACAGCTCACGTCCATCGGGCGATACGTCAAAACCCTCGCTGCCTTTGCCTACCGGAATGACAGTTTCGTTCCAATCCATGGAGGGCCGGTTAGCGCTGGGCGATGGTCCCGTCTGTGATGCGGGAACCTTATCCAGGATCGAAACTGTGGCGGAGTTTACGTTGGTCGTGTAGACATGGTCCTGATCCTGAGTCACGTACATCATGTGCGTCCGGTTCTGGCCGGTTCCCATGATCCAGTCGATCTTTGAAGTCGCTGGATCGTACCTCGCGACGGCTTTTGCGCCTTCGGCCGTAAACCACACCTTTCCGCCTGCAAACGCCAGACCGTGCGGGCCGTTCAGTGCCCCCGTGTCGATATCCGGCAGAGCTTTGTGATTGACCAGATCGATCACGGAAAGTGCGTGGTAACGGCCGAAGCCGTAGATCGATACATAGGCGGTCTTGCCGTCCGCCGATGCGATCACTTCATGAGGGTCAGGACCAACCGGAGCGCGCGCAATCACCTTCAGGCTTGGGGGATCGACCATCGCGAGAGTGTGGTCGTGTTTCGAAAGCGCCAGCAGCAGGCCCTGCTCCATCGGCTGCGCCGAGACTCTTGCGTTTGGAAACAGCAATACCGCCACCGCGGCAACGGTCAAAACGAAAGGGGAAGTCTTGAATCTCATGGCTTTGCTCCGTCAGTGCTGAGGTTTCATCACCTTCCGATAACCCTAAGCAGTTTTGCACGACTTTGTCATCATCGGATTTCGCCTGAGAATGCCTTGATCATCCACTGCTCGAATCCATCGTAGGCGTAGCTGGCCAGCGCTCCACCCAGAACGGCTGCCGGGATGATCGCCTTCACCAAATTCATGCAAAACGCAATTGACTTTGCAGTGCAAAGTGAGTTATCGTTGGCCCATTCAGGAGGTGCTCATGAACCGCTCATTGCTAAGTCGGCCAAGCGCTCTCATCCCAGTCGCAATGTCGATCGCGGCCCTTGGCATTGTGCTCGGTTATGCTGCAATCTACGGCGTCGCGCGTCAGGCTGACGAAGGCGCCGCGGCCCACATCTGGCAATTACTCATGGCAGGGCAACTTCCATTTGTGGCGTATTTCGCCATCAAATGGCTTCCCAACCAGACCAGGCAAGGTCTTCAAGTTCTGGCACTCCAATTGGGTGCAGTGCTCGCGGCAATGTTCCCCGTCTGGTATTTCCACTGGTAATCGCGACACCGCGGCAGCTTCCCCGCCTCAATTGGCCATCCGCAGCGACTTAAATCCTTACAGCAGGCGTAAGCCATGTTGTGCGGCGAGGCGGGGAAGCCTATCCTGCGCAATGAAACCTGTGGCAATCAAGACCAGTTTATGTAAAGTGCATCGGCGCGATGGAGCTAGAGGCAAAAAGCTAACAGCTAACAGCTAACAGCTAACAGCTAACAGCTAACAGCTAACAGCTAACAGCTAACAGCTAACAGCTAACAGCTAACAGCTAACAGCTAACAGCTAACAGCTAACAGCTAACAGCTAACAGCTAACAGCTAACAGCTAACAGCTAACAGCTAACAGCTAACAGCTAACAGCTAACAGCTAACAGCTAACAGCTAACAGCTAACAGCTAACAGCTAACAGCTAACAGCTAACAGCTAACAGCTAACAGCTAACAGCTAACAGCTAACAGCTAACAGCTAACAGCTAACAGCTAACAGCTAACAGCTAACAGCTAACAGCTAACAGCTAACAGCTAACAGCTAACAGCTAACAGCTAACAGCTAACAGCTAACAGCTAACAGCTAACAGCTAACAGCTAACAGCTAACAGCTAACAGCTAACAGCTAACAGCTAACAGCTAACAGCTAACAGCTAACAGCTAACAGCTAACAGCTAACAGCTAACAGCTAACAGCTAACAGCTAATAGCTAATAGCTGTCTTTACGACGCATGCTCCTCAAGAACGTTCCGCAGTGCAAAGCTGGTCTCCAGCCGCGTTACGCCCGGCAGCCGCGAAAGCTCCTTCTGGTGCAGCCGTCCGTAGTCGTCAATGCCGGAGACGCGTGCCACCAGCATGTAGTCGTACTGGCCCGCCATCAGGTGGCAGTTCACCACATCGTGGCAGTGCCGCACCGCCGCCTCAAACTTGCTCAATACATCGGCCGACTCGCGCTCCAGCGTCACGCGGATATACACCGTTCTCGACTTGCCCAGCAGGCGATCGTCCACCACCGCCCGATATCCGCGAATGGCCCCCGAAGCCTCAAGTGCCTGAATGCGCCGGGAGGCCGCCGATGCGGAAAGCCCCACAGCATCGCCAACTTCAGCGTTTGTAGCCCGCCCGTGCTTTTCCAGAAATTCGATGATAGCGAAATCAAACTCGTCCAGATCTGAGCTGGCTGCCCCTTCGCTCGAATCGTCCCTTTTTGCGCTTGAATTGTGCGCGTATTTGCTAAAGTTATCACGTTTTGTGCTCATTGTGCATTTCTATCACGAAAGTTGCACACATCAGCACTGAAATGCGCAGTATTATTCATTCCGTTGTACACACACGAATGCGGCCCGGCGTCTAGCAGCCCTCCGAATGCTTCAAAGGCGTCGGGCAACCGCACCCACCGGCTGTCCCGACCGGCGGACCCCCCTCGGGCATCCAAACATCTGCATTGAGGGCCAGTGCCCGGAGGAAGATCATGATCATAGGTGTCCCCAAAGAGATCAAGGACAACGAATCGCGTGTGGGCATCACTCCCGCCGGCGTCAAGGCGCTGACTGAAGCAGGGCACAAGGTTCTCATTGAGACCTTTGCCGGCGCGCAATCCGGCTTTCCCGATGAGGAGTATCAGAACGCCGGAGCCGAAATCGTCGGCGATGTTGGCTACGTCTGGGGCAAGTCCGAGATGGTGGTCAAGGTCAAGGAGCCTGTCCAGGCTGAATATCCCTACTTCCGCGAAGGCTTGGTGCTATTCACCTATCTGCATCTGGCCCCCCTGCCCGAACTGACCGCTCGCTTGCTCGAATCCAAGGTCATCGGAATCGCCTATGAAACCGTGCGCGACCGACAGAGAACCCTGCCGCTGCTCACGCCGATGAGCGAAGTGGCCGGCCGTATGAGCGTGCAGGTGGGTGCAAGCTATCTTGAGCGCGAGCGAGGTGGCCGTGGCATCCTGCTCGGCGGCGTGCCCGGAGTTCCTCCAGCGCACGTATGCGTGATTGGCGGCGGTGTGGTCGGCACCAACGCAGCGCGCATTGCGCTCGGGTTCGGCGCCAAGACCACGCTCATCGATGTGAATCTCAACCGGCTCCGCGAGCTCGACGACATCTTCAACGGCCGCCTCTACACGCTTGCCTCCAACAGCTACAACATCGAGCACGCGACGCGCGAGGCGGATCTTGTCATCGGCGGAGTACTCATCCCGGGAGCAACCGCGCCAAAGATCGTTACCCGCGCCATGGTTTCGCGGATGAAGAAGGGCGCGGTCATCGTCGACGTAGCAATCGACCAGGGCGGATGCGTTGAAACCGCGCGGCCCACTTCGCATTCCGATCCCAGCTTTACCGTCGACGGCGTGGTTCACTACTGCGTTACTAACATGCCCGGCGCGGTCCCCAACACGTCCACCCTGGCTCTTACAAACTCCACCTTCCCGTACGTGATGCGCATCGCAAACCACGGAGTACGCGAGGCGCTTAAACAGGATGCCGGGTTCGCCGAAGGCCTGAACACGTGGGAGGGCAAAGTCGTCTGCCGTGGCGTTGCCGAGAGCCAGCAGCGCCCATGGACTGCAGCAGACGAAGTGCTGGGCTAAAAAAGTTGGCCAGAGAACCACAGGCCGCAGTTAGCTTGCATGCTGACCGCGGCCTTCTTCATTCTGGGCTCTCCGAGATTTACCCGGCCATCCTGCCTACTCAGATTCGCCATCAACCATGTATTTGCGCTTGTGACCATCCGGAAACAAGAATTCGTAGTCGCGCACATATTCGTACGTCCGCGATGTATCGTCCTTCGTGATTCGAGCCTTGTAATCACCCGGGCGCAACACTGAAATTCCCCTGTTCAGGAAGCCGAAACCACCGATCAATTCGTACTTCTTGCCATCGATCGTCACCTTCAGACGTTGTACAAATCCGCATGAAGACCCGCCCCCCGCCGTGCTGTCGCAACTTATATCCAGCCGCGATGTTCGAACGTGCACGTTGACGGTGTAATCGTCGGGATTGGGTTTGGTCTCCTGTGCAAACAATGAAGCGGATGAAAGCAGCATAAAAAGAACAAATACTTTAGCCATGATCTCCTCCAGAAAACAGGAATTATAGACCTATTTCTGAAGTCGCAGGACCGCATTCAATCCACTACCGTAAAATTGTCCTTCATCTGGAGGCCCAAAATGAAACGCCGCCAATTTCTTACCGCATCACTTGCTGCTTCAGCCGCCACGCTTGTCGGCAACGCCGCCGCGCAGCAGCAACCCGCCGGCAAGCGCGAGTACTATCAGCTCCGCCGCTATGAGTTGAAGAGTGGCCCGCAATCGAAGATTACCGAGCAGTTCTTCGCGGAGGCGCTCATGCCCGCACTCAGCCGCATGGGCATGGGAGCCATTGGCGCGTTCCGTCTTGATGTCGGGCCGGAGACGCCGCAGTTCTATCTGCTCATTCCAGGTTCGACAACGGAAACGCTTGCCACCCTCGATCTACAGCTCGCAAAAGATGAGGAGTTCCTCAAGGCAGCCGCTCTCTACTGGAATGCGACCGCTGCAGCACCCGCCTTTCAGCGCATTGAGACCTCGTTGCTGGCGGCATTTGAAGGCTGGCCAAAGATCACTCCTCCACCTGCTGCCGCCACCAGGAGCAGGCGCATCTTCCAGCTCCGCACTTATGAGAGTCCCAGTAACCTTGAGCACATCCGTAAGGTTGAAATGTTCCACTCCGGCGAGTTTGACATCTTCCTCAAATCCGGTGCGCATCCTGTCTTCTTCGGAGACATGTTAATCGGCACCCGAATGCCATGCCTTACCTACATGCTCAGCTTTGCCAACTCTGCAGAACTCGACGCCAGTTGGGACAAATTCCGCAACGACCCGGACTGGAAGAAGCTGTCTTCCAACCCGCGCTTCGCCTTCGACCCAATCGTGACCAACATCTCGAACCTGGTGCTAAACCCGCTAAGCTGCTCGCAAGTCTAGAGGCAGGGAACAGGGATCAGGGATCAGGATTTAGCTATCCAAACAGTTTGGTGAGGGAAGAATCATGGGAGCATCGATTCGTGATCTGGTTGTCTGGCAACCCGCAATTGAATTGAGTTTGGCGACATATCGCTCACCGCTGACTTTCCGGAAGCCGGGTGTTTCGGCCTCACCAATCAATTACGGAGAGCTTCAGTCTCAGTTGCCAGCAATATTGCAGAGGGCTACGGGCGCTCAACCAAGGGGGAATACGTTCAGTTCCTTGGTCACGCCGGAGGATCGGTATACGAACTCCAGACGCAGATCACAATTGCAGATGGGTTAAACTTCGGCCAGGCCATTGAACGCAGCGAAGTTCAGACCCTCTCCGAGGAAGTAAGCAAAATGCTCGTAGCAATGATGAATAAGCTTCACAACTGATCCCTGTTCCCTAATCCCTGTTCCCTGCTTCTATAATCCACGCATGACATTCCTGGGCGACTCCCGGCGTCGTTCCATCGCCATATTCGGCTTCGGTGTGGTGTTGCTCATCGCCGTGCTGGGTACGCTGCAGGCATTCAATATCCGTGTCCTCAATCCAGAGACTCCCGGTGAAACCATCGTATTCACCGGGCTGATCGTAGTCGTGTTCCTGCTGCTCATGGTGTTGCTCATGCTGCTGCTCAGGAACATCGTCAAGCTGTATGCAGACCAGAGCAGCAGCGCCCTGGGAGCAAGACTGCGCACGCGCATGGTGCTCGGCGCTACCATCATCGCGCTCACTCCCGCGGTCTTCATGTTTCTGTTCAGCTTCCTGCTGATGAACCGTTCCATCGATCGCTGGTTCACGCAGCCCACAACCGAGTTGCGCGAGGACTCAACGCGCGTGGTTATTGAACTGGCGCAATACGTCACCAGCAACGCGCGCGGCGAGGCGGAGTCGATTGCGGCCACGGGCGCGGCTGACGGAGACCAGCAATTGCTCCAGTCCGTTCTTTCCTCGCACCGCGTTACGCTTGACGGCGGGTTCGTCGTCATCTTCGATGGCGACCGGCGACAGGTGGCAAGCTACGACGCTCCCCCGGATTCAACTCCGGCATCCGTGATCGCATGGCAGGACGCAGTCGATCATGCCAAGACTGCGGAGCAGGGCTCGCTCAAATCAATTCTGCTTTCGGCAGCGCGCCGCAGCGATTTGCCCGTACTCAGAGTAGGCGGGCTGGAATATGCGCTCGGCATGGCGCCTGCTCAGAAAGGCAATCTGGTTGTCGCCGCGCTGCCGCTGCCGCAGGGACTGAGCCAGACGACTGCGCGCATTCGCACCGGCGCGCAGGCCTATTGGGCGCTGTTCCGTGCCCGCAACAGCATCCGCACCATCTTCTTCATGCTGCAGTTGCTCATCACGGTCTTCATCTTTTTCTCGAGCTTATGGTTGGCCATGTTCCTGTCCAAGCAGATCACGCGCCCGGTCGAAGCATTGGGTGTGGCTATGGACGAGATCGCCGCCGGCAAATACGAGCATCGCGTGTCTGTTGTTGCGGCTGGAGAAATGGGCGACCTGGTAACGGCCTTCAATCACATGGCCGCCGACCTTGAAACGAGCCGCAGGTTGGCTGAGAGCTCTTCCGCGCAGCTCACCGCTGCCAACCAGTCCATCGAAGAACGCCGGCGCGAGTTGGAAACCATTGTCGAGACCATTCCGAGCGGAGTGGTTACGCTCGACGGTTCCGGCACCGTCCTGCAATCGAATCGTGCTTTTGCCGCTCTCATGGGGATCCCGGAAGGTGTCGCAATCGCCGGCCAGAAGATTGAGAGCTTTCTGCCTCCGGAGGTCGCGCCAGACGTTGCCAGTCTCATTCGCCGCGGGCAGCGCATGGGCGCGGCGTCCACTGAACTTGATTTCCGTTTCCGGGGCCGCAGCATTCATCTGGCCATCACAAGCGCGCGCCTTGAACTCACTCGCGGACAACCCGGCAGCGTCATCGTGGTAGAAGATACCGGCGAGCTGCTGCGTGCCCAGCGTCAGTTGGCCTGGAAGGAAGTAGCGCAGCGGGTTGCGCATGAGATCAAGAATCCGCTCACACCAATTGCGCTTTCCGCCGAACGCATCGGGCGGCATCTCGACCGCGGGCAGCCTGATTCGCCCAGCGTGATCCGCAAATGCAGCGAAGTAATCCTCACCTGCGTCGGTTCCCTGCGTTCACTTGTCGATCAGTTCTCGGCTCTCGCGCAGTTTCCCGCACCACAGCCTCGCCTTTGCGATATCAACAAGGTGGTAGAGGAAGCATTGGCGCAATTCTCCGGCCGCATCGACAGCATCTCCGTTCGGTGCGATCTCGATCCCAACCTGCCGATAGTGATGGCCGATCCGGAGTCGCTGCGCCGGGCTTTTGCCAATCTCATCGACAATGCGGCAGAGGCCATGCAGAGCAGCTTATTACGCGCACTCAGCATTCACAGTTCCATCAGTGAAGATGGCGGAGCCGTCGAGGTTACAGTTGCCGACACCGGACACGGACTGACCGATGAAATTCGTGAGCGGCTCTTCCTGCCGTTCTATTCCACCAAGCATCGTGGCACAGGCCTCGGCCTGTCGATCGCGGCCAAAATCGTGCAGGAGCACGGCGGCTCCATACGTGCCGAGTCGAACAGCCCCAAGGGCGCTCGCTTTGTGCTGCGGATACCATTAATGGAGCAGGCGGCGCCTGAGGCAGCGGCCGAGCCGTCGGTGAAAGGGCAGTCTTCATGAATCAGATCCTCGTAGTGGACGACGAAGAGGAGATACGAACCTCGCTCGAAGAAATCCTTCGCGAGGAGGGCTACGGCGTGCGCGGTGCTGCCACGGCTGCTGAAGCCATGAAGTTGCTGCAGGACGCTCCTTCAGATGTCCTCCTCCTAGACATCTGGCTGCCCGACAGCGACGGCCTTGAAGTGCTGTCCGATGTGCGCCGGCAGCCGATTCAATCGCGGCCTGAAGTCGTGATCATCAGTGGTCACGGCACCATCGAGACCGCTGTGAAAGCAACCAAACTGGGCGCGTACGATTTCCTTGAAAAGCCGCTCTCGCTCGACCGCACCTTGATCGTCGTAAAGAACGCTGTTGAAGCACGCCGCCTGCGTACAGAGAACGAAGAGTTCAAGCGTCAATTCAGTGTGTCGTCGGTGCTTACCGGAGAAAGCGTTCCCCTGAAAGCCCTGCGCCAACAGATCCGGCTCATGGCGCCCACCAATGGGCGCGTGCTCATCTACGGTGAATCGGGCACCGGCAAGGAACTTATCGCGCGTTCCATTCATGCCGAGAGCCTTCGCCACGACCGCGTGTTCGTCGAACTCAATTGTGCCGCAATTCCGGAGGCGCACATTGAGGCGGAACTCTTTGGCTACCGGCATGGCGTACAGCCCGGCGGCCCGACCGAGCAGCGCGGTACGCTTGAACGCGCCGACGGAGGCACGCTTTTCCTCGATGAAGTGGGGGATATGAGCCTGAAGACGCAGGCAAAAATGCTCTGCGCACTCGACGACCAGATGTTTACTCCGGTCGGCGGCACGCAGCCGCTACAGGTGGACGTGCGCCTCATCGCTTCGACGAACAAGGATCTTGAAGAAGAGATCGGCAAAGGCAACTTCCGCGAAGATCTCTTCTATCGTCTTAACGTGGTCCCGTTCTATGTACCGCCTCTGCGCACCCGCAAGGAAGACATTCCCTTGCTCGCACGCGAGTTTCTTGCCGACTTCGGCCGTCAATATGGGCGGCCGCGCATGGAGATCGGCAACGAGGCGCTGGAAGCATTGGCGCAATATCACTGGCCGGGCAACGTGCGCGAACTCAAGAACGTCATTGAGCGGGTAATGATTCTCAATCCGCGGGTGCTTCGCATTGAGCGCAAGCACCTGCCGCCGCTCACACACAAGGCAAGCTCCCGCTCCAGAGAGGAGTTTTCAAGCCTGCAGCAGGCGCGCGACGCCTATGAACGCGAATACATCCTCAAGAAGATTGAAGAAGCGCGCAATAATGTGAGCCACGCTGCCGAACTGCTCGGCCTTGAACGCAGTCACCTCTATCGCAAGATGAAAGCACTCGGCATCAGCGTGCGCGAGTAATCAATCTCTCGCCGAGGGTGAGTTACTAGGGACTTCAATCGCCTACGAATACTAAGTACAGGTGGATGCCGTCTTTGCACTGATGTGCGAGTCCCTCGACTTTTTCAAGGAGGATCCGTTCATCAGTTTCTGAAGCTTTTTTCTTTAGCTGTTCCCACTCTTTGAGAAACTGCACCATTTGTAGGTGATTAAAGATCGTGTCTCCGTACCAATCTACACAACCGAGCATGGAAGCTGAATCCATGGGTGGAAGAAGCCTGTGTAACAGGTCCTTTTCATCTTCAAGTCTGTCTAGAACCTTCAGCGACTCTGATCTGAGCAGTATAGATAAACCCATTTTTACTCCTGAAACTGCCTATCGCCGGTCGAACGACCACCGGCCCGAGCCCAGGCAGAGAATCGCAATCAGCCCGAGAAACATACAAAGGTCGGTGCGGCTCTCATGCATCGCCGCCCAGAATCCATCCTTGTGCAGGATGGGCCATTTCGTCGTTGCCAGCGCGACTGAAATATCAATCAGAAGGGGAATTGCCGCATACAGAGTGGCAATGCCGAAGATCAGCATCGCTCCGCACACAATCTCAATTACGCCTACAAACGGGCCGCTGAAATGCGGATATGGAATCCCGATCTTTGCAAACCTGCCGGCTCCCAGCGCGCCGGGATACATGAACTTCTGTATGCCTTCGGAGAGAAAAACCCAGCCCACCATCACGCGCAGCAGCAGCAATCCAAACCCACTGCGGAATCCCGATCCAGATGCCATTTGCACTCCCGTGCCATCGCCGTTTCGGCGAGAATAACTTCCACGAATTCACGGGAATTGTAGCATCGGCACACCGAGCGGGAAGGTGTTCGGCCTGAGGGCTGCAAGCCTTACTCGTTTACGCGGCGATCTTTTTGTCCTGCACGCCGGTCAGGCGAGTTGTGGCGTCTCTCCACTTTGATGATGCGGAGATCGGGCAAGCCTACTCGCCGGTCTTCTCCTGAGCGCCGGTCTTCGGAACCGACCCGCCGGCCCACTCTTGTGTTCGGTGTCGTGCTTTCCGTTGCAAGGCGATTCGAGTCCGCGGAAACAGTTCGTGTCGCATCTTGTACCGCTTCTTTCACCGCCTCTTCGACGTTTCCGGTATTGCTGGTCAGCAGTCCGTTCAGTACCGGCAGAACAACGCGTTCCTTTTCAACAAAGTCCACACCCTCGGCCGTAAGCGTGTAGCTGGCATTATCTGCTCTCTCGATATATTTCTTCTTCGAAAGGTACCAGAGCGTAAAGTCCAGGTAGTCCCGGGGAAACCCCATGCGTTCTTCCAGATCCGCCAGGCTTACTTGAGGGGAATTGGGGCTCATGCGGCGGCGGTAATAGAGTACCGCCAACACCGCAATCCTGCGGTTGACCTCGCCGTCAAGCTGGTCCATAAAGTCAATTGACGATGAAAGTGGTCGGACCGCTGCATCCTGCCGCTTGGTGTCGTACTCCCTGCGGCGCACCGAATTGGACAGAACTTCGTACGCAGACGTCACGAGCTGGAACTTGGCTGAATCGCCAGTTGCGGTATTATCCGGATGCAGACGAGCCGCTAAATACTTGTAGACACGGTGGATGGTCTCGTTGTCTGCATTCGGGCTTATCTGCAACAGCTCGTAATAATCGATCATCAGCTTCAATTACCTTTCGGCTTGTCAGGTCGCATTCTAGCCCCACCCGAAAAGTGAATGAAATCCCACATTCGATGCAGGATATGCCTTTGAGCAAGGGCGATTCCGGACCTCGTGCTACGCTAACCCACATGCTGCCAGCGCCGGGCCAGGATGCCGCTCTCGACCCTTCACCAGAGTTGCACGAGCGGCCTTGGCTGTTTGCTTTCCTCATTGCACCCATGGCGGTCATGTCCCTGGGGCTTGCCGGCGGCGCGCTCTCTTTTCTGTTGCGGCGCGAGGGCATCGACCCCGCCCGCGGAGCCGGCATCGTCGCCTTCGTCACTTTGCCGCATACCATCTATTTCCTTTGGGGGCCCGTTAGCGATTTCTGGATGAGCAGGAGCAAGTGGCTCATCGCTGCCGCTGCCGTTGCCGCGGTTGCCGTATTGGCCGCATTCCATCAGCCATATCTCGGTTCCACGTTCGCTGTCAGCCTCTTGTTTCTCGGTATGTGTTTCGGCGGCCTGGTCGTGGCTGCTTGCGGTGGCGTGATGGGAGCACTATGCTCTGAAAGAAATCGCCGGCTTGCGGGCAGCTTTTACCAGAGCGGATCGCTGGCCTTCGGCGGACTTGCTATTTTTCTCCTCGTTTCGCTTGCGCCTCAGTTGCCGCTTGGTTCGCTGGGATGGATAGTCGCTGCCATGATCTTTCTTCCCGCGCTCTTTGTATTCGCACTTCCTCGCCAGCCGGAAATCGAAACGCACTCCGCACGGGAAGCAACCGCCCGCATCTTGCGTGAGTTTCGCTCCACATTCTTCCGTTGGGACGCCATTCCCTACACATTGCTCATCACGTTCCCCATGTGTAGCGGCGCCATGATTGGCCTGCTCCCGGCTCTTGCAGCCGATTACGGAGTCAGCGGCCGGCAGGTCGCCTGGATGAACGGTATTGCCGGCGCTTTGCTCACTGCGGCCGGCGCGGCCGCAGCCGCCCTCATTCCGCTGCGTGTGCCTGCGCCCATTGCTTTCCTGGTGTCGGGACTTGTGAATGCAGCAACGCTCGCCATCCTCGCCCTGGGACCGCTGCAACCCGCGGTGTATTTCACCGGCACGGTGCTGTACTTGTTCAGCATTGGCGTCTGCTATTCCATGTTCACGGCGGTGGCGCTGGAATTCCTGGGCAACTCAGGTAAGAGCGGCAGTTCACGCTACTCCATCATCAATTCCATCGGAAATGTGCCCGTGGCATATATGGAGTTTCTCGATGGCCGCAGTTACGCCCACTGGGGCCCGCGCGCCATGCCCGCCGCGGATGCAATTCTTGCTACCATCGGAGCAGCCCTGCTGCTCGCGCATTTTGTGGTGAGCCGCAATCGAAAGAGATCCAGGCAAGCGCAGCGCCTCAGCGTCTGAGTGCTATTCCCGTCAGTGTTCGCCCGGCTGATCCAGTATCGGCCCAATCGATCCAGGATTGTGCGGCGTCGCTGGATTCACGCTGAAATCCCACACCGACTGATTGATCTCAGACGGGGAAATAATCTCCACCAGCGCGTACTCTCCGATAAGCAATTTCTGCTCCGGTTGAATGTGAAGCCAGTGCTTGCCCGGCAGCACTTCTATCTTTATCGGTATTACATTCTCTTCCTGCGATATCTTCCCCAGTGGGCTAACTTTGATAGCGCCCACATAGCGCAGGGCTCTACGTTCGTCCAGTCTGACGATCGCGAATCCGGATTTGTCTGAGTGCGCTCCACGTTCGCCCGTCACCGCATTGGCGCGGCCCGTATCGACCGTCATGGCGTGCGAAAGCACTGACTCTTTATTGTCCACCACGCCGAGCGATACATAGAGTGTGGGATCGTTCACGTGGATATGCACCTTGGCATGTTGTCCGTTCAGTTGAAGATTCATCTTCGACATGGCCAGCGGATTCAGCACCTGCAATCCCTTATGCGCCTTGTTGTCGATATTCAGATCGTTAGGGGTCAGTTCCACCAACTCCGGCGTGCCCTGAAACGTGTCCAGCACGAACACGCTGTCCTGGTTGGGCAATTCCAGCCCCGGTGCCACCTCCGGCATCTGCGCCTTCATGAGCGCGCGCTCCTCTGCCTCTTCCTTATCCACCTCCGCGGCTTCCTTCATGGCCGGCGATGGTTCTTCCCCTGCAGAGGACCCGCTGTAAGGACCGGCGTGGTCGCGCTCCCACTTCTCCGTCGCTTTCCAGTCCACCAAGTCGATGGGAATCTCTTCCCAATCACCCCGCTCCAGTGAGAGGAACCGCACGCGATCGCCTGCAATGTTGTATTTGCGGACAAGCTGATAGGTGCCGTCCTTCAAAATCAGGCGGTGATTTCGTGCCAGCCCAGGCGTATCGGGCTTGATGACTAGCGGCTTTTGCCCTTCGCGAGGCGCGCTGGATGCCGAATTCTGTGCATGGGCCAACTGCCCTGACGCCGCCAGAGTCAAACCCAGCAGTAACCCTGTGGCCAACGCTATGGCCTGTTCTTTGGCTGGCACATCCCCTGCCGGAACCCTTCGAAGCTGTGGTATTCGGTTCATCGCACTCAGTTTAGACGAATCTGCCCAGCGGAGGTTGCTCCAATCGCCGGAACCCGCCAAAGCATGTATCCCTGAACCTCCAATGCAACAAACAATCTTGTTCCTGCGTCAAAACATATGTACCTTTAAAGGATGGGAGAGGTCGTTTGAGTTTTCGCCCCACACCATCCCGCTCCGTCTTTCGCGGCAAGTCGGCTGCCTTACCGGTGGTCGCTTTGGTGTGCGTGGCGTTGCTGTGCCTTCTGGCCGCGGTGCAGGTTGCGCATTTCCATGCAGACCAGACCCTAGCCGATCATTGCCCCATCTGCGTTTCGATTCACTCCGCGGCCCCACTGGCGGCGGCAGCGGTTGCTGCCATCCTGCTGGTTCAAATCGGCCGTTCGGCTCCGGTGCTCGAACCCCATCGCGTTTTCCTTCGCTGGACCTCACGGCTCTATACCCGCCCTCCTCCTGCGGGCCGCTAGAGTCTCTTTCCGAATTCATTCATTATCTGCTTCAACATCGTTCCGGCTTTCCCGGGGGCGGTGTACAGGCAACTTTCAAAAAAGCAATTTTAAGAAAGACCGGAAAGGGATCACCACCTTCGCCGAAGACGCCGGGGTATTTGAACCCGGACCAACTCCAGCGTTGTTCTGTCACCATCAGGAGAATCCCATAATGCTTTTCAGGCATGGCTTAATTCGCCGCATCACTTCCCTAGCAGCATTTCTCGTCGTATCATTTCCGGCACTCGCCGCCCAGGGAGGCAATGCAGGCTCGGTGCAGGGAACCGTCACCGACCCGACTGGCGCCGTCATCCCCAACGCCGCTGTCCGTCTTTCCAACGATCGCAGCGGTTATGATCGCTCGCTCACCAGTGACGCGCAGGGAGAATTCGACTTCACCAATGTTCCCTTCAACACCTATCAACTCACCGTCTCCGCAAGCGGATTTGCGCCTCTCAGCAAGAACCTTAACGTCCGCTCGGTCGTGGGAACCAGCCTTCAGCTCATTCTCCAAATCTCCGGAGGGTCGCAAACCGTAACCGTCGAGTCAAGCGGCGACCTTATTGAGGCTGACTCCACCTTTCACACCGACGTCGATCGCGACATGTTCATCAAAGTGCCGCTTGAGAGCCAGTCGTCCACGCTGAGTTCGCTTGTCACCGCAACCACGCCGGGCGTCTCTGCTGACTCCAACGGTCTCTTCCACGGCCTTGGCGACCACGCATCCAACTCCTTCTCGGTTGACGGCCAACCCATCACCGATCAGCAAAGCAAAGTCTTCTCTAATCAGCTCCCGGCTAACTCCATTCAGTCCATTCAGGTCATCTCCGGCGCACCGCCAGCCGAGTATGGCGACAAGACCAGCCTCGTCATCGTTGCTACCACGCGTTCGGGCCAGGGCATTACCAAACCCACCGGAAGCATCAGCACGTCCTACGGAGCTTTCGGTTCAACCACCGGCAGTGTCGATCTCTCATACGGTGGCAAGAACTGGGGAAACTTTTTTGAGATCGATGGCCTTGATACCGGCCGCTTCCTGGATCCACCGGAGTTCGCCGTCTTCCACGACAAGGGCAACGAGCAGAACTTCTTTGATCGCATAGACTACGGCTTCACGCCCACCGATTCGATCCACCTGAATCTCAACTACAGCCGTTCCTGGTTTCAGACGCCCAACGCTTACGACAACCAGAACGTGCAGAACGTCGTCGGCGGCGGCTCCAGCGCCAACCCCGTCTTCGGTACCGTGGGTAACGCCGATCAACGTTCCAAGATCAACACCTTCAACATTGCGCCTACGTACACCCGCGTCATCGGCGACAACATGGTGTGGAACCTGGCCGCGTTTGTGCGCCGCGACGACTACAACTATTTCCCCAGCACTGATCCGCTGGCCGACCTCGGGCCGGCGAACCTGCAAACCTCATCAATCCAGCAGTACCGCACCCTCACCAACACAGGCATTCACTCAGACTTTTCCTATACGAAGAGCCACCACAATGTGAAAGTTGGTGCGCAATACGAGCACACCTTTCTGCGCGAGCACGATAGCGTCGGGCTGGTCGACCCAACCGGCAACTCACCCTGCATTGATCCGGCAAGCGGCGACCCACTTCCTGGCTACTCTGACCCGTCGCAATGTCCCGGCGGCGCGGCCGGACAGAATCCGGACTATCTCTCAGTTCTTGCGCCGTACGACTTTACGCGCGGCGGCGGCTACTACCGCTACTTTGGCCACGCCGATGTGAAGCAGGTGGCGCTCTATGCCCAGGACGAGATCAAGGTCGGCGACTGGCACTTCAACGTGGGTCTGCGCCAGGATTTCTACAACGGCCTCACCACTGCAAGCCAGACTCAGCCGCGCCTGGGAGCCGCCTATACCGTCAAACCTACCTCGACTGTTCTGCGCGTCTCCTATGCGCGCTCGCTTGAAACTCCCTTCAACGAGAACCTTGTACTCTCAAGTGAGGGCTGCGCCAACGATGTGCTCGCTCCACTGCTCAGTTGCGCATCCAGTGTGTCAAACACCATGGACCCCGGTTACCGCAACGAATTTCACGCCGGACTGCAGCAGGCCCTCGGCCGGAACATCGTCTTCAACGGCGAATACATCTGGAAGTACACCCATAACGCCTTCGATTTCAGCGTGCTCGGCAGTACTCCGATCACGTTTCCCATCGACTGGCACAACTCCAAGATTCCCGGCTACGCACTCAATATCGAGGTCCCCAACTACCACAACCTGAGCGCCTATACCGTAATGTCGTCAGTCTCGGCACGCTTCTTCCCGCCGCAGGTGGCCGGTGCAGGCGCCACCCCCGGCCAGGGTGGTTATCCTTTCCGCATCGACCACGACGAAAAGTTCAACCAGACCACGCATGTGCAGTACTCGCTCCAGCGCGGCATGTTCAAGGGCATTTGGGCAGGCTTCAACTGGCGTTACGACAGCGGCCTGGTTGCCGGCGCCGTGCCCTGTTACAACGTCACTGATCCCAACAGTCTCTGTAATCCCATTAACGACGGGACGTCAATCACAATGCTCAATGGACAACCGGGAATAGATCTGAGCGGTCTTACGCCCGATCAGCAGTTCCAGGCGGGCATTGTTTGCAATGGCGTCAAGGCTACGCCCACCTCGGGCTTTACTTCGTGCGATGCTGCGGGATATAGCTCCTCGTTGGTCACTATCCCAGCTCCGGGCACCGAAAACGACGATAAAAATCCGCCAAGAATTGCACCTCGTCATCTGTTCGATGTGACCGTCGGCAAGAACAATATCTTCAGAGCCGATCGCTACAAGATCGACCTCGATCTGACCGCCATCAACATCACCAACAAGTACGCGCTATACAACTTCCTATCAACCTTCAGCGGCACGCACTACGTAACCCCGCGCACCATGACAGCCAAACTGACACTGAACTTCTAGCAACAGAAGAGTTCACTCAGGACAAAAATGGGTGCACCACCCTTCGAGCATTTTGTGCTCGGAGGGTGAGATCGCACTAACCTCAATTCTCCAGCGTCTAACCCACATGCCGTCGCGCGCGCGCTGATCGCGAGCTATCATGGGCGCAAATGCCTCTGCCACCGAGCTGGCATTCGAACCGGCAGGTGATGTCATGACGAGAATTGGAAGAGCCTCCCTCCCGTTCATCTTTGCTGGAGCGCTGATCACGGCGCTTGCCGCCCAGGAGGCATTCCGCGAATATCCATCGGTGGAGTACGGCGAAGAGATTCCGCTCCCGCCCGATTGGAACCAACCTGCTGAGTGGACCTTCGCCCGCCTCATGTTTCCGCCCGGCCCGCTCGACGGTTATCGCGGCCGCTTTAATGGACCCTGGCAGGAGGGGCTCTCGCTCTGGACACAGGACTATCCCCGCGCCGACCGCGCACTCGCCAACGCCGTCCGCCGGCTCACCCGCGTCGACGCCCGTTCCGTCGAGCAGGCCGTAAGCCTCGACGATGGTGACGAAATTTACAACTGGCCCTGGCTATACGCCGTGCAGGTGGGCGAGTGGGGACTCACTCAATCCGAGGCTAGGAAGCTGCGCGACTACCTGCTGCGCGGCGGCTTCTTCATGGCCGACGACTGCCACGGCTCCCAGGAGCAGGCCTACTTCGAAAGAACCATGAAGATGGTCTTCCCGGAGCGCGAGTTGGTCGACATTCCCAACAACGATCCCATCTTTCACACCTTCTTCGATCTCGACGACCGCTTCCAGATTCCCGGCGCGGAGCACCTCGCCACCGGCCACAAGAAAGACGGCTACGTTGCCCACTGGAAAGGAATCTACGACGACAAAGGCCGCATTATGGTGGCCTTCTCACTCAACTCTGACATTGGCGACTCGTGGGAATATCTCGACGATCCGCGTTACCCGGCAAAGTTCTCAGTGCTAGGCACCAAAATCGGCGTCAACTACGTCCTCTACGCCATGACCCACTGAGCAGACAAGATTTGTATCGGCTCGATTTCCAATGCGTCCTTAATATACGTTGAAAAAGAAATAGTTCTGGGCAGTCACTGTTCCTGTAGCTACATCAACGGCTCTAAAACTGACCGTGTAAGTGTCAGGCGTTGTGCCCGAGTCCACATTGCTTCCGCTGCCTCCACCGCCGCTGCTACTCGATGAATTGCCGCCACAAGCGGCGACTCCGGTCAATGACAGCAGAAGAATCAGAAAGAATACAAAATAGCGGCGTCGGTTAAATCGAATCCGGAATGCTAAGAGCAGCGTGGCTAAGGATATTCCTCCCGCCCAGCCAAACTGGAATAGCCTGTTAACGCGCGGATTCGCGCTGGTTGTTCGAGCGGTCGTGGAAATGGTGAGCTTCGAGTACACCCCCTCTGAGCCCACCGTGACCTGTACCGGATCGAAGCTACAGGTGGGAATGTGCTGATCGTTCGAATATTTTCCCGCTACGCTGCACGTGAGAGTCACATCTCCAGCAAATCCACCAGTTTGCGTAACGCCAATATCTGCCGTAATTGTGCCACCGGCGCTGATACGGCCGCTGGATAAGTGGTAACTGGCAAGCCCCAGCCGCTGACCGAATTGATTCCAGCAGCTTGCCTCGCACGTGATACTCACCGGAAGTGAGGGGCCTGATCCCTCGAAGTTATTGTCGCCTGCGTAGGTTGCGACGATGTCGTTGACTCCAGCTACAAGCTGCGTGGAGTTGATGGTCAGAGGTGCCCGGCTACAAATGGTTGCGCTGGAGGCATCGCATTCTGCATAAGCATAGCTGGTACCAAGTACAGTATTGTTTGTCGTGTCAGTGAAAGTGACCGCTCCTCCCACCAACAGGGAATTGGCGAAGGGTATCTGCGCGCTGATATATGCGCTAATCGTGACTCCTTGGCCTATTGTGCTGCTATCATAAGTACCGACAAAGATTTTGGTTGGTGCCTTGGCGATCGAAAAGCTTATAGGGCCGGCTGAACTCGCGTGGTAGCTCATATCTCCTGAGTAAACTGCCTGAACAATATTTGTGCCGGCCACAAGGTTCGTCTTGTTAAGTTCAGCAGTGCCACTCGAATCGATGGCGATTTGCTGGTTCCAGGACCAGTTGCTGCTAGCCACGCCACCGGAAAAAGTCACCGTGCCAGAGGCATTCGTGACCGGATTGGCGCTGCCTGACTGGGAAACTCCTATCGTTATGGCATTCATTGAAATCAATGTGCCCAGTGGGATTGTGGCCCCGGATGCATTGATCAGATGTCCGGTCGAGTCCTGGTAGTAGATAGCCAGCTGCAGTGAACTGTCTTCCGGAGTCACTTTGACCTGCGTCGGCTGCGATATGCTGCCCGCATACGTGTCATCACCGGAAAAGCTTGCATAGACGTTGTAAGTGCCACCGGGAAACTGTGTGAAGGTACCGCTCGCAGTGCTGGCGTTCATCGGAAAGAAAGTAGTCGAGGAACGGGCGTTGGCGAATTGCTGAGCAGAGAAGTCGGTCGTGATGGCAATATCGCCGCTTGCAGGATTCGGGCTGACACTGGCTGAGATCTGAACCGGCGTGCCGTGCACGAATGCAGTCTTATCCAGGCTCAAACTCGTGCTCGTGGACGCGCGTGAAACATCGGCCCAGTGATTCAGAAGCAGTGTAGCGTCCACGCTTCCCAGGCCATTTGCCAGGCTGAACTTATTTGAGGCGTTGTAGCCGGTAAGAAACCTGTTGGAGCCGCAATTCGGCGTACCCACATTGCAGTAAACAGAGATATTGCCTGTCGTGATGCCGTGAAAAACTGATGGAGCCGTCTGCGCCAGCTTGTAGAGTATCCAATTGGCTTGCCCCAGTCGGTTGGATGCTCCTACTTTCTGATTGATCAGAGCCAGCATTCCAGCGAAAGCCGGCGTGGATGCGGAGGTGCCGCCAACGGCATGGATCGTCGAGTTAGGTCCCGCATTGCAATCGGTACTCAAACAGAGAGCCCATGCTGCTCTGTAGTGTCCGGTGGCCGAAAAGAGAGATACATCGGGAATGTCGCGCACGGAATCCGTATTGCTGGGAGAGAAGCCTTGCTGCCATGCGGGCTTGGGATAGCCGCTCTGGCCGTTGACGGCACTGCTTGCCCCTCCACCTGCTGCCCAGATGTTGGTCTGGCCGGAGCTGTTTTTGAGTGGGATATTGCTTGAAAGGCTCCCGTTCACACTGGTCGAGTCGTTCCAGGGATTCTCGGGAATATAGCTACGCGCGGACGTGTAGTTGCTCGAGTTACTTCCTACATATGTAGCGAAACTATTAGAGAGTATGTCGAAGTCCGTTCCTCCGACCGCGATGTTGTACGGGGTGGAGGCAAGGCCGTTTACGCCGAAGCCGAATGTTGCCGCGGAAACAAGGTTCTGATTGTCGCAGCCTGCCGCGCCGGAGTCACCCGTGGAAACAACCACCGCGATTCCTTGCGCTGCGGCCTGTTCCCACGCATTCAGGACCTCAAGGTTGCCGGCTGTGCCAAGAGCAGCCTCGCAGGCGCCATAGCTCACGCTGAGAATGCCAACGTTGTTGTCGTCGATCGCCCGGTAGATGGCCAGAAGCAAGCCGGCTTGAAAAGCGGTATCTTCCGCCGCGTAATAGAACACATGAGCGCCGGGCGCCAGGGCGCTTGCAATCTCGACATCGAGAATCGCTTCTGTCTGGTCTTCGGAGTTATAAATATTGCCGAGAGTTCCGTCGTATACGGTCGTGACACTGCCCGACTGGGAGAGGCCAAACAGGTTCCTGTAATTGTAGTAGCCGGTACTATCCAGCGGAGTTGTGCCCGCGATTCCAATCGTTACGCCCGTTCCGTCATAACTCGTCTGACCTGATGCGAGCCGCGTATTGAGAGAGTTGGGGGTGTTGTAGATGGTTGCGGCATCTCCGGGGCTCACAAAGAGATACTGTCCGCTGCTCGAACCTACGGTTAGTTCCGGCGTAAACCGGTTCAGAGCCGGATTCCACCGGGCCAGCGGGCCCTTGACTACATTCGCTCTCGGCTTGAAGTCATTGAGCGAGGCCACGCCGCCCACGACCTGTGCAAAGGCCGCGGGAATCTCCGGATCGGAGACATTCGCCAGATGTTCCGTACCGCCGATGCTGAAGCGGTGAATGGAAGTCTGGAATGTCTGTTGTAACTGCCCGATGGTGCCCGAAAACTCGATCGCTGTACGTCCCTTGTTCACGCCCGCGACTGTCAGGCCATGGCCCTGCAACCAGCTTGTAATGGCGGCCACGTCGTTATTCGATGGGCCGTACAATCTACCGAATTCCTCCGGAGTAATAAAGCGATGGTAGTTGGGCGACTCAGGATCCTGTACCTCTGAAAGGAATGTATCCAGTCTGTTTTGCTGCTCCGGACTGCGCTTGAGGATCAGCATGAGCCTGCCGGACTGCGCGCCAAGAGCTGCTGCCCCGATGTCGTTCCTGGCTTGTGCCAATGGGTACACATTGCCGCTCAACGGAATACGTGGCGTGTCGCTGACTGGCGAAGTAATTCGATCCGTTGGCCGAGACCCCGCCGGTATCTGGGCATCAAGCCCCGGCTGAATCGTGGTTATCGAGAGAGCCAAGAGACAAAGTGCATAGTGATATCGAATGAGAGTTCTTACTATATCCATCGAGATCGTCCTCAAATAGACGCGATAGAAGACACCGCAAAGTATGAATTGAAGCTTTGGTGAAAATTGGTTTGAAAGAATAATAGGTTGAAGGCTTCTGGGTAGCAATAGGATTATTGACGGTCGGAATCTCGAACTCCGGTTGAAGGTGATACCTGTCACATCCTCCGCAAATGAGGCGTGGCGCAAACCACCTTGGCTACCGATTCATATTTGGCTAACAAGTGGCCCTGAATGGCCTCTCTTATCCCTTCATCCCAACGCCTTCAAATATGCCCCATAAACCTCGTCCCCAAAGCACGCGAAGATCACCTTCTCGAGCCAGTTGTTCTGCTCAAGTTCTGCGCGCGTCTCGCGCACCGCAATCTCAACGGCTTTGTCCACCGGGTACCGATACACACCACAACTGATCGCCGGGAACGCGATACTTCTCAAGCCGATTTCACGCGCCAGCTTGAACGAACACTTGTAACAGCTCGCCAGCAGCGCCGGCTCGTCGTGATCGCCGCCAGTCCACACCGGGCCCACTGCATGGATCACATATTTGGCAGGCAGCTTGTATCCCCGTGTCAGCTTGGCCTTGCCCGTAGCGCAGCCACTCAACCTGGCGCATTCGTCGTAAAGCTCGGGCCCCGCGGCCCGATGGATAGCTCCGTCCACACCGCCGCCGCCCAGCAGAGTAGTATTGGCTGCGTTCACAATCGCATCAACCGCCAGCGTAGTTATGTCCGTCCTTAGAACTGAAATTCGTTCCGGCATTGCCTGTCGTCCCCGTCACTCGCAGTCTACATCTATTCCGGCTTAACCTACTCTGCAACCGCAACAAAATCCACCTCTTACAACCGGAAAACGCCTCGCTTTTCCTCAAGCCGTCTCACTTTCCGGTTTCTTCGCACCTCAAACTCTGCCATACTTGATTGTGCCCACCAGGTACGTCCAACCAAGACAACTAAAGAGTGAGGTTGCATCTATGTCGGCAAAGTACGTCTTTGTGACGGGCGGAGTTGTGTCCAGTTTAGGCAAGGGTCTCGCGGCGGCTTCCATCGGCTGCCTGCTGGAGAGCCGTGGATTGCGGGTCAACCTGATGAAGTTCGACCCCTACCTGAACGTCGATCCAGGAACCATGTCGCCGTTCCAGCACGGCGAGGTCTTTGTCACCGACGACGGAGCTGAAACCGACCTTGACCTCGGCCACTACGAGCGCTTTACCCACGCGCCGCTCTCGCGCGACAACAACCTCACCACCGGCCGCATCTACGAGCAAATCATCCAGAAAGAGCGCCGCGGCGACTACCTCGGCAAAACCGTCCAGGTCATTCCCCACGTCACCAACGAGATCAAAAACGCCATGCGCAAGGTCTCGGCCAACGGGGCAGACGTTACTATCGTCGAAATCGGCGGCACTGTCGGCGACATCGAATCGCTGCCGTTCCTTGAGGCCATCCGCCAGATGCGCCAGGACCTTGGCCGCGAAAACACCCTTTTCGTCCACCTCACCCTGGTGCCGTACATCGTGGCGGCACAGGAACTCAAGACCAAGCCCACCCAGCACTCCGTCAAGGAACTGCTTTCCATTGGCATCCAGGCCGACATCCTCCTTTGCCGTTCTGAGCGCCCGCTAGGCCGCGAGATGAAGCAAAAGATCGCCGCCTTCTGCAACGTTGAAGAGCGTGCCGTCATCGGCGCCACTACCGTGCCTTCCATCTACGAAGTCCCCCTTCACTTTGCCGAAGAAGGCCTCGACGCGCTCATCCTCAAGTATCTGCACATCGAGGCGCCCGATGCCGACCTGAGCCGCTGGAAAGATCTCGTCGACCGCTGCTACCACCCCAAGGACGAAGTCTCCATCGCCATCGTGGGCAAGTACGTTGAATACGAGGACAGCTACAAATCGCTCAAGGAGGCGCTCACCCACGGGGCCATTTCGCAGAACCTCAAGCTCAAGGTCACATGGATTGAAGCAGAAGGCCTCGAGTCCAAGTCGCCCGAGGATCGCAGCTACGAGTCCCAACTCGAGGGCTTCGACGGCATCCTCGTGCCCGGCGGCTTCGGCAAGCGCGGCATCGAGGGAATGTTGAACGCTATTCGCTATGCGCGCGAAAAGCAAGTTCCATACTTCGGCATCTGCCTCGGCATGCAAACCGCCTGCATTGAATTTGCGCGCAACGTCTGCGGTCTCAAAGACGCAAACTCCAGCGAGTTCGATCCCGCCGCACAACACCGCATCATCTACAAGCTTCGCGAACTGCTCGGTGTCGAAGAAATGGGCGGCACCATGCGCCTGGGCGCGTGGACCTGCGTTCTGCAAGATGGCTCGCTGGCCTCCAGGGCCTACGGCGGAATCAATGAGATCAGTGAGCGCCATCGCCACCGTTACGAGTTCAACCGCGAGTACGAAGCCCTGCTTACTGGTGGCGGCCTGCGCCTGAGCGGTACCACGCCCGACTCGACATATGTAGAAATCGTCGAAATTCCCGGCCACCCCTACTTCCTTGGCTGCCAGTTCCACCCCGAGTTCAAGTCCAAACCTCTCGAGCCGCACCCGCTCTTCCGCGAGTTCATCGTCGCCAGTTACAAGAACCGCCTCACGCGCCCGCAGTCAGAAACATCCGTAACTGAGCAAATGACTCAGTAGTCTTAGCTGCCCACAGAAACAATACCGGCCGCCCCATCTTTGCGCAGTCATATTGCGCAAAGATGGGAGAGCACGGGGCAATTCGCCTTCATTAACTCAATGCGACAATCCCATGTAGTATCCTTTGACCGATTCCAAATCGAGTCACAATCAGGACGTGTATCACAACAAGGGGTGCAATGATGAAGCGGACCATTGTCGCTGTATGTGGTGTCATCCTTGTAGGCTGCCTGGCCGGTTGCAGTGCGGCCTCGCCCGACGCAGGACATGAAGCAGTTTGGGTCATGAAGCCCATGTTTTTCGGTCATGGAGGAATCGATCCGGTTCCCGTCAAAACCGGTCGATCCTACGGAGCAGTCACAAGCAGCGCAGTCGATGTCAGCATGCTGCCCCAACGCGTCGATATGGAATTCGACGACATGATGACCAAGTCAGGTGTTCCGGTTTCGTTCCACGTAGTAGCTACCTTTCGTGTCGTCGATTCAGTAAAACTTGTTACTTCATTTGGCGCTGATCGCGACGACAGAGGTAATTGGGGCTTCTGGGATCGGAATGTCGACCAGCCGCTCAGAACCGCCGTCCGCGATGCTGTAAAGCAGCGTGACATGCAGGAGATGGCCATCTCGCAAACTGCTGCGGATGACGTTGGGCAGGAAGTTGCAACCGCCGCCAATGAAATTATTCAAAAGTCCGGCATTCCCATCGTCTACACGGCCATGAACGTTGGCCGCGTCAATCCGCCGGACGCAATCAAGAATCAGCGCATCGCAACCGCCGAGCAGGAGCAGCGGGCCATCACGGAGCAGCAAACCAAACTGGCCGAAGATCAGCGCAAGGCAGCGGAGACAAGCCGGGCCGCAGCCGACAACGCCTATCGCCAGGCCATGCAACTCTCTCCCGATCAGTTCCTGCAGCTTGAACGGATCAAGATGCAGCGCGATGTTTGCGCCACTCAGGGCTCCAACTGCACATTCTTCATCGGTGGCGGCGTGACCCCGGTTAGAGAAGTAGGCGGCAGATAGGCGACTTCAAATAACCTGGCGCGCGGAGTCTATCCCGCGCGCAGATTTGTCATCGCAGCTAGCGTGCTAACATGTAGATGCAATTAACATCTATATGCATATGGCTCTCTCCTGCACCGAAAGCGCGGGTGAGACCGCGTGGGCGGCGATACGGTTCGAAAGGCGCCGGCGAAATCCGTCCATTCGCACAGCCGCGCGGTAACATTGCATCAATTCTTAGCCATCATTAACTCGCATGAACATCGCGCGCCAGGAGAAAGCAATGGAAACACAGGAAAATCTGACCATCATGCCCCGCATTGGCGACAAAGCTCCGGCCTTTAAAGCAACCACGACCCAGGGAGAAATCAACTTCCCCGATCAGTTCGCCGGTAGCTGGGTAATCTTCTTCAGCCATCCCGCGGACTTCACGCCCGTCTGCACCTCTGAGTTCATGACCTTCGCCAAGCTCGAAGATGAGTTCGGCAAATTGAACTGCAAGCTGGTCGGCCTCTCTGTCGACGGCCTCTACAGCCACATCGCCTGGCTCAGAACCATCAAGGACAAGATCGAGTACAAGGGAATGAAGCAGATGGAAGTGAAGTTCCCGCTCATCGAGGACATCACCATGGAAGTCGCCCGGAAATACGGCATGATCCAGCCGGGCGAAAGCACCACCAAGGCGGTTCGCGCCGTATTCCTCATCGATCCCAAAGGAATCATCCGCACTGTCATCTACTATCCGCTCAGCACGGGCCGCAACTTCGATGAGCTTCAGCGCGTCCTCATCGCACTCCAGACAGCCGATGCCTTCGGCGTGGCAACGCCGGCCGACTGGCGTCCCGGCGACGAAGTCATTGTGCCCCCTGCCGGTTCCTGCGGCGCGGCCAAGGACCGGATGGAAGGAAAACAGGAAGGCGTAACTTGCTACGACTGGTTCTTCTGCACCCGCAAGATCGACAAAGAAACAGTGCTCAAGACCATCGCAGGCTGATAACAATTCACATCAACGCAAAAGCCCGGAACTGTTCACTCCGGGCTTTTCCGTTCTGTAATCGCCGCACACACCTCACAGCGGCTTGTACCCAACCTCGGTGCGCTCCTTCACTGCATCGTCATTCAGCGCTACGCCAATACCTGGCTTCTCCGTCACCTCAAGGTATCCGTCGTTCAACTTCACAGGCTCGGTCAGAGACGTGTACTGCTTGTTCAGGTAGTGTGTCCACTCCAGAATCATTACATTCGGCACCGTCATGCACACCTGCGCGTACGCCATCGTTGCCAGCGGAGAAGCCACGCCATGCGGTGCCAGCGGAATCGAATACACCTCTGCCATGGCCGCGATCTTCTTGGTCTCAAGCAATCCGCCGGTTTTCGACATGTCCGGCTGAATAATGCTCAGCGCTTCCTTCTCAAGATATTCTCGGAACCCGTACCGGCTGTAGATGTTCTCACCCGCCGCAATCGGCACATGCGTATTGTTCCGCACCCGCACCATGGCGTCCACATCGTCGCTCGTGATCGGCTCTTCCACCCACATCAGTCGATAGGGCTCCATCAGCCTGCAAATCTGAATCGCCGTCTCCACGTCGTAGCGAGCGTGGCACTCCAGCGCAACGTCGTAGGTCTTCCCCAGCTTCTGCCTGAAGCCGTCAACAAATCCCACCATGTCGTCCAGTTGCGCTGTGTTCAGATGCAGCCCCCACAGCTTGCCTGGATCAAATCCCTTGTTCAGCGTCCAGGCATCGGGACTGTAATCCATGCCGATCTTCAGCGCCTTTACCTTGGTCTCCGCAACCAGCCGCGCGCCCTCATCCGGACTCGCCGCGTGCAGATACACCGGCACCTTGTCGCGCACGCGTCCGCCCAGCAGCCGGTACACCGGCACATTCATCGCCTTGCCCGCCAGGTCCCATAGCGCCATCTCCACGCCGCTCATCGCGCACAGATAAGGCCCGCCCATTCCGCGCATGAACAGCGGCGACGGAGGACCGTTGCCCTGTGTCCGCTTCCATCCCCACAGGTCGTACAGGATCCCTTCAATGTCCAGCGGATCGCGCCCCACCAGGCTGGGTCCCATAAACGAGTTGACGATGTCTTCTGCCCCAACCGTGTCCATCGTCTCGCCGGTCCCGGTTAATCCCTGGTCTGTGTACACGCGCACAAAGCGGCTGTTAAAGCCGTCCCGCAGCCGCACAGCCCTGATCTCCCGTATCTTCAGCTTGGGAAGAAATGAAGTACCCTGCGCCCGTGCGCTCGCCAGGTACGCCGCATAGAACATCGCAGATTGTTGAATAAAGCTGCGCCGATTCATAGCGCGGAGGCTATCACAGCCAAACAGCGAGTGACAATCGCCGCGCGTTTATTGTCTGGGATCGCGCATGTGCAATAGAGATACTGCCCAGCAAGATCCAGGGGGCATGCTCCAAGCGCTTAATTGGCGGCCTACAAATCGCGGATTGCAGCTACCGGATCCACGCGCATCGCTCGTCGTGCTGGAACGTAGCACGCCAGCAGCGACAGCCCGCCAAGCAGCACGAGCGCAGCAATCTCCGTGGCCGCATCATGGGCGGTCAACCCGTATAGCAGGCCCGCGATAAGGCGTGTCAGCCCAAAGGAAAGGGCAAGCCCAAACACAAGCCCGATGATTGTCAGCCACAAACCCTGCCGAAGTATCAGGCGTCGAACATTGGCGTGCGAAGCACCCAAAGCCATGCGAATTCCAATCTCGTGTGTTCGAAGCTGTGTTCGGTAGGCAACCACACCGAAGATCCCCGTTGCCGAAAGTACAAGGGCAATCATGGCGAAGATTGCGGCGAATGTGCTCTCCATGATCGCAAAGGAACTGGAGACCTGCGTTGTTTCGCGCAAACTGCGGACGTCGAAGACCGGAAGCCGATGATTAACCTGGTGGATCGCGTCTTCCAGAGCAGCCGCCATGGCTGTGGGATCACCCGCCGTCCGGACCACTACGATCGTGTCGGAGGAGCGCTGAAAATAGCTCAGGTAAACCATTGGCTCTGTGCGCTCGTTGATGAATTGATGTTTCGTATTCCCAACGACGCCGACCACACTGAAAAGCTCACCGCCTATTTTGAGGCGACGGCCAATCGGATTCGCACCCTGCCAATAGCGGGCGGCGGCGGTCTGATCGATCATAACAACATGCGGCGCGGCGTCATTGTCGTCACCCGTGAAATCGCGGCCGGAGATAATCGGAATGCCCATCGCAGCGAAGAATCCGGGGGTTACGTCGGCACTCCGTACCTCATGTGACTCGTGCAGACGCGGCACATATCCTTCCGGATAAACATCCGTGCTGTGGCCATTGAAGCTAAGCGGTAGCCAGTCAGTAAGACCTGCCACCAGAACTCCCGGCATAGTCGATACCCGCTCGAGAATCTTGTGCCGGATCGCGTCTTGGTCGCTGGGCGAATAACCCGCAATTCCAAGACCGACGGAAGCGGTAAGGATATTCCCCCGTTCAAAGCCGGGATCGGCGTCACTCATGTTCTTGAGCGTGCGTAGGAGCAGACCGCACGAAACCAGCAAGGCGAACGAAAGTGCGATCTGGGTCACGACCAGTCCGCTGAGCATGCGCCGGTTGTGGCCGCCGGAGACGCTGTCTGCTTCATGCTTCAGCACCTCTGCAGAGCTTCCACGCGAAGAGCGCCATGCAGGAAAGGCCCCGCAGAATGCAACCACCAGAACTTCTAGCAGCAGGATGACGAGAATGACATTGAGATCGACAGTGCCGGTGAGAACGATCGGGTTGGAATTCGGCGGGATGAAGTCCCCCAGTCGGCTCGCAGTCCATAGAGTGAGGGCATATGCGAGTGCGCCGCCCGCGACCGAAACCAACATGCCTTCGAAGATCATCTGGCGCATGAGCTGGAAGCGGCCTGCGCCGAGCGACTGCCGAATCGCGACTTCGCGGCGGCGCGCGGCGAAGCGGACTAGCGCCAGCGTAGCAACGTTAACACAGGTGAGCAGAAGTACGACTCCCGCGATGGCCAGCAGAATGGGCAGCGATGACGCGAGGTACACATTCGCCCCAAAGGGCGAGCGCCACATGGGATCAAGCGTGATGTTATTTGCACCGGGATGATCGTTGGGGAATTCAGCCACAAGCCGGCGCATGATCGTCTCGAGATCCTGAGTAGCGACTTGGCGGGATACTCCGGACTTGAGCCGGCCAAGCACGTTGAGGTAATTTGCTCCACGCTGTTCCATCCCCCGGCTGTCTGTCCCCAGAGGGTCCAGCGGAAGCCAGATATCTTCGCGAACGCCGGGCATGGCGTTGATGAAACCTGCAGGTGCGACACCAATCACGGTAACGGGATGCTGCGCAAGGTCGATCGATTTGCCCACAATCGCCGGATCGCCGCCAAATCGCGTTTGCCAGAGTGCATAACTCAGAACGGCATAGGGAGTACCTCCTTCGCGTGCTTCTTCTCCCGGTAGGAAGAACCGCCCTAGTGTTGGTTTGATGCCCAGGACGTCGAAGAAATTCGCAGATACATTCGATACGTACACTCGCTCAGGAGTCGCACCGCTGGTGATTGTTAGCCAGCCGTGTTGGTAGGCAAGCAGCCCGTCAAAGGTCTGGTTTCGATCCCGCAAGTCGCGATAGTCCAGGTAGGAAAGCGGCGGAGACGGCGTTATGCTCCAATGGCCGCGCATCACACTCACGAGGTCATCCGTCTCTTTGGCCACAGGGATGGGGTGCAGCATGGTGCCGTTAATCCAACTGAAGATGGTGCTGTTGGCGCAGATTGCGACCCCCAGCATTGTCGTCGCAGTCAGCGCGAATCCAGGGTGTTTTCGCAACCGCCGAAAGGCATAGCGAATGTCATTAAGGAGCCCTGCCATGGCTGCCTCCAAATATGAATATGCTCACTGGGGATCGAGAGTATTGCTATTGAGATGTGCACGCAGTGCGCCAAAGCCCATCTTTGCATAAACCTTTGGCTGTCATCGGCATGGCCCACTAGGCCGGCTTTCGTGCTTGCTCATTTTTGTCCGTTTCCGTGGACCGTGTGTCCGGACTCGAACAGTTCCTGCAGAGTCAGAATGCGCGTTCATCAATAACATGCCGGCGCTGGAGTTTGTCTTTCACGCCCAGTCGGCGCGAAGCCGGCCCCGCAGCCATCCTCCATTTTGCAGTCCATTTCCTACCTTTCCCGCATAATCAGGTCGGAGGAGTACCCATGTTTACAGACCCCGCCAAAAAAAATCAGGCATGTGCCAAGTCTGAAATGTCAGGAATGTGCCCGGTCTGTACCCTGTACCCCCACCCCCTCCCCCGGGGTAACCGCTGTAAATCTGGTGCATACGATGAAGAAAGTAATTCATAACAAACAGCTTACTGAATCGCCATCATAACCAACCAGTAAACAAAACAGCCCGATTTTTGCTCGTTTTCGGGCTATTTTGAGCCGTTTTAGCCTCAAAACCATGACATTTATGTCCCAAATCGTTCAATTTCACACGCTGTCTTTGCATGGTGTTAAAGCAAACTTCCTGCCCATCTCGCCGTGTCTTTGTTACCTCAAAATGCACTCCCGCAAAGTGGTATTCCAAGTGCCCCGCACGCTATTGACAACGTCTAATCACGAGCCTAAAGTCTTTGAGGTTTTGCAAAGTATGGAGGGAAATAGAGCTATGTCGTACTTTCAGCTTCAACCCGCGGAAATAGAGCTTCAGGAACTCGCCAATAGCTATTGGGACGAGGCAGGCGAGCATGAACGGCAGCGTGAAGCGGCGGCGTATGAGGCAGGAGCTTCAATTCGTGCCGGCGAGCACACGCTGAGCAACCTTGAGACCATCGTCCGCTGGAAATCGGAACGGATGGTCCATTACCTGATCGGTAACAGCAATGAAAGCATTCACAACGCATTGGCCGTCGTAACCGCGCCCGATGCTTCCACTGAGGACTCTGTCAACGCGCTGACCACACTGCGCGGAATAGACATCGCCATCGCCTCGGCGATCTTGTCGGCCATTTATCCGGAGAGATACGCGGTGCTCGACTTCCGCTCGCTTGAGGCGCTTGGCCACGCGCGCCACGATGTTCACTTCTACGACGAGTACAACAACGCGCTAAAGCATCTGGCCGAGTGCGGCATTGTTACGCTGCAGGGCGAGCTGCCTGCTCCCACGCCGCTGCATGCCTTGGAAAGGGCGCTCTGGCAGTGGTCGCGGACGCACACGGAAGCTCTCGTGACGAAGTAGCGCAACTGGCGGCCGGCGGTGTTATTGGCCTGCCTTTGCGGTAGCCCGCTGTCCCGCAATTTAGAATCGCCACTGTGAGTAATTCTTTCGAAATTGGTCCAGTGCACGTAGGTGCGGGCCGGCTGTTTCTCATAGCCGGTCCGTGCGTGATTGAAAGTGAGCGCCACGTCCGCACCATGGCTGACGCGCTGCAGCGCGTCACCGCCGACCTTGGTGTTCCTTTTATCTTCAAGGCCAGCTACGACAAAGCCAACCGCACCAGCGTGAAGAGCTTTCGCGGCCCAGGTCTACTTGAGGGTACCCGCATCCTCGGCCGCCTGGCCCGGGAAACCGGCCTACCCGTGCTGACCGACGTGCACGAGCCCGCTCACTGCGAAGTAGCCGCTGAGGCTGTGGACGTGCTGCAGATTCCCGCCTTCCTTTGCCGGCAGACTGACCTGCTGGTAGCCGCGGGCAAGACGGGCCGCGCCATCAACATCAAGAAGGGCCAGTTCGTTGCCCCGTGGGACATGCAGCACCCGCTTGAAAAGGTGCGCTCCACCGGCAATGGCCGGGTGTTCCTAACCGAACGTGGTGCCAGCTTCGGCTACAACACCCTGGTGGTGGACTACCGCTCGCTAGCCATCATGCGCGGCATGGCGCCCGTGGTGTTCGACGGTACCCACTCCGTTCAGCAACCGTCAGCCGCCAACGGGGTGAGCGGGGGGCAGCCGGAGTTCATTCCGCTGCTGGCGCGCGCCGCCGTAGCTGCCGGGGTAGATGGCTTGTTCCTCGAAGTGCACGACGATCCGGCCAACGCGAAATCCGACGGTGCCAACGCGCTCGACCTCAAACTGCTCATGCCGCTTCTTGAAAAACTGCTGGCCATTCATCAAGCAGCAAGCTGACAAGCGTGGCCTTGAAGGGTACAGGTCTTAGCCTTTGCATCCCGATTGCTAAATAGAATCGTGGCTTCAGCCTCTGAGGGAGTTGCTGTCAGCTGAAGCACATCTCCGCGAGCGGCGAGTGACGTTCATTTGCCTCGGCCGCATTCCGGTAGATCTGTCGCCGTCTTCCCGTCAAGTTGGAAGCACGAGACGCCGTCAACATCGGTCCTGAATGTACGCACGTGCGCATCTTGGAGCGCCGCCAGAACCTCCTGGCGCGGATGTCCGTAGCGGTTGCGCAGGCCGCATGAGATCACGGCCCATCGTGGCGCTACCCGTGCCAGAAAATCAGGGGTCGTTGAAGTGTTACTGCCATGATGGCCCACTTTAAGCAGCGTGCTCTCAAGTCCCTGCTCACCGAGCATGGCCTCCTCAACCGGAGCCTCGGCATCACCTTCCAGTAACACCGATGTCTGTCCATAGCCGATATGCAGCACCAGCGAATCGTTATTCTCCGGTTCCGGCGCCGGCCTGTAACCGCGCGTCGGCGCAAGCACATGCACGTTCGTGCTCCCGAATGCGAAAGCGTCATCCGCTCGCAGAGAGCGCACCTGCACATGCAGTGCGGTGGCCTCGTCCAGCAGCGCATCATACGCTTCATTGGGTGGATTATCGCCGACCCAGAGCTCATCGGGCCTGAAGTTGCGCAACACCGTCGGTAGTCCGCCCATGTGATCGGAGTGCGCATGGCTCAGCACCACCGCATCCAGACGCCGAATGCCGCGATCCCACAGCACTGGCGAAACCACTTCTTCGCCAAAGTCGAACTCCTGTGATGCCAGACGAGGTCCACCGCCAAAACCTCCGCCGTCAATCAGCAGCGTCTTGCCATCAGGAGTAATGATGAGCATCGAGTCTCCCTGTCCGACGTCGATCGCTTCTGCAAGCAATGCGCCCTGAGGGCGATCGACGGCACGCGGTACGACGGCCAGAACAGCACCCAGTGCCAGGCACGCCCATGTAGATCGCCGCAGCGCGGGGTAGCGATACGTCAGGCTGCTGTGTGCCAGTAGAATGGCCACCCCCAGCATCGCGTAGAAAGCTGCCGACTGCCAGAGCAATGGCGAAGCGATTCGGAAATCTCCATACTCAAGCGAGCCGAAGAGATGCACCATGCCAACGCCTGAATGCAGCACAAGTGCGGTCGCCGCCGCCGGCGGCACAGCCACGCTCGGCAAAACCACAAGCGTCACCAGCAACAACAGCGCTATCGGCATCAGCACGGTCAGCAGTGGCAAGATCAGCAGATTCACCGGCAACGCAAAGATGGTGATCCGGTGGAAGTAGATGGCCATCGGCAAAGTCATGGCCAGTTCAACTACACATGACACAGTAATGAGTTCAAGCACTCTCAGCGCAAAACGTATCGACCACGGAAAAACATCCCACGCCACGCGCTTGTTCGCGACTGCCTGAATGCGCTCGGCCACCATGCGCAATAAGGTCCGGAACTGGGCCACTCGCGGCGCAAGCTTCACATCGATTGCGATCAGGCGCAAGTCACGTGCCGCTTTCACGTATGGATGCACGGTGCCTTCCAGCAACGGAGCCGCGATGCCCGCAATCGACACAACGGCGAGCAATGTCATCTGCAGACCAGAGTCGAACAGACTTCTTGGACTCACTGCAAGCAGGCACAATGAGGCAAATCCAATAGTATTCAGCGCGCTTCGATCCCGATAGTACAGCCGCCCGACAAGATACAACGTCACCATCCAAAGAGAGCGTTGTACCGGTGTGGCAAAGCCGGTGAACAAGGCGTAAGCAAACGACGCGGCAATCGTAGTGAGCGTAGCAGGAACGCGCGGGAATCGCAGACGACGCGCAAGCCAGAAGATGCATCCCGCCACAATGGCGAGATGAAAGCCCGACACTACCAGCATGTGAAAGGAGCCGGTACGCTCAAAGCCCGCGCGTAGCGAGTGCGTCAGGAAGGTGCGGTCGCCCGCCACCATGGCAGCCAGCATCGCTGCATCGTCCGGCGACATGTGTAGGGGAGCGGGCCAGTGTTGCATCGCCGTGGGCAGTGCCATGAGTCGCACCGTCATCCCGTGCTGCATCGAACTTAGTGTGCAGCGGACCACGAGCCCTGCTTCACTGTCGTGTCCGGCAACCGCAATACGATCTGCCGTTACTACGGCGGTCGACGTAATGCCTTGTCCGAGAAGATAGTCCGCGCGGCTCCACACACCTGGGTCGTGGTAGACGGAAGGCTGCAACAACCGGGCGTCCGCGTGAATCGTGTCGCCGCAGTGGATTGCCCGCGCGGTGTCTGCCGGAGTAGTGCCCGCCGGCCAGCGCACGGTGAGCCGCACATTGCCGCTTGCGCGCGTCTGCGTGTCTTCGGAGTCGTTCACAACTTCAAGACTGGTCAGTCGCACGTCGATTCGTTGCGAAGGACCCTCTCGTTGTGTTGGCTCGTTTGCATGGTCATCATTCAGATTCTGCAGGATCTCGTCACGCACTGGTCCGGCTTCGATCACCGTTCCTTCAAGCGTGCGCAACAAGCCGTCAGAGCGAGACGTCACGTCGAACGCGGGCGCTGGCCGTGGCTCCATGAGCGCGCACCACGCGCCCAGCAAACACCATAGCGCGGCAAGCGGAATCCATAGGACTCTCTGAGTACGAAGCGCGGCAACACAACAAAGCGTCGCCGTTGGAATCAGAGCAGCCAGAACCGTTCCCGGTTGCAGCCATAACCAGTGAGTGACGGCAATTCCCACAGCAAACAGCCAAGCAGCATGGAACAGAGGCACGGTGTCCGCGTGCGCGTTGGCCGCGCCGGAACTGGGAAGTTCTAAGCGCATTCAGCCCTAAAATAAGAAGAATCTATGCCTTCAAGCTTATCAGGAGCGGCGCAAATGAACCACTGTCTCCAGATGGAAGGTCTGCGGAAACAGATCGGCGAGAGCTATGCTTTCGATTGCGTAACCCGATGCCAGCAGGGCACGCAGATCGCGCGCCAGCGTCGCCGGGTCGCATGAGACATACGTCAAAGCAGGCGCGCAGATCTCTCCAAGAGCAGTCGCGATCTCCGCACCAAGCCCGGCGCGCGGCGGATCAACCACGATCAGATCGGGACGCTGGCCCTTTTCTTGCCTGCGCAGAAAATGCAGCGCCCACGCCGCAACCGCAGCCCCGGTTGTTCCATGCAAGTTCGCCTCAAGTCCCGGCATCGCCGCCGGTGCAGACTCAACGGCGATCACGCTCTCAAAGCTTTCGGCCAGCTTTCGCGCAAACAGGCCCACTCCTGCGAACAAATCCCACGCCAGTACTCCTTCCTGACGCGCAGTCACGTGCTCCACTAGCCGATCTCCAAGATATCTGTTTACCTGAAAAAACGCGCCATGGTCTACACGGTAATGAAACCTGGCCGCGTGATAGAAGATTTGCGTCTCGCCCCATCGCGCAATCGTAGGCTGTGTGTGCTCCTGTTTGTGTTCGCCAGCCGAAACCGCAAATTCCATTCCCCTAAGCTCGGAAACCGTCTCTGCCGAAGCACGGGCGAGCTTGTCAAAAGCATCCTTCGCGGCGTTTCTTGCGAACACGCTTGCGAGCAGCGAGGTTTCCTCTGCATCGCAGAACAATGAGATCTCTTCAACGCGAAGTTGCGGCGTAATTTGTCGCGCCGCACCAGCGATTGCAATTGCTGCGCGCACTAGCAGAGGCGCGGCTATGGGGCACTCGGCGATCGGAACCACAGCATTAGAGCGTCTGCCGCGATATCCCGGGTTACCCTTCGCGTCGCAGGCCAAGCGAATGCGGTTGCGATATCCCCAAGCCTGCGGTTCTGTTCCCGCGAGCACCTCGATGTTGTCCGGCGCCGGCACACCGCTACGCACCAGGGTTTCGCGCAGGATCGACTGCTTTAGTTTGAGCTGGGTTGCATAGCCTGTGTGCTGATAGTGGCATCCACCACATGATCCGAAATGGCTGCAGGACGGTGTAATGCGTTCAGCCGAGGGAGTCGCAATCTCATCCACCTCCGCGGTTGAATAACCGCGCTTCTCATCGGTGATGCGAGCCTTGATCGATTCACCCGGCAAGGCGAGTGGCACGAACACAGCCTTGCCGTCCACGCGCGCCAGGAATGATCCGCCGTAGATCGGTTTGTCAATCTGAACCAACTGTGCCGAGGAGCCGGACAGCGCAATCTTTACCGGCTTGCGCCTCTGCGTTGCTGGTTGATTGCGCCGTCTCTTGGTCATTGCTGGCTCATGTAGAACAGGCTGAGGCGGGGAAGATTGTAGTGCACCAACAGTTGCTTATGCACAAACTGTTCCTTAACCTGCCGCAATTGCACTGCTCCCATGCGGCTGCGATAAGGTGCAAGTTCCCTGGATGCGTGCTCATCTAGCCCAACGAGCAGATCTTCAGGCGCGGCCTCCTTTAAAGCTGCGTAGAGCTTGTCTTCCAGAACGGCCAGCGAGCGTTCCATCGATTCCAGGTCGACGTGCGTTTTGCCGGAGGCCGAAGAGCGAACCTCCGCCGCCAACTCGCGTAACCTTGCCGCAGTCGCGGCACATCGCTCCGGGGCAACCTGAGCTGCGTTCAGAGCCGCTGCGGCGGTTTCAAGGTGCACCGCAACGCGCTCGTGCTCGAAACCGGAATCGCTCGCCACCGGCGTTGTTCCTGCGCTCCCGGCGGCGGCTTCGTTCAACTCCTCGGCTGCTTCAATGACTGCCTGAGCACACCACGCTAACCCGTTGATGCGGCGCATGCGCCCGCGCTTCTGCCGCGCTTCGTACTTGTCGAAAGCATTGTCGATCCCACGCAATACGGCTTCAAGCGGAATGCCTGCCTCGCGCCAGGTGTCGATCAGCGCCCAGTCGAGCGTCGACAAAAGAAGGATCGCCCCGCGCCGCTGCTGAAAGCGATCCTCGATCTCGGTGAAATAGTTGAAATAGTTATTGCGGGATGTCACAAATTCACCAATCTGCGCATTTACCGTGCGATTTGCGGCGTTCAGCGGCTCTAAGTGATGATAAATTCCCGCCGGCAACCGGCATCGTGGCTTGTTTCAAAGCGGCCGTTCCATGCACGTCATAGTCCCGCCTCAAATTTGGCATCCATCCATGTCAGCCGCGCATCTGAACTGTCAGTCTAACCATTAATACTGATCCAACCATTGGAGGCGAATTGTGGTGGACGGTGAACGTGCTGCACGTATTTGGAGAACACTTCATCGGCTTCGGAATGAGGTAGAGACCAGTCTCCCCTATTTGGAGAGAAAGCCTCTGGCTGTCAGGTTTTACAGGACGCTCAACGGAGTAATCCGCGACTTCGAGCCACTGGCCATTACTCAGCCTCCAAAGCCGGCTCCGCGCCGCCGGTCTCCTCCGGAGGGCGAGGCGGCGGCAGACTAGTTTTGATGCATTCGGTTAGCGGATTCGAGCGCGCGGCTTTACCCCCCGGTTGCGCTCGAACAGTATGCGAAGCCCGTCAATCGTAAGCAGGTCATCAATTTCATTAATGTATTGTGAATCCGCCGCGACCATGCGGGCAAGACCGCCGGTAGCCACAACGCGCGGCTTCTGGTCCCCACCCAGCTCTCTGAGGATCCTTTCAATAATCCCATCCACCAGGCCGATGTAGCCAAAATAGATTCCGCTTTGCAGATGACCCACCGTATTGGTTCCAATCACTTTTGCAGGGCGCTTGATATCCACGCGGCTCAGGCGCGCCGCACGCGAGAAGAGAGCATCGGCGCTCAGGCCCAGTCCAGGTGCGATCGCGCCACCCAGATACTCGCCATTCGCCGAGATCACTTCAAATTTTGTAGCCGTTCCAAAATCGACCACGATGCACGGCCCACCGTAACGACTATATGCGGCAATGCAGTCTGCAATTCTGTCTGCGCCCATTTCAGTTGGATTGTCGACCAGCATCTTCATGCCGGTCTTGATGCCTGGCTCCACGAACATCGGATCGATGTGAAAATACTTTTCGCAAACCTGGCGTAGCGTTGAGTCAACCGGCGGTACAACGGACGCAATGACGATGTGCGTAACATTGCCGGGCTCAAGCTTACGCATTTCGAATAGATTCACAAAAACCAGGCCGTACTCGTCAACGGTTTGCGAACGGTGCGTCGCCACGCGCCAGTGAGCCACTAAATCCGGCTTCTCACCGTCGAGCTTGTAAAGACCAAGCACCGTGTTGGTATTTCCTACGTCGAGAGCAAGTAACATAAGACTCCCGGTTCCTCTCTTTCTTGCCTGGCCCGACTTACTACAACACAATCACCGTGAATGCAGTCTCGGCCCACAAACAACACTAACTCTTCTGCCGAATGCCGCCTGTTTGGATACTTACTGTACCCGTATCAGTGTCTACCAGCAGGAATCCGTGTTCATCAAGGCCGGCAGTTACACCAGTGCATGTCTGTGGCCCGTGTACCTCAACATCGCGGCCGGCGATCCACGTTGAGTGCTGCGCAACGCGAATGCGAATCGAATCAGCGGCATTTCCATCGGCAAGAGTAAGTGTTTCTCGCTCCAGTGATTTTAGCAGGGCAACGAGCAAAGCCTGCCGCGAAATTCTGCGTCCTGATTCCACGTCCAGTGAAGTTGCAGGCGTGCTCAATACCGGCGTAAAGCTTTGCTGATGCACATTGATGCCGATTCCCACCACGGCATAAGACACGGAAGTTACTTCGCTGTGCGCTTCAATCAGGATGCCGCCAACCTTGCGCGGGCCTATCAGCAGATCGTTCGGCCATCGCAAGTCGACATTCACGTCAACCTCTGTTTCAATTGCATCGGCAGCGGCGAGTCCCGCAACTAACGGCAGCATGGGCAGGCGCGCGGCGGCGATTTCCGGCCTTAGCAGCACACTTACGTACAGCCCCTGGCCGGAGGCGGAGAGCCAGCCATGATCACCGCGTCCGCGTCCCGCGTTTTGCTCATCGGCAAAGTACACTGATCCGTGCGGAGCGCCTCTTCGCGCCGCAGCAATCGCATCGCTGTTGGTCGATCCGGTAACTGCGGAGTAATGCAGCTTTCCGGCAAACATCGTTCCTGCAAGTCCTGTCTCAGCTAAAGATTCGAGTGCCGCCAGATCGAACATGCAGCTCACTCGGCCGTAATCGTCATGGAGATGTCGGCAGCTTTCGCCGAGTGCGTGAGCGCGCCTACGCTGATGAAGTCCACGCCGGTCTCGGCATACGGGCGAATGTTGTCGAGCTGAATGCCTCCACTGGCCTCGGTCGGAATCCAACGGCCGGTCTGTCCCTGCGTCTCTTTGCGGATATGCTCGATGGATTGCTTCACCTCGCGAGACGACATGTTATCCAGCAAGATTGCTTCGGCTCCGTTCGCCAGAGCCTCGTCGAGTTCGCGCAGGTTGCGGATTTCCACCTGCACGCGCTGTCCGGGCTTACGGCGCTCAAGCGCGCGTTTCAGCACTGCGGGTAATCCGCCGCCAAGAGCGATGTGATTATTCTTGATCAGGATTCCTGAAGCGAGATCGATGCGGTGGTTGGTTCCGCCGCCGCAAAGTACCGCGTACTTTTCAAGCGCGCGCAGGCCGGGCACTGTCTTGCGCGTGTCCAATATGTGCGCATGCGTACCCTGGATGGCATCGGCGTATTGGCGTGTCAGTGTTGCGATGCCGCTCAGATGCTGCATCAGGTTAAGAATTACACGTTCACAACTCAGCAACGCCCTCGCATTGTGGCGGATCACGGCCAATACCTGTCCGGCATGAACGCGCACGCCGTCAAACATTTCGGGATGGCTCACTACTTCAAAACGGGTGTGCGCCGGCGGCCTCTGATCGAGCTTTGCAAAAATCTCAAAGAAACGCGGCACCGCACCCAGGCCGGCAACGACCAGATCCTGCCGCGCGATAATTGCTCCTGAGGCGCGCAGGTTTGGATCGATTGTGAGATTCGTGGTGGCGTCAGCTACGGCCTGATCTTCAACCAGTGCCTGTTCCAGTAGTGCTTCAATGCGGTGGCTTTTCCAATCCATGCGTCTTTTCCGTTTTACCGTTCCAGCTCCGACTTCCTCTTTAGCAAAAATCTGTAAAGAACCTTCTTTACATTGTCGTCGGCCTCGGTGGCAATCGCAAAAAATTCGCCGCCGTCACGCCGAAAAATCTCGAGCCTCAACCTGGGCAGATCGCCGGAGATTTCAGAGGCCAGTCTCCGCAATCCGGCAAATTTCCGGCCACTAAAGCGGTCTACAAGCCTCACTTCGCCCATGTCGTGGTACCAGAGCAACAAGGTGCGATTGCGCGAGTCACGAATAAAAATTCCGTTCAGGGTCAGCAGAAGATACTGTGACAAGCTGCCCGGTGGCGCCGCCGAACCCGAAAGATCCACGATTGCCAGCGCCTGCTCCAGTTCCTGCCCAAGCTGCATGATGACCTCCCACGCACGCATGGAGAAGTTTGGCCACACAAAACAGCCAGGCGCACCGCCAAAGGAGATCTTCGGCAGGTTTACAGGCTGCCGGCGTATCTCAGGTTCTTCCTTAGGCTTCTCAGTCTCAACCGGAGCGCCGAGGTGCTCCAGCAATTCGGTGTACGCCACCTGGATCAACTTGAACTGTTCTTCGGCCTCCTGTCGCTTGACGGGTTCGCGCTCAAATCGATCGGGATGCCAGCTCTTGGCTGCCTTCCGATATGCCTTATGAATGACGGACTTCGAGCCCGGATCTTGTTCTAGACCCAGGGTCTGGCAATGTCGAAGGCATTTCGCACATACGCAGGGCATTCCTTATCTTTACTCGGGAAGAGATTTCAAGTCCTCACGTGCCTTGTCGAGCAACTGCTGGGCCGACTCGCGCTGCTTCTTCAGCCCGTCGATCACATGCGCCGGAGCCTTGGACATGAAGCCCGGATTGTTCAACTGCCGATCGGCATTGGCAATCGCCTGTTCGTGCCTAGCGATTTCCTTCGCCAACCGCTGCCGCTCTGCCGCAACGTCGATGGTGCGCTCGTAGACGACGCCCACATCGAAGGTTGCAGTATTGTGCTTGGACACTCCCGCGGTGATCTGCTGGACGAACCGCACTTCGTTCACGCGCGCCAGCCGTTCAACAATGTCTCGATTCTCGACGACAATCTTCTGCGAAGCTTCATCGGTGCGTACTTCGATCGGCACCGCGGCTTTTTCTTCCACGCCAACTTCCTTGCGAAGCGCACGCACTTCCACGATCAATGCCTGCACCAGATTCATCGCCGACAACGCTGAACTATCCGCAACGCCTGCTGCCGCCGGATAATGCGTCAGCGCAATCGATTTCGCCGGCGGATTGCTGTTGTACACCGCGTGCCACAGCTCTTCGGTCAAGAACGGCATGAAAGGCGAAAGCAACCGCAGCGCCGCTTCAAAAACCTGGACGAGGGTAGTCAAGGCGGCCCGCGTCCCGTCACTCCAGCTGACTTGCTGACTCGCTGATTCGCTAGCTTGCTGCCCCTCGAAATCCAGCCGCAGTTTCACAATCTCCAGATACCAGTCGCAGAAGCTCCCCCAGAAAAACTGGTAGATCGTATTCGCCGCATCGTCATAGCGATAATTTTCGAGCGATTGATTCACCTTGGCAGCGGTTGCGTGCAGTTCAGCCACAATCCAGCGGGTTTCAAGCGGCGCATCCGCGCCTACTTGCGGCATTCCTCCCAGGGCTGTGGGATCGACCGCAATGCCAACCTCGGCGGCGCGGTCCACGTTCATGAATAGGAATCGTGCCGCGTTCCAAATCTTGTTCGCGAACGCGCGATAGCCCTCTGTCCGCGCCACGTTGAACGCAATGTCCGTTCCCGGTGAAGCCATTGAGGCTAGCGTGAAACGGACCGCATCCGTACCGTACTGCTTCACGATCTCGATCGGATCGATCACGTTGCCCTTGGTCTTCGACATCTTTTCGCGGTTGGCGTCGCGAACCAGCGCGTGAATATAAACCTCGCGGAAGGGAACTGCTTCGGCAAGCGGGCGCGGGCTGCCGTCTGGCATGGGAACTTCACCGGCGAACCAGCATCCCATCATGATCATGCGCGCCACCCAGAAGAACAGGATGTCGAAGCCGGTCACGAGCAGGCTGGTCGGGTAGAACGCGTCGAAATCGGCGCGATTCTCCGCCGTAATATTCGGCCACCCGAACACTGAAACCGGTAGCAGGCCCGATGAAAACCACGTATCGAGCACGTCGGTCTCCTGTGTGATCTTGTCGGAACCGCAATGCGAGCACTGCGTCGGATCCTGGCGAGCAACTGTGATCTTATGGCACGTGCCGCAGTGCCATGCCGGAATGCGATGCCCCCACCAAAGCTGGCGCGAGATACACCAGTCATGGATGTTTTCCATCCAGTTCAGGTAGGTCTTCTCGTACATCTCCGGCGTAAAGTTGATGGCTTTCTTGTCGTTGGCATCTGGCTTTACGGCCGCAATTGCTTTGTCGGCCAGCGGTTGAATCTTCACAAACCACTGGGTTGAAAGCCGCGGCTCCACCACCGTTTTGCAGCGGTCGCAGTGGCCCACATTGTTGGTGTAGTCCTTAACCGCGGCAAGCAGTCCCTGCTCTTCAAGGTCGTGGACGATCTTTTTCCGCGCAACGTAGCGGTCCAGGCCCGCGTAAGCACCACCCTCTGCATTGATGTGCGCGGTATCATCCATCACGTTGATCGAGGGCAGATGGTGCCGCTCGCCCAGCGCAAAGTCATTGGGATCGTGCGCGGGCGTCACCTTCACGGCGCCTGTGCCAAATTCGCGGCTCACCCACTCGTCCAGAATCACCGGAATCTCCCGGTTCATCAGCGGCAGCCGTAGTTTTTTGCCGTGCAGATGCAGGTAGCGCTCATCCTCGGGATGGATCGCCACCGCCACGTCGCCCAACATCGTCTCAGGACGCGTGGTTGCCACGGTCAGAAACTCGCCCGTGTCTTTGCCGTCTGCGCCGAGCACCGGGTACCGAATCTCCCACAGGTGCCCCTTGTGCTCGTCGTACACCACCTCAAGGTCACTGATGGCCGTCTGACAGCGCGGGCACCAGTTCACGATGTAGGCGCCGCGATAGATCAGCCCTTGCTCGTGCAGCCGGACAAAGGCCTCCCGCACCGCAACCGACAGCCGTTCATCCATGGTGAAGTACTCGCGCTGCCAATCAACCGACGCCCCGAGCCGCTTCATCTGGTCGAGGATGGCCCCGCCGTAATGGCGCTTCCACTCCCACACTCGCTCCACAAACGCTTCGCGGCCCAGCTTCTGACGCGATGTGCCTTCTTCGGCAAGCTGCCGCTCCACCATCATCTGCGTGGCGATTCCGGCGTGGTCCGTGCCCGGTAGCCACAGCGCCTGGCGGCCGTTCATGCGCTGCCAGCGGGTCAGGATGTCCATCTCTGTCTGGTTGAGCATGTGGCCCATGTGCAGCCGCCCGGTGACGTTCGGCGGGGGCAGCAGGATGGTAAAGGACTTGCCGTCGTGGCGGTCATTTTCAGAAGGCGTCGGCTGGGCGAAAAGGTCTTCCTTTACCCAGTATTCAGCCCAGCGGTCTTCGATCGCGGTCGGGTCGTATGCTTTTGGCAGGTCGTGAGACATTCAGGTCGCTTAAGTCCCTTGGAATAGAGTTAAACCCCGCATAAAAAGGGGATTTGAGCGAGGGGACCACCCCTCACTTTAGCAGATCAGGCGCTGCAACCACTGTGCTTTTACCCGGCTCCAAACAGAAAGGCCGCACCCGGTCGAGTGCGGCCCTCCATGAGATCCTGAGCTTCGGCTAGAACGGATTGAGCTTGCCGAGGCCCTTCTTCTTTTTCTTCTTGCTCGAGGACTCCTCACTCAGATCGGTCTTGGGCTTCTTGACCTTAGTCCCCGGCTCGAGCGTGGGAGCCGTAGGTGTGGTTCCCGGCTTGATCTCGTTGGCCTGGATCGGCGCTTCGGCCGGTTTATCCGGGGCAGGGAGCACCGTGTTGGTGGACTGGACCGGCTTAACCAGCGCATTAGGATCGGCTGCCGCGCCGGACGGTGCGCTCACAATCTCTGCACCAACGCCTGTTCCGCCGCCGGGCGCCGACATCTGCAGCGGCGCGCTTGAAGGCTGGTCACTGCGCGGAGGCTCATTTGCGCCGGTAGGCGTTACAGCTTCAGTGGCTGTCGGCCTGCCGTTGGTTAGCGCTGCATTAAATATCTCCCGGTTTTCAGTCGCTACATCGGGGGCCAAGGTGCGCTTCGGGTCTTTCAGGCTCGGTTCGCCCACGTGCACAGCTTCCACCACTGTGGGGCCGCGCTTGATGAGGCCCAGAATGTTGTCAGTAAAGTGCAACGGCTGCCGGCTGCGTTCTTCCGCATCGCTTTCAGCAATGGCTGCCTGGGTCGGTTCAGGAATCGGGCGATTCATTGCCACCAGCCGGTCACGCGCATCTTCAACGTGCGGTGCCATGGGATAGCGAGTGATGACCCTGTCGTATGCATTGGCAGCGCGGTCCTGATACACCGTCACAAGGCGCTCACGAGCTGCCGCCGGCAGATTCATGGCGAGCGCAATCCTGTGCGCCTCACCGGCGTATGCATCGCCAATCGCCAACAAAGCCTGATCGCTCTTGGAGTACAGCGGGTACGTATCCACCACGGTCCTCAGGCGCGCAATCGCGGCCACATAATTCTCGCGGCTCCCGTAATACAAGCCAATCTGCGTTTCGCGCTCAGCCAGAACTTCCTGCACGTCGCGCAGCTTCTGCTTTGCCCGAGGAATCAGCGCCGAATCCGGAAACATGTTGATCATTTCCCGGTACGCTTTCTCGGCTTCCTGCGCATTCGTGTAGTCGCGGTCTGGCTTCTCCATCTGCTGGTAGTAGATGTCGCCCACCTTCATCTTTGCTTCGGCAGCTTCCGGAGCGTCAGGGAAGAAGGTAATGAAGTCGTTATACTCGGCCTCAGCCTGAGCAAGAGCCGCGGTGCCGCCTTCCTTGAACCAGCTATCGCCCACTGACAGCTTGGCCCGCATCCGGTATTCCGAATCCGGGTAGGTATTCAACAGTGTCTGCAGGTCGAGCCGGGCCACGTCGAAGCGCCCTTTCTTCAGAGCCTGCATGGCCTTGTCGTAAAGCTCTTTATCGGGCTGTTTCGACTGCACATCGGCCAGCGGGTTTGCGCTCAAATCTCTATTTTTCTTCTGTTTCGGCCGTCTTTCCCTGGCCTGGCCTGCGACTGCGCCCAAAGTCATGACCACCAGCGCAACCACAGCGACTTTGCGTGAAAACTGATTCATACCACCTCATTACAGCAACGGAACACCGTTCCACCCGCTACCGACAGAAAAGCTCATTGCTTTGAGAATTCTACTCTTTCAGCCCCGGCTCTCGCCTGCGGCCTGCCGCGCCGCCGCCAGCAGCGACCGCGCATCCATTTCGGCATTTCCTGCGCCGAAAACGGCATTGCCCGCCACCAGAAGCTCCGCACCTGATTTGACGACCTGGGCGACCGTCTCGTGAGCTATTCCGCCGTCTACCTCAATCTTAAATCCCAGACCCTTTGCCCGACGTATCTCGGCTAGCTCCCGGATCTTGTCTAAAGAGAACGGGATAAACTCCTGCCCGCCGAACCCTGGGTTCACGCTCATGATCAAGACGTGATGCACCATGGGCAGAATTTCCGTAATTAGATCCACCCGCGTCGCGGGATTCAGCACCACTCCCGGCTTCATGCCGTGGTGAATGATCAGTTCCAGCGTACGGTGCAGGTGAGGGCAGGCCTCGTGGTGCACGCTGACCCAATTCGCACCCGCCTCGGCAAATGCCGGGATGAATTCATTCGGGTTATCAATCATCAGGTGGCAGTCGAGCGGCAGCTTGGTTGCTTTGCGAAGTTTTTTCACCACCGGAGGCCCGATCGTAATGTTAGGCACAAAATGCCCGTCCATTACATCCACGTGGATTACGGTCCCGCCGCCACGTTCTGCAGCAGCAACCTCATCTGCCAGATGTGCAAAATCCGCCGACAATATCGAGGGCAGCAATTCAACCATGATCTTTTACCCGTAATTCGCGTACCGCCAGTTTATCAGCCATGCGCCACGGTCACTTCAGAGGGTTTGCGTACATTCCAACATTCGACTTAGCATGTGCCGGTCTGGTCACGGGCCTGCGCTGCTTTCCCGGTGCTTCCAGGCTTTTCAACAGAATCCGCCCTCGAGCACGCATTGCCGGCGTCCCCGAGCGGCTCAGGATGCGGAGCGTGTCCAGAACTTCAGGCAGCAACTCCAGATCATGCCTTGTGAGCGTCGTTAGCCCGTGCATCGCAGCCGTCTTCACAATCGATCCGCGATCGTTCAGGTAGCTTCGCAGTGCCGATGCGACCCGGCCGGTCTCGGCAACCGTCAATTGAAGCCGCGGAACCGATAGCGCAAGATTCCAGCGCAGCTTGTTTTGCTCGGTCTCCGCCATCAGTCCAATCAAGGATTCCTTCCACGCCTGGGCCAGCTCTGGCCGGTGATTCGTGGCGCGCTCCAGCGCATCGGCCGCACGATTGGCCACTCCGGGATCCTCGTCCCAGAGGCACTCGATGAGCTGCCCCATTCTTCGCGGTTTAGTCAGAACGAGTTCGGCAACCTCGCGCGCCCGGCCACCGGCAAGCCGGTGGCGGCCCACCGACAGCATCGCGTGAATTGTCTCCTGCTTCTTCATCGGCAATCGTTTCTAGGCGTCGGCGGCCGTCATCATCTTTGCCGCAACGCGCCCCACGCCCCGCAGCAGCGCCTTCACGGGCCACTGGCCGTTTTCATCCGCAAAAAATACCTCTCCCGTGCGCCGCGCCTCGGGCCGGTAGTACCAACGCTTGAGCAGAGCAAGATGCCCCTGCCTTATCGTCACCGATGGCGTGCCCTTGGATTCAGTTAGCTTTGCCAGCACGTCCTCCATCCGAGCCTCAAGCATCCCCCGCGCGATCTTAGGCGCAACACCACTACCAGTCTCCGCTCCTGCTGCCTGCTCTTTGTCCCCTGACAACTGTCCACTGTCCACTGTCAACTGGTTTTCAGGCACCGGTTCCAGCGCCATCGGCTGCGCAAACAGCGAACTCGACCCCGATTGCTCGTTCTGAATTCTCATGCCAAGCGTCGAGAAAGCCACCGGGCCCCGCAGGCGGCCACCCTCAAAGAGAAAAATCGCAACCTCCTCGGCGTTGGCCGCGGCCTGCAGAATCACCGCACGCAAGGCGTTCAACGGCCTCACCAGTTCCGATGCCAGAGCCCGCACCTGCTCCACTTTCTGTACCTGCGCATGAAGGGCCGCTGCCTGCTCGAACTCCAACTGCGCTGATGCCGCGTCACGTTCGGTTCGCAGCGTAACCAGGCGGCTCTCGCCCCGCGTGGTTAGAAAACTCTCCACCTCCGCTGCTTCCTCCTGGTAGCGCTCATCGCTGCAGCCCTTGTAGCACGGCGCCAGACACATCTTCATCTCGGAGTACACGCACCCAGGGTGGCTCGGGTCGGGATTAAGGTCATCCGTGCAGCGGCGCAGCAAAAAGAGCTTCAAAGCCTCCTCGGCATAGCGTTCAGCCGCCGCGCGAGAAGGGAAAGGCCCATATGCCCAACCCGCTTCACGCTGGCTGGGCCGGTTCGTTACTGTAATGCGTGGATGAGCGTTGCCGCCCAGATAGCGCACAAACGCGGGCGCGCGCAGATGCATTCGCTCCAGGGCCTTCGGGCCATACAGTTCTTCTAAAAGAGAAAACTGCGTGAGCAAGGACTCGAATTCGGAGCCGGTGAGCTTCCATACAATGCGGCGAACCAGCCCCGCCAGTTGCAGCCGCCGCGGATGCTTCGCTGAAGGTTGCAGCAGGCGCGCGAGCCGCGCTCTCAGGTTGGGAGTTCGCCCAATGTAGGGTTCCGCGTGCACATCTGCACCGTACAGCGCAAACACCGCCGAGCTTTGCGGTAGTTGCCGCAGTGCGGCTGCTGCGTCAGCGGGATCGAACGAGATCTCCTGCATCGAACTTCCCCAACCAGCCCAGGCTCGCCCGGATTCGTTTTGTGACGCGAATCCCATTCCAATCATTCCGAGAGCGGCAAGAAACAATATCGCGTTGACTAGCCAACTCTTAAACTTGTCAACCTGTAAACTGTTCTTATTCTCCCGCCACCGTCATTCCGTCGATGCGAATCGTCGGCGAGGCAACTGCGCCGCGGAACACCAAGTCCTTGCCGATTGCTGTCACGTTCCTGAACATCTCGCCAAGATTGCCGGCAACCGTTACTTCTTCAACCGCGTGCGTCAGTTGCCCGTTTTCAATCCAGATGCCGGTCGCGCCACGTGAGTAGTCCCCCGTAACAATATTCGTCCCGAAACCCATCAGGCTGGTCACGTAGAATCCCGTGGGAATCTCCGCGATCATCTCTTCCGGCGTTTGCGTGCCCGGTTGCAGGTAGAGGTTCCCGCATCCCACGCCCGGTGTTCCGGCCAGCCCGCGCGAGGCGTTGTGGGTCGATTTCATGCCCAGCTTGCGCGCCGTGTAGGTATTCAGCAGGTAGCTGCGCAGCACGCCATTCTCAACCACAACGGTGCGTCGCGCAGGCAAACCTTCACCGTCAAACGGCGAGGTTCCAAATCCCCCCGCGCCTGTTGGCAACATCATCGTGTGGTCGTCAATGATGTTGATGCTTGATGCAGCAATCGTTTCGCCAAGCTTGCCTGCAAGGAACGAAGCACTGCGCCAGATTGAATCTCCCGACGCGGCTTCAAAGATTGAGCCAATCAGCGAGCGCGCGACCTCGGCGGCAAACAGGATCGAAACCCGTTGCGTAGCCACGCGCCTTGCGCCCAGGCGGCGCAGAGTTCTACGCGCAGCTTCCTTGCCAACCGCTTCCGGTGACTCGAGATGCGCAAAGCTCCTCGCGCTCGACCACCAGCCGTCGCGCTGCATCTGCCCGTTTGCATCCATGGCCAGCGGCGTGGCGCTCACGCCTGCGTAGCTAGTCCGGTATCCACCCACAAAGCCACGCGAGTTGGCCAGCACCATCCTGCCGGTCGCAGCATCGAAGCTTCCGCCGTCTGAGTTCGTAATGCGCGGGTCGGATTCAAGCGCAGCAGCCTCCGCGCGGCGCGCCCATTCAATGCGGTCCTTGCCGTCGAGCGAATAAACGTCGTCGTAGTAAAGGCGGAGATCCTCAGTAAGCGCCCCAAACTCCGCGGTCTCGGGCAATCCGTTGAAAGGATCTTCCTCGGTGATCTCAACCAGGGCCATCGCACCCTCAACGAGCTGGCGAATGCCGTCGGAGGTCAGGTCGCTCGTGGAAGAAGTCGCCGAGCGTTTGCCGAGGAAGACGCGCAGACCCAGGCCGCGCGAACCGGATTCCTTCAGCGTCTCCACCTCGCCCATGCGCACGTTCACGCTGAACTCGTCGCCTTCGCGCACCACTGCTTCGGCGTCGCTGGCGCCGGCCTTTACCGCCCGGGCCACAACATCGGCAGCAAGCGATACAAGATCGAGAACGGTTTCGGGGGTAAGAACAGCTATATCTGGCATGACCTCAAGCTATCAAAACCGGCTGGTTTCGCGAACTCACCGGCGAGTTACCGTCCAGTTCCGCCAACGGTCATCCGGTCGAGTTTGATGGTTGGCATACCCACGCCCACCGGTATACTCTGGCCGTCTTTGCCACAGGTGCCGATGCCCTCGTCGAGTTTCAGGTCGTTGCCCACCATCGATACGTACTTGAGCGCCTCGGGGCCGTTTCCGATCAGCGTGGCATCACGAACCGGGGCCGTAATCTTGCCGTCCTCAATCAGATAGGCTTCCGAGGCAGAAAAAACAAACTTACCGTTGGTGATGTCCACCTGACCGCCGCCGAAGTTCACGGCATACAGGCCGCGCTTGACCGAGCGCAGAATATCCTCAGGCGCGTCGTCGCCCGAAAGCATGTAGGTGTTGGTCATGCGCGGCATCGGGATTGACTGGTAGCTTTCGCGGCGTCCAGACCCTGTATTCGCGCAGCCCATCAGGCGTGACGACAGTTTGTCAGAGAGATAGCCTTTCAGAACGCCGCCCTCAATCAGTACCGTTTCCTGGGTCGGCGAGCCCTCGTCGTCCACGTTGAGCGAACCACGCCGACCCGCGATGGTTCCGTTGTCCACCACCGTCACCTTGGAACTGGCAACCTTCTGGCCAATCAGGCCCGCAAAGGCCGAAGTCTTCTTGCGGTTGAAGTCGGCTTCAAGGCCATGACCCACGGCCTCATGTAGCAGGATTCCCGGCCATCCCGGTCCGAGCACTACTTCCATTTCGCCCGCCGGAGCAGGCACGGCGCCGAGTTGCAGAATCGCGCCACGCGCCGCCTCTCGTGCCAGGCCTTCGGGGCTTTTGCTCCCCACAAACTGATCCAGTCCCGCCCTACCGCCACCGCCTGCGCCGCCCCTGGTGGTAACGGCCCCTTCCTTGGCAATCACAAAGACATTCAGCCTGCACAACGGCTGTGTGTCGCTGGCAAACGCACCATCCGAGCCGGCAATAAGTATCCGCCTCAGCTCTTCTGCATAGCTTGCCCTAACCTGTACCACGCGGTTGTCGAAGGCCCGTGCCGCACGGTCCGCGCGCAAAATCAGTTCCAGCCGGGCCGCAAGATCGAGATCGTACCCACCCAAAGGTACCGGATAAAGATCTGCCGCCGGAGCCTCAGTGAATCCCTGCACCGGCTGTTTGGCGGGCGCGGAGGCAATCAGCGCAGCCGTACGCGCGGCATGCAAGAGCCGCTCCGAGCTAAGACTATCGGTGTAGGCATAGCCGGTTCGCTCGCCTGCAATCACCCGCACCCCACATCCGGCGCTGGTACCCTGGCTGGCGGACTTTACAATCTGCTCGTCCACGCCCAGCGAAGTAGCGGTGACCGATTCAAAGTAAAGATCGGCATAGTCGCCGCCCGCCGAGAGAGCCTCTCCCAGACAGCGCTCAAGCAGGCGCTCGGTAATGCCAAATTTTTCAAAAAAGTAGCGCTTATGGCTGGAAACTGGGGAGGTAACCGGATTCGTCATCGTGTGTTCAGTGTACGCTTTCGCTCGATCTGCCAGTACTGGATCCAGCTCTATTTGATGCGCGAAGATGCGGGCAGGTCGCGCAGCCACGGGCCCTGCAAGTTACGGTTGGCTGTGCGTTCTTCGCGTTGAAAGAGTTATACCCGAGCGGTTCATGTTAAGGTTTTTCTGTTATGACTGATCTCGATAATTTGCGCTATCCCGTTGGGCGATTCGTCCCTGCCGACAACACAACCAACACCCGAGCTGAATGCATCCGCACCATCGGCTTGCTGCCCAATCGTTTGTGTGCCGCAATTGCAGGCCTGAACAACGACCAACTCGACACGCCCTATCGCGAAGGCGGCTGGACTGTTCGCCAGGTCGTGCATCATTTAGCTGACAGCCATGCCAATGCCATTGTCCGTTTCAAGCTGGCGCTCACTGAAGATTTGCCTACCATCAAGCCATACAACGAGAAGGCCTGGGCCGAACTGCCTGACAGCAAGTCGTTGTCCATCGATTGCTCGCTCAGTTTTATTACCGCAATGCATGAGCGCTGGGTGGCGCTGCTTGAGAGCATGAGCGAATCAGACTTCGATCGCGGATATGTCCACCCGGAACGCGGCCGGCAGGATCTGGCTTCGGTGCTCGGCATGTACGCGTGGCACAGTCGCCACCACACCGCGCACATCACCGGTCTGCGCGCACGCAACGGTTGGTAGGCGACGAACGTGGGCTCTGACAGTGCAGTCTCGCCCGGCAAGCTGGTGCAGGCAATCGAAAGCTACCTGGCCGACCATCCGGCCGCCGGAATCCTTGAAGAGGGCCGCGTTGTCTTCGACATGCACACCGCGCGCTACTCCATAGGCGAGTCGCACGGCCGTTGCCTGCTGCAACTCTGGAGTGAAGAGCGTAACCTGGTGCGCACCGTGGTTGAGGTGCAGCATCGCGCACACTCTCTGCGCATCATGACGCGCCGTATGGGCGCGGTCCGTCCGCAAGCTTTGGAACTGGTGCCGACCGGCGACCGGCGCACACCCACTGCGCGCAACGCAGGGCGGCGCAACTACCAGCGCATGTTGGAGCGCGTGCTTGCACGCTACTTTGTCGATGCCAGGGTGGACGGCTTTCGCTCGGCAATGGATTTGGAGCACAGTTTCGGCCCGGCGTACGTTCGCGGCCGGCTGTTGAAAGGAACAATTGCCGAGGCGGTCATTGGCGTCGGCGCCGCGGAGTCGTCCTCGACAATCGATGGCGTTTTGACACTCGGCATTCTGTGGCTCGACTACTGCCGCCAGCACGCCAACGCTCGCCGGCACTTTGGCGGACTCAAAGTGATTGTTCCGGCCGATAGCTCGCGTACGGTTGCCGAGCGCATGGCGTGGCTCAATCATGGGGCCGCGGACTTCCAGCTATTCACGCTCAATGAGCGAAGCGAAGAACTTGAGGCAGTGGACTTTCGAGATACCGGAAATCTGGAGTCGCGCCTTGTCCACGCATTCTCCCGGTCGGCAGCCATCGAGCGCTGCAAACCGGGTATCGATCGGATCTTGAGCTTTCTTCCCGATGAAGCGCGTCAGCGCGTCGAAGTGCTTGCCACGTCTTCAACGCACGTCGGACTGCTCTTGTACGGGCTCGAATTTGCCCGCGTACACCATGGCGCTGCGGCAAAATCGTTTGCACGCGAAAACGAAATTACCTTCGGCGCAGGAGCCAATGAGACTCTGTTGACGGAAGAGAATGAGGACCTCGCACGCGAATTGCTCTTGAGGCTCTTTCAAAGCCGGCACGCTGACGGCGCTCATGTCGATCCGCTCTATCGGTTGCAGCCGGAGCGCTGGCTCGAGTCGCGCGTCCGTACCGGAATTTCCGACCTGCTGCCGAATCTTCGCAGTGATCTGGTCTATTCGCAGGTGCCGGCCCTCTGTCGCGGCGACCGCGGAATGCTTGACTTGCTTACGCTCGACCGCAACGGACGCCTTGTAGTGATGGAACTCAAAGCCGATGAGGACCTGCATCTTCCGCTTCAGGCCCTTGACTACTGGATTCGGGTTCGCGCGCTCAACGCCGATCGCTGGCCCGGCCTCGGCGGCAGCCGACCCGTCTCAGCTTTCGAGCGTGCGGGGTACTTTGAGGGCGCGGAAGTTTCGGCGCTCGACCCTCGTTTAATGTTGATCTTACCTGCGCTGCGGATTCACCCTGCAAACGAGACGGTGCTGCGGTTCCTTTCTCCCAAAGTGGAGTGGGAGCTGCTGGCAGTGGGCGAACACTGGAGGAGGGAACTAAAGGCGGTATTCCGGAAATCGAGCCGCGCCTGAATTGCAGAGCGGAAAGGGCGCGTAAAGCTATCCATAGAGCGAGAGCCGAACCAGTGTTTTTTGGGTGGGATAAAGAGTGGCGGGTGTTGATTTAGCGGCGCTAAGACGCCTCAGTTGCCGCGGCCGAAGCCGCTGCGGGAGACAGAAACCCAACTGATGGCCACGACGAAAACACAGCCCAGGAGGCCTGCGAAGAAGGCCCCTTCAAGGAATTTCATGACCCAGACTGTGAAGGTGTAGCTCATCGTTCCAAGCTAATACTACCCCGAAGCAGCCGGGCCTGGCGATTATATCTTTGTATAGTTTGTGATTCCCAGCTACCCCGCAGTGCAGCCGAGGGCTGAGACGAGGAGCCACAGTCCAAAGCCGCTTTCTGAATCACCTCGGAGGCGTGATCGGCAGCGGTTTTCGCCATTGCCGAAGGATCATCGGAGATGCCGATCTTCATTGTCATCTGATCCATGTGTAGACCATAGATCGTTGCATAAAATCAAATGGCACGAACTCGCATCTTGTTTGCGTGAATTCGCACCACTTCATTTCGAACTCGAACTTCTTGCCCAACCGGCAAAAATTCCGGGAGACTTCCTGAACCAACCTATTGTGAAATCACCATCTGCGACGAGGTGGCCATATTGATCGTGATCGGTCTGATAAAGGGAATATTCATCGTGAATGGATAATTCACAACCACCTTGACCGCATTGCCCTGAGCATTGCAGCCCCCTGGTGTGTCGGTGGCACAGAGAGTGTCCCAGTTCATGTTCGGTGGAGCAGAGGCCGCCGTATACCAGTAAGTATGCGTAGTGAGGTTGTTCATCTTGATCGCGGGATAATTCAAGGTGCGCAGATACGATTGAATTGCCGCATTGTCGGCACCGCATCCGAAGCCCGACGCGGCTGTGCATTTGGTTCCGCGCACTATTGCGTAACGTGCACCCTCGCGTGCCGCCTGCGCAGTGAAGTCGTAGCTATAAACCGCCAGACATGCCTCTAATACACCAAACAGGAGCGTAAGCATCACGGTGACGGCAAATGCGAATTCGACAAGGGTTGCGCCTTCTTCGCTGCTCAACCATCGAACACTTCTACGTTTGTCCCCTGCGGATCTCATTGCAGCACCTTTTGTACCGCAATTCCGTTCACCACGAATGTTTTCGAAAGGAACGGCAGATGTAATCCCGGATCGAAGGTGGCCTGTGTCTGCGCTGTCAGTGTCAATTCCACATGAGCCCCTGGGCATACAGTGGCGTCGGAGCAGCTCACGCTTGCTCCGCTATCGGAGCAGCTACACACATAGGATGACTGCACCAGAGTCAGCGCATTTGGGTTAAGCGAATAGTCGTTCCTGGCAGCAGTCAACATGCCGGCAGTATCCAAGGCCGTGGCGTGGGTTTGCGCACCATATTGCACGGCGGCCCGGGCCGCATTCGACACTTCGATGTACGCATAGACCACTCGCGCGAATTCTACCGATCCTATCAGGAGGGGGATGAGGATCATAACGGAAACCATGACGAGTTCCACCAGCGCCTGGCCCGATTCATGCCCTCTTCGGGATTCTTCCGTTCGCTCAATCTTATGCTTCTTTATGCTCACCTGCGGTCTCCTTCGTTATTCCACCAGCGCCACTGCAGTGAGAGGGGAACTGCTTCCGAACGCTGACGTGTAGCTGTTAATGGTCAAGGTTGCCGTCTTATCGAAGAGTTTGCCCACAATCAGATTGGTGTTCAAGGTCCAGCCTCCGCTTTTGTCGCCGCCGCTATCCTGCAGGTACAACTGGGCGCTGGGCGCAAAGATAATCCCGCTAAAAGTTCCGAAAGCATTACCCTTTTGAATTTGAATCTGAGCGGAATTCGACGCGGGCTGCATCAAGGCAATTCCGGAAGGGACTGCAGAAGCCGATGGAGAAGTAACAGGCGCCGTGGTTGGCGCGGTGAGATTCACAGTCGTGTTGGTACCTATGCTGAAGGTGCCATTGTAATTATCGAAGGTTGTGCCGTTTGCCCCCGAATAAATGGTGCCGCCCAGAGTCACCCCATTCTCGAAAACGAGCACTCCCGAAGGCAGAGGCTTGGCGCTCGTGAAGTTGCTCAGTGTCACGCTTTTTGTAAAGCACGTGATGTTGTTAGCTGTCTTTAATGTTGAGGTGCCGGTGTAGGATGTGGACGTATTTGTATTGGTGCCATTGCAGTCCGTAGCAGGATTGGGTCCTGTAAGAGATGGAAACGGATTGAGAACCGGCGCAGCATGAGTGACCGGCTCCGGATTGCTGTCGCCCGTATGGCCGGAGGCGCCTCCCACCACCGAAACATATCCTGCTTCCAGAGTGCCCGCACCGCCAGTGAACGACAAGGCATCGCTGGCATCGGAGTCGACCACCACACCACACTTGTCCGCAGAAACGTCAAACGATCCCTGCAAATCCATCGCGGCGGAGGCGTGCGGATCCAGAACGATCACGCACGCGTTGCCCCCACCCGGCATGCCGGCCACAGCTCTCGCCGCTATAGTCATCGTTTTCTTGCCGAAGACACCCATAAAAAATGTGGGGTCCGGCTGCGTCGCAATCACCTCAACGTAATACGTTGAATTGTGATAGGCCGAGGTGATGTTGGGGTTGAAATGCACCGTCACGGTGGGGTTCGAAATCTTGTTTGCCGTAATGGCTGCGTTGGCCGCGGTAGTAGCTGTCGAAGTTGAGGAGTTGAACATGTAGTCGATCGCCGCACTGGTGGCCGCAGCATCAACCGCGTTCTGGAGCTTCCGTTTCGCATTGAACAGGAAGCCCACGTCGATTGCCAGCGCCATGAAGCCAAACACGATTGTCATGCTCAGCGCAGCAAGAACCGCGATCTGTCCGCTCTCATTCTTTCTGAAGTTCATCGCCTCTCCTTTGACGCACATCTTAACGCGTCCCCATCGGTTGCTCGGTCCAGCCGGCGACGCCTTTTTAAACCGGGCAGTCAGGAGTCGACCTGAAGTTACCAGACTCGCTTCCGCCGACATTCACCAGGATCGAACCACATACATCGGAGAACGCCCTAATCTGACAAATGGGGAAATGCGCCCAATCCCAATCACACCATCTATTATTGGGGCGATTATCATTTTTCGCTAAGGTCTTTTCAATCCCGAAGTACTCAACTGGGGCGAACTTTGGTGTTATTACTTTTGGGTCATTGTCCCGAGGGCCGGAGAAAAACGGACCCGGCAGCAGATTCTGGTCATTTTGATAGACGATGGCAACCCCAGCTGGTATGCCTAACAACCCGATAAGGATGAGTTAAGCGCTCTCTTGCTCCTTCCAGCGAAGGATCGGCTTTCGGGCCGCCTGCACCTCGTCGAGACGGGATACGCGGGTGGAGTGTGGCGCAGTCTTTACCAGCCCGGGGTTCTGCTCAACTTCTTTGGCAATCGAGCGCATGGCCGAGATGAACAGGTCGAGTTCCTCAAGCGACTCGCTTTCAGTGGGCTCGATCATCAGCGCGCCATGAACGATAAGCGGGAAGCTGACGGTGTAGGGGTGAAATCCGTAGTCGATAAGGCGCTTGGCGATATCGCCGGTCTTTACGCTGAGTGCCGCCTGCCGCTTGTCACTGAAGACCACCTCGTGCATCGACGGCGTCTTGTATGGCAGCTCGTACAGGTCCTCAAGCTTTGCCCGAATATAGTTGGCATTCAGGACGGCGTCTTCAGTTGTCTGGCGCAGGCCGTCGGGGCCGTTGGCCAGGATGTAGGCCAGGGCGCGGATGAACATACCTGTATTGCCGTAGAAGGCGCGAACGCGGCCTACCGATTTTGGGCGTTCGTAGTCCCAGCATAAGGTCACGCGCTGTTTGCGCGGATCTTCGGCCGCGAGGGGCTCAGCGACCGGGGCGCGGAACATCGGCATCGGCTGGTCGTCACCGACGTTTTCCCACGATTCGGGAGCCGGCGAATTGACTTCGATTTCGCGCCTGACCAGCACCGGCGTGGGCAGGAAGGGCTCCAGAAATGCCTTACACGCTACGGGGCCGGAGCCGGGTCCGCCGCCGCCGTGCGGTGTCGAGAAGGTCTTATGCAGATTCAGGTGCATGACATCCACGCCGAAATCGCCGGGCCGCACCTTGCCCACGAGCGCGTTCATGTTGGCGCCATCCATATAAAGGAGCGCGCCTTTGGCGTGGAGGATGTCGGCGATCTTGTGAATCTGATTTTCAAAAACGCCCAGCGTTGAGGGATTGGTGAGCATCAGGGCGGCGGTCTCTTCATCAACCTGGCGCTCGAGCGCGTCAAGGTCGATGCCGCCCTCTGCGTTCGATTTCAGATTTTCGACGGTGTAGCCGCAGATAGCCGCGGTCGCTGGGTTGGTGCCGTGCGCGGAGTCGGGAATGATGATCTTACGGCGCGGATTGCCGTTTGACTCGTGCCAGGCACGGACCAGCAGGATGCCGGTGAATTCACCGTGCGCGCCGGCGGCGGGCTGCAGCGTGATGGCATCCATCCCGGTGATTTCGATGAGGCAGCGCTGCAACAGATCGACCACTTCCAGAACGCCCTGCGCCAGCGAGTCCGGCCGGTACGGGTGCGCATCGGCCAGGCCTTCAATGCGCGATACAAACTCATTCACGCGCGGGTTGTACTTCATGGTGCACGAACCAAGCGGATACATGCCCAGGTCGATGGCGTAATTCCACGTGGAGAGCCGCGTGAAGTGGCGAATGATTTCGATCTCGCTCAACTCCGGCAGCGCAGCCGGCGTTGAGCGTGCGGCAGAGCCGAGCATAGCCTTGGTGTCAACGGCAGGCACGTCGAGCGGAGGCAGCTTGTATCCGTGCTTGCCGGGCGCTGACTTTTCAAACACCAGCGCCTCATTCTGCGTTTGATGCGGGCGCACTTTGCCGGTGGTCAAGCGCTCGGCACTCTTCAATGCGGGATTTGCCGCGTCGCTCATCATTAAGCCTCCACCGGTGCGGCCGCCAGCACCCGGGCCGCGGTGTCAATGTTCTCGCGCGTCATGACTTCAGTTGCGCACCACAGCGTGGCATGTTCAAGCTCCGGGTACCAGCGGCTCAGGTCAATTCCGCCCACGATCTTCGAGTTCATCAGGCGCTCGTTCAACACTGCCGGGGCTTCATCGGTCTTCAGAACGAACTCATGGAAATGCGGCGCGCGATCAAACAGAAGCTTCGCTCCCGGCGCGGCGCTCAGCGCCTTTGCAGCATAGGCTGCCTTAGCCATGTTGTGCTCTGCCAGTTCGCGAATGCCTTCCTTGCCGTACACGGTCAGAAAGATCGTGGCCATGAGCGCGACCAGGGCCTGGTTGGTGCAGATGTTCGAGGTGGCCTTCTCGCGGCGGATGTGCTGCTCGCGCGTGGCCAGGGTGAGCACGAAGCCGCGGTATCCGCTGCCGTCCACGGTCTGGCCTACCAGACGGCCCGGCATCTGGCGGACGTATTGCTCCTTGGCCGCGATTACTCCGCAGAACGGCCCGCCATAGCTGAGGGCGACGCCGAATGACTGCGCTTCCATTGTCACGATGTCGGCTTCAACCGGCGGCCTGACCGTGCCCAGCGAAACTGCTTCGGCAATCGACACAATCAGCAGAGCGCCCTTGGCGTGCGCGATCGCCGCGATTGCCGGAATGTCTTCAACTACGCCGAAGAAGTTGGGGCTCTGCACGAGCACGGCTGCAGTCTCGCCGGTCACCGCCGCATCCAGCGCTGCCAGATCGACGCGCCCGGTCTCGCGCTCGTATCCGAACGGGACCTTTTCGATGCCTTGATGCTTGGCGTAGGTGGCCAGCACTTCGCGATACTCGGGATGCACTGTCCTTGCCACCACGGCCTTCTGGCGGCCGGTGATGCGAACGGCCATCATGACGGCTTCGGCTGCGCCCGTGGAACCGTCGTACATGCTGGCGTTGGCCACGTCCATGCCGGTGAGCTCGGCGATCATGGTCTGGAATTCGAAGATTGCCTGCAGAGTTCCCTGCGTGATTTCGGCCTGGTAAGGCGTGTAGCTGGTAAGGAACTCGCCGCGCTGGACGAGCGAATCGATGATGACCGGACGGTAGTGGCGATATGCGCCCGCGCCCAGAAAACTGGCGTAGCCCGTGGCATTCATGTCGCCGGCGGCGCGGAAGTAATCGATGATTTCGCTTTCCGCGTGTTGGCGCGGCACATTCAAGTCGCCCGTGAGGCGATACTCTTCGGGGATGATGGCAAAGAGATCGTCGATTGATTTCGCGCCGATCTCTGCCAGCATCCGTTTACGTTCGTCCGGCGATTTGGGAAGATAACGCATGTAGCTGCCAGTTCCTCGCTTTCAGCCTGTTGCTAAAAACAGATTCGTCCAGCTAAAGCTTGTGATGAGCACTCGCGCGGGCGGCGAATTTGGATCCTGCGTACGGCCCGAATATTTGATGCAGTGGCTATCCGTTGGTTTCTTCCGAGATAAAGGCTTCGTAAGCGGCGGCATCGAGCAGGGAGTTGAACTCCGCGGGATTCGAAAGCTCCACCTTGATGATCCAGGTGCCGTGCGGATCTTCGTTGATCTTGTCGGGGGCGTTCTTCAGCTCTTCATTTGTTGCCGTTACGGCGCCGGATACGGGAGAATACAGATCGCTTACGGCCTTCACGCTCTCCACCGATCCAAACGTGGCATTTGCCGTCACTGAGTCGCCGACCTTGGGCACGTCGACGTACACGATGTCGCCCAGCGAGCTTTGCGCATAGTCGGTAATGCCGATGGTGCCTACCGATCCGTTCAGCTCAATCCATTCATGTTCACGGGTGTAGCGATAATTGGTGGGATAAGACATGGCGGTCCGCTCCTTGGATTATGACAGCAGTGAAATACCAGTCTAAATCGAGGGGCTTCGCGGCGCGGGCTGAGGAAAACGGGGAGGCAGGGGACCTTGTCCCCTGCTTCACTTGTCGAAGAATTTGCCGTGCCCGCCGATCTTCCATGGGTCGTAGTGCATAGCGAAGTTGGCGCGCGATTGCACTGAGGGATGGTTGAACTCCCAGAATTCGATGAAGGGGCTGGGATTTGGATCTTCCAGCCAGGCCTCACCCAGGTGATTGAAGGCCGACACCGCCGTCTTCGGCGGATCGGGAACGATGCCGTGAATGGCCTCCTGCCCATAGACGTCGGCCTGATGTTCGAAGTGCCGGCTGAAGGTGTTCGATATCGGCTCCATCAGGAAGCCTGCGATGGTGATCGCAAACAATAGCACGACAAATCCCGTGCGGCTCGCCAGCAGATTGCCATCCACTCCCTTGCCGAGCTTCCAGCGCGCTCCAAACTTCTTTGCCAGCCAGGCAGACAACAGAGCACAACCCCAGTAGACAAAGAACAATCCCGCCGACAGTCCCACAATCAGCTTGGGGATGTGCTTGAGCACGTAATGGCCGCTCTCGTGGCCGAATACGAACAGGATCTCGTCATCGGGCAGCCGGTCGGTTGCGGTATCCCACATCACGTAGCGCTTGGTGGCTCCTACTCCGGTGACATAAGCATTGATACCGTTATATTTCGCGCTTGCCTTCATCAGATACATGCGGTCCGGCGGGATATTGATTCCCGTCTTTGCGACAACCTTTTCCAACTTGGCCACCAGCGCCGCGTGATGCTCTTCAAGCGGCTCAAACTTGTTGAAGAGTGGAGACAGCAGGGGTGAAACGAAGACACTGAACACAATGAGCGGCACCGTGGCCACCCAGATGCCAAACCAGTAGCGGCGCGGCCAGCGGCGCACAATCCAGTTGAAGAGCAGCAATATGGGCACGCCAAACAGCAGGGTCAGGCCCAGCGATTTCCCCTGGTCGCCGAACCAGCTTGTCCAGCCCTGCACGCTTACGGCGTAGCTTTTCTCCTTGTACTGGCTGAACAAGTCGAACGGCAGGGCCGCCAGATCAGTAAGCACCATAAAGGCCGCAAAGAAGAGCGCTCCCTGAATCCAGCGCCTGCGCGACAGGCCATTGGCCCAGTTTTCGAGCCAGGCCGCAGTCCCGGTTGCCAGCAGCAGCCAAAGCAGGGCTATGCCCCACAGTCCATTCACAATGTTCATCACATTGCGAATGCGGCTTATAGCGATGGCTTTGGCCAGCTTGTCTGGCGGCAGTTGGTAAGCCTCCTTCGGGCCGGCCTGCGTTTCCGGGAGTGTCGAAGTTTGAGGAGTGGCCGCCGGAGCCTGGGCGTAGACGTCCGTGGCGCGGAGCTGAAACGTCATAAGAAAGAGGAGACCAAGGCCAACCGCCAAAAGCGGTCGACGCAGAAAAGTCATGAAGTTGCTCCTTGTAGTTGGCTAACTCTGAGACAATCTTGAATACAGATGCTTTTACCGGAAACCGCCCGAACAATGCCACATAAAACTTTGGCTACTGCAAAAAGCCACCCTTCAAGACTCCTCTTCAGTACTGCTCTCGCTATTGCCTGGATTGCATCACCTTTGATGGCCGCCGCGCAAACGTCCACTCCTCTGCTTCTCGATGCAATGGCCTCGGAACTGCACCGCGCATTCAACACGCTAGGCAGGCAGGCGGCTGGCAACTCAGATGCTGACAAGCAATTGCCGCCGTATTTCATGAGCTACTCGGTTGCCGACGCGAGCAACATCTCCATACGTGCGCAGTACGGCGCGGTCGTCGACAATTCGAGCAATCATGTGCGCGTTGCCGACGTGCAGATCCGCCTCGGAAGTCCGAGTCTCGACAACACCCACGGCACTCACCGCGCCTCCGCAGTCAACACGCTGCAGCTTCCGCTGGTCGATGACCGTTCCGCTCTGGTTCACTCGCTGTGGCTCGCCACCGATACCGGTTACGGCAACGCACTTGAAAACTATCTTCGCGTAAAGACCGAGGCAGAGGTTCGCGCCAAGGAAGAAGACAACTCGCCCGACTTTAGTGAGGAGCCGTCTCAGGTTCATATTGGCAAACCGGCGCCGATTGTGGCTATCGACCGGGCCGCCTGGGAGCACCGGGTACGCGATCTGTCAAAGATCTTCGGCGAGTTTCCTCACGTGTATCAGAACGTAGTGCTGCTCACCGTGCAGAACGAAACTGACTACTTTGCCTCATCCGAAGGTTCGCAGATCGTTACGCCACATTTGACCGCGAGATTGGTGGTCATTGCCTCCACACGCGCTGACGACGGCATGGACCTGTTTCGAGAGCAGACCTTTGAAGCTGAAACCGTTGAGGGCCTTCCTTCGCAACTGGAACTTGAAGCGTCCCTTCGTAAGCTTGGCAACAGCCTTGAAGCACTGCGCAAAGCTCCGGTGACTGACCCGTTCAATGGCCCCGCAATCCTTTCGGGGCGCGCCGCAGCGGTGTTCTTTCACGAGGTGCTCGGCCACCGGCTTGAGGGGCAGCGCCAGCGTGGAGACGAAGAGGGCCAGACGTTTACCAAGGATGTAGGCAAGCCGGTTCTGCCCGATTTTCTTTCTGTCTCTGACGATCCGACGATGACCAGGTTTGGCAATACCTGGCTCAGCGGCAGCTATGAGTACGACGACGAAGGACAGAAGGCCCGCCACGTTGATCTGATCGACGACGGAGTGCTCAAGACGTTTCTTATGTCACGGCTACCCATCGCCAGCTTTGCCCACTCCAACGGTCACGGGCGAAGCGAGACCGGCCACGTGCCCACCGGCCGCCAGGGCAATCTGATTGTGACGTCGACAAAGACCGAGTCAGAAGCAGAGCTCCGCAAACAGCTTATTGAAGAAGCAAAGAAACAGGGCAAGGCTTACGGCCTCTATTTTGAAGACATCTCCTCCGGCTTCGCGGTTACGCAGCGCAGTTCGCCGCAGGCTTTCCAGGTGATACCGCTGGTGGTGTGGCGTGTTTATGTCGATGGCCGTCCCGACGAACTGGTGCGCGGAGTGAGCATCGTGGGCACGCCCCTGGCGGCGATGAAGCGCATCCTGGCCACCGGCGACAAGAGCGAAGTGTTCAATGGCGAGTGCGGCGCAGAGTCGGGCACGGTGCCGGTTTCTGCCGTTGCCCCGGCCATGCTGGTGAGCGAGATGGAAACACAGCGCCAGCCACAAGGCACGGCACGGCCGCCCATCTTGCCCAAGCCTGGTGTTGGATCGCAGGCCGCAGCCGACAAGGAGGCGCAATGAAACCGGGCCGCCAAATCACCTCTACAGCCTTGGCTGGATTTCTTGCCGCTTCGCTTCTGGTTACGCCTTTTGCTTTCGCACAACAGACCCGCGCCGATGCAGAAAATGATCCTGTGCTCAAAGCCATGCTTACTGAGATCGATCGCAGCATGAGCCAGCTCCAGCTCAATGGCTTTGCCAAGCCGTTCTTCATTCAATACCGCATTGAAGACGTTGACGACCTTATGACCAAGGCGGAGTTCGGCGCGACCGAAGGGTCTCAGCATGCTCATCAGCGTATTGCGCGCATCACCGTTCGTGTAGGCGACTACAAGACCGACAGCTCCGGCGCCCGCGCGGATGGAACCCTGCAGCTTGCCGCGCTCGATGACGATCCTATTGCGCTGCGCACGGCGCTTTGGGCAGCTACCGATCAGGCATATAAAGCTGCGCTCTCGGCCTATGCGCAAAAGCAGGCAGCGCTCAAGCAGGTGCAGACGCCTCCGCAGGCTGACGACTTCAGTCACGAAAAGCCCGTTATCTCGCTTGCCGAATTAGCGGCCTTGAAGGTGGATGAGGCTGCCTGGACTGAGCGCATGGCGAAGGCAAGCGGACTGTACAAAGACGATCCGCAAGCGCGCAGCGGCGAAGGAGCTGCGCAGTACTCAAACGCGCAGTTTCAAGGCCGAGTAACGAACACCTGGCTGGTCACGAGCGAAGGTACAATCGTTCGCAAATCCGCGCAGGAATACATGGAAGTGTACGCGGTAGGGACTCAGGCCCCCGATGGAATGCGGCTTGACCGTTCCTATTCATCGGCAGGCTCGTCGCTCAGGGATCTGGATACGTCCGAGGTGTTTAACAAGCACGCAGGCGGAATCATTGCTTCGCTTGCCGAGCTGCGTAAGGCGCCACTCGTTGAAGAGGAATATCACGGTCCGGTTCTGCTCAGTTCGGATGCCAGCACTGACACGTTGCGGGGCTTGCTTGCGAGTGGGCTCACGGCCACTCGCCCCCGGCTGGGAACCGAGGCGCGCACCAACGGAGTGTTTGCCTCCAGTTACCATGCACCGATACTTCCTGAGTTCCTGAACGTGGTCGACGATCCCTCGATGAAGAGTTTCGACGGCAAAGGGTTGCTTGGCGCTTACGACATCGACGACGAAGGCGTTCCCGCGCAGACAGTAAAGCTGGTCACCAGCGGGCGGCTGGAAAATTATCTGATGAGCCGCGTTCCCGTTCGCGATTTTCCAGACTCCAACGGCCATGGCCGCGCCGGCATTACCGGTCCCGCGCGCTCTTCCATTGGTGTGCTCAAGATAAGCGCAACGAATGGCCTGTCAAACGAGGAGCTGAACGATAAGCTGATGGCCCTGGCGAAGGATCGAGATCTGAAAGACGTCTACTATGTGCAGACTCTGGGCGGCCTCGGAGCGCCGCGTCTGCTTTACCGCGTGAGTGCCGACGGGAGCAAGCGCGAGCTCGTTCGCGGAGCATCGTTGGATGACGTAGATCAGCGCGCGATGCGCTCAAGCATTGCCGCCGCGGGTAAAGATCTCTTTCTTGGCAACTACTTTGGCGACATTCCGCAAACCGTCCTGGCTCCAGCACTGCTCTTTGAGGACGCCACCATTCGCCGAGCCAATGAAAAGAACGGCAAACTGCCGTTCTATCCTCCACCGGAGTGAGAGGCGCCTGACAACATTCAAGGGAAAGTAGAAGACATCCGGGTGATCCCGGATGTCTTCTTTTTTGGGGCGTGGGAGGTCTGGGAGAGGGTGTTTACTTGCGGGCGCTCAGGGGCTGATTGATCTCAAATAAATCCTATTGACAGCATACTGCCACTAGTGGCAGTATGCTGTCATGATGGTGGCCGAACACACATTGCGGGAAAAGCGTGTTGAAGCAACGCGCGAGCACATACTCGCGACGGCTTTCAATCTGCTCGTCGATCACCCAGAGCGGCCCTTCTCTCATGAGGCTGTTGCCAAGGCGGCCGGAGTAGGCGCCAGAACGGTCTATCGTTACTTCCCGGCGCAGGCGGATTTCTACGAGGCGCTGTGGCTGAAGCTGCGCGAGGAATCGGGAACCATCTTTCCAACTCAGGAAGCAGAGATTGTTCCGTATCTTGGCCTGTTGTATGAAGCCTTCGATCAGAATGAACGGCTGGTGCGTGCGGTGTTGGAATCCTCAGCCGGCGCGCGTGTCCGAGCGGGTGGCGCTGAAGAAAGCCGCCTCAGCTTTGAAAAGAGCCTCCAGCGGCTGTTGCAGGGCCGGAGCGCCGCCGAACGCCGCAAGGTCAGAGCGGTTTTTCAGAGCATACACTCGGGTGTTTTTTGGCAAATGCTGCATGACCGCGGCGGACTTTCGGATGACGAAGCGATTGCGGCGGCGATGTGGGCCGTGCAGTCTCTCCTCGATACACTCCGCCGTGAGCAAAAGAATTCTTCACATACCCCCAATCAAACAAAAACAAAGCGAGGTTAACAACGATGACAGCAACTGAACAAAAACTCAAAACACTGGTGCTGGGGCCACAGGACTACAGACTGAATACAGCTCTCGACGTGCTTGGCGAACCCGGCCTGGTCAAACTTGCGGGTTCCGACACGGATGAGGCCGTGGCCGTGGTGCACCTGACGGTTCCAAAACTCTCCGGGCCGCCGCTCCATCGCCATGGGCGCGAAGATGAGTGGTTTTATGTAATCGACGGCGAAATTACGTGGGAAATCGATGGGAAGCGATTCAGCGGTGGAGCCGGAACTTCAGCGTTCGCGCCGCGAGGCACGGCGCATGCATTCCAGAACTTCAGCGACCAGACCGCGCACGTCCTGGTGATGGTTACGCCCGCAGGCCTCGAGCGCTTCTTTGAAGATGTGACGATCATGAACAAGGATCTTGCTCGGCCCGATTTTGAGAGAATAGAAAAGCTGATGCAGAACTACGGCATGGAGCTGTTAGGACCACCTCTCTCATAGGGGATCACGCTGCCGCGCGGCTTCGCCGTTTCAATGGCGATCGCGCGGCAGACTTCCCGCATCGTTACCAAATTTTTTGACATCTGCAATGCGATAACGCGACACTTTCACTTACCGCATGAACTTAGAAACGCTTCACCTTTGGTTCGCATACCCCGATGATTTGCTGGACCCGGATCTGGCGCAGGCATGCGACCGGCTGCTTGCGCCGCCGGAGCAGGAGCGGTGGCAGCGCTACAAGTTTGACCGGCACCGACGTGAATCGCTGGCCACGCGCGCGCTCGCACGTTTTGCGCTTTCGCAAAGCCGCGCGGCATTACCGGTATCCTGGCGTTTCAGAGAGAATGAGCATGGCAAGCCGTCGATTCAGCCAGAGTGCGGACTGCGATTCAATCTCTCAAATTCTCTTGGTATGGTGGTCTGCCTTGTTGCCGAGGGCGTGGAAGTTGGCGTGGATGTGGAGTCCCGCACGCGATCCGATCAGATGTTGAGTATCGCCAGGCGGGTATTCTCGAAAGAGGAAATAGACCAACTGGAAGAACTTGACGACACGGCAAAGCTGGACCGAGCGCTTTCGTTGTGGACGTTGAAAGAAAGCTACATCAAGGCCCGTGGAATGGGCCTGGCGCTTCCGCTCGAAAAGATTTCGTTCCTGTTCGGCGGGCCGGAAGGGATTCGCCTTGAGATCGATCCAAGTGTCGACCATGATCCGGACCGGTGGCGATTCTGCTCAATGGATCGCGATGACCACCGCATCTCCCTAGTGGTGGAGCAGGAGGCTGTCCCGGAAATGAACCTGTGGCAGACGCGCCCACTGCTATCTGCTCCTGCACATCTCGGCACGTTCAAGGGGCAATGGTATCCCGCCCGGATGGCCTGAAGGAGTATCCTTCCTCTGCGCTCTTGTCCGGCCTCTGCCGGCACGTGAACGGAAAAATCGATGTGAGGACAAAGATGATTCGGAATCGAAGTCTGTATCTTGTTGGAGGAATCCTTCTTGCTTTTATGGCGCAGGCAAACTGGTCGCAGACCAAAGTTCACGCCACGGTGAAAGCCTCGCCGGGCATGCAAGACAGCGGTCGACCGGCGGAACACCCCATCAAGGTGATGCTTGTTGATGGACAGAGCGCCGGGGCGTACCACAATTGGCGGCTAACCACGCCGGTGCTCAAGAAGGAACTCGAGGAGACTGGGCTCTTCAAAGTAGATGTCGTTACGGCGCCGCCGTCCGACGGGGACTTCAGCCAGTTCCATCCGGACTGGAAGCAGTATCAGGTGATCGTGATGAACTACGACGGTCCCAGTTGGCCTGAATATCTGCAGGCGAGCTTTGAGAAATACGTGAGCGACGGCGGCGGACTTGTGATTGTGCATGCTGCCAACAACGCCTTTCCCAATTGGCTTGCATACAACGAGATGACAGGCATTGGCGGATGGAGAAATCGCAATGAGAATGCCGGACCCTACTGGTACTACAAAGACGGCAAGCTGACTTCGGACAATTCTCCCGGCCCGGCAGGAATGCACGGCGCGCGGCTGCCTTACCAAGTTGTAACGACTGCGCCGGACAATCCCATCATGAAAGGTTTGCCGGCAGTGTGGATGCATCTTCCCGACGAGCTTTACGGCAGGCTTCGCGGACCGGGAAAGAACATGAGCGTGATTGCTACCGCGCACTCCGACCCGAAGAACCGGGGCACCGGCTTCGACGAGCCCATGCTGATGGTGTTGCACTACGGCAAGGGGCGCATCTTTCACACGGTGATGGGTCACGATGTGTACGCGCTTAGCTGCACTGGATTCATCGCCACGTATCAGCGTGGTACCGAGTGGGCAGCAACGGGCCGCGTGACGCAAAAGGTCCCAGCCGATTTTCCGACGGCAACTACCGTTAGCTCTCGCGTGGACATCCAGGAGATGGATCCTGAGATGTTGAAAGGCGCATCCGATCCGATCCGCCTGGGCGGAGGTTCCTCCGTGAAGTAGCTGCGAGCAAACGCAAAACGTACCGGCTTCACAAACATCGCACTCCGGCCAACCGAAACGTTTGCCGGGGCGCATGATTTAGTAGAGACCCGCTACTTCGCAGTGCGATAAATTTCAGAGCCGGCCAGCAGATATGCTCCCACGCCGTACACATAGCTCGAAGTCTCAGTAAAGGCTCCGGGCGCAGCTCCCACAGGCTGAATGCAGCCCAGCCGCCCATCGGCATACACATGTGTCAACATGCCTGCCCAGGCCTTTTCCACTGCGGGCCAATAAGTCTTACGGTCGAGAATCTTCTCATTTACGCCGTATGCAAGCGCGTAGGTGATAAACGCGCTTCCGGAGACTTCGGGTAGCGGATACGAGTCGGCGTCGAGCAGGCCGGGACGCCACAGCCCGTCTTTGCTTTGGATCGCAAGTGCCTCTGCCGACATTTCTTTCAGCAGTTCAATGTATTTGGGGCGCAGCGGCGAGTTGGCCGGCAACTCTTTGAGCACGCGCACGATTCCACCCATCACCCAGCCGTTGCCGCGTGACCAGAATATCTTTTCGCCGTTCTTCTCATGCTTGTCGAGCCACGCCGCGTCGCGTGAATACAGGTGCTTGTTCCGGTCGTAAAGCAGATTGGTGGTGATGGTCCACTCATGATCCATAAAGTCTGTGTACTTTTTGTCGCCCGTGGCTTTTGCCATATCGGCAAAGACCGGCGGCGCCATAAAGAGCGCGTCGCACCACCACCACAGCGGCTTGTCTGGATCGTCGGGCGTGACTATCTCTTCGTCGAGCCGGGCCTTCATGGGCATCATCATCTTCTTGTCTTTATGGAGGAAGTATTGCTCCATGTACATCTGTCCGACGGCCTGGTCGTCTGCATGTTCCACGCGCGGGCCGGGCGACCAGTGCAGCTTCTCGCCGATCTCGATCATCGCCTGCTTGTATTTGTCGCCGGCGACCGCGTCGGGTACTCCCATATACCCCGCGTAGAGCGCGGCAAAGGTCCAGTCGTACTGGACCTCCGCGGGCAGGCGGTTCAACTGCCAGTCGGCGACGAGCTTCATTGCCTTCGCAAGATCGCGCCTCGTCAGTTTTGGCGAAAGATCGGTAGCAAGCGGCCCGGGCGTTTGCAGTTCATTTCCCGGAGGTGCGAGCTTTACATGCTCATTTTGAGCAGCGGCGAAGTTGGGTTGCAGGACGAAGGCGATGATGCCGAGTGCCGCGAGCATCGGAAAACTGAAGCACCGCGCTGCTCGCCGTACCGATCTGGATTGCATGAAGGTCTCCAAATGAAACTCTCAGAAGCGCTACTGCCACGTGGCCGACAACAGTTCTACGGCCCGATTACCGAGGCCGATTATAGTTCCTGTGCGCGTTGGTTGTAAGTGCCTTCGCTGGGTGAAGCAGCGGCTCAGAAACGCATGCGGAGCCCGAACTGAAACTGCCGTTCGCGGTAGTAGCTGGTGGAGTTGCTGTTGAGCGCCTGCCCGAATGCTGTAGAGTTCGCCTTGAGGCCTGTGAGATAGGTGAGTGCTGGAAAGCTGCCGTCGACGCCGCCCGCTTCAATCGAGTAGCCCGTTGTTTCAATATCGGTGACGTTGCGGTGATTGAAGAGATTGAATGTTTCTCCGAGTAGTTCCAACTGCCGCATCTTTCCAAGGCCGATCAACTTGGCAAGGCGAACATCTGCCTTCCACGCGTTTGGATAACGGAAGGTGTTGCGGCCAATGTCGTAGCTCACACCGTCGCTGCCGACACCGTAGATGCGGTTATCGCCTCCCGATCCATTGATGCTGGGCCCTAGTCCTGTGAATGCGGTTCGGGTTGTTAGGTTGACCACACGCGGGACTGAACCCGCGGTGCGCATTGTGTAGGGAAGGCCGCTGTGGAAGCTGCCGATGCCGGAAATTCTCCAGCCGTTGGCTAGATAGCCGCCCGGACTGTGGAACTTCCACGGCGTGCGAAAGATCAGCGAGGTAAAGAGTCTATGCCGCATGTCATGGTCGCTCGTTCCATATTCGTGTCTGAAATCACCGGGATCGAGCACGTCGCTGCCGCTCACGGATGTGCTTCCATTCGGATTCCAGTCCATCGCATGTCCGTAGATATAGCGGATGTTCACGGCGAGCCCACGGCGGCCGTAGTGAGCAAGTCTGAGCATGACTGCCTCATAGGTGGAATTTGCGCGCGAAGAAATTTGGGTGATCTGCTGATAGTTGGGATTCAACCGCCCCTGAGTTGCCGAGGTCGCGCTGTATGGAACCCAGTCTGAGTAGAAGGGGACGGTGATCTGCGAGGCTTTGATCGGGCCTTTGCCGGCGCCGTCGACGACAGCATAGGTTATGGATTGCGGATTGACTGCGGGATCGAAGTTGGTGTCGATGGAAACAGGCAGTCGGCGGCCCAGGCTGAGTATCGCATTTGCGGTCAGAGTCAAGTGACCGGGCAACGATTCTTCGATGCCTGCGACGGCCTGGTGGACTTCGGGGTTGCGAAAACCGGATGCATATTCCAGTGTTCCCGGCTTGACCATGCTGAGCGGCTCTCCGGCAAATACGTATGGGAAGGGTGGAGCGCCACCGGCGTTGAGGTTGTCCGTTGGACGCATGAAGAAGTTCAGGTCTCCATTCGACGAGCCGGTGTGCGTGAGTGCGGCTATAAGTGGGCCGTTCTGCATCTGGCTGTAGTAGATGCCATAGCCGATTCGCAAGACGGGACGATGATGTTCGGTTGAGCCAAGTGCAAGGCTCACCCGCGGTCCCCAATTGCTGCCGAAGCTCGGCATTTTGCCGGCTTGGGGCAGGTCGGGATTGGCAAGCCCGGAGATGGGAGGCGGAAGCTGTTGCAGTTCCCAACGTAGACCCATGGAGAGAACGAGTTGCTTGTGCGGCTGCCACTGTGCGGTCGCAAAGCCCGCCCAGTCATCTGTGCTCAGCGCCCAGGCATTTGGTCCCATGGTCTGCGAGTAGTACGAATAGCAAGGCAGGTAACCCAGACCGCGCAGCACCCCGGTGGAGTCGCGCCATGGCTTGCCTGCGGGATCGCAGTTGTGCTGATCGAATTTGTTGAGCGCATCGTTCAAGCCATATTTGCTGAATACGAGCGCATCAGAGATGAAATTCGCGACACTTGAGTAGTGATAAGTGCCGGTCTGGTTTCGAAGCAGGGTGGCTCGATCGCTGCTATGGCCGTATGAGGCTCCAACTCTTACGAGAACATTGCCGCGAATCCAGGCGAACGATTCCTGCAGGCGAATGAACCGCTCATCGGGATAGCTGCCTCGCCCAAAGCGTGCCGGGTTGCCGATGGTAAAGCCGTAGCGGGAGTCGATAACGATCTGCGGCAGCTGCCCCCACACATTCTGATTCAGGGTTTGTTCGTATGCCGAAGGCGTTCCTGGATGAACACCCAGAATGGACCGCCCGGCCGAGACTTGAGTCATTGTGAGCAGGTTCGGAGTGATGAAGGCCTCCCAGCGCGCGAGCAGCCACTGCTGACTCGCCTGGCTTGCGCCGAAGCTGTGGTTGCCGAAGTTTTCCGACACGCGCGTAAAGCCACCACCGGGAGCATTCCAGTCAGCGCCAGTGCCTTCAACCGTAAAGCGATGGTGTTCAGACATTCGCCAATCGACACGCGCGAATCCGGTAAATTGCCTGGACGTGCGCGAGACCGGACCCAGCAAACCGTCCAGCGTCTGAAGCATTGCGGAATATTGAGCCAGCGCTTCGGTGTTGTTGGTCGCCAACTGAGCACCAAGCAACTGCACCTGATCGTTGCTGGGTTGCGCAAAGAAGTTTTCCGGCCACTTTACGCTTGAAACGCCTGCATAGTTTCTGTTGGAACCGTCGAGAGCGGCAAACCAGTAGAAGCTCCTGTGCCGCAAGCGATTGCCGAGTCCAAGGCCCCAGCGAAGGTCAAGATCCGCAGGCGTGTAAGGCACCGGCGTAAAAACGGGGACGGTGGAATAGGTGGCAGGCGCTGTTTGCTGCACCCAGTTGGCGGTGGGGTTCAATGCTCCAAAAATATGCCGGTGGTTGAAGACGAAAGCCTGCCCGTGCAGAGCTTCGCCGCCGCTTTGCGTTTCGACGCTGGTTTGGCCGCGGCCGGAGCGGGCGTCGCTCGCGTCCATGTCGCCGGATACAACATGGACTTCACGGATGGCTGCGGTGCTGATTACGACACCACGACCGCTGCTCCACGCCTGCCCCATGCCGCCAGGCTCGGCTTCGCCTTGTCCTGTTGAAGACTTTGCCGGAGATCCTGAAGATGAAGCCGAGGTGCTGCCGAATGCGAGCCGGAGACTTACGCCGTCAACGAATACTTCGGAGCTTTGCTGCCCGGCGAAGTTCACTAGTGACGGAGCGCCGTTTGATTGTGCGGCATCCGCGGGCGCGTCGACAACCAGCCTCTCCCATTGGCCTCCGCTGGCCGGGAGCGCTTCAAGCTCAGTGTCAGCGATGGTGGTGGATGTTGCGGCCGCTGCAGCGGCACTTTGCTGCAACGCGGCCTGCTTTGCGGCTGCCGAACTGCTCGATGAACTTTGCGAATTTTGTGCATTGCTTGCGATTGATGCGCAAACAAAGGCAATCAACACTACCGCCGTTATGGACGGCTTCAACCAGCCCAACCTGAACCCTGCCATTCAACACCTGCCGTCGGCAGATCAAGGAAAAAGACACACAGATACCCGCACCTGCCCGCTCTTGTGGGCGGTTAGGAACCAGGCGGAGACGCGCACACTGCTGAAGCGCGTTTCCAGATATCCAGAAGATCCCCAGGTGAGTTGGAGCGATTCTATTTTGCCGGGAGCGCAGCGTAAAGTAGCGAAGGTCACATATGTGCACCGTTTCAGGTGCACACGTTGGTTCCAGCCGAAGCAGCCTGATTCGATAGACTGGAGAAACGGAGTTCGAGGTTCATGCCCGACAGGGTCGCGGCTCGAAGATCCAGCGGGTACTCCATGTTCATAGATGAAGCCAAAATTCGCGTAAAGGCCGGTGACGGCGGCAACGGCTGCATGGCCTTTCGGCGGGAGAAGTTTGTGCCCCGTGGCGGCCCTTCGGGCGGCGACGGAGGCCGTGGCGGCGATGTGATTATGGAGTCGTCGCAGCGGCATAACACGCTTATCCACTTCCGATACAACCCCGAGCACAAGGCCCAGCGCGGCGAACACGGCATGGGGTCGAACTGCACCGGCCAGGACGGGCACTCCATAACGCTGCAGGTTCCGGTGGGGACTTCGCTTTTCGACATGGATACCGGAGAGCTGGTTCACGATTTCAGGGAGCCGGATGAACGTATCGTAGTGGCCAAGGGCGGCCGTGGTGGCCGGGGCAACCAGCACTTTGCCACGCCAACGCATCAGGCGCCACGCGAGCATGAGTTGGGCCGCGCCGGCGAGGAACGCCACTACCGGCTGGAGCTAAAGCTGCTGGCCGATGTGGGGTTGGTTGGCTATCCGAACGCGGGGAAATCGACTCTGATCTCGCGCATCTCTGCGGCCAGGCCCAAGATTGCCGATTATCCGTTTACAACGCTTGAACCGAATCTGGGCGTCGTTTCGGTGGGCGAGGAACCTGACATTGAGTCATTCGTGGTGGCCGATATGCCGGGTCTTATCGAGGGCGCGCATCTTGGCTCCGGTCTTGGCATGCAGTTTCTGCGGCACATCGAACGCACGCGCTTACTGGTGCACGTGGTGGATGTTTCGGATGCGTCGGGCCGCCCCGATCCGGTGGAGGACTTCAAAGTCATCAACAAAGAGCTGGCGAATTTTGGTGACGGCTCACTTGCCGAGAAGCCGATGGTCGTTGTCGCCAGCAAGATCGATTCTGCAAATCCCGACAAGCTGAAAAAGCTTGCAGCGCATGCCAAACGCCGCAAGCTTGAGTTCTACGCCATCTCCGCGGTCACAGGGCAGGGGATAGACGAACTGAAATGGGTACTCGCCAAGCGACTGCGGCCGGTAGCGGCAGTCTGACGCGAGTCCGCGCAATCCAGGCTGCGAAAGGCTCATCAATCAGTTGAGAAACAACTGGCGAGACGTCACGCTCGGCTATGTGTTCGCAATCGGGGACCATTTCAACTTGTAGCTTCCGCGGTACTCCAAAAATGATTCGGCGGCATGCCGTATTACCGGTATGCCGCCGATTGGATTACTTCAGTTGTGTTGGGCATTAGCGCCCGGCTTTTCATCGTTTATGGTGCTCAACTCACTGCTACAGGTATTCTCAGCGAGCTTTCCTGTAATAGCGATTGGGCGCGCCAGGTGTGGGAGAGTAGTCCGAGACCTGAGCTCCGCTCGAATGTGGACGGGTCAACGCGGAGTTGAGCGTGATGCCGGTGCCTGAGACTTGTACACCGGCCTCATGAGTCCGGCTTAGCGATTCCTTGACGGTAACAGTGCTGTTCCACCAGGTGGTGAAGGCAACAACTGCGGTTTCCGCGTTTGCCCCGCTGTCGATTGTGATGGTATCGCCAGGACTGAAACCTGCCATGCCGGTGACAGGGATTGCGGTGGCACCGGCGCTGATGGCAGAGCTTGCCTTACTAGCGCCCGCCGAACCCACTTTCGCGATTACAGCAGTCTCGAGGTTCGCGCCCTGATCGATCGAGATCGTCTCGCCTACGCCGAAGCCCTGGATGCTGGCGACACTAATATTGGTCGCGCCGGAGGCCGAACCAAGCGGCAGGCTTGTGGCGGCCTGCAACAGGAAATCGGCGCAGTTGCTGTTGGAGTCAGCACCGTCCGGGAAGCGGCCGGCGCTCACGTCCGTTGAACTCACGGAAGCAGCAGCAGGTCCCCAGCTGCCTGGAACGCCCGGTACAGATACGTAGCAGCCATTCTCCTCTTGTCCAGAGGCAGCCTGGTATCCCTGTGCGGCCCATGGGTCAACGAGTCCGCCATAGTTGAGACTGTCGACCACCATGCCGGCGGCATCACGCAGAACCATGCTGCCGGAGGTGAGGGTGGCAGGGGGGCCTCCAAAGGTACTGGCGCTGGCAGCGGTTAAGGTGGGGCCACCGAACCACTGGTTCGGCGCCTTCGTTCCCTGATAGCCGGCTGTCTTCACCGCGGCATCACGCACCACTGTGTCGATGGCATGATCCTTGGTGAGGGCGCTGTCGAGAGTGATGCCGGTACCGAGCGGAGTCACGGGCTCATTGCTTGAGTGAGAGAAGGCCGTTGCCGGCTCGAATGTGATTCCCGTTCCCTGATCGCCGAACGGAAGATTGGCAGCATGGTTGAACTTCAGTGGCGCGGCCAGGTCGAGACCCGTGCCAGGAGTAATTACTCCCTCGCCATTGATATGTTCCTTTGCGAGTGCCGGGGCAAATGCGATGTCGATGCCTGCCCTGCCTTCACCCGTAGCGGAGGAGATGGTCACCGTCTCCTGGTTTGCGGGCGTGCCGATGATTAGCTTCTCACCTGCCGCAAAGTGATTCATGCCTCGGACCTTGATGCTGGTTGCACCCGGCGCCGAGCTAGCCATCATCCTGGCGTGGTTCGACTGGGTTCCGACATGTGTAACGGTAACGGTCTCGATCCCATGGCCGACACTGTCGATGTCCAACCTGATCTTGTCGCCGACCGAGATGTTGGCCGTTGACGTGACCTTGATGTTGGTAGCGCCCGCAGGTGCGTCGGCTCCGAGGTAGGCTTGCGTGCCTGGCTTGCCGACTGCCGTGACCGTGGCCACTTCATACTTTTCACCCGGTTTTGCGACGGCAGGATAGCTGGCTCCGTAGCCGATGGCGATCTTTTCGCCAACCTTGAAGCCTGCCACGCTGGTAACCGGAACATTGGTTGAGCCCACCGGGATGGTGACGACCGGACCCTCGGGAACGGGCTGCCACAGAGTTGTTGGGTTGCCGGCCGCCGTGCCGACGTTCGCGATCTTGTGGGTTTCCACATTGGCACCGGCGCCGACTTCGATCGTATCGCCGGCCGACATACCAGTGGTGCTCCTCACGTGGATGGCGGTTTCGCCAGCGCGCGCGGGAACCACCAGCCCGGAGTCGGACATGCCGAGCAGGTAGAAGCCGCCTGCCGCGAGCCTGGTCCCGGCGGGGATCTTGATCGCGGAGAAGATAGGCTGCTGGGTTGGGTGCTCGGTAAGCGTCCAGTTCGAGATGTCAACGCTGCCGTGGCCGGCGTTGTACAGCTCAATGAACGAATCGGTCGAGTTGGTCGGCGGACCGGAGCTGACCCGGAACTCATTGATCTTCACCGGGCTCACGTTCCGCACCTTCTCGGCGATTGTTTCGGATTGCATCTTGCCTGTGGGTTTGTTGACCCACTTGGCATTTCCTAGCAGGTCCCCGTTGAAGGCTGCTGGACCGGAAGTGACCTTAAAGGTTGCGCTCACGCTGTCGCCGGGAGCGACCGGACCGGCAAACATCTTGGAACTGCTGGTTGCGCCTTGAACCTGAGCAGTCCACTGCCTGGGCGCTGAAATGCTCAACTGGATATTGGTCGCAGGCGCGTCGGTGGTGTTCGTAAAGTTGACGGTCGATTCCTGGGAAGATCCGGGCGCAAACGTCTGGAGTCCGGGAGGTGTGGCAGTAGCCGAAGCTGGAACAAGGCTCACCGGCGGCACGCCGTAGCGGGCAGCCACAACATTAGCCTGCACTGCCTGATCGGTTGAGTCCGACGGGAAGGTGCCCGCGGCTGTCATTGCGCCTTCATAGAAGGTGCCCTGTGAACCGTTGCTGTTGTCGCCGCCGTTGCCAAGCAGGATGGCTCCCTGTTTCCGCATCGGGTCATAAGTCGCGTTTACGCGCGGTCCATCGAACAAAACCTGTAAAGGACCCTTTTGCGAGTCACCGCCCAATGTGGTCCAGTGGTGCGGCTCTCCTTTGGCCATCGCAGTCACAAATCGCCACGTGAAGGTCGGCAGGTCCTTGCATAATTTGCTTCCGTCTTCGTTGACGCAGCCGACGAGGTTGTTTTCCTGATCAGTCATCGCCCAAGGGCCTGGCGGAATACCGTGATACCAAGCCATGGCGTTGCCGTAGTAGAGGGTTTCCATGGTGCCGTTGTCGTCGTCGCGGCTGTCAATCTCGGCGTTGCCGTAGTCGAAACAGCAGCCGGAGTTGAAGTGAAGCCCGTTGATAACCCAGTACTGTCCCTCCGCCTGATCGTCAACAGCGGTACCTTTTGCGTCGTTCTGGCGGATGCCCATGCCCGGTGCGATGAAGACGCCGTAGGCCTTGTGGCCCATGACGGAAATGGGAGCAGCATCGGCAATCGGCAGGTTATTGAATCCACCCATGGCCGGTCCGCTGAATCCGCCGCGAGGCGCCTGGGTAAGGTCGTTATGCTTGGGGGACTGGTCGTAAACGATGGATATCCAGCAATGCGTGTTGGCGCAGAATGCGTCCTGAGCGGCCGCATCGGCGTATCCGCCCGCATCCGAATCGGAGGGCTGTACAACGCCGATATCCAGGGTCTTTTCGTCCGACTGACGCAACACCTGATAGAGCGGGCCGTTATAGGAGGAGTACAAGGCGCGCGTAGTACTGTGTGCGGCCACGCACGGGTCGCCGGCGGCAGCATAGATGTCACATGGCCCCTGCGGCCTGGCCAAAGCAGCATTAGAGCCTTCGCCGGTCTGTTGCGCCACTATCAACGAGGCGCCAATCACCGTGAGCGCCACTCCGAGCATAAGTGCAAGATTGATTTTCGTCTTCATGCTTTTCCTATCTGCCTCGCCGAATTTACTCCGGCATTTGGGGTTCTCGCCATTCCGGGGATGTAACGCAGGTACATCGAAGCGGAAGGGCCGGTTCAACGCCAGGACCCTGGCTGGTGGAATTATCCGGACGCTAAATGTTGCGCTTCCCAGGACGGCCCAGTATACATTTACTCGCGCATCTTCTGCTCGTTCGAGCGCGATTCCTGCCGGATACGGAAGGGGGCGGATTGGCGATCAACCTTGTGAAATGGCAAGGTCGCTCAGGCTAACGTCCGAAGCAGTCCGATTGAGGATTTAGGAAGGGAGTTAAAGACCGGTATCTCCAAGCGCTGGAAGGGAGATAAACGAAAGTGATTGAACTCTTTGCAGCACCTGACCTCGCAAATGAGAGGCGCTGTAAATGAGAGTGAAGATTGGACGATAAAGCCGTGGTAAAGCCGTGGTCTGGATTTTGCAGGTGAGCGTAAGAGCCCCACTGGATTTACGCTCACCCCGGGTCCGCGAATGGGACCCAGGGTAAAGGTATTCTTCTGCTGGTGATCGAGGCTATTCGTCCTCTTCGTCGACCGGCTGTTTTGCGTTGGCCAGGATCTTTTCGGCCACCGGCTGAGGAACTACGTCGTAGTGGTCCTCTTCCATGTGGTAGCTGCCCTTGCCCTGCGTCATGCTGGTGAGTTGCGTGCCGTAGGTAAGCATCTCGGACATGGGCACTTCCGCGCTAATGATGGTCGTGCGTCCCTTGGTTTCCATGCCTTGCACGCGCCCGCGGCGCGAGTTCAGGTCGCCCATCAGTGTTCCGGCAAAATCGTCGGGGGCTTCGATTTCCACCTTCATCACCGGCTCAAGCAGGCAGGGCTTTGCCTGTTCCATTGCTTTCTTGAAGGCCAGGCGGCCCGCGGTCTTGAACGAAAGTTCGTTCGAGTCCACGTCGTGGTAGCTGCCGTCGTAGAGCGTCACCTTGAAGTCGACAACCGGGTATCCGGCGAGGTAACCGCGCGCTGCCGCTTCTTGGATGCCCTTTTCGACGGCCGGGATAAAGTTTTTGGGAATAGAGCCGCCGAAGATGTCGTTCACAAACTCAAAGCCGCCGCCGCGAGGCATGGGCTCCATCTTGATCTTGCAGTCTCCAAACTGGCCGTGACCGCCGGACTGCTTCTTGTGGCGGCCATGCGCATCCGCTCTGCCGCGGATGGTTTCGAGGTAGGGAACCTTGGGCGCTTTCAGCATGACTTCAGCGTGGTAGCGCTTCTTGAGGCGGTTGACGATGGCTTCGATGTGCGGTTGGCCGGCGCCCGCAATCAGGAACTCGTTGGTATGCGGATCGCGGAAGAAACGGATGAGCAGATCTTCTTCCATGAGCTTGTGAATCGCGGGTGCAAGTTTATCTTCATCGGAGCGGCTCTTGGGCTCGATGGCATAGGTCATGGCCGGTTCGGGCGGAGCAGCCAACTCCATCTGGATTTCAGAACCCTTCTGGCCGAGCGTGTCGCCGGTGAGCGTGTCTCGCAGCTTGGCCACCGCGCCCAGGTCGCCGGCATGCAGTTCAGCTACCTCAACGGCCTTGCGGCCCTGCATCACGCTCAAGTGCGAGAGCTTTTCCTGGGTACGGCGCGTGAAGTTCTCAAGCGACGCATCGTTTTTGATGACGCCGCTCATGACTTTGAAGAAGCTGATGCGGCCGGCAAACGGGTCGGACATGGTCTTGAAGACAAATGCGGCAACGGGCTCGTTGTCATTGACGTTGCGCGATGTGGCCTCCCCATCCATGGTCTTTGCGGCGATGGGTGAATGTTCAATGGGGGCGGGCGTGTAAACCTTCAGGAAGTCGAGCAGATGATCGAGCGCCATGTTAGCAAGGCCGCTCGAAAACAGCACCGGGAAGATGCGGTCTTCGCGAATGGCTTCGTGGAGCGCGGCGATCAGGTGATCTTCCGGGATGGTGCCTTTCTCAAAGAACTCCTCCATCAGCTCGTCTTTGCCTTCGGCAACAAGTTCGACAAGCGCTTCGTGGCGCGCCTTGGCATCGGCGGCAAGCGACGCGGGAATTTCCGCTGAGACTTTGCCATGTCCATCGCCGCCCGGCGTGTAAGTGTAGGCCTCCATCGTCACCAGGTCCACTACACCGTGAAATCCGTTGGCATCCACAATGGGCAACTGGACAGGAACACAGTTGCGGCCCCAGCGCTCGTGGATGTCGTCGATAAGGGCGCTCAATCCGCCAGCTCCACCGGCCTTTGGATGGTCCATCTGGTTGACGAGAACGATCCGGGGTACTTCTGCTTGTTCAGCGAATCTCCAAACGCGCTCGGTAACGGGTTCCACTCCATTCTGGGCGTTCACAACCACAATGGCGGACTCAACCGGCAGCAATGCAGCGCGCGCCTCGTGCGCGAACATGTGAAAGCCGGGAGTATCGACCAGGTTGATCTTCACGCCTTGCCACTCGGCAAAGGCAACGGCGTTCTGCATGGTTAAGCCGCGAGCAACTTCCTCTTCGTCGTACGCGGTTACGGCTGTGCCATCGGCAACACGGCCCTGGCTGGGAGTCATCTTTGCGGCATGCAGCAGAGCGGCAATCAACGTGGTTTTACCGCTTTGTGCATGCCCCACTACAGCTACGTTGCGGATCTCACTTCCCTGGTACGTTTTCATTTGATTCTCCTTGATATCTGGCAAATAGAGACAGAATTTGGATTGAATTCGGATTCAGATCTGCGGGGGAACAGGGACAACGGGTGAATGCCCTGAAGGGCATCCAGCTGGCCAAATTGGCTGGCCACGGCTCCGGGTCTGCCTTCTACCTCGTCCATTGATGACGGCCACGCGCCGGCGCTAGGGCAGATCAAAGGAGCGTGAATCCGCCGGGCGTTCTTCACTAAACAGCGGATGCTATCACACGCGGAGCGTGAACGTCCTGTGACTCGGCGCACAAAAACGCTAAAAGGTGGCGCGGTCCATCCATATTGAGTTTGAGAAAAGTCCTTTTCTGAAGAATCTCTGCTCGCGTACACTGCAAACATTCGTTCCACCGCAGTTCCCCTTCGGTGGGATGGTTCGCGTTTGACTGGGGCCTCCCATGGCTCTTCCCCTAATGGGCAATCAACCGAACGCGACCAAACAAGGAGGTCAACATGAGTCTGTCTACCGGTGTGGCTACGTCCGCTGCCACTCCCGTTGCCGCGCCTTCCCCCGAACATATTCTGCAGATCGGTCTCGGCTTCTGGGCATCAAAAACGCTTCTCAGCGCGGTGGAGATGGAAGTCTTTACCGAACTGGCAAAACACCCCCTGGATCTTGAAACGCTCTCCGGGCGTCTGGGTCTGCATCCACGCTCCGCGCATGATTTCTTTGACTCGCTGGTGGCGCTGGGCTTCCTTGAGCGCAAGGACGGAATTTACTCGAATACGCCATCGAGCGACTTATTCCTCGACAAGAGGAAACCCGCCTATATCGGCGGCATTCTCGAAATGGCGAATCAGCGTCTGTATCCGCACTGGGCGAGGCTTACTACGGCGCTGAGGACAGGCCAACCGCAGGGCGAAGCCGGACCGAACGCGAAGGAGACCTTTGCCTCGTTGTATGCCGACCCTGCCCGGCTGAAGACCTTTCTCAGAGCGATGACAGGAGTAAGCCGTGGTGGGAATATGGCCATCGCCGCCAAATTTCCGTGGGCGAACTATCGGACGGTTGTGGATGCAGGACCGGCACAGGGCGATCTCCTGACCCAGGTGGCGCTCAAGAACAAACACCTGCTCGGTATTGGCTTCGATCTTCCTGAAGTTGGCCCCATTTTCGAGGAGTACATCGAAGAGAATGGTTTGTCGTCGCGGGTGCAGTTCCAGGCGGGCAGCTTCTTTACCGATCCAATTCCGAATGCCGACGTGGTGATGATGGGCCACATTCTGCATGACTGGAATCTGGAAGAGAAGCGGATGTTGATCGGCAAAGCCTACGATGCGCTTCCCGCGGGCGGAGCCCTGCTGGTGTACGAAGCGATCATCGACGATGAACGGCGCAAGAATGCCTTTGGCCTGATGATGAGCCTGAACATGCTCATTGAAACACCGGGCGGCTTCGATTACACCGGAGCCGACTGCATCGGCTGGATGAAGGAAGCTGGCTTCAAGGAAGCTCGCGTCGAGCACCTCGTCGGTCCGGACTCCATGGTGATCGGCATCAAGTAACTTCGCCGGCGAAATAAAGAGCTAGAGACTTGCGCCGGCGGGAAGGATCTCATCCACGTCAACCCATTGCGTGGGGTAGTTCCCCGTATAACAGGCCGTGCAGTAGCCAGACCGATTCTCGGCCTGCACGGCAGAGTACAAGCCATCCAGCGAGAGATAGGCCAGTGAGTCGGCTTCAATGAATCGGCGGATCTCTTCAATGGAATTGTTCGCCGCGATCAACTCGCGCTTGCTCGGCGTGTCTACGCCGTAGAAGCAAGGTGACACGGTCGGCGGGCAACTGATGCGCAGGTGAACTTCCTTGGCTCCCGCACCGCGGACCATGCGCACAATCTTGCGGCTGGTGGTGCCGCGAATGATGGAGTCGTCGATGAGGATGACGCGCTTGCCTTCAAGGAGATTGTGAACCGGATTCAGCTTGAGCCGCACGCCGAAGTCGCGCACCCGCTGCTCGGGCTCGATGAACGTACGCCCCACGTAGTGATTGCGAATCAGGCCCAGACGGAAAGGAATACCTGCTTCCTCCGCGTAGCCTAAGGCAGCAGTAACGCCTGAGTCGGGAACGGGCACAACCACGTCGGCCGGAACGCCGGACTCGCGTGCGAGCCTGCGGCCCATACGATCACGGCTCTCCTGTACCCACTGGCCGAAGATGCGGCTGTCAGGGCGCGCAAAATAAACGTGCTCAAAGACGCAACTCGTCTGAGGAACTCCATTGGCGTACTGGCGACTGGTCACGCCGTCCTCAGTCACCATCACCAGCTCGCCCGGAAGAACGTCGCGGATGTACTCGGCGCGCAACAGATCGAAGGCGCATGTCTCACTGGCGAAAACGATGGTGTCGGGGCCGTCGGGATGTTTCAGTCTTCCCATCGAGAGCGGACGGAATCCGCGCGGATCGCGAGCGGCAAAGATGCGGTCGCGGGTCATCATCACGATGGAGAATGCTCCATCCACCTGCGAAAGCGAGTCGGCGATAGCGTCAACCAGCGTTCCCGCGCGCGAGTGCGCAATGAGCTGGACGATAATCTCTGAGTCCGAAGTGGTTTGGAAGTACGCGCCATCGCGCTCAAGCCGCGCCCGGATATTGCCTAGGTTCACCAGGTTGCCGTTATGCGCAATGGCAATTAGGCCCTTGGTGGATTCCACGCGGATAGGTTGCGCATTCAAGAGAGCCGAGTCGCCGGTTGTCGAGTAACGGGTGTGCCCGATGGCCATGTGGCCGGGCAGCTTTTCAAGCACATCGTCTGTAAAGATTTCTGAGACCAGGCCCATGCCCTTGATGTTGGCAAGGTGATGACCGTCAGCCGTGGCAATGCCCGCCGACTCCTGCCCGCGATGCTGAAGAGCATAAAGACTCAAATAGGCCTGGCGGGCCGCATCCGGATGCCCGTGGATTGCCACCACGCCGCATTCTTCGCGAAGTTTTGGATCGCCCTCATCCGCATCCTGAGAGGCGTTGGAATGCGCCGGCTGTCCTGCGCGAAGCGATTGAGATTGATCGATAACGCCGTCAACACCCTGAAAGAGAAGCTTCATCGCACCGCGACCTCGCCATGGATATTGTTTTCCAAAGCAGAGGACCAGGGCTCGCGGAGTTCAGCAAGAGAAGTAGAGATCATGGGCTGTTTGTAGACTGAGATTTCAAGGCGGTCACCGCCGGTTGTACCGATGCGTGCCGCGTAGTAGCCGTAGCGGTCGGCAAATTCCTCGATCGTATCGAGCTGATTCGGTTCGCAGGTTATCAGCACTGTGGAAGCAGGCTCTGCAAACAATCCGAAGAGTGGGTGGGCCATGAGCGACTGCTCCTGCTCAACGATTGCGCCAATGCCGTTCGGGAATGTGGCTTGAGCCAGCGAGACTGCAATTCCTCCATCGGAGATATCGCGCGCGGAGTGAACAAGCTGCCGTTCAGCCAGCAATGCAAGTAGAGTGTGCAGATCGGCTTCGGCATCGAGATCGAGCGGCGGCGGCTGGCCCCACACTCCGCCAAGGACCACGCCGGCATATTCCGAAGATCCGAATGTGGCAAGTTCCGCCGTAACAGAGGCATCGGTTTCCGTGGCTTCAGGGTGCAACTGCTGCGGATTGCCGAGGACGGGATTGTAGGGGTCGGCCGCGCTCTCAACGCGCTCACCGGGGAAGGGAACCTTGAGATTCGGATCAGGCTGGTCTCCGGAAGGTATGGGCCAGAGCAAAACGATGGCATCACCCGCTCGCCCGAAATGTGCGGGAACAGCAAGAGTCACATCGTCGAAGATGCCTACGATCCCAAGCACCGGAGTTGGATAAATGCCTTCGCCCTTGGTCTCGTTGTATAGAGAAACGTTGCCGCCGGTAATGGGCGTGGAAAGTGCCGTGCAAGCTTCAGCAATGCCATCAATGGCGGCGGAAAGCTGCGCCATGATCTCAGGCTTTTCAGGATTTCCGAAGTTCAGGCAGTTGGTTGCGGCTACCGGAGTTGCACCGGCCATCGCCACCTTGCGCGCCGCTTCAGCCACGGCATGTTTCGCGCCGAGCCTGGGATTGAGATAGGCCCACCGACCGTTGCCGTCCAGAGCCATTGCCAGTCCACGTTCGTGACCCTTGGTGCCGGTGCCCTTGATACGCATCACGCCCGCTTCGCCGCCGGGTCCAATCACAGTATTGGTCTGCACCATCGAGTCGTATTGCTCGTGTACCCAGCGCTTGGAGCAGACATTGGCGCTCTGGAGCAGCTTGATGAGATCGGCGGTAAAATCGCGATCTTCGTCCAGTGCCGCCAAAACATTCTCGGGAGGCAACTGCGGCAGGGGGCAATTCCATGTTCCCACGGGCCGGTGGTAAAGCGGCGCATCGTCGGTGAGCGATGTATTAGGGATATCGGCCACCAGCACGCCATGATGACGAATGCGCAGACGAGGCTCCGGCTTCACGGTGCCCACAATCACGGCATCCAGGCCCCACTTGGCAAACACGCGGAGCACTTCATCTTCGCGGCCATTTTCGGCCACCAGAAGCATCCGTTCCTGGCTTTCGGAAAGCATGATCTCGTAGGCGCTCATGCCGGTTTCGCGCTGCGGAACCAGATCGAGCTCTACATCAAGGCCAACGCCGCCGCGCGCACCCATCTCGCAGGTGGAGCAGGTAAGGCCCGCGGCTCCCATATCTTGAATTCCGACGATGGCGCCGGTTTTCATCGCCTCAAGGCAGGCCTCGAGCAGCAGCTTCTCCATGAACGGATCGCCTACCTGAACGTTTGGGCGCTTCTGTTCCGAGCCTTCCTTGAACTCTTCGCTGGCCATGGTGGCGCCATGGATGCCATCGCGGCCGGTCTTGGCCCCTACATAGATGACGGGGTTGCCGGTGCCGCTAGCCTTGCCGTAGAAAATCTCGTCCTTGCGGACCAGGCCCAGCGCAAACGCGTTTACCAGCGGATTGCCGTTGTAGCAGGCTTCAAACTTGGTTTCGCCGCCAAGGTTCGGAACACCAAAGCAGTTGCCGTATCCGGCGATGCCGCTTACTACACCTTCAGCGATCGAGTGATTGCGGGCCACAAGTTCGGGCTCGGCGCTGCCGGGTTCGATGGGACCAAAGCGCAGCGAATCCATCACGGCCAGTGGCCGTGCGCCCATGGTGAAGATGTCGCGCAGAATTCCGCCCACGCCGGTAGCAGCGCCCTGGAACGGCTCAATATAGCTGGGGTGGTTATGGCTTTCAATCTTGAAGGCGCAAGCCCAACCATCGCCCACGTCGATGATGCCGGCGTTTTCGCCCGGACCCTGAACCACGCGGTCACTCTCGGTAGGCAGGCGTTTGAGATGCACGCGGCTGGACTTGTAAGAGCAATGCTCGCTCCACATGACCGAATAAATGCCCAGTTCGGTAAGGGACGGCACGCGGCCAAGTGCGTCGAGAATGCGCTGGTACTCCTCCGCAGTGATGCTGTGCTGCGCAAGCAGCTGAGGAGTCACGGACACGGGCTCTGGTGCAACAGCAGAAGAGGCAGTCGTCATCGCGGTTGATTCCATTGTCGCACGACGCCTGTGGAACAATGGGGTCGTTTTGGATGCGCCGTCCCATTACTGAAACGAATGCGGGGACGCCCTCCGCGCAGTACGAGGGGAAGGGCAACGGGAGCCCGGCTGTGGCAATTCGATCAAGGGCTATGAGATACTTGCAAAGCAGGACACGTCTCCGCGCCGGGATGGCGGAACTGGCAGACGCAGCGGACTCAAAATCGGCTTACTGAAAATCAAATCCACTATAAACAATTGAATATAAACGGCTTGCTTTGATGTCGTGCATGGCACAGGACTTGCGCAACTCTTGCACACTTTTGTGCTTCTATAGAGAAGCAGGAGGTGCAGCCGCATGGCAGAGCATCACACCATCCTCGGTGGCAAGGTTCACGTCTACAAGCGTCCGAACAGTTCCAGTTGGCAATGCGCGACGTATCTGGCCGGAAGGAACCGGCGCACGACGACCAAAGAAGACAGCCTGTCGAAAGCAAAGGAGTTCGCCGAAGACTGGTATTTGCAGTTGCGCGGCAAACTCCGCGACGGTGAGTTGAAGACCGGCAAACTGTTCCGCGACGCTGCGAAGTTGTACCTGCGCGAGTTTGACATCATGACGCAGGGACAGCGCAGCGCGAAATATGCGAGCGGACAGCACGCGCGCGCCAATGGCTATCTGGTCCCGTTTTTCGGCAGCATGGTGCTACCTGAGATCACAGCGGGCAAGGTCAACGAATATCGTGTCCATCGACTTGAAGAGTGCACGGCATTGCGCGGCAAGCCTCCAGCGCGTAGCACCACGCACCAGGAGATCGTGACGCTGCGCCAGATTTTCAAAACGGCTCTGCGGCACGGATGGGTCGATCATCTCCCGGATTTTTCAGCCCCATATCGCGCGTCCCCGAAGATTTCCCATAGAGCATGGTTCTCGCCGGAAGAGTATAAGCAGCTTTATGAGGCAACGCGCAAGCGCGCCCAGGACCCAAAGCAGCCCCGTTTTCGTTGGGAGGCGGAACAACTTCACGATTATGTTCTGTTCTCCGCCAACACCGGACTCCGCCCCGACGAGGCGCGGCGTCTTCAGTTTCGCGATGTCACGGTGACCGAAGACGAGGGGAGCGGCCAAACCATCCTTGAGATCGAAGTACGCGGCAAGCGAGGCGTTGGATATTGCAAGAGCACAACAGGTGCCGTGCATCCGTTCGAGCGGTTGAAAGCGCGCCCGCGTCCAGATGGAGGGCCGGGAAGAGCAGGCAGCCGCACCGCATCAATGGCCAACGGTGAGTGGCACGCTCCCGGACCTACCGATCTTCTGTTCCCGAAATGGCCACGCGAGTTGTTCAACGCAATCCTCGAGGAAGAGAAGCTGCGCACCGACCGTGACGGAAGGCCGCGAACGGCGTATAGCCTGCGCCACACCTACATTTGCCTGCGCCTGCTTGAAGGTGCCGACATCTATCAGATTGCCAAGAACTGCCGGACAAGTGTGGAAATGATTGAGAAATACTATGCAGCGCATTTGAAGACGCAGCTCGATGCTTCCGCTATTAACATCATGAGGCCACGGTCCAAGAAAAAGACGGTTCCGAAGAAAGGCCCCGGACGAGTAGAGGCCGTCCGTTTGGCTGAGGAAGCGTAGACCAGAACCGCTTGCTTTCTGATCACCGTCAACACTGTTATCCAGTGGAGCCAGGATGGAACCATCCTGGCAGGGTTAGGGGCCGGAACCGGCCCCACTCCGGTCCGGAACCGGGCCATTGTTTAGTCAGGTTGTGCCTCTCTAGCTGAAGGAGGCCAGCACTTCATCTGGCGAAAGAACAGCGATGCCACTGAACCTGCGAAAATCCTTGACATTCAGCGTCAGCAGATTCGCAATTCCGTGCACGCGCATAGCAGCCACCATTCGCGCGTCATGGACCTGAATACCAGAGACGCCCGCCGCGACTACGATTTTGCGCCACTCTTGATGTGTTGCTTCGCTGTCAGCGGCAAAAGAGAATTTGGCTTCGATCAGAGTTGCGCGTTCATTCGTCTCTGCAACAGAGAATCCGAACCCGTTCCGATCAGCCGGTCGAGTGCAAACATTCCAGAATTCAGCCAAGTTTTGCGAAGTGTAGAAGAGGTCCGCCCCCTGCGCCCAAAGACGATCCGTACATTGCCGAATCGTTCCATATTCGGGGCTGTCCGGCTGTACGAGGCGGAGCAAAATGTTCGTGTCCACCAAGTAGGACGAGCTGGGCATCAGGCGTGCTCACCGTAAATCATTTCGCGTGAGAAGGTCTCGGTTCGCAGTTGCGGGACATTGGGTGCTTTGCTGGCAAGAGCATCCAGAAAGGCGCGAAATTCTTCCTGGCTCGCGCGTGCATGCCCTTTGCCCCTGGAAGCCATCGCTTCCTGAAGAAGCCGCTGCGCGTACAACTCCAGCGCAATGCCGCGAGCCAATGCCTCCGCAGCAAGCTGTCTTTCCATCTCCGGGTTGAGTTCGACTCGGATGGTCATGGGAACCTCACACCTGCATTCATTATCGGATGGTTACGAGCGAAAGTCGATCCCAACCTTTATTTGCATCGGGCTGCACGGTCACCGCTAGACCGTAGCGTGCTCTCCAGCTCTTCCCTCCAGGAAGGGGGATTGTACTCCTTGCGATGGGGGTTATCCTCCCGGCCCGGCCGAGCAGGAGGTTCCCTGCACTCGCTGTGGCCACTTGGCGTTCTCCAGTTCCCCCCTCCGCGCAGCCTGTTCCTGCCGCGAGGCGACCCTGAAAAGCAATGCGGAAGTAGACCTAAATTTCTTCTTTCATCAAGTGCCCCCGCTTCATGCGACTTTGTGGCAGAGCCGGTCGGAACCCGTCAATGCTCTCCGCTGCGCTTCGATGAACGCGCAGAAGAACGCGCGGCATTGACTGAACCCGCCTCGCCTCTGCCCGCCGCCAAAGACATGAAGCGGGGCACTCAACGAAAGAAATTTGGTTGAGAGCCAAAGGCAAAAGCCCTCCTTCAGATTCCGCCCCACGCGGGCAGCACAGGAGAGCGAAACGTCATGGCACATCGCAACTACCGTAACGCAGCCACCAGGCCAAGCATCTACCAGACCGTTACCGAGCGCATTATTTCCAGCCTGAAAGCGGGCGTGATTCCGTGGGAAAAACCGTGGAAGACGCCACGCTATGCTGGCGGCCCGTTCCCGCGCAACTTCTACACCGGCAAGCCCTACCGTGGCATCAATGTCCTTTTGCTTTGGTCGAGCGAGTACAACTCCCCTTCTGGCTTACCTTCAAGCAGGCGCAGGCGCTAAATGGCATAGTTCGCAAAGGCGAGCACGGAACGCCGATTGTCTTTTGCAAGCAGCTTCCCGAACACGCCACGAAAGAAGAGGAAGCACCGGGAGAGGATGAGTGCATTCCATTCCTTCTTTGCCACTACACGGTTTTCAACGTGGAGCAGTGCGACGGCCTCGCACTTCCCGAAATCTCGCGGCCCGCCATCGCGCCGGAGATCTCCGAAGACGAACTCTGCGAGAGCATTATCACCGGATGGGAGAATCGCCCCGCGCTCTATCTCAATGGCCCCACCGAGTACCGCGCTTACTACCGCCCCTCTACCGATTCTGTCCACATGCCCGCGCGCTCCCGTTTCGTCGATGCGACGCACTATTACAGCACGCTCTTTCACGAGTTGGTACACAGCACCGGCCACGAGAGCCGTCTGCATCGCATCTTTGGCGACCGCTTCGGAGATGAGCTTTACAGCAAGGAGGAACTGGTCGCAGAGATGGGCGCAGCCTTTCTTTGCGCCATCGCCGAGATTGCCAACGAGCGCACCGACCGCAACACCCCTGCTTACATCCAAAACTGGATTGCCACGCTGGAAGAGGATAACCGGCTCATCGTTCATGCAGCCGCCAACGCGCAGAGAGCCGTGGACCTGATTCTCGGCAGCACGTTTGAGGAAGAGAAGGAGACGGCCGAAAACGTCGGGGATACCACTGACAACGGCATCCCCGCAGCCGTTGCGATGAATATCGCTCCGGCGATCTACCGCCATTCCCATCTCTGAGCAGTGGCGGGAATGCTTATCTTACTTTCAGGTACTCCGAGGGCGTGACAATGCGCGTTCCTTTGTACGCGCCTCGAGTCAATAAATCCTTGTCACCTGCAACCGGCAAATCCGCTTTCGCAAGTGCGACAGGTACGAAGCATGCCGTTCAGGTTGGATTGCCGGACGGCCGATCACATTTATTTGACAACCGGACACCGCTGATCTTAACAGCTAATATGCGACCAGAAAAACATAGAACACGTAGTAAAGAAAGCGTGAAGCCAGTTATGCGGCGAAGCCCAGCTCAGCCGTTCAATGCCCGAGATATCGTAAGTAACGCTCATGCCGGAATTTTTACTTGACTTCGGATTTCCAACATGAGAAAAGTTGGAGTCTCACAACATTGTGTAAAACAGTTCGCTGTTTCTACAGCAGAAGCAAGCCGTCCTGTAGGTGTATCTACGTTAGTCGACTCAAACCGCACTTCAATTAGCAAGTCGTTCGACCAAGAAAGCAACAACCAGTAACAAACCAGCAAGTACGTATCGGTTATTCGGTCGATAAGTTCGCGGTGCTAGGTTCTGTCTGAATGTAGGTGTTGCCTACATTGGCAGACAGGCCGAAATTGATCGCCTGCCAGGAGTATTGTTGCTGGATTCTTGGTGGACAGCTTTTGAAGAGAAGACTTCGAACTTCGTAATACGAATCGACAAGGCGTACCCGACTAGATAGGGATGCGCCGATCAGCTCGACCGAGATTCCCCAAATCTGAGTGATGCCCAGAGGACCGCAGAGGATATTGCGGGCAATGGGTCGTCTGTCTTCGACAACAGCTTCCATCTGAAAGCTGAATCTCTGTTGAATTGGGGATCTCGTATGCGTAGATTTGGGATCGTTAGCCTACTCCTCGGTTTTGTTGCCGCTTTTGGACTCTTAACTTCGCCACGCTTCTGCATGGCACAAGGGCAGGCACAAACGCCATCCTTCAGCCCCGCGGGAGGAACCTATTCCGGCAGTCAAAGTGTGACGCTCTCTGACGGAACGAGCGGCTCCACGATCTACTACACGACGGACGGGAGCGTGCCATCGACATCTTCGGCGGTCTACAGTGCGCCCATCACGCTCAATACGTCACAGACTCTCAGTGCGATTGCGGTAGCTTCGGGATACTCGAATAGCGCGGTTCAGTCTGCCACTTACACCTTCGGTGGGGTCTCAGCGCCCAACTTCGTGCAACAGTGCAATGGCTATACAAATTATGGAGACACCCTGTCATGTACGCTCACTGGCGTTGGAGCCGGCGATGTCCTCATGATTGGGATCTATGGGCCGTCCAGCCTGAATTCGGTGACTTCTTCGACCGGCACGCCGACGGGCGTAGTCTCGGACGGCTACGGTTCCAATGCTTACATCCTGACCAACACGGTCAGTGGGACCATTACGATCACGGCGAACGTCAGCAACGCGCAAGCGATGTGGCTATCGGTTGCTGAGTACACAAATATTGATGCTTCTCCCATAGATACTGCGTCTATAGGGGAAGAATCTAGCTATACCGATTATCTCGGTACTTATCCATTCCAGACATCGGCGGATGGGGATCTCTTGTGGTCATTCTGTACAAACCAATGGGATGACCCAATCAACCCTGGGAACGGGCCAATCACATGGAACGCGATCACCTTTCCGGTGGGCAGTAACAATGGCCTATTCCTTGAAGATGGAGTAGCTGGCCCTGTAGGTACGTATCATGGGCGGTGCGACGGCGCAGGACTGCAAAGCATCATCACCGTTGCACTGGTTCCAAAATCCGACACGCCGCGTGCGGCAGTGCCAACGTTTAGCCCCGCAGCCGGCGCCTATGTCGAGAATCAGGCCGTCTCCATCAGCTCAACCACACCTTCGGCAACGATCTACTACACCGCTGACGGTTCCACGCCAACCACTTCCTCAAGCGTCTATGCCGGACCTATCACAGTGGGGGTCTCCGAGACAGTGAAGGCAATTGCGACTGCCACCGGCTACTCGGCAAGCACGGTTGGATCGGCTCCCTATACCATCGGTTCTTACCCGGCTTACGTGCAGCAGTGCAGAAGCACGGCTTGGGGAAACAGCCTGTCGTGCACACTTAGTGGAGTCAAGGCAGGCGATGCCTTGATGATCGGTATCACCACCGACACCGCGATAACGGACGTGACAGCTTCCTCGGGTACGCCGATTAGTGTGGTAACCGATGGGGAGGGCTCGTATGCCTACCTTTTGCCTAACAGTGCAGCTGGGAATAGCACCATTACTGTCAATATTGATGGCAACGATACGATTCGCCTTTACGTGGCCGAGTACACGAATGTTGCAGCTTCTCCTCTGGATGGGAGCGCTGTCGGGACTCTCTCGAGCTACAGTACGAGCATATCGTCGAGTACGTTTAGTACGACGAACGGATCGGATTTGCTCTGGTCCCAGTGCTGGGGACCAACATGGTCCGTGTTGAGTCCCGGTACCCAGCCAATTTCGTGGAGGCAACTGGCTGCTCCTGAAAGTGAAATGAATTACATAATGGTTGAAGACGGCCTGGCCGGACCTGCAGGAAATTACTACGGTCAGTGTAATGGAGAGGGAGTCGCCAGCATTATCACGGTTGCGCTCAAAGCGAGCGCGCCTTCCGCGGCGACGCCGACATTTAGCCCTGCCGCAGGAAATTATGCTTCTACGCAGACGGTGGCGATCAGTACGACGACGCCATCTGCGACGATCTATTACACAACCGACGGAACCACGCCGACTACGGCCTCAAATATCTATTCGGGTCCACTGACGGTAACAGGGATTGAGACCGTCCAGGCGATCGCCACGGCAAATGACAACACGCTGAGTTCGGTAGGGTCCGCAAGATATAACATCGGTTACCTCCCAGCTTATGTTCAGCAGTGCAGCAACTATCAGGCATCGGCCACAAGCATATCCTGCACGCTTAACGGAGTAGGTGCAGGTGACGCATTGCTCATCGCTTTCCATGGCCCAACTACCCTCTCGTCGGTCACTTCATCCAGCGGAACGGTCACGCAAGTGATTTCGGATGGAGAAGAGGGGAACGTCTACCTTCTCGCAAACGCTACGGCCGGGACAATCACAATTACGGGCCAGGTGAGCTCTGCCGCGTGTATCTGGATGTCGGTACTTGAGTACACCAATGTCGCGTCCTCTCCATTAGATGGAAGTGCAATAGCGGATTGTGGAGTCACCTGCTCAACTCTCAATTCAGCGAATATCAGTACAACGGCGAATTCCGACGTTCTCTGGTCGCTCTGCTCTAACCCAGACGGCATTACGATGACGCCCGGTACGGCCCCGATAGCGTGGACTGCGCTACCTACATCCTCAGGACCGGAATTCACGCTCTTCATGGAGAACGGTATAGCCGGTTCCGCTGGTACTTATTACGGGCAATGCAAAGAAGGCGAAGACATACTTACGGTGGCACTCAAACGTGGCGGGAACCCCATTGCTGATACGCCTACATTCAGCCCTGCAGGAGGCAGCTACAACTCAATTCAGTCGGTAATTATCAGCTCAACAACGCCATCGGCGGCCATCTACTACACCACGGACGGAAGCACGCCGACGACGTCTTCCACTGTTTACAGCGGTCCATTGACCGTCGCCTCATCGGAAACAGTCCAGGCCTTCGCTACTGCAACGGGCTATGGAGATTCCGCTGTTGGGATCGCAAACTATACGATCAGTGCGCCTGTAGCAGTTGCTCTGGGCGTCTGGAGGTCTGAATTCAGCCTACCAATTTGGCGTCCAAGATGGTACCAATCCAGTCATTGGTGCAACGGGCCTAATCGCGGGGCAGAGCGTATCCGTTTCCTACCAAGGTAGCCTGTGCTCACCTGGTGGGTCGTACCAAGCGATTTACGATGCTGATGGTGTTCCAACGGTTATTACCGGTACCATCCTTGGTGATGGAGGCACCTATTCTCCGACCTACTTTATGTCGTCATCGTCATATCCAGTGGGTCAACCTGCATCGATTACCGCTGTTGTAACCGACGGCTCAGGAGCGCCACTTTCGAGCGTACCGGTCATCCTAAACATCACCGGGGCCAATCCAAAACAGATCCAATCGACGACAGACTCGAATGGGCTCGCTGCTTTTACATACACTGAACTTGCGGCGGGTACCGATGTTCTAGCGGCTGACGCTTTTCTTAGCGGAGAAACCGCAATAGAATCGGGTCCAACCTCAATCACCTGGGTAAGCGCCACAAATCTTCCCGCCGGTTCAGTTACGCTAAGCCCCAGCTCGGTCAATCCGCAGCCTGCTGGCGGACAATTGGCATTCGAAGCATTCGCGACGGATTCCTATGGTTCGCCCATCGTAAATACGAATATCGGGTTGCTTGTTTCAGGTGCTGACCAGTACTTACTTAAGGGCACGACCGATGCCACAGGTCACGCTACGTTCGTTTATACGAACCAAAATCAAGGCACCACGTCGATTGAAGCCGTAACGACCATTAATAACCTCGTGACTTATTCGAACGTTGTGAGTGTGTCCTGGACACTGCCGCCGTCGACGACCACGGGCTCAGGAGGGAACGGCACGCTTGGCGTATCCATATCGGCTCCCAATACGCTCGTCCTTCCCGACACGCTTGCCATCACCGGCACAGCAACCGACGGTTCTCTTCCACAGGGTGACACGATCACCACGACCTGGAGCCAGGTCAGCGGACCTGGCACAGTCAGCTTTGACAACGCGAACAACTTGTCTACTACAGCCACTTTTAGTGGCCCTGGTACTTATATTCTTCAACTGAATGCCAGCGACGTGAATAGTAGTGCATCTGCTCAGATTTCAATCAAAGTCAATCCGCAGCCCGGCACCACGCAGGGTTGGATTGGAAGTCCGGCAGATGGAGCCAGCGCGTGCGGAATTATACCTATAACTGTCGCATCGGGCACAACGCTCACCAGCGGCACCTTAAGTTACTACCCGGCTAGCAGTCCGAGCAGCGCGATCATTCTCAATGCGAATACCACCGGTACCGGTCAGATCGGCACGTTCGACGCCACTGCCCTCGCCAATGGCGACTATTGGATCACGCTTCAAGCCACCAACTCGAGTGGTGCTTCGTCCTACAATCTCGCTCTTGTATCGGTGTCGTGCAACTACAAACCCGGTCGTGTTACCTCCACCGTCACAGATCTGGTTGTTCCAGCCAATGGACTAGCCATCAAGGTTCAGCGCACTTACGATAGCCTCAAAGCGAATACAAAAAGTGATTTCGGATATGGCTGGTCGCTCGACACAAAAGTCGATCTCGAAGTGGGTCCGCGCGGCGATGTCACGTTCACCATCGGCGGCCAGAGAAAGACCTTCTCACTCACACCGGCCTACGGTGGATGGGTCTTCCCGTTCTACTTCTCCGCATACTCGCCCCAGCCAGGCGTCCACGGCACACTTGCGTCCACTGGAGGTTGTCAGGTATTCGAGGGCTGGCTCGTACCCGATGGCAATCTTTGGGCTTGCATCGACGGCACCGGAATCTACGAGCCGACCAGCTACATGTACACCGACCCGACTGGCACGTCTTATCTGATGACGGCAGCCGGCAAGCTACAGGGCATCATCGACAAGAACGGCAACACGCTTACCATTACAGACAGTGGCATTACCAGCTCTACCGGGCTTCACGTCACTTTCCAGCGAGATGCCGGTGGCCGTATTGCGAGCATCACCGACTCTATGAACAACGTGTACCAGTACACGTACGATACCGACGGAAATCTCTCCACCGTCGGCTATCCCGGAATTCAAACTCAGGAGACATACACGTATTACCCAGGTACGCATTACTATGAATCCGGCACGGACTTCAACGGCAATTCTTTGCCTACAGCCGATTACTACACATCGAGCGATGCAGATGCGAACGGCCTCCCGCTCAACAACCGCCTGAAGAGCGTGACTGTGCCTGGCAATGCGCCGGGACAAACATGGACGACAAGCTATTCGTATAACCTGACGGCCAATACCACCACCGTTACCTACCCTGACACCGGTTCGGCCGCCATGGCCTACGACATCTATGGCGATCTACTCAGCACCACCGATGCCCTGGGGCACGCCACCACCAACACCTACGACACTGAGCACAATTTAACGTCGACGCTCGATCCGACCAACCACTACACGTGCTACACGTACGACAGCAACGGCAATCGCAGGTCCACGTCGCAGCCGCTGCAGACCAATCCGCAAAGTCCCACCTGCTCGTCCGTCACCAGCACCACGCAGTACAACCAGTATTCCGAACCCACACAGACCACCGACGAGAACGGCAACACGCGCACATTCAACTACGACGTGAACTACAACCCGTCCACCGTGACCGACAGCCTGGGTACGCTGGCCAGTTTCCAATTCAACTCCGACGGCACCATGCATGCCGGCGCGGTAGGCTATGACGTCAATACCAATCCGTCGAAGGCCTCGCAGTTCACTTATGATTCAGATGGCAATCTGACCGGTCGTACGGACGCACTTGGCCGCACTACCTCGTATACCTACGATTCCCTGGGCCACAAGCTGACGATGATCGAGCCTGTACCGAGCGGAAGCAGCAGTTCGGCTGCCACGACAGCCTACCAATACGACGCCCTCGGCAATCTGACGGAGACTGACGCGCCGCTTGGCCGCTCAACTACATCCAGCTTTGATGCCAACGGCAATAAGCTCAGCGACACCGATGCCCGCAGCAAGACCACCAGCTACCAGTACGACGCGCAAAACCGGCTTATCCTGACCACGTACCCTGACAGCACCACGTCGAGCAAGACCTACGATTTCCGCGGCAACGTCGTTACTGAAACCGATCAGGCCAGCCATGTTACCAAGCACGTCTATGACCTCGCCGGCCGCGAGACGTCGGTGACCCGCGCCTTCGGAACGGCCGATGCGACCACAACGACTTACACGTACGACGACGCTGGCCGGAAGACGGGCGAGACCGATAGCCTGGGCCACGCGACTACATACACCTACGACGCGGCCGGCAATCTGACCAGCGTTTCCGGTGTGGGTGGCACGTTCACTTACGAGTATGACAATGCCCGCAACCGCATCTCGATGACCGACGGCAACGGGTACAAGACGCAGTATCGGTACGATGCCCGCAAGCGGCTGACCGTGACCACGTATCCAGACCAGACCACCAAGACCAACAGCTACGACGGCCCCGGCAACCTGATCTCCGTAACCGACCAGGCGGGTAAACAGGTGCAATACACCTACGACGCGGCCAACCAGCTGAAGTCCGTGATCCAGGTTGACAGCCCGAACACGGGTTCGAACACTACGATTTACGGCTACGATGCGCTTGGCAACGCCATTACGCTTGAAGACGCGAACACCCACACCACGCAGCAGAGCTTCGATCTGCTGGGCGAGCTGACAAACAAGACGTTGCCCGACGGATCGCTGAGTGAGTCGCGCCAATACGATAACAACGGCAACCTGACCTCGGTCACGCACTTCAACGGCGCCGTTACCACGTACGCTTACGACAACCTGAATCGGCTGCTCTCACGTTCGACGCCGAACGAGCCCACGGTCAGCTTCACTTACACGGCCACGGGCAAACGACACACGATGATGGATGCCAGCGGGACCACGACGTACAATTACGACAACATGGACCGGCTGACGTCGAAGCAAACTCCGGAAGGCACACTCAGTTACTCGTACGATGCTGCAGGCCATGTTGCGTCGATCTCATCGTCGAATGCAAACGGCGCCTCGATGAGCTACACCTACGACAGCCTGAACCGGCTGCACACGGTGGTCGACAGCAGGCTGGGAACGACAACGTATGCATACGACCCGGCGAACAACGTGGCAACGGTTACTTATCCCAACAGCGTGCAGAGCACCTTCGCTTACGACCAGTTAAACCGCGTGACGGGCTTGGCCACGGCACAGACGGGCTACGTCTATCAACGTGGTCCGACGGGCAATCTGACGAGCGCGCTGGAGCTGAACAACCGGCAGGTGACGTGGAATTACGACGGCATCTACCGGCTGACCAGCGAAACGGTTGCCAATGCGCCGAGCGGGAAGAACGGCTCCGCCAGCTACGGGCTTGATCCGGTGGGTAATCGTACTTCCGGTTCATCGACTATCTCGGGGCTGTCGCCGATCAGCGGCAGCTACAACGCCGATGATCAATTAGCGAGCGAAAGCTACGACCAGAATGGAAATGTCACTGCCGCGAACGGCAAGACGTTCACTTACGACTCGCAGAACCAACTCGTGTCGATGAACGGCGGCGCGGTGCAGATCATGTACGACGGCGATGGCAATCGCGTTGCGAAATCCGTCAGCGGCGTCACGACTTACTTCCTTGTCGACGATCTCAATCCCACCGGCTATGCGCAGGTGATGGACGAGCTTGTGGGCAGCACGGTGGCTCGCACGTACACGTACGGACTACAACGCGTCGCACAGGATCAACCCATTTCGAACACCTGGACTCCGAGCTTCTTCGGATACGATGGTGGCGGCAATGTTCGCCAGCTGACGAATGTCGCCGGTGCAATCACCGACACCTACGAATATGACGCCTTCGGTAACAAGGTCAACTCAACAGGGACTACGCCAAACAACTACCTCTATCGTGGCGAACAATACGACCCAGACCTCGGCCTCTATTATCTCCGCGCCAGATACTACAACCCCACCACCGGCAGGTTCATGTCCAGAGATACAGAGGACGGCAATGTCAAAGAGCCAGAGACGTTGCACAAGTATCTGTACGCGGCTGGTGATCCGGTGAATGCGATGGATCCGAGCGGCAAAGCGGCAATCATCGAATACAAGAACACTAACTTCTTTGGTTATGGCTTCAGGATTGCTGTGGATCCTGCGCACCACTCTTTCACAATTCTGGGTAAGGTATTTTGGTGCATACATCTCCAGTTGAATACTTGGGTGGTTGGAGTGAGCGGCTCCGGTTGGGCGGGACGAATTCCACTGATTCCGCTATGCCTCGCCACTGGTCCATGGTAGTGATGGCAATAAACCGTATATTTTGCGTGTCAGGCAGGTGTGTGATTGAAAAGGAGTGTGATCGTATCCGGGGGAGGTAACTGAACATTTCTAGATGCAAGGTGCGTAGTCGATGAGCAGACGTTCTGAATGCCAAATAGCACTTACCCGAGAGGAGGGCCGATGAGCAGACGTGAGAAGTGGCAAAAGGTGCTTGATGCGGAGGTGGCACGTTGGTCCGAACTGTCTTGGGAGGAACTGGTCAGCGAGCTGCGTGAGGCCCGAGCTTACCAGGTTGAACTGGAATCAAAGCCGTACCAAGTTGAAGCCCTGCTTCTAGAGAACACTGCCGACTACGTTCATGTCTCAGTGAGCGTTGATGATGGCAGCCTTCCGCAATCCATCGTGCCGTTGACCCATAGCTTTATCAAACAGAAGTCTTCGGCACCGGCAAGCAGCCAACATCCTGGCTGAGACGCCGCATTATCGCTGTTTACATCCTGTGTTCTGCGAGCATCGTTTTACGCCGCCTTCGGCGTCGGGAGAATCTCGACACGTCACCCCAGTTTGGGTGCTGCGCAGCAACCGGGGGTTCCTGTCGGGGAACGTGCTGAAAACAGGCGGCTAAGAGAAAAAATCTGGAAATCGGGTTACTATAACGGCAAGCGAAAGTTGCTGCGGGGTAACTCGATGGTGCTGACCCCCTTAGCTCGAAATCGCTTCCGTTCCCCTTTCTGCGGCCACTCAAGCAAGCCTGCTCGCAACACGCGCCCGGCGTGTGTCCCCGATCCAAAATCCAGTCTAGGCGGTGCTCTCTGAAGCCGCCGCTTCGCACCAAATCCGTTGGCACGAAGGTGAGCGAGGCGGAGTTCGCCATGCTGGAGGAGCGTGCGCAGGCAGCTGGGCTGACGCTGTCGGAGTGGGTGCGCGAGGTGCTTCTGGCTGCTCCGATGGACGCCGCTGGGGAGACCAGCGAGGTCATCCTGGCCGAGGTTCTGGCGCTGCGGACGCTGTTCCTCAATCTCCAGTTCCGGCAGGGCCAGGGACCGATGACCGAGGCCGAGATGCGGACCTTGATCGAGCGGGCCGACGCGGTGAAGGGAGAACGGGCGCGGGAGCGGATCGAGGCGGCGCGGAAGGCGGTCAGCAAAGCGGACGAGAAAGAGGGTGGGGAACCACAAGCAGAGGAGGGTTGAGCATGGCGGAGTGGGGCCGGAAGCAGTATACGAAACCGTGGCCGAGCCGGGCGCACGTGTGGACGTGGGGAGCATTTTTGCTTAGCTGCCTGTTCTTCGTGTTCATGGTGTGGATGGACGGGCAACAGAACTGGACAGTCGCGGAGCGGCTGTACCTGTCGGACTATCTCAGGAGCGGTGCGCGGGCGAAGGCCGGGCCGAAGATGCAGTCGAAGTACACGCTGCTCCAGGGCTTCAACGCCAAGGGGCAGATGCTGCTCGTGATTGACGACCAGGTGCAGGCAGTGAAAGGTGCGGACGGGCGGTACGGGTACGTGCTGACCGACGAGGGCATCAAAGCCGGGCTAGTGCGGTTGCAATACGTGACGGACGTCTACAACGACCAGCGGCTGCACGCGTTCCTGGGCAAGTGGGTCTATCAGAATCAAACCCTGTGGGACTTCGCCAAGCGGCCCACATACTGGACGCTTGCGTTCTTCGTGCTGGGGCTGTTCGTCGCGGTGCCGAAGGACCGGGCGCGGCGGATGGTCTGGAAGTTCGGGCGGCGGCTGCGCGGCCCGGAGCTGGCGACGACGGCAGAGTTCAACGAGAAGCTGGGGCGGAAGAAATGGCTCACGACTTACTTCCCGGATGGGATCGCGTTCGTGAACCTGGAGCAGACGTGGGCCGACCGACTGATGCGCCGGGACCGGGGCCGCTGGGTACGCGTCCCGCGCGAGCGGGAGGCGATGCACTTCCTCATCGTGGGTGACAGCGGGACGGGCAAGAGCGCGGCCATCCGGCAGGTGCTCTCGCAGATATGGGAGCGCGGAGAGACGGCCATCGTGTACGATCCGGCGCTCGAATATGTGCCGCAGTTTTACCGTGAATCGCGGGGCGATGTAATCCTCAATCCCCTGGACGCGCGCTGCCCGTTCTGGACGCCGGGCGACGAAGTGCCGCACGAAGCGGAGGCACTGACGGTGGCGGCTTCGCTGTTCCCGGACCGGGGCCGCGAGAATCAGTTCTTCGTCGATGCGCCGAGGAAAATCTTCGCGCACCTGATCAATCTGAAACCCACGCCGGAGCAGTTGACGTACTGGATGTGCCACGAGGAGGAGATCGAAAAGCGAGTGCGGGGGACGGAACTGGCGGCGATGATCCACGCGACGGCTCCGCCGCAGAGATCGGGAGTGCTGGGGTCGCTCAACATGGTCGCCGATGCGTTCAAGCTGCTGCCACCGGAGCGGGAAACGAAGCAGCGTTGGAGTGCGTATGCGTGGGCCAGGGAGCGGCGCGGATGGCTGTTCCTCACGTCGAAGCCGACCATGAGAGAGCGACTCCGTCCGCTGATGAGCCTGTGGCTCGACCTGTTAGTGCTGCGGCTGATGAACGAGGGCGGGAGCGGGGCACGGAAGACATGGTTCGTGCTCGACGAGCTGGCAACTCTGCAACGATTGCCGCAGCTTACGACCGCGATCACGGAGAGCCGGAAATCGAACTGCCCAATGGTCCTCGGCTTTCAGGGCAAGGCGCAGGTGGAGACGCTGTACGGTCACATCGCCGAGGCGATGCTATCGCAGCCCGCGACGAAGATCTTCTTTAAGACGAGCGAGCCTCATGCGTCGGAATGGATCTCGAAATCCATCGGCGAGATAGAGGTAGAACGGTTCCGGGAGAGCCGGACGCGAGGCGTGTTCCCGCAGCATCGGGAGAACGAGCAGCGGGAGATTACACGCGAGCCGCTTGTGATGGCGTCGGAAATTGGCGGGCTTGAGCCGCTGCATGGCTACTTGAAGCATGGCAACCTTGTAGTGCGGATGCGGATGCCGTATCTGAGTCTAGACGAAACCGCAGAGAAATTCATCGAGCGGAAGATGACGACGCCGGCAACGGCAACGCCGGCGACGATGCCGACGAGGGAACCGGAACCGGCGCAAGCCATCGTTGCACAAGCGGCAGCACGGAAGCCAGTACGCAGCGTCCAAAAGAAACAGGAGCAGGAACAGCGGCCCGCGGCCGTGAACGAGCAGACGCCATTCTTCGAATAATCAGTGTCAGTGAATGAAAAACTCGATACGGGACTTCTTTAGATGAGGGGTGTAAAAGCCCTCCGAAATCAAACTAGAGGTTAGTTAGTCATATGACTACCAAGACACAGCAGTACCGCATCGAGCGCAAGGGCGCTCTGGAGTACGTCGTGGTTCGTTGCCCCGAGGGGCATCTGAGCCAAGGCTAGAAGGTCGATAACCTGCAAATCAAGCAGACGTTGACCTGCACGAATACAACTTGCGATGCCCAGTGGACGGCAGTTCTTCCGTCCGTTCTGGGTTACGAGGCTGTCGAGTGATAACGCTGTCGAAACCCATCAGTGCAGGCCAAGCACGGTCTTACCACCGGGAGGAGTTCTCTAATGCACGTGAGAACTACTACACCGAAGGTACGACTGTGCGGGGCGAGTGGCAGGGCCAGCTTGCCGCTCGCTGGGGCCTGCATGGAGAGGTCCAGGAGCAGCAGTTTGCGCGTCTGGCCGAGGGGCAGCACCCGGAGACAGGCGAGCTGTTGGTTCGGCATCAGACGGCCCGCGAGTATGTCAACGCCCAGGGCGACACGGTGCGCACGATGGAGCACCGAGCGGGATGGGATGCGACGTTCAGCGCGCCCAAGTCCGTCTCGCTGACTGCGCTTGTTGGCGGCGACGACCGCGTGCGTGAGGCGCACAGAGAGAGTGTGCGCACGGCGCTTGACGAGATGGAGAGATACGCGCAGGCGCGCATGGGCGGCAACGTCCCAGCGCAGACGACGGGCCGGTGGGCCGTCGCCAAGTTCGAGCACGACAGCAGCAGGCCCGTCAATGGCTACGCCGCGCCGCAGTTGCACACACACGCGGTGATCTTCAATGTGACCGAAACGGCGGACGGCCAGACGCGCACTCTTCAGCCGCAGGAGTTTTACAAGACGCAGCAGTACGCCACGGCGGTGTATCGTTCGGAGCTTGCGGCGCAGCTACAACGGCTCGGCTACGAGATCGAGCGTGGGGAGCATGGGCAGCCGGAGATTAGGGGTTACACGCGGGAATATCTGGAGGCGTCGAGTCCACGGCGGCAACAGATCGAGGAGCACATGGAGACGGCTGGCGTGCGCGGGGCTGGCGCCGCGCAGATCGCGGCGCATCAGACGCGGGATGCGAAGCAGCCGCTCTCGCACAAAGAAGTGCGCGAGCAGCATCAGAGACTCGCTGCTCAACACGATCATCAGCCGCAGCACGTTGTCAGAGAAGCTGCGCAGCGGCCCGGTGTGGACTTGAAACCGGAGCGGTCGGGAGTCGCCGCGCGCGAGGGCGTGAGCTATGCGCGCGAGCGCGGCATGGAGCGCGAGGCCGTAGCCGATGAAAGAACGCTAATGCGCGATGCCCTCAAGCACACGATGGGCGAGGCGCGGTTGCCGGAGGTACGCGCCGAGTTCGAACAGCGTGCGCAGTCGCATGATCTGATCGAAGTGGAGCGCAGGCCAGGTCTCCCAGGCCGCGCGTTCACGACAGGCGAAATGCAGGGTTACGAGCGCGAGCTAATCGAGCGGATGAAGCTGGGCCAGGGCACACGCGAGGTGCTGGCAGACGGCAATGTGCGCGAGAACGTGATACGGGAGCACGCACACTTGAGCGCGGGCCAACGGCACGCGGTCGAAGATGTGTTGACAAGCCGCGACCGCATGATGGCTCTTGAAGGCGTTGCGGGTGGAGGAAAAACTACTTCCTTAGCCGCTGTCCGTGAAGGGGCCGAGCGCGCAGGCTATCAGGTCGAAGGACTGGCACCGACATCGCGGGCCGTGCAGAAGCTCGCCGAAGCTGGCATCGAGACGCAAACATTGCAAAGGCATCTTGCCCGGGGCGAGCAGCAAGACGATGGACAGAAACGGCTCTATGTGGTCGATGAATCGAGCATGGCGAGCACGAAACAGATACACACGTTCGTGGAGCATCTGAGAGAAAACGACCGCGTGCTGTTCGTGGGCGACGTGCGGCAGCATGAGGCGGTCGAAGCAGGACGGCCCTATGCGCAGTTGCAGGAAGCGGGGATGCGCACGGCCAGATTGGATGAGATCATTCGGCAGAAAGACCCGGCGCTCAAAGAGGCCGTGGAGCAGCTTGCGCGCGGCGAAGTGCGCGAGGCCGTCGGGAATCTCAACAGCCAGGGCCGCGTGCACGAGATCGGCGACCGGCAGGAACGCATCAGCGAAATCGCCCGCGAGTACGTGCGCTCACCGGAGCGGACATTGGTTGTGTCGCCGGATAATGCCTCGCGCCGCGAGATCAACGAAGCCATCCATCGCACGATGCAGAACGAGGGCAAGGTCAGCAATAACGAGCAGCGCGTGCATGTGCTCTACGCGCGGCAGGACGTGACCGGCGCGGACCGGCAGCACGCGCAGAACTACGAAAAGGGCGACGTACTGCGTTACTCGAAAGGCAGCAAGCCTCTCGGCATCGAGCCGGGAGAGTACGCGCGCGTGTCACACGTGGACCGCGAAAGCAACACGCTCACGGTGAAGCGGCACGGCGGAGAAGAGCTGAGCTACGATCCGCGACGCTTGCAGGGAGTAACGGTATACCGCGACGGCGAGCGCAAGTTCGCGCAGGGCGACCGCGTGCAACTCACTGCTCCGTACCACGAACAGAAACTCGCTAACCGCGAACTGGCGACCATCGAGCGGATCGAGGGCGACGGCAATCTGAAACTCCGCACGGACTCGGGGCGCGAGGTCGAGTTCAACGCGAGGCAGCATCCGCATCTCGATTACGGTTATGCGGTGACGAGCCACAGCAGCCAGGGCCAGACCGCCGACCGCGTGCTGATCCACGTGGACACGGAACAGGCTCCCGGCGAACTCGTCAACAGCCGCATGGCCTATGTGTCGGTGTCGCGCGCTCAGTTTGACGTGCAGATGTATACAAACGATACGAAGGCGCTGGGATACGAGTTGAGCCGCGACGTGTTGCACTCGACAGCGATCCAGCAGGAACCAGCTACAGCGCAGAAAATCGAGCCGCAAGCGGAAAGCATACAAATCGCGCAAGGGTTGAGCGTTGGATGAAAGAGACGCTGCCGTCGGTAGTGGTGCAGTCGCTGATTCCAGGATTGGCAAAGGAAATGGCGGGTCTTCGGTAAAGCTTTTTTTGTGGTCTAATAAAGATGTTGGCTTGATGGCGGAATCGGCATACGCGGTGGTCTCAAAAACCATTGGGAGCAATCCCGTGTGGGTTCAAGTCCCACTCAAGCCACCAGATCGCTCCAGCCCTCTACCTTTCCCAAAAAACTCATGCAAAAGACTCCCAAGGTGATCAGTCAAGGGACAAGGCCGATTCTTGTAAAAAAAAGTCGAAATTTACACATTTTCTTCCACAGTTTCCAGCGTCTCATAGCTATCGCACTGATAAAGAAATGGTTACTGGCAGACGCAGCGGACTCAAAATCCGCCGACCCTTGCGGTCATGGGGGTTCGACCCCCCCTCCCGGCACCAGCAAATATTCCTTTCCACTTCCTCGAGAAGTTTGCAATCGATCGCAAACCGAACTGTTTGCTTTTCAAGCTGCAGACCTTGGCCCGGATGTTGAAGTCTGCGCTGGAACCATGCAAGGTCGTCGTAGACGGGATTCGGCATCGTCGCTGATTCTTAGATATTTACGGTAGATTGCAGAAATGCATATCGGTCACGCTGCGACGCGGCTATTGCGCGTTTTTCAACGCCTGTTACCCTTGATTTTGTCATAATCATAAGAAGCCTTGATGAAATGGTGACGGTGGGATTTTTTCTGCAACGAAAGATGATTGGGAAGCGCGGTGATCCGGACCTCCCGAAGTCAATCTCATTGCTGCCGTCTAGACCCCAATTGAGTTGAACATCGGAGAGTTCGGCAAATTGGTGTGCGAAAGCTCCTTCGTAATAGGCACGGACTGCGATTTACAGCATGGAGTTCTCTGATGAAGAAGTCTCTGAAAAGCCTGCTGAACCAGGTGCTGAGTCCGCATCGTGAACGGTCAGAGCGCCGGCCGGTACCGGAGTTCTGCGTCTATTACTCAGACGGGGCGACACATAGATCCTGCAAAATAAAGGACATTAGCTCGACGGGAGTGTACCTTTACGTCGAGGAGCGCTGGCTTCCCGGCACGCACGTTCATCTTACGTTACAGCGACAAGGGCCATTCGAAGAGGATTCCAGGCGCAGGGTTACGTTCAAATCCAGGGTGGTTCGCTGGGGAGAAGATGGCGTCGGTTTGTCTTTCGCGCTGCCTGAGGATATGGATTTCGATCTTTGGCGAGCGGTCTTAAAGAGCGCGGCAGGACGGCCACTATCGACTGACATTGTGCCCCCGTTCCGGATGGCGAAAGCTCTCGAATTTCTGTTCCGCCTGTGTCCCGGCGCTACCGAGGACGTGAAGCGGCTCATGTACACGGATTTGGGAAACATGCGCGTGGCAAATGCAGTCGAGATCGCACTGAGCGCTGAAAGCATCCTGGCTGCGGAACCAAACGGATATAGGATGCGGGCCAATCTGCAGACCGTGCTGCGCATCATGGCGGACGGCTCATGGGCGGATGAGGATTGGATTCAGAAGGCGTGGTCCGGCTTGCTGGCCATGTCCTGCGCTGTAGACGAAAAGGATCAGTTGGATCCCGATCTTGCCGATCGCTTCAGCCAACTGGCCCCCGTTCATATCAAAATCTTTGAGGCTGCCTGTAAGAAGGCCGAGAAGATTGAAACAGATAGCTGGGAAGTTGCCGCGAAGCCGCTGGTCTTCTCGATCATGGAAATCCAGCAGATTTCAGATGTTCAGAATCTGGCCAAGATTGAGCGCGATGTGTTTCACCTGGCCACTCTCGGCTTGCTTGAACAGGGTGCCCGCTCTCGTTCGCTGCAGGCACTCGAAGAGGTCAATGTAACCCCCAGCAGCCTTGGCCTGAGGCTCTACGCCCTGTGCAGCGGACACCGCGGCATGCTGCAAGACTTCTACGGCATGAATGTCTAAAATCCATCGCGGATGCGTGCGGGCTGGAAATTCTTGACAGGTCTGGTATGACCATTCTACCATCCGGTGGTTTGCTGCCGGCTGCTTGTGGGCGTCCCGATTATCCGCAAGCAGAAAACGGTCGAGCGGATAGCGTTAATTCACACATGTAGGCAGGCCGGTTCTTCCAGAATGGAAGATTCCAATGAATTCTTGCTGAAGTTGAGCAGGTTCGGAGAGATCAAGGGTGCGCAGGATCGACGTGACTTGCTGGAAGCTCTCGAGATCGTCCTCAATCCATGGAGCACGGATTACGTCCATCCAGTGTGGGCGTGCCGTTGTGCAATGCACCCGATTCACCATCTTTGATACATTTCTTGCGATGTGCATGGCACAGACTTTGAGTACACCGGCAAGATGAATTGGTTCATTGGGGCGCGGTGAAAGTAATAGCCAAGGAGGTATTTTGATGAAACCCGAAAAATCTGCAGTGATCGAGCGCAGAACATTTCTTAAAGCCGCAGGTGCGGCAACTGTTCTCGGCTTGTCGCGTGAAGCCTTTGCTGCTCCCGGCGGCCGTACATCGATCCTTATCGATGGCAACGATCCGGTGGCGTCGGGCGCGCCGGTCAGGCGGGCAGTAGACAAGCTGCGCGAGGCGCTGGTTGCAAAGAGCGTGAGTTGCCAGATTGTGCACTCGGCGGCCGAAGTGAAGGGCGCGAATGATTGCATTGTGGTTGCAGGAATTGCTTCGGAGTTCGCCAAGGGCTTTCCTAAACCCCAGAGTCCTATTGCGGCCGAGGGCGTCTTCCTTGCACCGGGCCACCTTCAAAACATTCCGGCAATTCTTGTTGCCGGCGGCGATACGCTCGGCCACGTATATGGGCTTCTCGAACTCGCAGAGCGCGTTGAGTATGGTTCCGATTCCGGCTCTGCGCTGCATCTTTCGGAAGCAGTTGAGGAAATGCCAGCAAATGACGTTCGTTGCGTGAGCCGCTATTTCTGCAGCGAAATCTCAGACAAGCCCTGGTACTACGACCGGGATTTCTGGACGGGCTATCTTGACGGCCTGGTTGCGGCTCGCTTCAATCGCTTCTGCATGGCCTACGGGCTGGAATACGACTTCCCGCGTGGAGTGACGGACGATTATCTCCACTTGCCTTATCCATACCTGGTGAAGGTCCCGGGTTATGAGAACGTGCGTGTCATGCAGCTCGCCGACCCGTCCGGCAACAGGCTGCCTCAGCCTGTTCCATTGAGCGACGAGGAGCGCGAAAGGAATTTCGCCGCGCTCAAGTTTATCGCCGCGGAAACCGGCGCGCGCGGCATACATTTCCAGCTTGGCATCTGGACCCACGCCTACCAGTGGACTGACAGCCCAAATGCCTATCACAACATCGAAGGGCTGACCCCGGAGACGCACGCCGCCTACTGCCGCGACGCGCTCAGCATCCTTCTGAAGGAATGCCCTGAAATCCAGGGCGTCACCATGCGTGTCCACGGTGAGAGCGGAATCCCGGAGGGTAGCTGGGATTTCTGGAAGACACTGTTTGAAGCTTTTCCAAAAGCGGGACGCACGATAAATGTCGATATGCATGCCAAGGGCGTGAACCAGACTATGATCGACATCGGCGTAGCCACTGGGATGCCCGTAACTCTCGGCGCCAAATACTCGGCAGAACATCAGAGTCTCGGATATAACCAGGCCGATATTCGCGCGCTGGAGATTCCCAAAGAGCACCATCACGCAGCGAATACGCCCTTCAGTCTCAGCGGTGGGGCGCGATCCTTCACGCGCTACGGTTATGCTGACTTCTTCTATCAGGGCAGCAAAGCTAAAGTCCTCTATCGGCTATGGCCTGGCACGCAGCGCCATCTGGTATGCGCGGATCCTGAGATGGCCGCAGCCTACGGACGGACGTCACATTTTTGCGGTGCGGTGGGCATTGACCTGATGGAACCGCTGACTTTTAAGGGCCGCGAGGGCTCGGGCCACGAAGGCAGCCGCTGTGCTTATGGCGATGCAGCTTTGAACCCCAAGTACGACTACCAGAAATATGACTACTACTACCGTGTCTGGGGCCGTAAACTCTATAACCCCGATACGCCGCTCGACGTAACAAGGCGGCCACTTCGCTCGACCTTTGGTATCGGTGCTGAGCCAATTGAAACCGCTCTCGCCAACTCCAGCCGCATTCTGGCTCTCATCACATCCGCTCACCTGGTGTCGGCTTCGAATCACGACTGGTGGGCGGAGATCAACACCAACATGCCGATCGCACACACCGCTGAGGGAAGGCTATATTCTGATTCGCCTTCCCCGCGTTGTTTCGAGACGGTCAGCCCGCTCGATCCTGAGATTTTTTCTACTGTCGTTGAGCACGTCCAGAACCTGCTCAAAAGCAATGTGTGTGCAAAGTACTCGCCCATTGAAGTAGCGCAGTGGATAGACGGTTTCGCCGAAGCCTCGACTAGGGCGCTCGCGGCTGCGCGGAGCAAGACACGCGGGGCCGGCACTCCGGAGTTCCGGCGTCTCGAAGAAGACGTTGTCATCATGAACGGTGTCGGCGAATTCTATGCGGGCCAGATGCGCAGCGCTGCCTACTACGAAATCTTCAAGCAGACCGGTAATGCCGAAGCCGGCAAAATGGCCCTTGAGCAGTACAGGAAGGCGCGCAATGCCTGGGCGCAAACCTCCGAGCGCGCGTCCAAAGTCTATGTGACCGACATCAGTTATGGCCGGCCACCTATTCGCCGCGGTTCTTGGGCCGACAAGCTGCCGGCTATCGATTCCGATATCGAAGCCATGCAAAAGAGCCTGGAGAATCCGCCTGCGGCCAGCTCGCCGGCACAGAGTGCGGAGAACGCCGTCAAAGCAGTCACTACTCCGCCACGCCGCATGGCCGATACCGCTCGCCATGCGCCTGCGCAAGCTTTCAGCCCAGGTAAGGCGCTCACGGTCTCTGTGCAGGCTGCAAATGGGGCAACATCGGCACGGCTGCATTACCGCCATGTGAATCAGGGTGAGCGCTGGATTGCAGTTGACATGCAGAAGGGCTCAGCCGGGTATACCGCTTCAATTCCCGGCGACTATACCGATTCGCCATATCCGATGCAGTACTACTTTGAATTGCGCGGAGGTTCCGGGACAGCGTGGTTCCACCCGGCGTTCAACGCAACACTGTCAAACCAGCCCTACTACGCGATCGACAAGCGCGAGGCCTGATTTCAGGCGATTCGCTATATCGATGGCGCTGAAAAACCAAAGCCCGGCCGGCATTAACCGGTCGGGCCACTCGTTTTGCTTTGGGTTGCCGATTGCACTTGGCTTCGCAACTAGCTTCGAGCGCGCTTCCTCGAAACCCGCGCAACGCCGTTCTTTCCGGCCTTTGCCTCTTCGTCTGCTTCGCGGGACTTGGCACATCGCAGCAACACAGCCCCCAGGTGAGCGTGCATCGCATCGCGCGCGCCTGCTGGATCGCGGCGCTCGATTGCATCGAGTATGGCCGTATGTTCCTTCAATGAGAGCGGCAGGGCATTGGGAAGCTTCAGAACGCTGCTTAGAGCGCTGGCCAGCTGGCTGCGGATTACCGAGATCAGATCATAAAGCACCGCATTTCCCGAGGCATTAGCCAGTGTGATGTGAAACTCCAGGTCGAGGACGGCGAATTGCTTCTTGTCCTTCAGGGCGTTCTTCATTTGCGCCAGCAATTTCCGTGCTTTCTGAATGTCCTCAGGCGTGGCGTTCAGGGCGCTGTTTGCGGCTGAAACTCCTTCGAGGGCAATGCGAACCTCAATCAGGTTGTCGATGTCGTGGTTCTCGCTGATGAGCCGCCACTCCATGATCTTGCGCAGAAATTTGCCGCCGTCCTCGGCAACGGAGGTGCCTTCGCCGACTCGCGCATTGAGCACACCCACAATTGAAAGGCAGCGCAGCGCCTCGCGGAGCGAGGAGCGGCTGGCGCCAAAAAGCCCACATAGTTCCCGCTCTGAAAGCAAACGTTGACCGGGCTTCAGAGTGCCATCGGAGATCAGGTCCATAATCTGGCGCGCAATCTCTTCGCTGATCGACAGCTTGTTCACGCGCTTGATCATAGAGGCGACCGGCTTTGGCCGGGCCAGCCTGGATTTCGTAATTCCGCTCAACCGTGCTCCCTTCCTCACCATCCTGAGTAACTCCACGACTTCCGGGAGTTACTAACTAGCATATTCAGTACTTCGCTTGAGCCCGGAGCTGGACAGCGTGCGCTTAAACGAAATTGCCATCGCTGTAGCTTCATCAGTGTAAAGCACGAGAGATGGAAAGGTTAATCCAAATGTTTCCCTCACTTCGCCAGGGAATCCCGCCGAATGCTGTTCAGGGTAGAATGGCTTCGGCCTTCGAAAGGATTTTGACCTCCGGCTTGTTCCTGTTGGCAAAGCCGAATCACCTTTTGGCGCCGTAACGCATTTGAAGGTCAACCCTGTTGAACCGATACATGGAGTAGCGAAATGAATGTGCGATTTTCTTCTATTGCTTTGATTGCCAGTTGCCTGGCTGTGCTGGTGGCCGGCCTTTTTGCCGCGGATTGCCGAGCTCAGGACGCGACGGAGATTAACGGAGAAAAAGTGGTTACGCTTACGCGGGCGGTAACCGACCACTCCAAGCCGCAATTCACCAGCGTAACCGTTGCGCCGGGCCGCGGCATGGAAGTGCTCCAAATAACGGCGAACTTCCCGGACAAGGGCGAAGTCAACGTTCTGAACTCGCCTGACCTTGCCACCATCAAGGAAATGCTCGATGTGAAGGACAACGCAAACGGAGACAGCGGCTACCGCTTTGGCGCAGCCATCCTGGTTCCTTATGCCAACCGTATCCGGGGCGAAGTAGCACCGGACGGGAAGACCGTAAAGGTGAATTGGGAGGGGCACACGCTTTCGCTTCCGGGCAACACTTCAGGCAGGCGGCCGGGCGCTGAAAAGCACGCCATGCACGGTTTGATCCTGAAAGCAAAGGTTCAGAACGTCCGCACCCGGAAGATTCCGGGCGGCGAGCAAGTGACCGGAATACTCCATGCCGGCGATTACAACGGGCAATGGGTTTCGAGCACCGACCTCGCGTTTACCGTATCGCTTACCGCGGATGCACTCGATGTACAGGTGAAGGCGAAGAATGTTGGCAAAGAGGCCGAGCCAATCGCTATTGGCTGGCATCCTTACATCAACCTTCCTTCAGGTAACCGTGCCCAGGCTCGGGTGCATATTCCGGGCGCTCAGTTCTCTGAGATGGACCGCAGCGACGACATGATTCCCACCGGCAAACTTGTCGATGTGGAGGGCACGGTCAACGATTGGCGCGCGCCTGAAGGACACATGCTCGGTGACCGGTTCTACGACGAGAACTGGTGCCACTTTGAGCGGACCAATGGCGCCATTGTGGTTAAAGTTGTCGATCCTGAAGCGAAGTTCGGAGTAGAGATCGACGGCATTTCGCCTGAGATCAAGACCGTTGAAGCCTACACGCCGCCGAGGGCAAAATTCGTGGCCATCGAGGACCAGTACAACTTCAATGATCCATTCGGGAAGCAATGGAACGGTATGGATACGGGATTGGTAAGGCTCAAGCCCGGGCAGAGCACCACATGGCACGTTCGGCTGAAGGTTTTCGTACCATAGGCACAGTTTTCCAGCCATTAGAGACGACAGGCCGGATAATCTCCGGCCTGTGTCGTTTGCAGTTCATCACTTCGATTCGCGCCAGGTCATGTCCACTTTGACGGGAATCTCATTCTTGATGGGAATAGTCAGAAACGAAGGCCGATCGATTTTGAAATCGGAGCAAGTTGCCGGAATCGTCCCAGTGATCCGAACCTCGTTACCATTCGCCATCTCCTGGAACGGCACATGACTGTACTTTGCCGTCTGGCCTGCAAACTGTACCTCAATGTCCGCGTAAAGCGAGTGCGATTGCGCGGATTGCTCGGGTATATGCGTGCGCACCACAATCATCGGGAACTGAGCGCCGCGCGTTGCCTCAATCATGTGCAGGTCGCGATTGCTGTCGCCGGAGTCAAAGCTTTTTACCGGTGCGGCAATCAGAAAGTCGCACATGCCGGCATGGCAGGCGCCTTTGCCCTTCGCGCCGCGGCTTACGCCATCCACCTCGTGCATGGGATGCGACATGTGATAGGTGAGCGCGGATTGTACAAGAACCCATTGGGTATCGGATTGGCCTGTGGCCGTGGGCGCTATAGCAAAGCAGCAGAGCAGAACCAGCAAGGATAATTTGTGAAGCACACCTTCTCCTGACGGTATAGAGACCATTTAGAAGTGAAGTTTGATCGGCCACGATACGGAAACAATCGCGGCTCCGTATGCCAGAGCCGTTGTCCAGGCCACCGCACCGTGTGCCGAGGCGATTCCATGGACCTTCTCGCCGGCCTGTTCTTGCTTGAAGGCCATTGCGCCCAGGATCGGCGTCGCAATCATGCCCGGTCCGTGGATGAACGCGAGCGCACGATGAAGCCGAATCGCGCCGCGGCTCTTTACGCCCGGCACTTTTGGCGCGAATATCGCAAAGTAAGCCGTTGTAAAGTACAAAGCAGCAGTCGTGCTTCCAAGTGCCGCGTGAAGATCCAGGTTGGCCTGCGAGGGCACTTTAATTGTCTGCCCGTTTCTGCCTTCGGCACTGATCATGGGACCGGTGATGAGCGCTGCCGCCATCGGAATTGCCGTAATCAGCCCCAGCTTCTGGTGAATCTTGAGCATGTGCGTACGCTTGTCGAGCAAAGCCTGCAACTGAACGTTCGGCTGGGTCTGCTCCGGTGTAAAGCCAAGGTCACCGAGCGAAGGCGCATCGCCTTGCTGCGGGCTCTGTGATGTCGAACTTGATTGCCCCTGGTTTCGCGCTGGGCTTCCGGTCGCTGCGCTCGAGTTCTGCGCCAACTGTGGTTCCGGAGCAGCAGGTAGTTCAGCGAGTTCTGTTGTCGTCTGTACGGCTTGCGCCGCAACCAGACACGGAGTGAGCACGAGGCTGCAGCAAACAAGGATTCCGTGCGACCTACGAGCACGTACTTTGATTTTCAAGGGTCGATTCTCCGCATGGTCGATTGCCGGCGTCTATTCCGGTTTTTTAAATGTGATTTGCATGGTTTAGACGGCTGATCGATTGCATGGGTTTGTTGCTCGAGAGCCAGACGGCAATGAAGTTTTGTTCATTTCCCCTGCCTAGCATTCATCAGAAGTTTCAGCTGATGAACGTCTCCTTCACACGCAGCGATCGCAGACAGTAAGGAACCCAGATAGCCGCGCCAATTACTGATCTTGCCACTTGTGTCATGTTCACTGTTGGGAAGTAGCGCATGGCGGCGAAGTGGTCAATGAGTACGATGAAGAGCTGAACGCAGAGGAAAGTGATCATCCAGCCGGGGAACGACTTCTTCTTCTGGTAGAAGAGAACGTTCAGTCCGATCAGAGACAGGAAGAAGATCGTGTTGGTGACGGCCTCAAACAGGATCAGCAAGGCCAGCCCGCGATACGCCCCCCAGAGCACTGTGGGTATGGCCGAAGAGCAACCTGAAGTCCCGGTAGATTCCATGCAGGCTTACGAAAGGTGAGATTGCAAGCCCAATCGCAAGCAGGATGAGCCAGCCCCCGATTCCATTCAGATCGCTTCGTGGAGTGAACATCTCAGGGGCTTCCGCGGTTCGGGGCTCAGATCGATTGTTCTGGTGCGCGTTTCCGCATTTTGGACAGAGATCCAAGCCTTCGGCGAGAGCCTCTCCACATGTGCGACATTTTTCCATCGCCGCCTCGTCCGAGAGAGCGTAGCACATATCGTTCTTGGCAAGCAGGAGGCACAACCGTCCAAGCTGAGGCGGATTTGCCGGAATTGCGAGTCACAATTAGGAACCTGTTTTCCACTTATTTCGACTACGGCCGGAAAAGCGGGCCTAACCGGCCGGTGAACGGCCCAGTGGCCACAAAGCGGATTCCAGCGTAATCTCGGGCTGATTATTCACCGTCTATTTTGGCGTGGAAGGCGATACAAACCGGTTTAGGTGCACATGTTGCGGGTATAAGACCCTGAAAACCCCCAATTCCATGGGGCTTTGCCCGGTCTGTTGGTGGGAAGATGACGGCCAGGAGGACGCGGACGCGTCCGAGGTCCGCCTGACCGTGAATGGCCAACTGAGCCTGACTGAGGCTCGCAGCTATTACGCCGAAATTGGCGCTGCCCACCCCCGGTTCTTACCCTATGTGCGTAAGCCGCAGGTGACTGAACGGTAACGTACCTTTCGCGGTCCTTTTGCCTCTTAAGGACCCTCGCGGCGGTTTGACCATGTCCGCAAACCCTCTTACCATGAATGAAGCGATTCCTCGTGCCACAACGGAGCTGGTTTCGCCTTGCGGCGCAGTTCGATGCGCGATCAGAAAGTGAAGATCGGCGGCTGGGGGCAGGGGTATTCGCTTGGGGATTTAACACCCGCAAAATCGGTATCTTGATCGGCGCAGGGTGCGCCTGGAAGGCAAATCGTTGAGTTCTACTGAAACCCTCGAAGGCAACCTCCAGCCCGATTCGGCTGAAGCTGCTACTGGTCACGATCACGAAGACCATGACCACAACCACGAAGGCCACCAGCATGGCGAAGGCCATCAGCATGGCCCGGTCCTGAACCCTGAGTGCACCCGCGAAGTGGTGCTGGACGTTCCTGCGGAAGAAGTCTCAAAGGCCTTTAAGAGCGTCACCTCAAACTACAGGAAATACGCGCGTATTCCCGGCTTCCGCCCCGGCAAGACTCCCGAGTCGGTCATTCGCCGCCGCTTCAACGCCGAGATCCGCAAGGAAGTGATCGACGGCCTGCTGCCGGAGCGCTTTAATCAGGCCGTGAACGAACAGGGCGTAAAGCCCGTCGGCCAACCCCAGGTAACCGAGCTGAACCTGGAAGACGGCGCGCCGCTTCACGTAAAGGCGGTCTTTGAATATGTGCCGGAGTTTTTGATCGAAGGCTACCAAAGCGTCACGGTCGACAAGCCATCCACTGAAATTACCGACGAGGAATTCCAGCAGGAGATCGAGCGGCTGCGCGAATCGCGCGCCACCATCGAACCGGTTGAAGAGGACCGACCTCTTGCGGATGGCGACTGGGCCCAGATCACCTATAAAGGACAGGTTGAAGGCGAAGAGGAAGCCGCACCCGTATCCGGCGAAGATGCGCTGGTGGAGATTGGCGGCAAGGATACGGTTGAAGCCTTCACCACTGCTCTGCGCGGGGCAAAGGCCGGTCAGGAGCTCAAGGCGGAGGTTATCTATCCGGCGGAATACTCCGAGCCCCGGCTGGCGGGCAAAACCGTGGCCTACGAAGTGGAAGTGAAGGCCATCAAGAAGCGTACGCTTCCCGAGCTGAACGACGAGTTCGCCAAAGAGATCGGCAACTACGAAACCTACGCCGATCTGGAAACACGGGTTCGCGACTACGTGGCTAACCGCAAAAAGCGGAGCGTGGAAGGCGAAGCCAAGGATCGGCTCTTTGCCGCGCTTGCTGAGAAATTTACTTTTCCGGTTCCCGAATCGCTGGTACAGGAGCAGGTTGACGCTCGCCTGGAGCGGGGACTGCGCGCCCTTGCGGCCCAGGGGATGAACCCGGAACAGATGCGGAAGCTCGACTTTGGGCGGCTGCGCGGTGCGCAGCGCGATAGCGCGATTGCGGAGGTCAAGACGGGCCTTATTCTGGACCGCATCGCAGCCGAAGAAAATATTGTTGTCAGCGACGAGGAACTGGACCACGAAATGCAGATGGCTGCGCTTCAATCCGGTGAGTCCGTTGATGCCCTGAAGGTGCGATTGACTCAGGACGGCGGACTGGCTAGAATCCGGGAACAATTACGCCGCGAAAAAACGGCCTCCGTGCTGTACGATAGGCTGCCGAGCAGCTAGCGGCAGGTAAGGAATTCCGGTCGGAGTCGCCTAGGCTTGGTGAACCGGCCGATCAATAGAACGAGAACGGGCTGAAGGCTCCCAAATGGGCTAATGGCTCTGAAACGGGCTGAGCGCCCAACTAACGAGAGCGGGAAGATACTCAATGGCATTGGTTCCGATGGTGGTAGAGCAGACGAGCCGGGGCGAGCGCGCCTACGACATCTATTCACGTCTGCTACGCGACAATATTATTTTTCTGGGCACCCCTATCGATGACCAGGTGGCCAATCTCATCGTTGCGCAAATGCTTTTCCTGCAGGGTGAGGATCCTGAAAAGGATGTTTCGCTCTACATCAATTCTCCGGGCGGTTCCATTACCGCGGGGTTGGCCATTTACGACACCATGCAGTTCATCAAGAACAATGTGGTTACCTACTGCATCGGTCAGGCGGCCAGCATGGGCGCCTTTCTACTGCTGGCCGGCACCAAGGGCAAGAGGTTTGCCCTTCCCAATTCAAGAATTCTGATTCACCAGCCTTCGATGGGTGGACTCAGCGGTCAGGCCACCGACATCGACATTCACGCACGCGAAATTCTGCGCATTCGCGAAATCACCAACACATTGATGGCCAAGCATACCGGCCAGCCGCTCGATCGCATTGAGCGGGATGTGGAGCGCGATTTCATCATGAACGCGCAGCAGTCACTTGAGTACGGAATCGTTGATGAAATCATCGACAGGCCGCGCACGTAAACGGCCCGAACGTTTAGAACGGCGAGCAAGTCAAGAGGGAGCTAAGAAATGAAACCGCGTACGGGACCCGAAGAAGCATTGCGCTGCTCGTTTTGCCATAAATCGCAGGATGCCGTGGCCAAGTTAATCTCGTCACCCAGCGACTACCCGCGCGCGTACATTTGCGACGAGTGCGTGGCTGTATGCAACTCAATTCTTGAAGACGACCGCGGCGAGGCAACGCCGGCAGCCGCGGCAGGCCACCTGCCCAAGCCGCAGGAGGTCAAGAGCTTCCTCGACGACTTTGTTATCGGCCAGGACCAAACCAAGAAGAAACTCGCGGTCGCGGTCTACAACCACTACAAGCGCATCCAGATGAACCGGGTGAAGAACAACGAAGTCGAACTCGCCAAGAGCAACATTCTGCTCGTGGGACCGACAGGTTCCGGCAAAACACTGCTGGCCCACACACTCGCCAAGATGTTGGATGTGCCGTTCGCGATTGTGGATGCCACCACACTGACCGAGGCCGGCTACGTTGGCGAGGATGTGGAGAACATTATCCTCAAGCTGCTGCAGGCCGCCGACGGCGACGTGAACCGCGCGCAGCAGGGCATCATCTACATTGACGAAATCGACAAGATCGGCCGCAAGGACGAGAACCCCTCCATTACCCGCGATGTCTCCGGCGAAGGCGTGCAGCAGGCGCTTCTCAAGATTCTTGAGGGCACCGTGGCCAACGTTCCTCCGCAGGGCGGACGCAAGCACCCGCATCAGGAGTTCACCGCTGTCGATACCACTAACATTCTGTTCATCTGTGGCGGAGCGTTTGTTGGTCTGGAGCGCGTGGTGGGCCGCCGCGTCGGCAAGAAGGCGCTCGGCTTCCGCACCTCTGACAATGAAGCGGATCAGGCGACGAGCCGCTCGCATCGCGACACCGAACTGCTGCGCAAGACCGAGCCGCAGGATCTCATCAAGTATGGATTGATCCCGGAATTCGTCGGACGCCTTCCTGTGATGGGCATTCTTGACGAGCTCGACGAGAGCGCGCTGATCGAGATTCTCACCAAGCCCAAGAACGCGATTCTCAAGCAGTACCAGCGCCTGTTCGAGTACGAGAATGTCCGCCTGCACTTTACGCATGAGGCGGTCTGTGCCGTGGCGCGCGAAGCTCTGGCACGCAAGGTGGGTGCGCGCGGGCTGCGCATGATCCTTGAGGAGTTGATGCTCGACCTGATGTATCATCTGCCGAGCAACAAGCGGGTTCGCGATCTCGAGATCACAAAGGATATGGTGGAACGCCGCGACCTGAGCATGTGCCTGCTTGAAAAGGCGGGCTAACCTCTCATACGAAGTCTGGTACTACTCAGGCCTCTGCACAAGTGCGGAGGCCTGAATGTTTTTGAGCGGCTTCAACGACGCCGGCATACGGCGCATTTTTGTGTCAGGGGCTCTTTGACACTCCGAAGTCCGTTGTGGCTCAATGCTTGCAGCCGTGCGGAAGCCAGGTTGTGTGTTCGGAATGCGAGCACATGGCCGTGTGGCCGCTACCGCAAACCACGGCTCCGGATCATTCAATGAAAAAGTACGCGCTGCCGGCATTATCTTTTCTCTGTCTTGGCCTTGGGCTCCCGATTCACGCCGCATCCTTCTACCCGGTTCGGCCCAACGACGCGAAAGCGGTTTACCTCACACCCGACAACTTTGCCGTCCATGGCGACGGCGTAGCTGACGACAGCGAAGTCCTTCAGGCCGCAATTGATCGAGCCGGCGAGCACGGAGAGGGAATTCTCTTTGTCCCCTCGGGGCGCTATCGCATCACGCGAACCATCTACATCTGGCCCGCTGTTCGCGTTATCGGTTACGGGGAGACGCGCCCTGTTTTCGTCCTGGGCGACGACACGCCGGGCTACCAGCAAGGTCTGGGCTACATGTTCATGTTTGCAGGCGGCCGGCCGAGAACGGAGCGGCGGATGGATTTCGCCACTGGCAGGCCCGCGGTGGCGATTGAAGGCACAGTTCCGCCGAACCCGGCGATTCCCGACGCATCGCCTGGAACGTTCTACTCGGCGTTGAGCAATGCCGACATCGAGATCGGCAAGGGGAATCCCGCAGCGGTCGGCATCCGCTCACATTACGCGCAGCATTCGCTGCTCGCGCACATGGACTTCTGGATCGGTTCGGGATTGGCGGGCATCAAGGATGCGGGCAATGAGGCTGAAGATCTGCACTTCCACGGTGGGCAATACGGCATTGACACGGTGAGGCCGTCGCCCGGCTGGCAGTTTACTCTCATCGATTCGAGCTTCGACGGACAGAGCAAAGCCGCTATCAAGGAGCGCGAAGCCGGTCTGACGCTGATACACGATACGTTTCAAAATGTCCCGACAGCTATTTCGATTGATCCGGAATACTCCGATGAGCTTTGGGTCGAGCACTCGCGCTTTGAAAACATCAGCGGACCGGCAATCCTGTTCGGCAACGAAAAGAGCGCGCTCACAGAGGTCAACCTGATCGATATCGCCTGCAGTGGCGTAAAGGTATTTGCGCAATTGCGCGAAAGCGGAAAGACGTTCAATGGTCCGGCTGACAAGTATGTCGTGAAGTCGTTTTCCTACGGCTTGAAGCTGAACAATGCTTCGGACTGGGGCCGCATTGAGAGCAACTTCGATGCACAGTCGGTTGCGCAGTTACCCGCGGACAAGGGCGATGCGATTCGAGCATTGCCGCCGGCTTCAACATGGGTCAACCTGCAGACGCTCGGCGTAAAGGGTGACGGCGTTACCGACGACACTGCAGCTATCCAGAAGGCAATCGACGAGCATCCCACGCTGTATATTCCGATGGGCCGCTATCTGGTTACGGATACCATCCATCTGCGTCCGAACACGGTGCTCATCGGCCTGCATCCCAGCATGACGCTGATTGACTTGAAGGACGAAAGTCCTGCATTTAAGGGTGCAGGCCCGCCGCGCGCGCTTCTTGAAGCGCCGAAGGGTGGAGACAACATCGTAGTCGGCATCGGACTGTTTACCGGCGGCATCAACGATCGCGCAGTAGGCGCGTTATGGATGGCCGGCGCAAACTCGCTGATGAACGATGTGCGCTTTCTCGGTGGGCACGGAACCAATCTGCCAGACGGCAAGCGCATGAATCCGTACAACAACACGCATACCGGCGATCCAAATCCGCTTTACCACTGGGACGTGCAGTATCCCAGCCTCTGGATTACCAACGGTGGCGGCGGCACCTTCGCCAATATCTGGACACCTTCTACCTTTGCCTCCGCGGGTTTGTTGATCTCTGATACTTCAACGCCGGGTCACGTATACGAGCTGTCGAGCGAGCATCATGTGCGCAACGAGATTCGCCTTGTGCGCGCGGAAAACTGGGATCTGGAGGCACTGCAAACAGAAGAGGAACGCGGTGAAAGTCGCTACGCACTGCCGATCGAAATCATTCAGTGCAAGAACATCACTATCGCAAACTTCCACGGGTACCGCGTCATCAGCAGCTATGCGCCGTTTCCTTATGCGGTCACGGTATCGGAGTCGAGCGATATTCGCATTCGCAACATGCACGTGAACAGCAACGCGAAGGTGTCGTTTGACAACTCCGTTCTGGACGCAACGCATCACGCGGAAGTTCGAGCGCGTGAATTCGCCAATCTAGATCTGCCTGGAACGCCTTCTGAGGCGTCTATCCCAGTGCCGCCTGTGCTTGCGCCTCATGCGCAGGTTGAGCGGCTCGCTACCGGATTCTTTTCAAATTCCGGAGGTGCAGTGGATGCATCCGGAACACTCTACTTTGTCGATACGCACTGGCAGCGCATCTTCAAGTGGGACGCAAAGAACCGCGAAGCAGTCAACGTGAGCAACGACTCGCTGGAGCCGGAGAATCTTGCTTTCGACAAGGCAGGCAATCTGCTTGTCGTGTCGCGGAATGGTGCGGGAAAAGTATTCAGTTTCCGGCCCGACGTACCCCCGGATACGATCTCGCTGCTGAAGCCGGAAAAGGGGCCCGGACAATATCTGCCCGACGCGGTGTTCGCGATGCGCGGCTTTGCCACAGACCGGCCATGGCATTACGGGGCGGTGGAAAACGGCGGCGGGATTTCGTCGGGCGACGATTTTGTGAACGGTCACACGGAGTGGGGAACCAAGATGGCGGATCTGCTGCGGACTTTCGGGTTGCAGAAGGCTGTCCCGGGACATCCGTTTTATGTGACATCCGAATCGGAAGAGGCGACGTACAAAGGCATGGTTACGCCATCAGGATCGGTGACCGACGTGAAGCTGTTTGCCGAAGCCGGTGGTGAGAGCGTGACACAGGATGAGCAGGGATGCGTGTACATTGCGGCGGGGCAGATTCTGGTCTACTCGCCCGACGGAAAGCTGCTGGGCAAGATCGACGTACCGGAGCGTCCGATACATCTGGTATTCGGTGGCGCCGACCGCCGCACGCTTTACATTCTTACCCATCACTCCCTCTACGCCGTCAAGATGCAGGCAGTGGGTCTGTAATTTCAGACTCGCACCTTCGGTAAGAGGAGAGCTTGCGAAATAGAAGTGATGACCACCCTTTTGGATATGCATCGATATGCACATCCTGTTTCATGCTCAATTGATTATGTTTAGCACTTAAACGAAAGTTGCATCGCGCTGTTAAGCACCGTGCGCGAGTTCCGCTGTACAATCGCAAAAAGGGTTTCGCTCGCACAATGAAGCTGAAGCGAACCCTTTTGCATCCAATAAGGTACCCCGAATGACTTCACATAAAGAAAAAGGCGAGACGCGCAAGCTTCCCATGATGCCCATCAGGGACATGGTGATCTTCCCCTACATGATGACTCCCTTCGTGGTGGGTCGCGAGTCCAGCGTGCGCGCTCTTGAAGAGGCACTCGGCGGGGACCGGAAGATTTTTCTCGCCACGCAGCACGATGCGTCCATCGATGAGCCCAAGGCGAAGGACATTTATCAAGTCGGCTCCATCTGCAATATCGTGCAGAGCGTCAAGATGCCCGACGGCAACATCAAGGTGCTGGTTGAGGGCGTTGAGCGCGCCAAATCATCCGACGTGAATGACAAGGATGGTTTCTTTGTTGCCACGGTGCGCACCGGCAAAAGCACGTTTGAGATGACTCCCGCTGCAGAACAGCTTATGCAGCGCGTGACCGGTCTCTTTGAGCAGTACGTAAAGCTGCAACAGTCGTTGAACTACGAGACCATCATCGCCACTGTGCGGATGGACGAGCCGGCGAAGCTGAGCGACACCATTGCGGCCAATCTGCAACTGGGTATCGAGGAGAAGCAGGAGCTGCTTGCCATCTTCGATCCATCGGCACGACTTTCGCGCATTGCCGATGTGCTCGATATTGAGATTGAGAAGCTTGACCTGGACCGCAACATCCAGTCGCGCGTAAAGCGGCAGATGGAGCGCGCGCAGAAAGAGTACTACCTCAACGAGAAGATCAAGGCGATTCAAAAAGAGCTGGGCCGCGGCGAAAAGAGTGAGTACGACGAGCTGCGGAAGAAGATTGAGTCCGCGGGCATGCCCAAGGAAGTACTTGAAAAGGCCATCCAGGAACTCAAGAAGCTTGAGGCCATGCCGCCCATGTCAGCCGAATCCACAGTGAGCCGTAACTACGTCGATTGGCTTTTGGCGGTGCCGTGGAAGAAGAAGTCCAAGGAAACGCGTTCAATTGACTTCGCGGAGAAGGTGCTGAACACCGACCACTACGGGCTGGAGAAGATCAAGGAGCGCATTCTCGAGTTTCTCGCTGTGAGGCAGTTGGTCAAGAATCCCAAGGGATCGATTCTGTGCTTTGTCGGACCTCCGGGTGTGGGCAAGACCTCGCTGGGCATGTCGATTGCCAAGGCGACGGGCCGCAAGTTCGTCCGGCTCTCACTTGGCGGCGTGCGCGATGAGGCGGAGATTCGCGGGCACCGGCGCACCTACATTGGGGCTCTGCCCGGGCAGATCATCCAGCACATGAAGCGTGCGGGCACTAAGAATCCCGTGTTCCTGCTCGACGAAGTAGACAAGATATCATCGGACTTCCGCGGCGATCCGGCGTCGGCGCTGCTTGAGGTGCTGGACCCGGAACAGAACACCACGTTCCAGGATCACTACCTCGACGTGGACTACGACTTGTCGCAGGTGCTGTTCGTGGCCACCGCAAACGTAATGCACACCATTCCTGCTGCTTTGCAGGACCGCATGGAAGTGTTGCGGTTGCAGGGATACACCGAGCAGGAAAAGCTTGAGATCGCGCGGCAGTACCTCATCAAGAAGCAGCGCGAGCAGACTGGATTAAGCGATAAGAATGTCGTCTTCAAGGACGATGCGATTCTGGGAATCATTCGTTCGTACACGCGCGAAGCCGGCGTGCGCAACCTGGAGCGAGAAATCGGCAATGTGTGCCGCAAGGTAGCGCGCAAGGTTGTAAAGGCAGGCGCCAAGCACGGCGAAGAGATTACGGGCGCCAATATTCACGAATATCTTGGCGTGGTAAGGTTCCGCGACTCTGAAGTACACGAGAAGAGTGAAGTGGGCCTGGTCACGGGGCTGGCATGGACTGAAGTGGGCGGCAGCATTATGACCACCGAGGTTCAGGTGCTCGACGGCAAAGGTAAACTCACCATCACAGGGCAACTGGGCGACGTGATGCAGGAGTCGGCACAAGCGGCTCTGAGCTACATTCGTGGCCGTGCGCAGGCGCTGGGGCTGAGCCGCGAGTTCTACCGCAACGTTGATTTGCATCTGCATGTTCCTGAGGGAGCTATTCCTAAGGACGGTCCATCGGCTGGTATTACGATGGCGACTGCGCTTGCAAGCGCATTGGCCAAGATTCCAGTTCGACGCGACATAGCCATGACCGGTGAAATCACGCTGCGAGGCAAAGTGCTGGCCATTGGCGGCTTGAAAGAGAAACTGCTGGCGGCACTGCGTGCGGGCATCTTTGAAGCGATTTTGCCGCGCGCCAACGAGAAGGATGTGGCCGAACTGCCTGACAACATCAAGAACTCGATGAAACTGCACTTTGTTGATTCGATGGACGAAGTGTTGGCCTTAGCGCTTGAGAGCCCGCTGCCCGGCAGCATGCCTGCTGAGACTGAAGCTTTAGGGCAAGCGGTACCGGCTTCAGAAGTTGGCGGCAACGCTCCTGCTCGGCAATAGCTCCGAACAGGCTCGTTCAAAATCTAAAAGCTAAAAGGGAGTCATATTCAATGACTCCCTTTTAGCTTGTGCTCCTATTTCCTTGCGCACGATATTAGGCGGGGATCTTCAGGTTTTGCCCCACGCGAATCAGGTCTGGATTCGAAATTCCGTTTGCCGAGGCGATCTTCGGGTATTCATTTGCATTTCCATAGAATTTCTTGCCGATCTTGGAAAGGTTGTCGCCGGCCTGGACCGTGTACTGCGCTCCAGACCCGACCGTAATGTTATGTTGCAGGTCAGCAAATGACGGATCGATCTTCTTGATCTCGTCCCATGCGCAATTCTTCAGGAATTCAGTCGGGGCTGTGGCCGTTAATACGGCTTTCCCATTTTCAACATGGAAGTGCTCGATTTGAAATGCATTGGCCGACATGAAATCGGCAACGGATCGGCAACGGGTTGATACTTGTTCTTCAGGTCTTGATCAGACATGGGGGTGGTCCTTTCAGGGGGATTATGACAAGCGCCAAACGCCAGTCTCTTCCTGTGGGCTTGATGTGCCAACCGAGGAGATGTGATTTTAGCAATCGAGTAACTTTGCTTTGATCTGCCGGTGTTGTTCCTGGAGCATGGATCGCAGCATCGCACATGAACGATTGCTAGTTCAGCGTCTTCTTTAGCCAGGCGGTAAATTGATTGAGCGCATCGACCGACTGTGGAAACCGCGCGATAGTGCCGGGATGAACAGGAAAATTATGATGCATATCCGGTGAGTGCATGTGCGTGACGGCAACGCCCGCGTCCTGCAACTTTTCCGCATATGCGATGCCTTCATCGCGGAGCGGGTCGTGCTCTGCGGTGGCGACGAGCGTTGGCGGCAACGCAGGAAGCCCCTTGAGCCGCAAAGGCGAAACGTTGGGGTCGACAGCGGAGACGCCGGAAACGTATTGGTCCCAGAACCAGCGCATTACGCTTGCGTCCAGGCCGCATCCGGTAGAGCATTCCGTGTACGACGCGTGGCCGGCACTGGGGTGGTCGGTGACGGGATAAAGCAGTAGTTGCGCCGCGGGCTGGACGGGGTCTGCGGCGGCGCCCAGCCGGTTTGCGGCAACGGCGGCCAGATTGCCGCCGGCGCTATCTCCGCCAAGCGCAAGTCGCTGTGGATCGCCGCCAATCTCAGTTGCGTGGTCAACGAGCCAATGCCACGCAGCCAGAGTGTCGTTCAAGCCGGCGGGGAATGGATAGGTAGGCGCCAGACGGAAATCGATGGAGAGAATTTTGATGTCGGCGGCATCGCAAAGCAGACGGCAGAACGGATCGTGCGTGGCAATCGAGCCGATCACCCAGCCTCCGCCGTGCATGTAGAGCAGGACTGGAAGCGATGCAGGCGCATCCGGAGGCGTGTAGAGCCGCGCATTGCGGTGCGCATTGACTTCAATGTCTCGTGCTTCGACTCGATTGGGCAGGCCGGGAATGGCGGTGCGGTTCTGGAGCGCGCGATTCATGATGGCGCGCCGGTTCTCCGCTGTTTCCGGAGCGGGCGGATCAGGTGCGGCTGCCGCGATTTCGGCCAGGTATTGCTTAAGTGCGGGATCAAGAGGTTTGCGTTCACGAGAGAATATCGATTCCATGGATGACCTCAACGAATGAACATGATAGGCGGCTTGCGAAGGGACTGCGACCCCCACCGATGTGATCCTAAATTACCGGGGATGGGAGATGCGCCGTATGGGGAAGTATGCTGATTAAGCATGCGATATACGACACAGTTCCTGCTTTCGGCCATGGCGGAAACGCAATTTCCCGCAGCGACGGTTCCTGAGGTAGCGTTTCTTGGCCGTTCGAATGTCGGCAAATCAAGCCTGCTGAACGCGCTCGTAGGTGAGAAGGCGGCCAAGGTATCGTCCACTCCGGGGCGAACGCGAGCCATCAATTTTTTCCTGATTCAAGATGAGCGACAGCGGCCGCGAATGCAATTCGCCGATCTTCCCGGCTATGGCTACGCAAAGATCTCAAAATCGATCTCCGCAGGCTGGGGAGACTTTATCGATCCGTATCTTGCGAATCGCGAAACGCTGGCCTTATGCGTATGCCTCATTGATTCGAACGTTCCTCCGCAGAAGAGCGATGCACAGTTGCTGGACTGGTTGCGCTCCGCCGATCGCGATTTTGTCGTAGTCGCAACCAAGGTAGACCGCCTGAGCGGCAACGAACGTACGCGCAACCTTGCGGCGCTTAAGAGGGAGTTCGGCGTGAATAATATTCTGGCCGTTTCAGCTAAGACCGGCAGCGGCGTGAAGGAACTCTGGTCTCGGATCGAAGAGGCCGGGAGCAGAGACTAAAAGACATTGGTCAGTGATCAGTTGTCAGTTAACAGTGAGGTGGACATTACTGATTGATCGGTGGTCCCAGCCTTGAGATGAGTTTCGCGGCGACCTCGTTTTGGCAGGACAGCGATCGAAGCCGGCGTGCAGTGGGGCCGAGATATCGGGGCGATTGACGCAACCAGCGCCGGCTGATTTCATCGGTTGGCTCGAGATGTTCCGCGAGCATCTCATCAAACGCGGTCATGTTCTGTGCATACTCTTCCGGCGTGGACCAGATGAGCAACTTCTCCGTGGTGCCCTGAGGCAGGCCAGAAATCTGCCGCGCTCCCTGAGAGAGAAATGATGAGAGCTCAGCAGACTGCGGGATCGTATTTGACCGTGCCGGAAGCAGATCCGGCATCACTCCGCGCTCAAGCATCGCACTCTCGATGACATCCGGTATCAGCGAGACAGCCACCGCGACGGGCTGATGTTTGCGGATTTCATTCTTGAGGATGCGGAGGGCTTCGTCGAGAGAGTTAACCAGGAAGTCGATGACGCCTTCACGCAGTGCGTTGCGCAGTGCGGAGTGTTCGCCAGATGCGGCGAGAGTAGCGGCTCCTGCAACGTTGGCTGCGATGGTGTAGCTGCGTCCCAGGTCATCGAGTTCTCCCACATAAAGAAGCCGGCCGCCCAGGTCAGCTTTGTTCGGGCCAGGGCCGAGCCGCATGAGACTGACGTAAGCCTGAAAGGCCTGCGCGATTGAACTCAATGTCGAAGCAGTTGGAGGAGCAGGCGGCACATCTTCATTCTAGGACAACGTCGCGCCAACCGATTTCGCGCACATAAAAGATGAATTCGCCACGGGTCGGGGGTATTGCTGCCGACTTAGCATACTTACCTTTGTAGCACTCGTTCGGCGTGGAGACACCGTGGCTCACGATGTCGGTTATGGAGTACCAGCGGAGCGCTCCGTTGTCTTTATCGATATCGGAGTCGCAATTAACGTACACATCGATTGCATGGTGATAGGAACCTTGAACCGATAGGTAGGTGGCGTCGGCAGGTACTTTCAATTTGCCTGTGCCGTCTTCGTTGAGCTTGAGAGTCTCATTCCGAACTGCGGCCAGATGATTAAAGCGGATGACGTAGTTATCCGGTGCGATGGTTTTGCCGGTCTTGCCGTCGACCATGATGATGGTGATGATCTTTTCTGCCGGCTGTTCATCCTGCGCAGTGATGTTGGCGCACGGAGCAAGAAGCAAGGCTCCCGCAAGCCAGGCGGCGAACCTACGGACCGCGAAGCGACTGGGGAACAAATTCATGGCTTTGATCCTGACCATAGAATTACTTTGCCATGGATGGCCGCCGGGCCGCCCCTGAAAATTCGCAGTTTCCAAACTTCAGTGCTGTCACCAGGTTGAGTACGGCTGGCCGTCGATGCCGGTATCTTGCGATCCAGAATGCACATCGTCGATTCCAGGTTCAGTCTGGTCAAGCGAATACATCGCATCGCTGGTATCGGTGACCCAGGTGTCTTTGCTTTGGGTCATCGGGTCTACAGGGACCGCCCGCAGATAGCCAGCCTGAACAAGGTCGTCGAGCGACTGAGGGCCCTTCTGCTTGTCCATGGTGTAGGAGTCGATGGCTGCCCGCATCACATGGAGATCCTCACGGAGCACGGCTTCCTTGGCGTTCTTGATCGAAGTGGTATACCGCGGAACGGCCAGCATGAGCAGAATGCCGATGATCGACAGGACGACGACCAGCTCAATCAATGTAAAGCCGAATTGTTTGCGGTTTGGCATATACCTGACGTCCGCCTTTGCTACCACGTTGAATATCTGGTTCCGTCCAGAGCCGTGCCCTGTGACTTGGAGTACACGTCGAAAACGCTTTGCCCGCCGTAGGAATCTGAGTCGGGGTCGTCCTGCATTGAGCGCAGGCCCCAGTCGGCTCTGCCCGTCATGGGATCGATCGGAATCCTGCGGAGAAATTTAAGCTTCTTGCCCTGGACATCTACCCCGTTAACAAGGGTCTCCAGATCGGGTGGATAGCCCTGGCTGTCGACCTTGGTTTGAAATGCGCCCCGATCGGCCGCGTCCTTGTACTTGTCGATGGCGTCGCGCATCGTCCACAAGTCGCGTCTCAGCTCGCGTTCGTTCTGACGCTTCACCTGAAAGCGCGCCACCGGCAGCGCGGCCATGGCAAGAATAGACAGGATCGCAACCGTGACGATCAGTTCGACAAACGTCAGGCCGCGCTGGCGCATTGCCGCGCCGGCTGAAGGCTTGCTCGAAATTGTCGAGCTCATGCGCATGCGAAGTATTGCTCCTACTGAATAACAACATTGGCTTGCGCAGGCTGCACCGTAACGGCCTGCTGCTTGCTGTCGACCGCGCCGGCACGTGTCATGCTGAGCGACGTTGGGCCCGCGGCTTTGGCCTGGAAAGTAAGTACGCAGACAGAGCCGCTGCCGCTGATTCCGGGAGCGCCCGGCGGACGCGAGGCTACAACCGTCAGGTTGCCCGGGCCGTCGTCGCGGTGAATGAGCGCAACTGCCTGACCGTCCCGATTCAGCAGATCACCTGCCGCAACGTTTACCAAGGCAAGTTTCGTGGGGTCGTACTTAATCTGCACGGGCACCGATTCGACATCGGTAGCCGAGTTCAGCACTACGGGAACCTGGAAACTGCTCCCATTGGTGAGCGGGCCGGGCGGCATCGTCAACTCGAAAGAGGCTCCGTCTGAAGCAGCCTGCCCTGCAGCCGCTTGTTGAGAGGCAGGCTGTGTTGTGGGAATAGGCGGAGGAATGCTCGAATTCTGCGCGGCGGCGTCCATTTGCGCCATCAACGCTGGAGCCGCAGCTTCAGCGGTTCCTGCCTGAACCGTGCCTACAGGCGCTTGAGGAGAAGCGGCACCCGCACCGGACGCGGCATTCGATGCAGAATTCGCAGATGCGTTCTGGGTAAACCGTACATTGATGGATTGGCCGGTACCCGTGTCAACCGGACGGAGATTTGCCTGGTTCAGGTCCTGCGAGCGAACGATGTGCGGAACGACAGCGAAGACGATGTCGTCATCCGCTGTGGTGTGGTCCTTTGAACCGAAAATGTATTTGAGTATCGGAAGTGCACCAAGGCCGGGTATTCCAGAGGAATTCTGAGTGTCTTGGTTGCTTTGGATGCCGCCCAGGAGACTTGCTTCTCCTTCACGGAGACGAATTACCTGGTCAATCACACGCTGGCTGATGATGGGCTCGGTGACTCCGCTGATGGTCACGTCGCCACTGTGCGAGGTTACCTCGATCTTGATTTTTAAAGTAATGTCACGATCAAAGTGCACAGTCGGCGTCATTTCAATCTGGACGCCGACGTCCTGGTACTGGAACTGCGTGTTGACAAGCGAGCTGACGACCGCAGTGGCTGCGCCGGTCTGGTATGAACCAGTGGCGACTGGGATACGCGAGCCGATCTTCATGGTTGCTTTCTGGTCGTCTGTGGCGCGAATCCGTGGGCTCTGCAGAACTTTGGTGTTGGAGTTCGAAAGCAGCAGATGCAGAGTGGCTGAACCTACAGTGACTGCGAAGTTACTGGCCTGGAGATGCGCCAGGTCGTAAAGGGTGGGCGTAGTTGTGGTGGTATCGGAACTCGATGATGAACTGCTGCTAGTGGTCTGCAACCCTACACCTACACTGCTGGGCCAGGAGATGCCAAGATTCCGCTCCCAGTTCTTGTTCACTTCCATGACCGCAATGTCGACCACGACTTCGGAGCGGGCTTTATCAAGGTCGTTGATGATCTTTTGCGCCAGCAGAATCTCGTCGGGCGTGCCGCGCATCACGATGGCGTTCTGGCTGGCCACGCCGAAGAATTTGGCTCCGGTGATTACGTTACGCAACGCGGTCTGCACATCGTTCAGATCGTTCTGCTGCCACGCATTGCTCAGGTAGAAGGTTTGGACCGCCTGTGAGTCGAGTTCGGTGCGCTTGACGCGGGAATTTTGCGCAACAAAGATCGTGTTCGCGGTGATGGGCCGCCAAAAGGTATTCGACATGGTGCCGATGATGCGCAGGGCGTCCATCAGCGAAACGTTGTTCAGGTCAACCTGGATGCGCCTTGAATTGTAGTCCGGATCGAACAGCACATTGATGCCGGCAGCTTTGCCGACCGCCTCATAGACCACCTTGGCGTCCTCGGTCATTTTCAGCGTGAGGGGCTCATTTGACACCGGCTTAAGCTCCACCGGCGCAGCCATGCTGTTGACCTCCTGTTGCTCTCCTGCTGCCTCGGGAATGGCAGCTTCAGGCGGCAAGGCAGAGGAGCTTTTTGCTTGCAGTTTTTGAATTTCCTGCCGCGCGGCTTCGTTGCTGGGGTCGAGCACGGTGGCATGGAGGAACTCCGCCAGCGCACCCTGCTGGTTGCCCGCCTGCAGCAGCTTGCGCCCGTTGGTTATGTGCATGGCGGCCGCGGTGGTACGGACCCGGAAAAGCGCCGCCCGGTAGGTAATATCCTTCGGGTTCCTGGCGTTGGCTTTCTGGTAGAAGTCGAATGCGGCGTCGTAGTCCTGGCGCGCCTCGGCATCCTGACCGTGCTTGTACAGGGAGTTGGCGGACTGCGCGTGAAGGCTCGCGCTCGACAACGACAGGAGAGCGAGCGTTGCGGCCAGAGTCATCCTGCAGAGGGCTCGGGAAAGGGTAAAACCGGTCGTAACCGGAGCGTGAGCGCGGCTGTTCATCGAACTCCCAGGCGTCTTGACCGGCAGAGACCCTCCGGTAGGCCCTTGCAGGCCGCCTTGGCTGCCCCGGACGCGGATTTTCACGTTACTGCCAACAGCAATCTTCTTCAACCGACAACGCCTCATTTTAGCAGGGCCCTTGGTCAGGGCGGTTAATGGTAGATGCAATGCTACGATGAGAATTCGAGGGATTTACCCCATGGCACGCCAAACCAGCCACACGATTGTCGCTAAAGAGACGGCCAGCCCTAAAAAGCCGGCGCGCCCGCGCGATCCCGTGGCTGCCGGGGAACGGGACGCCGCCCACAACCGGACTGCCGGCCATAATTACTTCCTTCTGGAGAAGTTCGAGGCGGGGATCGCCCTGCGCGGGACCGAGGTCAAGTCGATCCGCCAGGGGCAGGCCAATTTGAAAGACGCCTACGGCCTGATCAAGGACGGCGAGGCTTTCTTGCTGAATATGCATATCGGACCCTATTCGCACGGGAACATCGCCAATCACGACGAAACACGCACACGAAAACTGCTGCTGCATCGGGAAGAAGTTCGCAAGCTACTGTCGAAGACGCAGATTAAGGGTCATACGCTCATCCCCACGCGGCTTTATTTCCGTAATGGCCGGGTGAAATGCGAGTTGGCAGTGGCCAAGGGCAAGCAGGACTGGGACAAGCGCGAGACCGAGCGACGCCGCGAAGCCGATCGCGAGGCCCGCTCAGCTGTCAATGCCAGCAAGCATCGGATGGGACGATAAGGCAGTTCTCAGCTTTCAGGCTGATCTCGCTACGACTTGTGGCAAACTTTTCCGAGGCAGAATGCCGGTACTCGGTACTCGTTTCTGTTGCGCAATGAAACAATAAAAGGTTATGCAGACTAAACTGAGCTTTGCCAAACTGCCTGAAATCAAGACTGAACTGTTGGCCGTGGTGGCCGCCGACACCCAGACCGCCAAAGGGCCGGACGCCAGGCCGCAGCCCGTCCTGCTGACAACCGATGATGCCGTTAAGGCCGCCGCCGAGGCGGTGCTGGCCAGCGGTGAATACAAGGCCGGCTCCAACGAGACTCTTTTGCTGCACGCACCGGCCGGACTGGCCGCCAGGCGGCTTTTGCTGGTGGGCGTTGGCAAGCTGGCCAAGGCCACCGTGCACAGTGTGCGGAACGCCGCCGGAACCGCCGTTCGCTTTGCCAAGCCGCGAGGAATCCGGGAGGTTACTTTTGCGCTCCCTGAGGCAGACTCGCTCGCTGCGGACACATGTGCCCGGGCCGCCGCAGAAGGCGGGTTCGTTGGAGATTTCGACCCCGATACCTACAGGAGCGACCGCAAGGATCAGAGCCTGCAAACTTTCACCGTTGCCGCTTCGGCCGCGGTAAATCGCGGCGGCCTTGAAGCTTCATTTGCAGAGGGCGTGATTGTCGGCGAGAGCCAGAACCTGGCCCGGTCGCTGGTGAACGAGCCCGGCAACAAACTCACCCCAACCGTGCTGGGCCGGCGCGCGGCCGACATGGCGAAAGAGGTTGGCATTACGTGCAATGTGTATTCTACCGAGAAGCTGCACGAATTGAAGATGGGCGCGTTCTGGAGTGTGTCGCAAGGCTCGGCGGAACCGCCGGCGCTGATCGTTATGCGCTATGAGCCGGAAGGCGTGAAGCAAGGGCTGGTCCTTCACCCCACGGACAAAGACCCGTCCGTGGGGACCCCGGTACTCGGTCTTGTGGGCAAGGGAATTACCTTCGACACGGGCGGTATCTCCATCAAGCCATCGGACAAGATGGACCAGATGAAATACGACATGGCGGGAGGTGCGGCTATGATCGGCGCGATGCGCGCCATTGGGCTGCTCAAGCCACGAGTACGGGTGATCGGCATTGTGTGCGCCGCTGAAAACATGCCGGACGGCAAGGCGCAGAAACCTGGCGATGTGCAGACAGCTATGTCGGGTAAGACCATCGAGATCATCAATACCGATGCGGAAGGACGGCTGGTGCTGGCCGATGGATTGGCTTATGCGAGGCAGTTGGGCGCAACGCATCTCATCGACGCTGCAACACTTACCGGCGCCTGCGTGGTGGCGTTGGGCAAGGTCTTTGCCGGTGTATTTTCGAACGACGACGAAACCTACGGCAAATTTGCCGCGGCTCTGGAAACTTCAGGCGAGAAATTCTGGCGCTTGCCGCTCGATAGTGAATATGTAGATATGATCAGGAGCGATATCGGCGACATCAAAAACTCCGGAGGCCGCTATGGCGGCGCAAGCACGGCAGCCGAGTTTCTCCACACCTTCTCTGAAGACACGCCGTGGATTCACCTGGACATTGCGGGCGTGGCATGGGCTGAAGAGACCAGGCCGTTCATGGCCAGGGGCCCCAGCGGCATCGCAGTCCGGTCGATTATCGAGTGGGTGCGGAAGTACAGCTCCTAGCTGGTAGCTTCTAGAGCAGTCTCGGAATACTCGTAGATTTTTTGAGAGCGTTGAAGGGTGGCATTTTCTTGATGAAAAGGCCACTTTGCTGCCTGCTTTCGGTCTACGCCAATTCCGAAACTGCTATAGATGCCGGCTCGCCGGTACGGGATCGAAAGCTTCGGTTTTTCCCATCCTTTGCCGTCCGCGCAATCAAGCCGCGGCGCGTTCTGCCGATGTATCCCTTGTGGGGTGTGAATGGCAGAACGCGTTGAATTGCTTGAATCGTTGCTCGACAGCCTGCAGGGGGCTGTCGCCCTGTTCAGCGCGGGCGGCGAAGTAGCGCTTTGGAATCAGGCGGCTGAAGCTGCAACGGGATATCCGTCCATTGAGGTGATGGGCCGTTCGCTTCCGCGCGGACTGGAGCCTCTGGGGGCCGAACGCGCGCTTCACTGGGAATGCAGGGACAGCAGCCGTGGAATGCTCATCAAGGCTCGCCACAAGCTAGGTCACGAAATCCAGCTCATGATGCACGTGCAGATGCTGCGCGATGGACTTGGCGAACGTATTGGAACCGCATTGCTGTTTCATCCCGCCGAAGATCTCGACGCACTTCCTCACGGCGTCCGCGGCGACAACGCCACCATAGCGGAGAACCAGGCAGAGATCGAAGAGCATCTGCGCCGCGAATTCGACGATTGCGTGAGCGGTGGCCTGCCGTTCGGCGTGTTGTGGATCAAGATCGACCAGGCCGAGGGGTTGTACAAGTCACATGGCGCAGGCGCGTGCGAAGCAATGATCGAAAAACTCAAACACACGCTCATGACAGGTATGCGCCCGGCAGAGATCCTTGGCCTCTGGGGCGACGATGAGTTTCTTGTCATTTCACACGAGCGTACACCTGAGATGCTGGCGACGCATGCGCGTGTGTTGGCTGGGCAAGCGCGGACCACGGACTTCAAGTGGTGGGGTGACCGGATCACGCTGACCGTAAGTATCGGCGCGGCGCAGGCTTCCCAGTCTGGCCATGAGAATCTCGCGCAACTGCTTGAGCGTGCCCAAAGAGCCATGGAGACCAGCATGCGCACGGGCGGAAACTGCGTTACCTCGGCACGAGGAGTTCACGAATGCTCGCGATCGTAGGGATTGTACTGGTGTTTTGCGCCGTAATCGGCGGCTTCCTGATGGAGAAGGGCCAGCTTGCTGTGTTGATGCAGCCTGCCGAGTTGCTGATCATCGCGGGCGCGGCCATGGGAACGCTGCTTGTGGCCAACCCACCGCACATTCTCAAAGGTATTGCGCTGGGGCTCATAGGCATTATGAAAGGTTCACGTTTTGGCAAGCAGCGCTATCTTGACACGCTCAAGATGATGTACCAGTTTCTGAACAAGGTTCGGAAGGAAGGCTTGCTTGCGGTCGAAGCAGATGTAGAGAAGCCGGCTGAGAGCCCCATCTTCAAAAACTACCCGCAATTTCTAGGCGATCACGAAGCGGTCAATTTTCTGTGCGATTCGCTGCGCACGGCAGTTACCGGTGGTGTCGAACCGTTCGACATGGATCAGATGATGGAACTCGATATGGAGGTTCATCATCACGCGGCCATGCAGCCAATCGACGCATTGTCGATCGTGGCCGATGCTCTGCCTGGGCTCGGCATTGTGGCGGCGGTGCTGGGTGTTGTCATCACCATGGGAGCGCTCGGCGGGCCTCCCGAGCAGATTGGTGAAAAGGTAGCGGCGGCTCTGGTGGGCACGTTTCTGGGCATCCTGCTCTGCTACGGCGTGGTGGGCCCGTTGAGCGCCAACATGCGCAAGGCGGCAGATGAGCAGAACGAATACCTGCATGTGCTGCGGGTTCTGCTGCTGTCGTTTCTCAAGGGGTCGGCGCCCATGATCGCAATCGAAATGGGACGGCGCGCCATTCCGGCCCATGTTCGGCCCGGCTTCGACGAGATGGAGAAGAACTGCAAGAACAAGGTTGAGACGGTGGAGGCCGCGGCCTGATCACGGCAGAGAGAGACTGAACACAATGGCGTCAAAGAGTAGGCCGGTCATCGTTATCAAGAAGAAAAGCGCGCATGGCGGTCACCACGGCGGCGCGTGGAAGGTAGCGTATGCCGACTTTGTCACAGCATTGATGTCACTGTTTATTGTGCTGTGGCTCATGAACCAGAGCGACAATGTAAAGCGGGCGGTGGCCGGATACTTCAACGATCCCCGGGGCACGGCCTCTCTGCTGGGAACCACGATGTCCGGGAGTGGGGCCACGGTTACCGAGAACCAGAACGATCTCCAGAAGCTGAAGGAAAAACTGGAACAGGAGATCAAAGCAAAGAAGGAGCTGGAAAAGCTCTCAAAGCAGATTGAGATCACCATTACGCCCGAGGGGCTACGCATTGAGCTTCTTGAAGACAAGAACGGGACCTTCTACCAGAGCGGCAGTGCGCAGTTGAGTGCCAATGGGCAGGAACTGCTTACACTGCTGGCCGGCGAACTCAAGACGCTTCCCAATTCTTTGCTGATTGAAGGGCACACGGATGCGACGCAGTACTCGACTGACGCCAGCTACAGCAACTGGGAGCTTTCCGCGGACCGCGCCAACGCTGCGCGCCGGCTCATGCAGCAGGACGGGGTCCGGCGTGACCAGGTGACACAGGTACGCGGATATGCGGACCAGTTTCTTCGGGTGAAGAACAATCCGTACGATCCATCGAATCGGAGGATCTCAATCCTTGTGAAAAATGCTGGCAGCGAGACTGCGAAGACTCTCAACGATGCGCAGGTTGCCGATGGCGTATCGGCACCATCGGCCGCAAGCAATCCCACCAAACCCGCAAAGCAGAGAACATCAAGCCCTTTGTCAACATTGGGCAGCCAAACAGCCGCGTCTGCTCCCGCTGCGCCCAAGCCGTCAGACAGGGGTGGCCTGGTTAGCAAGCTGACTGGCCTGCTTCCAGGAAAGAAGAAGCAGTAAGTCGTGAGCCGCGGCCCATGCAGATACGCCGGTCAATGGTGTAGTCTGTTTGTCGAATCCAGTAAGCGTTTTCCGGAGGGTTTATTCCCATGACAGTCGTTGCCGGGGTAGATTTTGGCACTCTTAGCGTTCGAGTAACTCTTGTCGACAGCAAGAAAGGGCCGATCGGCACCGCATCGGCGAATTATCCGCTGCACCGCCGCCGCGAAGATCCTGACTATGCGACGCAGTCGCACGCCGATCACATGTCGGCCATGACGCAGGCCACGAAGGACGTTCTCAAGGCTACAGGCATCGACGGCAAAGATGTGGCCGCCATCGCCATCGATACCACGGGCTCAACCATCATGCCCCTGGGCAAGGGATTGGAACCCCTGGACGACTACTATCTCTGGTGCGATCACCGCGCCCATGCTGAGGCGCAGGAGATCACGGAGAAAGCTCACAAACTGGGGTTTGAAGGCATTGAGTGGTGCGGTGGTGTGTACTCGCACGAGTGGGGCTTCTCAAAACTGCTGCACTGGCTCCGGCACAATCCTGACAAGCGCGACAAGATGGAGACGGTGGTGGAGCACTGTGACATGGTTGCCGCCACTTTGAGCGGTGTAACCGACGCAGGCAAACTGAAGCGCAGCGTTTGCGCCATGGGCCACAAATGGATGTGGAATCCGAAATGGGGTGGTCTGCCGCCGGAGAGCTTCCTTGTTGCGATCGATCCGCTGTTGAAAGGTGTGCGTGAAAAGATCGGCGGCGAATATCTCACCAGCGATCACATCGCCGGTACCTTGAACGAAGACTGGGCTGCCAAGCTGGGCCTTAAGGCAGGCATACCGATTCCCGTCAGCGCGTTTGACGCACATTGGGACGCCATCGGCTCGAACTGCAAAGAGGGCGACGTGGTTAACGTAGTGGGCACTTCCACTTGCGTGATCGCGATGGCGCAGAAGACGGAACTGGTTCCAGGTGTTTGCGGAGTGGTGCCGGGCAGCGTGCATCCGCAGTTCTCGGGCATTGAGGCCGGGCTCTCTGCTGTTGGCGACATCTTTGAGGGCATTGCGCGCCGCGCAGGCACTACCGTTGCTGCGTTGTCTGAAGGACTTGATGCTTACAAAGCTGGACAGACAGCATTGCTGCGCCTTAGCTGGGACAACGGCGACCGCACCGTGCTGGTAAATCCTGAGCTTGGAGGCATAACTCTGGGCTGGAACCTTGTGCACACCGCGCAGGACGAGTTGTTCGCGGCAATCGAAGGCACCGCGTTCCACACACGCATCATCCTTGAGCGTATGGCGCAGCACGGTGTGCGCATCGACCGCGTCATCAATGCCGGAGGCATCCCGCAAAAGAATGAAGTGCTGAACCGCATTTATGCGAACGTGCTCAAGAAACCTGTGCTCGTGCCTGTGGGAATTCCCACCAGTCTCGGCTCCGGCATCTTCGCGCTTTTGGCGGCGGGGGCGTACAAGACCATCGAAGAGGCGCAGGCCGCGGTGTGCCTGCCGTTCCGCACTGTTGAACCCGATGCAAACGCATCGGCAATCTACGATCGTCTGTATCCGTTGTATCGCGACGTTTACTTTGCGCTCGGCACTGCGGATGCAAAGCCGGCGGCATTGGGCAAGATACTGCCGGAGTTGAGAAAAATCGCGGCTGAAGTCAGAGGTAGTGCATAGCCGTATTTGGTGGACGCCGGATTGAAGTGCTCAGACGATGGGGCCTGCATGAGCAGGCCCCGTGATTCGCGCCTCAGAAAGCGTCTCACAACAGGAGCAAGGCAAATGGAAAGACGGAATTTTTTGAAGGCGGCGGCTGCATCGAGTGCAGCCGCTTTCGTATTTGCAAAAGGCAGCGCGCTTGCTCAGCAGGCTGACAGCCATGTGGAAGTGCTGCTCGAAGAACCGATCGGCACCATCGCGCCTGAGATATATGGCCACTTTACCGAGAATCTGGGTTCGGTGATCTACGACGGAATCTACGTGGGCGAGGGATCGAAGATTCCCAATCAACGTGGATTGCGCTCGGCGCTGATTGACAAGATGCGCGCCATCAAGGCTCCCATGGTGCGCTGGCCCGGCGGCTGCTTTGCCGACAGCTACGACTGGCGCGACGGTATTGGACCTAAGGAGAAACGGCCGCGGCGAACTAACTTCTGGCTCGGCTCCTTTACGCCCGCGCAGCAGAAGACCAACATCCCGCAGGTATACGATCCCAACAGCTTTGGCACGCCCGACTTTGTACGTTTCTGCAAATTGTCGGGTGCGGAGCCGTATCTTGCGGCGAACCTGCGTTCGCTGTCACCGCTCGACTTTGACCACTGGGTGGAGTATTGCAACTCGCCGCGCGGAACCACGACGCTGGCGGAAACGCGTGCGGGCGACGGCTTCGCCGATCCCATGAATGTGCGCTACTGGGGCGTAGGCAATGAGAGCTGGGGCTGCGGTGGTAATTTCGATCCGGAAGATTACGCAATCGAGTACGGACGCTACACGACCTGGGTCCCGGACTACGGGGTGGGATTGCGGTTCATCGCCTCAGGACCCAACAGCGACGAGCAGGCGTGGACGCGTGGATTCTTTAACAAGCTCATGCGCGGCCGCGCCGGCACCGACGTTCGCGGAGTGTGGGGACTCAGCGTGCACCATTACGCGTGGAATTTGTCGCGAGGAAAGACGACCGACTGGGACGCCGGCAAAGGGGATGCGCTCAAGTTCGACCCAATCGACTGGTACGAGATCTGCCGCGAAACCGACCGCATTGAGAGGGTGATGCTCGATCACTGGACGGCGCTTGCTGAGTTCGACATTGAACACAAGGTCAAACTCGTGATCGACGAGTACGGCCCGTGGTACAAGCCCGGCACGGAGAACTCTCCGGAGCAGATACTTGGACAGATGATCACGGTGCGCGACGCGGTGATGACGGCGATCTCGCTCGACACGTTCAACCGCAACGCCGAGAAGGTAGGCATGGCGGCCTGCGCGCAGCTTGTGAATTGCCTTAACTCGCTATTCCTTAGTCTTGGTGACAAGTTCGCCACCACGCCGGTCTTCAATGTGTTTGAGATGTACGCGGCACATCAGGGTGGCACGGCGGTGCGCACGGAGTTTTCATCGCCGGCGGCACGCTGGGATCGCGACGGCAAGCAGGCAACGTTCTGGGGGCTGAAAGGTTCGGCTTCAAAGAAGGACAATGTGCTCACGCTCACGGCCGTGAATCCCGATGTGAGCAATGCGCGCGAGACTGAGATCGTGCTGCGGGGTGCGAAAGCCGCGAGCGCAAAGGCGTGGGTGATTGCGGAGAAGGACATCCATGCACACAACACGCTCGATCAGCCGGATGTGGTAAAGACGCGCAGCGCGGAGGTGAAGGTGCAGGCAGGTGGAGTGCGCTTTACATTCCCGCCGGCGTCGGTCACCAAAATTGAAGTCGAATTGAGCTAAAGAAAATAAATGCTGACGCAAAAGGCCGGAGCGTGTGCCCCGGCCTTCTGCTTGTGCAGAACTACTGCTGCTGTTGTTGTTGCTGCATCTGCTGCAGATCCATGAATGGGATCGCCGGCGCGGGCGGCTGCTGAGCGCGTTCTACCAAAACGCTCCAGTCTTCAGGAATAGGCATCTTGCGGTCGAGCGCTGGAGCGGTTTCGCTGGCTTCAACTTGTACGGCAACGTACAGCTCGCTCGTGGTATTTCCGCGGAAGATGCCGTGCGTAGGCGGCACGTCGGCATAATCGCGCCCAATGGCAGTGCGGATGTGGCGATGATGTGCCACCAAGTTGTTGGTGGGGTCAAGGCCAATCCAGCCGAGATGCGGCATGAAGGCCTCAACCCATGCGTGCGTGGCATCGGGCGTAGAGCGGTCGTGGTCTTCACGGCTCCGGTAGAGATAACCGGATACGTAGCGCGCCGGAATGCGCACATGCCGCAGCAGCGCAATCATAGTGTGCGCAAAGTCCTGGCACACGCCCTTGCCGCTGACGATGGCCTCATCTATAGGTGAATCGACACGTGTGTGGCTTGGCACGTATTCAAAATATTCAAAGAGCCGCTGGTTCAGCTCGAGCACCAGCATCAGCGGATCGTCGCGGCGGGAGACGCCCATCTGGGTGGCGAGCAGCGTAACGGCAGGTGTCTCAACAGCGAAAGCCGAGGGCAGCAACATCTCCCAGTAATCGCCGGACTCGATCAGTTCATCCAGAGCGCCCCACGCGTCGGGAGAAAGGAATGAGGGCACGTCGGGCAGCGGCTGCTGCTCAACAATCGACTCAGCCACAATCACCAACTGGTTATGTTCGCCGGGAATATCGAAGTGCTGCACGTTGTTGCCCAGGTGGTCGCGATAACTGAATACGCGGCAACGCGGACTGACGGATAGCGAGAAATTAAGGCAGTGCTGGCTCGAGTCCGAACGCGGGTGCATGCGCGTTTCCATGATGCTTTCGCTGATGGGATACGAATAGCGAAAGCGAGTCAGATGGCGGATGGAGTAAAAATTCATAGTTCTTCTTCCTAAACCGCCAGCGCGGATTGAATGGAATACTGAACGTAATAGCGGTAGATGAGCTCGTGAATGCGCAGGCACTGCTCGCGGATGTTGTGAAGGAATCCGGCAGTGTCGCCGGAAATAACCTCAGAAATTGTGGTGTAGCCAAGCATTGCATGCAGGCGGCCAATGCCGGCCGTCAACTCGTCTGGCGAACGGCGTCCGCCGGTGTGCTGAATGTTGTCGATCGCGGATCGAATGGTGTCAACGCAGTAGCGGATGGCATGCGGAAAATCACGATTGAGCAACAGAAATTCGAGAATGCGATCGGGCAGCAGATCGGCGGTGTACACCTGGCAGTATGCCTCGAAGGCAGTGCAGCAGCGCAGCAGACCCACCATTTCGAGATATTGGTAGCCGGTGTGATCGCGTTCGTTCGATGTGAACATCTCCTCCTGGTAAACCTCAAGCAGCGTAGCAGTGGCATAAGCGCGCTCAAGATATCGGCCCAGGCGGATGAACTGCCAGCCTTGCCCATGAATCATGGTTGAGTCGCCGACACCCTGGAAGAGATGAATACCGTCAAGAACAGAGACCAGAGTGTCGCTCACGCCGGCGGTGAACTGAGCCTGCGCGTTCTGAGAGTGCATGTGGTGGAACAGGCGATTGAGGCGTTGCCACTGCTCGCTCGAAATTTCTTCGCGTACCTGGCGCGCATTTTCGCGCGCGCCGTTGATGCAGAACATGACCGAGGCCGGGTTCAGACTATCGAACACCAGGTTGCGCGCCATCTGCTCGGGATTGCCATTCCACGTAAATCCCGCCGGTTTGCCGAGAGAGGCAAGCAGGCGCTTCCAGCGTGTCTCCACGTTGGCGCCTCCCGTGTCGAGCATGAGGCTCATGGTGACGTCGAGCTGGCGTGTGGTGTTCTCGGCTCGCTCCAGATAGCGGCTCATCCAGTAGAGACTGTCGGCTACGCGTGAAAGCATGGTCGCATTCTCCCGAAGTTTGCGTGCAACTGCGATTCCTGAACCCATCTTCGTTAGCTTCTAGCTTCTTTCTCCTGCCTGGTCGTGCGGTTGCTGTTGAAGGGTCTAAAACCGGTCTCTAATCGGCTATTCCAGAACCCATGTATCCTTGCTGCCGCCCCCTTGTGAGGAGTTCACGACCAGCGAGCCTTTCTCCAATGCGACGCGGGTCAAGCCTCCGGGCACAATGTTTACCTTGTCACCAAAAAGTACGTAAGGGCGCAGATCCACGTGACGCGGTTCAAGCCGATTGCCGATGAGGCATGGTGCGCGCGAAAAGGCCAACGTTGGCTGGGCGATGTAGTTGCGCGGATTGGCCTCAATCTGGCGAGCGAACTCTTCACGCTGCCGCGCTGTGGAGTGTGGCCCAATCAACATGCCGTAACCGCCGCTTTCGCCCACTGACTTGACCACGAGCTTGTCCAGATTGGCCAGCACATGCCGCCGGTCCTTTTCTTCAGACAGGAGGAAGGTCTCCACGTTCGGTAGAATCGGATCTTCGCTGAGGTAGTAGCGGATCATGTGCGGCACATAAGCGTATACAGCTTTATCGTCCGCAAGCCCCGTGCCGAAAGCATTGGTGACCGTGACGTTGCCGGCGCGATACGCGTTAAACAGGCCTGCGCAGCCAAGACCTGAGTCGGCGCGGAAGATCAAGGGATCGCTGAAGTCGTCATCCACGCGGCGATAGATCACATCGACGCGCTTCAGGCCGTCGGTGGTCCGCATATAGACAACGTTGTCATGCGTCACCAGGTCGCGGCCTTCCACAAGGTCGATGCCCATCTGGCGCGCAAGGTAGGTGTGTTCAAAATAGGCGGAGTTGAAGACGCCGGGCGTCAGCAGAACGATGTTCGGCTCCGGCCGGCCCTCGGGGGCAAGCGAGCGCAACGTGGCCAGCAGCAGTTGAGCGTAGTGCTCGATAGGGCGCACACCGTAACGGTTAAAGAGCTGCGGGAAGGTGCGCTTCATTACCCGGCGATTGGTGAGCATGTAACTCACGCCTGAGGGCACGCGCAAATTGTCTTCCAGCACCACAAACTCGCCGGTGCTCAGGCGCAGCAGGTCAGAACCAACCACCGCGATGTAAACGTTGCGCGGAACCTGCAATCCGCGCATCTGACGGCGGTAGTGCTTGCAGCTGTAGACCAGGTCGGTGGGAATCACCCGGTCGGTCAGAATCTTGGCGTCGGAATAAACATCACGGAGGAAGAGATTCAGTGCCGTGATGCGCTGTGTAAGGCCTCGCTCAATGCGGTCCCACTCCTGCGCCGTGATCACCCGGGGCAGCAGATCGTATGGAAAGATGCGCTCGGTGCCTTCGTCGCGGCCGTACACCGTAAAGGTGATGCCCTGGGTCAGAAACGAGAGGTCAGCGCTCTGCTTGCGCCGATGGAGTTCGTCTGCAGGCAGGCGTGCGAGAGTTTCAGCAAGGGCGCGATAGGGTTCGCGTAGTTCGCCGCCGGCCTCGCGCATCTCGTCGTAGGCTTGGTCGAGGGGATAGTCCCCGAAGAGGGTCTCCAATTCCGCTGGGTGGCCGGCGCTCATGCGTGTTCGCGAACTTTCTTTGTTGACAGCAGGTTAGCGGGAAAGCTGGGAAGAGAAAGGTGCGGATAGGGAAGCCGGCGAACCGCCATTTCCCTGGATCCCCTGGACCGACCTGACTTTACCCCGTTGTTTAGCTGTTTTAACACACTGGACGTAAGGGAGCCATGAGGAAAGATTGCGGCCAGAGGGCAACCGGCCTTGGATAGCGCAAAGCAAAAAAGCAGCGCGGCCATCAATTGACCGCGCTGCCTGGATTTCTGACTTGAACAGCCGCTTTAGAACTGATTCCAGAGCGACTGGTTGTAGACCAGGTGGTGGAACTGCACTTCAGAGCCCTTGACGATGCTTCCAAGCTCACGCGGAGAGCGGTTCGCGGCAGCCTGCTTCAGGTCCGCGTAGCGTCCCTGCACATCGGTGCCCAGAATCTCGCCGATCCACTTGGAATCTTTGAAGTCGTCGATGGCCTGCTGAATGTTGTCGGGCAGGTAGCGGCCGCCGGCGCGCAGATCCTTGTGCTTGGCGATCGTTCCGTCGATGCCGGTCTTGAAGATGCCGTACAGCGAGAGGTACGGGTTTGCATCGGGAGCCACGGCGCGGACTTCAGTGCGCATGGAGCGGTGGTTGCCGATGGGCACGCGAACCATGGCGCCGCGGTCGGTGGCCGATGCGCGGATCTGATTCGGCGCTTCAAAGTGCGGATCGAGGCGGCGATACGCATTCACGCTCGAGTTGAAGACCAGGCAGAGATCGAGCGCCTGGCTCAGAATGCGATCGAGGAAGTTCCATCCGAACTTGGAGAGCTGCTCTTCGCCCTTCTCGTCCCAGAACAGGTTGGTCTTGCCCTTCGAGACTGAGACGTTGGTGTGCATGCCGCTGCCGTTCACACCCACAATGGGTTTGGGCAGGAAGCTGGCGGTATAACCCATATTCGCGGCGATCTGCTTGCAGAGCAGCTTGTAAAGCTGAATCTGGTCGGCCGCGGCTACAACCTGGGCATAGCTGAAGTTGATCTCGAACTGGCTCGGCGCCACTTCGGGGTGATCCTTCTCGTTCTGGAAACCCATGGCGCGCTGCACTTCGGCTGCGGTGTCAATGAACACGCGCAGCGGGTCGAGCGGAAGCACATGGTAGTAACCGCCGGTGTTGATGCACTCAAAATGGCCGGTCGTGTGGTAACTCTGCTCGGCGTCGCGTCCGTTAAACAGGAAACCTTCGATCTCAGTTGCGGCGTTGAGCGTGTATTGCTTTTCCTTGTACAGCTTGTCGGCGTAGCTCTTCAGCACTCCGCGCAAGTCACCCGCGTAGGGAGTACCGTCCTTGTCAATTACGTTGGCAAAGACCAGCACCTTGCCGTTGCCGAACACATCGGCAGGTACCCAATAGAATGCCGCCCAATCAATGCCAAGGCGCAGGTCGCTTTCCTTCTGGGCCGTGAACCCGCGGATCGACGAGCCGTCGAAGGTGAGGTTCTCATAGGAGCCGAGCAGAAATTTCTTGTCATAATCCAGCAGGTGAAGCCGTCCCTCAAGGTCCGAGAACAACACAGTCACGGCTTTAATTCGCTTCTCGTCGGTAAGGTACTTCAGGCGTCTCTCGCGCACATCATCGGCAGCGGCGCGATTTGCGCGATCAGCCTTGGCCGCCAGGTTTAGCTCTTCAAGCTCCTCGTACGACAGGGCGAGGAAATTGCGATAATCGGTGGACATGGGTCTCCTTCGTTCGATTGTTAGGCAGATAAGGTACAGTCCCGGCGTGCTTAGGCGCTGGCGACCGCGTGAATACTATTATGGATAGGGTAACGCTCTCCGGTGCACCCAAGGCAAGCAAATCCTGCGTTTTTCCTCAGCCTTAATTGCTGTGCAAGTCCAACTCAACCGTGCAGCGTATGTAGGGAAGTGCACATTCAGAATCGTCCCGGCTAGAGTAATGTGTTTTCAGGAGAGATTAGCTTGAATATGCATGCAAAAAACCGCTTGAAGTCATCTTTCTTTGCTTTCTTTATTTCATTTTTATGTGGCATATGTTTAGCCAATGCCCAGACGCCTGCTTCTGGAGCCCCGGCTGAGGATTTCATCAAGTCGCACTACACCAAATATGAGTACCGCATTCCAATGCGCGACGGAGTGCATCTATTTACGGCGGTGTATGTGCCCAAGCCTTCGGCGTTCCCAGATCATCCCGGGCCGTACCCGTTCCTGATGGAACGCACCCCCTACAACGTGGCTCCCTACGGCGAAGACCGTTACCCGGCTCGCCTTGGCCCCTCTGACGAGTTTTCCAAGAGCGGATACATTTTCGTTTACCAGGACGTGCGCGGCCGCTGGATGAGCGAAGGTACTTTCGTTGAAATGCGGCCGCACATCGATGTGAAGAAGTCGCCGCAGGATGTGGACGACTCGTCCGACACCTACGACACGATTGAGTTTCTGCTCAAGCACGTTGAAAACAACAACGGAAAAGTGGGCATCTGGGGAATCTCTTACCCCGGCTTCTATACTTCGGCGTCTATCATCGATTCGCATCCGGCGCTGGTTGCGGCCAGTCCGCAGGCCCCCATGACCGATCTCTTTATGGGCGACGACGGCTACCACGGCGGAGCTTTCATGCTGGCGGCAAATTTCGGGTTCTATGCATCTTTCGGGCCGCAGAAGAATCCAGTGTCTGAACCGCCGACGGACCGCTTCAAATTCGGCACCCCCGACCACTACAAGTTCTACCTGCAGGCCGGTAACATCGCCAATCTCGACACTCAATATTTGAAGGGCTCGAACTGGCAGTTTGACGACCAGTTCAAACACGATACTTACGACGACTACTGGAAAGCGCGCGACCTGTCACAGCACATGAAGAACGTGAAATGCGCTGTGCTGGTGGTGGGTGGCTGGTTCGATGCCGAAGATCTTTCAGGTCCGTATCGCACCTTCTACGCAATCAACAAGTTCAATCCGGAGACGCCCACAACACTCGTTGAAGGTCCATGGGTCCACGGTGGCTGGTCGCGTGGAGATGGCAGCCATCTGGGCGACGTGCAGTTCAATGCACAGACCTCGACGTACTTTCGCACCGACGTGCAGTTCCCATTCTTTGAGCACTACCTCAAAGGCGCAGGTAAGGCTCCGGCCAAAGCAATTGTGTTTGAGACGGGAACCAACGTGTGGCGACACTACGATACATGGCCGCCCAAGGCCGTCGCGCCAAAGACGCTCTACTTCCATGCCGGCGGCAAGCTCAGCTTCGATCTGCCGCAGGAGACCAGCAGTGAAGATAAGTACGTAAGCGATCCAAGCCACCCGGTGCCGTTTGTGGGCTATACCACCGATACGGTTCCGCAGCGCTACATGGTCGACGATCAGCGCTTCGCCAGCTACCGTCCTGACGTGCTTGTCTACCAGACCGATCCGTTGCTGGAAGACGTCACCATCGCCGGCCCCATCTCGCCGCGCCTCAAAGTAGCCAGCTCGGGAACCGATTCGGATTTCGACGTCAAGCTGATCGATGTGTATCCCGACGACGCGCCTGACCCGGATCCCGCAGTCGCCGGCAACAAGCGCATTCTCGGCGCGCCGCCGCTGCACATGGGCGGCTATCAGCAACTGCTGCGCGGCGAGCCGTTCCGCGCCAAGTTCCGCAACAATTGGGAAAAGCCGGAGCCACTCACACCCGGCAAGATGACCGATATCAACTTCACCATGCCCGACGTAATGCACACCTTCCGCAAAGGGCACCGCATCATGGTGCAGGTGCAGAGTTCATGGTTCCCGCTCACTGACCGCAATCCACAGGTGTTTATTGACATTCCGTTCGCCAAACCGGACGACTTCAAGCCCGCAACAGAAGAGGTCTTCCACCAGAAAAATGGGGCCTCCGGCGTAGAAGTGCTGGTGCTGCCACAGCCCTGAGGTCGTGGCCCAGGCCGGCCGGCGCTCACCAGAAGAGCCCGGCTGGCTTTACAATCAAAAGAGTCCCACCCCTGCGGAGAGCTGGGTGAGTGGTTGAAACCGGCGGTCTTGAAAACCGTTGTGCCCGTAAGGGTACCGGGGGTTCGAATCCCTCGCTCTCCGCCATACCCTCCTTGTCCGGTCATCGATTCAACGAAGAGAATTGCTCTCTCAGGTCCAGGAATCCAGTCCCGCCGCATCTTCACTCATGTCAGATTGATTTTCCTCGAACCTGGGTCATCGGTTGCCGGAATAGCAATGACGCAGGACGATCGTCTCGCAGCCTCGCCATCACGAATGCAATGCTCATGTTTCTTATCTCCAGGCGTGAGTGTGGATTAGCAGCGCACAATCGAAACTTCTCGCACTCGCCAATCGTCTAACTTTACGGCGCGAGTATATTGCTTAATACGCAACGAATATTTCGCTGTTCGAAATTTCTCGTAAGCGGGATAATGCCATGGGGGGAAACACTGAGAATGCGTAAATCTCTATTCGGCTTGCTGGCCGGAGCTTTGATTGTGAGCGCCGCGCACGCGCAGACAAACTGGCCTCGCTTTGGTAACAGCCCCGGCGCCGATCGCTATTCGCCGTTGACGCAGATCAATACCGACAATGTGAATGAGCTGACGTTGGCGTGGAAATTCGACACAACCGTAACGAATGCCGCTCCGGCTCCGCCTTCACCAATCAATCATGGGGATGCCGCATCGCCTGCGCCAGCGCGGCGTTGCTTCCACTTCTTTCGCGGGTCAGAATCTCAGCCGGTAGTGGTGAATGACGTGCTCTACATGTCGACAGGTTATGGTCATGTGGTCGCGCTCAATGCTGAGACGGGAGAGAAGATCTGGGATATTGAAAGTCCTCATACTCCGGCGATGCGTGGCGTGAGCTACTGGGCGGGAACCAAGCAATACGGTCCTGCGATTGTGTACGGCACAATGGATGGTTGGCTTATCGCGCTCGATGCAAAGACAGGGAAGCTCATACCCGCATTTGGCGATGGGGGTATGGTGGACCTGAAGATCGGGCAGGTAGTGGCTCCTGACCATCCCACATGGCAAGTGCGGTCGCCCCCGGCCATCTACAAGAACTATGTCATTCCAGGCTGCTTCCCCGGGGAACGGCCTTCAACGGGTGCTCACTGCGACATTCGCGCGTTCGACATGCGCAATGGAAAGCTGGTTTGGACATTCCATACCGTACCTCAGCCCGGCGAGTTGAACCACGATACGTGGAAGGACGACCAGTGGAAGAATCGGTCCGGCGTCAATAACTGGGGATACATTAGCGTGGATGAGAAGCGCGAAATGCTGTTCGTGCCCCTTGGTTCTGCGAATAAGGACTTCTACGGCGGAGACAGAGCGGGCCTGAACCTGTATGGCAACTCGATCGTGGCGCTTGATGCCAACACCGGAAAACTGAAGTGGTATTTCCAGACGGTCCACCACGATAACTGGGACTACGATAATTCTTCCGCGCCAATCCTGATCACGGTCAAGCACGATGGCAAAGAAATTCCCGCGGTAGTGCAGACTGACAAAGACGGGCTGATGTACATCCTGAACCGTGACACGGGCAAGCCGATTTACGGCGTGAAAGAAATTCCAATTGCCAATGACAATCCGACGCCGGGAGATTCCAACTGGCCAACCGAGCCGGTTCCGATAAAACCGCCGCCGCTGGCGCGCATGACTTTCTCTCCCGGCGAAATTGCCACGGTAACTCCTGAGCACGAAAAGTACTGCAAAGCCTTGCTGGCGAGAGAAGGCGGAGCGATGACTGGAGGGCCCTTCGCGCAGTATGGCCCCAAGCTACGCGTAATTTTCCCGGGCTGGACCGGCGGCACCAATTGGGGCGGCGGCACCTACGATCCCAAACTCGGCTACATCTTTATCGGCAGCAAAGATCTGGGGAACTTCAACAAGCTGGTTCCCGACGGACACGGCGGCTATGACCGGGTTGGACCGGATAATCCTCCTGAGAAGATGGGCGACTATTTCTGGGACGGTACAAAGGGTTGGCCATGCCAGCAACCGCCGTGGGGCACACTGACGGCCGTCAACGTGAACACGGGTGAGTTCGCCTGGCAGGTGCCGCTTGGCTCGTTCGAGGAACTAGACAAACTGGGAGTGCCAAAGACCGGAACTCCGTTAACCAGCGGAGGACCCATTGCAACTGCCGGCGGACTGGTCTTCATCGGCGCGGCATCCGACGGAAAATTCCGGGCGTTTGATGAGCACACCGGAAAGGAACTATGGTCTACCGATCTGAGTGTGAATATCAACGACACACCGATTACGTGGATGGGAAAGAACGGCAAGCAGTATGTTGCCGTTATGGCGGGAGGCACTCCGCTGAATGGGGCAAAACCTACTTTCCTCTATGTGTGGGCTCTGCCTGACAAGAAATGATGTCGAATTGAAAGGCCTTGGCGCATCGATAGCGTCAAGGCCTTTTTGTTTGCGTAAGCAGCTCGAACTACCTCAGCGTTTTATGCCTTGCGAAGCGTTACACCGTTCTTGACGAGATAGTCCCTGCTGGTCGTTGCAAGAGTGAGAGGCTTGATCTCTTCCCGGTTGTTGTAGTCCAGCTCTACCATGACCATGCCTTTGATCTTGGTCTTCTTTTCCTTCTTCTCCATCAAATCGAGAATCCCAAGGACATTCACTTCACCCTCGCCGAGCGGGCAATAGCCGACCATGTTGGGATCCTTGCCGTTGTAGTCCTTCAAGTGCATGTGCTCAACAATGGGCAGATAATCTTTGACAACCTGCAACGCATCCGCTTTGCCCTTGGTGAGCTGGCCGATATCGGGAGCGAACCGAACATACTTCGTGTTCACCGCATCCATCACCGCATAAGTCTCGTCCCGAGTCTCAACGCAGGTTCCTGTGTGCTGATGCAGACCCGATGGCAATCCGTGATCGGCGATTACCTGACAAATCTCATTCAATGCAGAAACGATATTTGCTTTAGTGCCGGCAAAATCGTATGTATCGCGATGTACGGGGTTAGGGCCGATCACGATGAACTTGCCGCCATATTTCTTCACAATTCCGGTCCAGCGGATCGCATTCTCGATCTGCTCCTGCCGCTTTGCTGGATCAACAAGGTTGAAATTGCAGTAGGCGGAGATGAGAGGCAGATTGTGGGCTTTGAGAACAGCGCCGAGACCGCCGGGCTTTTCTTCCCAGTTATCCAGGACATTCCCAAAGGTTTCAAATCCATAGAATCCCAGGTCGCTGACATCGGTAATAGCTTGCTCGATATCGCGGTTACGCCAGGTGATGCCGGTGTGGCCGATCTTGACGTGGCGCTTCTTCATTGCGTGTAACGACAGGGGAAGCGTCGCGGCGGCGGCGCTGACTGCCAGACCGCGCACAAAGTCGCGGCGGCTAACGTATTGCTTCATTGTGATCTCCTCTTTCATCGTTGCCACTTTCTAATTGAGAGCATGCAAGGTGCAAATTTGAACTCGTTAGAACTCAATCTTGCCCTGCTCGCTCCTGATCTTTGCAGCGTCATCGCCACCTAAAGCTGATAACAACTGCTCGAGGCTTTTGAAATCGCCGTTTTGTTCGCGGTAGTGAATAATCTTGTCTGCCTCGTACTGCGTCAAATGCAACGCAGAGTGTATCTCGGCAGCGTTCGCCTTGTTGATATTGACTACATCGAAGGCTTGGCTGCTCCTGTTTTGAGCTGCCGCGGCCGGTGCGGAAGAAGATGATGGCGCTGCGCCTGATGATGGCGAGGATCCGCCGGGTTTTGGCGAAGACGGCCCGAAATTCGCGGCCAGATAATCCACGATCGTGTCGGCATCGTCATCTGAAATCGTTGCACCGCGTCCGATCATCTGGCTGACAACCTGCGCCCAGTCGTCCGCACTGTTGCGCTTGGAAACAATATTTTGAACGCTATGGCAGGACGCGCATTTCTTTACGACAAGTTCTCTCCCAGGACCGTCGGGCAGCTTGGCCACAGCCGGATCTGGGGCGGCCGGCTTGGTTGTGTCGCTCTGGCCGGCCGCGTAAAACAGCGGCAGTGCAATGAGTGCCGACGCTGCCAGCAATCTGAGTCCAACGCGTTTCACAATGGGTTGATCATCAATCGTCAAAGCAAAATCCCCATATTCAACGTTCCATAGCCTTGTCAGCGCTGGAATGCCCGGCAATCCATCTCTGACTGGCCGAAATTATCTCATCCGACATCATATTCTCTGCAATACACGTTGCGCAATTCGCAATCATGGAACCGGCGGGCGCCTGGCAGGAAGAGCTGCGGAATCTCCTTGTCTAATAGTCAGAATTGGCAATTCTAATCGGGTCTGTGGGGCGCCGGGTCAACAAGCTCGGGGAAATTCCTGAGTTCCTGCGGGCGCCCGACGATGGCCTAAATTTTTACTGGCAAATTGTCTTGATCCTGAAATCAAGGGCATTTCATTCCATCGCATTTAAGGTTGAGTTTCAGCCTGTCATTCTTGCTCTTTCATGAAACGGAGAAAGCACGTCGCCAGGAACAGCACTTTGCACAGCAATGCAAAACCGCTGAGATCGCACTTGATAGAATCTACGGAATGACCCCACTCCCGTTCTTATATTGAGAAAGCGTTGAAGAAATAGAAGCTCGGGCAACCCATTGCGACGCCTTGTCGTCGCATCTAAAAGGAGGTTCTGTGAATGCTTCCGAGCATTGAGGTTCCAAAAATCGATCAGATCTACGCATTTGCGGGTCACTTCATCCGCATTGTGGTTATTCTCATTGTCGCGTGGATTTCAACGCGCCTGATTCACAAATGGTTTCCACATCTCCGTGCGCGGATTGTTTCTCACATGACCCAGCAGCGCGCGGGTGAAGATATCGAACTTCAGAAGCGCGCCACAACCATTGGCGGAATCATCCGCAAGACGCTTGCGGTCATTGTCTGGATTTTGGCCATCATCATGTCTCTGAAAGAGGCTGGATTTGACGTCGGGCCAATCCTCGCAGGTGCTGGTGTCATTGGTCTTGCGGTAGGCTTTGGTGCTCAGAATCTTGTGCAGGACATCATTTCGGGCATGTTTATGCTCATGGAAAATCAGATTCGCGTCAACGATGTCGCCATCCTCAATGGCACAGGCGGCCTGGTTGAAGCCATCAATCTGCGGACAACAGTGCTTCGTGGCCTCGACGGCACCTTGCATGTCTTCCGCAACGGAACCATCACGACTCTGTCAAATATGACCCACGGATTTTCTTACTATGTTTTCGATATCGGCGTCGCCTATAAGGAAGACACTGACCACGTAGTGGATGTCGTCAGGGGCGTTGCGGACGAGATGATGAAGGAGCCCAAATATGAACACCTCATCCTGCAGCCACTTGAGGTGCTTGGCGTGGATCAATTCGCTGATTCCGCAGTCATCATCAAAGCCCGCTTCAAGACGGCTCCAATTCAACAATGGACTGTGGGAAGAGAAATGAACCGGCGCATCAAGAAGAAATTCGACGAAGTCGGTATTGAAATCCCGTTCCCGCACACCAGTATCTATTTCGGCGAAGCCAGCAAACCTATCCAGTTCCAGGGTTCGTCACTCGATCAAGAGCAGGTGAAGACGCTGATTCGCGAGGTGCTGGCAGAAGGCAATCGCGGTGAAGCCTCAAAGTAACCAACGACGGGTGGTTGTTCTTGCTCTCAATGCAGCCACCCGTCGTTAACTCAAGTGCTTTAGGCTCGCAAGTCCTCTTGAAGACTTAGTGATCGGCGGCGCCCGTGCGTGTCCGGCGCCGGGATGCCACACACATAAATTGCCATCGAATCATTTCGTACCGGTCAAAGGCATACCCAGAACCATGATCGCGATGAAGGGAAACCAGCGTCACACTCGCCAATGAACGATTCAGACTTGAACAAGTTTCTTGCTTTGAGCTTTCAAGGTCGCGATGCTTACCGGCTTTTCATGGAGCAACAACTCTACCCCATGAATAATCGGTGTGGAATGGAACCAGTGCGGGAAAATATCGTCGCAGAGCAAGTTTGTTATTGCCAGTAGCGACATTCCCAGGTGATGTGCCATCCACTGGCGCACCAGTTCTGGAGAACGCAACGACTCGGAGTAATCGGCCGCTTCATAAAAGCCGTATGCGCCAATCCAGCCAGCGGACTGCATGCGCCGTAAATTTTGGAGAGAATGCTGCGGATCGGTGCCGAGTGCCAGGAATGTCGAATAGGGAGAAATGACGGGGCCGGCATTGGCATCCTGGCTTATCGACAACTTGGGTATGCCAAAAGCATAGTAGCTGTAGTGGCCCATGTCGTTTCTTTGCGCTCGGCCGGATTCAGATATTCCCCAGGGAATTTTAAGTGACTTGGCGAATGTCCTTTGAGCGTGAACCGCCGCAGCCTCATTACGCGCCGCCAAAGTACCCCGATAGCTGGGCATCCACAAGGCCGGCATGAGGTACTCAAACATGGTTCCAGTCCACGACAACGTAACAAATTGATCGAAGGCGCGGGTATACTCGCGCTCAAGAGTGAACCAGCTCTGCTGCCTTAGATCGCCGCGTGCAATCGCAACCAGGGTGGCGATGCGGGCCTCCGAAGCGAACAGATCGTAGCATCCGTTATCCAATCGGTTTTCGGGCACGTTGTAGCCAACGGCAAGAACGTTCAGATTTCGATTCACAAGGAAAGTGAAATCTGTCGCATTGGCCAGCGCTTCTGCGTCCCGCTCGATGGACCGAAGAGAAACTCCAAGTCCGCGAAGATTTGCGCCGGTAACGGGTAAGATGTCGCGGAGCTTTTGCGCAAGGCTGCGAGATGGGTCGTCATCGCCGTGGTTTGCGAGAAATTCGGCGAGACGAATTTGTAGATTCTCGCAAAAAGCGATAGCGTCGTCAATCTTCAGTGACTTCCTCAAATCATCTGCATTCAGTTTGAGCGAGGGGTGCAGTGGTTGATACTCGGGGAGCATCCACGGTAGATAATCGCGAACGAGAGCGTCAACTGCTTCCGCGCGACTCAGAAGGTTCTTAAGCCACCACCATTTGTCGTCTTCATCGGTCCACGACGCTCTTGCCGAGGAGAGCCCCGCCTCAACTGAAGATAACCACTCGAGCCAGGCTCTAATGGAAGCCGACCGCTCGGGAGCAGTAAGGCGCCGCAGATCCGCCGGCAGCACCTTTTCTTCGCGTGCAATGTGCAAGTGCATCGCCAAGCTGGAGAATAGCCGGGAGCCAAGCAATGGGCGGCGACGCAACTCGCGAACCCCAGTGCGGAGCGTATAAAGAGAGGCGACAAAATTGCCGCTATCGACCGTAGAGACAAATAATGGGTGGCCGAGAGGCTTGAGTGTTTCGGTTTCGTACCAGTTGTAAAGATGTCCGCGGAACTTCTCAAGGCGCAGGATCGTAGACAGAGACTCCGTAGTGAGCGCGGCAAACTCGGGTGAGGTTAAATATCCAAGTTCACACGCGGCCTGGCGCGCATTCAGCAGCAATCCAACGTTAGTGGGCGAAACTCGCGCCGCCTCAGACAAACCATTCTCTTCAACGTTGTCAGGAATCAGGAAATGATGCCGTGCGGAGCTGAACTGTTGGAAGTAGCGCCATGTGCGGAGGGCATGCCTGTGCAGAAACTCAACATCGGTGCGGCGAATTGACCATGATGTACTAGGTGCTCGATTGAGCCAGACACTTACAAAACTTGAAAGTGCCCAGGACGCCAGAATTGGTGCGGCGAAGAACAGAGCGTGATGACGGCTGCTGAATAGAAGGATCGCAGCGGCAAGGCAAAACACCACCAGGCTCACCACCGCGAGATATCTGTCCGCGGGGGCACTGCGAGCGGAGTCAGCCTCTGCCTGCGCAGCCGTCTCCCACTCAAGCAAGCGCTCGCCTGTCACAAAACGGCGGACCAGCGATCGAATCACCGCATCGATAATCAACATCGTCCTGTGAAGCAGGAGCACAAGACGAAGAGCCATCAGGGTGATTGTGCGTTCAAGCTCCGCCATCGCGTCGATCACTTCAGCCTTGCTGCCATTTGCAACTGCGCGCGTCAGGCTGAATGAAAATGGAATAGCGTCAGGGAGGATTGTCAAAAGTAGCGCGGCAATCGTCCAGTACAACGGGCCACCCGGCAGCCCAAGCCAGCCTGCGACAAACAGAGCTACCAACGCAGGATCAACAAGCGACCGGCGCAAGTTGTCGAAGATTTTCCATCGTGAGATCGCCGAGATCGGATTGGGGCCCAAGTGACCAAATTCATCGGGTACGGAAGAAGACAGCCACTGGGCAATCTGCCAATCGCCTCGTATCCACCGGTGCTGGCGGCGGCTGAAGGCACTGTAATGCGACGGATAGTCGTCAATGACTTCGATGTCATTCGCCAGGCCTGCTCGAACGTAAGCGCCCTCAATCAGGTCGTGACTGAGCAGGGAATTGCGTGGAAACCTGTGGTTGAGCACCGCATGAAATGTCTCGGCTTCGTAGATGCCTTTGCCTGTAAAAATACCTTCGCCAAATAGATCCTGATACGCATCCGACGTTGCGCGTGTGTAGATGTCGAATCCGGTTTGGCCGGAGAAGATTGCTGCAAGCCGCGACCGCACCGTGGATTGCACAGCGATTCCGACGCGCGGTTGCAGGATGCCGTATCCTTTGGTGACAATCTGCAGCTTGGGATCGATTACTGCCTGATTCAGAGGATGAGAAATCGCGCCGACGAGCCGCGCCGCCGATCCATGCGGCAACTGTGTATCTGAATCCAGCGTCAAGATATAGCGAATCTCTTTGAGTAGCTCAGTAGGACCGGCTTTGACCGGGAAGGCGTCAAACTTCTCAATCAACAATTTGTTAAGGTCCAGGAGCTTTCCTCTCTTACGCTCCCAGCTCATCCATACGCCTTGCCGCTTGTTGTAGATGCGGTGACGATGAAGCAGCAAGAACGAGCTGTCGTGCTCGGCTGCGTATTTGGCGTTGAGCTCTTCTATTAGTTGAATCGCAAGCGAAAGATTAGGATCGGCATCGTTGTCGTGTGGTTTGGTCGTCGAGTCGGGAAGATCGGTCAGCAATGCAAAGTGGAGATTTGGATCACGATTTGCAAGGTAGCGTATCTCAAGATTCTCTACGAGCTCGTGGACCTGCTTTTCGTTAAGCAACAGTGACGGCACAGCCACCAGCGTTGCACTCTTAGTTGGAATTCCCTTGCTGAAATCGAGCTTGGGCAGTGCCTCAGGCTCATAGGACATAGTGATAGCCTGGTTGGCCAGGTCCGCGGCAATCTGCATGGCAGGCGGCAGCAGTAGCAAGCACGCCAGAATGATCGGTGTGATCAGTGCGAACTGCGGTAATAGCGGAAAAATTACGAAGGCAAGAAGTATGAACGAGAGAGCCAGGATGCCGCCGATATAGAAATCTTCGGCGTAGTCACGGACTACTTGAAGTACGCGCTGCCAGGGCCCTGGGTGATATCCCGCCATTCGGCTTAGCCGCGAAAACCCCTCATCAACGAGATAGTAGCCAACATGAATACGACGGTTTCGCTCGCGTGGATTAGTGAAGGTCCCCTTACTGCTGCGCATTGCAAGGTCAAGAGCTGCCTGGGCAACTTCTCCTTCATCGAAGTCTGAATGCAGGGCAATGAGTGCCACACACCGGCGATAGCGTTGCCGGCTCTCGAAATCCATAGCGGCATAAGCACCGGCAGGATCCTGGTTGAGCCATTTATCGAAAGTGATCAGCGGCTCTATCAGCGTCGTCCAGTCTTCCTGGTGAATCTTAACTAGGCTCTGGAGGCGCGTTGCAAGCTCAGGTACTCTCTCCGGCCACCTTGAGCGCATTACCAGACGGCCGTCGCGCAGCAGCGATTCAACCAGTGCGAAACGAAGAAAGGAACTCAAACTCCAAAGTTCATCCAGAGTCAGCGGATCGTGTTCCTGCAGAGTCCGCACAAAATAGCGGAACGTTGCCGGTGCAAACACATCGCTCGTTGCCTCAAAATACATGCGCGCCAGTGCGGCAACACGCGGTTCCTCCTGTGCTCCAGAGTAGATGGCGCGTGGCAGACGAGGGATAACCTTTACCTGGCCGGAGATTGCGACAAGCGCGCTCCGTAGATTTCTTCGATAAGCACGTAGCTTGAGCCGTGCATTGCGAATGTTTTCTGGCGCTGAATCGAACGCCGCGTTTCCAACACGCATCTTGTCGAGTCTCGTGTTCAGGTCCATCAGGTTATAGGACGCAGTTCGAATCCACCCTACAAAAGGACTCGAAGAATTTGGACGGTGGATGACACGCCAACCACCTGCAATGCCGGCAGCGCTTTTCAGGCGCTCCTGCACCGCATCCGGACGTCCGGAAGAATGTGGATCCATGAAGTGAACGGCATCAGCCATTTCGTATCACCTGTAGCTCGCGGCTTGCATCTCAAACATCTCGGCATAACGGGCGCCGCGCGCCATTAGCTGGTTGTGGCTACCCTCTTCAATCAGATGGCCGCCCTCAAGGACAACAATTCGATCGGCCGTTCTGACAGTAGAGAATCGATGTGAAATGAGCAGAGCCATCTTGTCTTTGGTCAGCTCTGCAAATCGCTCAAACACCTCAAACTCGCTGCGGGCATCCAGTGAAGCGGTCGGCTCGTCGAGAATGATGAGCTGTGCATCGCGCAGATATGCGCGCGCCAACGCTAACCGCTGCCACTCCCCGCCTGACAAATCCACGCCGCCTTCGAATCGCCGTCCCAGGGTCTGGTCGTAGCCGCCGCGCAGCTTTGCGATCACTTCGGTGGCGCGGCTCTTTTCGGCGGCACGTTCAATTTCCTGTTCCGCGTGCTCCACCTCAATACGGCCCATCGCGATGTTTTCGCGTGCAGTCATTTCGTAGCGCATGAAATCCTGGAATATCACACCTATCTCGGAATGCAGATCCGGAAGATCGTATTCACGCAAATCTATGCCATCCAATAGAATGCGGCCCTCGGTCGGATCGTAAAGCCGCGTAATCAGCTTTACGATTGTTGTTTTGCCTTGTCCGTTTTCACCGATCAGCGCTACGCTCTCGCCCGGCGAAAGCGTGAAGTTGAAGTTGCTCAGGATCCGCCGGTTAGTGCCCGGATAGGTGAAGGAAACATCGATGAACTCGAATCCGCGCCGCACGGGCCGAGGCACACGCAATCCATTCGGCTTTGATTCCACCGTAGGCTTCATCTCCAGAAACGCCAAAAGGTCCGTTAAAAAGAGCGCCTGGTCTGCCACTCCGGATGCCGTGGAAAAGACCTGCTGAATATTGCTCATGGCCTGCATGATAGCCGTTGTAATAAGCGTAAGATCGCCGATGCTGTATCGGCCCTGAATGGTGTAGTAGATGCTGTAGGCGTACGCCGAGTAATAGCCCAACTGGCTGAGCAGCGAGAGAATGCCTCCCCAGAAGAATCGGCGGCGGTTCAGGCTCACGTTCTCTTTGTAGATGGCCAGCGAAAGAGCAGAAAAGCGTGTTGTCAAAAAGTTGCTGAGGTTAAAGAGCTTCAGCTCCTTTGCCGCTTCTTTGCTTCCGCCCACCTGGCGAAGGTAGTCCATTTGCCGGCGCATCGGTGTCTGACGGAAGTTTTTGGCATAGCTTAAAAAGGCAAAATGGCTTTCGCCCACGAATGCGGGAATTGTGCCTACGATGAGCAACAGTAGTAGAGAGGGCGAATAGCGGATAAGCACAGCGGAGAATGCAATGGTCGTCACGCTCTGCTGGATCAGGCGTCCTATCTGCTGAATCATCGCGAGCCTGTCGGTCGCTTGTACCCGCGCGCGTTCCAACCTGTCGTAGAAGACGGGATCTTCGTATACGGTTACATCCAGCGCTGCGGCTTTGCGCATTACCTCCACGCTTACGTGATGCGTATAGCGATCCGCGAGCAGAGCGTCAAAGTAATCGACCGCGCGCGACATGACGTTCGTAAGCACTGCCAAAGCCATTTCAGCCGCGACCAGCCACCAGAATCCTTGCGGTAGGGGCTCATGAAGACGAATGCGGTTGACGCCGTCGATGATGAATCGGCCGATGATGCCGATGCCGACAGGCATGAACGCAACCAGTATGCGAAACGTAATGTTCCAGAAGACAACTGAGGGGCCGGACTCCCACACGAAGCGAAGAACCGGGGGAACATTGCGGAGCGCCTGCACGCGGTCACACCAAACACTCCCGGCGCGTTCGGGCGAACCGGTAGGTTGCTGCTGAGTCCCCGAGTTTTTATTGTCTGACTTCGAAAACATCGCTGCCTTTATTGCTCGTCAATTGACGCACGATTTCAACTATGATTCAGTGACTCGCACTCGAAATTGAGAACCAAGGTATTCGTAGTACAGGGCGGCACACAAAGCCTCCGCCGGCAGCGGTGATTGTTCTTCTTCTTAATTCTATTATCTCTGATGAGATGCAGGTCTAGAATCTTCTGTTGTTTAGGGATGCCTCAGTTCCCGCAGGAAGAGAGCAATTCGTTTTCATCAAGGTCCAGTTGTGCAAATCCCGCCCGCACAAACCCGCAAACCGGGCAAACGGCGTATTCAGGACGCATCGTTACTCTTCTAGGGCTTGAACCCTGCAAGTTCCATGCCGCGCCGTGCTTCAGGACTCTTCATAAAAGTGTTCCACACAAAGCTGGAGCGAAGATTCTCCGCCATTAACATCGTTATACCGGTGTCAATGCCGACCACGTCGGTATCGTACCACTCGGTGAGGGGATTGAAGGCGTCCACGAATCCATACCTGCTCCACGTGTTCGGATAGTGGTCGCGAATTGTTCTAAGCACACGCATGGTCGCATTTGGCAGAAACGGCAATGACCCACCCGTAGCCGCTGGTGTGATCGTCCCGTCAATGGGCCCCATCGCGGGTGGTCCGCCCCACACCACGTAGCCCTGTTTCGAATCTGAAGCTGTGATTCCCCACAGCGCATTGCTGTAATCGGAAAACTGCACATTTAGCTCGACGCAAAACCGCCTGTGAACCTCTGTCGCGATGACGGAATTCTGAAAGTAGTCGGCGTAACGGTCCCGCTTGTTGCGAAAGTCGAACCATGCCTGCGAGTACTGGTGCACAAACAATGGCGCAAACGATCCGATGTATCGAAACCCATCATATTCAAAAATGGTTCGTTTCCAGGCCGTCCATGTTTCCTTCGGCAGCGGATGTGATTGTGAACCCATGCCAAGCAGGTACATCATCATCATCTCGCTGTAGAGTCCCCACCTTGACGGAATAAATCCCAGTTCGGGAGTCCACCCATGCGAAAGTAGGTTTGTATCTTCCGAAAGCCAAGTCCAGTCCACGCGGTCAAATATTGCGTGCGCCAGAGTACGAATGTCTCGATCGCGGAAATGTTGTCCACAGGTCAGCACTCCGCATAGAAGAATCGATGTGTCCACCGACGATACTTCCGAATCCCAAACGCGTTCCCCGGTGTTCATGTTTGCGAAATGGTAAAAGAAGCCTCGATGCGTTGGCAGTTTGTGCCAAAGGAACGACAATGTCTTCACAACGCGCAGGCGGGCGTCGGAGTGGCTGATGTAACCCCTCTCATCGGCGATGCAGATCGCCGTCAGTCCGAATCCCACCGAAGCGATGCTGGCTACCACTCCGGAATCATTCGTCCGGACGTCGCAGCGATCTTTGATCAGTCCGGTTTCAGGATTTGCCTGTTCCCAGAAGAAAAGAAAACTGGCGCGTTCCAGGTCGTCAAGAAACTTGTCATCCTCGGGAGGCAGGGACGATTTGCCGCCAACTTCCTTTATCTGCCCCGGGTCGGGTACAGAATAAGGAGAGGGCATTTCGACGGGAGTCTGCGATCCGCCTTTCATGAAAGGCAATCCCAATGAAAGTAGGGACAGGCGTTTCAGGAGTGTTCGACGGGTAACACCGAAGGCTTCCTTGTTAGGTACATTGACAGCGGGCAGTCGCGTCATTCTCCTGACTTCAATTCACTTTGAGACTAAACTGGTGGCGTTTCAGCATTCTCGGCCAAATGCAGAACAGGCCTTGAACCTGATTTCAGACATAAGGTACCACGGACGGGCGGCAAATCTGCAATACGCGGCGTCCAATTGAATAGAATGCTTGAAAAGTATGGTGACTGGCAAAGCAAAAAAGATCTGGTTGTTATTCGCCGTGGCGGTGGTGGCGGCGCTTGCGATTGTTTCCGCTATCCACTACTGGCCACATGGGGACACCGAAATTCAAGGTGCTGTCTTTCGCCGCGACTCCGACCCGCGAAGGGAAGCGCCAATTGCGGGCGTTCAGGTAACCGCGTCCAGGGGCACGACAACTCTGAGCACTCAGTCCGACGCTTCAGGATATTTCAAGCTCTCCATTCCCGGTGTTGTTTGGCCTGGACAGGTGCTTAACCTCACATTTAAAGAGCCCGATTACGACACGCTTACGCTTCGGATTCCCATTCAATTTCGCTCCACAACGCGCCGGCTTATCGTTGCCGCAATGTCTCCAATTGCTACCAGGAAGGAGCCCGTTCATTCGGGGCCTGAAACGTTGGTTTCAAATATCCGGGTGCGGTACACGGTAAATGCGCAAAGCGACGAAAACATCGGCAGCGCAGCCAAGACGTTTCAAGTTGTCAATCATGGTAACGTACCATGCCGTCATCAGACGCCCTGTTCTCCTGACGGCCTTTGGAAAGCGTCTACAGGTTCAGTGCAATTGGATGCGGGATTGGGTAGCGAATTCCGCAATGTCCGCGCAACCTGCATCGCCGGTCCTTGCCCCTTCACCCGCATTGATTCCAGCGGCTTTGCCAACGGCGGCCGCGTCATCACGGCCACCGCTTTGAATTGGTCCGATACCGCAACCTTCCTCGTTGAGGCCGAAGTGTTTCATGCAGGTATTGTCTCCAGCGTTCGTGAAACGTACCCAGTCATTTTTGGCAAATCGCTCCACTTCACCGTCCCCCCATCCCACGAAGGAGTCAGCCTTGAAGCTGAGCTCAATGGTGTCGAAATGGTGTTTCCGCTTGGTCCTGATCTCGGACTGAGCTGGGCCAACTGTTCGGTTCGGCAAATTTCTGAAGCGGAGAAGGCTATTACCTACCAGTGCGATCTCAGGCCGGGTTTCCACTTTTGAATCGTGCTCATTGCGCGGTTGCCCCATCGTCAATTCAATGAACATCGCGAATCCGACTTCATTGCAAACGGTTTCAATGTAGAAATCTTGCTGAACGACACAATATAAAATGAAGGAGTAATGCGTGCTTGGAATTGCCGGCAGCACGTGTATCTTGCCGGTGCCGAATACGCACGGAAAGTCCAATTCATCCGCAGAGATCGTTGATTTCGACATTCTCCTTGTAGGCCCAGATGCAGAACTTTCCTCAATCGACGTACAGGTTGCAACTGCATGCCGGATTTACGTTCGATGACGCGCGTGCCGTCGCCGAATATCTGCATCAGCTCGGCATCTCACATGCATACTGTTCGCCTTACCTGCAAGCCGCACCAAACAGCATGCACGGCTACAACGTAGTCGACTTCGAAAAAGTGAATGTTGAACTGGGCGGTGAAGAGGGACTCCAGCGGTTTTCATCTCAGTTGAAAGCACTGGGCATGGGCCAGGTCCTGGATATTGTTCCCAACCACATGGCGATCGGGCCTCAAAATCGCTATTGGTGGGATGTACTCGAGAATGGTCCGTCGAGTATCTACGCCACATGGTTTGATATTGAATGGCATTCGGCTGAAGTCAAGCTGCAGAACAAAGTCCTCCTTCCAGTGTTGGGAAACCAGTATGGCCGTGTTCTCACTGCTGGGGAGATTCGCCTTCAACAAGAGTGCAGCCGCTTTTTTATCTCCTACTTCGATCACGTATTTCCGGTTGCTCCGCGTTCTCTCGCAATGCCTCTCGCCAGAGCTGCGGAACTTGCTCATCACAACACGTTGAGTTTTATTGCCGACAGCCTCACCCGGCTTCCCGCGCCCGATTCAACCGATAGCGATGAAGTTGCGCTCCGCCATCGCGACAAAGCAGTAATTTATGAACTGCTGCGATCTCTTTGCGAACAGGACCGCAAGATTATTGAGACGATTGCCGGCGTGGTCGCGGAACTGAATCAGGATTTCGACGCACTTGATGTATTTCTCAATCAACAGAACTACAGGCTGGCCTACTGGCGAACTGCCGACCAGGAACTTGGATACAGGCGCTTCTTCGATATCAATACGTTGGTTGGCATCAGGGTTGAGCGTGAGCACGTCTTCAACGCCATGCACAGCAGGGTGCTGGAGTGGTTGGAGAGTGGAGTGCTTGACGGCCTTCGCGTGGATCATCCTGACGGGTTGCGCGATCCTCAGCAGTATTTTGAGCGTTTACGGCGGCGTGCTCCAAAAGCATGGATCGTAAGCGAGAAGATCCTGCAGCCCGGCGAAAGCCTGCGTTCTGACTGGCCCATTGAAGGCACCACGGGCTACGACTTCCTCAACGTCTGCAATCGCGTCCTTGTCAGTGATGAAGGACTTACTGAGCTCACCGGCATCTATGAGAAGTTCACCGGTGAGCCGGTAGACTTCGAAGTCATTTCGCGCGAAAAGCGGTTGGATATCGAACACGAAGCATTGGGCAGCGATGTCAATCGCCTGGCCAACCTCTTCGTGGCAATCTGCGAGAACAATCGCGACCGGCGCGATTACACCAGGGCCGAAATTCGGCGTGCTTTGCGTGAAGTTGCTGCGGGATTCTCCGTTTACCGAACCTATGTCATACCGGACCGCGATCAGATCACCGGCGAAGACCGCGCACAAATCGATCACGCCATTCACTTGGCGAAGAAGCACCGGCTGGATCTCGATCCAGGGTTGCTGGACTTTATCGGCGACGTGCTCGCAATGCGCGCGAGAGGCGAACTGGAGACCGAGTTTTTGCTGCGTTTTCAGCAGTTCACGTCACCGGTAGCCGCAAAGGGGCTTGAAGATACTGCATTCTATTGCTACAACCGCATGGTCGGATTGAATGAGGTGGGCGGTTCGCCCGAGAGCGGAGGCATCACGCTGAAGGAGTTCCACGACTTCTTCATCGCGCGGCAGGCTACAACTCCGTTTACGGCAAATACTCTCTCCACGCACGACACTAAGCGCTGCGAGGATGTACGGGCACGGCTGGCCGTGCTTACTGAAATTCCACGGCGGTGGCGATCGGCGTTGAATCACTGGGCGAGACTGAATGTAAAGTTCAAGACCGCGCGGTTGCCGGATCGCAATACTGAGTATCTTCTGTATCAGACTCTGATTGGCGCGTGGCCGATTGATGCCGAGCGGCTCAATGCATATATGCAAAAGGCGGTGCGTGAGGCAAAGCAACAGACAGGCTGGACCCAGCAGAACAAGGAGTTTGAAGAAGCTCTCAGGAATTTCGTCAACTGCATCCTGACCTCGCAGCCGTTCATCCAGGAGCTTGAAACCTTTGTGCGGTATGTTCGGGAAGCCGGCCGCATCAACAGTCTGTCGCAGTCGCTTATCCGCTGCACCGCGCCGGGCGTGCCCGATATCTACCAAGGGAGCGAACTGTGGGATCTTCGCCTTGTGGATCCCGATAACCGCGCACCGGTTGACTACGCACTGCGCAGAAGAATGCTTGAGGATATTCAAAACGGCATCCATCCGTCTGAAATGATGCAACTCATGGATTGTGGTATGCCGAAGCTGTGGACCATCGTCACGGCCTTGAACCTGCGGCGTGAACATCCTGAGTGGTTCTGCGCTGATGCGGCGTATGTGCCAATTTATGCGGAAGGGATCAAGGATCGGCACATTATCGCGTACTTGCGTGGCGATAACGTAGTCACTGTTGTACCGCGCTGGAACCTGTCACATAGCACGGGATGGGCTTCGACAACCATAGATTTGCCGATTGGCCGCTGGCGAAATCTGCTCGCGGGCGGCCTCCTCGATGGAGGCCGCGTACGCATACAAAGACTGCTCAGAGACTTTCCCGTTGCCCTGCTGACGCGAGAAATGGATTAGCGATGCATCGTTTCGAAGTTTGGGCGCCGCGTGCGCACACAATGGCGGTGAGTGTAAACGGTTCCGCGCTGCCAATGAATGGGCCGGATGACCGCGGCTCGTGGTGGCTTGACGTAGCGCAGGCCGGGCCCGGGAATGACTACGGCTTTTTAATCGATGGCGACAGTACACCTTGGCCCGATCCGCGTTCACAGTGGCAGCCGAACGGTGTGCATGGGCTCTCGCGCATCTACGATCAGCGCGCTTTTGCGTGGAGCGATCATGGCTTTGTGGCGCGGCCGCTTTCGAGTGGAGTTATTTACGAGCTGCACGTTGGCACTTTCACAGCCGAGGGCACACTCGATGCAGCCATTTCGAAACTAGCTGAGCTTCGCGAGCTTGGAATCACCCATGTGGAATTGATGCCCATGGCGTCGTTCCCCGGCCGTCAGGGATGGGGTTATGACGGCGTGGCTATCTACGCCGTCCATGAGCCATACGGAGGGCCTGACGCCCTCAAGCGATTTGTAGATGCTGCTCACCAAGCGGGCCTCGCCGTGCTGCTTGATGTGGTGTACAACCACTTTGGGCCGGTGGGAAACTACACAGGAAAATTCGGTCCCTATGTAGAAGACAAGCACCACACGCCATGGGGCGGCGCAGTCAACCTTGAAGATGCAGGCGCGACCGAAGTGCGCCGCTTCTTCTGCGACAACGCGCTGATGTGGTTGCGCGATTTTCATATCGATGGCCTGCGTATCGATGCGGTGCACGCGTTCGTCGATCGCTCCGCAATTCACTTTCTGGAGCAACTCGCAACAGAAGTCGAATCTCTCAAAGCCTCATCTGGGCGCAACCTCGATCTCATCGCCGAGAGCGACCTCAACGACCCCCGTTTTGTTACACCACGCGAGGCTAATGGATTGGGAATGGATGCGCAGTGGAGCGACGATTTCCATCATGCGCTGTTTGCTGTCCTTACTGGCCTCACTGACGGTTACTACGCCGACTTTGGTTCACTCGCGCAGCTCGCGAAGGCATTGGAGCAGACGTTCGTTTACGATGGCCACTATTCCAGCTATCGCCGGCGCGTACACGGTCGTCCGGTGCTCGGATTATCGCAACACAGGTTTCTCGGTTACATACAGAATCACGATCAGGTTGGCAATCGAGCGGTTGGCGATCGTCTCAGTCATATTGCCGGAATGGAGCGCGCAAAAATCGCAGCCGCCATCGTGTTGCTAAGTCCGTTTGTCCCCATGATCTTTCAGGGTGAGGAGTGGGCTTGCACGTCGCCGTTTCAGTACTTCGTCGACCACGAGCCGGAAATGGCAAAACTCGTATCGGAGGGCCGCCGGAAAGAGTTCGCCGCCTTCGGGTGGGAGCCGGAATCAATTCCAGATCCGCAAAGCCCCGCAACGTATGAACGTTCCAAGCTGAACTGGAAGGAACGCGTTCAACCCGAGCACGCATCAATGTTCAAGTGGCATCGTGACCTGATTGCATTGCGCCGCGCAACGCCGTGCCTGAATAACGGCGAGCCGGGAAATATACAAGTGAGCTATAGAGAAGAGGAGAAATGGCTCCGTTTTGACCGTGGCTCGATCGCAGTTCTCTGCAACTTGTCAAAGGAAATGCACACTTTCACCATCTCGCAGAAGGAACGCATCCTGCTTTCATCTCGGGATGGCGTTGCCGCAAGCGCAGTCGAACTCCTTCTCCCTCCCGAGTCGGTTGCCGTGCTTCAGAAGTGACGAATTGAGTCAGTCTGCTCAGGCGGCGGCGCGGGAGTGCGATCGCGCTCAAGCTGGTTTTCGATTGAACGGCTGACGATCTGGCGGGATCCCAGTCCGATGGCAAGAGCCAACGTGAGGACGATCCCTCCGAACAAAATTCCAAATGCAAGATCGACAATAGCGCCGCCAACTTCAAGATGCTCCAGCGCCATGGCGGCTGTCAGCACCAGCACCAGCCATTTAACTCCGAGCGAGAGAAATCGGGCGTACTGAAGTTGAGCGTTCACTGCGCCAATCAGTACGGATCGCGCCAGGAATCGGGCAAACAACGAGCCGACAATGAAAATAACAATCGCGCTCACAATATGCGTCACGTAAGGTAGCAATTCGAATGAGCGCGTAGCATAAGCCGAATACGACGCGTCGAACGCAGAGATCCCGATCAGCATTCCCAGCAGGACAAAGACCCAGAATGCAATACGAGACGACAAGGCAGTTGGCGAAGTCGTGGGAGTCCAGTTAGCGTTCGCGCCGGTTTGGGCCACGCGTTCGTCAAACTTGATGAACGTCAGAAACCAGCGAAGAAACGCAGACACCGCGATTCCGATGAGCGCAAAAACCAGAACAGACACAACGCATGCAAGAATTCCAGGCAGCACGGCAACCAGCAATGAGAGTACGCGATAGAAAGACAGATGCAGCGCTTCAGAAACCTGTCTCCATATAGCCACACTCTCGTTGTAGGCCGGCACCAGCGGATTCACTTGCTCCTGCTGCATGATGTAGGCGAGTATTTGAAAAGCCATCGGACTATCTCCTTCCGTTACGCGTTACCGCTGCCGAATGGAAGCGCCGTTTGCATGATTCCATTGCCAATATCTGCGAGCACTTCTTCCCGGGCCGGATTGTGATCGGCATGCTCATGAATTGAACCGGTCGGGCCACCGCCAGCGGGAGACAAGGTAAGGCTTGTCAGCCTCAAAGGCAGTTGCCAGTGCTTCGATATGATTTTCCGGGTCCGTTCCTGCCGCAATCAGGTTGATGTGTCCCGCGACCCACGCCAGATAAATAGGTATCAACGCACCCAGCAGATGACCGCGATTAATGGTGCGTTGGCGAAAAGCAACTAGAAATTCAAACACGATGCGGACCCAGAGTGCATCAGGCATTCTGAAGTCGGCAGCGCTCATCGCCGTGAGATGCTTCAGCCCAAGAAGAGAGTGTGGCGACAGTACCAGGGTCCAGATTTCAAACAGATTGTTATAAGCAAACCGATACGACTCGATCATGCGCGGCAGATCGCTTGTGCCGTCAGAAACCGGTTTGGAGGCTGTCAGGCGGCGCGGAGGCGGCACGCGGCGAGCGCGCTGCCAGAACGCCGCCTTCGATTCGATATCCGCAAAGAGAGATCCAATCACCCGCGTGAGTAGAGCATTGATGTCGGTATCGGTCGGCTGTGGAAACGTCCGCTCTCCAACGTCATATTCTTCGATCGTGAAGCCCGCCGCCGCCGCTTCACTGGCCGGCCATATGGGCGCCTCTGCGGCATCTCCAACGGACGATTTCTGCGCAAGCACGGTCAAACGCTGCGCCATACGTGAAGAAAATGCCAGATCGGTCGTGAGCGGAAACCGCACGCGTGTTGAAAATAATGCGCGCGACAACGGATAAATGATTGCCGAGTTCGCCAGGCCCGTATGCGGCGGCAATGTGTAACTCGGTAATGCCAGATCGATGGATCCCGCAAGCACGGCATTCGCAAGCTGGCTCATGCCTGCCGGGGCCAAAGACTCGGCGCCCGGTCCGAGAATAAGAACAGCGCGTGGCTGATACTGTTGCACGAGTTGCGATGCACGAAGAAAATCCGCCGGCGTAAGATTCCATCTCGTATTGGTCGATGGTACCGAAATTACGCGAAGCGCGGAGTTCGCGCCTTCCGGCACGGGATTCTCTGTGGCGATCAGCGCTGCCTCCGGCGGGAAGATGGAGCTCAGATTCTTCAGCAACGCGTCAAGTTGTTCGGGAAGCATGGCCGCCACCATCACCAGCAGGTCGGTCGGCGCTGGAGGCGAAGTCGTGGTGCTCTCGAAAGTGGGGTCTGCAATCGCCATGATTTTTTGAAACTCACACAAGGATTCCCAAACCGATGCAGCTTACAGCGTCAAAATACCGGCGATCGGGATGTGAAGCCATTGGGGTCGGTTGTTCAGCTCGTATACTAGCTCATACAGCGCCTTTTCCAACAGATACACGTCAAGTAGTTCCTGCGCGTTCGCCGCCTGCGGAAGCAATTGTGCATTCACCGCAATGGCATTGCGATATGCGGCGAGAAACTCGGCAGACGCCGTGTTTTGCCACCACATGGCCCACGCTTTTAGAGATTCTGCATCGCCGTCCTGAGTCGCTTTCGAATTCGCGCTCTGGAATGTCTCCAACGCCGAGAAAGCAGCATAGGAGAATGAGCGCATCATCCCGGCCACATCTTTAAGCGGCGACTGTTTGCGGCGGCGCTCGGCAATGGAACGCGCCGGCTCACCTTCGAAATCGATCAACACAAAATCGTCCGCTTGAGCTTTCTTTCCGGCGCGGGCCTTTGTGCGTAATGTCTGGCCAAGATGGTAATCGCCATGGATGCGAATACGCTGTCCCGCATCCCCAAGCTTCTTGATGGTCTGTGTTCGAGCAAAAAGCTGTGACTGCCGAGAAAGCAGCAGCCCGGCAGATTCTGTTAGCTGGTCATCCAACTCGGGCAGCTTCCGTTTGAGAATCTCAAATGCTGAGCGGAACTGCGCTGCAATCCGTTCCGATTCCAGCTCCAGATCGTGGCGCGAGAATGGCGCGACAGTAAACGCCACAGAATTTGAAGGCGTGCTTAAAGCAAGGTGCATCTCGGCCGTGCGAAGACCCAGCAGCGCGGCAGCCTTCAGGCTTGCTTGAGCCGTTCTGGGAGTCTTGGCAGGCAGCTTTCGTTCCGCCTTGAAGTTTGCGGGCTTTACCTTTGGCGGTGCCGCGGTTCGAGCCGCTTGTGCAAAGAAATCACTAAGCTGCTCAAGGAACCATTGCCACCCATCGCCTTGGTTCGCCACCAGTTCCTGCAGCATGGCAACGGTGGTCCACTGCTCGTTTGCCTTCGCGACGGAAATTTCCCCAAGGAATTGCGGAATGCTCTTGAAATGCGCGGTTTCAGTAAGGAAACCGCCAATTTCTACATCGGGATTCTCACCGCTTTCCAGCCGCCGAAATAGTTTGAGGATGTATTTGTCCCCATAAAAGATCGATGTGTTCGACTGCTCCGCTGAGCCCGCGCGTGACTTGAGTCTGCGGGTGCCCGTTGCGGAAAACGCAGACGCTGCCCGCGCACGGAGTTGACCATCCCGCGGAACAGGATCTCCGGCCGTGGGCGATTCCCGTGGCTCATGCCTTTGTCCGCTGGACGTCCCGGCAGGCTTGAATGTGCGCGGCTCCTCGGAAGCTTCGCCGGGTTGTGCTGTCAATGGAGTAGGCGCGGCGACAGCAGTCCCGCTTCTCTCGACTGATATCGCCAACATGTCGTCGATTGCCTGAGCCGAAATGGCGGATTGCGGTTCTTCCTTTTCACTATGCGCCTCCGGCGCGGCAAGAGGCAGCGTCGCGTTGCACTCAATGAGCCTGAGTATGTCGTGATGAAAATCAGGCGAAGCTGATATATCGCAAAGAACCGCGCTGCCGATATCCGTATTGATTTCGGCAATATTCGCACCTTCCCTCTTTGCGCTGATTTCCTCGCCTGCTGCGCCAAATCTCACTGCCAGCGGAAGCTGGTACGAATCCTTCCCGCCATCCACATATGAAACGTCGATGTAGAACAAAGCAAACGGCAGAGCATTCTGTGCGTGAGGACCGGCGGCGGAATCTTGTTCCGCCGCAGGAAGCTCAATCCAATTCCGCACGCGAACGGCACTAATCGTACGGGCTTTGGCGCCGAACCAGCGCCGGCGCGTTAACCACGTGGGCAGTGCCAATTCCAGAAGACTCGTGCCTCCCGCCGTCAGAAAGCCTGCCCATCCGCCCGCCATCACATACACCGGGGCTGTTGGTTCCTCGACCGGCGCATCCACCTCCGGCTCAGCGTCTCTATCGAATTCAGATGGGTGCAGTTCAAGCCACAAAAATGAGTAGGGCGCAAGTGAAAGCGCATACGGTTCCTTGGTGATGGTGGGGAAAGGAACGTAGCCCAGCATCTCCACCGGATTCATGCCCTCATATGCAGAGAGATCCAGAGATACCGGCTGCGCAAAGCGGCTCAGGTTCGCTACGCAAAGCACCGTTTCGCGCGATTCATCGTCGCGGTCCAAATCGCGCATGTACGCAAGTATCTTGCGGTTGGCAGGATTCAGGAATGTGAGTGTACCGCGCCCGAACACCTGGAACAGCTTGCGTAGCGCAATCATGTTGTGAGTCCAACGCAACAGGCTTGAGGGCTCGCTGAGCTGCGCTTCCACATTCACGGCCTGGTAGCCGTAGATTGGATCCATGACGACGGGGAAATAAAGCCGCGCAGGATCGCACTTTGAAAATCCGGCGTTACGGTCAGATGTCCATTGCATGGGCGTGCGGACGCCGTTGCGGTCGCCCAGATAGATGTTGTCGCCCATGCCGATCTCGTCGCCGTAATAAATAACCGGTGTCCCCGGAAAACTCAATAGAAGTGAGTTCAGCAATTCAATTCGGCGGCGATTGTTATCCACTAGCGGGGCCAGGCGCCGGCGAATTCCCACATTCACACGCATACGCGGATCGGCCGAGTAGGCGAAATACATGTAGTCGCGCTCGTCGGCGGTCACCATCTCCAGCGTCAGTTCATCGTGATTGCGCAGGAACAGCGCCCACTGGCAGTTGTCCGGGATAGGCGGCGTGTGCGCCATGATGTCGGTGATAGGCAACCGGTCTTCCTGCCTCAGCGCCATGTAAATACGAGGCATAAGCGGAAAGTGGAAGGCCATGTGGCACTCGTCTCCGTCGCCAAAATACGGGCGCACGTCGGCAGGCCACTGGTTTGCTTCCGCCAGAATCAATCGATTGGCGTATTCGGCGTCGATAGCTGCGCGAATCTGCTTGATCGCGGCGTGTGTCTCCGGCAGGTTTTCGCAGGAAGTGCCGTCGCGCTCGCAGAGATACGGAATCGCGTCAACACGCAGCGCATCCACGCCCATGTCCAGCCAGAACCGCATCGCCTTCAGCACTTCTTCCATCACCAGCGGATTGTCGTAATTCAAATCTGGCTGATGCGAAAAAAAGCGGTGCCAGTAGTAGGCTTTGGCCGTCTCATCCCACGTCCAGTTGGACTTCTCCGTGTCCGTAAAAATGATGCGTGCATCCTTATATAGCTGATCGGTGTCGGACCACACATACATGTTGCGCTCGGGAGATCCGGGAGGAGCCTGTCGAGCCGCCTTGAACCATGGATGTTGATCGCTGGTGTGATTCACAACCAGTTCGATCATCACCTGCATATTGCGCTCATGAGCGGCGTCCAGGAATGCCCTGAAGTCGTCAAGCGTACCGTACGACGGATTCACGTCCGTGTAATTTGAGATGTCGTAGCCATCGTCCTTGAGCGGTGAAGGGAAGAATGGCAGAACCCATAAGCACGTGACTCCCAGATCCTGCAGATAATCGAGCTTCGAAATCAGCCCAGGGAAATCGCCTATGCCGTCGTTATTTGAATCGGCAAAGGCGCGCACGTGGAGTTCGTAGATGATCGCATCCTTGTACCACAACGGATCTACGGTGCTGGCCGGCTTCTGCACAGTCAAGACTCTCCCGGTTTCAGGCCCTTATCTTTTGCCATTCAGGCTCACGGTTGACGGATCACGCGAAAAATATGCGCAGGCCGTGTTCCCGGTTGCAATGCCACATAATTACGGTTTCCACTCCAGGCAAACTTCTCGCCGGTTAACAAGTCTTCCACTATATATCGTTCACCTGGCCCCAGGTTGAGTTTGCTCAGATCGAGATCCGTCCAACCGCTTTGCAGGTTAGATGCATCCAGATTCACAATCGTGAGGACAGTATTTCCAAAATCCGGTGTGTTCTTCGAGTAACAGATCAATTCCGGATTATCCGTGGCGTGAAACCAGAGCCTCTCATTCGATTGCAGTGCAGGATTAGCCCGGCGTATTTGGTTCAATCTGGTAATGAGAGGAACAAGCGAGCCGGACGCATTGCGGTCCCGCTGGCGAATCTCATATTTCTCGCTGTCCATGTACTCTTCTGATTCGGTTCTGCCCGGCGCAGGCACAGCGGGGATGTTCTCGCACAGTTCGTACGCGGGACCATAGATGCCGCAATTGGCAGTGAGCGTTCCGGCCAGGATAAGCCGAAATTCGAAAGCAGGCTTTCCTCCGTCCTGGAGCGTCTTGTGCAAAATGTCCGGCGTATTCGGCCAGAAGTTGGGGCGAAAGAAATCGCTCACCGGTGGCCGGGTAATCTCCTCGAGATACTGCTCAATTTCCGCTTTATAGTTTCGCCAGGTGAAGTAGGTATAGGACTGCGTGAAGCCGCGCTTCGCCAGACCGTACATCGCATGCGGCCGCGTAAAGGCTTCAGCAAGAAATATCGTCTCAGGATATTTCTCGCCGATGCTCTTGATGCACCACTCCCAGAATGAAAATGCTTTTGTGTGTGGATTGTCGACGCGGAAGATGTGCACGCCGCGTTCGATCCAGAATTCAAATACCGAATACAATTCATCCCAAAGCTCGCGCCAATCGGGCGACTCAAAGTTCAGCGGATAAATGTCCTGGTATTTTTTGGGCGGATTCTCCGCGTACTGGATCGTGCCATCGGGTCGAATCACAAACCAGCTTGGATGATTCTTGACCCACGGATGATCGGGCGAGCACTGGAATGCGATGTCGAGCGCAAGTTCCATACCGTGCGCCTTCGTGGCGCGAACAAGGCTGTCGAAATCCCTAAAGGTCCCAAGCTCGGGATGAATCGCCTTGTGGCCGCCGCAATGATTCTGGCACCGCGTTCCGTCCGGCCTCACATCCTTGGCTTCTATATCGCCGATTGCCCAGGGACTCCCCGTCGCGTCAGGCCCACTAGTGGTGGAGTTGTTCGGCCCTTTGCGGAAGGCGCGTCCGATGGGATGGATCGGCGGAAGATACAACACATCGAATCCCATTGCCGCAATCTCCGGTAATTGCCGCTCCACATCCGCAAACGTTCCGTGTTGTCCGGGTATCGGTGAGGTCGAGCGCGGAAACAGCTCGTACCAGCTTGAGAAGCGCGCCCGTTCGCGATCGACCCACAACGGCAGCTCCGGCTCAAACTGATTCGCGCGAGTCAGGTCGGGATGGCGGGCCATCAGCCGGTGGATATCGTCGCTGAGCGGGTACGCTCTCACCTTCGCGGCCTCCGTGGCCAGTTGTTCCAGGCGAAGCGCGGCATCGGAAAGCCGTTCTGCATCCAGGCCGGTGGCGCGCTGGACTCCCTGCTGAAGCAAAATTGCGCCGGAAAGAAAAGCGATTGACAGATCGCTTGCTGAAACCTTGGCAGCGCTCTGAATACCCGCGTCGGATTCAACCTTCGCGGTGATCCGCTTCCGCATATCGGCGGCCCAGGTTTCAAAGTGATCAACCCAGGCTTCAATCGTGAACCGCCACTCTCCAAGCTCGTCCACGGTAAACGTCGCGCTCCACAAGTCGTTGCCTAATGCCTGCATGGGCACGATGCGCCAGCGCGGTTCGTCTATGGAGCGGTAGAGCACGCGGGCAGACACATGATCGTGTCCATCTGCAAAGACTGCGGCTGTAACAGTCACATGGTCGCCGGTTATGCGGCGAACAGGATACCGCCCGGAATCAAGCTGCGGCGTCACGTCCTCGATCATTACGCGATTGAGACCGTAATTGGGTTTCAGCACCTCCGCTCCTTTCGAATATTGTTTTTGCCATCAACGGCGAGGTCATTGTAGAAGATCGAGACTAGTGAATCAACGAAACCGCCCGCTTTTCGAGCAATTGAACAGGAGATGCCACGACTATCGGCAAGTTGTTACAAGATAAACCACTGCTATCGCTTTCCGTTAAGGGACCAGCATCTTTATCGTTCTCACATTTTCCAGATTGTGCTTCGGTCAAGGCACAGATCGAAGAGATATATCGGGCGAATTTACATAACGTCGGACAGCTGCATGCGAAATGGTATAGATCTCTAACCAACGGCCAATCGTCAAATCGATTTTTTCACTATCTGGCGTTCGAACCCAAAACACGAATTGGGTATTTTGCAACCGGCTAACGCGCGGCCCACCGAAGAGCATTTACCAGTATGGCCTTGTATGCGGGATTTCCATGAGCCTCGTCGGCATGCCCAAGCGCGATGTCGACGATCTTCGCCTTTGGATCTTTCACAACCCACACAGAAGGATAAGCCTGCTTCGTCTCGGCTTCAGGGCTGGTTTCCGCAAGCACTTCGACATCCGCGCCAGGATCGAACTTCACGCGATATTGCTCATCGACGATATTGAATTCGGCAGGAATACCGTGCATCACTGGATGGGAAGGCTTGCGGTTGTATACCGTGAACTCGCCACGTCCATGGCTCCTCGCGCCCCCGCCAACGAACCGTGGATTGTAGGCGGGCGCATCTTGCCAGTTGTACCATGCTGCCGCGTGAACAACGATGATCCCGTGGCCGGCATCGGCAAAGGCGTTGAGCGCATTTTGAAACTTCGATGTTCCAAAGCTGGCATGGTTCGCGCTGAATACCAGGGCATCTGCATTTGCCAGTTGCGTAATGGCCTCATCGGCGTTGGACGTATAAGCAGTCAGGATTCCACCGGCAGCATTGAGCGTGGCGCTGTCAGCGAGGTGGAAATAGATTTCAAAGTAGTGCGAGCTGCCACCTCCCACAAGCAACGCGCGAATCATGCCGGTCGGCTTCTTCTCAGGGAGTGTTTCACCGCTCGCAGACAGCTCGGGTTCCGCATCGGTCCCAGCGAGTGGTGCAATCGGCAGTGCAGCGCGCAGTTGCGCCACGCCGGCCAATGCCGCCACCGCGCCGGTGGCTCCCGCTCTCAAAATCCTTCGCCGGGTTAAGTCCGTAAATCCATCGCTCATTGTGCTCCATCCGCTTTCTGCCTTGCGGCGGGCTCAATCCTGCAGTCGGGCATCGAACGCAAAATCTCTTCCTGCCCGGTCGGTCCAAAGACCACCAGAAAGCGCAGCGTCTTGTCTCCGGTGTTCACCGTTTCGTGAAATACGCCGGCGGGTAAGTGAATCAGATCGCCGGGCCCCACGCTGCGTCGCTGCTCCCCGTCGACATCTACCATCTGCGTGCCCTCGCCCTCAATGACGTAAAGAATCTCCTCCATGTCGGGGTGGACGTGACGAAGATGTCCCTTCCCCGGCTCGATGGTGACCACAGCCAGCACGAACTCCTTTGCACCGGTGACCTTTGGCTCGCTGAGCCATTGAAGACTGCCCCAATCGAACGCTAGAGTCTCCACGTCGTCCGGCTGAACAAATCGCATACCGCTGAGTTGTGTCATGAAAATGCCTCCTTGCGAATCCGGTTAGGACTTTGACAATGCAGCTCTCTTGAATGATCGGGTCTGCTCGGTGATCGCCCGCTCAACGGCAAGCCGCTCGATACTTGAAGCTCCAAAGAAACCATGCACACCCTTGGTGTGCTCATAGATGAATTGAGAGTCGGCGGGTTCGGCGATTGGCCCGCCGTGACAAATGACGAGAATGTTCGGATTGATAGCGACCGCAGCGTTGCGAATCTGTTGTACTCTCGCTGCCGCATCGGCCAACGTCATGGACGTGTGCACGCCAATGCTGCCGCCGACTGTGCAACCCATGTGGGCTACCAGAACGTCGGCTCCGGCCTCGGTCATCTTCACCGCTTCGTCGATGTTGAATACATAAGGGCAGGTCAAGAGATCCAACTGATGCGCAATCCTGATCATCTCGACTTCCAGATCGTAGCTCATTCCTGTCTCTTCAAGATGAACCCGGAATGTTCCGTCAATCAGACCCACGGTCGGAAAATTCTGCACTCCAGCGAATCCAAGATCGCGAATTTGCGGCAGGAATCGCTCCATGCGCCGGAACGGATCGGTCCCGCATACACCGGCGAGTACTGGCGTCTGCTTGACCACAGGCAAAACCTCTTCTGCCATCTCCACCACAATCTGGTTAGCATCGCCGTATGAGAGCAATCCGGCGCTCGATCCTCGGCCGGCCATCCGGTAGCGCCCGGAATTGTAGATGATGATCAGATCTGCGCCGCCTACTTCAGCAAACTTCGCCGAGATGCCAGTACCGGCTCCGACTCCAAGAATGGGCACACTATCGCCGACCTGATCCCAAAGTCTGGCAAGTATCTGCTTGCGTAACGTCATGTGTTCTTTTTCCTCTTTGCGTTTTCAAGAAATTCGGAAAATAGCCGCGCCGCAAACGACGCATCATTTATATGAGCTTCCACCTCAACCAGCTTGACCAGCGGTTTTACATTGTGCCGGATCGCATCGAAAAGCGCTTCATCAGCTTCACGATCGTAAAAAGGTTGCCCCGGACAATCGATGGCGGAAACACCCCGTAGCGGCAACACTATTGTCACAGGTCCCTCCGCGCCACTGGCCTTCTCCGCAATCTGTTTGCCAAGTACCGCGTTTTCGGCAGGTGTCGTGCGCATCAGCGTGACCGATGAATTATGACGATACAGCTTTCGTTCGCGATATTTCTCTGGAACTGTATCGTAGGGGCCAAAGTTCACCATATCGATCGCTCCTACCGAGATCACCTGCGGCACGCCGAGCCTCCCCGCCTCTTCAAGCCGGTCTGGACCGGCAGAGAGAATACCCCCGGCCAGTTCGTCGGCAAGTTCTGTGGTGGTAATGTCGATCACGCCTTGAACCAGGCCGGACCGGACGATTTGTTCCATGCTTTGTCCGCCAACCCCGTTTGCGGAGAAGACCAGCAACTCATACCCCGCCGCTTCCGCCATCGCTCTCACTTGGCTCACGCAGGGCGTAGTCACGCCGAACATTGTGGCGCACAGTAATGGCCTGTCTGCAACAAACCTGGGCGCAGGTAGGCCGCACATTCCTGCCATGGCATTCGCAGCCGTTGCCAAAACGCCGCAAGTCACGCGGTTCAACCCGGCAATATCGGCCACGGCATGCATCATTAATATGTCTGAGCCGCCCACGTAAGACCGCACATTGCCGGAGGCGGATGTCGAAACCATGAGCTTCGGTACTCCGAGAGGCAGCTCTCTCATTCCGGCAGATGCGATGCTGGTCCCGCCCGAGCCGCCGATGCCGAGCACTCCAGCCAACGGCTGCTGCGCATTGCGTTCTCTCAGCCATCTTGCCAGTCCACGTTGCATGGCCAGCACCGCCGTGCCTCGGTCGCGCCGCGCAATCATCGCGTCAAGAGCGTCGCCGCCGTACGAAGCAATCTGCTCGCGGGTAATATCCGGAGCAAACGGAGTCGGACCTAAAATCCCGACGTCTATGACAATAGTTTCGATTCCGAGCGAGCGCAGGTGGTCGCGCAGGAACTGGAGTTCCTCACCTTTTGTGTCGAGGGTTCCGATCAATGCAACGGGACCACGCGGGTTGAGCTGAATAACACCCTCCTTGGAATCGACCGAAAATGCAGACCGATCGCTTTCGGCGCGTTGGGGTGGACTGTAGCCTCGCCCGTCGAACGTTGTCAAGGGACGCGCCCGCCTTCGCCGGCCATTTCGATTCGGTCCAATCCACCCTCAAAGTGTCTCTGACTCTCAGGCCTCATGATGACGCATTTCCAGGCCGAGCTACTCGCGCAGCTAAGGTTACCGCAGGGACCGCGAAACACGCTACAGGTGCCCGAATCCGCTACCCGTCTGCGAACAGTATTTACAGGAACGTGAACTCATCGCAGACGCCTCCTGATTTATCTCCCCACACTCCCCCGGAAGGGCCAGACTCAATTGACGAATCCTGTGCTATCCTCGCTGCGAGTGATCGCGGCGCCAAATCCATACTCTATATTCAGGCCGCGACGTTAAAGCAGGTCCAATCATGAGCAGCGTAATTCGTCCTCTCAGGCTTGGTGAAATCCTCGACCAGACAGCGCAGCTTTACCGGCGCAATTTTCTTCTATTCGCCGGCACTGCGGTCATTCCGAACGCCGTGATCTTCGGCGTCTATCTCGTAATATTCGCAATTGCCGGAGTTCCCATATTAATGAGGGGCGGCAACACGCCTCCTGGTGCTGCTTTTGGTGGACTCTTCTTGGTATTGGTGTTGATTGCCATGCCTTTGTTTCTCGTGCCCATGGTTTTCGCTCATGCGGGAGTTACTCGGGCCGCCGTAACTGCCTTTCATGGCGAAAAGATGAAGGTGCGCGATGCACTTGCCGGCGTCAAGCCGCGCTTCTGGCGCTATCTTGGGCTGATGCTTTTGCAAGGGCTGTTGATCGTCGGCGCTCCCTCGGTCATCGCGGGAATCATTGGCGTTGCTTTGGCACTGATGGCTCGAGCAGGAGGCTCGCTCACGATCCTCGCGGGATTTCTGGGCGTCTGTTTAGTCCTGGCGATGATTGTGGCCATGGTTGTCCTCGTCACCGAGTTGGGAATGGGAATTGCCGTATGTGTTGTTGAGGACGCGCCGGCAACTGCATCGCTTGGGCGGGCGCGCAAGCTGAGCAGGGGCACACGGGGCCGCATCTTCGTCATGCTCCTCGTGGTGTGGGCCATCGCCATGGTCCTTTCCATGATCGGCTACATTCCTATGGTCATTCTCGGCGGTGTGATCGCAGCAATCGGCCATAACAGCCATGCCACAAACCTGGTGCTCCTCGCAATGGAGATTATCAATATATTGGTAAACTTTTGCCTACAGACGCTCGTTGCGCCCGCATATCTTGTGGCGCTCGTCATGTTCTACTTTGATCAGCGCGTGCGGCTTGAAGGCTATGATATCGAATGGATGATGCAGCAGGCAGGACTCACAGCGCCTGTTCCTGAAGTGGCTACGAATACCATCGCTCAAGTCTCCACGGCTGAAACCAGTCCGGCACCTGCACAGGAACAATGATCCGCGTCCGATCGGCCGCCAATTCTAAATTGTCCAATGCGTCGGCAGCTGCGGCGTACATCATATTCTTGTGCTTCGTCCCCGCCCCGCATTTAGCGGCCGCCACCCAGTCAGGCGCAAACCTGGCTGCGTATCGCGAGCATCTTCAGGGTCTGCAGGCCGTCGTCGCCGACTGCCGAAAGCAGCGAACCCAAACAGCCTGCGACGTTTCACGCATAGGTGCGGACGACAAGGTCATGCTCACTGCGGACGGCGGAACGGCAAAACGTGAGATTCGTTATGACTGGCTGCGCGCGCTCTTCACACGTGCGGCAGGCAAGGATGATGCTCCGGCAACTCCCATCGGCTCATTGTCGCCGGCGCCATCTACAGCACCGTCAGTGGACGCACTCCTGCAACGTGCGCTCGAACGCCTCTCGGCAGACGAGAAGCAGGGAGGCCCCGCCGCGTCGAGCGGGCCGTCTTATCAATCCGCTCGCCGCTCGCTTTCCACTATCCTTGCGCAGAAGGAATACAAGTCCGTTAACAAAACCACTTTGCGTGAGCGCATTCAACAGTGGGTCCTGAATCAGCTCGACCGGTTCTTTGATCAGCTTGTCGGAATCGGCAGGCACGTCCCATGGCTCGCTCGGGCGCTGCGTGCGCTGTTCATCGGCTTGGTCTGCATCGCACTGGTGTGGATGCTTATTCGTATCGAGCGGCGCTCGCGAATCAAACTCAGCCCCGATCTCGTCCCCGCCGGACACGCTCCTTCAGCCCGCGAGTGGCAGCTCTGGCTCGCCGACGCGCGCAATATGGCGGACCAGGGCGCATGGCGCGAGGCTATTCATTTCCTTTACTGGTCGGTCATCTCCCGGCTTGAATCCAGCCACGTGTGGGCTGCGGATCGCGCGCGTACACCCCGCGAATATCTTCTGCTCGTTCCCAACGCCGATCCCCGAAAGGAACATCTCACTCTCCTTACGCGCAGCTTTGAACGAACCTGGTACGGTGGCCGTTCCGCCGATCCCTCCGATTACCAATCTGCGGTGAAAGTCGCCGAGCAACTGGGGGTGAAATGAAATTCTTCTCCAGCCTCGATCCGCGCGACCGCAAACTCCTGGTCGTCACTCTCTCGGTCATCGTTTTTGTCATCATCGTGACCTCGATTTTCGCGGGCGACCAGAACAGCAACAGCGATCCCGTACCCAGCACATACAAAACAGGGCGGTACGGAGCTCATGCGGCATATGACCTGCTTGTGTCCAGTGGCTACCACGTGCAACGGTGGGAAGATTCAGTCGGCTTGTTGGCCCAGAAGGTGGATTCGCAATCCGTGGTCATCTTTGCCGATCCAGGACTCAGGAGCGCAGACGATTTCAAGGCGGTACAGGAGATGCTCCACCGCGGAGCTCGCGTGTTGGCTACAGGGTTTTCAGGTGGCGCTCTGGTTCCCGGCAGCGCCGTCATACCCTCTCAGCGATTCGGCACTGAATGCGATCTCACGCCGCAGGGACTGGATCCTCTGGCTTCGTCCGGGTCGGTATCGATGGCGACACAGGCAACCTGGCAGTTGGGTGATCCGCGCTATCGCGTGGATTATTACTGCGCCAGTTCGCCGGCCATCGTGGAGTACAACCAGGAAGCGGGGCACGTTGTATGGTGGGCCGGCGCCACTCCGCTTGAGAACGCATTCATCAACCGCAACGATAACCTGCGCCTCTTTCTCAATGCGCTTGGCCCCCGCGACGGGCGCGACTTCTACTGGGACGAGTCTCTCCATGGCGCAACACGTTCGCAGTGGTACTATGCCGGCGGTCCGGCGTTGAATCTTCTTCTCGTGGGGCTCATCCTAATAGCGTGTCTCGTTGTCTTCAGCTACAGCCGCCGCAGCGGTCCGCTGCGCAACGTTCCCGCGCCTGCGCGTGCCACGCCGGTTGAATTTCTTGAGGCGCTTGGTTCCCTCTATGCAAAGGCCGGCGCATCTACAACTGCACTGAGCCTGGCCTATGATGGCTTTCGACGCAAAATGGGAGAGCTTTGCGGCCGCAAAGGATTACAAATGAGTGCAGCGGAGCTCGCCGGCGCTCTGCGTGCTAGGTTCCCCCAGGCCCCGCCTGAGATGGATCAAGACCTGGCAACCTGTGAACAGGAACGGCACAACGACCAGTTGGAACCAAAGCGCGCGCTTGCACTGGTACAGGCACTCGGCAGGCATAGTGCGCTTATTGAAGCTTTAGCGCGTAAAGGAAACAGGGAAGGGAGATTCTGATGAACGCAGATCACACTGAGCAGGGAGCAACTGAACAGCCGGGTACAACCAGCATCGGACTTGACGCCACGCGGCAACTGCTCGCCAAGGCGCGAGCCGAGCTGGCCCGGGTGATCTCAGGCCAGGACGAAGTCATCGGCGAAGTGCTCGCCGCTGTACTCGTGCAGGGGCATGCGCTGCTCGAGGGTGTTCCCGGCATTGCCAAGACGCTGGTGGTGAAATCGGTCGGCAAACTCCTCGGCCTCGGATTCCAGCGCGTGCAGGGCACTTCCGATCTCATGCCGGCTGACATCCTCGGCACCACCATCTTCAAGCTCGGTTCAGATGAATTTACATTCCACTGCGGCCCCGTCTTCACTGATCTTCTGCTTGTGGATGAAGTGAACCGCATGCCTCCCCGTACTCAGGCTGCGCTGCTTGAATGCATGGAGGAGCGTCAGGTGACCAGCGATGGCGTACGGCGTCCGCTGCCCGAGTGGTTCACCGTCTTTGCAACGCAAAATCCCGTCGACTTTGAAGGCACCTACCCGCTCCCTGAAGCGCAGCTCGATCGTTTCCTCCTCAAGATCCGCGTGGGCTATCCCACGCAGGACGAAGAACGTCACATGCTTGAGCGGCACTACGCCTTGCGTAGTGGGAGCTTGCTTGAAAGCGCACACATCGAGCCGCTGGCAGCAGAGCTGCTCGCCTCTGCGCGCGATGAGGTTCGCGCCGTTCGCATCGAGTCTGATCTCTTCGGCTACATCCTTGAAATTGCGCGGCGCAGCCGCGAGTGGCCCATGCTCTCGCTTGGCGCCAGCCCGCGCGCTGCCACCTGCCTGCTGCGCGTGGCTCAGGCATTCGCGGCCTTTGAAGACCGCGACTACATCGTTCCCGACGACGTAAAGCGTGCCGTGCTTCCAACACTGCGCCATCGCATCGTCGTCAAGCCTGAAGCTGAGTTGGAGGGATTCGAGGCCGACCGCGTATTGAACGACATTCTGGCTGCGGTTCCGGTGCCGCGCGCATGATCTCTCCCCGCCTCCATCCCGATCCCGTGCAGGCCGAGTGCCGGCCGCGCGGGCGGCTGGCCTTTGGCTTTACGCAGCGCGCCATCATCTTGCTCGCTGCGGGACTCTTGCTCGCTCTGCCGGGCTTCTTTTCTCCGCGGCTTGGTTATGGAATGCTCGCCTGGGACACAATTCTGCTTATCGCCGCCGCATGGGACGGCCTGCGGCTGCCCAAGCCTCTTCAAATTTCCGTTGAACGCAGTTGGAACAACGCGCCCGCCCTGGACAGCGAAACCGATATTGAGTTGGCGGTCAAGCAAGGCGGCAGGTGTCTGCTCGATTGCGCCATCATCGACGATCTCCCTGAAGCATTTACGCTCGCGCCTTCTGAACACCGCTTGCGCGCATACCCGGGAGCGCGCAATGCACTTCGATACAGCATTGAGCCGCGTGAGCGCGGCGACGTTACCACCGGATATGTCTACATTCGCTATTCCTCGGCGCTCGGACTCATCGAGCATTGGGCCGTGGCCCCACTCGAGCAGCAGGTTCGCATCTATCCGGCACTGCGGCAAGGTGAGAATCAGAAGATCTTCCTGGCTCGTGCTCGCCAGCTTGAAATGCAGGTTCGTCAGATGCAGCAGCGGGGCATCGGGCGTGAGTTTGAGAGCCTGCGCGAGTTTGTCCAGGGCGACGATCTGCGCGACGTCTGCTGGACCGCAACGGCGCGGCGCGGCCAGCTCATTATCCGCCGCTATCAGACGGAGCGCAGCCAGGCAGTATGGATCGTCCTCGACGCCGGGCGCCTGATGCGCGGACGTATCGAGCCACAACCGAACGCCGCTCATAGCGCCGCGCACTCCAAACTCGATTACGCATGCTCAACCGCCGTCGTTCTGGCCCAGCTCGCGCTCTATTCAGGCGATCGCGTCGGATTACTGGTCTACGGCCGGGGACTGCAACAGAGAGTGCTTCCCGGCCGAGGAGCCGCACATCTCCGCATTCTGGTTGAAAGCCTGGCACAGGCGCGGGCAGAGGCCAATGAAGCCGATCACATGCGCGCCAGCGCAGCTCTCAACCGCCTGCAGCCAAGGCGTGCGCTTGTCCTATGGGTCACCGATCTCGCCGAAACGGCCATGCGGCCTGAGGTTGTTGATGGAGCGTTGGCGCTGCTGCACCGCCACCTCCTCCTGTTTGTCGCCATGGCGCAGCCCGATGTAACTGCGATTGCAGGTGCGCGTCCGCAAACGGTGCCTCAAATGTTCCGCACCGCTGCCGCACAGGAACTGGCTGGCCGCCGTCAACATCTGCTTGCGCAGCTTCGCGAACAAGGCGCGCTCACTCTCGATCTCGATCCGCACAGCCTCACGCCTGCGGTGCTCAACGAGTACCTGAGAATTAAGGAGCAGGCCAGGATCTAGCCGTGCTCAGATCTGCGGCGCTTCTGAACGTTCCGGAGTTGTCCGGAAAAGCCACAAGATTAGCAGCGTAAAGAGCAATCCGCCGGTCGTGAACTTCAACCATACAGGCGCGTTTGAAGGTGAGAAGAATCCCTCAAGCAATCCGGCAATTACCAGCAATGGGATAACGCCCGCCACCAGCCGCACCGCGTCGGCGGCAGCCAGCGCCAAGGCGTCCCGCCTCCGGTAGAATCCCGGAAACAGCACACCCTTCCCCAGCCGAAATCCCGCCGCGCCCGCAAGAATAATCGACGGCAACTCAAGTGCACCGTGCGGTGCAACAAAACTCCATAAGTCAATAGCCATTCCGTGCTGTTGGCATGCCGTGGCCACAACGCCAAGCAGCAATCCATTGAAAAACATTGAGTACAGAGTTCCCAGCCCAAACACAATCCCGGTGGCAAACGCAATAAAGCACACTGAGAGATTGTTGGTCATAATCATGCTGCTCGCCGCCGGAGCAATGGCAACTACGGAGTGCGTCCACATCTCGTGCTTCTCAATGGTCGCCACCATCTGCGGCCCAAGCATGGCGCGCATAAACTCCGGCCGCGCCAGTGTAAGCACCGAGCCGAGCGTTCCGCCCGCCACAGCTACCGCAAGCGAAATCAGCAC
>CAWJLD010000006.1:0-445553 GCA_963843655.1 uncultured Acidobacteriaceae bacterium | reverse complement strand
GGGCGTCAGTGGACCGATGTTGCGTGGATCGGGTGTGGACTACGACATTCGCAAGGTGGACCGTTACGGCATCTATGACCGGTTCAAGTTCCGCGTGCCGCTGGGCGATCATGGGGATGTGTACGACCGCTACATGATGCGCGTGCTGGAGATGCGCGAGTCAGTAACGATTCTGAATCAGGCACTGAAGGATATTCCTGGCGGTCCGGTGATGGATCCGAAGGCGAAGATTCGCGGATTCCGTCCCAAGCCGGGTGAGGCATACGGGCGCATTGAAGCGCCGAAGGGCGAACTTGGGTTTTATCTGATCAGTGACGGTACGCCGAATCCATATCGCTACCGCGTGCGGCCGCCAAGCCTGATCAACCTGACGGTTCTTGAAGATATGTGTCTGGGTGAAAGCGTAGCCGATGTGGTGGTGATCTTCGGCAGCGTGGATATTGTTTTGGGCGAGGTTGATCGATAGTTCAGTGGGATGAAGCTGAAAGCTAATAGCTAAAGGCTAAGAGCTGTTTTTCGGAGGAAGTGCTTTGCTGGGTAAAGGAATACTGAAGGGGATGGCGGAGACGGCGAGGAATTTCGTCGGCAGCTTTGTCTCCAAAGAACGGCTTACGACCGTCGAGTATCCCGAAGAGCGGATTCCTACAGTAGAGAATGCTCGAGTCTTTCCATTCCTTGTTTACGACACCGACGACTGGGAGGCGGGGCTGCGCTGCGTGGCCTGCCAGATCTGCGAGAAGGAATGCCCGCCCAAGTGCATCTACATTGAGAAGAGCAAGGACAAGAAGCCTGATTACGCCGGCAAGCAGCAGTTCTATCCTGAGCGCTTCGATATCGATATTTCAGTGTGCATGAGCTGCCAGATCTGCGTTGAGGTTTGCCCGTTTGAAGCGATCAAGATGAACAACGAGTTTGAACTGGCCACCGACGACCGTTTTGGAAACTTGTTGTTCGATCGCGAGAAGCTTGCGATGTCGAACGAGTACTACCACCAGATTCATCCGGCGGAAGCAGCGGAAGTGGACGCGCGCCTTGCCGAGGAAAAGGCGAAGGTGGAAGCGAAGGCCAAGGCCGCCGCCGCAAAAGCTGCTGCCGATGCAGCCGCCAAGGCCGCTGCGCCTGCTCCTCCAGCGCAAGCCAAGCCCGAGGGAGGACAAAGCTAGCCCATGATCGACAAAGCGGACCAGATCTTCGTTCTGCTTCAACACTGGCTGGTGTCGTTTCTTCCTCTCCCGCTTCAGCAGCCGGCTGCGGTGCTGCTCGGAGTTATCGGAATCATCTCAGTGTTTCCGGCGCTCTTTGCGCTGACGACGGTGTTTGAGCGCAAGGGGCTGGGCCGCATCCAGAATCGCCTTGGCCCTAATCGCGTTGGACCGTTCGGCGTGATGCAGCCGCTGGCCGATGCCGTGAAGTCGCTGACCAAGGAAGACATTGTTCCGTCCAGTTCCGATGCGGTGGTTCACTTTCTGGCTCCGATTGGGCTTGTAGTGGCCGTCTTTATGGGCTTTGCAGTTTTGCCGGTGGGACGGAACATGCAACTGGTCGATATGGATGCCGGGTTGCTGTTCTTCTTCGCGATGGGAGCATCGACGGAAGTTTCGGTGTTCATGGCGGGCTGGTCGAGCCGCAACAAATATTCGCTGCTTGGCGCGATGCGCGCTGTGGCGCAGATGATCAGCTACGAAGTGGTGCTGCTGCTTTCAAGTGTCGCGGTGGTGATGATTACCGGTTCGCTCTCGCTGACAAAAATCGTTGAAGCGCAGAACCACTACACCGGCATCTTTCCGCACTGGTACATCTTTACGCCGTGGGGACTCGCCGGATTTATTATGTTCGCGATTGCGGCGACTGCGGAGACCAACCGCTCGCCCTTCGATTTGCCTGAAGGCGAATCGGAACTGGTGGCCGGGTACCACACGGAGTATTCGGGCTTTAAGTTTGCGCTGTTCTTCCTGGCCGAGTACCTGGCGATGATCTCGATTTCCGGGCTGGGGACCACGCTCTTTCTTGGCGGATGGTCGGCGCCGTTCTCGTTCCTCACATTCATTCCTTCGTGGGCATGGTTCTTCGCAAAGATCCTGATGTCGATCTTTGTGTTCATCTGGATGCGTGGAACGCTGCCGCGCCTGCGCCAGGACCAGTTGATGAACTTTGCCTGGAAGTTTGTGCTGCCCTTTACGTTGCTGGATCTTTTTGTGACGGCGCTGTGGCGGTTTATGGGCGAGGGGCTGCTGCGTTGGGTTGTTTGCTCTGCCATTCTGCTGGCCGCATACGTGATCATGGGCCGTATTGGAATGGTGCGCGAGCACTTTGGGCCGAGGAGATACCGCTATGCTGAATAGGAGATTCCAATCATGTCTGTAATCTTCTATCTCATCGCGGCTCTTACCGTGGCGGGAGGGCTAGCGGCCGTTCTGCTGAAGAACCTGGTGCACTGCGCGCTGGCCGTCACCGTGGCATTTGGCGGGCTGGCGCTGTTGTTTCTCTCGCTCGATGCGCAGTTCGTGGGCTTTGTGCAGGTGCTGGTTTACATCGGCGCGGTTGCGATTCTCATCGTGTTTGCGATTTTGCTTACGCGCGGTTCGGATGTGCCCAAGGATGGAGTCTTCAGTCCCACGTGGCTAACCGGTGTTGTGATTTCGGCCGCGGTTTTCGCGGTGATTGGATGGGCTGTGATCAGGAGCGCGGGCGCACTTCCGCAGGAAGCTGCTGTGCCGCAGGTGACAGTTCATGACATCGGCATCGCGCTTATGGGGCCTTACGTGTTGCCGCTTGAGATTGTTGCGCTGCTGCTGACCGCCGCAACGATTGGCGCGGTGATTGTGGCCATGCATGAGAAAGGCGGTTCAGAGTGACGCCTCTCGCTGGATATCTGCTGGTTGCGGCGCTGATCTTTGCCATCGGCCTGGCGACTGCGCTGGTGCGCCGCAACGCCATTCTGGTTCTCATCGGCATTGAGTTGATGTTGAATGCTGCGAATCTGAACTTTATCGCCTTCTGGCGTTACGGCACACACCCTGAAGCTCTGACGGGCATGATGTTTGCGATTTTCTCGATTGCAGTGGCCGCGGCTGAAGCTGCAGTTGGATTGGGTCTGGTGATCGCCATCTATCGCCATGCGCATACGACAGAGATCGACAAGATTAACAGGATGAAGGGGTGACAGATTGATGCAGGAAATCAGTTCGTTCACTCCGCAGACTGCGGCCTCGGCCATCACGGGCATGCTGTGGCTGATTCCCGCGCTGCCCATTGTGGCTTCAGGTTGCATTGCGCTGATGAAGCAGCCGCGCCGGCGCGCCGCGGCGACGCTCTCTATCGGGTCGCTCGGAATTTCGCTGCTGTTTGCGATTGCTGCATTCGCTCATGTGGTTTCCGGCTGGGCGGCGGGCAACGCTGTTCGCGAAACCACGAACTTTACGTGGATGCGCTTTGGCTCGTCGGCGGTTGAATTGGGCTGGGTGCTCGATCCGCTGTCAGCGGTGATGCTGGTGATGGTTTGCTTTGTGGGGCTGCTGATCTTTATCTACTCAGTCGGCTACATGGCCCACGACGAGAATTTCACCCGCTTCTTCTGCTTCCTTTCATTGTTTGCCGGGGCGATGCTGGGTGTGGTGATTTCAAACAGCATTCTGCTGCTGTTCATGTGCTGGGAACTGGTGGGCCTGACGTCGTATCTGCTGATCGGCTTCTGGTATCACAAGCCTTCGGCAGCCGCGGCGGCCAAGAAAGCGTTTATTACCACGCGGGTGGGCGACATCTTCTTCCTGCTCGGAATTGTGTGGCTTTTTGCGCAGAGCGGCACGCTGCTGTTCTACGATCACGGCGCGGGATCGCTTGAGCCGCTGTCGCTTGCAAGCTTGCTCACGCAACATGCCGCGCTTGGACTGACCGCGGCGGGTGCGATCGGGCTGCTGATCTTTGCCGGAGCAGTGGGCAAAAGCGGTCAGCTTCCGCTGCATGTGTGGCTGCCGGACGCGATGGAAGGCCCCACGCCTGTCTCCGCGCTGATTCACGCGGCCACGATGGTTGCGGCGGGTGTTTATCTGATTGCGCGTGTTTATCCGCTGATGCAGGCGGGCGCGCTTACCGGCGGCACGACGACTTCGCTTACGGTTGTGACGTGGATTGGCGCATCGACGGCGGTGTTTGCGGCGCTGATTGCCGTGGCGCAGAACGATATCAAACGCATCCTTGCCTACTCTACTGTTTCGCAGCTCGGCTACATGATGGCCGGCCTGGGTATTGGCGGAGTTGCGGTGGGCATGTTCCACCTGATTACGCATGCGTTCTTCAAGGCGCTGCTGTTCATGGGCTCGGGCTCAGTGATTCACGGCTGCCACGAGGAGCAGGACGTACGGCACATGGGCGGACTCAGATCGGTGATGCCTGCGACGTTCCTTACTTATGTTGTCGGTATGCTGGCTCTTTGCGGATTCCCGCTGGTGTTTTCCGGCTTCTGGTCGAAGGACGCGATTATTGAAGCGGCGCAGCACTGGACCGTGGCTCGCACGCCGTACTACATGCTCGTTTTTGGAGCGCTGCTGACTGCGTTCTACATGATGCGCCAGGTGAGCTACGTGTTCTTCGGGCAGTGGCGCGGGCATAGGCATGCGCACGAGAGTCCGCGGGTGATGACTGTGCCGCTGGCGATTCTGGCTTTCTTCGCGGTTACGCTTGGCGCGATTGGAACCCCGGCGTGGCCGTGGTTCCGGGCGTTTCTTGACGACCGCACGGCCGAGTTCTCGTTCAGCGGTTTTGCGGAGCCGGGCTTCTTTGCGTTGCTGGCTACGTCGTCGCTGGTTGTGTTTGCGGGACTTGGGCTTGGCTGGTGGATCTACGGCAACAAGTCGCCGGAGGCTGACGCGCCGGATGCGCTTGAGGCGCGGATGCCGTGGGTCTGGAACGTGCTGCAGAACAAGTTCTACATCGATGAGCTTTATGGCGCGACATTCATTGCGTTCTACGCATGGTGGGCGCGCGTCGCTGATTGGATCGACCGCAATGTGTGGGGCGGGGCAGTGAGAAGCGTAACGTGGCTGTTTGGCCTGTGGGCGCAACTGAATCGCTTTCTCGATGCGAATGTTGTGGACGGCACGTTCGATAAAGGCTGCCAAGAGATTTCGACGAGCGGCGGACTGTTGGCGAGCATTCAGTCGGGTGTTGTTCAAAACTATCTCAGAATCCTGGCCCTTGCTGTTGTGGCGCTGGTGCTGATTCTTTTCTGGAGCAGCAGCCGATGAACGCAATGACGACCGGATTCCCGATTCTGACGCTGCTGACAGTGGTGCCGCTGATTGGCGGGGCCATTGCTTTGTTTGCAGGCAAGCATGCTCGCTTTGTGGCTTTGGTGACCGCGATTGTAAGCCTGGCGATTTCGATTCTTATCTGGATGCGCTTGCCGGTGGATGGTTCCATCGGAATGGTGGAGCATGCGGCGTGGGTTCCCTCGCTTGGTATTGAGTACTACCTGGGCGTGGACGGGCTGAGCGCGCTGATGCTGGTGCTGTCGGCAATCGTTACGCTGATGTCGATCGATGCGGTGCAGCGCGCACATCATAGTCCGGGCATCTTCTTTTTTCTTGTGTTGCTGCTTGAATCCGGCTTGTTCGGCTCATTTACGGCGCTCAATTTCTTTCACTGGTTTTTGTTCTGGGAACTCAGCCTGATTCCGGCGTTTTTCCTGATCAAACTTTGGGGAGGGAAGAACCGCGGCCCGGCGGCTACGCAGTTCTTTGTCTACACGATGGCCGGCTCGGTGGCGCTGCTGATCTGCTTCCTGGCAGTGTTTCTTTCAACCGGAAGTATGGACTTCATCCAGCTAGCGCAGCTTGCGTCGTCGGGTCTGCTCGAGCGGATGGTGACCGCGCATCTTGGACCTGTGATGATGTGGCTGGCGATTGGCGTTCTGGCCGGATTTGCCGTGAAGGTGCCGCTGATGCCGTTTCACACGTGGCTGCCGGAAGCGTATGCCGAGGCCCCGTCGCCGATTACGATGCTGTTGACCGGCGCGATGTCGAAGATGGGTGTCTACGGTTTGCTGCGTATTGCGCTGCCGCTGTTCGGCCACCAGATTGCTCAGATGCGCACGCCGCTGCTGGTGCTGGCTGCCGTGACGGTGGTGATGGGAGCGTGGGCTGCCGCGGCGCAGAAGGATCTGAAGCGCATCTTTGCTTATTCGTCAGTGAATCACCTGGGCTACTGCATGCTGGCAATCTTTGCGATTGCGGTTCCGGCTACCAGCAGCGCAGTGCAAGCCAGCCAGGCTGCGGCGCTCAACGGCGTCATTTTGCAGATGTTCAACCACGGTATTACCGCGGCTGCGCTCTTCTGGTTCATCGCCATGATTCAGTTCCGTACGAACGGCATTCGCGGCATCGACGACTTTGGCGGGCTGCGCAAGCCTGCTCCGGTGTTCGCGGGATTGATGGGGATTGCGCTGTTCTCGTCGCTGGGGTTGCCGGGGCTGAACGGCTTTGTCGGCGAGTTCCTGATCTTCCGCGGCGTGTTTCCGCTGGCGTGGGTTGCGGCGACGGTTTCAGTGCTTGGCCTGCTGATTACAGCGGCCGTGATTCTTACCGTGATTCAAAAGGTATTTACCGGTCCGGTGCCCGAGCACTGTACCGACTTTCCCGATCTTCACTACGGGGAACGCTTGTCTATTGCTCCGATCATTGGCCTGATGCTGCTTATTGGGCTTTTGCCTCAACTGATTCTTGACAGCGTGAATCCGACTGTCATTAACCTGCTGGCTCACTGGAGATTCTAGATGTTGGCCTGGACAATCTATCTCTCGTTTGCCGGGGCGCTGATCGAGGCCCTCTTGCCTAAGGGCAAGGCAGGACTGGCGCGCTGGGTGGCGCTTACGGTCGCGGTGCTTGGTTTGTTGCACGCCGTGGGCGGATTTATTGCCGGCATGGGCATGGGCCGCGTGGTGATTGTGGATGTGCCGTGGGTTCCGTCGATGGGCATTCACTACCTGCTTGCGGCGGACGGCATCAGCCGGGTGCTGGTTTTGTTGACGGGCATTGCAGCGGTTTCAGGAATTCTCTTCAGCTGGAATATTGAATACCGTACCAACGAGTTCTTCGCGTTCTACCTTGCGCTGATCGGCGGTGTGTACGGCGTCTTCCTGAGCTTCGACCTGTTCCTGCTGTTTGTTTTTTACGAGATCGCGATTGTGCCGAAGTACTTCCTGATTGCAATCTGGGGATCGACGCGCCGCGAGTACGGAGCGATGAAGCTGGCGCTTTACTCATTCGTGGGTTCGGCGATGGTGCTCATCGGACTGCTGGCCGCGTATTCGACTGCGGGCAGCCACTCGACCAGCCTGATCGATCTTGCGAATGCAGGTTTTTCGGTGGGCTTCCAGATGTGGTGCTTCCCGCTGGTGTTTATCGGGTTTGCGATTCTTGCCGGCATGTGGCCGTTCCACACCTGGGCTCCTACAGGACACGTTGCCGCGCCCACTGCCGCATCGATGCTGCTGGCGGGCGTGGTGATGAAGCTGGGCGCGTACGGCTGCCTGCGCGTGGGCATTGGATTGTTTCCGCACGGGCTCGATGCTTGGGGATGGACGTTCCTGGGGCTTGGTTCGTGGCGCGACGTGTTTGCACTGCTGGCGATCATCGGCATTGTGTATGGCGCTCTGGTGGCGCTGGCGCAGACGGATTTCAAATTTGTTATAGGCTACTCCAGCGTGAGCCACATGGGCTTTGTGCTGCTTGGGTTGATGACGCTGAACCAGATCGGCATGACGGGCGCGGTGCTGCAGATGTTCTCGCACGGCGTGATTGCCGGATTGCTGTTCGCTATTGTGGGCCGCGTGGTGTACGACCGCACGCATACGCGCCAGTTTGAAGACCTGGAGAAGATGCATCTCGCACGGCGGTTGCCGTTTGCCGCATGGGCCTTTGTGATCGCGGGCATGGCGTCGATGGGATTGCCTGGCTTCTCCGGCTTTGTTGCCGAGTTGCAGGTGCTGGTTGGCGCGTGGATCGCGAAGCCGTGGTGGACCATTTTCGCCGGTTTGGGCATTGTGGTGGGCGTGGCCTACACGTGGCGCGCGCTGCAGAAGGCGTTCTTTGCCGACAGGCTGCCGACGCCCGATGAGCATCCGAAGGAAGGCTGGCCGGATCTGGGCGCAATCACGTGGCCAGAGGTTACGGGAGTTGTGCTGCTGACGTTGACCACGCTGGCTGTCGGCTTGTATCCGCGCATTCTTTTGAGATCGATTGAGCCGGCTGTGAGAGCACTGCTTGCGGGAGGGGGACGATGAACTACGCAGATCTCTTCCGCGTAACGCTGCCTGAGACGGTTCTGGAAGTTACCGCACTGCTTGTGCTGGTGGTGGATCTAGGTTTCATGCGCAAGGCTGCCCGCGAACTGCGGCTTGCGGTCGCGGCTCTTGTGGGAATTACAGGTTGCGGAGTGGCGATCTGGTCCATGCAGATACAGGCGTCGATGGCGTTTGCATACAGCGTGGGCAATCATCCGGCACTGCTGGGAGTTGGCGGCTACATTGCCGTGGCGCAGGTGGGCATCCTGTTCCTGACTGCCCTTACGCTGCTTTTGCTGGTCGATACGGTTTTTACGCGCCATGTGGGAGAGTATGTTGCGGTTGTACTGATGGCCGCGGCGGGAGGTATGATCATTTCCGCTGCGCAGGACCTGCTGATTATCTTCATCGGATTAGAACTGCTGAGTCTTGGCCTTTACATTCTGACCGCATTCGCGAAGGCTTCGTCGAAGAGCGCCGAAGCGGCGATGAAGTACTATCTGTTCGGCGGAATGAGCGCAGCATTTCTGCTGTTCGGGTTCAGCTATCTGTACGGCATTACCGGCTCAACCAATCTGCATCAGATCCTTCTCGCGCTGCACAAGGGCGAACTGTACCAGGCCACGCCTCTGCTTGATGTTGCCGTGGTGCTTATTGTGACGGGGCTTGGCTTTAAGGTGGCGGCGGTGCCGTTTCACTTGTGGGCTCCGGACACTTACGAGGGAGCGCCTGCGCCGGCGGCTGCATTCATCGCTTCGGTTTCAAAGGTTGCCAGCTTTGCATTGCTGATTGGGATTGCGACGAATGCCGTGCACGTGTTCGACGTTTCGAACGCTCATACGAAGAGCTATGTTACAGTCCAGTTTTCACAGCAGCCGCCTGCTCACCTTGGATTTGGCGGGCCGTGGATGGTGCTGCTGGTGACGCTTTCCACTGCGTCGATGGTGCTGGGGAACCTGGCGGCGCTGGCACAGACGAGCGTGCGGCGGTTGCTGGCCTACTCGGCCATTGCTCATGCCGGCTACATGCTGACTGCGGTTGCGTTCTTCTCGTACTCGCCGTTGAGCACCAATGCAATTCTCTACTACATCCTCACCTATGGCCTGACGACCGTCGGAGCATTCGGAGTGGTTTCGGTTGTGGAGCAGGCTACCGGCAGCGACCGGCTGGAGTCATTCCTGGGACTGCATAAGCGCAATCCTCTGCTGGCCGGCGTGCTGCTGGTTCTGTTCCTTTCGCTGGCGGGCATTCCACCGCTGGTGGGCTTCTGGGCCAAGTTCAACCTGTTTGCCGCTGTGCTGCACGTGTCGGCAGGTGTTGTGCCGTTTGCGCTGGTTGCGCTGGCTGTGGCCATGAGCGCGGTGTCGCTCTACTACTATCTGCAGGTGCTGAAGCGCGCTTATGTGATGCCGACGGTGGACGACACGCCGATCAAGGTGCATCCGGTGACGCTCATCGTCCTGGTGGCGATTGCGGTGGCGGTGGTGTTGCTGGGTTGCTTCCCGGCAGAGCTGCAAAACTGGATTGCGGGATTCTAGAAGGCAGCTTTCAGCTATCAGCCGTCAGCTTTCAGTTTGTTGTTGGATGGGGCAGAGAATTGGTATCCCACCCTCGTGCGGTGAAGCTGCACAAGGATGGGGCACCCGAAATTTTCTTTGGATGAAGATGCGTTAGTATTTGACGATCTTTTCGAAGGAATCGGGCTTGAGGCTTGCACCGCCTACGAGTGCGCCGTCGATCTCTTCCTGTCCGATCAGCGCGGTGGCATTGTCGGGCTTGACGCTGCCGCCGTAGAGAATGCGCATGTCTGCGGCGATACCGGCTCCGAGCAGCTTGGCAACTTCAGTGCGGATGATGTGGTGCGCCTCTGCAGCCATTTCAGGGGTAGCGGTTTTGCCGGTGCCGATGGCCCAAACCGGTTCGTAAGCGATCACGATGGGCTTTGCCATTTCGGTGGTGATGCCGGCAAATGCGCCGATTATCTGGGTTCTGAGTACGTTGGCGGTGTTGCCGGACTCGCGCTCTGCAAGAACTTCGCCCACGCAGACAACGGGCAGGATGTCGTTCTTCAAGGCGGCGTGCAATTTCTTGTTGACGATTTCATCGGTCTCGGCGAAGTACTGACGCCGCTCAGAGTGGCCGATCAGCGTGCAGGTTCCGCCGACGGCTTTGAGCTGGGCGATCGACGTTTCGCCGGTGTAGGCGCCCTCTTCAGCAAAGTGAATGTTCTGCGCGCCTACGGCAACGTTTGAGCCTTTGGCGGCTTCAATTACGGTTGGCAGCAGGACGGGCGAGGGAAAGAGGGCAATCTCATCGCGGGTATGCCCGGCGACGAGCGGCAAAAATGCGTCGACGAAGGCCTTGGCCTCGGCGGGTGTCTTGTACATCTTCCAGTTGGCGGCGATTAGAGCTTTACGAGCCATCGTGTCAAAAACTCCTTCCATTCGATTTTATGGGATCGATTTCGACGGGCCGGGTGACGGTGGGCACACGGTGGAAAAGCTAGTTGCGGGGGTTGGACACCGCTGGTGAATCTCCGGGTATGACACCCTTGAGGAATGCAGCGCGATGATCTGGATCTCCAAGGTCCATGGTGAAATGCTGCCAGACGCCGTCCTGCAGTACGCCCATCTTCCAGGGGCCGGAGACATCGTCGGCGAACTGCCAGACAATGTGGAAGCCCTCTTCGTTGGTAAATCCCTCGCCATCCGCCTGGATGATGGCGTCGCCGCGTTCCCAGAGCGCCGAGCGCAGGGCATGCAGTGCGTTGCCGCCATCAACGGTCTCCGACCCTTGCAGATGCTGGAACGCGTAAATCGTTTTTACGTCGTCAAGGTAGCCCTCAAGCCACTGTGCGCCGCTCTTTGGTTTTGAGTCGTGCAGATCTTCGCGAAAGTCAGCTATCTCATCCTGCCCCACCGAGCCATCGCTCACGGGATTGCGCTCGAGCAGTGCCACCTCGACTTCGTCGAGACTTAAGAGCAGGAGCGTTTCCCACTCTTCTTCGTCGCCTTCTTCGATGGTGAGCTTGAAGTCAGGGTGCTCGGCGCGGACGAGTTTTGCCAGGTCTTCGAAGGCAGGGAACTCCTCATCTTTCGACAAAACCCGCGTGTAATAGGCCACAGCGTTTCTCCGTCCCAGCTACGGGCACATCATAAAGCAAGAAGCCCCGCATCCATCACGCGATTGTGCCTACGCGTTCGTGCCGGATGCGGGACCTGATTGGATACCGATGCAGACTTACTTGTCGTTCAGGGCTTCAACACCGGGGAGTTTCTTGCCTTCGAGGAACTCGAGGGAGGCTCCGCCGCCGGTGGAGATGTGGGTGATCTGGTCGGCAACGCCGGCCTGATTGATGGCAGAGACCGAGTCGCCGCCGCCGATGATGGAGGTGGCTGCCTTGTTCGACGCCACAGCTTTGGCGATGGCGTTGGTGCCCACCGCAAAGGTGGGAAACTCGAAGACGCCTGCGGGGCCGTTCCACACGATGGTGCGGGCGGTTGAAACCACTTCCTCAATGGCCGCGATCGACTTGGGTCCGATGTCGAGACCCTGCCAGTCGGACGGGAAGTCCTTCGAGGTGTCCCACGGCTGAGTCTTGGCGTCGTTGGCAAAGCTATCGGCGAGGATGTTGTCTACCGGCAGCATGAGCTTGACGCCCTTGGCCTTGGCTTTGTCCAGCGTTTCCTTGGCGAGTTCGATCTTGTCTTCTTCAACCAGGCTCTTGCCGGTGGCCACGCCGAGCGCGCGCTGGAAGGTGTAGGCCATTCCGCCGACGATCACGAGTGTGTTGACCTTGTCGAGCAGGTTCTGGACTACGTCGATTTTGCCGGAGATTTTAGAGCCGCCGATGATGGCCACGAAGGGCTTTTCAGGTGATTCAAGTGCCTTGCCGAGATAGGTGATCTCCTTTTCCATCAGGAGGCCGGCAACGGCGGGCTTTAGAAAGTGGGTGATGCCTTCAGTGGATGCGTGTGCGCGATGCGCTGAGCCGAAGGCGTCGTTGACGTAGATTTCGGCGAGAGAGGCCAGCGCTTTTGAGAAGCCGGGATCGTTGGCTTCTTCTTCGGCGTGGTAGCGCAGATTTTCAAGAAGCAGCACCTGGCCCGACTCAAGCTGGCGCGCCAATTCGCCGGCTATGTCGCCCACGCAATCCGGCGAGAAGGCTACATTGACGCGTTCGCCCACTTGCTTATCGAGCAACTCGCGCAGCCGGTCTACTACGGGGCGCAGCGAATACTTTGGATTCGGTTTTCCCTTGGGGCGGCCCAGGTGCGAGGCCAGAATGACCTTGGCGCGATGCTGGAGCGCATAAACGATGGTGGGCAACGTGGCGACAATGCGGGTGTCATCGGTGATGGTGGAGCCGTCTTCAGTGAGCGGCACGTTGAAATCGACACGGATGAATACGCGCTTGTTGGTCAGATCGATGTCGCGAATTGAGAGCTTCGCCATGGAAATGCCTTCCTCAAGTTTTCAGTTGTCAGTGACCAGTTGTCAGAGGCATCGACAGTCAGCGGCCAGTTTCCGTATCGAGGTTCATGTTGCGGCGCCGGCATTCGTTCATGCGGCCGATCAAACCTGACAAAAACTGACCACTGACAACTCTCGACTGATGACTGCTTTACAGGCCCTTGGAGACCAGGAAGCCGATGAGATCGACCACGCGGTTTGAATAGCCCCACTCGTTGTCGTACCAGCTGAGCACCTTCACGCTCTGGCCGACAACCTTGGTGAGAGGCGCGTCGACGATGGAGCTGCGCTTGTCGCCCTTGAAATCGGAGCTGACCAACTGGTTGCTGTCATATCCGAGGATGCCCTTGAGTTCGCCTTCAGAGGCGGCTTTGAGCGCGGCGTTCACGGCAGCGGCGTCGGTCGTCTTCTCGCTGATGAAGGTGAGGTCGACGATCGAAACGTTGGGTGTTGGGACGCGGATGGCGAAGCCGTCGAGCTTGCCGGCGGTTTCAGGGATGACCAGCTTGAGGGCCTTGGCGGCGCCGGTGGAGCTGGGAATCATGCTGAGTGCGGCGGCGCGGGCGCGGCGCAGGTCCTTGTGCGGCGTATCGAGGATGACCTGGTCATTGGTATAGCTGTGAATCGTAGTCATGATGCCGCTGACGATGCCGAATTCCTTGATGAGGACCTTGACAACCGGAGCGAGACAGTTGGTGGTGCAGCTCGCATTGGAGATGACGTTGTGCTTGGCCGGATCGTACTTGTCCTGGTTGACGCCGAGGACGACGGTAATGTCTTCGTTGGTGGCCGGAGCCGAGATGATGACCTTCTTCACGGTCGAGCCGAGGTGAGCATTGGCTTTGGTCGCATCGGTAAAGAATCCGGTGGATTCAACCACAACCTGCGCGCCGACTGAAGCCCAATCGAGCTTGGCAGGGTCGCGCTCTGAGAAGACCTTGATCTTCTTGCCGTCAATGGAGATGAAATCTTCGCCGGCCACGACATCGTTCTTCAGGTTGCCGAGAATCGAGTCGTACTTGAGGAGGTGGGCCAGAGTTGCCGGGCTGGTTAGGTCGTTAACTGCAACAAATTCAATGTCATTATTGCCAAGGGCGGCGCGCAAAACGTTACGGCCGATGCGGCCGAAACCGTTGATACCAACCTTTACTGCCATGTGTGATGTCTCCTTCGTTTTGTCGGTGAGGCTGTGGTTTTTGTGCTTAGGCAATTTGCGTCTGGGGTAGGCCAGAAGGCGAATCTACCAAACTCTTGATCGTAACATTCCGGGCTAGAACGCCGAAGCCTAAACGGTGGACTTTCGGCATCTCCGGACCGCTCATCGCTAGGATGTAGCTCGAGGCGCACTACTGTATGTGATGGATTGCACACACCGGAAGACTTTTGTTTTCTGGGATTTTGCAGGGGTGTTTCTCTATTGCGAACAGAGTGCTTCCGGAAGGGGTTTCCCATTTCAGTATGTATCTTCGAAAACGGTGGAAGTGCTGTGTTTCGAGTGCGGCGCGCTCATGTATGATGCGGTTATTAAGAACGAAGGTGTTTAGTTACAAATGAGAAGACGTTCCAGACGCGGACCCAACACTTCAGAATCCACAGGCAAGATCGGCCAGGAAATCCCGCAGAATCAACCGGCTCCGCTGGTTCCACTCTATCCTGACGAACCCGCCGCAGCGCCCGAACAGGAGAGTCCGCGGCCGGAGGGACGCCAGCAAGGGAATCGTCCGCAGCAACATCGGCAGGAGCGGAAACCGAAGCCCGAGTGGAATGTGCCGCCCGGTTCAGGCCGCCTTGAAGTGGAGACCCAACCCGATATGCCGGTTGCGCCGGCACCGCAACCCGGCGAGCGCACTCCCAAGGGCAATGTAGTACTTGCGATTGGATTGCCCGGCTCAGGCAAGACGACATGGTTTGGACGGCGCGGCATTACTCCGCTCTCAAGCGACTTGCTGCGCAACATCCTGTTTGACGACGTTGAGGAGCAGCGCTACCAGGGGCTGGTGTTCTCTACGCTGCGCTCGCTACTGAGGGCCAGGCTGATTGCCCGCATGCCGATGAATTACGTGGATGCGACCAACCTCTCCACTCACGAGCGGCGGCAGTGGATCAAGATGGCCAAGAGCTTCGGCTACGAAGTGCAGGCGGTGTTCTTCGACGTGCCGCTGGAAGTGTGCCTGGAGCGCAACCGCCAGCGCGACCGATCAGTGAGCGAAGACATTATGCGCAAGATGGCCGAGAAGCTGAAACCGCCGGTCTTTGAAGAAGGCTTTGAGAAGATCACGGTGGTGCGGGTTAAGAGCGCGGGGTAGACGGCTGGTGCGGTGATTTAGGCTCAAGGTGAGGTGTTGCTTTGGGCTCTTCTCCTGCTTCTACTCCTTACATTGAACCGTGGCTGCGCGAGACGCATGCCGATGTTCCTGCTGCCGGGCGCGCTGTTCTGCATGCGCTTGATCTGGCGCTGGACGATATCACCAAGTGGACTGAAGGCCTTACCGATGCGGAGGCTCACTCGCAGCCGCTTGGGTTGCCTTCGATTGCGTTTCATCTGCGGCATATTGCGCGGTCTACCGACCGGATTCTTACCTATGCCGAAGGCGGGCAGCTTACGGCCGAACAGCTTGGCGTTTTGAAGGTCGAGCAGGGCGGTGCGGGAGAGCCGGAGACGCTGGCGGTGCTGATTGCGGAGGTGGAGGCGTCGTTCTCGAATGCGGCGGAGCGGATTCGCGTGCTGGCTACGGGAAACTACGACACGCCGCGCGGAGTTGGGCGCAAACAGTTGCCGACGTCGCTGGGTGGCGCGCTGATTCATGTGGCGGACCACACGCAGCGGCATACCGGGCAGGTGGTTACGACTGCGAAGGTGATTAAGGCAATGAGATGAGCTGTTAGCTTTTAACCATTAGCTCTTAGCCTAGTTTTCGCAGCAAGAGCTAACAGCCAAGGGCTAATAGCGGTCTCTATTCCGACTGGTCTTCGGTTACTACCATTTCTACGATGTGGCCCATCTTTTCCTGTTTGGTCTTGAGGTAGGCGGCGAAGGTTTCCTGCGGCTCGACCTCTGCCGACACGCGCTCGGCGACGGCGATGCCGGCCTGCTCCAACGCGGCTACCTTTTCGGGATTGTTGGTGATGAGGCGCACGCTTTTTACGCCGAGAAGCTGGAGCACTCTGGCGGGAAGTTCGTACAGACGGCAGTCGGCGGCGAAGCCCAACTCTTCATTGGCTTCGACGGTGTCCATGCCCTGGTCCTGCAGTTCGTACGCCTTCAGTTTGGCCATGAGGCCGATGCCGCGGCCTTCCTGCTGCTCGTAGAGCAGGATACCTGCTCCGGCTTCGGCGATCTTTTTGAGCGCGAGTTCAAGCTGGAGGCGGCAATCGCAGCGCAGCGAACCGAAGACGTCGCCGGTGAGGCACTGCGAGTGGATGCGCACCAGCGGCGGAGCGGAGTGAATATCGCCCATGACGAGCGCAACCAGCCCTTCAACCTCACCGTTTGTTTTGCAGCCTTCGCCCGCGGGCACATCACCGAGATGCCCTTCAAAGCCAAGGATGCGGAAGGCGCCCCAGCGGGTAGGGAAATCTGCTTCGGCGACCTTCTCAACTTTCTCGATTGCCATACGTATATTTTACGGTGCGGTGCGCGAAGAGTGTACCGGGCTGCGGGTTGGGGGCGCTTATGCCGCTGATTCGCAGGCGATTCTCCGGCGGGAAACCGCATGGGTTGCGATAGAGTTGAGTCGTGACCGATACCCTGGTTCTGATTACGCTACTGGTTAAGCTGGGCGTGGCTGCGGCGGTGGCCTCTGCTCTGGCGCGGTCGCACCTGTTTCAGCGGCTGATCTTTGCCGAGTCGCGCAGCAGGAGCCAGACGCTGCGCCTGATGGCCTTTATGCTGGTGCCGCTCACGCTGGGCGTGTGGGTGCGGACGAAGGTCCCGAATTTCCAGGCTGCCGACTTGTCGTTTGAAACCGCCGTGCTGCTGGGGCTGCTGGTTGGTCCCGGCTGGGCCATGCTGGGCGGCATGGTGCTGTCGATTCCGGCGCTCATCCATGGCGAATATCTGGCGCTGCCCTTTAACGCGGCGGTTGGGCTGGTGGCGGGGGTGCTGGGCCATTTTCTTGAGACGGAAGAGATCTGGTCGTTTACTCCGTTTATCGACCTGAGCCTTTGGCGCTGGGTTCGCCGCAACCTGATCAAGCCGCGCATCGACCGCCAGATCATGATGCTGTTTCTGATTGGCGGCATGGAGGTGTGCCGCGAGTGGATCGCGCGTGATTTGCCAAGGCCGACGGGCCCGCGGCGGCTGTTTGCGCTGAACACAAATAATTGGGGCGTGCAGATCCTGGTGTGGCTGTGCGCGCCAATGGTGGTGGGAATTGCGCTGAAGGTGTGGAATGCGTTGCGCATCGAGCTGAAGCTGGAAGAGCAGAAACGGTTGCTGCTGGAGGCGCGCCTAGATGCGCTGCAGCGGCAGATCAATCCGCACTTTCTGTTCAATACGCTGAATTCGATTGCCGCGCTGGTGCGCAGCCAGCCGGAGCTGGCGCGCGAGCTTACGGTAAAGCTAGCCAACATTCTGCGCGCACTGCTGAAGGACCACGACACCTACGTGCCGTTGCGCGACGAGCTGCGCTTTACAGACGATTATCTCGACATTGAAGTGGTGCGCTTTGGCGCGCACAAGCTGAAGGTGGAGAAAGACATCGATCCGCGTACGCTGAGCGTGATGGTGCCGAGTATTCTGCTGCAGCCGCTGATTGAGAACAGCATCAAGCATGGGCTGGAGCCGCGCATCAACGGCGGAACGGTAACGCTGCGCAGCCGGTTTGAAGGCGATCGTGTGTTGATTGAAGTGGCCGATGATGGCGTGGGCATGGGGACAAGGCCGGCGTCGGCACTGCGGCGCGCGGGGGCGGGCATCGGCATGAAGAATGTGCAGGAACGGTTGGATGTTCTGTACGGCAACCAAGCTCGATTCAATATTGTCAGCAATCCGGGACGGGGAACGCTGGTGTCGATTGAGATTCCGGCGATATTGACGGAGACGATGTGAAGGCGGCTGTTTAGCACTCGTACTGAACAGAGAGCTGTGGTTAAGATGATGCACGGACAATGCCGATAGAGGGAACTTCTGCAGATGCGAAGCGTGCAATAGAGCAACCGCAGATCCCTCACTGCGTTTCGGGATGACAACTGCGATTACGGAAGCTGAAACTGCACATGCTGACAGAGGCTCAACCACATTCCCAATGCTCTGTCATCCTGACGATGAGCGTAGCGAAGAGGAAGGATCTGCGGTTGCTTTTCAGATTTCAGATCGGTCGAGGGCTCTGCTGTAGTCGGCAGGCTCATATTCGTACCAGTCACGACTAAGATCGGTCCACGTTGGATTCATTGACTCGATGAGAGCGCTCTTCTTTGAGCGCCGCCAGCCTTTCAGTTCCTTCTCGCGGGCAATAGCCTTCTGCACGTCCTGGTAATGCTCAAACCACACGAGTTGATCGCAGTTGTAGCGCGCAGTGAAGCCCTCGTGCTCTTTCCATTTGTGCTCGAAGACACGCTTATGCAGATTGCCTGTCACTCCGATGTAAAGTGTGTGGCTGCGGCTGGCCATGACGTAGGTGGCGTAGCAGTGTTCTCGCATTCTGCCATCCCAGACCGCATGCGCCCTGTCCGGCTGTGATGAAGAGCAACCGCAGACCCCTCGTCGCTACGCTCCTCGGGATGACAGCGCGGAGGGGCAGAGGCAATTAGGAGCTACGCTACGATGCGGCTAGGCTGTGGCTCTTTGTTGGTGCTGGTGAGCGGGGCCTAGTTTTACGCTGATCACCTTTGAGACACCGCGCTCCTGCATGGTGACGCCGTAGATCATGTCTGCGGCTTGCATCATGCGTTTGGAGTGCGTGACGAGCAGGAACTGCGTCTCCTTGCTGAGCGAGTGCAGAAGGTCTGCGAGGCGGCCGACGTTGGTTTCATCGAGGGCCGCGTCCACTTCGTCGAGCGCGCAGAAGGGGCTGGGCTGGAACTGGAAGATGCCGACCAGCAGCGCCAGCGCGGTGAGCGACTTTTCGCCGCCGGAGAGCAGCAGCACGTTCTGAAGCTTTTTGCCCGGAGGCGAAGCGACGATCTCGAGGCCGCTTTCGTCGTGGTTCTCAGTGTCAGTGAGGCGCAGGAACGCCTGGCCGCCCTGGAAGAGGCGTGAGAAGACGACGCCGAAGTTCTCGTTGATTCGGGTGAAGGCTTCGTCGAACTTGGTGCGCGTGATGTGATCGATCTCCTTGATGGTTTCCTGCGTGTTTTCGATCGACTCGGTGAGGTCCTTACGCTGCGTTTCGAGGAACGTGTGGCGTTCGGCGGTTTCCTTGTACTCGTCGAGCGCCATCATGTTGACGGGGCCCATCTGCTCAATGCGCTGTTTGAGGCCGCGGCAGGTTTCTTCTTCCGCAAGTAGCTCGTCGCCCTGGATGCGCGCGATTTCGGTGTCCTCGCGAAGCACCTGCGCTTCGACGTTTACCTCGGCGAGGCAGCTTTGCTCAAGGTATTCGAGATCGGAGTGCAGCTTGGCAAGCTCGCTCGATTTGCCGGCGCGATTTTCGCGTAACTGATCGAGGTCAGTCCGGGCCGTCTTGAGCTGCGTCTCCATGTCTGCCAACTGAAGGCGCAATGCCTTGGACTGTTCTCCGATGGTCTGCGTGAGTGCCTGCGCCTCATTGCGCGCTGTTGTCAGGTCAGCCTGCTTCTGGACAAGTTCGGCGCTCTCGGCGATTCGCTGATCTTTCTCGGTGGTTGCGGAGGCGATTTGCTGTTCGAGTGATTGCACGCGGCGTCCGAGGTCGGCGAAGAGACGATCGATGCGCTGGAATGCTGCTTCAGCTCCGCGGCGGCGCTCCTCAAGCCCTGCCAGCTCGGCGGTGAGTTGCGCGGCCTGCTGCTGCAGGGCTTCGCGCTTTTCACGCATCAGGTTGAGCTGAGCCTGTTGCTCGTCGTGACCTTTCTCGGCCTGCTCATGCTCGGCTTCAAGGCGCATCAACTCTTCACGCTTCTGGTCGATGGAATTGCGTTTTACGTCGCAGGCGTCCCTGTTGCGGGCTGCCTGGAGAGTCCACTCCTGAAGGCGCCGCTCGATGCGCTGTGCCTCACCCTCCATCTGCTTGAGGGTTGCGCCGAGGTTGGCTGCTTCAGTTTCTGCAATGCGGCGCTGCTCGCTGCGCGCTTCAAGCTGTGCAGTCAGCTCCTCGATGTTGCGGGCGAGGATGGCGGCTTCAGTCTCTGCTTTTCCGAGATCGATTTCGAGTGCGGCCAGGCGGATTTCAGCTTCGCGCAGTTCGCGCTTGAGCGCCAGAGGGCCTTCACTGGCGGGTTTGCCGCCGGTGACGGTGGCGTTGTGGAAGCACTCGCCCTCAGGCGTGAGGAAATAGGCGTGGGCATAGCGCCCGGTGAGTCGGCGCGCCACTTCGCCATCGTTGACCAGATAGCTATGACGGAGCTTGGGAAGAATGGCCTCGAGCGATCGGCCAAAGCCGTTAAGAACCTTGATGGCGTCGCGCAAGGGGAGAAGGCCGGGCTCGTTCACGTTGCCGGCGTTTTCGTCGAACAGCTTGCCCTGCGCATCGGAGTGAATGAGGAAGGTGGCGCGGCCGTCGCCGGCCTTCAGTACGCGTACACCGTCTTCGGCGGCATCCCAATTTTCGACGACGACGTAGTTGAGCTCCTCGCGCAAGAATTCGTCGACCACACCTTCATGCTCGCCGCTTACTTCAAGGAAGTCTGCGAGCGTGCCGACAGGCGAGCGGCCAGGGCCTAGGGCTCCGGGGCGGAGCAGCTTGCGCACGCTGTCAGTGGAGTAGCTGTGATTGCGAATGAGCGATTCAAGCGAATCGCGGCGGCCGGTAATAGTAGCCTGCTCGCTGCGAAGCTGATTGGCCTGAGCGCGCTTGGCGCTTTCTTCAGAGCGTTTGGCATGCAGACTGTCGCGGAGCGTCGCGATCTCGGTTTCAAGACGCTTGAGCTCATCGCCCGCGGACTCAAAGCGCAGACGCGCCTGTCCGCTTTCGACGCCGAGGTTTTCCTGCTCGTGATGCGACTGAGCCATTTCGGCATTCAGGCGCTCGGCTTCACGTTCCAGCGCGGCAAGGCTTTCTTCAGCCTGAGTGGTAAAGTTGCGCGCGTTGCCTGCGAGGGTAAGCAGATGCAAGGCGTGCCGGCGGCCCGCTTCAAGTTCGCGTTCGGCCTTGAAGACATCTTCTGCGGCGGTGCGCGCTTCCTGCCGGCGCACTTCCACATTCTGACGGAACTCGCAGGCCTCGCCTTCAGCGGACTGAAGAAAGCTCTGCTGCTGCGTGCGCTCTTCAGTAATGCCGGCGAGCTGCGTGCGGGTCTGTTCCAGTTCAGCGGTTGCCGTGGTGATACGCGTCTCGAGCTCACCCACCCGCTCGGTGTTGCTGTGTTCGCGGGCGATGGCACGTTCAAGCTCGAGGGAGGTTTCGCTTACGCGTTCCTGTGTTTCGTGGCCGGCGCGATCAAGTTCGTAACCGCGCTCAGTGAGCTCATGCTGGCCGGCTTCCTGCTGGGTGATGTGCGCGGCTGACTGGTTCACCTGCTCAGTGAGCGCGGAGATCTCCTTCTCCAGCTTGGCCTGCTCTTCATCCATTGCCGCCATGCGGCTGGCGAGCACTACGCGCATGCGTCCGCGCAACTCGTCGCGCACTGCCGCAAAGCGTTCCGCCTTGGCTGCTTGGCGCTTGAGCGAGTTCATCTGGCGCGTGACTTCCTCAAAGATGTCGTCGACACGGGCCAGGTTTTGCTTGGCGCTTTCAAGACGGAGTTCGGCGAGGCGCTTTTTGGTCTTGAAGCGGGTGATGCCGGCGGCTTCTTCAATGATGGCGCGGCGATCGTGCGGCTTGGAGCTGAGCAATTGCCCGATGCGTTCCTGGCCGATGATGGCGTAGCTCTCCGGACCGAGTCCGGTGCCCATGAAGATGTCCTGAATGTCGCGCAGTCGGCAAAGCTTGCCGTTGAGCAGATATTCGCTTTCGCCGGTGCGGAACAGGCGGCGCGTGATGACAACTTCGCCTTTCTGCGCCGGGGTGCGCTGAAACTTACGACGGCGAATCTTGAGCACCACGGGTTGCGGACCTTCGGTGGCGGCTTGCTCCTGTTCGGCCTCGCCTTCTTCGAGTACCTGACCGGGTTGTTCGTCAGCGATGATTTCTTCGGCTTCAATGGCGCGCTTGCGGCGAAGCTCGTCTTCGTCCCAGTCGGCAGGTCCATCGTTATCGACCACGACCTCGGGCTCAACGGCGATAGGACCCTCGTAGGCTTCGGGGTCGATCATGGTGATGGAAACTTCTGCCATGCCCAGCGGTTTGCGGTCGCCTGTGCCGGCAAAGATCACATCCTGCATGTGGCTGCCGCGCAGCGACTTGGCGCTCTGCTCGCCCAGCACCCAGGTAACACCGTCCAGAATGTTCGATTTACCGCATCCGTTCGGCCCCACCACCACGGCTATTCCCGTGCCCGCCACGTTGATCTCAGTGCGGTCACAGAAGCTTTTAAAGCCGAGGATGTGGATCTTCTTTAGTTTCAGCATCTTTTCTCCCGAACAATAGGCCTTGGTGCAGTAGGACGAAATATGAATAGTTGGACGGCAGTTACTTTCGAAGAGGTTTTCCTCCTACTGGGGAGGAGGGACCAATATTGGTACTCGATTACTGACTGTACGAAGACAGAGGGGCAGGGTCAACGGCGCGGGACGGGGTTTTTGTGGATAAGGCAGGCCGTAATTCTTCTTCGTGAAAAAACTTTGAAAAGTGCCATTAAATGCAGCAAAAAGCACGGGATTTTGTACATCTGAACACTGCGGTCAGCGCTTTGCAAGAGCCATGCTCACAGCTCGCTTGGTGACCTTCTCGAGTGCGCGCAATGCCTGAGGGCGCGGAAATCCGGGACGGGCAGCCAGGCGAATGGTGCGGGACGATTTGCCGGCAAGGGGCAGCATGACGATTTCGCGGCGGCGAAACGAGTCGGATGCCAAGGCCGGAAGCAGGGTGACCCCGTACCCCGCGGCGACGAGATTAACAAGAGTCTCGACGGTTGATGCCTGCATGGAACCCTGTATGCCGGACCGAGGAAATCCATGTTTTGCGCCGCACGCGGCGAGCGCCTGGCTGGCGAGGCAGTGGCCGTCGGCCAGCACCAGCATTTCTTTCGATAGAGACTCTTCTGAAACTTTCTTTGCAGTGGCGAACCGATGGTTCAACGGCAGCGCGGCGAGCAGCGGCTCGTCGAACAAGGAGATCTCGGTGATCTCGGGCGAGTCGGGTGGTGTGGCAAGCAGAGCAGCGTCGAGGCGGTGATTGCGCAATCCGTCAATGAGGGAATGCGTCTGGTCTTCCCATAACTCAAGCGTGAGACCGGGGAAGCTTTGCCGCATCGGCTTGAGGATGAGGGGCATGAGGTAGGGCGCGAGCGTGGGGATTACGCCGAGCTTGAGCGGACCCACAAGTGGATCGTGAGCCGCACGCGCGACAGCTTCCATTTGCCCGGCTTCAAAAAGCGCTCGGCGAGCGTGCTGCAGTATCTGGCTTCCGATGGGCGTGAGTTCGACGCGCTTGTTGGTTCGTTCAAAGAGCGTGACACCGAGCTCGTTTTCAAGCTTGCGGACCTGGCTGCTGAGGGTGGGCTGGCTTACATTGCAGGCTTCAGCGGCGCGGCCGAAATGACGATATTCAGCGACGGCTGACAGATAACGAATCTCCTGTAAATTCATTTACGGTCCCTTGAAACATTGCCGGTGGTTCAGCGTCTATTATAGACCGGATCAATCGTCATGGTAGATACAATCGATTTCTCTTATCGATGACGCAGGGTTATCTTTGATGGGTTGAGTTGATGGGATCAGCTTCATTCTGTCTCCATGGCTCTAGACCTCCCCAAACGCGGCAAACCCCACAGCGAACAGGGCGCGCAGATTGCGCGCCCTTTGTATTTGCATTGGATTTGTGGAATTCTATTCCGCGCGCAAGGCTGAGACCGGTTCTACCGCGGCCGCGCGGCGCGAGGGCAGATAGCAGGCCACCCAGGCGACGCCAAGAATGAGAACTGTCATGGCAAGATAGGTGCCGGGATCGACGGGGCTCACGTTGAAGAGCAGCGACTTCATGAGGCGCATTGCCGCCAGTGCTGCTCCAAGGCCGAGTACGGCCCCAATACCCGCAAGCCAAAGCCCCTGCCGGACAAACATGTTTGTGAGTTCATTGCGCTGCGCGCCGAGCGCCATGCGGATGCCGATCTCGCGCGTGCGCTGCGAGACAGCGTAGGAGATGACACCGTAGATGCCGATGATTCCGAGTAAGAGAGCCATGGCTCCCGCAACGCTCAACATGACGAGCGTGAACGAGGTGCGCGCCATGGATTTGGTGTAAAGGCGGCCGAGAGTTGTTGGATTGGCGAGAGGCAGATCGGCATCGACAGACCAGACTGCCCGCTGCACCTCACTCATGAAGGCTGCGGAACCGGTGCGGCCTGAGCGGATGACGAACCAGACGCCCCGGATCACGTTCTCCTTGTTGCCCTGGAAATTTGCAGCGAACACTGGAAAGTAAACGGCCGGCGGCGACGGCTTGTCCACCCCGGCATCGCGGGTATCTGCGGCCACACCAACGATCTCTGTCCAGTCATCTGCCGTGCTCATGCGCACCCACTTGCCGAGCGCGTTGGCGGGCGACTGCCAGGTTTCACGCGCGAGACTTTCGGACACGATGGCGACGTGGCGCTTCTGGTAGGTGTCGTCCCAGGTGATGTCGCGGCCCGCAACGAGCGGAGTTCCCATGGTTGCGAAGAAGCCAGGCGAGATGAACTTGAAGTGGCGGACAGTGGGAATCTGGCTTTCTTTATACTCACGATCCTGAACATAGAGAGGGTTGATCATGCCGGTGCCGTTCAACGGAACAGTGGTGGTGTAGGCAACGGAGGCGACGCCGGGAATTGCGGCGATCTTGTTGCCGATTTCCTGCTGCATATGGACCACGCGAACGCGGTCTGTATCGGGCACCTGAGTAGATGGGATGTAGGCGGAAAATGTTTGAAGCGATGCTGGATCTTTGAAGCCGGGCGACACGTGCGTCAAGGCGTTGAAGGTGCGGATCATCAAGCCCGAGCAGATGAGCAGCACGAGGGCGAGAGCCACCTGAACGACGACGAGAGTCTTGCGGGCGCGATGGCGTTCGCGGCCCTGGCTCTGCGCGCGTCCTCCTTCGCGCAGTCCGCTGGAGAGGTTAGCGCCGGCGTATTTGAGGACCGGGATGAGTCCGATGACAAGGCCGACGAGCAGGGCGATGCCAAGAGTGAAGAACAGAACCGGCATGTTGATATCGATCTCGTGTAGCCGTGGCAGACCGGTAGGAGCCATGGCCAGCAAAGCACGCAGCGCGCCATAAGCGATTGCAAGGCCGAGAATGCTTCCGGCGAAGGCCAGCATCATGCTCTCAAAGACAATTCCGATGGCGATGCGGCCACGGCTTGCTCCGAGCGCGGAACGTACGGCGAGTTCCTGGCGGCGGCCCTCAACGCGCACAAGCAGCAGGTTTGCCACGTTGGCGCATGCTACCAGCAGGACGATGGCGATGGAACCCATCAGTATCCACAGTACGCTGCCTATGTCACCGATCACGTCCTGTTTCAGCGGGTGGAGAAGGGTTTGGAAGTGCGCCTGTTCAAACAACATGGTGCTGAAACCATCCGGGGGCGGGAAGTTATGGGTGGCTACGGGGACGAGACGATTTAAGTCGGCTTGCGCCTGTTCGAGAGTAACTCCGGGCTTAAGGCGTGCGATTGAGGTGCCGTCAAAATTCCCAAGCTTAACCTTGGAGCGATCCCACTGCATGGGCAGGATGAAGTCTGCGTCTGTCTCATCGAGGATGTGAAAGTTCTTTGGCAGCACGCCGATGATTTCGCGCGCCTTACCATCGGCGACGATCGTTTGCCCGATGGCGGAGGCGCTGCCACCGTATTTCTGCAGCCAGTAACTGTTGGTGAGTATTATGGTCTGTGGGGCGCTGGGTGAGTCGTCGTAGCTGGTGAATACGCGGCCGAGAGCGGGCTTGACACCGAGAATTGGGAGCAGGCTTTGAGTTACCTGATAGACGCGGACCTGCTGTGGCTGGGCCTGGCCGGTAACTGACATGGAATAACTTCGATAAGTGCCGATGTCCTCAAGAGTCTTGCTCTGCTCGCGGTAGGTGTAGGAGAGATATTGGGCGCTGGGCAGTTTTGGCATGTCGATGGCAGGCGATGTGTGCCACACGCCCACCAGACGGTCGGGCTGGGGGTAGTCGAGTGGCTTGAGGAGTATGCCGTCTACAACACTGAAGATGACGGTATTGGCGCCGATGCCGACAGCCAACGTAAGCAGCGTAATGACGGTGAACAAAGGTGCTTTGCGCAGCCTTCTAACAACAAGCCAGAACTGATCGGAGAGCTGCTTCATGGGCATGCCCCTGCAATTGGAATGGAGATGGCAATCGTGCCGCAAGGTTTGTTACGCAGGAGGAGGGAGAAAAGTTCAGAGATTGGGGAGGAGGGATGTGGGAAGGGGAGTGATGCGGGTGGAATCGGTTCAGGACTCCACCCGGCAGGATCAGTTTGCGAGGACAGCGCGGTAGCGGACCTTGCTCTTCTTCACTTTATCGACGGCTTCATTGGCCTTGGACATCGGGAACAACTCGGTGGTTGCCCTTACGCCGTGGCGCGCAGCGACATCGAGCATTTCGCGAAGGCAGTACGGGCTTCCAATGGGGCTTCCGGTAATGGTTCGCCGGCCTGCGACGAGCTGAAACGCGCTGAGGCTCACCTGAGAGGGAGGCACGCCAACGAAGCAGAGCGCGCCGGTGGGGCGCAGCGCCAGCATGTAATTGCCCCAGTCCTGATCGGCATTCACCGTGGTGAGGATGAAGTCGAGTTTTCCGAACACTTCCTTCATCGCCTTGGTTTCGCGGCTGTTGACGAAATGATGTGCTCCAAGGGCGCGGGCCTCGGCTTCTTTCTCGGCGGTGGTGGAGAAGGCCGTGATCTCAGCGCCGAAGACGCGGGCAAACTGGACGGCCATATGGCCAAGGCCACCGATACCCACGATACCGACGCGCGAGGTGGGGTTGATTCCTTGCGTACGCATCGGGCTATAGACCGTAACTCCGCCGCAGAGCAACGGAGCGGCCTGTTCGCTCGGCAAGGCATCCGGAATGGGAACCACGAATCGCGAGTTGGCGCGGACACTGCCGGCGTAGCCGCCGTGGCGATGTACGCAAGTAGCTTCAGATTTGGCGCAAAGATTTTCCAGACCCTGCATGCACCAATCGCAACGCCCGCAGGAGTTCGATTGCCACCCCAGGCCGACTCGCTGACCTATGTCGAGGCCGCGTGCATCACTGCCTTTGGCGGTTACGGTACCGACGATCTCGTGGCCAGGTATGAACGGGTACTGGCTGATGCCCCAGTCGTTAGAAATGAGATGAAGATCGCTATGACAGATGCCGCAGTGCGTAATTGCGATTTCAACTTCCTGCGGACCCAGTTTACCGGGATCGTAATGAAAGGGAACAAGCTCCGCCCCGGCGGCGTGAACTGCTAGACCTTGAATTTGAGCCATGGCTCCTCTGTATTCCTCTACGGGATTGATTGAACCTGCCGGCTGGATTCACCAAGGCGCCGGATGAAGCAAAGTATTACAAAGTTGATTCTTAAGTTAGTTTAAACCGCCGCCGTCCTGAATGTGCACGGTAATTACCTGGTAGCCGGAAAGGACTCCACCGGCCGAGGCGTCGCCCATCACTTCGGCTGACTCGCTGTTCAGGCTTGCATCCTTTGAAGGACGCATGGGTTCAAGGGCGTTGGCCATGGAGAGAGGCAGGCTGGCCAGCATGTGTCCGGAGACCGCGGCCTGCGTTTCAGGCACGAGCATGCTGACGTAAACGCGGTCAGCCGAGTGCTGGCGGCGATCGGTAGCCATCACTTCATTCAGATCAGGCTGGCGGCCAGGCAGGTGCACGCCGCTCATGGTGCGATCGAGCGTCGTAGCGTCAGAGATGAGAATGCGAACGTTGCCTGCACCAAGGCGGGCGGGGACAGTGATAGGAATGCGGATGTTGCGGGCAGGCTGCATCCAAGGCCGAAGAGTCGCCTCGATGACGACCTTGTCGCCTGCGTGGATGCTGTCGCTGGAGATGAGGCGCGCCGAATCCAGTTCCACGCCAAGGCGGCGCGGAATCGCCTGCACATTTATATCGATGCCGTGGATCGGACTTTGGCGTTCATTGTTGGAGTAGAGCTCCTGAAACTGCAGAGCGGTCTGCAATGCAGCCTGCATAGGAGCGGGAACGGCCTGACCGGGCGCGGCCCACACATCGACGGGCGACGATCCGTGTCCTTCGATGGCGATGTTGCCGGTAAGGTGGTAGGTGGTGTCGGCGGTATTGTCGTTGGACTGGAGCAGAGATTGGTACAGGACGACCGCCATGGCCTGGGGTGTGAGCGAAGGCAGGTCAAGCATTTCGACGTTCACCTTATGCGGAGCACCGGGGCCCTCAAATGAGATGTGCATAGGGATCATGTGCGCGCGCATGCCAAACACTCCGCGAATGCCGGCATCGCGATCCTCAGTAAACGCGCCGATAGTGGTTCCAGTGTTAATGATCTTGAATGCGTTGAGCGGCGAGGCGAGTGTGGCCACCACATCGGCAGTCGTCATGGGAAGCGAAACTGTGCCGGCCTGCAAAATGGGATGGCCGCAGGCCAGAAGTTGTTTGGGATCGACATAAGTGACGGTGCAGGTGGCGGAGATCTCCACATCGCCGCGGACCAGTTGCGCACTGACGGCCGATCCGGGTTCGATGCTCTGCGCCGCCTTTGCCGAGGGTTCCGACGAGACCGCGTCTGAACTGCCGCTGCCCATGCCGCCGGCGGAGACCTGGTCGAGGCCGGTTCCGGCCATCCTCTGCTGCCAGAACTTGACCGCCGCCGGGCTAAAGCCGCTCATGACCAACGGCGTCTCCATCATGCGGAATTGCGAGTCTGAATCCGATTGCAGGCTGCCAGCCAAAGACGTGTTGGCGAAGCTTGCGCCAGAGAGAGAGGCAGAGGCGGTTTGAGAATCGTCGGGAGTAGTCGCGTTGGCTTCGCGCAGGTTGTCTCTGATGGGAAGGTCACGGACAGCCAGCATCTGCTCAATGGGAGTGATGCCGGCGATGGGGTCTTTTGCGAATTGTCCGATGCGAAACGACAGTGCACCGAGGAGCTTTGAGCCAATATAGACGGGGCTGCCGCTCATGCCTTCGACGACACCCGTGTACTCGGGTTTGGAGCCGTGCAGTTGCGCGATGATCAGGTCGTGCCCCGGGCCGCGTGCGCCGCGCAGCACGCCGAGAATCTGCACGTCCATGGCTTCCGGCTTGGTTCCTGTAAATACAGTCCACGCAGTACCTTTTAGACCGGCGTGCACCTGGCTGAGGGGGAAGAATCCGCTGTTTGAGGGAGGTGGAGCCGTCTGGCCGAACGCAAATGCCGGCGCAACGACGCAGGCGGCCAGGGCGATGAAACGATTGATTGTTTGCTTCAGACCTTCTCTCACGTCTATAAGAGTACAGCCGCAAGGGGGGCTCAGACGAACGCGAACAGAATCGCCTGGCCGGCTATGCTTGCATCCCCTTGATCCCGTATGCTGTTCACCACAGAGGTTGCCATGTCCGCATCGCTTCGATCAGGTTTGAATGCACGCCGTTTCAACGTTGCCATTCTGTTCATCGCGCTGTTCGTTCCGGCAATCGCTCCGCTGGAGCAGATTCAGGGGCAATCCTCCACTCAAAAGCCTCAGCAGCAGGATCAAGCTGCGCCGGAGGCCGGCGGTCCCTCGGGAGACACGGGAGTTATTGCCGTTCCCAAAAAGAAGGATGTGCCCGAAGAAGCGCCTCCGCCCGCACCGGTTCAGCCCAAGGTCAAGAATCCTGAAGAACTCGGCTCTGTTTCGTTTCGTGTCGACGTGCCTGAGGTGACGGTGGACGTAGGTGTTTTGCTGCAGAAGACACACCAGTTTGTGCCTGGCCTTAAGCCGGATAACTTTCGCATCTATGAGGACGGAGTCGAGCAGAAGGTAATCGGCTTCAAGCGCGTCGAGGCCCCGATCACGGCGCTTATGCTGTGCGAGTTTGCCGCGAACAATTATTGGTGGATCAAGGGCAGCGACATGCTCAACGCCGCTTACGCATTTATGCAGCAGTTGCGCCCGCAGGACTACGTGGCCCTGGTGACCTACGATATGCGGACGCAGATTGTGACCGACTTTACGCAGAACAAAGGTCAGTTGCTGCAGGCGCTGAACACGTTGCAGATACCGGGCTTCTCTGAGACCAATGTTTTTGATGCGCTGTACGAATCGATTGACCGGCTGGAGCGTATCGACGGGCAGAAGTACATCATTCTGATCGGCACCGGGCGCGACACGTTTTCGAAGCTCACCTTCGATAAGATTCTTGCTCGCGTGAAGAACACGCGCAATATCACGATCTTTACCATCTCGACGGGTGGCCTGCTGCGCGCTCTGACGGAAGGCCGTGGCGGCATGGACTCTCAGATTCGCGAATTGGACAACCTGCAGGCCGATAACGAGATGAGGACGTTTTCAAGCCTTACGGGCGGCATGAGTTTCTTTCCGCGCTTCGCGGGTGAGATGCCGGATATCTTTGGGGACATTAACGCGAACATCCGCTCGAAGTATGAGCTGATTTACAGACCCTCAAACGCAAAGCAGGACGGCACCTACCGCAAGCTGCGCGTGACGCTGGTGGACAACGAGGGGCAGCCCTTGCGCTTCCAGGACAAGAAACACAAGCCTCTGAAATACGAGATCATTGCCCGCGACGGCTATAAGGCAAAGCAGGAAGTGGAGTAGCGGGCCGGCCTTGCTTACGCTCGGCCCCCAGTTGTCGGTTATCAGTTATCAGTTGCCGGCGCCGAGGGAGCGGGGACTGTCCGAAATCGGACAGTGAAACATTGGAAGCGGTCACTCCTTCGCTTGGCCCAGGTTCTCCATTCTCTCCAAGCTGTTTATTTTCAATAAGTAAATTAAGCGAGCGCTCTGGCATGCCACGTGCAAATTCTCTTGGCGATGGATATTGCACGCCCAGACTTAAAGCAGAAGAGGAAACGCCAGTTGATGATTTGGGCTGGCGTCGCGGTGGTGGTTGTTGCGGCACTGGGATTCGCGGTTTCACGGCTAAAGCCGGCATCTCCTACAGTTGATCGCTCCACCATCTGGCCGGACACGGTAAAGCGGGGGCCGCTGTTGCGGCAGGTGCGCGCGTCGACCGGGAGCCTGGTTCCACGCGAGGACTCGATTGAGCTGATTCCGGCCCAGACCGATGCCACGGTGGTTCGCATCCGAGTGCTGCCTGGTGCAAAAGTCACGCCTGACACGATTCTGCTGGATCTTGCCGACCCGCAGCTCGAGCAGGAGTTACTGAATGCGAGGCTTGCCTTGAAGGCGGCGCAGGCCGACTACAAGAGCCTTGAGGCAACTCTGCAAAGCACACTGATGGACAAGAAGACCTTGGCCGCGCAGGTGAATGCCGACTACACGCAGGACAAGTTGCAGGCGCAGACCGACAAGGCGCTGTACGAGCTTGGCGTAATTTCAGGACTTGCCTACAACAAGTCAAAGGGCACCGCCGAACAATTGGACGCGCAGCACAAGCTGAGTGTCCAGCAGCTCGATGTCAATCAGAAGGCGATCGAGGTTCAACTTGCCTCGCAACAGACCAAGATCGACCAGGCCAAGGCGTTGCTTGGTCTTTATGAGCGGCAGGCGGCCGCCCTGCATGTTCAAGCTGGAATCTCCGGCTCGCTGGCACCGTTGCCAACCCCCTTGCAGGTGGGTCAGCACGTGACGGCAGGAACGTCGGTGGCCGAAGTGATTCAGCTGGATAAGTTGAAGGCCGCGTTGCAGATTGCCGAGACGCAGGCCCGCGACATCCAGATCGATCAGCCCGCGCAGATTGACACGCATAACGGCGTCATTCCCGGACACGTTACACGAATTGATCCCTCTGTAGTGAACGGAACGCGCACCGTTGACGTAACACTGGATGGGCCGTTGCCAGCGGGCGCGGTTCCGCAGTTGAGCGTGGACGGGACTATCGACCTGGAGCGTTTGCCAGATGTGCTCTACGTTGGGCGTCCGGCGCTTGGAAACGAAAACTCAACTCTGAGCCTGTTCAAGATCGATCCGGATGGCAAGGGCGCTACCCGCGTGACGGTAAAGGTTGGACGAGCCTCAGTGAACGACATCCAGGTGCTCGAGGGTTTGAAGGAAGGCGACACCGTAATTCTTTCCGATATGTCGCGGTGGGACGGGGTGGACCACATCAGACTCGAGTAAGGCTTGATAGTGCGGCATCAACAGCAACTACAGGATTGAGGGGGAACGAATGGCATCGAATGGAACTTTGATTGACATTGAAGATTTGACCAAGGTCTTTTACACCGACGAGGTAGAGACGCACGCGCTGTCGGGCATTCACCTGACGATCAAACGTGGCGAGTACGTGGCGATGTCCGGGCCGTCAGGCTGCGGCAAGTCAACTTTGCTCTCGATCCTTGGATTGCTCGACACACCGACCGGCGGGCGCTATCTGCTGAACGGCAACCCGGTTGAGAACCTGAGCTTTGCGGAGCGCTCGCGCATTCGCAATCAGGAGATCGGCTTCATCTTCCAGAGCTTCAACCTGATCGGCGATCTGACGGTGGAGGAGAACGTTGAACTTCCGCTCACCTACCGCGCGGGCATGCCATCAGCCGAACGCAAGAAGAGGGTGAAGGAAGCGCTGGAGCGGGTGAACATGGCACACCGCATGAAGCATTATCCGGCGCAGCTCTCAGGCGGCCAGCAACAGCGCGTCGCTGTAGCGCGCGCGCTGGCGGGATCACCGTCGATCCTGCTGGCCGATGAGCCTACCGGCAACCTTGACTCGAAGAATGGCGAGGCCGTGATGCACCTGCTGGCCGATCTGCACCGCGAAGGTTCGACCATCTGCATGGTGACTCACGATCCGCGATTTGCCCGTCACGCCGAGCGCGAAGTGCACTTGTTCGACGGCAAGGTTGTTTCCGAAGAAGAACTCGTGAAGCTCGAAGCTGAAGCGGAGGCTTAGTGATGTTGTTCCGGGATCTGCTGCGCGATCTGCGATTCGCGTTGCGGCAACTTCGCAACAATCCGGGGTTTTCGTTGCTTGCCGTGGGCACACTTGCGCTCGGCATCGCCGCGAACATCACGATCTTCAGTTGGATCAATTCCACGCTGCTGGATCCGATTCCCGGAGTTGCGCATACCGGCAACATGATTACGATCATGCGTGGCGAGCGCAGTGAGCATCCCACGCCGCCGTTTTCATACCTTGACTATGCGGAGCTGCGCGATGGGTCGCACAGCTTCGATGGCCTGCTGGCATACCACCACGACTATGTGTCGATCACCGGTTCCGGCAAGCCGGAGCGTATCTACGGTGCTCTCACTTCCTCCAATTACTTTGAAACGCTCGGAGTGAAGCCGCTTCTGGGCCGCAGCCTCATGGCCACACTGCCGAATGAGCGCGTCGGCATGGCCGAAGCAGTACTCGGCTATGACCTGTGGCAGAACCGTTATTCTGGCGATCCGGCAATCGTCGGCAAGACGATCCAGATCAACTTGCATCCGTACACGATTGTTGGCGTTGCGCCGAAGGGCTTTATTGGATGCTCGGCCGGATTGCGCGATCAGATTTGGATTCCGCTCGGGATGGACACAGCCATTTGGGGAGGGAGCCGCATCAATGATCGCAACAACCGGTGGCTGAATGTGCTGGGCAAGCTCCGGCCCGGCGTGAGTGCCGGCCAGGCCGTTGGCGAATTGAACGTTCTCATGCAGCGCATTGCGGAGCTGTATCCAGCCGAGCACGAGGGACCAAACCAAATTTCAAGCGATCCGCTGTGGCGCTCGCCGTTTGGCGCGAACGTATATTTCTATGGAACGCTGCCTATACTGCTGGCGCTGGCTGCCGTGCTGCTTTTGCTAGCATGCGCCAATGTAGCGAATCTTCTGCTGGTTCGCTCGGTGGCCCGCCGCCGTGAGTTTGCCATTCGGCTTTCGATGGGCGCGAATCGCTGGCGCGTTGTGCGGCAGGCGCTCGCGGAGAACCTGCTGATTGCTCTGGCGGGCGGAGGCTTTGCGATTGTGATCACGTTGTGGTCTGCGCGCACACTGTCCTACTTCCTGCCTTCGACGGTGCTGCCACTGGCTCTGGATGGACGGGTGGATGGCCCAGTGGTGCTGGCCGCATTTCTGGTTTCGATTCTTACCGCTGTAATTTCAGGTGTGCTTCCTGCGCTGCGCTCTTCGAGCCTTTCGCCGGTTGCGGTGCTCAAGGACGAATCGCTGAGCGCGTCGGGTGGGCTGTCTAGATCGAGACTTACCAGCGGGCTCGTTATTGCGCAGATTGCGCTCTCACTGCTTCTGCTCGCGTGCGCCGGACTGTTTGTGCGCAGCCTGGAGAAGGCGCAGAAAGCAAACCCGGGTTTCGATCCGAATGGAATGCTTGTGGCATCGTTCGACCTTGGACCGATGGGTTACAACTTTGCGCAGACGAATGAATTCGACCGTCAGCTACTGGCACGTTTGCAGCAATTGCCTGGCGTGGCTTCGGTATCGGTTGCAGATTTTTCGCCACTGAGCTTCACCATTCATTCCGACGTAGTCCGTCCGGAGGGGTATATCCCTCGTCCACACGAGTCGATGGAGATGGATCGCGGAGAGATTGGTCCGGATTACTTGGCCGCTGTACGCACACCATTGTTGGCGGGGCGCGAATTCACGCTTGCTGACGATGCGAAGTCGCAACAGGTGGCGATTGTGAACAAGGAACTCGTCGATCGCTATTGGCCCGGCCAGAACGCTCTAGGAAAGCACGTGCAGGTAGATGGCCGCTGGTACACGGTGGTCGGTGTCGCCGCGAACGGAAAGTACAGGCGCATGGTGTACGGACAGGCGCCTCTGGTTCTGGTGCCCATGTTGCAGCGCAATTCCGATAACCAGATTGTTCACGTGCGCACCAACGGCGATCCCATGGCGATGGCATCCGCAGTCGAGCATGCAGTGCACGATATGAACCCTGACTTGCCGGTGTACAACGTGACTTCGGTGCGGGCAAGCATGTTGATCGGCAACGTGTTCGAGCGGATCGCAGTGGCTTTCGCGGGAGCGTTCGGTTTGCTCGCTCTGTTGCTTTCGGCTGTGGGTGTTTACGGCGTGGTCGCATATAGCACGCGGCAGCGCACACATGAAATTGGAATCCGCATGGCACTTGGCGCGGCACAGGCGGATGTATTCAGGCAGGTGCTGGGGCAAGGGTTGCGGCTGGCGCTTGCCGGGCTTGGTTTGGGCCTCGTTGTGTCGTTCGGCTTTACGCAGTTGCTACGTGGAATGTTATTTGGCGTCGCCGCCGATGACTGGGTCACTTTTTCCGTTGTTCCGGTGGTCCTGCTGCTGGTAACGATGTTTGCCTGCTATCTTCCGGCGCGGCGTGCTGCGCAGGTGGAGCCGATGCGTGCATTAAGAACTGAATAGCAGCTCAATTTCCCCATTTGGAGTAGGTGCCTATGTATCGCGTATGGCAGGATATTCGCTACGCTTTGCGACAGTTGCGCACGTCACCCGGCTTTACCCTTACGGCCGTGATCACGCTGGCACTGGGCATTGGTGCTAATACGGCCATCTTCACGCTGGTGCACGCCATCATGTTGCGTTCGCTGCCGGTAGTGAATCCCGCACAACTTTATCGCATTGGCGACAAGGGCCAGTGCTGCGTTGAAGGGGGATTCCCGGAGGACTCGGCAACTACCGGCGACATGTCGATCTTCTCTACCGACCTGTATCAGCAATTCAAAAAGTCTGCTCCGGAGTTTGAGGAGCTGGCGGCAGCGCAAGCAGGGGGGCTTGGTTGGTCCGCGCGCAGGAGCGATGAGTTACCGAAACATGTGCAGGGGGAATTTGTCTCAGGGAATTACTTTGCCACGTTCGGGCTTGGCGCTTATGAAGGGCGCGTTTTCACTGATAACGACGATAGGCCTGCGGCATCTCCTACTGTGGTGTTGAGCTACGAAGCGTGGCAGGGCGAGTACTCAGGCGATCCTTCCATTGTGGGCTCGACGGTCTATCTCCAGGCGCGACCGTTTACGGTGATCGGCATTGCGCCGCCGGGCTTTTTCGGTGACCGCATTACAGACCGCGCGCCGGACTTCTGGGTTCCGCTCAATACTGAACCGTACGTGCGCGGGAACTCATCGATTCTCAACCACGCAGAATCACATTGGCTTTATCCGATTGGCCGCGTGAAGCCGGGAACCGACGTTCAGGCTCTGCAGGCCAGGCTTTCAGGCGTGTTGCGCAACTGGATCTATTCGCGTCCGGACATGACGGCGAACGGTGGAGCGGCAATCGTTCCCAAGATGCATGTTGTGCTTTCACCGGCGGGCGGAGGAGTACAGAATCTGCAGCAGCAAACAGGCAACGGCCTGAAGCTGCTCATGATTCTTTCATCCGTGGTCCTGTTGATTGCGTGCGCCAACATCGCAAACCTGATGCTTGCCCGTGCAACGTCGAACCGTGCTGCGATTGCGCTGCGCATGGCTATGGGTGCGGGGCGCGGCCGCGTGGTGCTGCAGACACTGACGGAAAGTGTGTTACTGGCAATCATCGGTGGACTGGCAGGACTGGGTGTCGCTTACATGGGGAGCCGGACGATGATTGCGCTGGCGTTTCCAAATGCACAGAACATGGCGATCGATGCGAGCCCGTCACTGCCGATTCTGGGCTTTGCGTTTGCAGTATCGCTGGTGACCGGCATTCTGTTTGGTGTGGGTCCGGCGCTGCTGTCTTCGCACGCACAGCCCGCCGACGCTCTGCGCGGAGCCGCACGCGGTGACGGCGCCATGCGCGACCGCATTTCGTTTTCGCAAAAGGCGTTGGTCGCATTTCAGGCGGCGCTGTCGGTCGTTCTGCTGGCGACGGCGATTCTCACAACCAAATCTTTGGCCAAGGTGGAGCACCAGAACCTGGGAGTGGTGACAACCAATCGCTATGTACTGCACTTCGATCCTGCGGGTGCCGGGTATACGGCGGACCGGCTTCCTGTGCTCTACCGCTCGATCGAAGATCGCTTTCAGTCTTTGCACGGCGTAACGAGTTTCAGCATGTCGATGTACAGCCCGCTTGAGGGCAACAACTGGGGCGAGTGCGTGATTCAGCAGGGGCATGGCGCACCGAGTCACGATACGCCGTGCGGCTCCACGTGGGATCGCGTCAGCGCGCATTTTCTTGAGTCGATCGGCGTGCCGATTATTCGCGGCCGGAATTTCACGGATCGCGACACGGCCAACTCTCCGCTGGTTGCGCTGGTGAATGAGACTTTTGTAAAGAAGTTCTTTCCGAACCAGGACCCGATTGGTCAGCACTTCGGCATTGACGATCCCAAATACTCCGGGAGCTTTGAGATCGTGGGCGTGTTCAAGGACTTCAAGATGAATGTGCCGTATCGCGATGTCCGCCCCGTGTTCCTGCGCCCTATGTCGCAACCCTTTACCGGTTATAAGGAGCCGGAGATGATCTCGACCGAGACGCAATCGATGATTATGGACTCCATGATCATCGGTTTCAACGGGCCGCAGCAGGATGTGGAGTCGCTGATCCGACACACGATGGCCGGCATCGATCCGAATCTCACGGTCAACGATCTGCGTACATTCCAGGCTCAAGTGGAAGGGAACTTTAGTCAGTCGCGTTTGATTGCGCGGCTCAGCAGCCTGTTTGGTGTGCTGGCGCTCATCCTGGCTTCGGTAGGGCTTTATGGCGTGATGTCGTACTTTGTGGTGCGGCGCACGGCGGAGATCGGCATTCGCATGGCGCTGGGGGCAACGCGGACGAGCGTGGTGGCGATGGTGATGCGCGGCGCGATGTGGCAGATCATCGTCGGTCTGCTGATCGGAATTCCAGCTTCGCTGTACGCGGGCTATCTAATGAGGATGCTGATTTGGGGAGTAGACAGCTACGATCCGCTGGCTATTGCCGGGGCTCCGTTGGTGCTGGTTTTGTGCGCGGTAGCGGCGGGATTTATTCCCGCACGGCGAGCAGCATCCATCGAACCCATGCAGGCATTGCGTACTGAATAGGTCTTGGAGGAGGTTGAAGCGATGCAGAATATTTTCCGCAATATTCTCTACAGTGTGCGCAAGCTGCGCAAGAATCCAGGATTCGCCATCACGGTGGCCATTACTCTTGCCCTCGGTATCGGCGCTACTACAGCGATTTACACGGTGGTCTATGCGGTCATGCTTGCCCCCATGCCCTATCCCAACCCCAATCAGCTCGTCATGGTGTGGTCGAAGATACAGGGATTTCACAACGGCGTTTCTGCCGGCGACTTCCTTGACTGGCAGGCGCAGAGCAAATCGTTTGAAGGTCTGAAAGCATTCACGGGCACGAGCTTTAATCTGGCCGGCAAACAGGAACCGGAGATGGTGCCGGGGCAGATGACCACTGTGGGCATGTACAGCATGCTTGGCAACCGGTTTGCGATGGGCCGCGACTTTCTTCCCGAAGAAGGCGTGGATGGGAAAGACCATGTCGTCATCCTGATGAACAAGTTATGGAAGCGGCTGGGAGCCGATCCAAACATCATCGGAAAGCAGATTACGCTGGATCAGAAGCCGTACATCGTTGTTGGTGTGCTTGCTCCCGGACAGGCCGACAGGCTTCAGCAAGATTTAGTGGTACCACTCGTCTTTACTCCTGAGCAGAAGAACCATGATTTTCACTGGCTACTGGTAATGGGCCGCCTGAAACAGGGCGTGACCATGCAGCAGGCGCAGGCTGACATGGACGCTGTTACAGCGCATATCGCCGAGGACAATCCTCGCTCGGACAAGGGCTGGGGAGCATTTGTTGAACCGCTCAAGAACGATTTTCTTGGAGATAACGCCAAGCTCACGCTCTGGCTTTTGCTCGGCGCCGTCGGCTTTGTGTTGCTCATCGCGTGCGTGAACGTTGCTAATCTGCTGCTGGCCAAAGGCATCACACGGCAGCGCGAAGTTGCCATCCGTTCGGCCATAGGAGCCACGCGCCGCGAAGTCTTCATGCAATTTGTTACGGAGAGTCTCGTCCTGGCGCTCGCGGGAGGCGTTCTAGGCGTTGGCCTCGGCTATGCCATGTTGCGAGGCTTGCTCGCTGCTATGCCTGAAGGATCACTTCCCAGCGAGGCCAATGTGGGCCTTAACTGGCATGTCTTGCTCGTGACGCTGGCGGCCACGATGGCGGCAGGACTTGTGTTTGGCTGCGCTCCTGCATGGTATGCTTCGCGCGTCGACCCTGCGGAATCTCTCAAAGAGGGTGGACGAAGTGGAGCGGGCCGCATTCGCCATCGTCTGCGCCAGATATTGGTTGTAGGCGAATTTACATTGGCGCTTGCGCTGCTTGCCGGTGCGGGACTGGCCATCCATAGCTTCTGGAATCTTGCACACATCGATCTCGGTGTGAGGACCGATCACGTGCTCACATTTGGCCTGCCAATGAACAAGGGAACGGACATGAAGCCGGACCAGATCGTGGCTTACTATCGGCAGATCGTTCGTGCCATTGAGACTACGACAGGTGTCGAGAGCGCATCGGCGTCGACTGGTCTTCCTCTCAGGGGTCCGGGCTTCGGAATGCCGTTTACGATCCAGGGTCAGCCTGCGTTCATTGATCCGTCGAAGCGGCCGTCTTGTGGCTTTGGAATGGTCACGCCAGATTATTTCAAGACTTTCGGTGTGCAACTTGTGAAGGGTCGATTCTTCACGGATGCAGACAACGCCGGCAGTGTGCGCGTTGCCGTGGTCAATGAGCAGTTTGTTCGCCATTACCTGCCCGGCAAGGATCCCATTGGGCAGGTTGTGAATGTAGAACAGATTATCCCAGGCGTGCAGAAACTTGGGCCGTATCAATCCTGGCAGATTATCGGTGTTTATCACGATGTGCGTGGGGGAGCCTTCCAGCGCCAGCGCGAAGAGATGGATGTTCCGTTCTACCAGAGCCCATGGGTTGCTGCGTCCGTCGGAGTGCGCACTGCCGGCGCTCCCGAAACAATGACCAAGACAATCGCGGCTGCCGTTCACTCGATTGATCCGACACTTGCGCTTGCTCGGGTTCAGACTCTTGACGAAGTTCGCGATCAGGATCTTTCTGGAGAGCGCTTCTCACTACTTCTCTATGCCAGTTTTGCCGCTATTGCGCTTGTTCTGGCTGCGGTAGGCATCTATGGCGTGATGGCATTTGCGGTTGGGGAGCGCTCGCATGAAATCGGAATCAGAATGGCGCTCGGTGCGAGCCGCGAAAGGGTTTTGCGGATGATCCTCCGCGAAGGAGCCATCTTAGCATTCTTTGGGCTTGCGTTTGGCTGGGTCGGGGCATATTTCGTGGGGAGGGCCATGACCAGCACTTTATACGGAGTAGGCAAGTTGGATCTGCCTGCGTTCTGCGCTGTTGGCGCCATCCTGTTTATTTCGGCGATTGTTGCAAGTTATTTCCCCGCGCGCCGCGCGGCGGCAGTTGAACCCATGAAGGCTTTACGAATTGAATAATCGGGCTGCAGGGCGGCCCTTCAGGATCGGAGAAACGCGAGCATCATGATCGAACTCAAAAGTGTTGAACGCAGTTATAAGGCCGGGCACACGGAGACATGGGTGTTGCGGCGCGTCGGTCTCACCATTGGCGAAGGCGAGTTCGTCACCGTCATGGGACCGTCGGGCGCGGGCAAGTCGTCGCTGTTGAACGTGCTTGCACTGCTGGATGACGGATGGGCGGGCGAGTATTGGTTTGGCGAAACGCCAATTCATAAGCTTAGCCGCAAGCAGCGCGCGGATATTGCGCGGCAGCGGATCGGCATGGTTTTTCAAAGCTATCACCTGCTGGACGATCTGACTGTCGCGGAGAATATTGACCTGCCGCTCTCTTACAAGAATCTGCCTGCCAAAGAACGCGCGGGGATGGTTGCGGATATTCTCGATCGTTTTCAGATTGTGGCGAAGAAGGATCTGTTTCCGTCGCAACTTTCGGGCGGGCAGCAGCAACTGGTGGGAATTGCGCGCGCTGTCGTGCACGCTCCCGACCTGTTGCTGGCCGATGAGCCGACCGGCAATCTGCACTCGACGCAGGCACGCGAAATTATGGAGCTTTTCCGGCAACTGAACGATGCGGGAACTACGATTGTGCAGGTGACTCACTCGGACGAGAATGCCCGCTATGGAAAGCGAATCGTTGAGTTGCGCGACGGTTGGATGACACGCGATGACATATTGGCTGCGAATCCTGCGGAGGTGGGCTCCAAGTGAACGATATTCGGCGGCGTTTCAATTCATCAAATATGTTCCGGAATCTTCAGGTTCTTACGGCGGTGATGCTGTTGCAGCTCAACATGGCGCGGGCGGTTGCGCCCGATGCCAGTAGCGAGTTGGCTTCGGCATCGGTGCAAGCTCCGGCTCCGGAAGCATCGACTTCGGTGCCCAAGGACAATATTCCGTTCGATCTTTTGGAGCATCCATCGCGGAATCCAGTTGACGCATATCGCGGCGCGAGTGTTCCGCCGCCGAGCCTGGTTAACTCCGCGCGGCTGGATTCGCTGATTCGCGACGGCAAGCTATATCTGCATTTGCAGGATGCGATCGACCTGGCACTCGAAAACAATCTCGACCTGGTGATTGCCCGATACAATCTGCCGATTGCGCAGATGGATGTGTTGCGCACATCGGCCGGCGGTTCAGTGCGCGGTGTGAACACGGGCGTGGTGTCGGGCACGCCGGGTGGTGCGGGTGGTGCGTTCGCGGGCAGTTCTGGTGCGGGTGCAGGCGGTACATCGGGTGGCGCGGGCGGAGCAGGCGCAGGCGCATCGGGCCTGGTGCAATCCACGCTTGGTACCGGAACTTCAGTCAGCAATTACGATCCTTTGATCACTGCAAAGACTTATGTGGACCACACCACGCAGTTGCTGCCTAACCAGGTGTTGTACGGTGTGCCGGTGATCCATCAGAATTCATTCCAAGGGAACATTACCTATCAGCAGGCGTTCCCGACGGGCGGCGGAGTCCAGGTGGCGTGGGACAACTACCGGCAGACCACCAACAGCCCGAACAGCACGCTCAATCCGGTGTTGAATTCGTACTTTGAGTTTTACGCCACGCAGCCGTTGCTTGCCGGATTTGGCCGAGGTCCGAACCTGCGTTTTCTGCGCATAGCCAAGACCAACCGGAGGGTTTCTGATATTGCATTCCGTGCGCAGTTGATTTCGACAATAACGCAGATTTGCGATCTCTACTGGGATCTGGTGAACGCCTACGATAACGAGCAGGTGGGTGAGCGCTCAGTGGCATTTGCATCCGAAACTCTGGATACCAGCCGTAAGCAGCTTGCGCTGCAAGCGATTCCCGAGATGGACGTTCTGAAGGCCGAAGCCGATCTGGCCACTCGGCAGCAGGACCTGACCATTGCACGCACGAATCTTGAGCTGCAAGAACTCTACATGAAGAATGCCATCACGCGATCGCTGGACGATCCGATTCTGCAGGACCTGCCGGTGATTCCGTTGGACCACACCAGTGCCCAGATTGAGCCGGGGAAGCAATCGGTGCAGGAGCTGATGGCTTACGCGCTCAAGAACCGGACGGATGTGCAGGAGTCGAGCCTGGTGCTTGAAAACAGTGAGTTGAGCCGCAAGACCGCGAGGAATGCGCTGTTGCCGTCACTCTCGGTGTATGGGTTGTATGCGGGAACGGGATACGCCGGAACGCCGAATCCGTTGACGGGCACGTCAGTCAGCGTGCCGGATGGCTTTGGCGGAGCGGTCAGGAATGCGTTCAACTATTCATCGCCGGAGTACCAGGTTGGTTTTCAGTTGCAGATTCCGCTGCGTAACCGCATTGCCAAGGCCGACCAGTATCGTACAGAACTTGAGTACCGCCAGTCTCAGGTTTACCTGGAGGAGCTTAAGAAACGGATTCGGATTGAGGTGCGCAACGCGAGCTTTGCTCTGGAGCAGGGCGTGGGCCGCGTGAACGCGGCACGCCAGGCCCGCGACCTGGCCCAGAGGACGCTGAATATAATGCAGCAGGAGCAAAAATTGGGCGCTGGATCGAATCAACAGACGCTGTCAGCCGAGCACGACCTGGCTTTGGCCGAGTCTGCGCTGGTTGCCGCCGAGACCGATTACGAGAAAGCGCGCGTTGAGATGCGGCGCGCGGCGGGAACGGTGCTTGAGGACTACGGCATCTCAGTCGCCGCGGCAAAGACCGGAGTAGTGGGGGACGACAATTCACACTAAGCAAGACAAAATCCGCGTTCTGGTAGCCGACGATCAGCCTCACATTCTTGAAGCCGTTGAACTCCTTTTGTCGCCGAACGGTATCGACGTGGACTGCGTGCGCTCACCGCAATTGTTAATGGAAGCGCTGGGCGAGCACGATTACGATGTTCTGCTGATTGATCTGAATTACACGCGCGATACGACCTCGGGGCAGGAGGGGCTGGATCTGCTGACGCGCATACAGGAGTACGACTCGCGTCTTCCTGTGATTGTGATGACGGCCTGGGGCAACATCGGGCTGGCCGTGGAATCCATCAAGCGCGGCGCACGCGATTTTGTTCAAAAGCCGTGGGAGAACGAGAGGCTGCTTTCGCTGATTCGCGTGCATGCGGAACTGCGCCAGGCGCTACGCCGGGCGCGCAACCTGGAGCTTGAGAACCGCTTGCTTCGCGCGGAAGGAATGCCGGAGTTTATTGCATCGGCTCCAGTGATGCAGCCGGTGCTGGAGTTGATTGCGCAGGTGGGGCCGTCAGATGCGAACGTGCTTGTGACCGGCGAGCACGGCACGGGCAAGGAGATTGTGGCGCGCTTGCTCCATGCTGCATCGCCGCGGTCGCGCATGGCGCTGGTTGCCGTGAATGCGGGCGGAATGCCGGAGGGTACGTTCGAGAGCGAGTTTTTTGGGCACGTGAAGGGCGCGTTTACCGATGCGCGGAGCGACCGCATTGGACGCTTTGAACTGGCCCACGGCGGAACGCTGTTTCTCGACGAGATTGCGAATGTGCCGCTTCGCCAGCAAGCCAAGTTGCTGCGCGTGCTTGAGACGGGCGAACTGGAACGTGTAGGTTCCTCGCAGACACGGCACGTGGATGTGCGGCTGTTGTGCGCCACGAATGCGCAGCTTGCAGAAGAGGCCCGGGCCGGCAATTTCCGTGAGGATCTTTTGTTCCGCATCAATACGGTGGAGATTCACCTGCCTGCGATGCGAGACCGCCGCGAGGATATTCCGCTGCTGGCAACGCACTTCCTCAACCGCAACCGTTCCCGCTATCGCAAACAGGTAGCGGGCATATCATCGGCGGCGATGATGCAGTTGATGCAGTACGCTTGGCCGGGGAATGTGCGCGAGCTGGAGCACACGATGGAGCGAGCCGTGTTGCTTTGCCGCGGTGAAGAGATTGAGCCTGCAAACCTGGCGATTGGCGGGTCGCGGCCCGTGGGCAGCTCGCTCGAAAATATGAGTGAGAATATGAGTATCGACGAAGTGGAGTCGCTGCTCATCAAGAAGGTGCTTCGCCGCTGCGACGGCAATATTTCACAGGCTGCGGAGGCGCTGGGGTTGAGCCGGGCAGCACTGTATCGCCGCATCGAGAAGTATGGCATCTAGAGGAAGGGCGCACCGGCGGCGGCACTCGGCGACCCGCCGGGCATGGGCTTTTTGTGGTCTCTTGTCGCTGCCGGCGATTGTTTTCGGCGGAATGCTTCTCCGCCAGAATCAAATTGGAACGGCGCCTTCGATTGCGCTGGGGGTCTGCCTGCTGCTTTACCTGTTGTCGATTGCCGCTGCGCTGGTGGAAGCGTGGATCAGGCCCCTACAGACGCTTTCAAACGTGGTGGCATCGTTGCGCGAGGGCGACTACTCCTTCAGGGCGCGCGGCGCATCGGCCAGGGATGCGCTGGGCGAACTGGCTTCAGAAGTGAACCTGCTCGCCGACCTGCTGCAGAGGCAGCGCGTGCGGTCGCTTGAAGCGACGGCTCTGCTGGCGCGCATTCTTGAGGTGATGCACGCGCCGTTGTTCGCATTCGATCGCGAAGATACTCTGCAACTGGTAAACGAGGCGGGACTCAAGTTGCTGGGGCTGCCGTATGCACGATGTTTTGGCAGAACCGCGAATGAGCTGGGGCTGGAGTTTCTGTTGAATGCGCCGGACCAATCGACGCACATGCTGAAGTCTGGACAAAGTTCGCAGGCAGCAAAGACAAGCTGGCTGTTGCGCAAGGCGTCGTTCAGGCAGGAAGGCGCTCCGCACACAATTCTGCTGCTGGCGGATGTGAGCCTTGCCCTGCGCGAAGAGGAGCAGATTGCGTGGAAGCGATTGATTCGCGTGCTGGGGCATGAGCTGTCGAACTCGCTTGCGCCCATCAAGTCGATTGCGGGCAGTTTGCTTTCGCGCGTGGATACGCTCGAAGCAGAAGACAACACGCTCAATGATTTTCGGCGCGGGCTTGGCGTCGTGGAGGGCCGTGCCGACGCGTTGCACAGGTTTGTGCAGTCGTACCGCAAACTTGCGCAACTGCCGCCGCCTTCGCTCAAACCGGTTGAGTTTGGGCCGCTGCTCGAGAGGATTGCAATGCTCGAACAGCGCCTTCGCATCCAGGTTGATCAGGGGCCCAAGGTGACGCTGAGCGCCGATCCGGATCAGTTGGAGCAGATGCTGATCAATCTGCTGGGCAATGCCGTCGATGCATCGCTGGGCAAGGCTGGGTGCACTGTACGCACAACCTGGAAGGTGTCGGGTTCGTCGCTGGTGGTGCTGATTGAAGATCGCGGGCAGGGAATTGCGAATGCCGAGAACCTGTTTGTGCCGTTCTACACGACCAAGCCGACCGGCAGCGGCGTGGGACTGGCGTTGGCGCAGCAGATTGCGCGAGGGCATGGTGGTGAGATCCAGCTAGCCAATCGCGAGGACGGCGAGGGAGCGCGAGCAACGATCCGGTTGCCGCTGAACGCCGAGCGCGAGGGGTAGCCGGCGTCGAGATTGGATGGTAGCGGCGCTAGTCGCAGACCAGTGCAGTTTCAGGGAATGCCGAAGTGCCGTCTTCGTGTGCCGGCTCGGAGTTCAGCAACTCGCCAGTCTCCAGCTTTGGAACAAAGAAGCGTTCCACTTCGCTCAGGACGGCTTCACCGGTTCGAGACTGATAGATGGCTGCGCGGAGCTTTGCTCCGCCGGGCACGCCGTGCGTGAACCAGGTGGCGAACTGCTTCATCTTGCCTTCCGGATCGCCGAGGCGGGCATCGCGCGGAAGGTCCTTGGTGGCTTCAGTCTCGGCAAGCAACATTTCAAAGTAAGCGCGGATCATGTGGTAGCGGTCTTCCATGGTGGGCCGCTCGTAGTCGCCGGTCGTGGTGTATTGCGCAATCTGGCGGAAGATCCACGGATTGGCCGGCGCGGCACGGCCGATCATTACGGCGTCGCAGCCGGTTTCAGCGATCATGGCCGCCGCATCTTCAGGGGTGCGGATATCGCCGTTGCCGATGACGGGAATATTGACGGCTTGCTTGATGGCGGCGATCCACTGCCACTGTGCCTGGCCGCTGTAACCCTGCTCGCGGGTGCGGGCGTGCAGCGCAACTGCGTTGAGGCCTTCAGACTCGGCCATGCGCGCAAGTTCGACGCATACGATTTGCCGATCATTCCAGCCGGTGCGGAACTTGACGGTGAAGGGAATGGAGACTGCTTTGCGAACGACGCGGAAGATCTCGCTGATTTTGGGTAGATCGCGGAGCAGACCTGAACCCCCATTGCAGCCGACAACCCGCTTGGCCGGGCAGCCGAGATTGAGATCGACACTGTCGAAGCCGGTTTCCTCAATGATGCGGGCCGCGTCGGCGAGGGTTTCAGGATTGGAGCCGAAGATTTGCGCAGCGATGGGATGCTCGTCGTCGTAGAAGGTGAGATAGCGGCGGCGCTTGGTTTCGCGCATACGCGAGAGCCCGTCGGCCGAGGTGAACTCGGTCATCAGCAGGCCGCAGCCGGATTGGGCGTTGGTGACTTTGCCTTCAATGGTCTCGCCGGCCCGCGCGGACGCAGAGAACATGCTGGCATGACGGATGAAGCGGCGGAATACCGTGTCGGTGACGCCGGCCATGGGAGCGAGCACGGTGGCGGGCCTGACGGGGACGGAACCGATGAGCATTTCGGCGGGCACACGAGCAGTATCGGGCATCGCGTGCTCGATTGGGTTGTCCCAGTCCTTCTTGACCGTGAAGCCTTTGCCTGCCATGAAAAGCAGCTTCCAGCTGCTAGCTCCTAGCTTCTAGCTCATTGTGCCTGAGCCGAGTGCAAACTATTCAGCCAACGGCAATGCCGTAGTAGTAGGTCGTCCTAACGAAGTGGGCCCCCGCCGGAGCGGAGGCCCAATCTCGCTGGCTGTTTGCCGGGGCAACTTACTTGGCTGCCTTGGCCTCGCCCGGCTTGGCGTACTTGCGGCGGAAACGCTCGACGCGTCCCGCAGTATCGACAAGGCGCTGCTTGCCGGTGAAGAACGGGTGGCAGCTCGAGCAGATTTCAACGTGGATGTCGCCCTTGTGGGTCGACCGGGTTTCAAAGTGGCTGCCGCAGGCGCACTTGACCGTCACTGCAGCGTAGTTGGGGTGAATCTTTTCCTTAGGCATCGCTTTGGAGACAAACCTTTCCTGCTGTTATTCCATATCTATTCTAAGGGGATTCGGGCCGTGATGCAATTCGGCGGGGTTCGGAGTGCGAAAGCGGCAGGATTTTGCCGGCTAATGCCATTGGAATGCAGTGTCTAGGTTCTGACTGTTGGCTGGAGCGAGAGCTTCTCTTCAATGATCCGGGCGGCGAGGGCGGCGCCGTCGATTTGGCCAATCGAATCGCGAAGGGCGGTGACGGAGTTTCGGTATCGGCCATCTTCAAGGATTTTCCGCACAGCATTTTCGACTTTGCCGGGCGTGAGCGACCTCCGCGGCAGCACGATGGCTGCGCCTTTGGCTTTGAGCCGCGCGGCGACCCCTGGCTGGTCATTGCCGATAGGAATGGCGACCATGGGTTTGCCTTCTGCAATGGACTCAAGGACCGTATTGAGCCCTGCATGCGTGATGACGACCGATGCGCGCTTGAGCAATTCGAGTTGCGGAGCGAACTCAACCACAATAGGATGGCCTGGAAGATTGCTGAAGCCTTCAACGCTGAGGCCGCCGCCCAGCGAGATCACTAGCTGGACATTGAGATTGGCGCATCCCGCGGCGATGATCCTGAATGCTTCCTCGGAACCGTTTTGCAGGGTACCCAGTGAGGCATAGACAAGCGGTCGGCCGTCGAGCTTGTCCCATGGGAAGTCGACTGCGGGCCGCTTGAGATCAAACCGGAAGAGGCCGGTGTAGTGCAGTGCTTTCGGGTGCGGGCAGCCCTCGAACTCAAGGGCTTGCGGCATTTGAGTGATTTGTACGAGTTGGGAGAGAGCGGCTTCCTCGCGTTTGAACGGCTGAAGGCCCCATGCGGTGCGCTGTCGGTTGACTGCTCGATAGATGGGTCTGGCGACGAACGAGAGCAGGCGGATTCCAAGTTCATTGCGCAGGCGGCCGACGGGATCGTATCGCGCAGTCCAGCCGAAAAAGAACGGAGGCACACGGTTGTCTCGAACGAACGGCGGGAGGATGGACACGGAAGCGAAAGGGAGACCTAAATAGTCGGCGACGCTGCCGCCAAAGTCGGTCTGGTCAATGATCAAGGCGTCTACCTCGGCGCGCCTGATGGCATCGGGTGCATCGCGCAAGACCATGAGAGCGGTGTTTCTGACGCGTTCGACCGTGAAGCGGAAGACCGAGAGGCCGTGTAGCTCGCTGAGTTGCCGGTCGAGCTTGCGCAAGGTGCCGGGTGGATAGTCTTGTGCGCCGATGAGGTAGAACTCAAGACCTGCTGCACGAATGCGGGATTCGACGTCGGCGATTCCGAAGAAGACAACCTGATGCCCGCGCTGCTGGAGCGCAAGGGCGAGGGCGGTGAACGGGTTGAGATGCCCGATGCCAGGGAAGCAGATGACGCCGATCCGTGCCATTGCGCGACCTTGAGCCTCTGAGAGAAAGAAGACCTGTAGTCAGATTACATTGTGGACGCATTGCAGGAACCGGAGATGGACGATGCCCGGAATCGCGGTGATCCATGCGCGAATTCCGGGCATGCGATTACAGACCGGAGCTAGTGAGCCAGAGCTTTCTTGATTCCTGCTTCGACGAGAGGCTCCATGATGGCGTGCCCGGCGGCGTTTGGATGGACACCGTCGGGGCTGAGCTTCTTGGGCAAGCCATTCTGTTCATCTTTCATGGCCGAATAGTAGTCAACGTAGACATATCCTTTCGACGCAGCATAGGACTTGAGCCACTCGTTCAGGTCGGCGATCTCTTTGACCGGATGGTGACCGGGAGACCACCAGAAATCCAGGGCGGGCAGGACGGAGCAGAACACAACCTTCACATTATTTGCGGCTGCGATTTCCGCCATGGCCCGAAGGTTGTTTTCTATGTCGACAAGTTCGGTGGGGCCAGTGTTGCCTGCGATGTCGTTGATGCCCCCGAGGATGACCACGACTTTGGGCTTGAGGTTGATGACGTCCTGGTGGAAGCGGAGGACCATTTGTGGGGTGGTTTGGCCGCTGATGCCGCGGTTGATGTATGGCTTGCCGGGGAACGACTGATCGAGATGCCAGCCTTCGGTAATGGAGTCACCCATGAAGACGACGCGGTCTTCGCGGGGTTTGGGAGGACCGAGCTTTTCATCAGCCTCTTTGAAGTGCGCGAGCCATGGAAAATCGAACAACAACTGATGGTCGTGCTGACGCCAGTATTCGTTGTCGGGATGGCCGGAGGGCGAGAGCCTGGGAGCGGCAGTCTGGGCAGCGGTTTGCGCGGCTTCTGGCGTGCTTATCTCGGGCCTGGAGCCGGGCCCCTGGGCTACTGTAATGGCCGGAACGAGCAGCCCGGCGAAAGCGAGTGCAAACAATCCAGTACGTCGATTCATATGTGTCACCTGAGGGTCCGCCCTCTTTGGGCAAAGCCATTTCATTGGAAGAGATAGCGACTATAGAGCGCGCACAGGCATTGTAGGCAATGGAGGTAGGAGCTGGCTCGCGCTTTTCCACACAAGTGCACCGGCCGTGCACCGCAACGCGAATGCGCCGGTTGCTATAGGCTTTTAAGAGCCATGAGTGAGTGTCCAATCTGCGGTGGGGTGGGTCTGGTTCGCGTGATGTCTGAGACCGGCGTTTGGGGGGCACGTCCCTGCCAGTGCCAGGTGGTGGAGCGCGAACAGAAGCGATTGGCTGCCGCGCATATTCCTGAGCGATACCGCCACTACACGCTGGACGGCTACGAGACGGCATTTCCCGGTGCGCATGCCACACTGGGACAGGCTCTGCTTACCGCGCGAAAATTCGTAGAGGCGTATCCGGTGGATACGGCGGGTAAGGGACTACTTTTTACCGGTTCGATCGGCGTGGGCAAAACGCATCTTGCGGTTGGCGTATTGCGCAGGCTCATTCAGGAGCGCGGCGTCAGAGGGTTGTTCTGCGATTACCGGGAGCTGCTGAAGAGCATTCAGAACAGCTACAACCCGCAAGTGCAGACCACCGAACTGGAACTGCTGCGGCCCATCTTTGCGGCCGAGGTGCTGGTGATGGACGACCTGGGAGCGCAGAAACCCAACGAATGGGTCTGGGACACTGTGGCGTTGATCCTGAACTCGCGGTACAACGACAAGCTGACCACGATCATTACGACCAACTATCCCGATCTCCCTGCCGGGGGCGGCGCCCAGACGGAGGCCGAGAGGGCAGCGCGCGAGCAGACCCTGGGCGACCGCATCGGCGACCGGATGCGGTCCCGTTTGGCTGAGATGTGCGTGCGCATAGAGATGAGCGGGAACGACTTCAGGCAATCGGTCAAGCGTGCCCGCTTCGGCTAGTTATTGAACGGTTATTGAGACTGATTACCGACAGATTTTCTACCGTTTCTTACTACGCGGGCGTCAAACCACTGTATTCTGCACATACGATCTGGGCCTTGAACCCATCCCCCGGCATTTGAGTTTGAAGAGCTGATCCAAGGAAAGGAACTCATGCGGAAGTGGCTTGAAGGGATTGCTCTGCTGGCGCTGGGTTTGCACGTCTCCATGACCCTTTTGGCGTTTTTTGGCGACCAGCGTCTGCCGCAACATATTCCTATCCGTTTCGACGCATCGGGCCATCCCGTCGCCTGGGGCTCGCCATCGATACTGCTCCTGCTGCCGGCCATTACGAGCATCATCTATCTGTTATTTACTGTTGTGACAAGGTCGCCAGGAGCCTTCAATTACCCCGTAACCGTGACGGCAATGAACCGGAGGCGGGTACAGAGCCTGGCGCTGGATATGATGGCGTGGCTGAAGGCGGAGATCGTCAGCCTGCTGACGTGGATGCAATGGGCGACGATAGAAGTGGCGCGCTATCCTGAACGGCACATGCCTGTGATGACAGCTGTCGCACTGGTAGCGGTATTTGCGACGTTGACCTTCTATATGGCGAAAATGTATCGGGCCGGCAAAGACGCAAACCTCCCGTAGCCGCAACCTCACGATTGCCCATTGTTTCGACAATCAAGTGCGCTTTATCCTACGGTCGAACTCCAGTCAGGATGCTTAGAACACCCACATGCTGCCGAGCAGCAGAATCATGGCAGCAATGGTGAGGCTCTGGTAGACGATGGCGGTCGATCTTTGCGGCCGCTGGAGGGCGCTTTCGGTGGAAGGCAATTGATTGAGCAAGTACTCGGGGGAGTGCTCCATGGCTGGCCTGCCTTTTCATCAAATCAACTAATCGAGGATACGCGCGGCGCTCGCCGCGAGTTCCCGGCGTGTATGCAATCTTTAGACGCACTTTACTCCAACGGGATGCAAGAAGGAATAAACAATTCGATTCGATGACACACTTTGGTCATAGCGTGTGGATTTGGGAACGGGGCTGAGGAATGTCACCTCCCGGAGCCCTGCCGCGGGTGTAAAATTCGCTCGTGAGCACCGGTCCTCAACTGATCCGTCCAGCGGAAAAGCCCGAACGAAACTGGGCGCCAATCGGCATCGCCGCGGCTCTGGTGGTGGCCGTCGTAATTGCGTTAGTCGTTATGGGCCGCGGAAAGAACGGACCCACGGCAAAGCCCATCTCCACCCCAACCGATCCCTATGCTGCGAATCTGCCCATCAGTAATCTGGCCATGAGCGAATCGTCAAATCTGGCGGGCGGCAAGGTGACATACCTGGATGGACACATCGTCAATAAGGGCGGCAGGACTGTCACGGGAATCACCGCGCAAATCCTGTTTCGCAATATTGGTCATGAGGTAGCGCAGAACGAGACCCAGCAGCTTAAGCTGATCAGGACGCGCGAACCCTATGTCGATATACAACCGGTTTCGGCGGCACCGCTCAAACCGGGAGACGAGCGCGATTTCAGGCTGATATTTGACGCTGTGACAGCGGGTTGGGACGGGGCATATCCCGAGATTCGCATCATCGGCGTCGAAACAAGATAAATCACACAAAGATTGCAGGCTGATACGGATCCGGGTGGCAGATAAGTCACCTGGGTATGCGTGTGCGCAATCCTTGCTGATTGAGGTGAGCATTGAAGGAACGGGCAGGTTACCGGTAGAAAATACCGGCAGGCGCAAAAATTACACTGGCACAAATTACACGCCGGCTGGGAATGGACGGGGCCGGCAGTTTTCTAAAAATACAAGACGCTGAATTACAAGAAGTTATCCGTTGCGAGTTGGGCCTCTCGAGTTTGGCACGGTCATTGCAATAGGTATGGGCGAGCGAAAGATGTGCTCAGCCCGCCGATTGTAATGCGGAGCAAATAAGAAGAGGGATCTCAACCCATGAAAAGCTCTAACGTTGTTCGGAGATTGTTCCCCAGCCAGATCGCAGTTCTTGTACTGGCATCGGCAGTAGGAATTCCCGCTTGGGCGCAGCAGTCACAGCCTGCAGACACAACGTCGCAGGTGGCCCAGCCTTCGAGCACCGCCCCCGAAAACTACACCCCAGCGGCACCTTACGTTCCTCCCGCCAAGGAAGGTTTCTGGGGTCATCTGAATCCTTTTGCTCGCAAGTCGTGGGTCCGGAAGCAGACCGATCCTATCAATAACCGCCTGACCGAGCTTGATGAAGTGAACGCGAAGAACGCGCGCTACATCGAGGATGTGGATTCGCGTTCGCAGGCCGGCATCACCAAGGCGCAGTCGGCAGCCGATCAAGCCAACCAGACGGCGATGGCGGCGGGTCAGCAGGCCGATACGGCCAACGGTCTTGCTCAGACCGCATCCGGTCGTGTGGATCAGATTAAAACGACGGTGAACGGACTTGACCAGTACAAGCAGGTCACCGATGTGAACATCGCTTTCCGTGGCGGAAGCCCAATTCTCTCCGCCGATGCCAAGAGGCAGCTTGACGATCTGGCCGCAGGAGTCACCGGACAGAACGGCTACATTCTCGAGATGGAAGCCCACTCGCCGCATCGCGGCGCAACCGGCATCCAGAGTTCGCAGAAGCTGGCCCAGGCAGTTGAGCGCTATCTTGTAACCGAACACCAGATTCCCGTCTACCGTATGCACTATGTGGCGCTCGGCAACGCCGAAGCCGCCGCAGCCGGCGATGAAGAAACGAAGCCGACGAACAGCGTGCATGTCCGGTTGATGGCAAACAGTTTGGCGGCCCAGGGAGCCGCATCACCCCAGGGTGCTGCTTCCTCGCTTGGCGCGGAGAGACCGTAAGGTCTAGTCCTTCCTCCGAGGCATCCCAGCGCCAACGGCCACCCCGCCGTAAGGCCGCCAACCAAGCTCTCGCAAAGCGAGAGAACCAAGGCAACTTGGCCCCCGTCGAAAACGGGGGCCGTTTTTTGTCTGGATGCGATTGTGATACCAATAGCCGGATCAAGTAAAGCTCCTCCTGTTTACCCACCGTTGGATGGCAAGTGCCAGGCCTGAATAAGTTGCACCGTTCAGTGTTAGATTGAGTGTTCTTTTTAGGTTGCGGAACAAAGGGGAAACGGGGTAGCGTTCAAGACAGGTTAACCGCGACATGCGCCCTTCCGATTCCCCCGAAAAGGCTGCAGCGGCAGCGCCTGGTAGTCGGGCCAGGCCGGCATTCTCCGCGCTCGAGAACTTGTTCGAGGTTTCTCCCGACGCAATTCTTGTCACGGATACAGATGGAATCATCCGCGGCGCGAATCCGCGTGCCACAGAGCTCTTTGGTTATGCGCCGGCTGAGTTCCAGGGCCAGCCGATCGAAAATCTGGTGCCGGCACGCTTCCGCGGCAATCATCCGGGGCATCGCGAAAACTACAACGCACATCCTAGAACCCGGCATATGGGTGCGGCCGTCAATTTGTTTGCGCTGCGCAAGGATGGCTCGGAGATTCCGGTAGACATCATGCTGAGGCCGATGGAGACCTCAGCAGGACCTGTGGTGTTGAGCTTCGTGCGCGACATGACGGAGCAACACAAGGCTCAGGAAGCGCTTCGCCGCAACGATCAGCAATTGCGATCGATGATCGAAACGGTGAACGACTACGCCATTTACATGCTCGACCCGGATGGCGCCGTGGTCACCTGGAATCCTGGTGCGGAACGGATCAAGCAGTACACGTCGGAAGAGATTCTGGGGAGGAACTTCAGCCGGTTCTTCACGCAGGAAGACATCGAGAAGGACAGACCTGCGGAGATACTGCGGTTGGCGGCGCAACATGGCCGCATTGAAGAAGAAGGCTGGCGCGTGCGCAAGGATGGTTCGCGTTTCTGGGCGCATGCCACTCTTACGGCTATCCACGATACAACCGGCGCCGTAACCGGGTTTGCCAAAGTGACTCGCGACATGACCGAAAGCAAGCAGGCGCAGGAGACGGTCATCACTGAGCTGAGCAGTTTATTGCTGGCAAATGTGGATATCAGCAAACTCCTGGGTGCGTTCTCCGCAAGTATTCGGCAGATGCTGCCGCACGACATGGCGACTCTCGGGCTCTACGACGAATCCACGGGCAAGATGCGCGTACAGTTTCTTGCCGAGACCGGCGAGGTAATGACGGGTACACCCGAGATCCTGGTGGACGCGAATGAGTCACCTTCGGGACAGGCATTTCGCACCAGAAGACCCGTGATCCTGAATAAGATCGATCGCTGGCCTTTCGCGCCGGAGTCACTCCGGCACCTCACCAACGTTGGGATGCAGTCAGGCGTATGGGTACCGCTGGTTCACCGCGAGCGGAATCTTGGCGCACTGGCGGTGGCAAGCAGGAGGGAAGGCGCATTCGTTCAGCATGATGCAGAGGTGCTTGGGCAATTGGCCAACCAGGTAGCAATGGCGGTGAACAATGCGCTCGCCTTCAAGCAGATGGCTGAGTTGCGTGAACGGCTGAGCCAGGAAAAGGAGTACCTGGAGTCGGAGATCAATCTTGAGAATCGCTACGATGACATTGTTGGCGAAAGCACAGGCTTGCGCAAGGTGCTGAAAGAGATTGAGACCGTGGCTCCGACGGATGCGACCGTGCTGATTCAGGGAGAGTCGGGCACGGGCAAGGAACTGCTGGCGCGCGCAACTCACCGCCTGAGCCCGCGCAGCGAGCATACGTTCATTAAGCTGAATTGCGCGGCGATTCCGGCGGGACTGATTGAGAGCGAGCTGTTCGGTCACGAGAAGGGCGCATTTACCGGTGCGCTGAGCCGGAAGATAGGGCGGCTTGAACTGGCTCATGACGGAACCCTGTTTCTGGATGAGATTGGCGAACTGCCGCTTGATCTGCAGCCAAAGCTGTTGAGGGCGCTGCAGGAACGCGAGATTGAGCGACTGGGTGGGAGCCGGCCTATCCCAGTAAACATCAGGCTGATCGCAGCGACCAATCGCGACCTGGCGAAGATGGTAGCGGAAAAGACGTTTCGCGCGGATCTCTACTATCGATTGAAGGTGTTTCCGGTATTCGCGCCGCCGTTGCGCGAACGCGTGAGCGATATTCCCATTCTCGTCCGGCATTTTGTGTCGGCACACAGCCGGCGCATGGGGAAGCCGGTCAAAAGCATTCCGAGCGAAGTTATGGACGCGCTGGTTCGCTGGAGCTGGCCCGGCAACATTCGCGAGCTGGAGAACTTTCTTGAGCGTGCCGTGATCCTTACGCGGGGTACCGCGCTCTACGCTCCCCTGGCGGAGCTGGAGATTGAAGAAGAAGTTGAGGACCAAGGGACACAAAATCCCACGTTGCATGCCGCGGAGCGCGAGCACATTCTACGCGTGCTGCGCGAAACCCGCGGACAGATCGGCGGCGAAGATGGAGCGGCCGCGCGGTTAGGGTTGAAGCGCACGACGCTGAACTCAAAATTGAAGAAGCTCCGCATTGAGCGAAGTGACTACATGTCGTCAGAGTGACGAGATATCGTCTTTGTCACGTCGTCACTTTAGCCGTCGCCACCTTATTACTGCCTTTAGATGATCCCCGCAAATTGCTGTCATGTTGAAAGTTATACGCCGGCTCGAAGGCCGCGTGGGCTTTGGCATTCGCCATGCATTAGTAGAGGACGTGGCGCAGGAAGAGCCGGCATACGTTAAGGATCTCAATCGAAGAGCAATCGCAAGATGTACAGATCAAGCTGGAAGGGCGGATCACGGAGCCGTGGACGGCTGAATTAAGCCGGGTCTGGGCGGAAACGGCTCCGCGTCTCACGGGCAAGGGGCTTGTGCTGGATATTCGCAACGTTACGTATGCAGATGCAGGCGCCACGCAGGTTCTTCGCAATATTTACAAGAAATCGCGTGCAGAAATCATTACCGGGACAGTGTGGACTCAATCTCTCGCTGAACGAATCATGCGAGAAGATTCTTAACCGCAAAGCAAGGAGTTGTGAAATGGGGATGACGCAGAGCGCGGTAACGGGTAGTGTGAGTCAATTCCAATTCAATTCGGAATTCTTCAGTAAGTTGACGCCCGATGCGCTGAAAGACCTGGGCGCATTGGCGACGGCCACAAACTATCCAGCCGGCAAGGTTGTGTTTGCGGAGAAGGAATTGGCTTCAAGTGTTTTTATTGTTCTTGAAGGCGAAGTGAAGCTCTCCATGAACTCGAGCGATGGCCGCCGCCTGATTTTGAAGATCGCAAAGCGAGGTGAGGTCCTCGGGCTTGCGTCCGTACTGTCAGGCAAGCCTTCGGAGATCACTGCGGAAACGTTGTATCCGTCGAAGCTCGCTCCGATCAGCCGCCGGGATTTCACCAACTTTCTGATGCGCCATCCCGAGGCATACCAGACGGTGACCGAGGAGTTGAGCCGGGCGTACGCTCTGGCCTGCGAGCAACTGCGTACAGTGGGGTTGTCTAGTTCGGCGCCGGAGAAGCTTGCCCGTCTGCTGCTGGAGTGGAGCCATGACGGCAAGACCACCAAGGAAGGGACGCACATTCGCTTTCCACTTACGCATGGCGAGATCGGCGAGTTCATCGGCGCATCCCGCGAGACGGTGACCCGCACGCTCGCTACCTTCAAGAGCCGCCACCTTATTGCCTTCCACGGTTCAACATTAACGATTACCAGCATGAGGGCTCTCGAATCGTGTGCTGGTTTCTGAGGTAAGCCGATCGTTTATAGAAGCACATTAATTACAGTTCGTTAGTATCCGGCGGTTTATAGGCAACACTTTATATCCCGGCAATGAGAGGAACCACTCATTGCCGGTTTTTTTAGGCGTAGACGATCGTGTTGTGACGCGGCAGATGCACGGTACAATGTCAGCAATTTCACCAGAGGAGGTTGTTATGCGCAGGTTGTTTCTTGCCGTGCTCGCGGTTGCTTTCGCCGCAGGTTTGTCCATGCCGCTCAGGGCCCAGGGAGCGCCACCGCAGAGCGGACAGGGCCAGCCCTACGCAGTTGAGTACTACTACAAATGCCAGTGGGGCCATCAGGAGGAGTTTCTCAGCCTTTTCCTGAGGAACCATTACCCGCTGCTCAAGAGGGAACAGGCCGGCGGACGCATTCTCTCGGTCAAGATTGAGTCGCCCGCCTACCACACTACCGAAGAAGGCCGCTGGGATTATCGCGTGACCATCGTGTTCAAAAACGGAGCCGTGGCGACGAGCTCGAATCCAGACGAGGCCGCAATCATCAGGGAGCTGTGGCCGGACCAGGCAACCTATCGGAAGGAAGAGCAGCGCAGGTTTGAGATTCTGATTTCGCACTGGGACTTGCCGGTGACGGATATAACTCCGAAATAGTACGGAATTTGTGCTTGACCCGTCTACCGCTTCATGGTTCACGATTGCAACATGACACGCAAGGAGTTCCTGATACTTATGGGCGGCGTTGGGATATCGCCGCTCGCCGCATCGTCTGATGCTCTAACTGAGAGTCCACATGCATTTCGCGCCAAGAGGGTAGTAACCGAATACATCGGCGAGCTTGACGCTGCGCCGGAATCTGTTTTCCCTCTCCTTTGCCCAGTCCGCGAATACGAGTGGCTCGATGGCTGGAAATGCAGCATCATCTACAGCAATTCAGGCGCAGCCGAAGAAGATTGCATATTCACCACTCCTCACGGGCCAAGCATTTGGAATACCGACACCTACGAGCCGCCCAGTCGAATCGCGTTCACCGTGGTGTCGCCTGAGCAGGTGAATCGCATCTGCCTGACCCTTGAGAGCACTGCCAGTGGCGGTACAAGTTTGAAATGGCAGCGTACTTTTACTGGGTTGAACGAAACAGGTAACGCCAAGGTGAACGCATGGCGAACCGACACGGACCGCGCACTAATGAAGGCGCTCGATTACTTCCTGAAGACTGGAAAAATGGCGCGAGGAGCTTAATCAGACACGGTTGCAGAGTTGAAAGCTAGTCTCGGGCTTTCCATTGGTTTACTAGTTCCTCTGCGGCCTGGGGCCAGGTGGGGAACTGGAATTCGAAGCCCGCGCGGAGCAGGCGAGTTGGAACCACGCGGCGGCTCTTGAGCACAAGCTCGGTTTCAGTGCGCATGAACAGCGCCGCAATGTCGAGAATGGGGCGCGGTGCTGGCAGGCCGTTGGGCACGTTCCACGCATCGCGCAGCTCGCGCATGAAGTCCCGGTTGGGCAAGGGATTGGGCGCGGCCAGATTTACCGGGCCATCGATGTCGTCGCGATGGATGAGAAACTCCACCGCATTTGCGAAGTCGGTTTCATGAATCCACGATACGAATTGGCGGCCGTTGCCCTGGCGTCCTCCCAGGCTCGCGCGAACAAGGTTTGAATAGACCGCAAATGCGCTGCCGGGAACGGGACTCATGACGATGGCGGAGCGAAGCGCGACTTTGCGCGTGCCGAGCGTGGGCGCTGAAAAGAACGCTGCTTCCCAATCCTTTGCCACGCGAATGGAGAAGTTCCAGGTCTCAGGCGCATGACGGTACTTCGAGATCAGCTCACCGCCGCCGAGTTCGCCTGTGAACTCGTCCATAGGCCGGTCGAGCGCGTGCCGGTAGATGGTGGCGGTGGAGGCGTTGAGCCAGACACGTGGCGGATGTTGAAGTCCTGCGATGACCTGGTTGAGGAGCCGGGTCGTTGTGATGCGCGAGTCGTAGATCTGGTGGCGATGGCGTGTGTGATATCGGCAGTTGACGCTGCGTCCGGCAAGGTTGATGCAGACGTCTGCGCCCTCGAGCGTTTCAGTCCACGGGCCGGGATTTTCGCCATCCCAGTGCACGGTCTGCCAGTTTGCAGTGTACGGGCCTCGGGTAAGGATGGTGACATGATGGCCACGGTCCTGAAAGAACTGCGCCAGCCTGTGGCCGACGTGTCCGCTGCCGCCGGGGATGACGATACGCAGGCGGCGCGGAACCGGCGAATAGCTCATGCCTTCAGCGTACAGCCTGAAAGCCAAGGCAGCTACAAAGGCGACTACGGATGTGGCGGGAACGGATAGCCGGCAAGCATGCGCCGCCGCTGTCTGGCTCTGACTTCATTGACGATGGCGATGATGATCACAGCAAGGATGATCATCGGCCCCCAGAACAGCCAAGCGGACTGAACAACGCGATCCTTTCCGACGCTTAAGGATTCAGGTGCGCGGAGGCCTGCAAACATAATCACGAGGCTTCTGCCGATTTGAACATTCTCGCCGGCGCGTACGCCGCCGAAGAAGTTCACCAGGTCGCGGCCAACAACAGCATTGTCTGACAGCCGCGTCTGGCCAAAGAAGTTCACGATATCGCGCTCAGCTTTGCCTTCGATGTGAACGTCGCCAAAGAACACGACAATGTCGCCTGTGATCTCGCCATCTACGTGAACACTGCAGAAGAAGCAAACAGCGTCGTGGATCGGATGGTCTGCCGAAGCATTGATGTCGGATCCAAACTGAACCGCATCGCTGCCGGCAAGTGCGGTTGCTGGAAACAGGGCTAGAGCGGCCAGCAAAATGGAGAAGAAAAGCGCTCGTCGATTCATCCGCGCCTCCTCAAACAGCCTATACGAATGGAGGCCCGGAGTTGTTCCAGTTTTTTGGGTCAAGGGAGTGTTTTTGTGTCCAGGCGGACCTAGCGGACGGCGGTTGCCGGGTTCAGAGCGATGGCCCACTCAGAGGCGCGGTCGACGACGATGTCAGGCTGAACTTCTGAAAGGTTTTGTGGTCCGAAGCCGAATGCGCAGCCAATGGCCCATGCACCGGCATTACGCGCTGTTTCCACGTCCACTTTGCTGTCGCCGATCATGACTGTTTCTTCGGGAGTGACTCCAGCCTCGGTCATGAGGGTGCGCAGGCCGGTGGGATCGGGTTTTTTGATCGGGAAGCTGTCGCCTCCGTAGATGTGCAGGAAGTAGTCGGCCATGCCCAGCCCCTCGCAGATGCCGCGCGCGGGTCGTACAGGCTTGTTGGTGAGCACGGCCATGATGCGCGGATGGCCGCCGTGCGTGTCGTGCAGATCGCGGAGTGCTGCGAGCGCTTCGAGAACTCCGTCGTAGGCATAAGTGAAGTCGAGTTTGTGTTCGCGGTAGTACTTGAGGAAGAAATCGTAGGCCTCGGCCAGCACCTTCTCGTCCACCTGAGCTGGATCAATGCCGTCGGCCAATGCAAGTGAGCGCCGCATGAGCATCGGCGCGCCGTTGCCAACAAAGCCGGCGATCGCCGGATCGTCGAGTGGGCCACGGCCGGACTGGGCCAAAGCGGCGTTGACGCTGTTGCAGAGGTCCTGCGCGGAGTCGATGAGCGTGCCATCGAGATCGAAGACGAGCAACTTCAATTGCTCGACCGGCAGCGGGCGGAACACATGAACCATGCTTCCAGTTTACCGAAATACGGACCGGAGGATGCGCGAGCGCATGGTTGGGTAAGGGTCGAGGAAGATGCGATGATTAATGACTACGAACGCAAAGTGGAGCTGTGCCGGTTTGCGCCTGATTGGACCCATACTTTGAAGAAGCTTAGTCATCTCACTTCGGTTCTCGCCGTTGTTGTGGAGATGGCGAATCTTAGCGCCTGTGCGATTGCCCAGCATCCGGCAAATGCCCAGCAACCTGCGCCAAAGCAACAGCACGTCTTCAGCGAAAACGTAGCGGCCGAGCGCATCGGCAATCTCGATGTTCTGAAGGACAAGCTCAAGCGGTATCACGATTGCACGTGCACCTGCGGCTGCTATGCGCACGATCTGGATCTACAGGCGGATCGCGCCATTGCCTTTTTGCGCAGGCGGGTGGCGCATAAGCGAGCGAACGAAAAGCTGGCGATGGTGCTGGATATCGACGAGACTTCGCTGACTAACTATAGTGAAATGCTGCAATCCGGCTTTAACTATGTACCGCGCGCCTGGGATGCCTGGGTAGATACAGCGAGCGCGCCAGCCATTCCGGGAACGCTGCGGCTCTACAAGGAAGCTCAGCGGCTGGGCGTGAGCGTCTTCTTCATTACCGGAAGACCAGAGAGTCAACGCGCGGCGACGGAGCGCAACCTGGAAGCGCGGGGATACACAGACTGGCAGAAGGTTATTCTTCGCCCTGTCTCCGCTGCGAAGGAGACGACGACCGAGTACAAATCGTCGATGCGTGCCGGGATTGTGGGGGAGGGCTACAAGCTGGTGTTGAATGTCGGCGATCAGTGGAGCGATCTGAAAGGTAATCCGGAGGCAGAGTACTCGGTCAAGTATCCCGATCCGTACTATCTGATCCCGTAGCTCAGAAAATGAAGGGACGGCTCCGGTTGAGCTCCGTCCCCTGAAAGTTTTCCCTGGGCACTACTTGATCAGTGAATGCGAATGCTGCCTGAACCCGTCTCCATTTTCACGGTCGGGCCGCCGCCGTTGATCTTTCCGGTGACGTGGTGACGGCTGGAGGTTCCCTGGGTGGTCATTTCGCGATCAGTGTGAATGCTGCCTGAACCAGTCTCGGCATCGATAGTCATGCCGGCAGCGCCAGTCCACAATTCAATGCTGCCTGAGCCGGTTTCAAGCTTCCACGGAGCAGCAGGAGTTCCCGCAACCTTGATGGAACCCGATCCGGTTTCTGCATTAAGTCCACCGTGCAGGTTGCGGAGTTCGATGGAACCCGATCCGGTTTCGGCTTTCACGTCGCCGTCGCCGATCTGGTCGGCGTAAATATTGCCGGAGCCGGTGCCGACGGAGAATCCGCCGTGCAGGCCGGTGGCGCGAATGCCGCCTGAACCCGTACTGAGCTTGGCGTTATCGCCTACGCCGTCGACATTGACTTCTCCAGAGCCTGAAGATGCTTTCAGGTAGCAGTCGACAGGAGCCTGCACCTCATAGTCGATGCTGATGTTATGAAGATTCTGGTTGTGCACGCCAATGCGGACAATGTTGCCGGTTTGTTCGATGGGCGGATTGGCAGCGATCTGGCGCACCTGCTCTTCAGATCCGCCGAAGCTTGAGCGCACACGTCCAAAGACGTGAATCTGGCCGTCGGCGCCATGCGTGATGTGGATGCTGCCCGATCCAGTGGACACCGTGAGATCTACCTTGCCGCTCACCTTGAGGGTGCGGTCAAATGTGGATTCAGCGGCGAACACGGGGATCGCAGCCAGGCAAGTGGCGGCAACGGCGACCAGTAAAGCTCTTTTCATTTCCTACCTCACTTTCGAAAGGCCGCAGCCAGCGGCCCGGCAGTTCTCAAACTCATCTGACGTGAATTCACATGGGTCTTAGAGCACTCGGAATGCCAAAGCCGCCAGGCTATTAAGCTATTTAATATCAGCCTCATAGCATTATTCAGGAGGCGGGGTTCACCGCGAGCTATGTCCAGTTCCGAACAGAAGTGTGCACGCGCGGACATTGCCGGGGGCCAGGTTCCATGAAGTCACCGAGATTATTGCGGATTCAGGACAGACGGAACGACGATCGATACCGGGACCTGCTATCCGAAGTGCTATTCTCTGAGCCAGATGCACGGTCTGACGCTGCTAAAAATTGTCACCGTGGCCATGTTGATTATGGCCAATGCATTCTTTGTGGCTGCCGAATTTGCGCTGGTTTCCATTCGCGAAACGCGCATTGAGCAGATGATCGCATCGCGGGTGCCCGGTGCGCGCGCAGTGCGTCTGTTGCAGCGGCGGATGGACGAGCTACTGCCGGCGGTTCAGTTGGGTGTGACGCTTTGCTCGCTGGCCCTGGGTTGGATCGGCGAGCCGCTGGTTGCCGCGCAGATTTTGCCGCTGTTCGCGGACCTTCCCCACGCCCGGTTTTATGCGGGTGCAGTCGCCGTAATGATTGGATTCGCGCTCATCACATACTTTGACGTGGTGGTCGGCGAACTGGTGCCCAAGTCGTTGGCGCTGAGCAGGGCAGAGGCGATTGCCGTAGCTGTTGCACCACCGATGCTGGCATTCATGGCTCTCACGCGCCCGGCGGTGCGGTTGTTGAGGAATTCAGCAGCCTTCGTTTTGCGAGGATTCGACGTGCCGCTGACAGAGCGCGCGGTAGTGCATTCGGCCGACGAGCTAAAGCTGATTGCCACTGCGGCTCGCCGCATGGGTTTGCTGCCGAAGTTTCAGGAAACCATCATTCACCGGGCGCTCGAACTCGACGAAGTTCCCACTCGCGAGATCATGACCCCGCGGCAAAAGATTTTCTCGCTGCCTTCGAACATGAAGCTTGAAGAGGCGAGCGCCAAGGTGATTGCGCGTCACCGCTCGCGTGTACCGGTGTACGACGAAACGCACGGCCCGGAACACATCATCGGTGTTGTTTACGCGCGCGACCTTGCGCGGCTTATTTTCTTTCGCAGCGCCTCCTCGCGTGTACAAAGCGCGGCGAGCGACCCGGCGCAGAGCGCGGGCCTCCAAGAGACGAGCACGCGCATTGCAACGCCGTTTGTCGAACTGAGGCTGCGGCAGATCATGCGCGACATCCTTGTGGTTCCCGAGACCAAGTCGGTGCTGGATCTGGTGCGCGATTTCCAGGTGAGGCGTCGCCAGATGGCCGTGGTGGTGGACGAGTACGGTTCCGTGGTGGGGCTTGTGACCGCGGAGGACGCGATTGAGCAATTGACCGGCGAGCTCGACGACGAGTTCGATTCTCCCGCAGTTCCCGCGCTCTCCACGGCTTCAGGCGCGTTGTTGATGGATGGAGGCGTGAATCTGCGCGATCTTGAAACGCAGATGCAGTGGAACCTTCCGCGCGATGGCGGCGTTGAGACGCTGGCAGGATTTTTGCTGGTGAGGCTTGCGCATCTGCCAACGATTGGGGAATCCACCATCTTCGATGGCCGGAGATATACGGTGGTTGAGATGGACGGACGGCGGATTGCGAAGATTCGCGTGGAATCGCTGGTGAAATCAGTAGCGCGCGCGGATTGAACGCCGTTGACCTCTGTGCGGTCGAACCGATTGCATATTGAACTATGTCCCTCATGAGGCGCGCATTCTCCCAGAAAATGTATAGATAAGCGTGTTCGTGAGCGGCGTGTTCCACGTTGTGATAATTATTGCGCCTTTGCAAAACACCTTGTGACTCGTGTCACGACGCCACAGTTGATGCCGATTCTAAGATTTAAGACCGTAAGGCCCTTCTACTTGCGTAGCCGCAGTTTCCAGGCGTACACGCCGGCATCTGGGACCGGAACATAACTGGAGAGGTGAAGACGATGACGGGAATTGCACCGGTGATGTGGTCCGTATGGGGCGGGATACTCCTGCTATTCATATTGGTGAGTGTTTATTCAGGACGCGTGGCCCGCGATGAAGATAGCCAGATATTTCTCGGCGATTCGATGCAGCAGGAAAAATCGGCACAGGCTGTAATTGCCGCGAAGGTGCATAAAGTGGAGCCGGTGAAGAAAGCGGTAGTTGCTCTGCTGGGTATAGCCACATTGTGGGTAATTGGCTATTACCTCTTTGATATATACAAACAGTTCAATCCATAATCGAGGACGATCAATAGCTTCTGATCCCCGGCGGCTGGTTGAGCCGCCGGGGTCAGGATTGTATAGAGAATTTGAGCAAGCCCTCTATTGCTAGTGGAAAACGTTGAGCTGCACCAGAATGTCGCGGATATAGTAGACAATTACAACGACCGACATGCCCACAGCGAGCCATTTTGCGACCCGAATGGCGGGTTCGATCTTGTGAACTTTTGCCACGATCAATGACTGGGCAGCTTTTTCGTGTTCGAAGGAGTCGTCGAGGAAGATCTGATCGTCCTCATTCTTCTCCAGGCTCGAACGGTAGATGTGAAGCAAGAGCATCGAACCGACGATCACACCCCACAGCGTCCACATGACCGGCACAAACGTCATAACCACCTCCGTAGTGGTACTCGGTCCCAGAACCGGCGAGCCCGTGGACTCGAAGCGCGGCCTCGTGGGTAGAGGGGCCTTTCGGCTGAACATAATAGCGCTAAAAGGGTAGGTCTGTATCGCTATTTTTTTTGGCTCATGAAAGAAGGTCAACTGCGGCCTCAGGCGGCGGCCTGGGGCGATGGAATTCGAGGCCGATTCTGCGACCTGCAACAGCCGGTCTGCATCTAAGGTAACGAGAGGCGAGGACAGGCCGCAGGCGAAAATGGCTTGTGTCCGCGCCGGTTGAACGGTACAGTAGAAGTACCAAGTCATTTTGGAGAACAAATGTCCACAGTTACCGCTACCCCCCAGGAAACCGAGAAGAAGGCTCCACTTAACCTGACCCCGCAGGCCATCGCAAAGGTTCGCGAGATTATGGCTACCCAGGATCCGCTGCCCGCCGGGCTGCGCTTAGGCGTGGTTGGCGGAGGTTGCTCAGGGTTCCAGTACTCAATGGCCTTTGAGAATCAAAGCGGAATGATGGACAAGGTCTTTGCTTTTGACGACTTAAAAGTGTTTGTAGACGCGACATCGCTGATGTATCTGAATGGATGCACGGTGGACTATGTTGAGACTTTAGAGGCGGCCGGATTCAAGTTCGAAAATCCTCAGGTCAAGTCGACTTGCGGATGCGGTTCCTCATTTAGCGTCTAAGTTCACGCTTTCTAATTGGTTCTCTCGCTTATAAAAGACCCGCCCTGGCCAGGGCGGGTCTTTGCGTGTGCGATTGATTCCGCAGGTGTTATTGCTGGGGAGGATTGTTCGGCGAGCTGCCGGAATTGGAGTTTGAGTCACTCCCCGAGCTGGAACTGCTACCGGAGCCCGAGCTGTTACCCGAATCAGAGCTGGAACTTGAACCTCCGATTGGAGTTGTTGTGCTGCCGGCAGGCTGACCGATAGCGCCGGTGTTGCCCGCCTGCGTCTTGACGTCGGTGAGCGGATCGTAGACAAACTCCCATTCGTTGTAGTGTTGCTTCTGCTTATAGAGAAGGATTGAAGTTGCGGTGCTGGCCGGTTCGAAGCCGACGATGCCCGCGCCGCCGAATGTCTGGTTGGAGGAGTCGGAGCTGGTTGAGCTGTCAGTCTTGGAGGCGCTTGATCCTGAGCCGCTTGTTCCGGACGCTGTCGAAGTACCGGAACCAGTGCTGGAACCGGTAGAGGAGCCGCCTGAACTGCCGGAGCTGAAGATGGAGCTGCCGCCGAATGTTGAGCCGCCGAGGCTTGAGTTCCCGATTTGCGAACCCGTGGCCGAGCCGCCCAGTCCTCCGTTGCCGCCTGGGCCGGTGCCGGCGATGGTAGAGGCATTGCCGGCGAGTGGCTGGCCGAAGAAACCTATGGCGGTGGGAGTCTTGTTTTGGCCGTAGCGGATCGGCTTCCAGTCGTCCTTGCCGGTGATGGGATCCTTGTACTTCTTGCGGAGGAAGCGGATCTCATTGGTGTTGACCAGCGCGTTGGCGCTGGGCGGATAGGCGTGAAACTTGCGGTAGTAGAGCTGTACGGCGCGGATGTACTGTTTGCCGCGATTCATGGTTTCACGCTCGCGGTCGAGCTGAATCTCTTTTGCCGCTTTGGGTATGGCCACCGACAGCCAGAGCGTAAAGATGAAGAGCATGAACATGACCCACACGAGGATGTAGCCCTCTTCATCGCACCGTACGCGGCGGTTTTGCATGTTGTTGGTCATGTTAGCTGCGTTTCAAAATGTTGTCAGCGGTATGGTCTGGCTGTGGTTATATGCCAGGTCGGTGACCTGCACGTTGTGGGCGTTGATGGCTCCGACACGATAGCGGTGGTTCACGATTTCGCCGCTTCCGGCCATGAAGATATCTTCGCCGTGCGTGAAGAAGGCCCGCAAGGATTTGTCCGGTCCCTCCGAGTAGCCGAAATACTTGAGATCGATGGCCGGCGGCTGTGGCGGCAGAGGAACGGTGACGGAAGGTTGCGCGGATGTATTCATGCGCGCGCTCTTTACCGGCGTTTCAATCGCGACCGGCGCCGAGTCAGCCGAAAAGATATTGCGGCCCGTACCGGCGTAGCGCACATCCTCACTCTGAGCGAGCTTTTCAAAGTGCAGCGTGGGGTCGATGCCTGCATTGGTTAGCTTTTGCGCCTCGGGCGCAGTGGACGCGGTAGCCGCCGTGCTCGCTGTCGCCGCTGGTTGAGTGCGAACCGTTGGGGTAGTTGCAAAGAACGATTTGTAGACCTGAACGCCGCCATAGATGAAGATGAAGGCGAACAGCACAATCACCAGAACGACCTGACGCTTGTTTTCAGTTCCGAGCTTCATGGCCATCGCTATTCAACCTCCCTTCCGCCGGAAGGCTGGTTGTCCACGGTTTTTTGTTGCGCGGTCGGCAATCCGCTGGCAGCGGCATCTGCGCGGCGCATCCAGGTGGAGAGGCCGAGACGAAGATTGACCTGTCCACCCTGCTGGCCGGCGAGGGTCATATTGCGAATGAGGAAGAAGGTCTGATCGCGTTCAAGGCTGTTGATGAATCGCATGATCTGCGGATACCCGCCGCTGATGGTGGAATCGATGGATATCTCAGTCAGGTCAGGTCCGGAAATGCCCTGCGCATATTGCACGCGCGTGAGGCGCACTCCCGAAGCGACTTCGAGCTCGCCGATGCGACCGGAGATGGTGGAGTAGTTCGTTGGAATGCGCTTATCGTAGAACGACCGCATCTGATTGCGCGATTCCTTGACCCGCTCATCGAGGCCGCGCAGGGGAGCCGTCTGCAGGTCCAGAGCCTTGAGCTGAATCTGCTTGCCGCTCAGTTCGGTATCTGAATTTTTGCCGATGACGGACCAGTCGAGCCCAAGACGGACGCCGAGTCCGATCACGAGCAAAAGCAAAACCGCGAATCCGGCGTAGTGCCAGGTGAGCGGTGAGCGCAGTTTCTCTTGCCACATTGAGGAGGAGATGCGGGGTTTCATCGGGGTCCTCCTGAGGTGGGGCGTACGTACGGCGGCCTTGCCGGCTTGTGTGCGACGGAAGTATGAGCTGCCGGCGGAGGATCATCCAAAGATGACGGAGTTTCGTGCGAAACGGCAGATTTCGGCTCAGGACGCCTGGAGACTGCCTTGGTCTCGTCAGGCGTTTGCGGATTGTAGTCGGCCAGCACATCGAAGGTGAACCGGTTTGACGCGCTCACAGGCTCCAGACGCTGGTTGGGAGTGTTGCTGCTCTCCGACGTTTCCCCCACGATGCGCGGCAGAAGGAAGCGCCGCGAGTGCTCGAGGTTGCGTACCAGGTCGATAGAACGGTCACGCGGGCCAACGACGCGAAGATGGAGCGTGATGTGGCCATCTTTTGCGCGAATGGGCTCAAGCGTGGATACCTGCACGCCGCCGGGGAGTACGGTTTCAAGGTTCTCCATGGCTAACGTCCAGGAGAAGGCCTTCTCGTCGAAGAGGCGATTAAGCGCATCGGCCTGTTTGAGCAACTGGGCATTGTCAGGCCGGTCCATCAAATTCTGATAGCCCTGGCGTTCCCGCGTAATTCGATCTATCTGAGTATCGAGTGTGCGCTCGCGATGGCGAGCTTCATCGGCCTTGTGATGCACGGCGTGCAGGCCGAAGCCCAGCGCAATCGCTGCGACCGCGAGAACGCCCATGGCAATGCGCAGGCGCTTGATTGCCGGTCCTATGTCGGCAAATGGGCGGGTGGCGAGATTGATGTTGATGCGCATGGTCTAGTCTGCTCCTGCCAATGCGCCGGCCGCGCCCGCAATGCTTGCGTGACCGAGTGATGTGAGTGAGCCAGTCTCCGGACGCGTAACCAGATCGATCACGTTCAACTCCATGCCGGAGAGCCACTGAGCGAAGTCGCGGCTGCTGTAACAGCCCGCGTAATGAACTTGGTGGGCCGGCGATTGGAGAGCGTCCTCAAAGTAGGCGGCAGCGACGGCGATGCCGCGCTGAATCTCACCAAGGCGCAGCGCAGGATCTTCGGGCAAGTCGAGCGTGCGATGCAGCAACAGGTCATTACCGTTGGTGATGGAAGTGGTAAGCGCAAACGGGCTCAGGTTGGCGATCAGCGCCGCTTCCATAGAACCGACGACCTCGAGTGCTGCGAGGCTGGAAGGCAGAACCGCGCCGGGCTCGTATCCGGCGGCGTGCACCGCACCTTCGTACTCGGCAAGCACAGGGCCGGGAACGACTGCCGTGAGCACCTTGACCGAAGCTTCGCTTTGCGAGAGAACCTGGTAACTGACCCCGGCGTGCTCCACGTCAAAGGGAACCATCTTGCGCAGGCGGAGGCGCAGCACAGGAAGGACTTCGGCGGAGCGGCTGGGAAATGAATCATAGTCGAGCATAAAGACTCGGACTGCCGAATCGGGCAGTACGAGCGTCATGAATCGGGAGCGCAATGAAATTCCGGCGAAGGCCGAGCGTATAGCATTCGCGACGGCGTCGGCTGAGCGGATGTTCGCTTCAGCAATGCCGGGCACCAGAGCGCCGGGCGGCAGCGCAGCGAATGCATACACCGGCCGGCCGCTGGGCGCATCGAGCGAAGCAGCAATCACGCCATCGGCGGACAATTCGATCGCCGCAGGGGGACGCCCGCCCGACTTTGCTCCGGTGATGGTCCTGCGCAGAGGTGATTTCACTATCGGGACGCCTCGATAAAGGTAACCTTGTTGATCTCTTTGAGCGTGGTGATGCCTCGACGTACGCGCTCAAGCGCCGACTCGCGTAGAAACGACATGCCTTCTTTCTGGGCGAGTTTGCGCACTTCAGAGGTAGGCTTTTTATCCAGAATGAGTTCGCGGATAGGGTCAGTCAAATCCAGCAACTCGTGAATCGCAGTTCTGCCGCGGTAGCCGGTGCCGCCGCATTCCATGCATCCCGTTCCTTCGCGGAAGCCGAAGCTGCGCCACTCCATGGGGTCAAGTCCACTGGAATGAAGAAAGGCATTGTCGTATTGGACGGTGTGCGCGCAATACTCGCAAATGGTGCGCACCAACCGCTGAGCCAGGATGCAATTGAGCGCGGAGACAAAGTTATAGGCTTCCACGCCCATGTTCAGGAACCGGCCAAGCACATCGACCACATTGTTGGCGTGGACGGTGGTGAACACGAGGTGTCCGGTGAGTGCGGAGTTGATGGCGATCTGCGCAGTTTCCTGGTCGCGGATTTCGCCGACCAGAATTTTATCGGGGTCGTGGCGAAGAATGGAACGCAATCCGCGCGCAAAGGTCAGGCCCTTCTTTTCGTTCACGGGAATCTGCGTAATGCCGCGGATCTGATATTCGACTGGATCTTCAATGGTGATGATCTTGTCTTCGTCGCTTTTGATTTCGTTGAGCGCGGCGTAGAGGGTGGTGGTCTTGCCAGATCCGGTGGGGCCGGTGACAAGCACCATGCCGTACGGCTCGCGGATGTAGCGGCGGAAGCGGCGCAGATCTTCTTCAGCGAAGCCCACCACATCGAGCGTGAGATTCTTGAACTTTTCACTCATCGATTCTTTGTCGAGCACGCGGAGCACGGCGTTTTCGCCGTGAATCGTAGGCATGATGGAGACGCGGAAGTCGATGAGGCGGCTCTTGTAGCGTACGCGGAAGCGGCCGTCCTGCGGCACGCGGCGCTCGGCGATGTCGAGTTCGCTCATGATCTTGATACGCGAAAGAATCGTGTTGTGGTGCTCGCGTGCAATAGGGGCCATGGCCGCCTGCAACACACCGTCGATGCGGTATTTGACCACCACGGAGTCGTCGTTGGTCTCGATGTGGATGTCGGAGGCGCGGCGTTCAAGCGCGGTGAAGATGGTGGTGTCGACGAGCCGGATGATCGGGCTGATGTCTTCTTCACTGGTCAGCTTTTCGATCGAAATATTCTCGTCAGGATTTTCTTCTCCGGTAAGTACGTCGAAGGTGAGGCCTTCGCTGGCTTCGTCGAGCACGCGCTGCGACTGCTCGGTCTTTTTGAGCAGATCAGTGATCTGCGAAAGCGTGGCGACGCGCGCGAGGATGCGATGGCCGAGAAGTCCGGCAATCTCATCGAGCACCATCAGGCGGGAAGGATCGCTGACGGCGATGACAAGCACATCTTGCTGCTGCTCAATGGGCACGAAGTTGTAGCGGAACATCAATTCCACCGGCACGGTGCGCAGAAGGTCGTGCTGAATCTTGAAATTCTTCAGGTCGACGAACTCGGCATGGTAGCGCTGAGCTAGAGCTTCAGCGTGGGCGCGCTCGTCGTAGCCATTCGAGTCGGGGCCCGTGGGGATCGGAAGCGTAACGATATTGGAATCTGCCATAGTGACGAAGACCTATGCTCCTGTTCCGCTGATCTGGCCCAGCGAAAAGATGGGCAGGTAAAGCGAAATAAGAATGAAGACGACAACCACACCCATGACGATGAGTATGGCGGGTTCAATGAGCGCGAGTGCCGCGGTCAGCGCCGTGGCTACGTCTTCCTCGTAAAACTCGGCAACGGAGTTAAGCATCTGCGGCAACGCGCCGGTTTGCTCGCCCACCTGAATCATTTCGGCGGCGAGGTTGGGGAAGACTTTGGTGCTGAGCAGCGAGTCGGCGAGGCTTTGGCCTTCGCGCACGGTGCCAATAGAGGCAGTGATGGCCTTGGAGACGCGGCGCGATGAGATGGCGCGAGCACCGGTTTCAAGCGAAGGTACCAGCGGCAGTCCGCCGGTGAGCAATGTCGAGAGCGTGCGTGCAAACAGCGCTACCTGATATTTGAGCCAGATGTTGCCGAAGATCGGCAAGGAAACGCGAAAGGCGTCGACAAAATCCCGGCCGCGTTCGGTGATAGCGAAGCGATATGCGACAAGCCCAATAGCCACCACGGCTAGCAACAACCAGAGGATGTTGTTGTGGAGCCATTTGCCAACTGCAAGCAGGCCGAGGGTCATGGCCGGGAGCTTGGAGCCCATCTCCTCATAGAGTACGGAGAACTGCGGTACAACCACCGCTAGCATGAAGATCATGAGCGCGATGACCAGCGTCATGAGTACGCATGGGTAGATGAGCGAGGCAATGAGCTTTTTGCGGAAGGTGAGCGAGACCTTCTGGAAATTCACGTAGCGCTCGAGCACTTCCTGCAGGTTGCCGGAGCGTTCGCCCGCCAGCAGGGTCGTGTTGTACATGACCGGAAAGCCGCCCTGGGCCTCGAATGCCGAAGAAAGCGCCTCGCCGGTTTTGACGCGGTTCGCCACATCCTCAAGCTGGGCGGAGAAGTGGGCGTTCTTCTGGATCTTGCCCAGCATCTGGAGCGAGCCGAGGATGGGCAGGCCCGCCTTGATGAGGGTGAGGAACTGCTGGTTGAAGATGAGGAAGGGTTCGAGCTTGACCTTGCGCTTGCTCAGGGCGATGAGTCCGCTGCGGGCGCGCACGGAAAACACGTGATACCCGGCATGAGCGAAGCGGGTGCGCAACTCGTCGGCAGAAGCCGCCGTCTGCACTTGTTCGAGCACGTGACCATGCTCATCAGCCAACTTGATGACGAACTCTGCCATAGCTTCAGTGGGGGCGTTTCGCCGCCGGGAGCCCTTCTCTTCAGGGGAAGGGGTTCAATTCAAGGGTAACAGTATCAACACCAACCTGACGCAGATGGGGACTCAATCGTTCGGGGGCATTCATCCGTTGGTTAAAGGCTGGTTAAGGGGATCGAAGAGGTAGATCTTCCTGTATCCCGGGAGTTCGCGGCAGGAGGCCGATCTGGTTCAGAGTAGGCAATCTTTAACAGAAAACAGGCTGCATAGCCTCTTCGAAGACCTTGTATCCTGAATGGAATCGGATACCCCGGCGAAGGCATGGGGTGTAGGGATTGGGGATGGCGATGGCAGCGGCCTGGTGGAAAGGCGGATTGAGCTTGGGCAAGAGGGGTCTGTTGCGCCGGCGCGGGGCCGCGATCCTGGGCTTTGCCTTGCTGGCCCCGTTTGCCGGCGGCCTGGTAGCGTGCACCCACGCCGCGCAGGGTGCGGCGGTGGTTGTCCCGTATCCGCACGATGTAGCCCAGGTGAGTTTCGCGGTGGCCGGCGACGTGATTCCGCACCAGGCTGTGCGCGAAGCGGCCGCAGCGGCCGGCGAAGGAGAGCAGGGCTGGGCTGGACTGTTCAGTCATGTAAGCGACGTATTTCAAAGCGCCGATTTCGGGTTTGTGAACATGGAGACGCCGGTAGCTCCTGCACACTCCAGGGGTTCGAAGCCCTTTATGTTTGACGCTCCGCTGGCGCTGCCCGAGGCCTTGAAGGCGAGCGGCATCAAGATCGTTTCGTTTGCCAATAACCATGTGATGGACCAGGGTTGGGCTGGATTTGCGGAGACGCGCGACCACCTGCGTGAGCTGGGCCTTCTGTTTGCCGGCACTGGCGATACGGCGCAGCAGGCCTGGCAGCCGGTGATCACCGAGGCAAACGGCATCAAGGTGGGCTGGCTGGGAATGACGCGCTGGTTAAATGGAAATCGCAACCCCGACAAAGATGACCAGCCGCACGTGAATTTCTTTCCTTATCCGGGCGAATCTGGCGGTGCGCCGGGCATGGATGAGGCAGGAGTACTTGCCGCAGTGAAAGCTGCTCGCGCGCAATGCGATCTGCTGGTCATCTCCGTCCACTGGGGAGTGGAATATGCGACGGCTCCGCGGCCTGAAGACGTGGAGTTGGCACACAAGATGCTCGATGCTGGTGCATCGGTGATCGTCGGGCACCATCCTCATGTGCTGCAACCGGTGGAGACATACTCCACTGCCGATGGGCGCAACACGGTGATCTTCTATTCGCTTGGGAACTTTCTGTCGAACCAGTCGCGAACCTATGTAGACGGATTGATGCCGGACAGCAATGGCGATCCGCGCGATTCAATGATCGGACTGTTTTCGGCAGTTAAGCGGGATTATGGCCCGGGCGGTGTGCACGTTGAACTGGGGCACGTGGGCATTCTGCCGGTATGGGGCGAGAATAATCGCAATGAGATCGCCGGCGGGCGTGTGAAGAAGCCTGTGATTTATCCGGTGCTGATCGATCGCGAGATTCCAAAGGTACAGGCGCAACTCGACGTACTGAACAAGATTGCCGACGCGAACAATGCGGATTCGTCAGCGCCCGCGCTGACTGCGGACCAGAAGGAGGAATTCATCGCATTGACGACGGGGCTGAAAGTGCTGACAGACCGCCGCGAGAAGATTCTTGCGCGAACCGGTGATGAGTACCTAACGGCGTCACCAAAAGTGCAGTCAAAACCCTGAGGCGGGGTGAGACGAAATCATGAGCAGTCCGGAGACGAAGCGCGTACCGGGAAGGAAACAGCCATCCACGGCATCGAACGTGGCACTGGGTGTAGCGATTATGCCGGTGCTACTGGCGGGTGCGGGGCTCGCGATCTCATCGGCAACTGTGCTGCGATGGAAGCGCAGGCACGAGGAACTCAGCTTGCGGGCAGCGATGAAAGCTCAAGGCAGAGTTCTTACGTGGGCAGGCTTTCTGAGCAAGATGCGCACATTGGGAGGAACCTGCATTGAGGAGCGCTTCTCTCCCAAGGGCCCGATGCGCTTCTGGTGGACGCAGGATGATGTGAGCGCGGAATCGCCGCACGGGATCATTGACTGGTTCACGATGCACAAAGGCGGAGCCGCAACGCCGTTTGTCCACTGGTGCCGTGAACACTACACGGGCTCAGATGGAAACGCGTTGCTGGTTGATACGCGCGGCGTGAGCAAGGAAGTGATCTACGCGCTGTGGTCGGAGTGCCGGTCAGAGTCGTGCGCGGCGCGATGGGTTGAGGTGGCTCCTCCGGAGATCCTGCCGGCCGCGCGATAAGATTCGCGATTCAAAAACAAAAATCAAACAGCTCAATATCCGTTGGCGACGAGCCATGCCTCGGTCAGGTCGAACTCAGGCTTTTTGGCGGCCTGTGCCTGCATTGAAGCGAGTTTCACCAACACATCCGCTTCTACGTTGACCGGTGCGCCCGGCGTGAGCGTATGAAGATTCGTGCGCCAGTAGGTGAGCGGCAAAATCGCGATTGTGATATTTTCGCCATCGAATTCGGCGATGGTGAGGCTGATGCCCTCAACGGCTACGGAGCCCTTGGGAACCATCCACTGGCGCACGTTTTCCGGAACACGCACTTTGAGTGTCCAGTCGGTGGTCAGGGAGTCAAAGTGCGGGCTTGATTCTGGAACGACGGGGTCGAGCGCCACGAGCGTGCCGGCGCCGTCTACGTGCCCCTGTACGATGTGGCCGCCGAGCGGGCTGCCCGCGGCGGTAGGTAATTCTAAATTGACCTTTGCACCGGCTGCCAGTGAACCGAGCGAGGTTTTGTCGAGCGTTTCCTGGGCTAGATCGGCGTGGAAGAAGACCGGGTCGACGTCGAGCGCTGTGAGGCAAACGCCGGAGATGCCGAGCGAATCGCCTTCACGCAGGCGCGAGGCAATGCCGGGAGCTTCAACCGTGATGCGGCGAACTCCACCGCGAACACTGAGGCTGATGAGCGTGCCGGTCTGTTCGATGATGCCGGTGAACATAACTCTATTTTATGTGAACTGTCGCAGTAAGCGGATAAAGCTTTTAGCTCTCAGCCATCAGCTCTACCTGATCAAGACGCACTGAATTGTTAGCGCATGGGGGCGGACAACTGAACTCTGTCCACAGTTCACTGCGTTTCCGGCCAGGGGTCACGCAGGAGCGAGCACAGCCCCAGATCGTTTCCGTAGCGCTCCACCTCAACCTCGCCCATCTGGATAAGGTTGGCTATGCCGCCAAAGGCGGGAACGGCATCGGAGCCCATGATCTGCGGTGATACGAAGAAATGAATGCGGTCGACATGACCGCCGGCGAGCAGAGCCGTATTGACGCGGGTCCCGCTTTCAGTGAGCAGCGTAAGGATGTCCTCCGAACCCAAATGATCGAGGACCTTGCCGAGGGGAACACGGCCACCTTCGGCGGGCAGGATTTCGACACGGACGCCTCGATTACGCAGCGCGGCGATGCGCGACCCGTCGCTTGATACGGTGAAAACTACAACGTCGTTTTGCGCCGTGGTCACGAGTTTGGAGTCGAGCGGCATGCGCAGTGCAGAATCGAGCACGACGCGTAGCAACGGACGACGGCGACTCCGGCCGCTGCGGTCCGTGAACAATGGGTCGTCGGCGACCACGGTGTCGATGCCGACCAGGACAGCGTCGGCCTGCCAGCGGAGCGGCTGTACGGCGGCGCGCGCAGCTTCACTGGTAATCCAGTAGGGCTCGCGGGCCTGGTGCAGGCTGGGTGGCGGAGCAATGCGGCCGTCGAGCGTTACGGCCACCTTCATCAAGACGAATGGACGCTTGTGCTGACTCCATCGCGCGAAGCCCTCGTTGAGGCGGCGCGCTTCTCCTTCGCATACCCCAACAGCGGTCTGTAGCCTCGCCCCACGCAGCGCTTCCAAGCCGTGGCCTGCGACGTTTGGATTGGGGTCAACTGTGGCTACAACGACGCGGCTGAGTCTGGCGCTGATAAGCGCCTGCGTACAGGGCGGCGTGCGTCCGGTGTGATTACAGGGCTCGAGCGTGACGTAGGCGGTGCCGCCCTGGAGACGTGCCGCGCCGCGCTCCTGTGCCTCGCGCAGGGCAATAACTTCGGCGTGGTGGACCCGATCGTATTCGTGCCAGCCCTCTCCCATGAGCTGACCCTCGCGGTCGACGATGATACAGCCTACGACAGGATTGGGCGAGGTGACACCTCTGCCTCGGCGCGCAAGCTCGAGTGCGCGCTCCATCCAGTGGCGATCCTTCTGGAATGAGTTCGTTATCACGGACTTTTAAGTGTAATTCCAACGGCTCCCGCTTGCCAGTCCTTCGCTCAAATCGGCGGGCACGGTTTGCCCGAAGCTCCTTGCTCAAACCGCTGGTACGGAGCCAATTCTCAGGGTCAAATCCCTATTCTTGCTTGAAGTCGCCGCGGAATTGCCCTCTTGGGGTAAGCTGATTTGCGTGAAAAAGATTCGTTTACACGCACTCCTGGTGGCGACCGCCGTTTTGTCGCAGTTGTTCGGTGTCGTTTCGGTGCGTTACCTAGCGGCGCAGACGCCGCTGCGTACACTGATCGTTGGTGTCGACCATCGCAAGACGCTCTCGCTGGATGGCCCGTGGCATTACCTGGTCGAACAGCCGCCGTTTCGCGAGCTGTACGACGATAAAGGCAATATCCGGGACGCTGGATATGCCCAGAATACTCATCCGAATATCAGCTCCGGCCCGCATAATTCGGAATACGACTTCAGCACCGCGCCAACGATGAACATTCCAGGAGACTGGAACACGCAGGACCCGACACTATTTCGATTCGAAGGCGTGGTCTGGTTCGAGCGGGATTTCACTTTCGAACCAGCCGCGGGTTCGCGCACGTTTTTCCATGTTGGAGCAGCGAACTATCGCTCCGTTGTCTGGATCAACGGCAAACGGCTTTGCGATCACGAGGGCGGCTTTACTCCCTATGATTGCGATGCGACAAGCCTGCTGCACTCCGGAAATAACTTTGTCGTAATCGCTGTTGATTCCGTCAGGCACCGGGACGACATTCCTTCGCTTAGCTACGACTGGTTCGATTACGGTGGGATCACTCGGGATGTTTCGCTCGTGACCGTGCCGGCAAAGTTCATCGACGATTTCGACGTCCACTTGAAACGCGAAGCCGCGTTTTCCGCAGATAACGCCGACACCCTTACCGGCTACGTTCACGTTGAAGGTTCAGGCGCAGGTGAATCGGTTACGGTCAGAATTCCGGAATTGGGCGTCTCGGTTACAACGACAACAGATTACGATGGACGGGCAGACTTTGAGGCGAAGGCGAACAAACTGCAACTCTGGTCGCCGCAATTGCCAAAGCTGTACAAGGTCGAGCTGTCTGCAGGCAACGACTCGCTGACGGACGATATCGGCTTCCGCGATATCCGGGTGGATGGCACGAAGATCCTGTTGAATGGCCAGCCAATTATCCTGCGGGGCGCGAACATGCATGCCGAAGCACCCATCCGCGGCGGGCGCGCCAACACCGACGAAGACGTAAGGAACATCTTCGACATGCTGCATACCATTCACGCCAACTTCGTTCGTCTTGCGCATTATCCGCACGATGAACGGATGGAGCGGGAGGCAGACCGCGAAGGCATCATGATCTGGTCGGAGATTCCGTTGTGGCAGCACATCTCCTTCGACAAGGAGGCAGTCTATGACAAGGCCGTCGCCGTGCTGAACGAGATGATCAGGCGCGACCGGGACAAGGCCTCGGTCATCATGTGGTCGGTCTCAAACGAGACTCCGAACAATCCTGTCCGCACAAAGTTTCTCACCAACCTTGCCAATGAAGCGCGCAGACTCGACAGCACGCGGTTGATCACTTCGGCGCTGATTGGCCCGAGGGTGGAGGACAACCGTGTGGTTCAGGACGATCCGCTGATGGATGCGCTCGACGTTGTGGGGCAGAACGAATACGTGGGCTGGTATGTAGGCACTGCCGAAGATGCTGACCGTCTGACGTGGGTGCTGCCGCAGAAGCCGTTTCTCTTTTCGGAGTTCGGTGCGGAAGCCAAGTATGGCAATCACGGCGGTCCGCACGACCGCTGGACGGAAGAACAACAGCTCAACGTGTTGCAACATCAGTTTGCCATGATCAGGAAGATTCCGCAGGTGCGCGGCGTTACCCCCTGGGTGCTGATGGACTTCCGCTCGCCGACCCGCAATATTCCCAAGCTGCAGGACGGCTACAACCGCAAGGGCCTTTTCTCAGAAAAGATGGAACAGAAACTGAGCGTCGGATTTGTGGCGAAGGCGTACGCGGAGCAATCGGCCGTAAAGCCGGAGTGAGATAGTAGGGAACCATCGACCTTCAAACTCGAGGCGGCGCATTTTTTCGGGACTCGGCGCGGCGTCGCTTGCTTGCCATGGTGGCCGCGGCCTCCGATGTATACAATTGTTGCTTGCGGAGAACTCGATTGAAATGCTTGCCCAAGACAAATTGTGTGAGTCTCCGTCGAATACCAATTATGAGCAAATCATCTTTTGCCCAGCGTTTTATGTCCACAGTTTCTGTGCGCGGTTGCTTTGCCCACGCCCTCGCAGGTTTTCTTGCGCTGGCGATTTCGTTGCCTGCCCAGTCGGCGGCCCAGGGTAATGACACTTCGGCACTTCATCCGCCTGCGGGGGCCCGGGTCGCTATCATCGAATTTTCCGATCTCCAGTGCCCGGCGTGCGCCTACGCCAACCCTACGCTTGCTCGGGCGGCTGCCAAGTACAAGATCCCGTGGGTTCATCACGATCTGCTGATTCCCGGCCACAACTGGAGCCCGCTGGCTGCGGTTTACGCGCGCTGGTTCGATGCAAAGGACAAGAAGCTCGGCGAAGATTATCGCGGTCAGGTTTTCGCCAATCAGCGTTTGATTGAAACGCTCTTCCAGTTGCGCAGCTTTACCGTGCAGTTTGCCCAGGGCCGAGGCGTTCGCCTGCCTCCCGATATGGATCCGGAGGGCAAGCTGGCTGCCGCTGTACAAGCCGACACGGAGCTGAGCCGCCGTACGGGAGTTGTCCAGACGCCGACGGTGTTCGTTGTGACCTCCGGCTCGAAGGCAGCTTCTTACACGAAGGTTCTCGACATCGAACACGATCTCGATCGGCACATCGAACAGGCACTGGCCGCGACCCGCGGCCAGAAGCCTGCATCAGTCAAAAAGGCGCGTAGCAAATAACGGCGACTTGGCCCGCTCGAGGCTTGTTCGTGGTGCTCGTCTTGCGAATCGTAAAGTGGAACCAGAGGCAGATTTCTGCTTCGAATACGGCAAAAATGACTCGAAATCAGCCTGAAATGGGCCGAATTTCGAGGTCAATGTTTACTGGTTGGTACTGATCCTTACCTGCTAAGCCTATTGTTTTCAATGCATTATTACCGAAGGACGGCTCCCCTGCAGTGGGGAGGGGGTGGGGGTGTGTTTTTGGTGAAGTTGTCATAAGTGTTTCAAAATAAATGCGATGAGAGAAAATTGATGGTTTTAGCATGGCCGTGTGAACCTTGCCCAGAAATGACTGAACGGATGGAGCGCACTCTGAAGCTATTTTGCGCTTTGATGCGGTAATTTCTAGAAAGACCTGGACACAGGTGAAGGGGGGATGTTGATATGGAACGCCGGCGACGCGAGATTCTGCAGATGGTTCCGCTTGCTGTGGGTGCGAGCATGATGTTTGGAGTGGGCGATGGGGTTGCTGCGGGGGCTCAGACACCGGAATCGCCGGGTCAACAGGTTCCTCAGAAGGTTGCGGCGGAGCGGGTGACGGGCATCGGCGGATTCTTCTTCCGTGCGCACGATCCCAAGGGGCTGGGGCAGTGGTATCAGGAGCATCTTGGTGTGCTGGTTGTGCCAACGAGCTACGACCAGCAGCCGTGGCGGCAGGATGGCGGGGAGACCGCATTCGCTCCATTTCCTGAAGACACTAAGTACTTTGGCGACCCAGGCAAGCAGTGGATGATCAACTTTCGAGTGCTCGATCTGAATAAGATGGTGTCGCAGTTACGGGCCGCGGGTATTAAGGTCAAGATCGATCCGCAGACCTATCCGTATGGTAGATTCGCAAGCCTGAAAGATCCGGAAGGAAATCCAATTCAGCTTTGGCAGCCGGCGTAAGGGATGGTTGCTAGCTTTTGCTTGGTGAGTTAGCGGGCTTGCTATCTCGGGTTCGAGAATCGGTATCTCCATCCGAGCGACAAAAAACTTATCAGTGGTGCCGCGAGGTACCCGGCACGCGGCTCAATGACGGGTTCTTTTCGCCCTATCAGTCAGAGCCAGCTTGGTCATTAGGGCATGTCAGGTTACATTCAAGCTCTTGGTGCTAATCGCGAGCGCCCAAGTCAGCAACATGAACTTATCAGAATCTCTTACAATTACTTATCGACTTAAAAAATGCTTATTCCTTCCAGCTAAAAGGTGACGTTCGATGAAACGCGGAGCATATACATCAAACTTGAAGTTTCGTTTCACTACGATTTTGGTTGCGCTGGTGTTTCTCGTTTTTACGTCTGTTGCGATGACGGCTTGGGCGCAAACCGTAAGACCTCAATTAGCCTTTTACAATTTCGCCCCGACGCCTCCTATGGGCTGGAACAGCTATGACGCTTTCGGCGACACCGTCACCGAAGCCCAAGTGCTGGCCAATGCCAAATACGTCAAAAAAAATCTTCTGTCCCACGGCTGGAATTACGTAGTCATCGACTTCCGCTGGTACGATCCTGACCCACCGGGCAATGATTTCCTCCTCAACAAGCTGCGCACCGGAGCCAAACTTCCTGCGGACAGCTTTGGCCGGTTGTTTCCCGCAGTGAACCGCTTTCCGTCGAGCGCCAACGGCCAAGGCTTCAAGCCCCTTGCCGACAGGCTCCACAAGATGGGCCTCAAGTTCGGCGTGCACTACATGCGCGGCATCCCGCGCCAGGCGGTGCTGGCAGGCACTCCAATTGCCAACTCTCAATTCACCGCCACCGACGCCGGCGACCCCAACCGGCCGGGCGAATGGTGTCCGGATATGTTTGGGGTTCGTAACAATGCCGCTGGCCAGGCGTGGTATGACTCTCTGTTCAAGCTCTTTGCTGCCTGGGGCGTTGACTTCGTCAAGGTGGATGACATCAGCCCCAACTATCGCACCGCCGAAAGCGAGATGATCCGCCGCGCCATCGACAAGAGCGGTCGAGCGATCGTCTATTCCATCTCCGCCGGTCCCCCTGCCCAAAGCGACGCCGAGAACGTTGTAACCCATGTCAACATGTGGCGTATCTCCAGCGACTTCTGGGATCGGTGGAGAAGTCTCAACCGCCAGTTTGATCTCATGTACCCCTGGCACGATTTCATCGGCCCGGGTCATTATGCAGATGCCGACATGATTCCGTTTGGACACATCGCCATCCGTTCCAAAGCCGGCGGCGATGACCGCGTGTCCCGCTTTTCCCATGACGAGCAGATTATGCTCATGTCATTCTGGTGCCTTGCGCCCTCGCCTCTCATGCTTGGAGGCAATCTGCCCGACAACACTCCATGGGATCTGAGCCTTATCACCAACGATGAGGTGCTGGCCCTCGATCAGGACCCCTTGGTCAAACCTGCTACACGGGTTAGCCAGCAAGGCCCGCCGAGCGCACGCACCGAAGTCTGGGTTCGCGAGCTAAAGGATGGCAATCGGGCCGCTGGATTGTTTAATCGCAGCGAAAACGCCGCGGAGGTGACTCTCAAGTGGGATCAAGCCGCACTTTCGGGCAAGTGGATCGTCCGCGATCTCTGGCAACACAAGAACCTGGGAAAATTCGAGACAAAACTGACGCTGCAAGTCCCGGCGCATGGCTCGGTTTTGCTGAAGCTCATTCCGGCCTCAAAGTGAAAAATCTGATGGTGGGTGGTCCAGCAGGGTTCGGATCCTCGGACCCGGGATAACACGGACCCCAATCGGCCTAATCTTCGTCGAGTTCGGCTACGGCTGCGGCTCCGCCTTTGTTGGGCGGGCGGCGAAGCGTTGCCATGCGATAGGCGTAGGGATCTTCGGGCTCGGCGGGCTTGCGCCGGAAAAGAAGCTTAAGACGGTTGAGCAGATCTTTGAGAGAGCGGACCGAGCGTCTTTCCTGATTCTTCATGGCGTTCCTCCTGCACTCGCCGACGAAGGCGGTTTGAAAACCAGCGTAGTCCTTTGAGAGGGAATCGACAAATGTGGCGTGGTGATACTGCTGATGTCACGACCGAAAATGGGAGACATCGCAGCTTCTGATAGCTCATGGCGATACTGATGAGCGGAATCGTTGACTTACCTTTTTCGGTGCAGGATTGTGTCAATTTCGCAACCTACGAGAAGTGCGATACCGGCCATGTAGATCCACAGCATGAGGATGATGATGGCTGCGAGGCTGCCGTAGGTGGCACTGTAGTCGCCGAATGTGGCGACATAGAATCGAAACCCAATTGAGGCGAGCGCGATCAGAAAGGCGGCGACCACGTTGCCGGGCGAAATGAAACGGAATTTATTGTTTGTATCGGGCCCAAACCGGTATGCCACGGCAACGGCCAGCAAGAGCGCCGCGGCAATGATGATCCAGCGCAGAGTAGCGAAGAAGAGGAGCAATGGCCGGCTCGAGCCGACAATCGACGCCAGCCACGACTGAAGCACCCCTCCGAAGATCACCAGAGAAAGAGTGCCAACCGCCAGAAGGGCAAAGAAGACAAGCAGAAGAATCGCGGTTCCACGCACTTTCCAGAACGGCCTCTGGTCGGTGACATCGGCGATCATGTTGAGTTGCTGCATGAGCGCATAGACGCCTGTGGAGCCCGACCAGAGCGTAAAGATGAGTCCGAACGTCAACAGCCCTTGCCGTCCTTCCGATGCGACTTGCCGAGAGGTTCCTACAAAAAAGCTCGCGGACTGCGCAGGCAGAACCTGGTGGAGAAGATCAAACATGGCCTGTTGCAGGTGGGGGATGGAGAGAGACGGGAGCAGTGAGAATACGAAAATCGCTGCAGGGAATACCGAGAGCAGAGAGAAGAACGCAAGAACAGCCGCGCCGTCGACGACGTGGTCGTCTTGAATTTCACGCCACAAATCACTCGCGAAATTCATCAGCCGCTTTTGATTTGAAGTGTTCGTTGCGTTGTTGCTCCTTTCCAAATCATTCAACTGCCTTTATGTGATGCGCAAGGCCACCAAGGCGCATTGTTTCGACAGGAGCGGAAGTTCACCTAAATGCTTAGATGTGTTTTGGGAAGGGTATCCCGGGCCCGAGAATCCGGAAACGAGGCGTCCGTGCAGGGGTTCATCACCCACTCATCGCTGCGATGAATGATTACATGACAGCGTCGGCTCCCTTTGCCTGAGTAGACTGGTTGCTGCTAGACGACCGTGTAGCTCGGGAGAAGGGAGCCGAGCATGACGATGATTATAGGTTGTGATTTTCATCCCAGTTTCCAGCAGATAGCGTTTGTGGACCAGGAAACGGGCGAATATGGTGAGCGTCGGTTAAGCCATCGCGAAGAAGCCGTGCGGTTTTATGGTTCGTTCGATGGCCGCGGGGTACAAGTGGGCATGGAAGCAACGGGGAACGACCGTTGGTTCCGCAAGCTGCTGAGCGAGGCCGGTCATGAACTGCTGGTGGGGGATGCCAGCGCGATTCATGCAGCGGCGCCGCGCGAGCAGCGGACCGACAAGCGGGATGCGCGGCACATTTTGCGCTTGCTGGTGGAGAACCGTTTCCCGGCGGTGTGGCAGCCGCCGGTAGCCAACCAGGAACAGCGAGAGTTGCTGTTGCATCGTTGCCGGCTGGTGCGGATGCGAACGCGGATCATCAACCAGTTGGATTCGATCGCCAAGAGTGAAGGATTGACGGGTTCGCGGAGCTGGTCCGGCAGGCGCCGCCAGCAGATCGAGTCGTTGCCGCTGGTGGGCTGGTATGCGGATCGGCGAACGGATCTTCTGGCGTTGCTGGATGCGATGGAGCAGCGGATCAAGCCGTTGGATAAGGCCGTACAGGCAGCGGCCGAGCTACATGGTGAGGCGCGGCTGTTGATGACGCACCCGGGAGTGGGGCCGGTCATATCGCTTGCTTATGTACTGGTGATCGGCGACTGGAGACGGTTTCCGCGCGGCAAGCAGGTGGGCAGCTACCTGGGACTGATTCCGTCGGAGGCCTCCAGCGGCAAGCGCCAGCAGCAGATGGGGCACATCACCAAGCAAGGCAACACGCTTCTTCGCTGGCTGCTGGTGGAGGCCGCGACCACGGCCCAGCGGTACGATGCGAGCTGGCATCGGCAGTATGTACGGCTGTCGATGAACAAGCATCACGGCGTCGCCAAGGTGGCCATTGCTCATAAGCTGGCAGTGAGGTTGTATTGGATGTTGCGCTCCGGGCAGGATTACAGACAGATGTTGGAGCGCGGTTCGCATGCGAGGCAGTCCGAGTGCCCCGTTGGTCGCAGTAAGGGACCGGTTGAATGATTGGACGCCTCGCCTCTTTCCGCGAGGAAAGAGTTTGAACAGGAAATCATGGTGCTGTACCAGACCGAATACATGGTTGGTGGAACCTGTTGGTTGCCATCGAGAGTGATTGAACAACGTGCGAGCTCGGGTCGTTTAGCAATGATGAACGGTTTCGCAACTATGGAACGAAGCTCAGCAAAAAACTCTGAGCTTCATTCCCAGGCCGATTGTCGCAGTGATCGAGGTGGCGTCAAGGGTCAAGATGAACGCCAGAATACGGCGCCCTTGACACCGCCCCGATCACAACAGGGAGTCTTACGTCTTTTTCCCTTGACTGGAGTAGATGCTGTCATACACGGGGGCACAGGTTCATCCTTAACTGATTTCTATTCCAGGAGCGAGTCGACGAAGGCTCTTGGCGAGAACTCCAGTAGGTCTTCCATTTTTTCGCCTACGCCTGCGAAGCGGACGGGAAGATTCATTTCGCGGGCTATGGCTACGGCTATTCCACCTTTGGCTGTGCCGTCGAGCTTGGTGAGCACGATGCCGGTGACTCCCGACGATTCAGTGAAGAGGCGGGCCTGTTGCAGGCCGTTCTGGCCGGTGGTGGCGTCCATGACCAGCAGTACTTCGTGGGGTGCTTCAGGGATGAGGCGGGCGGCGGTGCGGCGCATCTTGTCGAGCTCGTCCATGAGGCCGGACTTGGTGTGCAGGCGGCCGGCTGTGTCTACGTAGAGATCCTGGATGTTGCGCGCTTTTGCGGCGGAGATGGCATCGTAGAGGACGGCCGCGGGGTCGCCGCCGTGTTTGGTCTTGATGATTTCGACACCGGAGCGCGAGGCCCACACTTCAAGTTGTTCGATGGCCGCGGCGCGGAAGGTGTCGGCTGCGCAGAGCATGGCGGTGCGGTTTTGCGCGCGGCTCCACGCGGCGAGTTTGCCGCTGGTGGTGGTTTTGCCGGTGCCGTTGACGCCTACGAGGAAGATGACTTTGGGCGGCGTGGCGGGCTGGGGGATTTCGCGCTGCGGCGCTTCGAGGATGGATTGCAGTTCGGCCTTGAGCAGATCGCGCAACTCGTCACCGCCTTCGATAGCCTTGCGGAGAGCGCGCTCGCGAATGGCTTCAATGATGGCGGCAGAGGTTTGTACGCCGAGGTCGCTTGAGACGAGGACCATCTCGAGTTCTTCGAGCGCGTTTTCGTCGACGACGCGGGTGAGGGCAGCGATGCCTTCGATTTTGGTGGAGAGCGAGTCGCGGGTGCGCGAGACGGCCTGCTTCATGCGGGCGAAGAGGCCGGGGTTTTCCTGCGATGCGGGCGATTCGGAGTCGTCCTGCTGGTTGCCGAAGAACTTCATGATTGAGTGTCCAAGTACCAGTCTAGAGCATCTGTATTGTGTGGGCGCGGAACCGCTCAGGTGGCTGCGGTGACGTTCCAGTGACGTTGTGCGGCCATTTGGCGGTTGGGGGTCGTTGCCGGGCGCGAGGCTCAGATATTCTTGATAAGAGGCCGCTTTCCCTTAATTCAGCGTGTGGCCAGTAAGGTCGGTACAGATTTTGACGGACTTTAAGAACCATCCTCTGACGAAGATTCTCGAGAACCGCATCGCCATCATTGACGGCGCGATGGGCACGACCATCCGCACGTACGGCATGGCTGAGGCGGACATCCGCGGCGAGCGCTTTAAGGACGCCACCAAGGGCCTGCTGAACAACGGCGACCTGTTTGTGCTGACGCAGCCGAAGATGATCGGAGACATTCACCGGAAGTTTCTTGAGGCCGGGGCCGACATTATTGAGACCAACACGTTTGGCGCTACAACGATTGCGCAGAGCGAGTTTTTTGTAGACGATCCGCGCGAGCACGGTGGGCGGAAGGATCCGGAGTTTTACCAGAAAATTCTTGACGACAAGTTTCTGAAGGACCTTGCGTGGGAGATTAACGAGCAGTCGGCACGGCAATGCAGGGAGTGGGCCGACCGCGTGGCGAACGCGACGGGCAGGCAGAGGTTTGTGGCGGGAGCGCTTGGTCCGCTGACGGTGTCGCTGTCGAATTCTCCTGACGCTGACGATCCGGGATTCCGTGTGGTGACGTTCGACCAGGTGAAGGGCGCGTACAAGGAGCAGGTACGGGCGTTGATTGCGGGCGGATCGGATTTGCTGCTGGTGGAGACGATCTTCGACTCGCTGAATGCAAAGGCTGCGCTGGTGGCAATTCGCGAAGTGTTCGATGAGGACGGGCTGGCGAAGAGCGGCAGGGAATTGCCGGTGATGATTTCAGCGGCGGTGGGTCGCGGTGGCGAGACGATGATTTCGGCGCAGACGGTTGAGGCGTTCTGGAATGCGGTGGAGCATGTGAAGCCGTTGTCGGTGGGGTTGAACTGCTCACTGGGGCCGGACCTGATGTATCCGTTTCTGGAAGAGCTGGCGCAGAAGTCTTCGGCTGCGGTGTCGTGCTATCCGAATGCGGGTTTGCCGAATCCTTTGTCGCCGACGGGGTTTGATCTTGGTCCGGAGGATATGGCGAAGCGGCTGGACGAGTTTGCTCGCGGCGGGCTTATCAATATTGCTGGTGGATGCTGCGGGAATACTCCGGAACACATTGCTGCGATTGCGAAGGCGCTGGAGGGAAGGCATCCGCGGGAGTTGGATTATGCGATCCCACCCATCCCGCAAAAGCGCGTGATGGATGGGGCACCCGGCGCGGCGGCACCCGGAGGTCTCGCTGAAGACGAGGGGTTCCGGCCGTTGCGGCTGTCGGGGTCACAGCCGTTCAGGCAGCAGGCGGGCGTGTTCATCATGATTGGCGAGCGGACGAATGTGGCCGGGTCGCCGAAGTTCGCGAGGCTGATTAAAGAAGGCAAGTACGAAGAGGCCGTTGCGATTGCCCGGCAGCAGGTGGAGAACGGCGCGAACGTGATCGACATCTGCATGGACGAGGGCATGATTGACGGCGTGGCGGCAATGACTCGCTTTTTGCAGTTGCTGGCCAGTGAGCCTGAAGTAGCCAAAGTGCCGTTCATGGTGGACTCATCGAAGTGGGAAGTGATTGAGGCGGGATTGAAGTGCCTGCAGGGCAAGGGCATTGTGAATTCAATTTCGTTGAAGGAGGGGCAGGAGAAGTTTCGCGAGAACGCGGCGGCGGTTATGAAGTATGGCGCGGCCGTGGTGGTGATGGCGTTTGACGAGCAGGGGCAGGCTGCGACGTTTGAGGACCGCAAACGCATCTGCGAGCGGGCTTATCGCATTCTCGTGGACGAGGTTGGGTTTCCGGCCGAGGACATCATCTTCGATCCGAACATTCTGACGGTTGCCACGGGCATGGAAGAGCACAACAACTACGCGGTCGACTTCATTAAAGCGACGAAGTGGATCAAGGAGAATCTGCCGCATGCCAAGGTGAGCGGCGGCGTGTCGAATATTTCGTTCAGCTTCCGCGGCAATAACAAGGTGCGCGAGGCGATGCACTCGGCGTTCTTGTATCACGCCATCAACGCAGGCATGGATATGGGCATTGTGAATCCGGGCATGCTTGAGGTGTACGAGGAGATTGAGCCAGAGCTGAAGGAACTGGTTGAGGATGTGCTGCTGAACCGGCGGCCGGATGCGACGGAGCGCCTGGTGGAGCGCGGCGAAGAGTTGAAGCGCGAGGGCGCAGGCGCAGAGAAGCAGGAAGCGAAGGTTGAAGAGTGGCGCAACGGCACTGTTGAAGAGCGCATCTCGCACGCGCTGGTGAAGGGCATTGATGCCTATATCGAAGCTGATGCCGAAGAGGCGCGCGTAAAGCTGGGGCGGCCGCTGTTGGTGATTGAGGGGCCGCTGATGGCGGGGATGAGCGTGGTCGGCGATCTGTTCGGCGCGGGCAAGATGTTTCTGCCGCAGGTGGTGAAGTCGGCACGCGTAATGAAGAAGGCGGTCGCGCACCTGACTCCGTTTATGGAGGCGGAGAAGGCGTTGCTTGCCGCTGCCGGTGAGCAAGTGAGCGCGCAGGGCAAGATTGTACTGGCTACGGTGAAAGGCGATGTGCACGACATAGGCAAGAACATTGTGGGCGTTGTGCTGGCGTGCAACAACTACGAAGTGATTGACATGGGCGTGATGGTGCCGGCTGAAAAGATTCTCGCCCGCGCGAAAGAAGTCAACGCGGACCTGATCGGGTTGAGCGGGTTGATTACGCCATCGCTCGACGAGATGGTTCACGTGGCGCGCGAGATGGAGCGGCAGGGGATGAAGCTGCCGTTGCTGATTGGCGGAGCGACGACGAGCCGCGCGCATACGGCGGTGAAGATTGCGCCGCAGTACAGCCAGCCGGTGGTTCACGTGCTGGATGCGAGCCGCGCGGTACCGGTGACGACGAGCCTGCTGAGCGAGGAGAATCGCGACGCGTTTATTACGCGGCATCGGGAAGAGTACGAGGGATTGCGCAAGATGCATGCGGCTCCGCGCGTAAATTTGACGCCGCTCAAAGAGGCGCGTACCCGGAGGACGCCGATCGCATGGCGAGTGGAGGATGTTCCAGCGCCGGAGTTCACTGGCGTACGGGTGCTGGACGATTTTCCTCTGGCGACGTTGCGTGAGTATATTGACTGGACGCCGTTCTTTCACGCGTGGGAGCTGAAGGGCGTTTATCCGCGCATTTTGGACGATCCGGCCCAGGGCACGCAGGCGCGGCAGCTTTTTGCCGAAGCCAATGCGCTGCTCGATCGCATTATTGAAGGCAAGCTGATTACAGCGCGCGGCGTGCATGGGCTCTTCCCGGCGAGCGCAGTGGGCGATGACGTTGAGCTTTACACAGATGAATCGCGCAAGACGGTGCTGAAGCGGCTCCACTTCCTGCGCCAGCAGGCGAATCGCGAAGGCAATGAGCCGTGCCGGTCGCTTGCCGACTTTATTGCGCCGAAGGAGACTGAACTGCCGGATCATATCGGCGCGTTTGCAGTGACGGCCGGAATTGGAATGAAAGAATTGTGCGACGGATTCAGAGCACGGCACGACGATTACAACGCCATCATGGCGGAGGCGCTTGGCGACAGGCTGGCCGAGGCGTTTGCGGAGTGCCTGCACAAGCGTGTGCGCGACGAGTGGGGATACGGACGCTCGGAGAATCTGAGCCCGGAAGAGCTGGTTCACGAAAAGTATCGCGGCATTCGGCCCGCGGCGGGTTATCCCGCGTGTCCCGATCACACGGAGAAGGCGACGGTGTGGGAGTTGCTCAATGTGAAGGAGAGCACGGGCATTGAACTCACGGAGTCGTTTGCCATGTGGCCGGGGTCGAGTGTGAGCGGTCTCTATTTTGCGCATCCTGAATCGCGCTACTTTACTCTGGGCAAGATTGGCCGCGACCAGGTAGAGGATTACCACCGACGCAAGGGAATGAGCGAGGCGGAGGTTGAGCGGTGGCTGGGACCGAATCTGAACTACGATCCTGCAGGTTCTAAGGTTACGAGTTGACAAGGTTACAATATGACAAGTCTCCTAACGGGTTGAGAGTTGCGGTTTTATTGAAGCGGTGTTAAAACGTTGGCATCGTTTTAGCATTGTTTTCTCGGCAGTTTGACCGTCCTTTCATGGGGACGCGGGAATACTTATGGGGTGATATCGCGTACGCTCGATCATCCTCCTCTCGACCGCGGGCCGATTCAGGCGCCAGTCTCTGCAATTCCCGACATCGTTTCAACTTTGATTCCAGGCACCGAAAGCCCGCACTCGCGGATACACGCGGAGGTAGGGCGTTACCGCTTGCGTTTGGCGGAGGGCGCAGAAGATCGCGACGCTGCGTGCCGGCTGCGATTCAGGGTCTTTAATGTTGAACTCGGTGAAGGGTTGGAGAGTTCCTATCAAACGGGTCTGGACACGGACAAGTTCGACCTGTTCTGCGAGCATCTGCTGGTTGAGGACAAAGCGAGCCGCCGCATTGTGGGTACCTACCGCATGCAGACGGGAAAGTCGGCTGCGCGCAATCTGGGCTACTACTCCGAGCAGGAGTTTCATCTTGCTCCCTATGAGCCGCTGCGTGCGGGCATTCTGGAACTGGGGCGCGCATCGATTGATCGCGAGCACCGCACGCCGGAGGTGCTGACCTTGTTGTGGCGCGGGATTGCGCAGTATGCTTCAGACATGGGGCTGCGCTACCTGATCGGCTGCTCTTCTTTGAATTCCCAAAACTCCGCAGAGGGTTGGCAGATGTATCGCCAGCTTGAGCGATATAGGGTTGCGAGCGAATTTGAGACCGAGCCGACGGGACAGTATGCGTGTCCCACCGAGCAAATTGGCCGGGAGACACAGCAGCCGGCCGAACAAGAAAGCGACTCGTTGCCAACTCTCACTCCGGTTCCGGTAAAGATTCCCAAGTTGTTGAAGACCTATCTGGCGATTGGCGCGCGCATTGCTGCCCCGCCGGCGTGGGACCGTGAGTTCGGCACCATCGACTTTCTTACGTTGCTCGATCTGAAGTCGCTTTCGTCCGCGGCGCGCAATCGCTTTCTGGCTCCGCTGGCGAGATGACTCTGCGCCGGCTCCGGCGCGCTGTGACGCTCGGATTCGAAATCATTCGCTGCATCGTATCGTTCTGGATGCTGCGCATGCAGGGGCCGCGTACGCTGGAGCGCCGCGCTTACTGGGTTCAACTGTGCGCGCGAAGGATCCTGAAGAGCCTGGGTATTGCGTATACGGTTGAAGGCGAACCGGCGGCGCGTGGGCTTGTGGTTGCGAATCATCTGAGCTATCTGGACATTGTGGTGCTTTCCGCGGCGATGCCGTGTTTTTTTGTGGCTAAAGTTGAGATTGGCGGCTGGCCGTTCTTTGGAAGAGCTGCGCGCAGCGGTGGAACGATCTTTATCGACAGGGGAAACCTGAAGAGCGCGCAATCGGTTGCGCGGCAAATCGCAGAGCGGCTCAAGCTCCCGATTTCAGTGCCGGTGCTGCTGTTTCCCGAAGGAACCAGTACCGATGGAAGCGAAGTGCTGCGATTTCATTCGCGGTTGATCGATCCCGCTGTGTCGTCAGGAGTGCCGATTACGGCGGTGGCGATCCGATACATAGTGCACGATGGCACTCCCGAGCGCGAGCTGTGCTGGTTTGGAGACCAGAAATTCGTGCACCACCTTTGGAAGGTTCTTGGCGTGAGCGGATTTGAGGCTGAGCTGCAATTTGGCGCACCGCGCGTTTACACGGATCGGAGAGCGGCTGCCAGCACGACGCGCGATGAGATTGTAGCCATGCGCGAGCATAGCGCGCTGATTGCGGGGTGAGAAGTTGTCAGTTCTCAGTTGCCAGTTGTCAGTTGTGATTGACGATGCGGGCCGCGGGAGCGAAGCACAAGCCCTCCTCGAATTGTCTTTGGTGTCGATTGACAGGCGTTTTCCGTTAGCGCGTACTTGCTTTGGGTGCGGCGGTGGATTCGCGGACGACTAGGCGTGTTGAGACGAGGAACTCGCGTTTGCGGTTGGGGTCGTTTGCGTTCTCAACCTGCTGACGCAGGGCATCGAATGTGGCGCGGGCCAGGTCTCCGCGCGGCAGGCTGATGGTGGTGAGCGGAGGAAGAGTGAACTCCGCAAAGTCGATGTCGTCGAGGCCGATGACGGAGAGATCTTGTGGAACGCGCAGGCCTTCATGATAAGAGGCGCGAAGCACGCCGATGGCGGTCATATCGTTGGAGCAGATGATGGCCGTGGGCTTTTTGGCCATTGACTTCAGGTGGCCAAATCCAGCAACACCGCCTTTGAGCGTGTGGTCGCACTCGATGATCCATTCTTTGGGAACGGAGAGTTTGGCAGCAATCATTGCTTCGCGGAAGCCGTTTTCGCGCGTGATGGCGGAGTGGAGTTTGTGGGGGCCGGCCAGGAATGCGATCTTGGTGTGGCCCAGCCTGGCCAGGTGATTCACCGCTTCGTGGATACCGGAAGAGTAGTCGAGAAGTATGGTGCTGGCCTTGGGGTCGTCGAGCTTGAATTCAGCAAGAACGATGGGCACGTTGCGATGCGTGAGCTGATCGAGGACCGGTTCTTCTTCACCAAAGGTCATGACGGCCACACCTTCGACCTTGCGCTCGAGCATGCGCCGGACACACTGCGTGAGCACGGTGGGATTTCCGTTTGAAGAGCTGACGAGAATCTCATATCCGTGCGCGACGGCGATCTCTTCAAAGCTCTGGATGAGTTCAGGGAAGAAGGGGTTAGTGATGTTCTCGACAATGATGCCGAGGAGACGGCTGCGGCCTGAGACGAGCGTACGCGCATGCGTGTTGGGAAAGTAATTGAGCTGGCGGATGGCCTGCCATACGCGCTTTGAAAGGCGTTCGCTGACTAGAGGGGACCCATTGATGGTTCGCGAGACGGTGGCGATGGAGACCTTGGCGGCGGCCGCAACGGTGCGGATATCGGGTGTTTTGCCGGCAGATTTGCGGGAAGCTTTTCGGGGCACGAATGGGTCCTGATACTGCGTTTATAGTGTGAATGCAATGGTATTGCATGAGCGCGCTGGGAATGAAGACTTTTTTGTTATGCAAGGCGATGAATCGCGCCGTTAGGCAAGAAATACGGGCCCTAACTGAGTTCTTCAGTTATGAATGAGCTATGATGTGCGGGGCGCTTTTGTAACTGCGTCCCCTCAGATTTCAACTAACTCGATCCGGTCTGGTCGCGTTCTGAGATGAGCAGACGCAGATCACGTAGATTCTGGCCTGTTGGGCCGGTGACGACCGCATCGCCAAGGGCCGTGAACATGGGGCAGGCATTGAAGGCGGCGAGCGAGGCCTTGAGGTGGAAGCCGAAAGCGTGAGCGCGCTCGACGGTAGTTGGATCGGCAATGGCTCCGGCGACCTGAGTATTGCCGTCGATGCCGTCCGATCCCGCACTCAACACGGTGATGCGTTCGCCGGGATGCTTTTCCAATTCCAGAGCGCAGGCCATGACGAACTGCTGATTGCGGCCGCCTGCGCCGGGAGTGCGGTCCATGGTCACGGTAACTTCGCCAACGGAAATGAGGCACAGGCGCGGATGGATGGCGCGCAAAGCGTGGAAGCGATCGAGGAGATACCGGGCGGCGTCGGCATAGTCCCAGTCGTCGCAACTGTTATCGACCACGGTATGATAGCCGGCTTGCTGGGCTAGGCTGCGCGCGCTTTCGACCAGATCGTGGCTTGAAAGGAGAATCTCAAAGACGGAGTCGCGAAAGGCTTCGTCCTCATCGGATATGGGATCGGCCGGGCCAGCGACGGAAGTGGAAGCGGGCTCGTTTTTTGGAGGCTTGCCGGGAGGCGGCGCGCCCCAGCTCTTGTTGCCGGGAGACTCGGGTATGTCGGCACTTTCGAAAAATGCGCGCACCGAGGCGGGAAATTTGGGCAGCAGTTCGTAGCGCGCAATCAGATCCCTCACGTCGGCGATGGTGGAGTGATCGGGCGAAGTGGGGCCCGACGAAAGCGCGTCGAGAGTGCGCAGAGGCACGTCCGGCAGCAGCAGGTTGATCTTGACTGCGTCCGGCGCTGTCATAGCGAGACGTCCGGCCTTTACGGCGGAGAAATGCTTGCGGAGCGTATTGATCTCATTGATGGGCGCACCGGATGCGAGCAGCGCCTGGTGGAATGCCTGCGTGTCTTCCAGCGAGATATGCGGATCGATCGGCAGGTCGAACATGGCTGAGCCGCCTCCGGAGATGAGGAAGAAGATCAGCGTGTCCTTTTTGGCTTTTTTGAGCAGGCCGAGTGTGGCGCGCGCAGCGGCGAAGGAGTCTTCGTTGGGCAGGGGATGGCCGCCCTCGAAATAGCGGATGCGCCAGTTGCGCTTTTTGGGTATGTGGACACCGCAGCAAACCCCGCGCAGACCTTTGCGGCGCTTCATGCGCTCCAGAAGGATGTCGAGCATGGGAACAGCGGCTTTGCCAAATGAGATGACGAATACACGCTTGTAGGCAGAGAGATCGATGGTTGCCGGACCGCAGCCATCGGGCATGAGCCGCTGAAGAGTATGTCCGTCGAAACGGAGCCTGCGATCGAATGCAGTGGCGATATTGCAGGCTTTGAGTGCGCCGGTAAAGATGCCGGTGGCGGTGCTGTGTAGCGAATCGAGTGCGGTATCGTTTATCGAAGTCATTGCACTTGCTCTTTCAACCAGGCGGCGAGCTGTTTTTGCATGGCGGCCAGGTGTCCTGTAAAGAAATGATCTGCGTCAGGGATGAGGGAGAACTTTTTGGGGTCGGAAGCGGAGGCGACGATCTGCGAAAGCTCATCAGCCGGAGCGAACTGGTCATGATCGCCGCTCACAAATAACTTGGGCATCGCAAGATGATCGAGCGCGGTGTAGCTGTAGGGGCGTCCGCCATTTTGGGTGGGAAGGCCGAGTGCGACCAGAGAGCGGACGCCTGCGGCCGACGGGCCGGTGCATGCGCAGGCTGAGATGGCCATGGCCGCGCCGAAGCTGAATCCGGCAAGCACAATCGGGCGGTCGAATTTGTTCCGAAGCCAGCGAAGAGCGGCCAGCACATCGCCGGCCTCGGCGTCACCGTCGTGCACGCCATCGCTTGAGCCGGTGCCGCGAAAGTTAAAGCGAAGGGCGGGCCAGTTGAAGCCCCAACGCGGTTCGTTGAAGACCTTCATGGTGTGATAGACGACCTTATTATGCAGGTTGCCGCCGCCGAGGGGATGAGGATGACAAATTAGCGCGGCGAACGGTGCTTCAGGAGACCCCTGATTGACGACTGCTTCAAGGCGGCCTGCCGGGCCGGCGATATCCAGACTGAGCAGCCCTGGTGGCGCGAAGCTCATTACCGGCTGGGTCAAGGCAGTTGTAGCGTTCATTCCACTCTAGATTTTACGCGCAATTCATCGTCCGATTGCCTGGAATGGTCGGGCCAATGTGGGAATTTCGGTGTAGAGAAGAGGGGTTTCATAAGGTGAGATGGGAACGGATGCGAATTGGGGGACGCTGCTAAGGTATTCTGGCTGCATCATGTCAGAACCTATTTCGACTCATGCAATTGACCCGATCGAGCTAACGAAGTCCCTGTGCGAAATTGAGTCGACGACCTATTACGAAGGTGATGTAGGTGATTTTCTGGCCGATTTTCTGGCCGGGAAAGGATGGGATGTGGAGAAGACTCCTGTTCTCCAGCCGCCTGACAGCGCCACCGCGGGGCAGCGATGGAATGTGTACGCCGGCATAGCCGGCAAGACACCCGACCTGGTTTTTTCGACACATATGGATACAGTTCCGCCGTATATCCCCTTCAGAGAAGACGAAGAGTTTGTGTACGGCCGCGGAGTCTGCGACGCCAAGGGCATCATCGCCGCGCAGGTTGCGGCTGCCCAGCGACTGCGCGATGCCGGGTTCAATGTTGCCATGCTGTACGTGTCGGGCGAGGAGCGGGATTCGGCGGGCGCCAAGACGGCCAACCAGATGCCGAAGGGGAACCGCTATCTGATCAATGGCGAACCAACTGAAAATCGGCTGGCCTTAGCGTCGAAGGGAGCCTTGCGGGTTTCTCTCAAGTCCACGGGCAAGATGGCGCATTCGGCTTATCCGGAGCTGGGTGACAGCGCGGTCCACAAAATGATTGTTCTGTTGGACAAGCTGCTCAAGATGGATTGGCCGGTGGATGAGTATGCGGGCGATACGACGCTGAACGTGGGCCAGATTCACGGCGGATACGCGCCTAACGTGATCGCGGATCATGCTGAGGCACAGGTGCTTATCCGCCTGGTGACGGATTCTGCTCCGGTGCGTGAGAAAATTCTGGAAGCCGCAAAGGGTTTGGCGGAGGTGAGCTTTACGCTTGACCTGGCATTTGTCCGGCTCAAGGCGGTCGAGGGGCTGCCGACGATGATTGCCAAGTTCGCAACCGATATTCCTCAATTAACGAACTGGGGGGAGCCGCTGTTGCTGGGGCCTGGTTCGATCCACGTGGCGCATACGCCGCATGAGAGACTGGCAAAGAAGGAACTGCTGGAATCTGTAGAGATGTACATCGAACTGGCAAAGCTCCTGTTGAGCCGGAAGAGTTGATTAATTGCATTGAAAGGAATGAGCGTGAGCATTCTCGATATTCCAGTACATAAGATTACCGGTGAGGAAGCGACTTTGGGTGAGCACAAGGGCAAGGTGATCCTTGTGGTGAACGTCGCGTCAAAGTGCGGGCTCACGCCGCAGTACGAGAGTCTTGAATACATCTATCGGTTCTACAAGCTGCAGGGTCTGGTGGTAGTGGGCTTTCCTTCGAACGACTTCAAGGAGCAGGAACCGGGGACGGAGTCCGAGATCCAGGCGTTCTGCAAGACATATGGCGTAAGTTTCCCCTTGTACAGCAAGATCACGGTGATTGGCCGAAACATGCATCCCCTGTACAGAGCCTTGATCACCGCGCAGCCGAGGGCGACCAGCGTAACGCATCCTACCTGGCGAACCAAGCTGAAAGGTTACGGCATTGAGACCACGCGGGAACCGGAGATTCTTTGGAATTTTGAAAAGTTTCTATTGAATCGCAAAGGTGAAGTTGTGGCGCGCTTTGCTCCCGACACCCAACCGGATTCTACGGAACTAGTGGCGGAGATTGAAAAGCAGCTCAATAACGAGCAATGACGGTCTGTTGCAGGGCCGATTTCTGACGGACTGCGGCATAAATCCAAATTCAGACCGGCAAACGGTTTATTCTCAACCAATGAGCGATACCTCCCCAAACTCCGGCAGCGTGAACCTGCTTGATACGGCGGCATCATCTTATCTGCGCTCGGCGCGGCATCAGCCGGTGCAATGGCACCCCTGGGGCGAGGCGGCATTTGCCAAGGCGCAGGCCGAAGACAAGCCGATCCTGCTCGATATTGGCGCGGTGTGGTGCCATTGGTGTCACGTGATGGACCGGGAGTCGTATGAAGACCCCGAGGTTGCCAAGGTCATCAATGAGAACTTTGTCGCCATTAAAGTAGACCGCGACGAACGGCCGGACGTGGATACACGTTACCAGGCGGCGGTTTCAGCGATCTCTCAACAGGGTGGCTGGCCGCTGACGGCATTTCTTACGCCGGATGGCAGGCCATATTTTGGAGCCACCTACATTCCGCGGGAAGACCGCTACGGCAGGCCGGGAATCGGCAAAGTGCTGCTGGCGATGGCGCAGGTTTGGCGCGACCGCCGAGATGAAGCGCTGGAGACGGCCAGCAGCGTGATGGCGGCAATTGAGCAGAATGAAAGCTTCTCAGGCCGCGGCGATCTGAACATCGCGCTGGTGGACAAGATTGCCGGATCGGCGCTGGCCAAGTTCGATGCGCGCAACGGCGGATTTGGCTCGCAGCCCAAGTTCCCGCATCCCTCGACGCTGGACCTGCTGCTGGAAGTGGCCATGAACCGCGACAACGATCAGGCTCGCGAAGCTTTTGTCGTGACGCTGGACAAGATGGCGCGCGGCGGCGTTTACGACCAGCTTGCCAGCGGTTTCCACCGCTACAGCGTGGATGAGCGGTGGGTTGTGCCGCACTTTGAAAAGATGCTGTACGACAATGCCGGGCTGCTGCGCAACTATGTGCATGGATTTCAGAGCCTGGTGCGGCCGGAGTTTCTTGAGGTCGCGAGGCAGATGGTTGGCTGGCTCGACTCAACCATGACCGACAGGGAACAGGGCGGGTTCTATGCCTCGCAGGACGCGGACGTAGGCCTTGATGACGACGGCGACTACTTTACGTGGACTTACGACGAAGCCAAGGCCGTGCTCGATGAGGAGGAACTGGAGTTTGCAGTCAGCTACTGGGACATCGGTGAACTCGGAGACATGCATCACAATCCTGCGAAGAACGTGCTGTACGTAAAGAGGCCTCTGGAAGAGAAGGCCGCGCTGGGTGTCGACATCGAGCACCTGCGCCCGCTGCGAGAGTCCGCACGAAGCAAGCTGCTCACCGCGCGAGCATTGCGGCCGGCGCCGTTTATTGATCGCACGCTCTATACAAGCTGGAATGCGATGGCGGTTACGGCCTATCTGGAGACAGCGCGCGTGCTGAGGCTGGAACCGGTTCGGGAGTTTGCGCTGAAGACGATGAATCGGCTGCTGAACGAGGCCTGGAGCGACGGTATGACGCTGCGGCACGTGATTGCCTACCCGGACCACACGCCGCAGGAGCATGCTCCGGGAACGCTCGAGGATTATGCGTTCACGGTTCACGCGTGCGTCGACGCGTGGATCGCCAGCGGGAACATGAATTTTTACCGGGCCGCTCGGATGCTTGCCGACGCAATGATCGAGCGATTTTACGACCGGACAGGAAGCGCGTTCTTCGATTCGGCAATCTACGCGAATGGGCCAGCACCGCTTGGGGCGCTGGGCACGCGGCGTAAACCGTTGCAGGATTCGCCTGCTCCGGGAGGGAATCCCACAGCGGTTTCAGCTTTGCTGCGGCTTGAGGCTCTGAGCGGACGGCAAGAATATCGCGAGATTGCCGAGGATACGCTGGATAGCTTTGCGGGAATTGTTGAGCACTTTGGCCTTTACGCAGGGAGCTACGGCCTTGCATTGGAGCAACTGCTTCTGGATCCCGTTCAGATCGTCATTGTCGGAACTGGGCCTGAAGCAGCTCGCCTGGAAGCCACAGCCATGGCAAGGTACGCGGTCAATAAGCTGGTGCTGCGTATCACGCCCGAGCAACTGGTTGATGATGGACTGCCGGATGCGCTGGCGGAGACCCTGCTGGGGGTTCCGGTGCCGGAGAAGGCCGATGCATGGGCGCTGGTTTGCATGGGGCGCACGTGCCTGCCTCCGATCATGGATGCGGAAACTCTGCTTGAAGCGTTGGAGACGCACAGCAGCGGGCCTGAGACCGAGTAGATTCGCGAGCTGCGCGATCAGCGGCCTAATTGTCGGCTATTCACCACTGAAGAGATTCGATTCTTGCGGCTTGAGCGAGGCCGGGTCGATTACCGACGCGGTTTCGGCAGTTTTGGCTGCGCCCACGGCTGCGGGAAAGCTGCTGAGAACCTGATAGGGGTTTCCCGGCAACATGTGGTGTTCCTCAAGGGCCAGACGGACGCGGCGGCGGAACTCGCGGACTGGAGCATGCTGCTTGGTGGCCAGTGTTCTGAAGACTACAGGGAAGATGAGCTCGGAGCCTTTGATTGCATCGACGCCGAGGATCTTGGGATCACCGACCATGACCGATTTGAACTCGTCACTGTTTCGCACGTCCCAGGCAATCCCGGTCAGCAGCTTTTGGACCTCGTCCGGATTGGCGGAGAAGTCAACGCTTACATTGACCGTTGCCACCGTGTAGCCTGCGCTCTGGTTGGCGACGGTTGTGATCTGGGAGTTGGGTACGACATAGAGGGTGCCGTCCGTGTCGCGGACGACGGTCTTGCGGAGGGTCATGGACTCGACGACTCCGGCAATGCCGGCCAGTTTAACGGTATCGCCAACATTGAACTGATCCTCAACGAGGATGAGGATGCCGTTCAGCACGTCTTTGACGATGGTTTGAGCGGCGAGGCCGATGGCGATTCCGGCGATTCCGGCAGAGGCAAGCAGCGGACCCAGGTTGATGTCGAACGTGGCCAGAGCGGAAAAACCGGCGATGACGCCGATGATGGTGAAGCCGGTGGCCCGGATGACTCCAGAGAGGGTTTTTACCTGACCGATGCGGATCTCATCGACTGCATGGCGTTCCGCCACCCGGATCATGCGATGCGTGATGGATCGCAGCAAACGCATGAGAATAAAGGTGATAAGTGCAATGAGGATCAGGTGCGGGAGTTTGGTGCGGACAAATTCCTGGGTATCGAGGGCCCATTCATCCATGACCCGGCCCATGAATTTGCCCTCGGCAAATAAGCCGATAAGCCAAAGAATTAAAGCGGTGCTGACGTGCATACCAAATCTCCTGCAAATAGACTAGACTGTGCGCAGGGTTGGCCGCGATTTCCGGCAGCCTTTCCAACCACATTCCTGGCATCGTGGGAGGACTCCATGAGCGTGCAACGACTCCGTTCAACTTCAAAAACCAGACGGCCGCGTCGTGCTGTGACGTGGTGGTGTTTGCTCACCTCACTTTGTGTGATGATGCTGGCGGCCAGGCCAGGCGAGCGCGAGGTGATGGCCCAGGCTACGCAACTGCCGTCAACTTCGACGGGACAGCTTGGCATCAGCCCGGAGGATCCTGTTCCTCCGCCGCAGCCTCTGGTTATTCCGCAGACAACCTCTCAGCAAAGCTCGAATCCGGGCACTGCGAGTTCCGGAGGAGAGGCACTCGCCCCCAAATGGGTTCCACCGACAGTTCCCGCTCCCGACCCGAAGAATCCAATTGCGGTTCAAACTGCCAACCTGCTGAAGATGGCCTACAACCTGAAGGCGGAGGTAGATAAGACTACCAAGGACATGCTGTCAGTTCCGGTGGTCCGCCAGGCCGGAGAAATTGAGCAGATGGCCCACAAAATGAGGTCGAAATGAGAACCGAGCTGAAGAACGCTGCTACGCGATCGGCAAGCCGGTACTTCTGCTTTGCCGCGCTGGTTCTGGGAGCAGTGGCGGCGCTTGCATCGCCCTGCAGCGGACAAGCGTCGGCGTCGTCGAATACTGGAACGCCGACGTTGCAGCGCTTTCCCCAGTTGCGCTCACTTGACGATCCGAGGTTGGACAATCCGGCGTCAAGAATCTTTGCGGAAAGGCGGCTCCAGGCGCTGAATGCCGCGCAGCACCAGGCGATTGTGGACGATACCGACAAGCTGGTGAAGCTGGTTACCGAGCTGAATCAACAGATCAACAGCTCGAATGCGCACTCTCTGACTCCCCATCAACAGCAGATGGTGGCCGAGATTGAAAAACTGGCCCACAGCGTGCGAGACAAGATGAGGATGACGGTCCGCACTGTTGAGTTGAAGGATATTGTTCCAATGTCGTTATTTCCCTAGGGCCTGTTATCGACTTTCCCGCGGGCAGCGGGAAAGTCGATAACAGGCCCTAGAGATAATTTCTACCGTTTTTTAATGGAATGATGGGGCGGCAGTTGCGCTCTTCGGGGCATGGCTTTGATTTGATGAAGGGTTGAACGCACCAGGTTGTTACAATCACAGATGAGGTCGTCACCACAAAGCACATTCTGGAGTGACTAGGATGGGAATGGCTGTTTCCCGCGCGCGCGGAGCCACTTCGGCTTCAACTTCGGAGCGGTTAAGTACGCAAAAGTTAGTTGAGATCTACCGGTTGATGTACCTCTCCCGGAGTCTCGATGACCGCGAAATCATGCTGAAGCGGCAGCAGAAGACGTACTTCCAGATATCCGCGGCGGGTCACGAGGCGTTGCAGGTGGGTACCGCGCTGGCGCTCCGGCCCGGATACGACTGGTTCTTCCCGTACTATCGCGACCGCGCGCTGTGTCTGGCGCTGGGAATGTCTCCCGATGACATGATGCTGCAGGCCGTGGGCGCAGCTACAGATCCTTCAAGCGGTGGACGCCAGATGCCGACCCATTGGAGCAGCACGTCGCTGCACATTGTCAGCACCTCGTCCTCTACGGCTACGCAACTTTTGCATGCGGTTGGCAGCGCGGAGGCGGGGAGGTATTTCAGCCGGCATCCTGAAGCGGCGGCCAAGGCGAAAGGCGACTATCGCGACTTTCACGAAGTGAGCTTCAAGAGCGATGAAGTTGTACTGACATGCGTGGGCGAGGGGTCGACCTCGCAGGGCGAGTTCTGGGAAGCGATCAATACAGCTTCAAATCAGAAACTGCCGGTTATCTTTCTGGTTGAGAACAACGGTTATGCTATCAGCGTGCCGGTGGAAGTGAACACGCCGGGCGGCAATATTTCAACGCTGGTCGCCAACTTTCCGAATTTCTATTTTGCCGAGATCGATGGCACCGATGCAGAAGAGGTGCTGCGGACGGTTGAAGCCGCCGCCGCGCACTGCAGGGCGGGGAATGGCCCAGCACTGATTCACGGTCACTGCATCCGGCAATACTCGCACTCGTTTTCTGACGACGACAAGGCATACCGTTCAGCGGCCGAGCGCGAAGCCGATGCGCTGTGCGACCCAATAGCAAAGATGCAGATACGGCTGCTGCGCGAAGGAATTCTCACCGAGGAGCAGATCAACAAGCTGGAGCGCGAGCAGGACGAAATTTCAGCTCAGGCCGCCGAACGCGCGATGAAGGCCCCGTTGCCCGAGATTTCCAGCATCATGCGGCATGTCTACTCCGAAGAACTGGATCCAACCAGCGCTGCATTCGATTGCGAAGAGAAGCACGGATTCGACGAGAAGTCGAAGATTAAAGACAACAATCCGCGCACGATGGCCGATCTGCTTAACGCCTGCCTGTACGACGAGATGCGCCGTGACCCGCGGATTGTGATTTACGGCGAGGATGTTGCCGACGCAAGCCGTGAAGAGGCCTTGAGCGAAGTGAAGGGCAAAGGGGGAGTCTTTAAGCTAACAGCCGGGCTGCAAACAGCGTTTGGTTCGGAGCGGGTGTTCAATTCTCCGCTGGCCGAGGCGAACATTGTCGGTCGCGCGATTGGATATGGAACCCGCGGCATGAAGCCTGTGGTCGAGATACAGTTCTTCGACTACATCTGGCCTGCCATGCATCAGATTCGCAACGAGCTGGCGCTGATGCGCTGGCGCTCGAATGGCGCGTGGTCCGTACCGACGGTGATGCGCGTGCCGATCGGCGGCTACCTCACTGGCGGTTCGATCTATCACTCGCAATCGGGCGAGAGCATCTTTACGCACATCCCGGGATTGCGCGTGGTGTTTCCATCGAACGCGCTGGATGCGAACGGCTTGCTGCGTACGGCGATCCGCTGCGACGATCCAGTGCTGTTTCTTGAACACAAGCGGCTCTATCGCGAAGCGTATGGCCGCGCGCCTTATCCGGGACCGGATTACTCGATTCCATTTGGCAAGGCAAAGACGGTGCGGCCCGGCACGGACTTGACGCTGGTGACCTACGGCGCGATCGTGCCCAGAGCGCTGCAGGCGGCGGAAAGGGCTCAGCGCGAGCATGGCGTCGATGTAGAGATCATCGATCTGCGCACGTTGAGTCCATATGACTGGGAGGCGATTGCCACATCGGTCCGCAAGACCAGCCGGGTGATCGTCGCCTATGAGGATATGTTGAGCTGGGGCTATGGTGCGGAGATTGCCGCGCGCATTGCCGACGAGCTGTTTGAGGATCTGGATGCACCGGTAAAGCGGATCGGCGCGATGGACACCTTTGTGGCCTATCAACCGCTGCTGGAGGACGCTATTCTTCCACAGCCCGAGAAGATACTAAAGACGATGCTCGATTTGAAGGCGTATTGAGAACGCGGGCCGGATACAATGTTCGGATGGGAATCAGCAACTGCCCGGAATGCAGCGGGACGACCGAGGTAAGGCGGACGGGTTCAATCGGATGAAGAACGTCTTACGCCTTCTGCGCTACGGACTGCCTTATTCATTTCAGTGGCTGTCGGGCGTGCTGCTGCTGGCCGCTGTTGGAGTGCTGGACACTTTCCGGGTGTTGCTTCTGCAGCCGATCTTCGATCAGGTGTTGCAGCCGGACGCTCCGGAAGGGCCCATCACTCTAGGCCTGACGAAGCCGCTCAATCTAGATTTCGCGGGCCACCACTGGAGTTTGGCGCTTCAGATCGATCTTCGCTCGTTAATCCCCAGTTTTCTGCACATGCATAATGCTTGGGTGGTGGTGGCTTTTGCGCTGGTAGTTGCAACGGTCATGAAAGGCCTTTGCGATTATCTGGGAACCTATCTGGTGAATTATGCAGGGTTCGGCACCATCACTGACCTTCGAAACGATTTGTACGAAGTTACACTGCGGCGATCTTCAAGCTTCTTCCACAAACACCCCACCGGCACCATCCTCTCCACACTTATTAATGACGTTGACCGTGTGCAGATTGCCTTCAGCTCAGTAATTGGTGAGTTTCTGCAGCAGTTCTTCACGTTTCTGGTTGGAATCTGTCTGGTTATTGGAATGGGCGGACATCTGAGCTGGGCGCTGGTACTGTTTATCCCGGTTGTGGTGACGTCGGCGCGCAGAATCGGCAGGGAAGTGCGCACGCGTACGCGCACTGGCCAGGACAAGCTGGCGGAGATCCAGAACATTCTGCATGAGACGGTAACGGGCAACCGGATTGTGAAGGCTTTCAATACCGAGGTGTGGGAGGTTCTGCGCTTCAAGAGCGCGGCTCGAAGGCTGTTCCGCGCCAACCTGCGCAACGTGAGGATTCAGTCCATCAGTTCGCCGTTGATGGATACGATTGGCGCGGTGGCGATTGCATTGTTTCTGCTGATTGGCCGCAATGAGATCATGCACGGCGACATGACGATGGGGCTTTTCGGCGCGTTCATCATCCTGCTCTTCAAGCTGTACGATCCGGTGCGCAAGTTTGCATACTTCTACAACGCCTTCCAGCAGGCGATGGGCGCGTCATCGTCGATCTTTGCATTCTTTGACACTGAGGACGATGTAAAGGAACGGCCTCACGCGATTACGCTGAAGAAATTCGAGAGTGCGATCCAATTCAAGAACGTAGGGTTTTCATATTCGACAGAGACGGGCGAGCATCAGATTCTGCACGACATCGATTTGAATGTTCATGCCGGTGAAGTGCTGGCGCTGGTGGGTCCAAGCGGCGCAGGCAAGTCGACGCTGGTGAATCTCATTCCGCGCTTTTTCGATGTGAGCATGGGATCGATCCTGATTGACGGGCAGGATATCCGCTATCTCACGCTGGCTTCGTTGCGCCGCCACATTGGGCAGGTTACGCAGGAGACGATCCTTTTTAACGATACGGTTCGTCATAATATCGCGTATGGCGAGCCGGACGCCAAGCTCTCAATTGTGGAGCAGGCGGCCCGCAATGCATTGGCGCACGACTTTATCATGCGCATGCCGCAAGGTTACGAGACAGTGATCGGCGAAAAGGGATTCCGGCTTTCCGGCGGCGAGAAGCAGCGCATCGCCATTGCGCGCGCCATCTTGAAGAACGCGCCGATCCTGATTCTGGATGAAGCAACTTCCGCGCTCGACTCCGAAAGCGAGTCGCTGGTGCAGGCTGCTCTTGGAAACCTGATGCAGAATCGCACTGTGATGGTGATTGCGCACCGGCTTGCGACGATCCGCCGCGCTAACCGCATTGCCGTGATTGAAGAGGGCAGGATTACCGCGATCGGATCGCATGAAGACCTGTTGAATGTATCGCCAACGTATCAGCGCCTGTATCAGCTGCAGTTTATGGATCAGCCAGAGCCACAGATCGACGAGCCTACCGAGCCCTTAACCCCTTATCTGCCCGGCTGCGAGCCGGCTTTCGCAACCCGGACAAAGGAGTAAGCAAGAATGGCGATTTATTCGATGACGGGATTTGCGCGGGCGCAGGTGCGCGTTCCTCTCGGCAATGAGGAGCAGTTGAGTTATGTGCTCACCGTAAAGAGCGTCAATCACCGCTTTCTGGACGTGCAGTTGCGTTTGCCCAACGGGCTGGACGGGCTTGAGATGGAATTGCGCAAGGCGTTCAAAGAGAATCTGGTGCGCGGACACGTTGAGCTTGCGCTATCGCTGGATAAGACGGGCCAGCAGAAGACCGGATACAACCGGGAACTTGTGGCCGGATATCTGGCGGCCTTTGCCGAGGCGCAAAAGGAACATGGCTTGACCGGTGAGCCCGATTTGAACGCGGCTCTGCGGATGCCGGGAGCATTGCAGTCAGAGAATCGCGCCGAGATCGATTTGACGGCTCTTGAGGCAAGTGTGCGGCAGCAGGTGGGACCGTTGCTTGAAGAGTTGAAGGTGATGCGCGCGCGAGAGGGCGAATCGCTTGAGGCTATTTTGCGTGGAACGCTGGATAGGCTGGCAGAGGCGACAGACTACGTGGCGCAGCTTCGGCCGGAGATTGAGCAGCGCTACCAGGAGCGGCTTACGCAGCGCCTGCTTGCGGCAACCGGTCCCGAGTTCAATCGCCAACGGTTGCTGGAGGAGGTTGCGGTGCTGGTGGACCGCAGCGACGTTTCAGAGGAATTGACCCGCATGACGGCGCACATTGCGCACTTCCGCGAACTACTGACGGCAGGAGGCGAAGTGGGCAAGAAGCTGGATTTTCTGCTACAGGAGATGAATCGTGAGGCAAACACTTTGCTTTCAAAGACCGGCGGCATTGGCGGCAAGGGTACGCGCGTCACCGAACTGGGATTGGCGATGAAGGCGGAGATCGAGAAAGCTCGCGAACAGATTCAGAACGTGGAATAATGCTGCTCACATAACTTCAAATCATCGATTATTTGGAAAGGGAAGATCGACAAGTGGCAGGGATTCTCTTCATCATTTCGGCGCCGTCGGGTTCGGGCAAGAGCACGCTGGTGGGCGAAGTACGCAAGCAGCTTACAAATGTGGACTTTGCCGTTTCGTGGACGACGCGTGCGCCGCGCGGCTCAGAGCAAAATGGACGCGAATACAACTTCACAAGCCGTGAAGTATTCGAGCGCATGGTGGCGGAGGGTAAGTTCCTTGAATACGCAGAAGTATTTGGGAACCTTTATGGTACTGCCTGCGCATCGCTCGATGAAGCGAGGGCCGCTGGACACGATCTGATTCTCGATATCGACGTGCAGGGCGGTGCGCAGGTGCGCGCCAAAATGCCTGAAGCGATAAGTATTTTCGTGCTGCCGCCGAATCCCAAGGTGCTGCGCACCCGCTTGCGCAACCGCAGCCGCGCTGAAGGTGTTGTGAACGAAGCCGAGCTTTACAGGAGGCTGAGTGAGGCCAGCAAGGAGATTGAGAATTTCCGCGAGTACGGTTATATTCTGGTCAACGACATTCTGGACCGTGCGGTAGCTCAACTTGAGGCGATCGTATTGTCTGAACGTTTTTACCGGAATGGCGAAGCCATTGCGTACCGTTCTCGCAGAGTGTTGGAGGTAGCAGCGGCCTGTCTGCAAGCGAACTCGCAGGAACGGCTCAGGCCCGTGCTGGAGGCGTTTGGAATACTGGGCGACTCCAGCCAGCAGCTATTGAATTTTGAGGAGGATCCCGAAAATGATTGAGACCACCTTCGACTCGAATTATCGCAAGGTTCTAGTAGCAGCGCGTCGCGCTCGCCAGATTCAGAGCGGTTCCCACGCTCTGGTGCCAAGCCAGTCCACCAAGGCTTGCCGCATTGCTCAAGATGAGATTGAGGCGGGCAAGATTTCATATGTGAAGACCGAGACCGAGGTTGTGAAACCGCTGGTAGATGGACCGGCGGTACCGTTCATGCTTTGATAGCTCTCGCCGGCTGACAACTTGTTGATGCACAAGCACCTATTCGGCTATGCTTCGCCATCGTGCGAATCGCAGAAGAAGAGGCGCCATGTTTTTGCATGTCAATGAATCTGCGGGCGCATACGGTGTGTGTTTCACTACTCCGCTGCAAAGCAAAAAACAGATACAATCGAGCCATGAGAGTGACGGTGGGCGTGTCCGGCGGGATTGCCGCATACAAGGCGGCAGAACTGGTGCGTGCGCTGCAGCAGCAGGCGCTTGAAGTCCATGTGGTGATGACGGAGTCGGCCTGCAAATTTGTGCAGCCTCTTACGTTTGCCGCGTTGACCGGGCACAAGGTCATTACCAGCCTTTGGGATGAGGGGTACAGCGGAGCCGGAGAAACGTCCGCAGAGCAGAATGGGATCGAGCACATCGGCGAAGCGCAATGGACTGAGGCGCTGGTGGTTGCGCCGGCGACGGCGAACATCATGGCCAAGTTTGCTCATGGTATTGCAGACGATTTTCTAAGCACGATGTACCTGGCCACGGCTGCTCCTGTGCTGGTGGCACCGGCCATGAACGTGAACATGTGGAACCATCCGGCGACGCAGGCCAATGTTGAGATACTGCGGCAGCGCGGCGTGCGCATCGTTGAGCCGGGGACGGGCTCGCTGGCCTGCGGCATGGTAGGTGTTGGCCGCATGGCGGAGCCGGAGGCAATCGCCGATGCGGTACTGAACTCGCTGGGCAGGCGGCATGACCTGGCGGGCGAGATTGTGTTGGTGACGGCGGGCGGAACGCGCGAAGCACTCGATCCGGTGCGGTTCCTGGGTAATCGCTCAAGCGGCAAGATGGGGTATGCATTGGCCGAAGCCGCCCAGAGCCGCGGAGCAAAGGTGATTCTAATCAGCGGGCCTGCGGCGGTGCATCCGCCGGCGCACTGCGAATTGGTGAAGGTGACCACGGCGCAGGAGATGCGCGATGCGGTGATGGCACGCATGGATGAAGCCACGCTGGTGATCAAGTCAGCGGCGGTGGCGGACTACAAACCGGTAACCACTTCAGAACAGAAGCTGAAACGCACCGGGCCCATGATGCTGGAGCTGGCCCCGACCGAGGATATTCTCTCTGAAGTAGTAAAGCGGCGGCGGCCCGGGCAGTTGATTGTTGGCTTTGCGGCGGAGACAGAGAACCGCATGGAAAACGGCCGAGCCAAGCTGTTGCGCAAAGGTGCGGACGCCATCGTAGTGAACCAGGTGTCAGAGGGCGTGGGAATTGAGGCGGATACGAATGCGGCCACATTTCTTACGCCGACCACCTCAAGCGAGCTGCATGAAATGCCCAAGCGCGAGCTTGCCGATCGTATTCTCGATGAGATTCTGACGCTGCGGAGGCCGCGGTCGCTGGTGGTGGAACTCGACAATGAAGAGTCGCGGAAGAAGCGGCAGGACGAAGTTCTGAGCGAGACCATTGTGCCGGCGACCCGGCGGCAACTGATTGTGGAGTAGGCGACTTGGCGAGGCAACTGGATGCGGCAACCCGCGAAGCGCTGACGGAGCGAATCAGGTTTTATCGCGACCTGGGCCTGACAGAGTTCTACAGGCGGCCGGTAGAGCAGAGTGCAGAGCCGGCGGCTGAGGCTGAATCTGTTGCTGCAGCCGCAGAAGCACGGCCTGCGGCGCTCTTTGTGGATGCTGAGGCTGAACGTCACCAAACACATTCGAAGTTACACACGGAGGGCCGTACCATTTCGCCTCGTAAGCCGTTTCCTGCGGAACCACCCATTGCCGATGCCGTTGCTGTTGAAGACCACGCTGCCGCGCTGCAGATCATCCGCGAAGAGATTGGCGACTGCACGCGCTGCGCTCTGCACAAGGGCCGTAATAAGCTGGTGTTCGCCGACGGCGATCCGAATGCGCGGCTGATGTTTGTGGGCGAGGGACCGGGCGCGGACGAAGACGCGCAGGGCTTGCCGTTTGTGGGCCGGGCTGGGCAACTGCTGAACAACATGATCGGGGCCATGGGGCTCCAGCGCGAACAGGTTTACATCTGCAACGTGGTCAAGTGCAGGCCGCCGGGCAATCGCACACCGGAGCCCGAAGAGGCGAATACATGCTCGCCGTTTCTCTTCAAACAGATCGACGTGGTGCGGCCGCAGGTGATCGTGGCGCTGGGTGCGACGGCGGCGACGTATCTGCTGGGACATCGTCAGCCACTGGCCGGGCTGCGTGGGCGGGTGCACGCATTCCGCGGAACGCAACTGATCGTGACCTATCATCCGGCGTTTCTGCTGCGCGATCCGCGGCAGAAGAAAGAGACGTGGGCCGATTTGCAGATTGCGATGAAGGAACTTGGGTTGACGCGGCCGGAGCGGTAGCTGCCGTCGCAAGCCTTCCAGTTCCTGGTTCCCAGCTTGGGTGCGCTGGATTCTGCGCCGTTCAACCTTGCTGCGATGCGACGCATCGCCAATCGCCAAGAGCTGATTTTACTTGGGGTATACTGGCCTCGCACTGTTCCCCGGAGTTCGGCCAAATTCAACAAATCAATTGATGACTGGGAATGCCTTTTCCTAAGACTGCTCGTTTTGGGCGATGAGAAATGCAGTCATTTCTGAGAGAATGCAGGATAGGTTGGATCTGAATGCAGTCTGCGAATGACGGCATAAGAGTGGTACGCGGACTCCGATGACGCGGTGCTTCTGTCGTTTGCTGGAGGTTACGGTATGGCATTGAAATTATTGCGTACGGGGTTGGGTGCTCTATGCCGGGGATATTAAAAGCCCTTAAGAGCCGGACCTCGCGAGCGGTCGAATTATTACCCTATGGGCGGGACATTACACTCCACTTGACACGCAACAGACGCGGGATCAGTTACTCGGGAGTGTTCAATACCTGGGAAGAAGCGTCACGGGCCGCCTCGGAAAGAAAATCCAGTGAATACGACGTCATCAACGCCAACAAGGCGAAGAACTCCGAAAGTGAGAAGCAGTCACTCGACACATGGTTCCATGAGGGCGACTACCCGCTGTTGTATTGGCTTTCAAGAATCATCGATGAAAGGTGCACTGTCCTTGATCTAGGAGGCAGCATTGGGCATTTTTTCTATTCGATACAGAGCAAACTGGAACTTCCGAAAACCCTCAAGTACATCATTGCTGAACTGCCTGCCGCGGTAACTTACGGGGCAGAGATCGCGCGCGAGCGTAAAGAAGACAGACTTTCTTTTGTCGATAGCGGCGATCTTTCTCCTGTGCCAGAACTAGATGTCTTTCTGAGCGCAGGTGCACTGCAATATATTCCGCGACGTTTTCCGCAAATCCTCGAAGAACTCAGAACGCTGCCGAAACACGTTCTACTGCATAATCTGCCCGTTCATGCGGGGAGAGAGTTTTTCACGATTCAAAATCTGGGTTTGTGCGAGGTCTCATACCGGATTTACTCAGAGGGAGTGCTGTGCAAGGAGATGGAGGCGCTTGGATATACACTGATCGCGAAGTGGATTAAGGATCGAACGATCGAAATACCGTTTCATCGCGATCTTGTGATTTCGGGTTATGCGGGATTCTATTTCCGTAGAGATAGCTGAAGGTAAGTTGCGCCTTTCATGGTGAGAGTGACGTGATGGCTATGGGGGCGGTAGGGTAGCCGGCTGCAGATTACTACTTTTCAGGAATCGAATCTGTCTTTTGTTCTGCGATGGGCAGCATCTTTAGATTTGGCCATGCGCCAGGAATCTGCTCGACTTTTGCATCGGGCCACTGTGTCGGAATTGGACCAAAGTGAGCATCGGGCCATTTCCTTGTTGAGAGTGGAGAGAGCGGAAGCTCTATGCGCGCTATTGCAACGTCCTTTGGTCTCATGTCCATACACGACATGTTGAACAGTTGATTGAAGTCAACTTGTGATCTTGCCTTGTTCTGGCTTTGGACTTGTTCTTCACAGGTAGGCATGTTCCCTTGCTTCGTCGATAGAAAGTTCTGTCCAACCTGTCCGAATTGCGCACCGTTAAAACTGAAAAGTGATTGAGGGGGCAGGGGCACGTCAGGCGAGGCTTGCGCGGTTCCCGGCGTTACCGCTGCTGACTGGCAGAAGGCCAGAATGCCGAACCATTGAAGAACAGCGAAAAGAACAAATCGCCTCATGTCCGCGCCTCCGCCATAGCCGACAGTTCGTTGTTGGGCAGTATAGCAGAATCTTCCTACGTCTCGTGGTTCAGTTGGAATGGTACGGCCGCCTGATGCCGTGAATGCAGAATGATGGCGATGAGAACAAGGTGATCGTGCCCTTACATTCATGCAGGTGTGCTGGGTGGTGCCGCTGCCGGCGGCCGAGGTCCGGATGCAGTTATCGCGGATGCGGCAACTGGCGCGATGAGGAGATGCGTAACTGAAACCCCGGCGAGTGAGTAGTCTCCGACGTTACTTGTTACGCCACAATGCAACGCCGCCGAGGATGCCTTCGCGGTTAGAGACGATGGTTACGTCCTTTGGCAGCTCCAAGTCGATCTTCTTGGTGTTGCCGCCACCGATATAGAGATGGTCCCAGTTGAAGAGCAGCCGTGTCTGCTCGATGACTTCCTGAACGTATTTATTCCAGCGCTTTTGGCCGTGCCTATCGTATCCGCGGCGGCCAACGTAGTCCTCGTAGGTGTGGTGTTTCCAGGGGTGGTGGGCGAGTTCCAGGCCGGGGCAGAGACGGCCGTCGGTGAACAGTGATGAACCCATGCCGGTACCCAGCGTGAGGGTGAGTTCGACACCGTGGCCCTTGATAGCGCCGTAGCCCTGCACGGCAGCGTCGTTACACACGCGGACGGGCTTCTTCCAACGCTTTTCAAGCTCGGCCTGCAGAGGAAAGTTTGCCCAGCGCGGGTGAAGGTTCGCGGCGGTGAAGGTCACGCCACGCTTGATGACGCCCGGAAATCCTACCGACACGCGGTCGCAGCCGGGAAGCAAAGCGTGCAGCTTGTCGAGGCCCTTGAGCACGGCGGCAGGCGTTGGCACTGCGGGCGTGGGGACACGCTGGCGATCGCTGATCGGCTTGCCGGCAGGGTCGAGCAGCATGGCCTTCAGGCCGGAGCCACCTATGTCGACGGACAAGGTGATGGGCTGTGCGGATTTTGGCGATTTGCGCGAGGCGGATTTCATAGGAAACAGTTTACAAGTTTAGTGGTTGACGAGTTTCAAGTTTTCTCGGGGACAAGGAGCAGTTTATTTCTAGCGGTGGAAGCGGGAGATTAGATAGAGGATTAGCGACAGAACGATGCTGATGAGAATGCTGGTGCCGATGGGGATGAAGACGGAGAAGTTTTTGCCGCGGTAAGCAATGTCACCAGGCAGGCGGCCGAGCGGCAGGCCGAAGCGCGCGGCCAGCATGATGAGCCCGCCGATGAGGACGATGAGAAGTCCGATGCCGAGGATGGCTTTGCCTAGATCAAACATGGGTAAAAAGCTATCAGCCTCCAGCTTTCAGCTCTCAGTTTTCTTAGTGCCAAGGCCACTCTCAGCTCGACTATTTAAGACGAGCGCTAGTTGATGCCATCTTCCTGCTCTTGCGAGATCGAACTGAAAGCTGAGAGCTGATAGCTGTGAGCTGCTTCTTCTCACACTCCTAATTCGATGTGGATTGCGGCAGCTATGGTTTCAGCGTGGCGGCGCATGGCCTCTTCGCTTTCGGCTTCGATCATGACGCGGGCCAGCGCCTCGGTTCCGCTGTAGCGGATGACTACGCGGCCGGAATCCTTCAGTTCTTCTTCTGCGGCGAGTATGGAGGCTGCCACGTTGGGAATCTGGTGGAGCGGGCGCTTTTCGCGCACTTTGACATTGACGATGACCTGAGGGAAGACCTTCAGATCGGAGGTGAGCTCGTCGATGGTCTGGCCGCTGCGGGCAATGAGGTCGAGAATAACGAGCGCGGTAAGGATGCCGTCGCCGGTGGTGGCCAGGTGCGGAAAGAGAATGTGGCCGGATTGCTCGCCGCCGAGCGCCGAGTTCTGCTTTTGCATTTCTTCAAGCACGTAGCGGTCGCCTACAGGCGCGCGGAACATGCGGATGCCGGATCGCTTGAGCGCCGCTTCAAGGCCCATGTTCGACATGGTTGTGGCCACAACGAGATCGTTGGTAAGCAGGCCGCGAGCTTTCAAGTCTCGCGCCGCCATGAGCAAAATGGCGTCGCCGTTGATGACGTTGTCCTGTGCACCGGCAAGCATGCAGCGGTCGGCGTCGCCATCGAAGGTGAGGCCGATGGTCGCACCGCGCTTCTGAGTTTCAGCGGCGACGGCATTGGGGTGGAGAGCGCCGCAGTTGTCGTTGATGTTGCGGCCGTCGGGCGCGATGTTGAGCAGCGTAACCTGGCCTTCGTTGCCCGCGTTGAGGCGGCGGAAGAGTTCCGGTGCGACGGCGGATGCGGCTCCATTGGCGCAATCGGCCACGATGTTGAGACCAGCCAGCGAGAGGTCCGGTACGGAGTCGATGAGGAACTGGATGTAGTCGAACTGATAGGAGACGTTGTCGGAGACAGGCGGAAGCGAAGCGGGATCGGGCGCTGTGATTTGCGCGGCGTGGTGCAGGATCTCGTTTTCGATGGCGAGCTCGACCTTGTCGGGCAGCTTGTAGCCGTCGCTGCCGAAGAGCTTGATGCCGTTGTCCTGCCAGGGATTGTGCGAGGCGGAGATGACTGCGCCGGCATGGAATCCGTGTTTGCGGGTGAGCAGGGCGATGGCGGGCGTGGGGACAACGCCGGCGCTTTCGACGGTGGCACCTACCTCGCGCAAGCCGGCGGCAAGCACGGCGGCGATCCACGGGCTCGACTCGCGCGTATCGCGGCCGAGAATAACTTTGGGCTGCGCGGCCATGGACTTGAGCGAGTGAGCGATGGCGATGCCGGCAGCGTAGATTGTTTTGGGGTCAAGTGGTGCCTGGCCGGCGACGGCGCGAATGCCGTCGGTACCGAAGAGTTTGCGAGCATCAGATGCGGACATGGTCTAAGTTTTCGACTTTCCTTTTGCGGTTCTGTTTGGCCCGTGTGTGTGTGGCCCTGAGCGAGCGGATTCAACACGGCTGGTGAAGCTGCCCTCGGCGAGCTGGGTGGAGACGAGGTCGCCGGAATTGAGCTGCGATGCGCTGCGCACGATGGTTCCATCGGCAGCAAGGACGAGCGCATAGCCGCGATCAAGAACTGAGAGCGGTGAAAGTGCGCGGAGGCGTGCTTCAAGCGAGCCGAGGCGTAATGCGGTGCGCTTTAAGGTGTTTTCGAACGAGCGATTGAGGCGCGTTTGCAGGTCGATGAGGTTGAGGCGCGCGCGGGCGATGGACTGGCGCGGATCGTGACGAATGCAGGCGGTTGCGAGCGCGTCGACACGAGTGCGGTGGCCGCGCAAGATGGCGGTCGAAGCGGACTCGAGGCGGAAAGTGAGGTCGTCAAGCCGTTGCGCAGAGCGCTGCAGAAGCGCGGCAACGCGCGATTCAGCGCGGTCGGCGCGCAGTGCAGTTAGCCATTGCCGTGACTGCAACAGATGAAGGCGCATTCCGCGGTCGAGGCGATTCGAGAAGATCGCCAGGTGCTCGGCGATGTTGTGCTGCGCTGCGGTGACGAGCTCTGCTGCAGCCGATGGCGTGGGTGCGCGCAGATCGGCGACGAAGTCGGAGATGGTGAAGTCGGTCTCATGGCCGATGGCGGAGACGACCGGCAGGGAAGAGGCAGCAATGGCGCGCGCAACCTGCTCGGAGTTGAAAGCGGCGAGGTCTTCGAGCGATCCGCCGCCGCGTGCGATGACGATGAGATCGACCTGGCGGGCCGCGTTCAGGTCAGTGAGTGCGCGCACGATTTCGGCAGGCGCTGAGTCGCCCTGCACGGAGACGGGATAAAGCAGTACGTTCAGGCCGGAGTGACGGCGCGACACGATGTTGAGGAAGTCACGAATGACGGCTCCGGTAGGCGATGTAACGATGCCGACGGTGCGTGGAAAGGGCGGCAGGGGCCGCTTGCGCGCTGAGTCGAATAGGCCCTCGGCCTTGAGACGCTCCTTGAGCTGCTCGAAGGCGAGCTGCAACGAGCCCGCACCGACCGGTTCCATGGTTTCGGCTACGAGCTGAAGCTGGCCGCGCTGCTCGTATACGCTGATGCGGCCGCGGACAAGCACATGCAGGCCGTCTTCAGGGCGAAATCGGAGAAGCATGGCCTGGCGGCGAAAGAGCACGATGGGAAGTTGCGCCTCGGCGTCCTTCAGCGTGAAGTAGACGTGGCCGGAAGGGGCGGGTCGGCAGTTAGAGATTTCGCCTTCAACCCACAAGTCAACATACTCCCGCTCAACCAGGTCGCGGATCTGGCCGACGAGCTCGCGGACGGGCCAGATGCGGCGACCGGAGCGAGGCTCCTCGAAAACCAGATCGAGCTGCGGAAGATCGGAGTCGCGGGAAGGCATACTCCTGAAAGTTTAAATGCTTTGTGCTTTTGGCGATGTAGCACTTGTGTATTACCCATCTGATAGTCTGAAGGGGTTTTCGCAGCAAGTTTAAGGAGGTCAACGATGAAGATGAAGTGGCTTCAAATGCCAGTAGTGGCGGTATGTTGCCTGATGGGCGCAGGTCCGCTTGCATTTGGGCAGGGAACAGATGGCGCCAAAAAGATTGCTCCATCGGACGCGATCAATGCTCAACTGAGAATCATTGAAGGCGAGATGATGGGCGTGGTGAAGGCGATGCCGGCGGACAAATTCGGCTTTGCGCCGAGCCAGGCGATCTTTGCGCCGGGGCAAAAGACGAAGTTTGAGACGGTACGAGACTTTGGGCAGCAAGCCGCCCACGTTGCGCAAGTAAACTACTCCCTCTACAGCACAGCGAGCGGACTGAAGCCGGATGTGGATATTGCGGCGATTGGAAAGATGACGAAGAAGGATGAGATTGTTGCCGCGCTGGCGGGATCGTTCGCCTTCGGTCACAAGGCCATTGCTACGCTAACGCCGGAAAATGCGTTTGAGGTGGTGAAATCACCGGAGGCGGGTACGATGACGCGGGGAACACTGTCGACATTTGCGGTGGCGCACGCATTCGACCACTATGGGCAGATGGTGGAGTATCTCAGGATGAACGGAATCGTTCCGCCGGCTAGCAGAAGGTAGCTCCAGCAGTTTGAAATTGCGCAAGAAGAAGGGCCATTCCTGCTGGAATGGCCCTTCGCTTTTCTGCAAGTTCGTTCTATTTGACTGTGAGAGATACGGTTGTGCCGGCGGTCTTGCTGCCGGAGGTCCCGGTGACAGTTACCGTGTAACTGCTGGTGTTCGAAGTGCCGCCTCCGCTGCTGCCTCCGCCACCACCGCAGCCGATTGCGATCCCGGACGCGAGTGCGACAAGCAATACCATCATGCCGAACCAGTTGCGCCGCCGCCGAGGCACAAAGAAGAAGAGCGCTGCCAGAACCGCGCCGCCACCGGTGGCCGGCCAGAAAATTCTTAACGGATTGTTAAACGTTGTCGCGGATGTGGTTGTGATGGTGAGGGTGGATGTGAGCGCGCCGCTGGTAATGTTGACCGATGTGGGACTCAACGCGCAAGTTGGCGGGTTTGCCGCCGTCGGAGTGACGGAGCAGGTGAGGCTTACGTTGCCGGTGAAATTATTGGACGGAGTTACGGTGATGGTGGAAGTGTTGCCCGTGGTAGCGCCGCGCGTGACCGTGATGTTGCCACTGCTGCTCAGGGCGAATGTCCCCGGCGAAATCACGGTAACACCTAGGGTGGTGCTTTGCGTGATAGACCCGGAGGCTGCGGTCACCGCAATCAGATAAGCGCCTGGAGTTGTTGAAGCGGTTGATGACACGGTCAGTGTTGAGGTCTGCGCCGATCCGTTCACGTTGACTGGAGATGGAGAAGCTGCGCAGGTGATCGGACTGGTTGCGCCGGTTGGCGTCGAAGTGATGGCGCAACTGAGTGCGACCGATCCTGAAAATGCATTTACCGGCGTGACTGTAATGGTTGATGTGTTGCCCGAGGTCGCAGCCGGATTGAAGCTCAGGCTGACGGGATTTACGTCCAGCGTGAACGCTGCGACTGTGACATTTACCGTGGCAGTTTGTGTAATGCTTCCCGATGTGCCTGTGACGGTGACGACGTAGTTGCCAGCCGTGGTCGCGGCGGTTGAGTTGATGGTGAGGGTTGGGGCCACCGGACTGGCACTTGCGATGTTCACCGACGCCGGGACGCTGCAGGTGATCGGAGTGCTTGCGCCGTTGGGTTCGGTCGTCACGGAGCAGCCGAGGTTTACCGTACCGGTAAATCCGTTAGTGGGAGTTATGGTAATCGTCGAGGTGTTTCCGGTTGCGGCTCCGGGTGCGATGTTGATGTTGTTGCTGCTGACGACGGTGAAGCTCTGCGCGCCGGAAGCTCCGCTGACCATGGCGGTGATGGCAAGCGTGTGGATATAGAGGCCGCTGGCATCTTTGCCGGTAACGAGCACGTTGTAGTTGCCGGAAGGCGTGCCGGAAGGAGCGTTAACGGTGAGTGTTGCCGATACGTTGCCACTGCCGGGCAACAATGCAGATGCGGGCAGCGAGCAGGTTACGCCGGCCGCCGCCGTGCATGTAAGGTTTACCGTGCCGGTAAATCCGTTCATTGGTGTCAGGTTGATCGTTGTCGTGCCGCTGCTTCCTGCGGTGACCGGGACGTTTGACACAGTCGGCACCATCGCGAAGTCAGAGAGCGGATTTGAGATCGGCAGGCCGCTGTTCAGCGTGTAGGCGGACGGGTTATAGGTGTTGTCGCCGGAGTACTGCAGCGTAATCTGGTTGGCCCCCTGCGGAATGCTTGTGCTGTTGAGCTGACCGCTGAACGAGGAGGTAATTCCCGAGCCGGGTGCGGACACAACGAAGTCACCAATGTAGTAGCCCGATGCGTAGACGTAAACATCTCCAGTAGGAGCGGAGTGTCCGCTTGTGCCGGTGACAGTTCCGGCAACGATGAGCGCGGCGTTGGGAACGGTTGCGGTGCCGCTTATGGTGGCCGTAGTGGTGGAATTTTGTCCGGCGCCGGAAGTGTTGGTAATCGGGATTGAATAGCTCTTTGTGAAACCGTTGTAGTTTCCATCACCAATGTAGGTGAATGTGGCGTTATACGTTCCGCTCGTAGTGCCGGCAGGGACAATAAAGTTGGCTAGTCCTTGCGGAGCCTGATAGCCGCCATAGCCCGATGGATCGACACCAGCCAATAGTGCGGCCGATGTCGATACACCCGCGGGCAAGCCAGTGACGGTAACATTGCCCGTGGGCGGAGCAACAGACACGGGGTAAATGTTGTTTGACGTCGCGGCATTTACCTGAGCCCCATTGATCACCTGAAGAGTGAAGACCAGCGGTTGATTCGGGCCATTCACTCCGTAGGTGGTAGAGCCGCTGCTGGTGAGAGCTGAGGCGTCAAGATAGACTGCCGGCGTGTCTTTGACCACGGTGAAGGCGATGGGCGATGTGGTCGCGGCGGCGTAGCTGCCGTCGCCGGCATAGGCCACGGTTACGGAGTGCACTCCAACTGCGAATGGTGCGTTGAATTCTGCGTCGCCCTCACTGTTGATGGCTGCTGTGTTGATCGATGAGCCGTTATCGGCAAAGTTCACTGTGCCGGTGGGTGCAGTGAAGCTGATGCCGGAGCAGCCAGTCTGAGTCGTAACGCAGGTCTGCAGTGCCGCGGCCTGCGAGCTTGGCGCCACCAGCGCGCTTAACAGGAGTTGTGTTCCGTAGTCGACTGCAGCTCCTGGGCCGGTTCCACCGGGTGAGTACGCCGTGCTTCCGTTGAACATGTTGAAGTCGATGGTGCTGGCTTCAGGGTTGACGGTGATCTGCGTTTTGGCAGAGGTGCTGAGGCCGTTGACGGAGTCGCCACCATACTGTGCCCAGATGTTGTAGGTTCCGCCGGGAAGGTTTGCCGTGGTGCCGGAGTAGGTACCGTCGGACTGCAACGTAAATCTAGTGGCGCCCTGTTGCGACTGCTCATTGCTGTCAGTCATGAGTGCCACATCGCCGGCGGGAGTGCCGTATCCGGTGACCGAGCCTGCGATTGTGACAGAGGTTCCGTGCGGAATGCTGTTCAGCGGGTAGTTGCTGGCCGGGGTGGCCGTCATGGTTGTGGTGGTTGCGCCCAGCGTGACCTTGTTCCAGTTGTTGACCAGATTCGCGGCATCGATGGTGCCCAGGCCGGTGGCCAGATCGTAGCCTGTTGTGGCGTTGTACTCGACCGTTGAGCCGGTGCCGATTTGCCCTTCAAGAACGTTGCCGCCCGAAGAAGAGGTTACAGTGATGGGGTTTGAAACGGAGATGCAATTTGCCGTGAGAGTGGGCGAGTATTCGCAAGGCACTGAGATGGTTCCGTTTGTTACGTCATGGAACGAGTTCGGAAACTGCCTGGCCAGCGGATAGAGGACCGCGTTCGCTTGTCCCTGGGGGCCATAGCGCTGGTTGACCAACGCCATGATTCCCGCGAACGCTGGAGCCGACGCCGAGGTACCGCCGACGCCGCTGATTTGGACGGTGCCGCTGGATACGGATTGGCAGTCGCCATCATCCGCGCAGAGGGGGTAGTAGCTGGCGTTGATGCCGCTGGAGGCGAACAGGGAAACGTCGGGAATGTCGCGAACGCCGTCATTCGGGATGCCGGTGACACCTGTCTGCCACGTCGGCTTTGGGTAGCCGGAGAGGCTGGAGGTGCAAAGTCCAGTGGTGGAGCTATAGCTGTTGTTGGCGCAGATGGCCGCGTTACTGGCGCCGCCCCCGCCGCTTGCAATAGTTGTTGATTGATACGAGTTGTAATAGCTGTTGAAGTTGAGCCCATACTGGCTGGAGTTCCAGGGCTGCTCGGGAATGTAGCCGAGGAGAGAAACCGCAGGCGTTGTGTTGCTGGGCGTGGTATTCCAGTAACCGGCGATTTGCGAGCTCAGCGCCGAGCTGGTGCCGTTGTACTGGCTGTAGTAGAAGTCGGTTCCGCCGACGGCAACGTTGTAGGGCGTGGAGGCAAATCCGTTCACAGCCTGGCCGTTGGTTGCGTATGGCTGGGAGCTGTCATTGTCGCAGCCTGCTGAGCCTGAGTCGCCGCTCGACACGATGACGGTGATGCCTTGTGCGGCGGCCTGTTGCCACAGAGAGCTCAGGAATGCGTTGTTGGCACCTAGATATTTTTCGCAATTCCCGAAGCTGATGCTCATGATGGGCGCGATGTTGCTATAGATTGCGCGCTCAGCAGCGAGGATAAGGCCGTTCTGTAATGCGGTGTCGCCGGCGATGACCAGGTCAATATTGGCGTTGGGGGCGACGGCTCCGGCCCACTCTACGTCGAGATAAGCCTCAACTGAAGCGAAGTTCGGTCCGTAAGGGTTATTGATCCCATCGATGCCGGGATCGTTACCATCGATAATGACCTGAGGCGGATTGTTGGGAAGGCCGAATAGGTTCCGGAACTGATTTACCTGGCTGATATTGATGTTGGATTCGTTGATGATGGCAATGGTCTGCCCTGAGCCGTTTGTGCCTGCCGAGTAAAGCGGAGCGAGGTCATATTGTGTGGCGAAATCCTGTGGCGCCAGAACCAGGCTTATGCCGGAACTGTCGCCCAGCGTCCACTGAGGCGTGGACTGGTTTGTTTTTGGGTCGTACTGTGCTTTGCCGAGGGAGTGAGCGTAGCTGCGGATGGGGAAGTTGTTGAGCGAGACGAAGCCGCCAACAACAGGCGCCAGTGCCTCGGGGATCTCAGGATTGCCGGCATTGGCGTACCGGACCTGGCCATTAATTGAGTACTGATGAATCTGGGTGTGGAAGGTGCTGCGAAGCTGCGCGACACTGCCGGAGACCTCAATGGTCTGTCGCCCTGGATTGACTTTTGAGACGTTGAAGCCATGGTTCGTTAGCCAGGTTGTGACCGTGGCGATGTCCTGATCGGACGGACCGAATTGCGCGCCGAACTGATCGGGCGTGAGCCACTTGTGATAGTTTGGCGAGCCCGGCGTGTTCATTTCCGCGATGAGCTGCTGCAGGGCGGCTTCCTGGCCGGCGCTGCGCTTGAGCACGAGATGCATGCGATTTAGCTGCAAGGCGTCGGGTGCTACCCCAAGATCGTTGCGCGCGTTGGCCAGTGGGTTCAGCGTCCCGTGGAGCGTGACCAACTGCGAGTCATTGACCTGGCCGACGATTCGATTGGTGGGGGCGGCGGAAAGTCGATTGCTCTGGGCAGACGACACACCGATGCTGAGAAGTGCACCGGCAAGCACACACAGGGGCAGCTTACGCAGGTTCGCCATATAGGTAGACTTTGACCCTTTCTTCGGAGACAACCCCGCCGGAGCGGAAAAGTTGTCATACCTTGCGAGAAAACACAGGCTAGATCAGTGGACTCAATGGTGTTGGATCATCTGACGAAATTCCAAGGCCATCATAACTCTTTCTTGAAGAACTCAGGCTGCATAGAGCCGCTCCATGCTTTCGGAGGCTCTTGCCGAGTACACCTATAGAGAAAGTTAGTCGATCCTCTCTTGTAATGAATTCTGCTCTTGTAATGAATTCTGCAAAATCAAAGAGACAGGAATGTATAGCATCTTTGGAGAAGAAAGGAAAGGCTCCAGAGGGACGGAGCTTCAGGCATGCAACTAATTAGAGTGCATGCGAGGATGAACCAAAAGTTGACCCACAGTCGAACGGCACTCCTGGGTCATTGAATGGACGCCGGACCTGGAGGTTAAAAGCAGGAGATGGGAGGAGCCAGTTGAGTAGAATGACCTTGGTTATTGCAATAGACAATTGGTTTCACGTCGTATATTATTCGTCTGCAATAATTTGTGCTTTTTGATCAGTTCGGTGGAATTTGTTGGGGCAAGACCTCGATTTTTCGATGAATTAGATCCATGCGGCGCAAGTGGTGCATTTCTAGGGGAAACTAGCATGAATTCGTTAGAGTTGGCAAACATGGACTCTGCGTTCAAGTTTCTGGATTCGTTCCAGATAGAGGTTCCATCATGGGGGTTTGCCGATACAGGAACGCGTTTTGGTAAGTTCTCTCAACCGGGGGCGGCATCAACGCTGGAAGAGAAGTTTGCCGATGCGGCGGAAGTAAACCGGCTGACAGGAGTTGCGCCCAGGGTCGCCCTGCATGTGTTGTGGGACCTACCCAGGGGCGAAGTGGACGTGCTCGTGGTGAAAGAGCTTGAGGGCCGATACGGCATCAAGTCTGGCTCCATCAACCCCAATCTTTTCCAGGATCAGGAATACAAGTACGGTTCGCTCTGCAACCCCTCAGCGGTGGTGCGGGGCCAGGCGCTTGCGCACTTATTGAATTCGATTGAGATAGCCAAGGCGCTCGATTCGCGCGTTGTTTCGTTGTGGTTGGCAGATGGCTCTAACTATCCCGGAACGCAGAGTATGCGTAAGCGCATAGGCTGGCTTGAAGAAGCGCTGCGAATTGCGTACGAGCATCTGGGACCGAATCAAAAGCTCCTGGTGGAGTACAAGCCGTTTGAGCCTGCGTTTTATCACACCGATATTGCGGACTGGGGTATGGCCAGTCATCTGGCGAAACTGGCCGGGCCAAAGGCGAGCGTACTGGTGGATACAGGTCACCACTACCAAAGCCAGAATATCGAGCAGATTGTGTCCTGGCTCCTGCACACCGGCATGCTGGGTGGATTCCATTTCAACGACCGGCGCTATGCGGACGACGATCTGACACTGGGTTCGATCGATCCTTATCAGATCTTCCGCATCTTCCATGAGATTCACGCGGCGGCAGCCGATGGATTGAACGCCGACATCGACTATATGGTGGATCAGAGCCACAACCTGAAAGGCAAGATTGAAGCTACGGTGCAAACCGTGATGACGGCGCAGGAACTCTATCTGAAAGCGGCGCTCATTGACCGCGAGCGGTTGGCTGAGCTGCAGCGGGAATGCAACTTGGTCGGCGCCGAAGAACTGTTCCGCGGCGCATTCTGGACGGACGTTCGTCCCATCGTTGCAGCGTGGCGCGAGCATCACGGGCTTCAGCCCGATCCGTTGGCGGCCCTGCGAGCGGGCGGTTATGTGGAACGAATCAGCAAGGAGAGGGGAAACAGGCCGGTGGACGTAAGCAACTATGCTTGATCGGCTGGGCATTTCATCGACTATGATGGGTGCCAGATTTCTAGTGATTGCCTTGTATGCGCGGAGATAAAAGGTTGGCCAAAGCAAAGATTAAGCGGCTGTATCTGATCCCGATCCTGTCTAAGGCGCTTGACGTGATCGAGCTTCTTGAGCAGCATCATGCACCGCTTACTCTTGAAGACGTTTACCAGAGCACCCACATTTCCAAAACCAGCGTCTATCGCATTCTCAAGACGCTGGTGCATCGGGGCTATATTGCGCAGTCACAAAATGGGCAGTATCGCCTGGTGTCGCGGCCCCGGCGATTGCGCTTTGGTTTTGCCGTGCAGAGCGCCGATATGCCGTTCTCAGTGGCGGTAGCACAGAGTGTAACTGAGGCGGCGGCGGCATCGGGTGTCGAGTTGCTGATATTGGATAACAAATACGATCCCTGCGTGGCGATCAAAAACGCTGAAGAATTTGTGGCCAAGAGAGTGGACCTGGTGCTTGAGTTCCAGGTTGAGGAAGAGGTTGCGCCGCGCATTGCGCACATCTTCAGGAAAGCGGAGATTCCGCTGATTGCGATCGATGTGCCGCACCCGAATTCTACGTACTTCGGGGTAGACAACTTCGACGCTGGACATGAGATGGGTGCGATTCTGGCGCGGTTTGCGCAACGTCACTGGAACAGTGCGGCCGATCGTGTTATCGGTGTGGGATTTCGTGAGGCAGGCAGCTTTGTGCAGAGCCGCATCAGCGGGGCATTCGATGGCATAAAGGAACTGCTGCCCAATCTTGCGACGGGTCAGTTCACCCAGATTGAAGGTCGCGGCATGAGGGAAGAGAGCCGCAAGGCGATGCTCGGAGTTTTGAAGGAGCATCGTGCGGGAGAACGAATCCTGGTGGCTGCGGCGACGGATTCCAGCGCGCTGGGCGTTCTGGATGCGGCACGCGAGTTGGGATGCGAGGGGGATCTAGCGGTCGCAGGTCAGGACTGTATTCCCGAAGCCGTGGAAGAGATGCGGTCGGGAAAGGGCGCCCTGGTCGGCTCCGTGTCACATGAGGTGGAGACTTACGGGCCTCGACTGATCCAACTGGGAATCGCTCTGCTGCGCGGCAATATTGTGCCGCCATATAACTATGTGCAACATCGCGGGGTCACCGCGGAAGAACTGGTGGCGGAAGCGAATCTTGCATTGGCCGGTGGTCCCGCGCAAATTGAGACTCAAGCTGAAGAAGCAACAACCTGAAAGGAATAATCACTTGGGGCCGGACAGGAGCCTTGGTCGGAGCCAATCGGGTCCCATAAACTGGAAGGTATGACTAAGACGGCCCTTTCTTCCCCGGCGCTGGCCTTTCTTGAGGATCTTTGGGATCCCAGCATCGCCGACACACTCGACGAACCAGAGTTGCTGCGCTATCGCTCCAATCTTCTCGGTTCGGATCTGCGGATTACCAACTTTGCCGGCGGCAACACCAGTTCAAAGGTGATGGACGTAGATCCGTTGACCGGCAAGCCTGTCGAGGTTTTGTGGGTAAAAGGCTCAGGTGGCGACCTGGGCAGCATCAAGCGCGGTGGGTTTGCAACGCTGTATCAGGAAAAGCTATTGGCGCTAGAGACTGTGTACGGCGGCCGCGACACTGAAGACGCAATGGCCGGCTACTACCCGATCTGCGCCTTCCGCTCCAATCCGGTGGCAGCTTCAATCGATACGCCACTGCACGGTTTTCTTCCGTTCAAGCATGTTGACCACCTTCATCCCGACTGGGGTATAGCATTGGCGGCTGCGGCAAACGGCCGCGCAAAGATGGAAGAGTTCAACCGCGAATTCGATCACTCACTGGTGTGGTTGCCGTGGGAGAGGCCGGGCTTTGAGCTGGCCATGATGATGAAGCGCGTGGTTGAAGAGAATCCAGGATGCGATGGCATTGTGCTTGGCGGTCACGGGTTGTTCACCTGGGGCGAAACGCAGCGCGAATGCTATCTGAATACCATTACTGTCATCGACCAGATTGGGCAGTTCATTCATCGCCACGGAGAAGCGAAAGGCAAGACGCGCTTTGGCGGTGAGCGAGTGCTGGCGCGCGCCGACCGCAAGGATCTTGCGGCTGCTATTGCGCCGTATCTTCGTGGGCGCATCAGTGCGCAGCGGCGCTGGATTGCGAGTTTTACGGATGCGCCGGATGTGCTGCAGTTTGTGAACTCGGCGTACGCGAGAGATCTGGCGTATCTGGGTACGAGTTGTCCCGATCATTTCATCCGTACCAAGATTCGACCGCTGTTCGTGCCGTGGGAAGCGGGAGCGGGGCTGGATGAGTTGAGGAAACAGATTGGTGTTTCGCTGGCCCAGTATCGCAAGGAGTACAGGGCATATTACAACGCGTTTGCCACGCCGGATTCGCCGGCGATCCGCGACTCAAGCCCGACCGTAGTTCTGATTCCAGGTCTTGGCATGTTCAGTTTTGGCAAGAACAAGACGGAAGCGCGCATTGTGGGTGAGTTTTACACCAATGCGATTCACGTGATGGAGGGAGCAAGTCTGCTTGCGGCGGGCGAGGTTAAAGGCCCGGTTCCTCAATGCGGAGTAGGCACAGATTCGGCGAGCTTTAAAGTGTTTACCAACTACGTGGCTCTGCCCGCATTTGAAGCGTTCCGTATTGAATACTGGGCGCTGGAAGAGGCGAAGCTACGCAGGCAGCCGCCGGAGAAGGAGTTCAGCAGGCGCGTTGCGCTGGTAATTGGCGGCGCAAGCGGAATTGGCCGCGAGGTGGCGCATCTGCTGGCACAACGGGGCGCACATGTGGTGGTTGCCGATCGCGATGAAGCCGGTGCGGCGAAGGTTGCGTCGGACTTGAAGGCCTACGCCTCGGCAGAAGCTTTGACGAGCACTGCCGTAGACATTACCAGCCGCGAAGCGATTACCAAAGCCGTGAAAGTGGCGGTGAGTGCGTTTGGCGGCGTTGACATTCTTGTGAATTCAGCGGCGCTGTTTCCTTCCTCGCCCGATCCGGTGATTCCGGATCATATGTGGGCAAGCACGCTGGACGTGAATGTGACAGCAAACTATCTGTTGGCAACCGAGGTAGCTAAGGTCTTTCACGAGCAGGGACTGCACGGCACGATTGTGTTCACCAGTTCCGCGAATGCCGTGGTATCGAAGAAGGGAAGCGAAGCGTACGACGTGAGCAAGGCTGCACTTTCGCACCTGATTCGTGAGCTTGCTGTGTCGCTGGCGCCGGATGTGCGCGTGAATGGCATCAGCCCGGCAACGGTAGTGAAAGGTTCCACCATGTTTCCGCGTGATCGCGTGATTGCGTCGCTTACCAAGTACAAGATTCCGTTCCAGGAATCTTTCAGCGACGATGAGCTACGCGGACGGTTGGCTGCTTTCTATGCGGAGCGCACGCTGACGCATAAGACCATCGATCCGATTGACTGCGCAGAGGCGATTCTCTTTCTGGCCAGCCCCAGGTCACGTTGCACCACGGGCCATCTGATCCCCGTGGATGGAGGTCTCACCGAGGCGTTTCTCAGATGAGTTGAAGCGCCTTAACCGGAAACGGAGTTCTACCTTCGGCCATGCAAGAGCCTGCGCGCGTTGCTATTGATCTGGGCGCTGAAAGCTGCCGGGTCTCCCTGCTGCGCTGGGAGGGCGGCCAACCCACGATAGAAGTCGTTCACCGCATTGCGAATGGACCGGTCCATCGCGGCAACTCATTGCACTGGGCGCTTGACACGATTCTTGCCGGCCTGGAAGTTGGTTTGCGGAAGGCTGCTGAGACAGCACCGGAGGGCATCGCAAGCATCGGAGTGGATTGCTGGGGCGTGGATTATGTGCGCATCGGTCCGGATGGCAGCGCTCTTCGCGAGCCGTTCTGCTATCGCGACGAGCGGACGCTCGCGACGAAGGAGACGGCGGACAAGATCATTCCGCCAGTCGAACTCTATCGGCGCACTGGCGCAATCCCAACACGGATTAACACGGTCTATCAATTGATGGCTGACCCGGCGGCGGGAATCGATGCGTTCACGCCGTGGGCGATGATGCCGGAGTTTGTGCTGATGTGGCTGGGCGCGCGCCGCGTTTCAGAGTACACGCACGCCACGCATACGGGACTGGTGGATCTAAAGACCTGCGACTGGTCTCAGGAGACATTCCGCGAGTTTGGCTTGCCCATCGAGGCTGCTCCGCCGATCGTTAGCGCGGGAACATTTATCGGACGCGTAAAGGGACCCCTTGCGGCACTGGATGCGTACAAGGATACGCAGCTTGTTGCTCCTGCATGCCACGACACGGCCTCAGCCATTGCCGGAATTCCTATGGACATGAGTTCGACAGCGTACATCAGCTCAGGTACCTGGTCGCTGGTGGGCGCGCTCACGGTGGTTCCGGTAACGACGCAGGCAGCATTTGACGCAGGCTACACCAATCTGGGTGCGGCAACGGGCGACCTGATGTTTCACAATCTCGTGAACAGCATGTGGGTGCTGAAGCAATGCATGGATGGTTGGGCTGCGCAGGGAAGGCCGTGGAAGATCGAAGAGATTGTGAAAGCAGCGGGCGAGTGCGACGCGCCGGTCGCGAGGCTGGACATGGACGGCGAGGCCCTGATGCTCGACACCGAGATGCCGCAGCGCATCAACAATGAGCTGACGCGGTTGGGCTACGACGCGATTGCGGATGTGCCGGGCAATGAGCCGTTGATCGCACGCCTGATCTTCGAGAGCCTGGCTGCGCGTTATGCTCTGGCGCTCGCCAGCCTTGAGAAGATGCTGGATCGCAAGCTCAGCGCAATCCACATGCTGGGCGGAGCGAATCGAAACAAACTGCTGGTGCAACTAACGGAACAGCGAACTGGTCTGCCGGTTGAGATTGGCGAAACCGAGAGCGCCACCATTGGAAATCTGGCGCTGCAATTGGCGGCTAGCGATGCGGACGCACAGCCCGTTCGGGCTGAGGCGATCCGCGAACGGGCAAGGCAATTGTGTTTGAAAAACAGCTCTTAGCTATTAGCCGGTAAACCTTCAGAACCCTTCCAGCCCTGCCATTCTTGCTGTGCGTGTTGTCGACCACTCTCACTTAAGGAATATGAGCATTGCGGGGCTGCCGACGGCGGTGTACTTTCCGGTGAAGATGAGCATCCCCGATTCGCGATTGACTGTATATGAAACGATGCAGTCGCTGCGTTGATCGCACGCGTAGGCGAATTTCCCGCTCGGGTCGAGGCAGAAGTGGCGCGGATAATCGCCCATAGCGGAGGATTCGCCGACGTATGCGAGGCGGCCGCTGGATCCAACTGAAAAGACAGCAATGGAATCGTGGAGCCGGTTAGCGCTATACAGATGTTTTCCGTCGGACGAGATGGAGATCTCCGAAGCCATGTTGCTGCCTGCAAATCCGGGTGGGAGCGCGGAGATGGTCTGTTGCGAAGAAAGCGCGCCAGTCTGAGGGTCGTAATGAAAGAAGATAACCACGGATGCCTCTTCTTCGATCAGGTAGAGCCAGCGGCCGTTAGGATGGAAGACGAAGTGGCGTGGACCGTCACCCGTGGGAAGCGAGTAGAAGGGGACAGCCGCGGGAGTGAGCTTACCGGTTGCGGCGTCGAACTTGTTAGCGTAGATGCGGTCTTGAGCAAGATCGGTGTAAAGTACAAATTTGTTAGCCGGGTCGGTCACGATCATGTGGGCGTGTGGGCGTTCGTGTCCGCTAATGGCAAAACTGCCGCGCGGCGCGTTTGTGGCGTGCACGGAGCCGATATTATCAGTGTCGCGATGCACGTCTACCGCTGAGCCGAGAGTGCCATCTTCGTGAATGGGAAGCACAGCGATGGTCCCGCCTGCGTAGTTGGCGACGAACGCGAACCGGCCTTGAGCGTCAAGGCTCATATGTGCGGGGCCTGCACCTTCGGAGCTGACCGAATTGAGTTCCATCAAATTGCCATTTTCTGAGTTAAGGGCAAACGCTGTGACGGAGCTTTGGCTTGCTCCTTCTGGGCCAACCATTTCATTTACGGCATACAGGTACTTCTTCAATGGATGAATGGCGAGCCACGAGGGATTAGGAGTCTTTGCGGCTAGTCTCGGTTCTCCCAATTCTCCGGTGCGCGCGCTCACCTCGAACAGATAGATGCCTTCGCCATGCGCACTTCCATCGCGGGCAGCCGTGTAGGTTCCCGCATAGGCAAAGTACCGGTCATTGTGTTCGATGGGTTCTGCATCGCCTCTGACACCAAGGGCGGAGTGCGCCAGCGCGAAGGCCGAAAGGGAAGCGACGAATCGGCGGCGAGAAAAGGGTGAAGCGAAGACGAGGTCGGTCATTTTGAGTCTCCTTTTTGGGATCAGGCAAAGTGCCACGCGAGGGCAGTGAACGCAAGGGCGGTTACCGAGATGATGGTTTCGCAAACGGACCATGTCTTGATGGTTTGAATGACGGACATGTTGAAGTATTCCTTGATGAGCCAGAAGCCGCCGTCGTTGACGTGCGAAAAGATGAGCGAGCCCGCGCCAGTTCCAATTGCGAGCAGTTCGGGGTGAACGCCGGTGGAATGCAATGCGATGGGTGCAACGATGCTTGCCGCGGTTGCCAGGGCTACCGTGGCTGAGCCTGTAGCGAGCCGCAATGCAGCGGCCAGAGACCACGCCAGCAACAGGAGTGGGACATGGCTCTTGAGCGCAACCGCAATGATGGCTGTGGAAACGCCGCTGTCCTGCAGGATCCTGCCGAAGCCTCCGCCTGCGCCGACAAGAAGTGTGATGGCTGCGGTTGGCCCAAGACACTCTGTGCTGAAGCGCAATACCGTTTCGCGCGAGAAGCCACGCATGACGCCGAGCGTGACGAAGCTGAAGAGCACGCCGATGAGCAGCGCCATGTCGTCGTTGCCAATGAGGCGCAGCGCGTTATTCGCGGCGGTTCCCGGTGCGGTAAAGACGTCGGCCCAACTTCCTGTGAGCATCAGCAGCACGGGGAAGAGGATGGTTAACACGCTGATCCAGAATCCGGGCAGGCCGTGGCTCGGATCGCGGGTAGTCAACTGATCGGCGATTGGATTTTCGGTGCTGAGGATAACGTGCGGCGCTATGAGTTTAGCGTAAAGCGGACCCGCGACGATAGCAGTTGGAAGGCCAATAATGAGTCCATAGAGAATGGTGCGGCCCACATCCGCGTGATAAGTGGTGACGGCGAGCATGGCGGCGGGGTGCGGTGGAATGAGTCCATGCACTACGGAAAGCCCGGCGACCATGGGGAGGCCAGCCATTACGAGAGAGGTGTTGGTGCGGCGCGCCACGGTGAAGAGCACCGGAACCAGAAGCACGAAGGCCACCTCAAAAAAAGCAGGCAGGCCGACGATGAGAGCGATGACGACCATTGCCCACGGCACGTTTTTTTCGCCGAAGACCCGGATGAGAGTGTGCGCAATCTGATCTGCTGCGCCTGACTCGGCCATCATCTTGCCGAGCATGGTACCCAGTGCGATGATGATGGCGATGTGCCCAAGCGTTCCTCCCAGGCCTGCTTCGAACGAGTGAATGATTGCGGGCAGCGGCATTCCGGCAACGACGGCAAGGCCGAGCGCGGTTACGAGCAGGGTGATGATGGGGTTGAGCTTGACGATTGCGATGAGAACGATAAGAGCGATGACCGATACCAGCGCCGCGGCGAGCAGTAATATGCTATGCGAATCGATCATGCAGACAACTCCGATAAAAGGATGACGCTACTGTGTCCAGGAAGTTTCTCTGCGAGGCAGAACGCACCACGCGCGGGTTCCGCGCCGCTGTCGACAAATACACACACGTTACGAAGGATTAGTTCGCAAATAGTCATAGCAACTCGATAAGGATATAGGCTATATGCATTGGTCGTCCCAGGGCCATGAAATTCCATTGGAGGTCGAGCGAGTGAGTGAGCACGGATTTGCCCGCGCGGCAGAGTCAACATCACTCTCGCCTTTGAATAAAGGGTTGGGGCTGCTGTACGGCTCGCTTGAACCGGAAGCGATTGTGGCGCTGGGCTGGAATTTGTTGAAGGAAGATCTGTGCCTGCCGTGCGCAGTGCTGTACCAGGAAAAGCTCCAGCACAATCTCGATTGGATGCGCCGCTTTATTGAAGCATACGGCGTTCGGCTTGCGCCTCACGGCAAAACCACGATGGCTCCGAAGCTGTTCCACATGCAGTTGCAGGCAGGCGCCTGGGGTATTACGCTGGCCACCGCGCACCAGACTATGGCCGCGTGGAAGCATGGTGTGAAGCGGGTTCTGATGGCGAATCAACTTGTGGGCAAACAGAATATGGCTGTGATCGCGCACCTGCTTGAGGACCAGGAGTTCGAATTCTATTGCCTGGTCGATTCGGCTCAGGGAGTGGGGCAACTTGGCCAGTTCTTCGCGGAACAAGGACTGCGCGTAAATGTGCTGCTGGAGATTGGCGTGAGCGGTGGCAGAACCGGCGTGCGCGATGAAAAACAGCTAGAGGCACTCTTGATGGCGCTGGCCCGCTGGCGAAGTTCGGTTGTGCTCCACGGCGTAGAACTGTACGAGGGAGTTCTTGACGATGAGCAGCAGATTCGCACATTGGTGAAGCGTGCGGTCGATACAGCTCGCGATCTGGCAACAGAAGGCTGGTTCGAGCAATCTCCCATCATGCTTTCGGGTGCGGGTTCTGCGTGGTACGACATAGTTGCGGAAGAGTTCGCTGCTGCGCACTTCAATAATCCGGTTGAGATTGTGTTGCGGCCGGGATGTTATCTGACGCACGACGTAGGTACGTACAAAAAAGCGCAGGCGAGAATTCTGGCGAGCAATCCGATTGCGCGAGAAATGGGTGACGATCTGGTGCCCGCTCTGCACGTATGGGCAAATGTGCAGTCTGTTCCTGAGCCCGGGCGCGCCATTATCGGTTTGGGCAGGCGCGACGCTGCATTTGATTCGGGTCTGCCGACGCCTGCGTTGCATTACCGGCCAGGCAAGGATGCGCCGACGGTTTCTCCTGCGCACTGGTCACTGACCAAGATGATGGATCAGCACGCTTACATGCAGATTGCGGCCGATGACAAGTTGCAAGTGGGTGACATGATCGGCTTCGACATCTCGCATCCGTGCCTTACATTCGACAAATGGCGCGTGCTACCGGTGCTCGATGGCGGGTACAAAGTCGTGGACATGGTACAGACATATTTCTAAACGCAGCGAGTCAGCAGGTTAGTAAGTTAGAAGTTGCTTGCCGAGGCAAGGTCCATTGAGTTACACGTACACTGCTGCTGTGCCAATTGCCAGATCGATTTGTTGAAGGACGTCGTTCGTAAGCTTGATCCCGATTGCCCGGACGTTTTCTTCGACCTGCCCGGGGCGTGACGCACCGATGATGGCCGATGAGATCTCGGGGCGGCGAAGAATCCATGCGAGCGCGAGTTGAGGCATTGAAAGAGCGAGGTCAGCGGCGATGGGCTTCAACTGTTCGACGGCTGCCAGCAAAAAGTCTGAGCGGTAATGGCGGCCTGCTGTCTCCATGAATATGTTCATTTCGTCGCTTGTGGCGCGGGTTCCGGGCGGAGGAGGCTGGCCGGGTGAGTATTTCCCGGTTAGGACGCCGTGAGCAAGCGGCGAGAAGGCGAGGTTGCCGATTCCGTGCCGCGCACAGGCGGCAAACACTTTGACCTCGGGCTTGCGCCACAGCATGGAGTATTGCGGCTGGCTCGAAGAGAACGTTATTTGGCCGTTGTTATCGCAGATCGCGGCGGCGTCATCGATCTGGTCCGCTGTCCACTCGCTGAATCCGATGGCGCGCACCTTGCCCGAATTCACAGCATGATCGAGCGCCTGCATGGTTTCGTACAGCGGCGTTTCTTTGTCGTAACGGTGGCACTGGTAGAGGTCAACGTAGTCGAGGTTCAGCCGCTGCAAGGAGTGATCCAGTTGTTTTTCGATTTGCGCTGCGGAAAGTCCACGATCCGGTTCGTTACCGACTGGGAAGTAGAGCTTGGTTGCGACGAGATAACGGTCGCGCGGAACGGCGTGTAGAGCTTCACCTAAAATGCGTTCAGCATTACCGGCACCATACTGATTGGCTGTATCGAAGAGAGTGATGCCGTGGTCGAGCGCGGCGTGGATACATCGGATGGCCTGCTCTCGCGCAATGCCGCCTGCGACTGTAAGCCAGGTGCCGAAGCTCAACTCGGAGACAGTGAGCGGTCCATTACCGAGGCGGCGAAATTGCATTGAGTCCTTCTTGGTTAGCCGACCGCTTGCACGGTGCCCTTGCCAACGATCTCTTCGATGTGCGAAACCCAGTTGCGATCGGCCGCCACGTTCATTCCTTCGGGTTCGAGGACGACGGAGTACTCGCCCTTCTTGTCGAGGCAAAGCATCACTTTGCTTGGGCCAGGCGCCGCCTCAGCCGCGGTCTTCAGGGCTGCGAATATCTCCTCCGTTGCGCGGTCCAGGTTGACGCGAATGCGCACGCCCGCGGGCATCTTTATCTGCACATCTTCGAGAGCCTGCACCATATTGATCGATATTTTGGGAGCGGCGTCTTCATCACCCATCAGCACGCCGCGAATGAGAACCGGAGCCTGAATCTTCAACTGCTCCTTGAGCCGCTCGTAATCGCGGGAGAAGCAGATGACTTCCATCTTGCCGGTGGCGTCTTCAATTGCGCCCTGCGCGTACAGTTTCTGGTCGCGGCGGCTCGCTTTCGGAGAAGCCGTTCCAATGAGCGTACCGGCAACAAGAATTTCATCGGCTGGATCGGTTGGCTGACCCCAGCGGCGTTCAGGCGGCTTGCGCTCCAGGGCTTCAGACACGGTGATGACGCCGGTGAGGTTCTTGAGCTTGTCCGCGTACTTGTCGAGCGGATGACCGGATACGAAAAAGCCAAGCACTTCTTTCTCATTGGCCAGACGCAAGCCCTCTTCCCAATCGGGCACTTGAGGCAGATCGTCTTCACTGCGCCCGGCTGCGGGCGAATCATTGAACAAGCCAAAGAGTGCAACTTGTCCCTGTGCGGCATCTTTCTGTGCCTTTTGCGCGCGCTCAATCGCCTTGTCCACGGCGGCCATCAGGGGGCCGCGCTTGCCGAGCGAGTCCAATGCGCCGGCCTTGATGAGCGATTCGATCACGCGCTTGTTCATCAGGCGCAGGTCGACCTTCTCACAGAACTCCCACAGGTTTTTGAAGCGGCCGCTGACTGCCTCGCGCGCCTTGATGATGGATTCGATCGCATTTCCGCCGACGTTCTTCACCGCGGCCAACCCGAAGCGGATATTCTCTCCGTGCGGAGTAAATTGCGCGCCAGAGATCTGCACGTCGGGCGGCTCTACGGCGATGCCCAACTCGCGGCACTCGCCGATGTACTTGACTACTGATTCGGGCTTTGAAGTTTCAGACGTAAGCAGCGCGGCCATGAACTCGACCGGATAATGTGTCTTGAGGTAAGCGCTCTGGTAAGCGAGCAGAGCGTACGCGGCCGAGTGCGACTTATTGAAGCCGTATCCGGCGAACTTCTCCATCTGGTCAAAGAGTTCGCCTGCAACATCCTTCTTGTGGCCCAGCGCGGCGGCTCCGCTCATAAAGCGGTCGCGTTGCTTGGCCATCTCCTCTGGCTTCTTTTTGCCCATGGCGCGGCGCAGCAGGTCGGCTTCGCCCAGTGAGTAGCTGGCGACCACATTGGAGATCTGCATTACCTGTTCCTGGTAGACGATGACGCCGAGCGTCTCCTTGAGGATGCCTTCGATCTCCGGAAGCATGTACTCGACCTTCCTGCGGCCGAGTTTGCGCTCAATGAAGTCGTCGATCATGCCGCCCTGGATGGGGCCCGGGCGATAGAGCGCGTTCAGCGCGGTCAGATCTTCAACCGTGTCGGGCTTGTAGCGGCGAAGCACATCGCGCATGCCACCCGATTCAAACTGGAACACGCCTGAAGTGAGGGCCGAGTGAAACACTCTGCGAAAGGTCTCGTCGTCGGCGGGCGGGATGGTTTCCAGGTCGAGCTTTTCACCGCGGGTCTGTTCAATGAGCTTGAGGCAATCGTCGATGATCGTCAGCGTCGTCAGGCCCAGGAAATCCATCTTGAGAAGGCCCATCTTTTCAACGGCCTTCATGTCGTAGGCTGTAACGATTTCATCGTTCTTGGTCTTGGCGATCGGCACCAGATCGATGAGCGGTGTGGGGGCAATGACCACTGCCGATGCATGAACGCCGGAGCCGCGCACCAGGCCCTCGAGCTTTTTGGCGGTGTCGATCAACTCGCGAACTGTCTGATCGGTGTCGTAGGCCTTGCGCAGGTCGGGCACTTCTTCCAGAGCCTTGTCGAGTGTCATGCCAACGGTTGCAGGCACCATCTTGGCGATGCGGTCTACATCTCCGTAAGGCATGTCGAGAGCACGGCCGCAGTCTTTGATCGAGGCCTTGGCGGCCATTGTGTTGAATGTGATGATCTGTGCTACCTGTTCGCGGCCGTACTTGCGGGTCACGTAGTCGATGACTTCGCCGCGCCGGTTCATGCAGAAGTCCACGTCGATGTCAGGCATGGAAACGCGCTCGGGGTTGAGAAAACGTTCGAAGAGAAGAGCATTCTGCAGGGGATCGACGTTGGTGATCTCCATGCAGTAGGCGACGAGCGAGCCCGCGCCTGAGCCGCGGCCCGGGCCAACAGGTATCCCGTGATCGCGCGCGTACTTGATGAAGTCCCAGACGATGAGGAAGTATCCCGAGTACTTCATCTGCTTGATGATGCCTATTTCGAAGTTGAGCCGCTCCTCGTACTTGTGCGGCAGGTTGCGCAATGTTCCGCGCATTTCAAGCTGCCGGACGTGTGTCTCCTGGCGTTTTCTCAGCCCGGCGCGGCACACTTCTTCAAAGTAGCTGTCGATGGTGTGGCCTTCAGGAACGGCAAACTCAGGGAATGGATTGTCGACCTTGCTGAGCCTCAAGTTGCAGCGCTCTGCGATCTCCATGGTTCGCTGGGCAACTGCGGGCTTGTCGGGGAAGATGCTACCCATTTCATCGGCGCTCTTTACAAAGAACTGATCGCTGTCGAAGCGGAAGCGCTCGGCATCGTGTACTTTGGAGCCGGTCTGTACGCAGAGCATCACGTCATGCGCGTGCGAGTCCTCACCGCAAAGGTAGTGCGAGTCGTTGGTGAGCACCATGGGGATGTCGAGCTCGCGTTCAAGCTGGAAAAGCGCTTCGTGGATCTTCTTTTCCTGTTCGAGTCCCTGGTCCTGGATTTCAAGGTAGAAGTTGCCCCGGCCGAAGATGTCCTGATATTGAGCGGCTGTCGCGCGCGCTTTTGCGTATTCGTTGGCGACAAGATGCTCGCAAAGCTCGCCGCTCAGGCAACCTGAGAAGCCGATCAGCCCCTTGGCGTGATCGGCGAGGAATTTCTTACTGACGCGGGGCTTGCGGTAGAAACCGTGGAGCGAAGCCTCGGAGGTGATACGGATCAGATTGCGGTAGCCTTCCTCGTCCTGGGCCAGCACCAGCAGATGGTTGTTGTCGTCGCCTTCGCCGGGCGCACGGTGGTCTTCGTTCTTTGAGATGTAGAGCTCGCAGCCGAGGATCGGCTTGATGCCTTTTTCCTTGGCGGCGTCAAAAAAATGCACGGCGCCGTAGATATTGCCGTGATCCGTCATGGCGACGGACTTTTGCCCGAGTGCCGCGACGCGGTCAACCAGCTTTTTGACGTCACATGCCCCATCCAGAAGGGAATACTCGGTATGCAGATGCAGGTGGGTGAATTCAGCCATGACTGAGATGATTCTAGCCTTCATCTCTAGTTAGGTCCGCGCGCGAATGGGCCAGAAATGCTGACGAGTTGAGGAAAAGTTGGACTAGACTTTTAAGGAGTGCAACTGTTGAAAGGAGTTCTCCTAGTGTTCGATGTTGGCCAGGCAGTACTTGTCATTACAGATAAAGGGGTCGCATACGGCGGTTACATTGTTGCCAGGGCACTAGGCGACAACGGCGGACCGCCGGCATATCAGATTGCGCCCCAGGGGGCCGGGCAGCAGCAGAGGCAGTGGCACAGATCGTGCGATGTCTTTGAGGTAGAAGCAGCTCCCCCTGAAGAATTGGGCTCCATTGAGAGCTTCATCCGGAAGTAATAGCCAGGCTAATGCTTTGCCCTAGGGCCTGTTGCCGAGGACTGTTCAGGCTTCCGGAGCGCCCCATTTCAATTCTGTTGTTTGAGGCGACCGATTGGTATACTTAAGGATGTGACCACATCCGCCATTGAATCCATCCCCAACGGTAACGCCGCCGGGACTTCCCCCAGTCAGAAGCGGGTATTGCTCCTAAAGCCGAGAGGCTTTTGCGCCGGCGTAGTACGCGCCATCGACATTGTAAAGATCGCCCTGGATACCTTTGGCGCCCCCATTTACGTTCGCCGCGAGATTGTGCATAACCGCTATGTTGTGAATGAGTTGGCGGATAAGGGAGCGATCTTTGTGCATGAGATCGACGATGTACCCGACGGTCAGCGTGTGATTTACTCGGCGCACGGAGTTTCGCCTGCCGTCCGCGAGACCAGCAAGGGGCGTAATCTGAAGGTGATTGATGCCACCTGCCCGCTGGTGACCAAGGTCCATATTGAGGCCGTGAAGTTCGCCAAGCAGGGGTATTCGCTGGTCCTGATCGGGCACCGGGATCACGACGAGATCGAGGGCACGCTGGGCGAGGCCCCGGATGTAACCCAGGTGGTTTCGAATGTGGACGAAGTGGCGGCGTTGCAGGTTCCCGACCCAGACCGTGTGGCTTACCTGACCCAGACCACTCTCTCGCTGGACGAGGCGCGGGATATCATCCACGCGCTCAAGGAGAAGTTCCCGAACATCGTTGGGCCGCACTCGCAAGACATCTGCTACGCAACCGAAAATCGGCAAGTTGCTGTTCGGAACGTAGCTCATAACGCAGGCCTTGTACTGGTAGTAGGATCCACCAACAGTTCTAATTCCAATCGCCTCGTTGAGGTATCGCGCAATCTGGGGACCATAGGTCACTTGATTGACAATTCGCAATCCATTAAGCCGGAGTGGCTTGAAGGGGTTGATACGGTGGCGGTTACGGCTGGTGCTTCGGCCCCCGAGGTTCTGGTGGAGGACGTGGTTAATTATTTGCGCCGGAACGGCTTTACGAGCGTCGAAGAAGTAGAAGTAATGCCGGAGAATGTGCGGTTTGGTCTGCCTCCAGAAATTGTGCAGGCGATCGGCGGCGCGGGTGGGGAAAGTATCCCCGTTTAAGCGTTCGGCTTTACTGGAGAAACAGAGACAGAGCGCGGAAAGTATTGCACCTTGAGCGCACCGCAACCTGTTTTGGTTTTGCCAAAGAAACTGAGGCGTTTTGAAGCGAATGAGTCTAGAAGAAGTAAGGACGCAAACCGCAGCGCCCAGATTTGGCCGTATTGACGCGGACATGGCTGACGTTGAAGCCGCCATCGCTTCGAGCCGGGATCACATCTTCTCACTTCAACATCCTGAAGGCTATTGGCTTGGTGAGCTGGAAGCCGACTCCATGCTCGAGGCCGACTATATCTTTTTGCATACGTTGCTGGAGAGCGGCGATCCGGGCCGTCTGAAGCGCGCATACGCGGAGATGATGCGCTATCAGAACGACGATGGAAGCTGGAGCCTGTATCCGGGCGGACCGGGAAATATCTCGCTTTCGGTCAAGTGCTACTTCTCTGCCAAGTTGATGGGGCTTAAGCCTGACGATCCGCGTATGGTCAAGTGCCGCGAGTGGGTTCTGGCCAACGGTGGCGTTGTTGCCTGCAACACCTTCACCAAGATGTATCTGTGCGCGCTTGGCCAGTACGACTATGACGCGGTGCCGGCGATTCCTCCGGAGATCGTCCTTTTTCCGAACTGGTTCTACTTCAACATCTACGAGATTTCTTCGTGGTCGCGCTCAATCCTTGTTCCGCTTGCCATCATCTACGCCAAGAAGCCATACAAGAAGATTCCGCCGGAGCAGGGAATCGATGAGCTGTTTGTAGGCGGCCGCGCGAACTCGATTCTGCGCCTGCGGCGGGATCGCAAGCGGCTTCTGTCCTGGCGCAACTTCTTCATCGTGCTTGACAGGTTGATGCACTGGGCCGAGGCCGTTCATCTGCGCCCGGTACGCACCCTCGCGCTTCGCAAGGCGGAGAAGTGGATGCTGGAGCGTCTGGAGATGACCGATGGATTGGGCGCAATTTATCCGGCCATGATGAACGCGATTATTGCGCTGCGATGCCTGGGTTACTCCGAGGACGATCCGCAGGTGATTCGCGCGCGCGATGAGTTTGAAAAGCTTGGTATTGAAGCCCCGGCCAACGACGTGATGCCGGAACCGACCTTCCGCATGCAGCCGTGCATGTCACCTGTCTGGGATACAGCGCAGGCAGTATTCGCGCTGGGTGAAGCCGGTGTATCGCGCACCGATCCGCGCATGCTGAAGGCTGCCGACTGGATGCTCTCAAAGGAAGTACGTCACAAAGGCGATTGGGCGGTAAAGGTTCCGAACACCGATCCCGGCGGATGGTTCTTCGAGTTTGCCAACGAGTTTTATCCGGACACCGACGACACGGCGCAGGTCCTGATGGCGCTTACCAAGGTGGACAATCCGCGCGAACGCTATCAGCATCAGGTGTGCCAGCGCGCTATCGAGTGGGAGTTCGCCATGCAGTGCCGCAATGGCGGATGGGGCAGCTTCGATAAAGACAACACGAAGATGATCTTCCAGTACATCCCGTTTGCGGATCACAACGCCATGCTCGACCCGCCGACGGTGGACATCACCGGGCGCATGCTTGAGATGCTGGCATCCTATGGTTATAGCCGCTCAGATAAACGAGTCGAAAGGGCCATTCGGTTCATCTTTAAGGAACAGGAACCGGATGGAAGCTGGTTTGGCCGCTGGGGCGTGAATTACCTCTACGGCACGTTCCTGGTGCTGCGCGGGCTTGAAGCTGTGGGTGTCGATCATCTTGAGCCGCAGATGCAGCAGGCAGCCGAGTGGATTCGCATGGTGCAGAATCCCGATGGCGGCTGGGGCGAGTCGTGCGGTACTTACGACGATCCGAACACCCGCGGTGTGGGAACCAGTACTCCTTCGCAGACGGCGTGGGCTCTGCTTGGTTTGCTGGCCGCCGGTGACGACCGGTCGGATTCGATTGCAAAGGGTGTGCGTTGGCTGCTTGCGAAGCAGCGCGAAGATGGAAGTTGGGATGAGTCAATGGGTGAAGGAGCGCGACGCGAAAGCATCATCACCGGTACGGGCTTCCCCAAGGTTTTTTACCTGGCTTATACGATGTATCGACATTACTTCCCGCTGATGGCGCTTACGGGCTATCGCCGGGCTATGGAGCGCGCTGCTAACGGCGCTGGAGGTTAACCCCAGGATGGCAGTACCTATCTCTCAGATGTGGACGGTGTCCACCTACGTTTTGAAAAAGCGCCTCTCAGGCAACAAGCGTTATCCACTTGTGCTTATGCTTGAACCGCTTTTCCGCTGCAACCTGGCCTGCGCCGGCTGCGGTAAAGTGCAATATCCGCCGCATATTTTGAAGAAGCAGTTGACTCCCGAAGAGTGCTTCAAGGCTGTGGACGAGTGCGGCGCGCCGATGGTTTCAATCCCCGGCGGCGAACCGCTGCTGCACCCGCAGATCGTGGAGATTGTCAATGGTCTTATCGCGCGCAAGAAGTACATCTACCTGTGCACCAACGCGCTTGAGCTCAAGCGGCGCTTGCCGGAGTTCACGCCGTCAAAGTACCTTACCTTCTCGGTGCATCTCGACGGCCAGCGCGAGCACCACGACTATTCCGTTTGCCGTGAAGGCGGATGGGATCTGGCTGTCGAAGGAATCAAGGAAGCGGTGAAGCGCGGCTTCCGCGTAACCACCAACGCTACATTCTTTGATGGCACCGATCCAAACAGCGTTCGCGCCTTCTTTGATGAAGTGATGACGATGGGTGTTGAGGGCATTGTGCTGTCGCCGGGCTACAGCTACGAGAAAGCTCCCGATCAGAACCGCTTCCTGGGCCGTGCACGGGTGCGCAGGCTGTTCCGCGCCATTTTGTCGAACCGGAAGCCGAACTGGAAGTTCAATATGTCGCCACTATTTCTTGAATTCCTGATGGGCGACCGCAATTACGATTGTGTTCCCTGGGGCATGCCTGCGTACAACATCTTCGGTTGGCAAAAACCCTGCTACCTGCTGCAGGACGGTTATACGGAGACCTTCAAGGAACTGCTGGAGACAACAAACTGGGAAGAGTACGGCGTTCCCAGCGGTAATCCCAAGTGCGCCAACTGCATGGTGAGCTGCGGATATGAAGCGCCGGCGGTGATGGATGGCTTTGGCTCGCTTAAGGGCTTCCTTGCCATGATTCGCGGCACCTTCAGCCGCTACCCTGACCAGCATGCTCTGAACCTGCTGAATGAACCCGCGCCGCACGGGCCAACCACTCTGGTGCAGCTTGAGAAATCCAGCACCGCACTTGAGGAGACGCGCGTATGACGGCTGAGGTGCTGAAGTACACACGGGAACAGGTTGAATCGTTGGAGCTGGCGCCGGGCACCGAACATGAGAAGCTCGAAGGCTGGATTCCAGAGATGGCCAGCGACGAGGAAGTTCGCGGCGCGCTCGAGAAGGCGTTCGATTATCGCGGCGACGTAACCATCACGCTCAAGAACGGCGAGAAGATCGAGGCGTACATCTTCAACCGTAAGACCGGCGCTTCGCTGGCGGACTCGTGGGTGCAGTATTTTGCGCCGAACGTGCCGGACAAGCGCAGGGTGAGCTACGCCGAAGTTGCGCGGCTGGAATTCAGCGGCAAAGATCGCGCCGCCGGCAAGCACTGGGAAGACTGGGTGAAGGCCTACAACGAAAAAAAAGCCGCAGGCGAAAAGAACATCACGCTGCATCCCGAGGCGTTGGAGTAGGCGCTTCAGGCTTTTGTGAAGTTTCAAACGCGCGGTGTAACGCCGCGCGTTTCACTTTTGTGGCCGAATCATCGTGAACACCGGTGCTGATCTGGCGCTATAGAATAGAAATTCACTCAGAATCTCGATGAAAGTCTTTGTTACAGGCGCAACCGGATTTGTCGGTCATCACGTGGCCAAGGCGCTGGCTGCTGAAGGCGCTGAACTTCGCCTGCTAACTCGCAAGAGCAGCAATTTGTCGAATCTCGAAGGCATCAAGGGCGATGCTCACGTCGGCGATCTGAGCCAGCCAGAATCGTTGCGGCCCGCACTGGAAGGCTGCGATGCGGTTGTTCATGTTGCGGCCGATTACCGGCTCTGGATTCCCGATCCGGCGGCGATGTATCGCGCCAACGTTGACGGCACGCGTGAGCTGCTGCGCATGGCGCGCGAGGCCGCAGTGCCGCGCGTCGTCTACACTTCGAGCGTGGCCACCATGCACTTCCGCATCGATGGCATTGTGACCAACGAGGACACGCCCGTTTCGATCGGCGACATGATTGGTCACTACAAGCGCTCCAAGTTCCTGGCCGAGCAGGAAGCGATTTCCGCCGCCCAGGCCGGCCAGCAGGTCATCATCCTGAATCCAACCACTCCGATCGGTCCGAACGACCGCAAGCCCACACCAACCGGCCGCATCTTTGTCGATTTTCTGAATGGGAAATTTCCGGCATATGTAGACACAGGCCTGAATCTTGTCGATGTATCTGAAGTGGCGCGCACCCACGTTCAGGCGCTGGTGAAGGGCACGCCGGGCCGCCGCTACATTCTGGGTGGAGAAAACCTGACGCTTAAACAAATTCTCGACAAGATGTCGGCGATCACCGGCATTCCGTCGCCAACCGTCAAAATTCCGTTTGCGTTAGCCGCGACTTATGCGTTCTTTGAGGAGTGGATCACGGGCAGGATTCGAGGCAAGGAGCCGCGCGCCACCCTCGAAGAGGTGCGCATGGGGCGGAAGAAGATGTTCGCATCGAGCGCCCGCGCCGAGCAGGAACTTGGCTTCCGCATTGTTCCGGTCTACCCCGCGATGCGCTCGGCGATCGAGTGGTTCCGCGCCAACGGATATGCCCCCGCCGGTCAACCGCGGACGGAAGCATGACCCGCATCGCCATCATCGCTGCTTTGCCCGGTGAGCTAAAGCCACTGGTGCGCGGCTGGCATCATGAGCGCAGATCGGATGTCGACCTCTGGAGTGCGCGCCACAAGGATGCGGAGTGGGTTGCCGCCTGCGCGGGAATGGGAAAGCCGGCCGCCTCTCATGCATTCGCCCAGGTGGAGAGTGGCGGCAAGGTTAACCGCGTCATCTCCATTGGCTGGGCAGGCGCCCTGCGCCCGGAGATGGAGGCCGGACAAGCCTATCGAGCCGCCGGGGTTATCGACCTTCAAACGGGAGAACGCTTTGCCGCAGCCAGAGCCGGCAACTTGGCTCCATGGCTGGTAACTAGTGCACAGGTCGCAGATGCATCCGAGAAGCGCCGTCTTGCCGCGGAGTATCAGGCTGGCCTTGTGGACATGGAGGCGGCTGGAATTGCCCGGCTGGCTGCTATGCGCGGCATCCCTTTCGAGTGCGTTAAAGGCGTGAGCGACGGATTCAGCGAAAATCTGCCGGATTTCAACCGCTTTGTTTCGCCGCAAGGCCAGCTTCGCCTGTCCCGATTGCTGTTTTTTGTACTTCCCAGGCCATGGTACTGGCCCGCGCTCATCCGGATGGGCGAAAATAGTAAGAAGGCTTCCCATAACCTGACGGGACTCCTGCTCGAAAATCTGGATAACCCAGGAGATCAATCGAACCCGAATGGCGACTCAAACCTCTCACATTGAAAGCCGGATTGAGCCAAAGATCCCTACCACCATGCGCGCAGTGGTCTACCGCGGTGTCAACGACATGCGTGTGGAAACCGTACCCGTGCCCGAGATCGGCCCCGGCGAACTGCTCATCAAGGTTGCTACCTGCGGCATCTGTGGAACCGACCTGAAAAAGATCCACATGGGATCGCACTCTGCGCCTCGCATCTTTGGCCACGAGATGGCCGGGACCGTGGTGCAAATGGGCGACGGAGTTGAAGGCTACGAATTGGGCGACCGCATCATGACGTTTCACCACGTTCCTTGCGGCGACTGCTATTACTGCCGCAAGCAGACGCCGGCGCAGTGCCGTCTTTATTTGAAGACCGGTGTGACCGCAGGCTTCGAACCCTCAGGTGGCGGCTTTGCGGAGTACATCCGGGTGATGGACTTTGTGGTGAAGAACCGCGGAGTAGTGCGCATCCCCGACGATGTTCCCTTCGAACAAGCCGCATTCATTGAACCCCTGAACACCGTTTTGAAGGGGGTAAAGCGGCTGAGCCTGAACCCGGACGACACCGTTCTGGTCATTGGCCAGGGACCCATTGGATTGATGCACGCCGCACTGGCGAAACGCACGGGTGCGCGCGTCATCACGTCGGACCTTTATCCCGAGCGTCATGCTATTGCAGCGAAGTTCGGACTGACCGAGCCAATCAACGCCGCTACTGAAAACGTTGTGGAGCAGGTGCGCGCCAAGACTGAAGGCCGGGGCGCCGACGCCGTGATCCTGGCCGTGGGCGGCAATGCTCTCATCAAGACCGCAATCGATTCTGTACGGCATGGCGGCAAGGTGATGTTGTTTGCGCAGACCCAGCACGGCGAAGCGACCTTCGATCCGGCAGCGGTTTGTGTGGACGAGAAAACGCTGCTGGGTTCATACTCATCATCGTTCCCGATACTTGATGAAGTTACCGACATTGTCCTGAACGGATACCGTAAGGGATTTGATCTGACACAATTGATCTCGCACCGCTTTCTAATTGAACAGGCGGTCGAAGCGATTGACATAGCATCACACCCGCAGCCGGGCTCGATGAAGATTATGATTGAACCTGTACTGGGCGGGGGCGGGGAGTAGGAGAGACTTGATGGCGGGTACCATGAAAGACGCGATCCTCCGCAGCCGCAAAACGATCGAGGTCGTCGTCGAAGGAGGCCTGAACACAGTTGAGACTGTGGTTGAAGCGGGCCTGAACACCGTCGATACCGTGGTCGACAAGGGGCGCCAGACGGTCGAATCCGCCGTAAGCCTGGGCCGCAGGACAGTTGAGCAAACGCTCCTAAGCGGACACAGCACCATGCGTGCCGCAGTCCTTCACGGTCGCGAAGATATACGAATTGAGCAGGTGCCTGTTCCAGAAGCAGCGCCGGGAGAAATCATTGTCCAGGTGGGCGCGGCGCTCACGTGCGGAACCGATCTCAAGGTCTTTCGGCGCGGATACCATGCGCGCATGATTGTTCCCCCAGCACTCTTTGGACACGAACTGGCGGGAACGGTGGTACAGGCGGGTGAGGGTGTTACTGGATTTGCCTCCGGTGATCGTGTTGTCGCGCTCAATTCCGCCCCATGCGGGGAATGCTTCTTCTGCAGTCGCGGGCAGGAGAATCTGTGCGACGATCTCCTGTTCAACAACGGTGCTTATGCAGAATACATTCGCATACCGGCGCGAATCGTTGCCAAGAACACGTTGCATGTTCCTGACCATGTAGCTCTGGAGCATGCCGCGCTGACTGAACCTTTGGCTTGTGCTGTCCATGGATTTGAAGATTCGCGTCCGCGCAAGGGCGACACCGTAGCGGTAATCGGCGGCGGTCCATTGGGCTTGATGATTTTGCATGTCGCCGCGCTTGCCGGTTACGAGGTGATCGCGATTGTGAAGCACGATGGCCAGGTGGATGCGGCAAAGCAACTGGGTGCTGCGCATATTGTGCAAACCGGCAGCATACGCAAGGCGATTCGCGAGACGCGGGCGCTGACGCCGGGGAATCGCGGCGTGGATATCGCCATTGAGGCTGTGGGCGTTCCTGATGCGTGGCAGGAAGCGGTGGAACTGGTGCGCAAAGGAGGCACCGTGAATTTCTTCGGCGGGTGCGCGGCCAATACGCACGTAACGCTCGATACTAACCGCCTTCACTACAGCGATATAACGCTGCGCGCAACATTTCATCACACACCGGAGATTTGCCGCAAAGCTCTCGATCTGATCGCCAGTGGGGGTTTTCAGTCGGAGGCGTTTATTACCGGCCGCGCTCACCTCTACGAACTCAATCGCGTCTTTGAAAAGCTGATGAACCGCAGCAGCGAGATCAAGACCGCCATTGTTCCTGAGGTGGATGAGTGACTTCCGCAACCGCTCAACCGGATAACAAAGCGCTGGGAACCGCCCCCGAGGATAGCGGCGGTGAATTGCTGGCGCGCGGGTGGGCAGCCTTGCCGGCGTCCTATCGCATTCCGGAAGTTGCTCCGACTCTCGGAGAGGCGCGTGCATGGTGTCAGCATCTAGCCGAGACGCACTACGAGAATTTCCATGTTGCCACATGGTTCCTGCCGAAGGCGTTGCGTCCGCATTTCCACTCGATTTACGCATACTGCCGCGTTTCAGACGATCTGGGCGATGAGGTAGGTTCAACGGCATCGGCTCTGGCGCTGCTCGATCTGTGGGAGCGCGAGCTTGATGCCTGCTACGAAGGCCGCACGCGGCATTCTGTGTTTGTGGCCCTAGCGGAGACCATTCGTGCCTGTTCGATTCCGAAGGAACCGTTTGCCGATCTATTGAAAGCGTTTCGTCAGGACCAGACAGTGACCCGTTATGCGGATATGACCCAGGTGCTTGGATACTGCCGGTACTCGGCGAACCCCGTGGGCCGGCTGGTGTTGTACGCGTGCGGAGAAGCGAGCGAAGAGAAGTTCAAGCTTTCAGACGCCACGTGTTCGGCACTGCAACTGGCTAACTTCTGGCAGGATGTTCGTGTGGATTGGGGCAAGGACCGCGTCTACCTGCCGCAGGACGATATGCGGCGGTTCGGCGTGACGGACGAGATCATTGCAAAGGGTATTGCGACGGATGAATTTCGCGCGCTGATGCGGCACGAAGTGGATTATGCGCGCGCACTGTTTGAGCAGGGACTGCCGCTCATCGGCATGGTCAATCGCGATCTGGCGATTGATCTCGATTTGTTCAGCCGCGGCGGGCTTGAAATTCTACGTGCAGTCGAGCGGCGTAACTACGACGTTCTCAGTGCGCGTCCGGCAATTGCAAAGAGCATAAAGCTGGCACTTGGTTTCCGCGCGCTTTGTGCAAAGATGTTTCCATTCTCCCGCCTCGGCAAGGGACTTTGAGAGAAGGCGGCTTGACGCAAGAACTCCCAACCAACGGTCCTACGCTCAGCCACTCCTATGCGGTGTGCCGCGGAATCGCCTGGCGCGAAGCCAAGAACTTCTACTACGCGTTTGTCGCGCTACCTCCCGCGCGGCGTAATGCCATCTGTGCGGTTTATGCGTTCATGCGCAAAGCTGATGATCTCTCGGACGATGAAACCATCTCGCGCGATGAACGGCGGGCGAAGCTCGACGCCTGGCTGAACGAGTGGCACGCTGCGAGCAACGGCGAGCAAACCGCCGATCCTGTATTCATCGCTGTAAGGGATGCGACCGCTCGGTTTGCGATTCCACTGAGCCTGCTTGATGAGCTGGTTGCCGGTGTGACCATGGACCTGGATCGCACGGAGAGCAGCGAGCCCGACACCTACGCTACTTTCACTGACCTGTATCGCTATTGTTATTTGGTTGCGTCGGTGGTGGGCCTGGTCTGCATCCGCATCTTTGGATATACAGACGCCCGCGCCGAAAAGCTTGCAGAAGAGACAGGAATTGCGTTTCAGTTGACGAACATTCTGCGTGATGTGGCCGAGGATGCGGAGCGCAATCGCATCTATTTGCCAATCGAAGACCTCAAGAGGCATGGAGTTCTGCTCGAGTCGTTATTGCATCGTGCGCCGGGCAAGCCGCCCTCGGAGAAAGAGCGCGCGTTGCTGCTTGACATTGCATTGCGCGCTGAGAATTACTACCACTCGGCCGACGATTTGCTGCCGTATATTGATCCGGAGAGCCGTCCGGCGCTGCAGGTTCTGGTCGCCATCTATCACACACTTCTCAAGCGAATAGAGCGCGCGAATTTTGATGTGTTCTCGCGCCGCGTTTCCGTGCCGATGCTGCAGAAACTGGCGATATTGATAGGCGGCCTGACGCGCATGACGTGGGCGCGGCTGTTCGCGTAGTGCAAATAGTGGAGAGCGATTGAGCAGTTCAGAGCGCAAGTCGCAGAAGGTCGTCACGGTGATTGGTGGCGGCGTCGCCGGCATGAGCGCGGCGTGCGCGCTGGCCGAGACGGGGCTGCGTGTGCAACTCGTTGAACGGCGAGGCTATCTCGGCGGGCGTGCGAGTTCGTATCTTCATCCGGGCGTTAACGAAGTCATCGACAACTGTCAGCATGTGCTCTTTGGCTGTTGTACAAACTTGACCGGCTTCTATCGCCGCATCGGAGTGGCTGACCGCATCCACTGGACCAGCGAGATGACGATGATCGAGCCGGGCGGGCGGCGATCGCGACTGGGGCCTTCGAAACTGGCAGGTATCGGACTGCCGGCACCGTTGCACGGATTCCCCCGGCTGCTTAGTGCGCATGCGTTTTCGCTAGCCGATAAGTTCGCGCTGGCTCGGGCGTTCAGCGCGCTCATGCGGCCGGTGCCGGCTTATTCGCGTGAGTCGCTCGGAGCCTGGCTCAAGCGTCATGGCCAGACGCGCGGCGCAATTGAGCACTTCTGGCGGCTGGTGATTGCGAGCGCTCTGAATGCCGATCTCGATTCGATCTCGCTGCCGTACGCGGCCAAGGTCATTCGTGAGCTGTTCATGAACTCGGCCTTTGCCGGCAGCATGGGTATGAGCACGGTTCCGCTCAGCGAGTTGTACGCCAGTGTTGTACCGTTCATCGAAGAGCGCGGCGGCCGGGTGCATCTGAGCACATTTCTTGAAGGAGCGGAGTGGGATGGGGCTGTCGCACAATGGCGGCTTCGAACCCGCACCGGAGAACTCGCTTCGGACTATCTGATTTTCGCGTTGCCATTTGAAGCTACCAAACAATTGCTACCGCAGATGCCTGTGGCGGAAGGGAAGCCGGAGCTGGCTCGCAAGATCGAGCGACTCGAACATTGGCCCATCTGCAGCGTGCATCTCTGGTTTGATCGCGAAATCACGGAACTCGGGCACGCAGTTCTGCTCGACCGCGAGATTCACTGGCTCTACAACCAGTCTTGTCTTCAACGGCGCGGCGGCAATTACGTTGAACTTGTCATTTCGGCGACGCGTGCCTTTGCCGCGTTGCCAAGGGAACAAGCTATCCGGCAGGCACTGGCTGAGCTAGCGGAGTTCTTTCCGGCAGTGGCGACGGCAAAGCTGGAGAAGGTTGCTCTGGTGAAAGAAGTGCGGGCTACGTTCGGCGTTCCGCCCGGCATTGACGAATGGCGTCCACATGCCGTTTCGCCTTGGCCGAACTGCTTCCTGGCAGGCGACTGGGCCGCCACCGGGTGGCCCTCGACGATGGAGAGCGCCGCACGCTCAGGGCATCTTGCCGCGGAAGCGCTATGCAAGGGTTTGGGCGAGCAGAGAACATTTCTGGAGCTGGATTTGAAGCCGGAGGGCTTCATGAAGTTTGTGAATGCAGCTCCCAGCCGTTAGAAATCGCGTTTCAGTGCGCCAAAAAGTACACGCCGATGCACACCAGCACGGCTGCGGCCCAGCGACGATGGTCGACATTTTCTTTGAGGAAGATTTTCGCACCGATAGCGTTTGTCACCAACGTGAGCGATGCTGACGCAGGCGCTACGAGTCCGAGCGGCAGGTGATTTAGCGCATACAGCAACGAGAAGAACGCAAGCGCCAGAAAAGCGACCCCGGCGAAGAACAGTGGGCAGGTAAGAACGGCACGTATGGCGCCGAAAAGGCCGGAGCGGGCACGAATTTCGTCCAGGTCGCCGACGGACTTCATCGCGGCAGCAGTGAGAATTTCGCCGATGCTCGACGCCAGAATGATGGCGGCGATCATGCCGGTTGCGGCCCAGAAGCCAACCTGTGTACCTGTAACCGGATCAGTCATCGCACACGCTCCTCTTCCTGGAGGGGGTCGGCAATTCCGGTTGCGGGCACAGGGCGCTCCGTGAGTGAAGGTCCTTGAGCAACAAATCCCACACCGATGGTGATGAGAACACAGCCGATCCAGCGTTGGACTGAGACCGCCTCATGCAGAGCAAAGCGCGAGAGCATTTCAACAATCATATTGCCGAAGGCCGTGGCCGGAAGTACGTAGGTGAGATCGGCCCATGAGAGTGCGGTCAGGTAGCTGGCAAAGAAACCGATGAGCAGTGCGATGCCAAGCACGATCCACGGCGTAAATACGGCCGCGATGAGCGTGGCCGGATGCACCAGCGAAACGTTCGGTACTTGTTTCATTCCCTGCGAAAGGCAGGTATCGCCGAGCGGAGCGCAGACTGAAACCAGTCCGAGAATGGCATATTGGCGCGGCGAGAGTTTCTGGTGGGTCATCGGCTATCTAGAAAAACCTGAATTGCGACTGAAAGAAATTGAGGGCGGACGCAGTGGCGCCGCCCCCATGCTTGACGAAATCGATAAGGACTTAGGCGCCCGCGCTTGCCGGTGCCTGAGGCTTAGCTTGCCCGCTGCGCGCAAGTTTTACTTGCTTATTGCGTTGCGCGCGCAACTTGAGGAACGATTTGGCTTCTACATAAAGACGCGGCAGATCGCGATTCACAATTGCCTTCCACACCACGCGGAATGCGGCCTTGGGGCGGAAATAGTACTCATCGTAGAAGCGATGGACCATCTCCATCACGTAGTCGGTGGGTAGGCCCGGATACTCGATGTGCGCCATCTGGTGGCCGCCACCATCTTCCATCTTTTCGTTAGTAATGAAACCATTCTTGGCAGCGAACTCATAGAACTCGGTTCCGGGGTAAGCGTGAGCGACGGAAACCTGGATGGTTTCGCAATCGAGCGATTTGGCAAAGTTGATGGTGTTGCGAATGGACGCCTTGGTTTCACCGGGCAGGCCGAGAATGAAGTCGGCGTGAATGGTGAGGCCAAGCGAGTGGCAGTCGCGGGCAAAGTCGCGCGCGCGCTCAACCGTGGCGCCCTTCTTGATGTTCTTAAGAATCTGCGGATCGCCGGACTCAAAGCCGACGATAAGCAACCGGCAGCCCGCTTCACGCATGGCCTTCAGCGTTTCGTAGTCGGTGGTCACGCGCGAGGTGCAGCTCCATGTAAGGCCAAGCGGCTTCAACTTTTCGCACAGCTCGATGGTGCGGGCCTTCTGGATGTTGAACGTATCGTCGTCGAAGAAGAACTCCTTTACATCGGGGAAGTTCTCCTTTGCCCACTTCATCTCGGCGGCCACGTCGTCAGTGGAGCGCTTGCGCCACGCATGTCCGCTCAGCGTCTGCGGCCACAGGCAGAAGGTGCATTGCGCAGGGCAGCCGCGGGTTGAGTAGAGCGCGATGTATGGGTGCAGCAGGAAGGGCACGTTGTAGCGCGTTACATCCATGTCGCGCTTGTAGATCTTCGTCGCCCACGGCATCGCGTCCAGGTTTTCTACCTGCGGGCGATCGGGGTTGTGAATAATCTTGCCGTCCTTCTTGTAGCTGATGCCGAGAATTTCATTTAGCGGCTTACCATTGGCGTACTCAACAACCGAGTAGTCAAATTCGCGGCGGCAAATGAAGTCGAGTACCGAGCACTCGTTGAGAGCGCGGTCGGGGTCGGTGGTAACGGGCGGACCAACGAATGCGATGCGGATGGAAGGATTGGCTTCCTTGATGGCTTCAGCCAGCCTCTGGTCGCCATCCCAGCCGACGGTGGAGGTAAACAGCACCAGAAATTCGTAGTCCTTGCAGATATTGATGGTTTCTTCTGCGGAGACGTGATGAGGTGGCGCATCGAGCAGCCGCGATCCTTCCAGCATTCCGGCGGGATAGGTTAGCCATACCGGGTACCAGTAGGATTCAATTTCACGCGTTGCCGGCCAACGCGAACTCGCACCGCCGTCGAAATTCTCGAACGAAGGCGGGTTCAGTAGCAATGTTTTCAGGGGCATAGACATCTCTTCCATTCTAGCATTCAGGCAGTTTTTTCCACCGAATTCTGTGAGTTACGATCTGGCCGGGTTCCCGGCAAGGTACGGTCCTTCGCGTCGGCGGTAAACATCTGAAAGCAAAGGAACAATCGGCATGGGTGCCGGCAAAGGGGACGGTCGAAGACAGGTCACCCCCTGCCTATCTTAGACGCGCAGTAACGTGCGCCGATGCAATATCAATGCAACTCGTCGAGCCAGTCCTGCATGTGACCGAGGGCGCGCAGCAGGTTTAGGCGGGCCTTGCTTAGGTTCAGGTCGGCATCGAGCGATTCCTGGTAGTTTTCGCGCTCGTCGATGCGCGCCTGCTGTTCGGCTTTTGGCGTGAGCTGCGCCGGAGCACCCGGTCCCGCACCCGCACCGTTTCCATACTCCAACTGAGACTGCACGGTCTTCAATTGCTCTTCGGAGATCTGCTTCTTCAGGTTGGCCACTTCAGCCTGGGCATCGAGTTCGCGCAATGTGCCGTCGAGGGTCGCGATCTGAACGTCGTTTTGCCTCTCCGCCTGTTCAGCCTCCACCTTTGCTCGTAACGCTTCGGCGGCAGATTGCTTTGCTTTGTCGCGCGCACCCCAGTCGAAGAGCGGAAGCCGGATCGAAAAACCCGAACTGAAGTTATTTGCCGGCAACACATGAGCGTAGTACCTGTTGATGTCGTTTAGCAGTGTTGTATTGCGATTGTACTGCGCCCCGAAGCCGATCTCGGGCAGCATTCGCTTGTGGTAGTTGTCACCTTTAGCGACGAACTCTTTTGATTTCGCAAGCAAATTCGCGGATTGGATTCCAGGCAACGTTCTGGCGCCGCTGGCCTTCAACGCGGGAATTGCGGGAATGCTCGCATGCTCGGTCACAATCGATGCAGGCGGCAGACCGGTGAGCGCCGATAGTTGTTGCGCTAGCGTTGCGGCGCGGGTTTCAAGGTGCAGCCGCTTCAACTTGAGCTGCGCAGCAGTAAGCTTTGCCTTGAGCAGGTCCGTAAGCGGATCGACGCCGGCTTCTGCGCGCTGCTGTTCAATCTCGACGAGCCGGTTTGCGTAAGTCTCCTGCTGCCGGACTACAGCAAGCTCCTGATTTACCGTATCGAGTTCGATGTAGGCCGTTGAGGTGTCGAGAGCGACCTGTTCGCGCGCGTCTTTCAGATTGGCCACGGCGGCCTGAACGCCTGCTTTGGCGGCACGGATATATTGAATCTGCGGCAGGCTGAAAACCAGGGATTGGATGTTCGCATCCCATATGGTCGGCAGATTCCCGGTAAAGCCGACGCTTCGAAATGCGGGCAAGCCCGAACCAAAGGAAATGGTGGGAATATACGCGTCCTTGCTTTGCGCAAATGCAGCATTTGCCCTGTTGATATCTGCCTGCGCGAGCCTTACGGGGTTGCTGTTCTCGTTCGCCATGTCGACCATGGTGGCGAGAGAAACCTGGGCGGAGGTGAATGCCGGTACCGCAGCAACAACCAGTCCGGCAACAATCGACGCCCATCTCCTGCAAAGTCTGGTTCGGGTCTTCAAATAATCCATTCCGATCAACACTCGAATCAACATCCGAGGTTAGCGATTGAATTCGAGTGCAGGCTTGTAGTCGTGAGCCAGAGCCAGCGCTTCAGTAATCTGCTGCTGGGCTCCGGCAGAATCGCCAAGTTGCTTCTTCAGTCGCGCCAACCGCACATGGGCTTCAAACGCGGGCCCTTCTTCGGTTTTCGTTGAGCTGTCCAGGTACTCCTCCAGCAGTCTTGCCGCGGTACCGGGGTCTTGTTTGCCGTCAATCAGCACGCCGGCGCCGTCAAAGAGGGCGATGGTGGCGCGTGGGTCCTTTTTAGCCGCAACTTCAGCGCTGTGAATTGCTGCTTCCATTTCGCTGTAACGTTTGCGATTGCGGTAGAAGTTCGCCAGCACCGTCCAGCGCAAAGCAGGATGCGCGGAGGTCGAAACGGCTTCTTTGAACTCTCGTTCCGCGGTTCCGTAGTCGCCACGCGATTCCGCAATTTCTGCGCGAAGTTGATGCGCTCTTGAAGGATCTACGCGGTCGAGTTGCTGAGCGACTTGTTCAGCTTTATCGAGACCGCCTCCCACAATTCCGGGCGCACTCCTGTAGAAATCGCCCAGGTCCGTAAGAGCCTCTGGATTACGAGGATTGAGCCGCGCGGCTGTCTGGAACTCCGACAAAACGCGCTTGCCCAAGCCGTATGCACTGAAGAACGAAGCATGCTGAGCCTTCAGGCCCAGTGCGCGGCCGAACCACACATGATAGTCGGAGTTCTCGCCATCAAGCTTCACGGACTTTTCGCACTCGGCAACTGCCTGGTCCCATTGCTGTAGAGCGTAGTGAATGCGGCACGTGAGATTCTGCGCCTCTGCCGATCCTGATCCACCTTGCGGCAGGGAGCCGATTAGTTGCAATGCCTTATCCGCTTCACCGGCCTGGAAGATCTTGTTGGCCTGGGCGAGTGTCTCGCTCGTTGAGGCCGCATAAAGCGTGCGCGGCATGAGTGTTGCCGCCACCAGGAGAGTTGCCGCTGCCAGCAGCCCCTCTGCCTTCAACAGATGTGCTGCCGGACTCCGGAATGTTGATAAGCATCGATTCACCGCACAACCTTGATGGGAACGTCTTCTTCAAGGGGCTGTCCGCCGAGAGTTCCGGTTGCAACCACATCGCCATCGCTCAGCCCTTTCAGAATCGCCACACGGGTAAGATTCACAATTCCGGTGACCACCTGCGCACGCACCAGGCTGTCGCCCGATACCTTATAGACGTAAGGCTGGCCATTCTGCGAGAACAGAGCTTCGCGCGGAATGCTCAGCACGCCCGGTTCGGTGGAAGTAGTCACGGTCACATTCACGTTTGTGTCAGGGAGCAGGTCGGCATCTCTGTCGTCGATGCTCACCAATGCTTCTCCAACATGGCGCGTGCCATAGCTGACAATCGTGACCGGTGTCCGCTCGATGTGCCCTTTCCACTCTTTGCCAGGTTTCGCATCCCACTTGATTACGATCTTCTGACCGACTTCAAGGTGGCCGATATCCGGCTCGTCGAAATATGCGCGAATGCGCTCCTTCTTCAAGTCAGCCATCTTCAAGATGAGCTTGCCCTGTTCGGCGTAATCAGTTGGCGACACCTCAATGTCGTACACCGTACCCGCAATCGGAGCGCGAAGCACAGTCTTTCCCAATACGTCGCGCGCGGCGGCCAAATTCGCTTCAGCATCGGCCAGCGCGGCTCGAGCCCGGTCAACATCTGCCGCCGAATATCGGCTTGTGGACGAGAGCTGAGCAGCATGCACGCCTGCTTCAGCCGTTTCAAGCCGCGACTGTGCGGCGGTTACCTCACCTGCTGAGGCCGCTCCGGTGGAATGCAGACGAGTGAGAGCGTCAAGATCGCGCTTAGCCTGATCGCGATCCAGCTTTGCTCGGGTCAAATCTGCAGCCGCCATCTGCTGCTGTTCCTGGGTGCCGTTATGCAGGGCGGCGTCGAGAGCGACCTGCGCCGACTTTACGCCTGACTCCGCTCCGGCCACGCGCGCTCGGGCGTCCACGTCGTCAAGCACAAGGAGCACCTGGCCGGGTTTCACTTGGTCGCCGGGCGTGACGCTGACTGACTTAACGGTGGTGGAGATGGGGCTATAGAAACTAAAGTCGGTTTCCGGTTCTACTTTGCCGTTGGTGCTCAGCGTATTTCGCAGCTCTTCGTGCCCTACCTCAGCCACCTTGACAGTAAGCTGGTCACGGAGCAGGTACCGCGTAACGAAAAATACCACCACAAGAACGACCGCCAGGCTAATCCATAACCAGCGCCGTGAACGGTTCGAGCGATTTCTGTCTTCAGCCATTTAGCTAACCAAGGTTAGTATATAAGACTCTCAATCATGGGCTTAGGTGGCAAAAAATGCCATAATGCGGTTACCCTCGATGTTCCCGCCGCTCGATACAATATAGCTATGGCATCAGAAACCGGTAACGCAGCGCGCTACACCGATGAACACGCGAAGGCTGGCCTCGACTTCAAGTTTCCCGCTATCGAAACCTGGCAGAACCAGTTCCCCGGCTACGAAATTCTGATCGACGATCCGGAGTTGACCTCGGTGTGCCCCAAGACCGGCTTGCCCGATTTCGGCGTCTTGACCATTCGATATATGCCCCGCGAGCGTTGCCTCGAATTGAAGTCGCTCAAGGAGTACCTTTTCTGCTACCGCAACCTGGGTATCTTTCAGGAGAACGTTGTGAATCAGGTGCTGGAAGATGTGGTGAAGGCCTGCGATCCGGTGTGGGCCGTCGTCAAGGGCGAGTTCAGACCGCGAGGCGGAATCGGCACCACGGTTGAAGCGCGTTGGCCAAGACCCAAAGCATAAGATCGCCCAGGGTGTGATCTGATTTCGGCACGTTTTGATATTCGTTGCACCGCCCGCTGCATTCTGCGAGATAAACCCATTTGCCTAATGTCACTCCATCCACTCGTGATCGGCTCAACCCAGCCTTGGGCACGTTTTTGCTGCTCATTGGCCTTAACCTGCTGAACTACATCGACCGCTACATCCTCCCCGGAGCGCAACCGCTCATCCAGCATGAATTTCACGCGACCGATCAGCAAATGGGCGCGCTCACCACGGCCATGTTTGCCTTTTACATGATCGCTGCGCCTGCTACAGGCTGGCTGGGAGACCGCATAAGCCGCAAACCGCTCATCGTTGCCGGCGCAATCCTCTGGAGCCTGGCCACGCTCGGAACCGCCTGGGTGCACGGTTACTGGATGTTTTATCTGCGGCAGGCGTTCGTCGGCATTGGCGAAGCAACCTTCGGCATTTACGCGCCTGCGGTGCTTGCCGATTTTTATACTGAGCGCGAACGCAACCGGGTGCTCTCCATCTTCTACGTCGCCATTCCAGTGGGCGCGGCATTGGGTTATATGGCCGGTGGAACCATGGGCTCAATGTGGGGCTGGCGTACGCCGTTTTTTATCTGCGCCATTCCTGGGCTGGTTATCGCTGCGCTCTATATGGGGATTGGCCGAGAGCCGGTGCGCGGTGCCTCAGACCATCTGGACGCTACGGTCGCGCGCGCAACCGCAATGGGACTGTTCAGGAATCCCGCCTTCCTGACTGGCACCTTGGGCCTTGCCATGCTGACGTTTGCCATGGGAGGAATTTCGGCGTGGATGCCGACATTTCTGCACCGCTTCGCAGGTTTGTCTGTGGCAAACGCCAGCGTTACGGTTGGTGGCATTACAGTGTTCGACGGCATTGCCGGAACGCTGATTGGCGGTTGGATCGCACAGCGCTGGCTGCGCACCAATCATCGCGCGCTCTACCTGCTTTCATTCTGGAGTGTGGTATTGACGCTGCCTTGCGGAGCAATGGTCTTCTTTGGGCCTAAATCGCTCACGATTCCATCGTTGTTCGCGGCGGAATTCTTCCTGTTCCTGAACACCGGGCCGCTAAACACGGCAATCGTGAACGCCGTTTCGGCCCCGGTGCGTGCTACTGCAATTTCTATCAACCTTTTCTGCATCCATTTCTTCGGCGACACATTTTCGCCGCAGATCATCGGTGCAATCTCAGATCACACCAATCTGGCTCTGGGACTGGGCGCTACGCTGATCACGCTCGCAATCTCGGCAGCGATCCTCTTTGCCGGCTCCCGCTTTGCGCCTCCATTAGAGGAAACTTCTGCTCCACAAGTTTGATTTCATCGACAGCCGCATTTCTCGTTGACCAGATCTCGGCCATCGTGGGCGATACTGGCACTATGTCGTTGGCGCATCCGGCTTTGCAGATTCTCACCGTTCTCAATTGGCTGATCGCCGTAGTCTGGCTTGCGCATGCGGCCATGGTGGTGCAGGGCATGTCCACATTGCCGGAAGTGAGCCCGGGAAATGAGCCATCTTTGTTTGCATCGGATGAGGACGAGATCACCATAATTGTCCCGGCGCGCGACGAAGAAGCTTCCATCAAAAACACGCTGAATTCTCTGCTTGCATCCACGGGAGTTTGTTTGCAGATCATCGCTGTAGACGATCGGTCGACCGACGGAACCGGCATCCTGATGGATGACGTCGCTGCCGCAGCAGCGGGAGGCCGCCATTCATTGCAGGTACTGCACATAACCGAATTGCCGAAGAGTTGGCTTGGCAAGCCGCACGCTATGGCGATGGCAGCACGACAGGCGCGGTCGCCCTGGCTGCTCTTTACGGATGGCGACGTGCACTTCCATCCGAGGTCACTCGAAATCGCCTTGCGCGAAGCGGAAGCCCTCAGCGCCGATCATCTGATTCTGATACCCTCCGTGATTCTGCTAACGCTTGGTGAGAAAGCAATGCTTGCGACCATGAATGCGCTTTCGCAATGGATGATCCGCTTGTGGAAAGTATCGGATCCACAAGCGAGAGACTTCATTGGGGTCGGCGGCTTCAACTTGATCCGCCGCGAAGTGTACGAAAAACTTGGCGGCTTCGACAGGATCAGGATGGAAGTGCTCGATGACCTGCGGCTCGGCTGGCTGGTTAAGCGCGCTGGATACAGGCAGCGAGTTGTCATCGGCCGGGATCTGGTGCGGTTGCGTTGGTTGCAGGGACCTTTAGGTGTTATGCGGCTTGCCGAGAAGAACGCTTTTGCCGCATACCACTATCGCATAGGCTTTACGCTACTTGTGAGTCTGGCTTTGTTTTTGGTTGCGGTGGTGCCCGTGATTGCGATCTTTGCCGGAGGATTGCCGTTGATCGGCGGCGTGCTCACATTCATCGCATTCGCGGCGATCTTCAGGGCGAATCGCAAAGTGACGGCGACACCGCCTTGGTTGGCAATCCTGTATCCACCCTCGATGTTGGTCGTGTTGTACGCTCTGCTGCGCTCCATGACGTTAGCGCTTGTCCGGAAGGGAATCGACTGGCGTGGAACCCGCTATTCGCTCAAGGAACTGCGCCGCAACTCCATGCGAGGCTGGTAGCGCTGCCGCTAATTTGCACGCCTCGGCGTGCGATCGCGCGCCTCCATGAACGACCTGCGCCTTCCTTGCGAACGCATGTTCGGGTCGCTTACAGGCCTGCGGTCGTGTTCCGCGTCAAAGCCGTGAAGCAGTTTGGGGTTAGGTTTGAATTTTGGAGGGCCGCCATAGAACTGGTGGGCATGACTCAGCAGCATGCCAAAGCGCCCGCGCATCGGCTGCACCGTGCCTCGGATGCGCACATCGGTGTTGCGATACCGGAGCAGGTCGCCGACCTCTCTGCGATCTTGGCGCAAGCTTACGATGGTGAAATGGCAGGATTCATCTGGCGTTTGCGGCGCGCACACATCGAGATAGCGCGTGCCATCTGGAAGCTCAACCACGTCGTAAACGTGAGCGGTGATGCAGACATCCTTGTTCAGGTTCTTTGAAGCTTCTTCTGCATTCATGCAGTTTTGCAGTCCGCCTGCAAACGCCGACGCAGCAGCGCACACAATCATTACTGCGAGCCAAAGCCGGCAACGCATCTCCTCACTCCTTTTGGGGAATGCAGCAAGCTTATCGCGAAAATGCAACAAGAGAAAGTGCGCGCCGATACAAGAGGCAGAAAACAGATTTCAGGTGTCAGTGATTACTATTCGCTGGCAACTGACCACTATCAACTGTTTTAGTGCGTTCCCACCAACTCGCCGCTCTTTGCCGTCTGCCCGTAGTGGCTCTCGACATACTTGTCGAGAATCTCTTTGAACTCGGCCACGATGGTGTCGCCGCGAAGAGTCGTCGCCAGCTTGCCATCCACGTATACCGGGGCGACGGGATCTTCAAACGTGCCGGGCAGGCTGATGCCGAGGTTGGCGTGCTTGGACTCACCGGGGCCGTTGACCACGCAGCCCATGACGGCCAGCTTCAGCTCTTCAACGCCGGGATACTTCTTGCGCCACTCCGGCATTGAAGTGCGCAGATAGGTCTGGATCTGTTCGGCCAGTTCCTGGAAGTAGGTGCTGGTGGTGCGGCCGCAGCCGGGGCAACTCGTCACCTGCGGCATAAAGCTGCGGATCGAGAGCGACTGCAGAATCTGTTGCGCGGCCTGCACCTCTTCAGTGCGGTCGCCGCCGGGTTTTGGCGTCAGGCTTACGCGAATGGTGTCGCCGATGCCTGCGAGCAGCAGCGGTGCAAGCCCGGCTGTCGAGGCGATCAGACCTTTAGTACCCATGCCTGCTTCCGTCAGACCCAGGTGCAGCGGGTAGTCGCAGCGCGTGGCAAGATTGGTGTATACGTCCACGAGATCGCGAACGCCGCTGACCTTGGCCGACAGAATGATCATGTCGTGGCCCAGTCCGTAACGCTCCGCAGCGGCAGCGGAGTCAAGCGCGCTCACGATCATGGCTTCCATCATCACGTCGCGTGCAGGCAGGGGATCAGCCTTCTTGCTGTTCTCATCCATCATGCGCGTCAGCAAAGACTGGTCCAGCGAGCCCCAGTTCACGCCGATGCGTACAGGCTTGTTGTTTTCGACCGCGCACTCAATCATGGTGCGGAAGTTGTCATCGTTCTTGCGGCCCACCGACACGTTGCCGGGATTGATGCGGTACTTGGCGAGCGCGCGGGCAGTGGCAGGATACTTCTTGAGCAGGATGTGCCCGTTGTAGTGGAAGTCTCCGACGATGGGTACGCGAATGCCGCGCTTGTCGAGACCTTCAACAATCGCGGGTACTGCCGCCGCGGCTTCTTCGTTGTTGACCGTGACGCGCACCAGTTCAGAACCGGCGAGCGCGAGCGCCGCGACCTGCTCGATGGTGGATGGTGCGTCGGCGGTATCGGTGTTGGTCATCGACTGCACGACGACCGGCACTTCCCAGCCAACCTTTACGTGACCAATCCTGACTGTAGGAGTCTTTCTGCGCTGAATCTCTGCCATATAGCTAGTTTACCTTTACTGCGTTTAGCCGGGCTGCGTTGTCTGTTGCCGAATGAGAGGCAGGAAGCAGGTTCGAATTGGGCCACTTTCGCGTCAAAAACGGGCTGAAATGGGTTGAAAATGCACGAAAACAGGCCGAAATTTGACACTTTCCGGCGAGATGTAAGATGAATTGAATTTCAGTAAACGATTGATTCTGAAGTAGATAGTATAGATATTGTACCGAATCCGGTGTGCTTTCCGGGGGGAGGGGGGTAGGGGGTAAGGTGCAAACGGCCGGATGGCCGACATTTTGGACCGGGCGCATCTCCGACACTGCGATGAAAGGAACAAGGCGACTCCCTACCTACGATTTTGCAGGACGGGTTGGATATTTTGCGCAAGGGCACGACATTGGTGCTTCGCAAACTATGCGTGTCGGGAAATCGCAGGTTCCGGAAAGCCTGAGGCTGTCGGTAGAGTGGCGAACAAGCGTCATAGGGAAGAGTGGCCGGACAACCGACCAGAACTTGTCAGTGAGTGCTTTGGCCTGAAGCCGTCAATCAAGTCCCTGCTCAATTTTTGATCTTCCCATAGAAGTTCGAGTGGTGTATGATTCTTTCCCATCGAAGTCCGAGTGGAGAGGTCAATGCGGAAGAGCAGCGAGCCACAGAATGAGATGCTCAAGGGCACCATGGACATGATGATCCTGCGGACCCTAGTCGGTGGTGATGCACACGGCCATATGATCGCCAAGGTCATTGAGCGCACATCTGAAGATCTTCTGGAGGTGGAGCAAGGCTCCTTGTATCCTGCGCTGCATAGACTTGAGGACCGAAAGTGGGTCTCTTCCTACTGGGGTGCGAGTGAGAACAACCGGAAGGCCAAGTTCTACCGGCTCACGGCAGAAGGCCGTAAACAACTGGTGCGCGAGACCAGCCGCTGGAGGCAAATGACGCGCGCCATCGGCCTTGTAATGGGCGAAGAGGGGGGCGCGCAATGATCTGGCACCGATTGTTTCGGCGCAAGCATTCCGATGCTGAGTTGCAGGACGAGATGGAAGCCTTCCTGGCGGAAGAGACAGCTGAAAACGAGGCTCGCGGGATATCACCGGACGAGGCTCGGCGGCAGGCGCGGCTGAAGTTGGGCAATCCACAGAAGGTGCGCGAGTCATTGTGGGTGCAGAACACTCCTCAGCTATTCACTGTGATTGGACGCAACGTGAAATATGCGCTTCGTACGCTGGGTCGCACACCCGGATTCTCGATCATCGCGGTCTCGATCATGGCGCTCGGAATCGGTGCAACCACATCACTGTTCACGATTGTGCGTGCTGTGCTTCTGCGGCCGCTGCCTTTTCGCGATCCCGGCGACCTGGTCATGCTCTACGATCACTTCCGTCAGGCCACAGGCGGCGATGGCTTCAACTCCGTCGCCCCCGGCGACTACCGAGATTGGCGCAGCCAGACTCACAGCTTTGAAGACATGGCGGCGATGCGCGGCTACGGGGGGATCATCTCTGGCGTGCACAGTGAATTGCCTGAAGTAGTGCAGAGTGCGGGAGGATCGGCCAATCTCTTTTCGCTCCTCGGCGTTTCGCCGGTGTTCGGGCGGACCTTTACTGAGGCTGAGGACCAGCCGGAGGGGCAGCCCGTGGTGCTTCTTACGTGGAGCCTGTTTCAGCGGCGCTTTGCCGGAGATCCATCGATCATCGGCAAGCAGATTCATCTGGACACGATTCCCACCACCGTCATCGGCGTGCTGCCAAGCTGGTTCACGTATCCCGATGCCAAGATTCAGTTCTGGCTGCCGTATGCGCAGACGTTCTCGCCGGGGGGACTACAGCATGCACGCTGGGCACCAGAGCATGGTGGTGGCACGCCTCAAATCAGGTGTGAGCGCAGAGGCGGCGACCCGCGAGGTGAGTGCGCTGCAGTATCAGATCCACCTCGCGAATGCGTCGAAGCCTGTTGCGGAAGATGTGTGGTTCCGGCCGATGATCGACGACCTGGCCAAAAATGTGCGGACGCCTCTGCTGGTGCTGCTGGGCGCGGTGGGATGCATGCTCCTGATTGCCTGCCTGAACCTCACCAATCTGCTGGTGGCGCGATCGGCGACTCGCCGCAGGGAGGTTGCGGTACGCGGAGCGCTAGGCGGCAGCCGTGTTGTTCTTATCTGCGAGCAAATGATGGAGAGCTTCCTGATCTGCCTGGCCGGAGGAGGACTGGGCCTGCTGCTGTCGCAGGCTTCAACCTACTGGTTCGCTGCACACTGGCGTGATCTTCCCCGTGCCGAGTCCATGCATTTAGACGGATCGGTTCTGACGTTTACCTCGGCGTTGGTGGTTGCGGCGGCATTACTGGCCGGCCTTGTCCCGGCGATTTCATCGACCGGAAAAGGACTGCTCTCAGGACTGCGCGATTCGTCGCGAACAGTGGGTGGAAGCACCTCGCGGACGCGGCTGCGCAAGGCTATGCTCACCACAGAGATTGCGTTTACGGTAGTGCTGCTGATCTCGGCGGGCCTGCTCTTCAAGAGCTTCCTGCACCTGCGCACAGCCGATCTGGGCTGCCGTATCGACCACGTGATCACAATGAAAATCGGCCTGCCGGAAATCCAATACGATACGCGCGACAAGATAGTCCGCTTTCATGAGTCCTTGCTCGAGCGTTTGCGACGGCTGCCTGGGGTGCGCGGCGCTGGGTTGGTTTCCGTCCCGCCGGGCGCGGGTCCGTCAGGCGACAGGGTCTTCAGCATTCTTGAGCGGCCGGCGCCCAGCTATAGCCTTCAATACGATGCGATCACTTTGACCGCCGATCCGCAGTACTTCAGCGTGATGCAGATTCCCCTGCTGCGCGGGCGCGTCTTCACGGAACACGAGCGGTTCAGCAACGATCATTACGTCATTGTGAGTAAGCAATTCGTGGATCAGTACCTGCCGGGCGACGACCCGGTCGGCAAGCATGTCCGCGTGGATTGGGATACCAAGCCGGAAGTTTACGAGATTCTTGGTGAAGTTGGAGACACGGTCTTAGAAATCACCAAGCCGGTTCAGCCGATTATGTACTTTCCGATTTTGTCGGGCATTCCCGATCGTACTTCGGAGGCAACGATCGTTGCGTACACCTCCGCTGATCCGCTGACGATGTCGCTGCCGATCCAGAGACAGATCTCGGCGCTCGAACCGGAGTTACCCGTCTATAACGCACTGACCATGGACCAGATTCTCGGCAAGACCTCGGCGAGTCAGGGTTTTGCGGCCAATCTGGTGTTGGCCTTTGCCGCCCTGTCGCTTCTTTTGGCGGCGGTCGGCCTCTATGGAGTGCTCTCGCACCTGACCACACTGCGGACGCCGGAAATCGGTCTTCGCATCGCGGTGGGTGCGCAGCGATCACAGCTCCTGTGGCTTGTTCTATTCGAGGGGCTGCGTCCTGCATTCATCGGAATGATCTTTGGCATCGGCGGCAGCGCACTGGCCACGCAATTGCTGCGGTCAATGCTCTATGGAACGCGGCCCCTCGATCCGGCGGCGTTTGCGGGCGCAGCGACGCTGCTGGTGGCCGTCGCAGTGCTGGCCTGCTTGATTCCGGCGTGGAGAGCGTCGCGTATCGATCCAATTCAGGCATTACGAACTGAATAGGCGGGCGGATATCCCGAAACTCTGTAAAAACGTCGACGAGCGCACCATCACCGAGTCACTCATCGAGTATTAAAATGCGGTTTCGGCCATATCACCGGCTACACGAACAATGATCAATTTGTGAGGTCAGTGACGAGAGACTATTTTGATTCGAGCGCGGTTTCTCCGCGTGGACTTCCTGATTTCGAAATACGAAAGCATACCCAGGATTTCATCCTGGGCTAGTTTCCTTTGCTCCCTCCGTGAGCTGGTGATCTACTGGATTGCCGTTTGTTGGGGATGGTGTAATTCTGTGACGTTGCCAAGCGCGAAAGAGCAACTGCGGATCCTTCCTCCCCTCCCCTTCACTTCGTTCCGGGTCGTCAGGATGACAGCCGCTTATGCGGATGTTGTAGAGGATTCTCCCGGTGCGCCGGGCCCGAAGGCCATTTGATATTGCAGCTATCGCATTCAGCAGCCTGAAGGTGTCAAGTTTCACCACAACCTTTACGTAATGTTTCTGGACATCCTTTACAGTTGCGAGTTTTCGGGACAGTCTAATCCTCGCCGTGCTCGTTTGATTGAATGACAACCGGAAGCATGTTGTGAGCGCAGAACCGTCTCCTTGCCACTAACAAGTCGAGCCCGAAGCAGTTAGCTCCGGGCTCGATCGCATTCATGGTGAATTTAGTGAGCGGCGGTGTTTTGTTGCACCAGCGCCGCTGCGGCGTTGCCGGCCACCACCCAGCTTGCCGATCCGGCTACTACGGCTTCATCCTCGAACCAGAGGTATCCGAAGTCGTCGATGCACTCTGGAAAATCCGGTCTGATGATGACGTATCCCGGAATGACTGCGCCCGGAATGTATGCGTTGTCGGCGCGGTTGTTGCTGTAGGTCTGCATCTTTGAGACCGTACCGACGCCGGCTACATACGACGTGCTGGATACCGGGTGCGTGCCGAGAATGTAATTGACGGCGCGCAGCGTATATTCGGGGCCCACAAGATCAGGAAACGTCTTGTGCAGGAAGTACATCCGGATAGCCATCTCGACCACGGAGCCAGATCCGCCCCAGGTGCCCATGCTCGGGGGCACGCCGAACGGAGTGGCGTCCAACTGCTTGTCCTGGGCCGCCATGTAGGTCTTTACTGCTTCCCGCAGTTGATCTTTCTCGCTTGCGTCCAGATAAGGCAATGCTCTAACTGCCGTCCAGCCGCGGAAGCCCATCATCTCCGGCGAGATCATCTCCGGGAACAGCTCCTTCAGGCGGGATTTGTAGGGCTCGGCTCCATGCGTGGCAATGGTCAGTTCCAGAGCAGCTGCCCAGTCCTGTCCCACGCTAAAGCGGCGAGGGTCGAAGCCGGCCGGCGGAGCTGGTGGTGCGCCGGCGGTGCCGGCATTTGCCGGAGCGCCCGAGCCGGCAGGTGCGTTAGGCCGGCTTTGAGCGCCAGCCACCGCGCCCTGAGACGCAGCCAGAACGCCTCCTGGAGCACCGGCGGGAGCACCCCCGCCAAAGCCGCGGCGCGGCGGATTTGGCGTTGGGTGAGCCTTCTCGTCGTTCCATGCTTTGATCGCGGTCTCAAGGCAGTCTTTCGCTAATGCATCGTCGTAGCCTTTGAGCGTGTCGGCCGCTGCAGCCAGGGCCGCGATGGCATTCCATTGGAGGTTCGGGTTCGTCGTTGTAAAAATCCAGCGATCATCCGGCCTGCCGGAGTAGTCGCCCTTTACTTCGTTCGGACCGAGCTTCGGATCATAGATGCGGCCATCGGTCTTCGACGCTCCGTCGCCCAACTGCGTATATTGGCGCAGGTCCGGCTCGTGAGTGCCGCGGATGGAGTGGCCGATGTTGTGGAACTGCGCAAGGATGAGCAGAGCGCCGTGTTTGACTTGCTCCACCGCATCCGGCACGCCGTCAGGACGGTGCATCTCAACCTCACGCGTGGTTTCATTCACGCTGAGCTCGTCGTAATTGAGATGAAATTCGCGATACGCCAGAGCGAGACTCTGAATCACGTTGAGCTGCGCGGGCTCCTCGAGGTCGAAGTCGCCGGCATCGTACCAGCCGCCCACGTTCATTCCGGGAATGCGATCGCCGCCTTTGTACTTGCCGTCCGTTGCCGTTCCCTGATTCCAGCCGTCGAACTGTTCCCCAACCACGGGAGCCAGGCGGCCATCGTCCAGGTGCGAAGCGCCGTGCCACATCCGGTAGCCTTCGCGAACGGAAACGTGATCCATCTGCTCCGCGATGTGATGGTCCAGACTGTCTTGCCAGATATGCGCGTAAGCGTCTTTGGAGATGGGGAAGGGCGCTGTACGCTTGCCTGCGAACTCGATGACATAAAGGCCGGGTTCCTTGACCGAGGTGAAGTCGAATTTCGAATAGACGTACCGCAACCACGGCGTTGAAGGCGTGATGGGACCCTCGAATACCTGCTTATAGGAGCCGTCCGCTTCAAGGCGCAGAATCTTGGCGGTCTTCGGAGCCGTGTAGTTCGGGTCCATTTCGATAACGGCGACCTTGGAGAAGTCAGGCGCGTAACCCACCTGGCTGTGTGCAATCACCGGAGGCCGGGTCCAGTTGGGAATCACGTCGGGCCTGATGTGCCACACGATGGCGCCGGTAGTCTTGCCCGTTGGGATCAGAGAACGCAAAACGAACCAGCCGTTCTGCGCGCGGTCGCGTCCATCGAAGAGCATGAGGTCGGCAGTATCCGACGTAACGTTGACGCGGGCCAGATTGTCATCGACCCCCAGGGTGATGCTTTTGCCCTGCGCAAACGGCAGCGGTTGCGTGTATCCCTTGGCCTTATCCCAGTCTTCCAGGTAGTAGGCCTTCTTCGGCTCGTCGGCCAGCGGCAACACCTTGGTCATGGGATCGTTGGGGGTGCGCGGAAAGATGCCGGCCTTGGTGCCGTCCACGAGATAAGCCTTGCCCATGTAGATGGAGGGCAGGAATTCTAGATTGAAGCCCGCGCGGCCTGCCAGTTTCTCCGGCAGCAGCTTGTCGAGATTGATGGTGACCTTGACGCCGCGCGGTTCCGCTTCAACATTGAGCGTGTAGCTCAAATCGAAGGATGGGAAAGCAAGGTCGGCGGTGAGCCGGTTGTTCGCCTTGTCGGCGTGAGTCCCTTTGAGGGTGGCCACCAGGTCCCACTGCTCGGGCGTTGGCATCAGGCGCACGTCGCCATTAGTGGCAATGCGCTGGCCATGGAGGATCATCTCCATTGCTGCATTCTTCTGGTCAACAAACACCGGATGATATTTGCTTTCGTAGAGAACTACGCTGAAGCCGCGCGCATCAAGGTAACCTTTGTCGTTGACCTTCATTTGTAAGTCGGCGCATAAGGCCGGCAGCGACACGGAAATGCAAACTAGCAGGACGGCAAACGATTGAGTCAACGTTCTAGAGATACGCATAATGACAGTTACTTGTCCCTTCCAAGAGCGGTTTTCGCTCGCCCAAAAGGATAGCAGACATTCAACGTCATAGTCCGCTTATTTCCCTTGAGTAATGCGATTTTCCTTGGCTTATGTTCTCTGTCAAGGTTGTCGTTCTGAGACGAAGCCGAAGGATCCGCGGGTGCTTTTCCCAACATCCGGTTAGCCGGTGATTGGCCCGCAAAGTGGGCTGAGCATTATCAGACTCATTCTAGGGAAACCTGACAACGGCGTGAGTATCCGATTGGGCGAGGTGCGTCGTGAAGATCGTCCCGCTGTAAATGATCACAAGAACTGTCGGAGACCCAACGAGTTCGACACTGGCTTTGCCATTATCGTCCAATTTGTACCAGCGTTCTAAATGCAGCGTGGCATTCTCATCCCTTACAAGAACCTTCGCACCTGAAGCCGGGATGCCGTCCGGTCTTAGGACTTGCAGATTGGCTCGTGAATTGCCCAGGCTAACGATATCACCGAATCCGTGTGTGGGTTGCGGCTGTAATTTGAGCGTCAAATCTACAGGCCGCTCGGCGACGAGAAATTCCTTTATTGCTGTTTCCCAAAGCCCATAAGGAGTCGTTGCGATTACTCGAAACAAACCCGCCTTCAGCTCCACCGCGTGAACTTCTCCCTGTTCATCGGTTAATTGGCGCGAAACATCACCGTAACCGGAATCCAGCGATTTGACGATTATTAGGGCGTCCTTGATTGGCGATCCAGAGCCGTCCAGAACGCGAAATGTTGCTGGAGCGGCGAAGCATAGAGTCGGTAACAGAAACAGTGAAAACGCAACGCGCGTGATGTGCTTGCCTGCTTGCATTCCCCTCACGAAATTGGCCTCCGACTGAACGAACCCAGTATATGCTCAGCCCAGTCTTCGCGTTTTTCTAGCGGTTGGTTCGCAACCCTTCCCTCTGACGAGTCTTTCTCTGAAGCGGAGTCTTGCGTGAGGCGCTTCAATCCCGTTGCATGACTTGGCCGCACCAGCACCGTGGGGCTATACTGCGCCCGGGAAGAAGCTGCGGAGGCACGCAATACTCAATGACTCACGAAATTGCTTTTGAAATGTCCGGGGCCAGCGTACGGTTTGGAGCTGGTGTTACCCGCGAAGTCGGAATGGATCTTGCGGACCTTGGAGTGCATCACGCGCTGGTGATCACCGATCCGCGCCTGAGGCAAATGCTTCCCGTTCACACGGTGCTTGAATCGCTGGAAGCGAATGGCGTTGCCTTCACGCTCTACGACCGTGTGCGAGTCGAGCCTAACGACGAATCATTTCAGGACGCGGTCGAATTTGCCCGTCAGTGCGACTTCGGTGCGATCGTTGCTGTCGGTGGCGGTTCTACGATTGACACGGCCAAGGCGGTGAATCTTTACACCACCTATCCACCGGAAGATTTTCTTGACTACGTGAATCCGCCCATTGGCAAAGGCTTGCCGGTGCCGGGTCCGCTGAAGCCGTTGATCGCGATTCCCACCACGGCGGGCACGGGCAGCGAGACCACCGGCGTGGCGATCTTTGACCTGACGAGGATGCACGCCAAGACGGGCATTGCCAGCCGCATCAAGCCCACAATCGGATTGCTCGATCCCGAAAACACGCGCACCATGCCGGCCCAGGTGGCCGCCGCAACAGGTCTTGATGTTTTGAGCCACGCAATCGAGTCCTACACGGCAATGCCTTACTCGGATCGCGCAATGCCGGATCGCCCTCTGGCGCGGCCCGCGTATCAGGGATCGAATCCGATCAGCGATGTGTGGTCGCTGCAAGCCTTGCGCATGGTGGCGCGATTCCTGGTGCGCGCGGTGGAAGATCCTTCCGATAACGAGGCCTGTGCGAATATGGTCCTGGCTTCGGCTTACGCCGGAATCGGATTTGGCAACTCCGGCGTGCATCTGCCGCACGGAATGTCGTACCCCGTCTCGGGAATGGTGAAGAGCTACTGCGCGCCTGGATATCCCGGCGATCACCCAATGGTGCCGCATGGATTTTCAGTCGTGCTGAACGCTCCATCGGTATTTCGTTTCACGGCCAGCGCCAATCCCCAACGTCACCTGGAAGCTGCGGAAGCGCTCGGCGCGGACGTGTCGGGCGTGCTTTCTGCCGACGCGGGAAAGGTGCTCGCAGGCCGCATTACATGGTTCATTGAGCGATTGAAACTGCCTGACGGACTGCGTGCGCTGGGCTATGCTTCATCCGATATCCCCGCACTGGTTGAAGGTACCCTACCGCAACATCGCGTGACCAAGCTCTCACCGCGTCCTGCAGGACGAGAGGAACTTGCCCGTCTTTTCGAAGATGCACTCGTGGCATATTGATTTTAGCTTTGGATGCGCACGCAACATTCGCAATCCGTCATCCTTCAGATGCGAATCAGGAATGTTAGCGCGCAGATAGCAAACCTGCGAAGGGCGAGTTTGACATGCGCGGCGTTAAACGTCCGTTTACGGGCGATGCGCTACGCTGATTTCGGGGGGACTGTCATCGGCAGCGGTGCAGGGGGCGGGGCGCACAGGGGGAGACCATCATACTCGGGCGATATAGTTACCGCGGTAGCGTCCTTTTGGATTTGAAGCTCTTCTAAGAGCGAGGAGATGGGAATGGGGCGGCCGAAGAGCCAACCTTGGGCGTAGACGACGCCGCGCCTGCGGAGGAAGCGCGCCTGCTCTTCGGTCTCGACTCCTTCTGCAACCATTTGGAGGTGGAGCGAGCGGGCCATCTTAATAATGTGAAGAATAACCTGGCTGGTTGGGCCGCTGGTCTCGATGGTTTCCACAAATGCTCTGTCGATTTTGAGCGTGTCGAGCGCGAGAGATTGAAGGCAGGCGAGACTCGAGTAGCCTGTGCCAAAGTCGTCAATGGCGACGCGGAAGCCCTTGTTACGGAGCGTACTGATGAGTTTGGCTACTTCCGGATCGTGGAGGAAGGCGCGCTCTGTAGCTTCGATACCGATATTGTGAGGCAGAGCGCCGGTAGCTTCGAGCAATTGATCGAGCTGCGCCAGAGTGAGGTTGGAGCGCAGATCACTGGCCGACATGTTGACGGCGATTTCGAAGTCTGGATAGATTTCGAGGATTCTAGGCAGATCTTGGGTAATGATTCTCAGGACCTGGGCGGTAATGAGGTGAATGAGACCGCGATCCTCGGCGAGCGGGATGAAGTGATCGGGGGGAATATTGGCAAGTGGAGTTCTCCAGCGCACGAGAGCTTCGGCCCCAATCACGCGGCGTGACGCCAATTCTACGACGGGCTGATATTCGACGTAGAACTCATTCTGTGCGACGGCCCGCCTGACCACGGCAGAAAACGAACTGCGGAGTTGAGCAACATAGTTGACCGCCCAGGCGAGGAGGAAACCGCAGATCACGCCTATGGGCGTGAAGAAAATAGCGAAGTGGCGGACACTTTCAAAAACGTAATGCTCGGGGAGTGCCGAGACGACGGCGAGGTCCCATTTTGCGGAGCGTACCCGCGAAACCAGGTAGCCATGATCGACGAGCGTTGCCTCAGTGCCCGCGCCAATGGACTCGAACCAACTGGTCTGGAAGTCGCGGCCGAAAGTGGCTAGGCGGTAGCGGTTTGGGGCTGATGGGACGAAGACGAAGAGCTCGACGTCGGACCCTTCCGTGGGAATGTCAATGAGTAGACGGGGATCCAAAACAATGGCGAAACCATCCGAGGCGAATACGTCGAGCGGATGCCATTGCTGGGGAGACAGTTTTACGTTGAAATACTCGGAGACCCCTCGGGCGGAGGTGAGGCTCGGCTTTCCAAGAGGGACAGGAGTTGTGACGCCGAGCGAACTGCAGAGGAGCGTGTCACCCGAAGTGCGACCGGCGGCCTGAAAGTAGTTGGAGCCAAGGTCAATCTGGCGAAGCAGGTCGATCTCGCGCGGTGAACACGGGGGAAAGTTTGCGCGACTAACGCGATCCTTTGCGTAGGCAAACTGGCTCGCGGCTTCTTCAACGCGGCGAAGGGCTTCGTGAGCATAAGTCAGGCTTAAAGCGCTCTGGGTGGTAAGACTCTGGTGCCATGCGAAATAGATGGAAGCCAGGATGGGTGCGCAGATAGCGGCCAATCCGACGACCAAAGCGACAGCAATGCGTGGTCGATGGGGCATTCGAAACCTCGTTTGGCATGCAGCGCTGGGCCCGACCAGCCGTAATGATAGTGCTTTTGGATACCCATGGGCAATCACCCGCATGTGGGTTGTAATCACCCTTTTGTGCAGGAGATGCCGTCAAGGCCACGGAACGGGGGATGCCAGGCTGTGTTGATTCGCTCGAGGGCGCGTCATGCAACAGCTCAAAGTCCATCAAAAATCGAATGCAATCGCTGTTCGGAGAGAGTGGCAAGCACAGCAAGCTTAAAGCCTGACGCTCTCTGTCTACTGTGCGTTACGCTAGTTGCTGGAGGAGCGCTATGAGCAGTGCGCCTGCAATTACGGTCAACCAGAAAACGAATGCGCCTCCCCTGTTGATTCGTGGGCTGCGCAAGGCTTTTGCCGATGTGCTGGCGGTTGACGGCATCGATCTGGAAGTACAGCGCGGCGAGTGCTTTGGTTTGCTCGGCCCGAACGGCGCAGGCAAAACTACCACAATCGAAATTTGCGAGGGGCTGACCGAGCCGGACGAAGGCACCGTCGAGCTATTGGGCTTGAACTGGAAGACCGGCGCGGGCGAACTTCGACAGCGCATCGGAATTCAACTGCAGGAGACGCAGTTTCCTGACAAATTGACGGTCGAGGAGACGCTGCGGCTGTTTCGGAGCTTCTTTCGGACCGGGCAGTCTGTTGACGAGGCGGTGCGGATTGCGCAGCTCGAAGAGAAGCGTAGCTCCCGCGTAGGCGGCCTTTCGGGCGGGCAGAAGCAGCGGCTGGCCATGGCAACGGCGCTTGTCGGCGATCCCGAACTGTTATTCCTCGACGAGCCAACCACCGGCCTCGATCCGCAGGCGCGTCGGCATTTGTGGGATCTGGTCGAAGGGCTCAAGCAGGCGGGGCGCACTATCATCCTTACGACGCATTACATGGATGAGGCGGAGCGTCTCTGCGACCGTGTTGCCATCATGGACCACGGCCGCGTGATTGCGCTCGGTACCCCGCAGCAGCTCATTGCAACCGTGGGAGGAGAAGACATTGTTGAATTTGCGGTGAGCGCGAAGGACGTTTCGCGTGCGCCCCAGATTGTACTCGGGCCGGAACACTTCACGGCCATCCCCGGCGTGCAGTCGCATCGCGTTGATGACGCACTACATCAGCTTTCTGTCAGCGAGCTGCACACTGCCGTTCCGCGCATCTTTGCCACTCTTGAAGAGCAGGGCTTGCACCTGAGCGAGTTTCGCACCCATTCGGCGACGCTTGAGGACGTGTTCGTACGCCTTACCGGAAGGAACCTGCGCGATGAGTAGACTCGAGTACAGCAGCCTGTATCAGTTGACCCGCGTTCGCTTCATGCTGGTGTGGCGCGAGCCGGAAGCGGTCTTCTGGATCTTCATCTTTCCCATTCTGCTGGCTGTGGGCCTTGGAATTGCGTTTCGCGACCGGCCGCCCGATGTGCTGCCGGTGGGTGCGACATCCGCGCAGCTTACGCGCGCGTTGGCTGCGGGCAACGGATTGCGTGCCACGCAGATGGACGAGGCAACAGGAAAGCATGCGCTGGCAACCGGAGCGATTCTACTGCTGGCTGTCGAGCGGCCGGATGGAGTGATGTATCAGTTCGACGATACGAATCCCGATGCACGGACCGCCCGGCTGCTTGCCGATCGCGCAATCCAGACCGCGGCGGGGCAGCGCGAAGCCGTGCAGTCAAGGAATGAGCTGATCCACGAAACAGGATCGCGCTACATCGACTTCGTCGTCCCAGGCCTGCTGGGGATGAACTTGATGGGCTCGGCCATCTGGGGGCTCGGCTTTGCCATTGTGGAAGCACGGCAGAAGAAGCTGCTCAAGCGCATGGTGGCTTCGCCCATGCCGCGCTGGCAGTACCTTGCCTCTTTTCTGCTTTCGCGGCTGGTCCTGCTGGTGATTGAAGTCGTGGCATTCCTAGGCTTTTCCGGGCTCGTATTCGGCGTGCCGTTCCGCGGCTCGCTGCTGCAACTCGGGTTCCTGTGCGTGCTTACTTCCATGTCATTTTCCGCGCTGGGCCTTCTTGTTTCCTCGCGCGCGCGGACTATGGAAGCCGCCTCTGGGCTGATGAATCTGGTGATGCTACCCATGTGGATTTTGTCCGGCGTCTTCTTTTCGGCGTCGCGATTCCCGGCGGTGATCCAGCCTTTTGTGCGGGCGCTGCCCCTTACTGCTGCCAATGATGCATTCCGCGCCAACATGCTGCAGGGCGTGGGCCTCCATCATCTTACGGCGCAGGTATGCATATTGCTGTTCTGGCTCATCGTGCCGTTCGTGGTTTCATTGCGCATCTTCCGCTGGCGATAGGCGCCGAACATTTGAGGCCGAATCCTCTGGCCATGTTAGCCCTGGCTTCGTACACTGAACGCGGAGACTCTGAATGAACCTGGTGCGTCTGATTGAGGCGGTGGCAGTAGCGGGAATTCTAAGCACGTATACTGACTGGCTGCTGGCAGGCGAGTGGCTTCAAAAAAGATTCGGTTCACCCGAGGTCTGGCGAAAGAACGGCGGAATTCTGTCCGTTCTGATTTCGACTGCGTTGCCCTTTATTACCTGTGCCGCGTTCATCTTCCTTGCGCACAAATTGCAGATTGCGGGCTTGCGCAACTCCATCAAGCTGGGCCTCGCCGTCTGGGCCATCGGCCCGCTGCCGCTCATCGTTTCTAATACGATCTTCCTCAAGCTGCATCGCGTTCACGCGACGCTCTATGCCACATCCTGGCTGGTCAAGCTCATGATCGCCGCGGTGGTCTTTGCCAAATTAGTTCATTGAGATGGCGTTGCTGTGGAATCCGTAGAACTACTTATTGTGCAACCAGAGAATTCAAGCTCAATGGAATAGGCGCCTACGATGTCGTAGGTGACATGATGCGGAATATAGACGCCATTGACTGATTGATAATCCAGATCAATCTGCACATTCATCGTGGACGCCCCCGTGTTGGATATTACGTGCATCTTCGTAAGACGGCGTAGGTCACCGGGGAGTGGTTTGGGAGAATCAGTGAAGTCCAGATCGAACGTACCTTTGTAGACAGGAGAGTCGTAGTTCCAGTGAGTCGGCGCAAAGTTCTTGTCGAGGCCGATATCCACTTTGTTGTTTGCGTCAGATTCGAAAATCTTCAATGTACCATCCGGTTGGGTTTCGACCCGTCCCAATTCTGACGCCTTTCGAATCGGGGATGAAGCCATCAACGGCCAATAAGTTTGATAGAAGCCGCCGATCATTTGTTTTATGCCATCTTCAAGCTGGTCTGCGGTATCGGCTCGCCCGTCTACCCAGTTGAAGTTGAATTCAGGACGCTTATTGCGCTGAGCGCCGTAGTGGATCTGAAGGCCGTTAAGCGCCCTCATACGCGCCTCTGGAACCTTGACCTTCAACGAGCTGAAGAAAGAGTTCCAATCGAGCGAAACAGCACATTGAATCCCGGTGAGGTCGTCCGGATGGTAGAAACTGCCGTTTACGGCTGTCAGGAGCTTTTCTGGATCTATTGGCAACGACCTGACCGGGATCTTGTTCTGCTCCGGTACCTCCGACTTTGAATGAGTTGAGTCGGCATAGGTGCAACTCGCTGCGAGAATAGTAGCGGCAATGAGAATTGCTCGGAGCATATGGACCTGCGCACTTTGGAATTTTCGATGCGGTCTGATGCTATCAGGATTCGGCAGTATGCCAATGGCGCTTTAGTGACAGAGCCACAAATTCCGATTGGCGGGCCTATGCGCGCTGGGCAAATGTAGCGTAAATCCCGTATAAGCGCAGGACGTTCCCGGCCCGGTAAAATCAATTTATATGGAACTGAGCAAGCTGAACCCGGCTGCGGCTGGAGATTCCCCTGACACAATTCTCGATGGCAGCCGATTTGTCCGCGCCTGTCTGCGCAAGCCCGTAGACCGCACGCCGGTCTGGTTTCTGCGCCAGGCCGGGCGCTATATGCAGGAGTACCGCGACGTCCGCAAGCACCACACGCTGGTGGAGATCTGCAAGCAGCCCGAAATTGCCGCCGAAGTCACCATTACGGCTGCGGAGAAGCTTGGCGTGGACGCCGCCATCATCTTCGCAGATCTGCTGCTTCCGCTGGAGCCGATGGGGCTTCCGTTTGAGTTTCAGGCCGGCGAGGGGCCGGTTGTACATCATCCCGTTCGTACTGCTGAAGACGTGAAGGCACTGCGCACGGATCGCGCCGACGAACTGGGATACGTGGCCCGCGCCATTCAAAATGTGGCCTCGCATTTTCGCGACCGCCTCGGCATCATCGGCTTCTGCGGTGCTCCGTATACGCTGGCCAGTTACATGATTGAAGGCGGCGGCTCGCGCAACTATATTCACACCAAACAAATGATGTACGGCGATCCCCTAGCGTGGAACAGCCTTCTGGACAAGCTCGTCGTGGTTCTTACGGAGTATTGCCGGCTGCAGGTGCAGGCTGGTGCGGACGTGATCCAGATCTTCGACAGTTGGGTGGGCTCGCTCGCATTGTCAGATTACCGCGATTACGCCTTCGAAGCGTCAAAGCGGCTGGTGCGCGCCGTGCAGGCGATGGGCGTGCCCGTGATCTACTTCGGCGTGGAGACTGCGGGCCTGCTGGGCGCGATGGCCGAGACGGGCGCAGATGTGATCGGCCTAGACTGGCGGCAGCCGCTCGATGAAGGCTGGCAGTCCGTTGGATACAGCCACGCGGTGCAGGGCAATCTGGATCCCATTACGCTGTTCGCTCCTTTGGAGGTGCTTGAGCAGCGCGTGAAGGATGTTTTGCGCTCGGCAGCCGGACGTCCTGGACACATTTTCAATCTTGGTCACGGCATTGTGCCCAACACGCCGGTCGAGAATGTGCAGGCCGTCGTTCGCATGGTACGCGAGTTCCGCCTCGAACAATCAGATAAAGAGCAGGCCAATGGGTAAGCAGGCGGTCTTGCTACTTGCCCACGGAACGCCAGAGACCGTTGAGCAGATCCCTGAGTATCTGTGCAATGTTGTCAGTGGACGGCCCATGCCGCAGGCCGTCGTTGAGGAGATTCAGCATCGCTACTCGCTTATCGGCAAGAGCCCGCTCACCGAGATCACCATGGAGCAGGCGCGGCTGGTGGAAAAGGAACTTGATGCCGGCGGCGATGCAGTTCCCGTCTACGTGGGCATGCGCAACTGGCGGCCTTACATTTCTGAGGTCGTAAAGCAGATGCGCGCCGACGGCATCGAGGAGGCAGCCGTTATCTGTCTCGCGCCGCAGAACTCAAGAACCAGTGTCGGTCTGTATCGCAGAGCGGTTGAAGCTGAATCGGCAGGCATGCGGATCGATTTCACAACGGGCTGGGCCGATCATCCGTTGCTGGCGGCGGCTTTTGCAGAGCGGTTGCGTCCGGCTTTGAGTAAGCTCTCCGCGAAGGTAGGCGCGCCGGTTCCGGTCTTGTTTACGGCGCACAGCGTGCCAACAAGGACTGTGCAACCCCCTGCCGATAATGAAAGCCAGCCACGTATGTGGCCAGGAGAAGGCACCGATCCATATGAAAAGGATGCCCGGAAGACCGCCGAACTGGTGGCCGAGCGGGTACCGGAGATTCCGCGCTGGTGGTTCGCTTTTCAAAGCCAGGGTGCGAGCGGTGGCCCGTGGATTGGCCCAACGGTCGAAAGTACACTCGATTCCATCGCAGCCGAAGGCGTAAAAACGCTCGTCCTGCAACCCATCGGATTCCTTTGCGATCACGTCGAAATTCTCTTCGACGTGGACCGGTTGTTTCGTGAGTATGCGGCCAAGGTTGGCATCAGGCTGGAGAGGCCGGAGTCGCTCAATGCCTCACCAACGCTGGCCCTTGCGGTCGCCGATCTCTCCCGGAAGGGACTGGCTCGGCTCCGCGGCTAATAGCAGACTCAATGAATTGCCAGAAGGTCCCTTCGAGGGGCCTTCTTTTTTTCTTCCAACCTGTTCAGATCATCGAGTAACATACTCGCACCCCAGAAGATTTGTATCCTCAGGCATCTTACTGCTTGCCGAGGCAGTGAGTAAAAATGAACGGCCCCAGATAGCTTCAGGCCAATTGCGCGACGGGTAAAGGAGTAAGTACCTTGCCGGAAGTTACCGTAAGTCAACCGGTAGAAACCGAAGCCGGAAGTGAAGAGGAGTCCCTCCACTTAGTTCATTGTCCCTATTGCGGAAGCGCACGATTGAATCGCGTCGCGAGAAGTGGTCCGCTTCGATGCTATATCTTTCCCATCTTCGGTTACTATCCCTGGAGATGCCTGAGATGCGGTTCCTCATCGGTGTTGAAGAAGCGCACACAGCACCACAAGCATCACAGGCATTCCCAAAGCACGGAAAAGCAGGCCTAGCGAACGCATAGGTTTCGCTGTTCGCTTATTATCTGCGGAAGAAGTTCCTGGCCAGGAAGATCACGTTTGCAGGCCGTTCAGCCAGGCGTCTCATAAAGTACGGGTACCATTCGGTGCCGAAGGGCACATAGACACGCACGTTATACCCCTCGCGAACCAGCCTGCGCTGCAAATCGCGCTTGATGCCGTAGAGCATCTGGAACTCAAATCGCGACGGTTCGATCTTCTTTTCCCGTGCAAAGTTTTTCACGGCCGCGACCATCGCTTCATCGTGCGTCGCGAATGCGTGGTAACACGAACTGTCCAGCAGCATCTTGCTCAGCGCGACGTAGTTTGCATCCACGTCCGGCTTGCGCGGGAAGGCTACCTCGGGCGGCTCTTTGTATGCGCCTTTGCACAGCCTTACGCGAATTCCCTCCGCGTTCAATTGCTCAATGTCAGCCTGAGAGCGGAAAAGATATGCCTGAATCACGACGCCGATTGAATTTCTGAAGTCAGGGCGCGCATGCACCCGGCGCACAATGTCGAGCGTTACCTGAGTGAGTGAGGAGTCCTCCATATCGATGCGCACGAAGCTTCCGGCCGAATGCGCATGTTGCGTGAGGTTCAGTGCAATCGATTCTGCCAGTTCCGGGTCGATCTGCAGACCCATTTGCGTGAGCTTGACGCTGATATTGGCTTTAAGCTTGCGCTCGGCGATCAGATCCAGAAGCTTGTGGTATACCTCGGCGGCACGGTGCGCCTCTGTCTCTGAAGTTACGCTTTCTCCAAGCGAGTCGAGCGTGACGGTGATGCCTTGCTTGTTCACGGCTTCGGCAACGCGCAAGGCGTCCTGGACGTCCATGCCCGCGATGAAGCGCGCGCTGAGAGCAGTACCGAGCCTGGAGTTCTCGCAAAAGCGGCGTAGAGAACGATTATGAGAGAGTGCTATAAAAGTCGAGCGTAATAGCGGCACATTGCGCCTCTGCCGGTGAGTTATGGGCCAACCGATAGTTCAGTTTCGCATAGTCCGCCGGGCAGAGCACTGCCCTGGCCGGGTGATTCCGTGACCTTGGTTACTGGACCTTGAAAATTGTGCTGCCGTGGGCAGGCAGAGTCACTTCGAGTTGGTCGGAATTCTTGAGAGGCTTGTCTGTCCAAAGGTCCTGCGCCTTGTGCCTGGCGCCGGCCAACCCCAACTGTTTCCAGGTTGCCTTGAGGGTAGCGGGCTGGTCGCCAAGATTGAAGACCCCTACGTACTCCGCATGGCCGTTTGCGTCGGCTGCTCCGTACCAAACGCGGGCGTTTTCAAAGCCGGACAATTTGGCTACATCAACCGGATGGCTGCCGGTCAAGGCCTGATGCATTCTGAGCACTGCCTCATTAGTGATGAGCGAACGGGTGAAGTCATCGAGCCTGGTAAGGTTCGTTCCAAGAATCAGCGGTGAACGCGAGATTGCCCATAGATTGAGTTCGGTCCGCTCTTCGTCGTGCGTCTCGCGCGATTCCCGCGGCTTGCCGAGACCGGGGTGCGGGCCAAGCCAGCCCCATGGCAGCATGTCCGCGTCGGGCCAGTTGCCCGGTTTCACGTGGGAGTTCCACTCGGCAATGCGGTCAAACTCGGCCTTGATGCTGAAAGGGAATTCACTCTTCCCGGGTTCGTGCGTATTGCTCCAGATGTCCCAGTGGTCGTCTGTGATGCGCCACATCTGCGCATACTTCGCCACTTCATCGGCAACCTTCAACGAAGTGGGCCCCGGCGACAGGCTTAGAACGATGGGCCGGCCCGTCTTCCTGATCGCTTCAGCAATCTGTCGAATTTCAGTGGGCCGGTACGGGTGATCGCTGATGCAGTCCACCTTGACGAAGTCCAGACCCCACCTGGCGTACAGCGTCATCATGGAGTCGTAGTATGCTTGCCCCGCCGCGTTGTCCTTGACGCCCCAGTTGCCCTGGTCCCACGGACACGGGCTGGTCATGTCGGCGGCATCCTCTGCATGGAAGCTCGATCCCGCGATCGGCAGATTAGCATCAACAACCTGCTTGGGAATGCCGCGCACGATGTGAATGCCGAACTTGAGCCCCTGCTCATGCACCCAATCGGCCAACGGTTTAAAGCCTTCACCGTTCACAGAAGAAGGGAACCGGTCGGGAACCGGGATGAGCAGGCCGTTTTCGTCCCATAGATACTTCTTTTCTTCCAGTGTTTTACCTTCGGTATTGGCCATGTACCAGCCTTCATCGATGACCGCGTACTTCCAACCGTACTTCTCCACGCCTGCCAGGACTGCGGCATTGGCCTTGAAGTCTGCTTCGTCGATGGTCAACCCGTAGGCATCCCAGCTATTCCAACCCATCGGCGGCGTCGGCGCCACAGTTTGAGAGATGGAAGGGATCGCGGTGAACAGGAGAGCAATGGCGGCGAGAAAAGCGGAACAAAACATCTTGCTGTGGGACATGGGTAAACATATAGCACAGGAAGGTGCTTCCATGCTCGTTTCTTTGCCGGGCAAGTGCCGGTGATCGGGCTCACGCTCGAAGTGATTCGCTAGGAGTAAATTACACCTAAGGTAGTCTTTAGCCGGCATTCGAACGTCTCTATATAGATAGGGATTCTTCGTGTATTTGTCTGAATTCAGGTTTATTTCAAGGTTGAACATGGCTGCGTGCATACAATGGAGATCGCATCATGCTTAGGAAAGCGATACTCATCCTCCTCTTCGGGCACCTTGCAGCCTCAGCGTTCGGTGCAAAGGGTATTACCGTCGAACAACTGAACAATGAGGTTGCAGCCAGTCATGGGAAGCAAGATAAGAAGATCGCTGATCGTCTTTTTAAGCTGGAGCTGACCGAGCGCCTGAGCGCCGCGAAACTCGCCGAGATTGAATCCGCGCTTCCTGGACCTGAATCCCGCCGGGCACTGGTCGCGCTTGCAGATCAGGCTGAATTTCTGCCTCCAGCCCCTGCGGATATTCCTAATCAACCCGCGCCTAGTTTCGAGCAACAACGCAAGATCACGGCCATGACTATTGACTACGTGATGAAGACACTCCGCCGTCTTCCCAATGTCATTGCGCGCCGCGATACCATTCGCTTTGAAGACATGCCTGCCGTGCTAAAGACGGCGACTCTCAGTTCGCCGAGCGGCACCTTCATTCCCGCCCAGCCTTTGCATCCTGTCGGCCGATACACAAAGGAAGTTTCCTATCGTGACGGAGAAGAGATCGATCAGGCAGCCGGGGAATCCAAAGGCGCTGAAAGCTCAGCAACAACCGGCCTGAACTCCGTGGGTGAATTCGGCCCAATCCTCTCGGTCATCTTTGGAGATCTTCCACAGGGCAAGTTGCAGTGGAGCCGCTGGGAACAAGGTCCAACGGGGCAGGCGGCTGTGTTCAGTTTCACCGTACCAAGGGAAGCATCGCATTACGAGGTCAGATTTTGCTGCATCAACGGAACTGAGTTTCACCAGTTCGCTGCTTATCACGGCGAAATTAGAATTGCCCCGGCCGACGGAACCATTGAGCGGCTTGTCCTCATCACCGACGTGAATAAAGGCGATCCGGTTAAAAAGGCGAATCTGATGGTGGAGTACGGGCCGGTCGATCTTGCCGGACGCACCTTCTACTGTCCGCTCAAGAGCATTTCCATCATTGTTGCACCGGTTCAGGTGAACCACAGCGACGCACTACCCAGCAGGGGAGTCATTCAGACCCCCAGAGGCAATGTCAACTACGAGGTTCAGAATTATGGCGGTTCAGATCAGCCGCCGCAGACCTTTATGAACGAAGTCGTCTTCGATCAATATCACCTGTTTTACTCGGAAGCGCGCGTTCTGGCAGGAAACAACTCCCAACCTGCGGCCACGCCGGTCGCAACTGCAAATGCTCCGGCAGTGTCCGAAGAGTCAATCGCGGTGAAGCCGGAGGCAACGCCGTCCACGAGCAGCGAGAATCCTGCACCGGCGGAGTCCATAGCCGCCAGCGCACCACTTATGGAATCAGCGGTAGCCGCACCGCCTGAAAATGCCACACCTGTTATTGCGGCCGCCGCGCCCACCCCGCCTGCAGAGCCGGAAATTCGCGTGACGCAACAACACACGCCTTCGATTCCGGATATCGCGCCCGGAGAAGCCAAGTTCTCGCTTCGAGTCACCACTCGCATGGTGGAAGTGAATGTTTCCGCATTCGACAAGAAGGGCCGCCCCGTGACCGATCTCAAGCCTGAAGATTTCGAGATCTACGACGGAATTAGAAGGCAGGCTCTCCGTTCATTCGGCCGCGCGGTTGCGCCTTCCGGCGCTCCGACGACTGCAGATGAAGCAGCCAAGCCGGCCGAGTACAGCAATCGACTGGGTGCATCAGGCAATGATGAAATGCGTGCCGGCAGTGCGCCGGCGGAAAACGCCACGGTCATCTTTTTTGACGCAACCAGTTTACACTTTGACGATTTGACCAACGCGCGTCAGCAGGTCGTCAAAATTCTTGATAAGTTGCCGCCAACTGAGCCGGTTGGTCTCTACTCGCGGCGGGGCTTTGGCTTCCGCGTCTTGCTTGAACCAACGACAGACCGCGCGGCACTGAGCGCAGCACTCCGAGGCTGGATGCCGGATGCGAAAGACCTGGCTCGTGCTCAGGAAGCGGAGACGCGCAACCGGCAACAGTTCGATACGCTGCGCAATCCCACCGCTGTTGGCTCGACCTATGCAAGCGTGGGTGGCTTCGGCGGTGGATCGATGATCGACTCCGATCCCAGACTGTTCAGCCAGGGTGAAGATCCTCCTCGTGAGGCGCTCTCCGTTCTGGTGGCCGTAGCAGCACATCTGGGCGCCATCCGGGGGCACAAAAATCTTGTTTGGATTGCCAGCGACAATGTCCTCGCAAACTGGTCCGATCAGTCGGCCGATGGGGATGCAGGACGCATGGGCCCCAACAGCATCGGCGCTTTCAGTATTCGCACCCAGGAAGCAATGAACAATGCGCACGTGAGCCTGTACCCGTTCGATGCCTCGCAGTTGGAGACTGACGCGACCGACGCAAGCCTGCAGAATGCGGGTGTTCAACTAGACGCCGCAGTCAAAGACCAATACCCGGGCTTCAAAGCTCCTCCCGGCGGGCGTTCAATGGCGCAGATGCGGCAGCAGACTCATCCAATCCAGGCCGCAATGCAACAGCTGGCTCAATCCACCGGTGGCCGCACCTTTGGGCGGTCAAGCAACGTTGTCGCCAACCTGAATCGCGTGATCGAAGACAGCAAGGCGATCTATCTATTGAGCTTTGCGCCTGACACGCAGCCCGACGACAAATATCACCAGTTAAAAGTTGCCATTCCCACACGCCGGGATATTACGCTGCGCTATCGAACGGGATATCTGTACGCAAAGGAGCCTGCCTCAGTTAAGGAACGTTTTACGCAGGTGCTGTGGCAGCCGTTCGATGCAAGTGAAATCTCGCTCAGTGCTCGGCGTAAACCTGCCACCGGAGGAGTCGCTGTGGCGCTGAATATCGCCGCTACGGATGTGGGTTTTATTCAGAACGGCGACCGATGGACAGGCAAGCTCGATGTTTTCCTCGTACAGCGGGATGACACAGGCGTGGGTGCGCGAGTAATGCAGCAGACGCTGGCGCTCGATCTGCCGCCCGGCAGTTACGAGAAGTTCATGCGCGACGGCATTCCATTCGAGCAGTATCTCAGCAGAGAACAGAATGCCGAGGCGGTGCGAATCATCGTAGTCGACGAAAACTCGGGCCACATTGGGTCGCTCACGCTGCCGGCGGAGCCGGATGGCGTAAAGCCCTGATCTCCGCCATCGCCGATCATCGAGATTTGACTACCGCGTGTTGGCGCATTGCGATTGTTCAATGCATATGCGCCTGAGTGACCGCCAGCCGGGCTACACGATCTCCGGATCAGCCGGCTTGATGTCGAACTCCACCTGTTGAACTCCGAGCGTCGGGTGAATCGCCGTGAGCCTGGCTTTGCCCGACATCTCAAACGCGCGAACCCAGATTGCGCCCTGCCCACCGACTAGCGAGAACGGGGTGTCGCCAATAATCTCGGCTGGGCCCGCGATCTCCAACCGAATGGCGTCCGCCGCAAACGGCCTGATCGCTCCGAACTCGTCTGTGACTCGCAGTACAACGCGTGTTGTATCGGCGCCGTCGCCAAGCAACGTCGCGTCGTCTGGCGTGGCCGTGAATTTGCGGTCCGCGCCGCTGCCTGAAAAGCTTCGCGAAATAACCTGCTTGCCGGCGATAAATCCGTCGATGCGCAGATCGCCCCAGTCCTTGACTGAGTTGCTCAGGTCAGCGGAAAACGGCGCGTATTTCAAATGCGGAAACTGCTTGCGGTCAGGATCGGCTTCCGCCGCTAGTTTGCCATTGATGTAGAACTTGAGGTGCTCGCAGTTTGATGACACCAGCGCATTCGTGAAACCGATATTCTCGTCTCCGCGGGCCCAGTGGAAAGAGGGAATAAGCACGATCTCTTCCTCCGGATCGCACTGCGAGCGATAGAAACCCGCCGCAGGCTTGGGCTCGCGCCAGATGTCGGTAACGCCGTGGTAGCAGATGCGGTCACCCGAGCCGAAGTTCGAGTGCGTGTTGTAGTCGAACGCGCACCATCCGATACCGCCTGCGTATTGCGGATCGCTTGCCAACTGATCGTGCACGCGCGCATGGCGAATGGTGTGTTCGCGCAGGCGTTCGATGTTGTCGATGGTCTTGGTCGGATAGGTGTGGCCGACGAACTCCGTATTCAGATACAGCGGATGATTCGGCGGACGCAGCGGGAAGCCGAAGTCATTCATGGTGAACACGTCTTCAAGCAGTTCTGAATCGTAGAAGTTCCTGATGCCCCCGGTTTGCCGGGTGGGATCGAGATTGTGCGCCAGGGCGTTGGTGCGAGTGTAAAAGGCGTGATTATCCTGCGACTCGTTGATGCGGACACCCCACAGAATGATCGAGGGATGGTTCCAGTCGCGCGTGATCATGCGGTCAACATTGTCGACCGAGATATCCTGCCAAGCCTGATCGCCGATGTGCTGCCAGCCTGGGATCTCTTCGAGTACGAGCAGCCCGATCTCGTCGCAGGCGTCGAGGAAGTGACGCGACTGCGGGTAATGCGAGGTCCGCACGATATTGCACTTCAGATCATTGCGCAGAATGAGCGCATCCTTGCGTTGCACGCGTCCGGGCATGGCCTGGCCAACCCAGGGGAATGTCTGGTGGCGGTCAAGCCCGCGCAGTTTGATGATCTTGCCGTTGAGCGAGAACCCCTGCGGTGTAAATTTGGCCTCGCGGAATCCGATGCGATGGGTGTCGTTATCGGCTACACGGTCGCCGTTCTTCAGCCTCACTTCAACGCGGTAGAGCTTTGGCGATTTAAGATCCCACAGTTCGATTGCGCCAAGGTTGTCCAGATGCACCGTCACGGGCGCATTCCACGCATCCTCTCCCGCGGGGACGGGCTGCGTTGCCTGCGCAACCTGGCGGCCGCCGTCGAACAACGTGGCCTCCAGTGTCCATCCACTTTCCATCGACTTCTTCTCGCTGACGAGGTTGCATACGACGTCGAGAGCCGGTTTTCCCGAGAGCACATCTTTGGTTTGCGCGAAAAAGTTATCAATGTAGGAGCCCGAGACAAAGCGGAGCTGCACCTCGCGATAGATACCGCCAAAGGTGAGGTAGTCAATTTCGTAGCCAAAGGGAGGAATGTCGGCACGCTCGGTCGAGTCCACTTCCACGGCGAGCACATTGTCGCCTTGCCAATCGATATGCGGAGTAAGTTCAAACGAAAACGGAGTGAAGCCACCCTTGTATTCGCCCAGGCGTACGCCGTTAAGCCATACGGTGGAGGCGGTCATCACGCCTTCAAAGTCGACAAAAACCCTGCGGCCGCGTGCTCCTGCAGGCATGCGGAAGTGCCGCCGGTAGATCGAGACGAACTCGTACTCTTTGTCGTCGAAGCCGTGCCAGGGCAGGCGCACGTTTGTATGCGGAACGGCAACGCGTGCGAATCCGCTGTCGTCAAAAGCGCGTTCATGCGCGGCGGCGGTTGTTTTAGGGCTATACCTCCAATTGCGGTTAATCGGCAGCACAACGCGTCCAGGTGCCGCCGGTGCGGACTCGGCGGCAAAGGCAGAGGAAACTGCGGGCGCAACAGCCGTGCTTGCAATGAGTGTGCCTGTCGTTTTTAGAAATCTGCGGCGATCCATAATTCTCCTGTCCTGTTGAACCCCGTGATCAATGAACAATGGGATGGCCAGTTCTTTATAGCTCCAGAGGAGGTGTGTAGGTCAACTCCGCGAAGTTGATTTACCATTCGCATTGGAAACTTTTAGTGCTGAAAGGGATCCCATGAATCGACGCGATATGCTCAAGCTCTCCTCGTTGGCCGCCGCCGCGGCCACGACTCCCGCGATGAGCGCCGCCGAAACCACTGCGGCAAAGGGCGGCTCGGTTGCGCGTTGGGATCATACGGAGATTAATCTGCAGGGACCCGCCGATGGCAATCCCTATACGGATGTGACGCTCTCCGCGGTGTTCCGGTATCAGAATCGTTCGATCACGGTTCCAGGGTTCTACGATGGCGGCGGTTCATACAAGATTCGCTTTATGCCGGATGAAGTGGGCACCTGGTCGTGGACAACGAAAAGCAACAAGGCGCCGCTCGACGGAAAGTCAGGCTCTCTTGAGTGTGTTGCCCCCGGCGAAGGCAATCGCGGACCGGTCTCCGTGCGTGATGGCTTTCACTTCGGTTATGCGGACGGCACACCGTTCGTAGAGTGCGGCACCACCTGCTACGCCTGGGCGTTTCAGGCAGAGGAGACGCAGAAGCAGACGATAAAGACGCTCTCCACTTCGCCCTTTAACAAGATTCGCATGTGCCTGTTCCCCAAGTGGTATCAGCACAACCGCAAAGAACCGCCGATGTATCCGTTTCCACGCAACGGTGAAACGAATGATTACTCCACGTTCAACCCCGCGTACTTTCAGCATCTTGACGCGCTGATCCTGGAGTTACGGCAAATCGGAGTTCAGGCCGACCTTATTCTTTTTCATCCATACGACAAGTGGGGCTATCAGTCGATGCCCGCCGAAGTGGACGACCGCTACCTGCGCTACGTGATTGCACGCTTCAGCGCCTTTCGTAATGTGTGGTGGTCGCTGGCCAACGAATTCGACTTCATGCGCGACAAGACAGCCAAAGATTGGGACCGTTATGCGCGCATCGTTACCGAGAGCGATCCGTTCGATCATCTGCGGTCCATCCACTACGGCTTTCACCAGTACGAATATTGGCGCGGATGGTGCAGCCACGCAGGCATTCAGGACTCACGCATGGAGCGCGCCGCGGATTGGCGGGCGGACTGGCAAAAGCCCGTAGTTTTCGACGAATGCAAGTACGAAGGCAACATCGCTTCGCGGTGGGGCAATCTTTCCGGCGACGCCATGACGCGACGTTTCTGGCTAGCCTCCGCGCAAGGTACGTATTGCGGACACGGCGAGACATATCTGGACCCGCAGGACATTCTGTGGTGGTCGCATGGAGGCGTGCTGCACGGAACCAGCCCGAAGAAGATTGCATTTCTTCGTGGCCTGCTTGAGGAGACGATTGCGACTGGGCCTGGCCCGATTGGATTTACAGCAATCAGCGACGATCCGGTGGGTGCACGGCGGCCAAACGGCTCGGTGATCTTTTACTACCTCGATGAGCACCAGCCGGCAGAAGGCACTTATAACCTGCCCGAGGGCAAGACCTACACCGCCGAGTACATCGATACTGTTGAGCTGACGCGTACGCCGCTGCCAAGCGAGTATTCCGGCAAGGCCGAAGTCAAGATGCCCGGCAAGCCTTGGGGCTCACTCTGGTTCCGCCAGAAAGTCTGATGAATAGGATGGATCGGTGTTCATTCATCGGGAGGTAAGTTTGGCACTCTTGAAGGTTCTCAGCCGGGCAACTTTAGCTTCTGTTCTCCTTGTGCTCGGGCTGCCTGCAATGCAGTCTGCCGAAGCGCAGCAGAACGGCCTCAATTCCGCGCTCCCGCTGGTACACGCCGACCACGGTCCCAACTCTGCACGTACGCAAAGCCAGCACTACGTAGTCTTGGTCTCTCTCGATGGCTTTCGTTGGGATTATGCCAAGCGCGACAACGCGGTGCATTTGCTGGCGCTCGGGAAAGAGGGGGTCTGGGCCCCGGAGGGCATGCTGCCCAGTTATCCATCGCTCACATTTCCCAATCACTTCACTATCGTCACGGGACTCTATCCCGAGCATCACGGGCTGGCAGCCAACAACTTTCTCGATCCCGAGAGGCAGCAACGCTACAGCATGTCCAACCCGCAGACCGTGACTGACGGATCGTGGTACAGCGGCACTCCACTATGGAGCTTGGCAGAGAAACAAGGCATGAGAACTGCCTGCATCTTCTGGGTGGGCTCTGAGGCGGAGATCGCCGGCTACCGGCCAACCTGGTATACAAAGTTCGATGCAAAGACCGAAGCCACACCCGCAGGGCAACAGGCGAGGATTGACGATGCCGTTGCGCTGCTTCACCTGCCCGCCGAAGAACGCCCGCACCTCATCCTGATGTACCTCTCCGAGCCGGATCATGAAGGCCACGAATTTGGGCCAGACGCCGCGGAGACGCGGGCAGCGGTGCTCAAGATGGATGCCTTCGTGGGTAAGCTGGAGAAAGCACTGGACGGGACCGGCCTTCCCATCGATCTGGTGGTAGTCAGCGATCATGGAATGGCGCGCGTGCCCGACAAGTGGACTACGCTCGATCAATTCGCCGACCTGACGGGATTCGATACCGTGGGCACGCTGCTCTATGGAAAGACCGAGGTGGATCGCGAGCGGGTTTACAACCAGCTCAAGAAAGCATCGTCGGAATTCATGGTCTTTCGCCGCAAGAACGTACCTCCGGAGCTGAATTACAACCAGAACCCGCGCGAGGGCGATCCGGTCATCGTGGCTACGGGACCGTATGCCATTCGCGCAAAGGCGCCGAAGAGTGGCGAACCGGATCACGCGCCCGGGCTCGGCATGCATGGCTTCGATCCACGCGGGGTGCCGGAGATGAAAGCGAGCTTTTTCGCAGCCGGTCCCGATATTGTGAAAGGGAAGACTGTTGCGCCTTTCGAAAATATAAATCTGTATCCATGGATCGCGCATATGCTTGGGCTTATACCGGCGAAGAATGACGGCAATCTGAATATTCTTGCAGGGACGCTGCGCGACGACGGTAGCGAGCCGAGCGATGAATCGGGAGATAACTCAGCAAAGTAGCAGAGAACTGGACGGCGAAAAGAATGAGTCTTGTGCTTGGAATCGACGGTGGCGGAACGCACACGCGGGCTTCCATCGTGGATGGTGGCAAAGTTTTGGGATACAGGATGAGCGGTTCCATCAAGCGCCTGCGCGTGGGCGCGGAGATGGCTGAGGCGAATCTGCGCGCGGTAATGAAGGATGTGTACGCGCAGGCAGGCGTGAACGGCGTGCGCGCGGCATGCTGTGGGGTGGCCAGCGTCTCCATGCCGGGTATCAAGGAATGGATCACTGCGGTGTTCGACGATTTTGACGTGGAGAGATCCGAGGTCGTCGGTGACCAGGTGATAGCACTTGATGCGGCATTCAAGGGTGGGCCCGGCATTCTGCAGATTGCGGGCACAGGTTCGAACACGATCGGCCGCGCACCGGATGGCAGTTTCGAAAGGGCAGGCGGATGGAGTTCGCGGCTTGGCGACGAGGGTTCCGGCTACTGGATCGGCCTGCACGGCATTCGCCGCGCGTTGCGTGCCTACGATCGCGGCGAGCCGACACAAGTGCTCGAGAAGGTAGGTGAGATCTGGGGCACGCACAATCTCGACGAACTGGTGAACATGGGCGACAGCACTCCCGGGCCAGACTTCGCCGCGCTTGCTCCGGGGATCTATGAGTTGGCTCAGGCAGGCGACCCCGTTGCGGTGGGTGTGCTGGCGCAGGCGGCGGCGGATTTGGTTGAACTTGTGCTGCTGGTGCGCGAGAAGCTCAGGAAGAAACACAACATTGCGGGCGAAGTTCCGGTGGCGTGGACAGGCGGCGTGGTTGAAAAGATGACGACCGTGCGCGAGGCCTTCATCAAAGGTCTGCGCGATGCCGCACCGAACCTGCCTATCCAAGAAAAGGCAGCCATCTCGCTCGAAGGGGCGGTGTGGCGCGCGCAACGGCTGGCTGAGGCTGCCAGTTAGGCAGGTACAGTAACTTTGCCATTCATGATTGCCGCGAGCAGTTGTCCCGATTCGTCCAACACCACCACATTCGCCGGCTGACCTGCGGCAAGCGAGCCAATGCTTCTGACCCCTGCCATCGCCGCCGGGTTTGCAGTGAGCATCGGTAGCGCGTCGGCCAGCGGCGCGCCTGTGAACTCCATGAAGTTCGACATAGCACGGTCAAGCGTAAGCACACTGCCTGCCAGCACGCCGCGAGCGGTGGCTTTGCCATTGGCCACCTGTACGGCGAATCCGCCGAGATGATATTCGCCGTCGGGCATGCCGGTAGCGCTTATGGAGTCGGTTACCAGAATGCCGCGTCCCGAGCCTTTGGCCCGGTACCAGAGCTTTGCCATCTCCGGCGCAACGTGGATGCCGTCGCAGATTAACTCTGCATACAGCGAATCCGTGGTGAGCACGGCGCCGAGGATTCCCGGCTCACGGTGATCGAGCGCGCGCATGGCGTTGAAGATGTGAGTAGCGCTTGTGGCTCCTGCTGCAATGGCTGCGTGCGTTTCTGCCGTCTTGGCGTTCGAGTGGCCGAGCGAGATGCGAACGCCGCGCGACGTTGCGTGGCGAATGAGTTCGACGGCTCCAGGCAGCTCTGGCGCAATGGTCATCAGGCGCACCTTGCCTTCGGCGGCTTCAAATATCCGGTCGAAGACGGCAACATCCGGCGCAAGCATGTGCTCCACTGGCTGCACGCCGCACTTCTCATGCGAGAGGAACGGACCTTCAAGATGGATACCGATTGCGCGCGCTGCGGGCAGGCCGTTATCGCCGAGGAGCTGAGGGTTTTCAATCAGCTTTGCCAGACTTGCGACGGCGCGCAGTGTCGTATCGAGCGGCGCGGTGACTGTGGTGGCCAGGTACATGCCGGTTCCGCGCGTAGCCAGAAAGCTGCCGATGGCATAGAGAGCCTCGGGCGTTGCCTCCATTACGTCGTGCCCGGCTGCGCCGTGGATGTGCACGTCGAAGAATGCGGGAGCAAGTGTGGCGGAAGGGAAGCGGATGACTTCGGCGCTTGTTGATGACGGTAGCTGAGCAGAATCCGTGCGAGTGACAGAGACGATGCGGTCTTCTTCAATTCCGACCAACGGATTTTCGATGGACTGCCGACCGTCCCAGAGTTTTGCCGCCGTCACGAACATGGGCATACCTCATTATGGCAGCGGGCCGGTGAGAAGTGCAGCAACTCGCCACGCTGCGCCGATGCTTTCTATCGTTGCTTGGTTGCTGCGAATTCTATTTTCACCATAAGCCTGCTATTCCTCTATGCACAAACAACCCCGACGTACGGCTATGCTTCCAAGCCCTTGTCGGGAGGATCGGAGACGGAAGAGCACAAATATGTACGAAGTCTAATGCGTAATCTCTAGAGCCGGTCGAGACTGAGCGCGAAGTGATCTGACATGATTCGCGTTGCCATTGTTCCCCACATCATCTGCTGTCACAAACTTGCACCATCTGCCTGGGGAAAAGGAGAACTAGAAGGATGAAGATTGCAGGCTTTGTTTTGATCGTCGTCGGAATCATCGGGCTGGTGTACGGTGGATTCACCTATACAACCCACAAAAAAGAATTAGACATGGGTCCCATCCAGGTTGAAAAGAAGGAGCACCACACAGTTCCCATCCCGCCGATCCTGGGCGCTGTCGGCATCCTGGTGGGTGGTGCCCTCGTGTATGGCAGTTCTCGAAAGGGCAGTGCGTGATTCAGAGGCTGCCGAATAGAGGTGAAAGAATCCGCTATGCGCAGATGAGATATCACGATTGGGCCAATCGATTTCGACGCGCCCCCACTGAATTGCTTAAGTCTGTGTCGATCAGGTTAAGCAACCGGGCACAGCAATTTTTCCAGGCAACTATCTATATTTACGCAGGACGCCCAGGACGCGGCCCTGGATGGCTACCTGCGTTGCCGGGACGTAGATCGGTTCCATCTCTGCGTTAGCGGGCTGCAGTCGAACCAGATTGCCTTCGGCGAAGAAGCGTTTGAGGGTGGTTTCGGCTCCGTGGACCAGCGCCACTACGATCTCGCCCTGGCGCGCGGTCTTGGTTCGCTCCACGAGCACGTAGTCGCCGTTGATGATGTGTTCGTCGCGCATGGATTCGCCGCGCACTTCGAGGGCGAACACGTCGCGGTTACCAACCACATCATGCAGGGAGATAGTCTCAGCGGTCTCGATCGCCTCAACCGGCAACCCGGCGGCGATGCGCCCAGCGAGCGGCAGCTTGACGCTGGAGCGCGTGCGTGTTCCCGGAGGCACAACGTCGATAGAGCGGCTGCGGTTGTGTACGCGGTCGAGCAGCCCCTTCTTTTCGAGATTGGTGATGTGCTTGTGCACGGTGGCCAGGCTCTTGAGCCCCATACCGCGCGCAATCTCTTCAAACGACGGAGAGTATCCGTTACGGGTAACGAACGACTCTAGAAAGTCCAAAACTTCTTTTTGCCTTCGGGTTACGGCCATGGGCGCATTATAGCGAATACTGCTCGCTACCCCTTTCCAAGGTTTTGATTCTAAAGGAAAATCCATCATAAACCTTTAAATATGAGTGATTTGAGTGAGTTTCATTTGTATATAGCCGTATGCGATCTTGGTAGCCATATGCAGCTGAATCTACGGAATCTGGATACCAAAATTGGATACCATGAAGGGGGGCATTTGCATGTTGGCTGGTGTTGCCTGTCAGAGGTACAGATCGAATCCCGCGTGGGAAGCAACATGAAAGGTCCAAACAATTGCACCGCGGCTGCCAAAAGACCGACCGAAGAGATGGCGATAATTTGGCAAACCTGAGCATCAGCGAAACTATAACATGGCGAGCGAAATAATGGCGAAGATTTTTTGCAGCGGGTCTAACGTATGACTAAAACCTGTATCAAGTTGGTTATGTTCCTGAAACTTCAGCCAGCGTCATTTCTGCGGCGGTCGTCCGAATTCAAAGGATTGTTGCTGCCGCTCCGAATTTGTGCCGCGAGATCAGCCGGATTGACTCGAATCATCCCGGCAAAACTGAAGGTACGAAATTTCCCGGTCTTTGCGTGTCTATAAAGTGTAGTCTTGTCCGCCTGGAGCAACTCAGCACACTCCTCGACAGTCATGGCGGTCGTTCTCTCATCGAGGATCTTCAATATGTCGCACATGGCGATTCCGTTTTCCTTGGCTTTTGCCTTTAACTGACGATTGGTCAATGGTTTGCGGATTTGACCTGAACTGTGAAACTCCTATTGATTCCACATTCTCACGATCCAGCTCTTTCGCGTAATGTCTCCCAGAGCAAAATCTGCATAGACCCCACACATTTCCACCGAGCTACGGGAATTTCCAGCAAACTACGGGAATTCACGCCCCTTTCCTATTCTCAGAACGAAGCGCGCGATAGCTCCACCCGCAAATGGGGACTTCTTGCAGCCTCAAAGCCACAGCAAAGAAGCGTAGCGACGTGGCGAACAGTGGCACACAGTAGATTCCCCAATCCATTGGCCGTTCTTCCGACACTTCGAGCTCGTTGCGTGAACGCAGTGCGCGTGAACTGCTGATTGCGGTCGGGGAATTTAGGAAGATTGTGCGTCTCTGGGGATGTCTGCACCTTCGGTTGGATACAGAAGGGCTGAGCAGAACCTTAGCTGACAGAAAATACCGTAGCCGGATGGAACTTACCGTAGTTTGGTGGAAACGATCACAGCGAAGGTAACCCGTAGTTGGCTGGAAACTACCACAGCAGGAACTCGCATTTGGGTTGAAACTACCGAAACTGAGTGGAACTTACCGTAGTTGGGTGACAACAGCGACGCAGTCAACGAATGTGACGCTAACAGTTACGAGCCCGCCGCCCGATTTCACGTTTGGGAGTTCGGCATCGTCATTGACAGTGAAGCGTGCCTCAACGGGAACGGTGACGCTGACGGTGACTCCAGAAAACGGGTTCATCAACGTCGTTGGATTTGCATGCTCGGGATTGCCGGCGGGGGCCAACTGCACATTCAATCCGCAAACCTTGATCCCGTCGGGCACGGCTATCTCGACTACGCTGACAATTTCAACGCTTGCGAATGCGGCGGCGGTGGGACGTGAGCGGGAGGGGATTCTCCCGTTGTCGGTACTGGCGTTTGCGTTCTGTTTCGCGATCGGGAGGCGCAGGCGTTGGCTGCTTTCGCTGGTGCTTGCAGTTGCCGTTGGAGGGATTGGACTGGCGCTTGGTTGCGGCGGGGGAAGCGGTGGTGGTGGCGGTGGAGGAGGGGGTGGAACGACGACTCCGACGACGAGCACCGTGACAGTGACGGCGACTTCGGGGACGCTGCAACATTCGACGACAATTACGCTTACCGTGAACTAAAGTTGCCGTGAGCATCGCTGCTCTTGGCAAACGCGAAACGTTTAAGGAAGTCGACCCGCTTTTGGAGAGGGGCGGGTGCAATATAGATCTAATTTTGACTGTCGAATGCGTGCAGTCGAAGATACGTCGGCGAAAACCTGACATCGGGAGCCGTCACCAATTCGCTCATCAAGGCTGCTCAGTAGTGGGAAGTCGCCCAGCGCCCAGCAATTGGGGATCTCTACTGTTGCGTCCAGGCCGAATTGCTCAACTAGAAACAATTCCACAGCAAGAGCGCTACCAGAGATGAAATACGGTGCAGGTTAAGCGATCCATTTGTCCGTAGAGTCGCCGACGCGGCCTTGTGCCGCAGCCGCGTGCCCATTCCGGAACCTAGAGAGCGCGTCGGCCGTTTTACTGCCAAGTGGACTGGATTTGTAAACACTCGCCAACTTCCAAGGAACAATCACCCCTCTTCTGTCGGAATGATCCGGAATTCGAGATGAGCAGCCTGTCTGCGCAGTCGCACCTCGGCACGCTTCAAAGCCTCCTAGCATTTTTGGAACACGGATTCGTCATATGCCTCTCGTGTGCTGAGCAGGTGGTGGACGATTCGGGCAAGCTTGTGAGCTGTGGCTGTAATAGCTTGGGGTTTTCCGAGCTTGCGGCAGATCCTGCGGAAGAACTCTCCCATGTAGTCTTTGGCATGATGTAAAGATCGCGCCGCCAGACGGAGTGCGATGGCAACCCGGCTTCGGACTCGTCGGCTCTTTGTGACGAGCACTTTTCCGCCGCTGATCTTCTTTTCCGGACACAGGCCGAGCCTGGAGGCGAAAGCGGATGCATTGCGAAAGCGGGAAACATCGGTGCCGACTTCGCGGGGGATCGTCTGGGAAGTCATCGCACTGATGCCCGGCACGTTCGTCAGATCAACTCCGAAGATCCGATAAAGTTTGCGGCGAAAAACTCGTATCGGTCCTGAAAAACGCCGCGGGCGACTGTGAGACAAGTCAAGAATCGGTTACGAGATCCAAGTCGCCATGCGGTCATATTAGTACCTATTGGCATCAGAATGAGCGGCTCGGTGATTAGCACTTGATCACAAAATTGTGCGAGCCAGGGCGGCACTGAAGCCTATTGCGCTTCGCTGTGGACGATCCGTCCTTGCCGAAGGGAGATCGGCGCACCGATGCATCCATCACTGCATCTGCTTTGCCTGGACATGTTTGGCGAAGCAATCCAGGATCGCCTGCCAACCTTGACGCTGTTGCTCTTCGGAGTGGGTCGTCTCAGCGTCAAATGTCTCACGGACAGTGACCTGTCCGTCGTGTACCAGGAACTCCACACGAAGAGTCCTGTCACCGAAAGTGCTCTCGATGAGCTCGTGCTCCAGGATGCGGGTATACGTTCCGGCAAAGTCGAATCCTGCGCTGCCGTCCTTTGCTTCCATGCGCGACGAGAATTTTCCTCCCACGCGCAGATCGACCGTGGCAGCCGTGGTATGCCAGTCATCGGAAGCCGAATTCCATTGCTTGATATCCTCGGGGTTAGTCCAGGTTGCCCAAACACGCTCGATGGGTGCTGTGACAGTGGTTTCAACAGTGATCTTCATTGTCTTCTCCTTAATGAGTGGTGAGTTGATGAGAAAGACCGCTTCTTCTGCCAAAGTTTTCGCATCTACTCAGTTTCGCGAGCGCCCTTGAGGAAGTTGGCGGTCATGACATAAGCGCTCGGACGCGCGTGTCCCGAAGAGAAAGGGCGGCCCAGACCAGGCAAGCAAAGACTGCAGGGAACAGGATATTGAACCATGGTGCAGCGATTCGGACCTGCGAGGCGACAGCTCCTCCAAGGTAACCGGTGAGCAGAATGGCGCCAAATACGGCGGTGCGCCGAAGAAGATAGAGAATTGTACAGACCAGCAGCGCCATGCCGATGGGAATGATGGAAGATTCTGCGAATCCAAGTTGGAGTGTTCCGGCCACAACGGGTACTGGTTTGGCCAACTTCATGACGGCGTCAAAGAGAAAGAAGGCTCCGAGCAGACCGCTCAGGATGCGCCAGGTCCAGACCTTGCTTCCGGAGGAAACGGGTTGATGCTGCGTAAGGTTGCCGGCGGTTGGTTCTGAGTTGGAATTCATGGATCATGTTCTCCTTCTGATCCAATAACTGGCTGCACGCCGGAAACTCATCGGTCAGCCGAGATTTTTTCTGGATTTATCGCGGAGGCAGCTCCAGGGGGAAGCCGAACCGAGGGAATAGTCTGTCAAAGTCGAGAAAGCTGTTAACTCCGGCAATGTGATCGCCCGAAAGCTCCAAAACGATCAATGCCCATGCCTTGTGCCCGCCATCGGGATGTGGGCGGTATTGGGCAAATGCGGGCCAGCCCGAGGCGAACGTGGGAACCAGGCGCGAGCCGCGGCATCCCGACCCGAGACCGAGCATCCACGTTTGCACATCCAGCGGACCCTGCAGCCAGAGCGAATATGGAGGCATGCAGAACGCGACTTCCTGCTTCATTAGTCCTACGAGACTGGGGACGTCATAGCTCTCAAAGGCAATGATATACCGGTCCAGCATCGCTCGCTGAGAAGGGGTCAGTTCGGCGGGCTCTTCTGTGTTTCGCTTGGCAAGTGAACCGCGGGCTCGCTGCAGTGCGCTGTTGACTGAGGCAACCGAGGTGTCGAGGGTCTCGGCGATCTCCGCAACCGGGCACTCGAGGACCTCCGCCATCAGAAGTGCGGCACGCTGCTTGGGTGGGAGTTTCTGCAGCGCGGCAACGAAAGCCAGACGAATGCTTTGTCGAAGTGAGGCTTTCTCATCGGGTCCTGCATCCGCCGCTGCGATATCCGCATCGAGGATTGGCTCAATCCAGTAGCTGCCGGGCTGCTGCGTCAGGGCTTCTACAGATGGCGCCCCAGGACCAGGAGACCCTTCTTCAATAGGACGCACACGACGGCCACGCCTGTTCAACTCATCAAGACAGACGTTGGTCGCAATGCGATAGAGCCAGGATTTAAGAGACGCGCGGCCGTCGAAGCGCTCATATGCCCGCAATGCGCGGATCATGGTCTCTTGTACCGCATCATCTGCGTCGAATGCCGACCCCAGCATGCGATAGCAGTGACCGAGGAGAGCGGGTCGGTAGGCTTCAAATTGGATGGAGTCGGGGATCACGTCAGCAATAAATTCCCAAGCACAGTATAGATTGACTACTCCAAAACGGAAGCACTAGGTTGGTCGGAAGCTGATTGCTGCGAAGTCCGGCTATACCCGATCGGTCCTGAAAACTCAACCAGGATCAGTTACTTGTCCATTCACTGATGGTCGGCTGAGGCCTAGGCAAAATCGCTCATTTAGGCGCCTAGGACCACGGAAGATCGCTTCAATTTGGGCATTGGTGATTGTGCGCTTATCGGGTGGCATTCAACGTTGGGCAGGTCGCGGAATGCGGTGAAAGATCGAAGTTTTCAGATCTTGACATAAACACGGTTTGATGGAAACATTAAATGCAACTTCACTAAACATATGTTTAATGAAAGTTGAGGAGAAATCTGAATGCTCAGACCGAAGACCCTGAAAGTGAAACGCGCTGCAATCGCATTCCTGCTTGCCTATATTGCGATAACAATTCTCGGTACGTTAATGACATTTGGCATCGCTGCGGTTTGGCACACACCACGGACCGCACAGCCGCTTGAGAACCAGGCGTATCTTCTGTCTGAGCCATTTCTGCCCTTTCTTAACCTGCTCGTGTGGATGGCTGGCAGTTGGCTCTACTTCCGAAGCTCGTCACATATCCCGCGTACTCTCGCGAGTTCAGTCCCATTAGGAATCTTTTGGTTGGCGATCGCTCTCCCGCTCGATTTCGTCGGATTTGTGGTGATCAAGACACCCCTATCGTTAACGGTTCGCGACTTCTATGTCGGCCAGTTTCCATGGATCTATCTGATCTATTTGGCGGTCTTCATCGGCCCCATGTGTTATACGGGGATGGGCCGCATTCTGAAGGGAGCTGCCGCCCATGGCTAGGGCCCTGAAGAGAGTGTGCGCGAAGAACCTAACGCAACGAAAACAACAGAGCCTGGAGACATGTCAGGCACTCCTCGAGACCAGCCTCGAACTGTTCGTTCGCAAAGGCTTCGCGGGGACTACAGTGCGCGAAATCGCCACGGCCGCGGGAGTGAGCCCCGGGCTAATGTTCCACTACTTCCCATCAAAAGACGCGCTGCTCCGGGCTCATGTACAACTCATGGCTGCAGGCATTGACTCCGTGAGCGAACGGCTGAGGTCTTCTATAGAACCGCTTACAACATTCGGTGAGATAGCACAGAGCATTCTAGATTCCTTCCGTGACACCTACTCCAGAAACATGTTTTTGCTCGCGAATCAAGTTCTCTCGTCGGATTCGATCCCTCGAATTGCAAAGAAGTTGATCAGCAAAACGAAGACAATCGAAGCCAGCGCATCTTTGATTTCACTCGGGCAGAAAAGAGGAGAGATGAAGAAAGGCGATCCGCACGCGCTGGCTGTTGCTTTTTGGGGCGCGCTGCAGGGCATTGCAGAAATAGTCGCCTGGGCTCGAGGAACACCGATTCCAGATGCCGACCACATTGTCAGCATATTAAGGAAATGACTTGTTGAATTATCGTCGATTGACGCGCTGGTCAACTGGCAGTAACTGACCAATGCGCTTAGTTACAGACGGTTAAAGGCAATCTTCGGGATTACTCCTCATAAACGCCGATTGCGCCAGAATTCGGCGGCCCGAGCGTATCACCGGCCACTCTGACTTTTGAAAACAGTAAACAAGATGCCCTCGGTACCCAAGAGCAGCGGCCTCGGAGACGATACAGCCCGGGGGGACGATTTTGGGGACGTGGCCTTCTTTGCCGACAGACTGCTCGTTACTCTTAAAGACCGCCATTTAGTCCGGAACGTTTGATTGGCATGCCGATGCGGATCGCGATCATTTCCGATACCCGGAAACAGGCCAGTGCTCCGCAGTCCACCTTGCCGCATAGTCGCCGATGCGCTCTTGTGCCGAGCCGCCCACGACGCTGGTGATCAAAAGAGCGCGTCGCCCGTTACACGTCAACTTGCCTACGCCAGGAAGCACGAAGACTTGTACAGCCAGCGTTTTTGCAGGGCGTGCCGTGCTTCACCAACTGGCGCGCCTTCTTTAGTAGCGCACGCTGATGGCCTGGAGGATCGGCAGAAAGGCTCGGGCTTTTCCTCCCGCACTCTGAACACTGGGCGGAATCAGGCCCAGGGCGGCCCAGTTCCGAAGGCGTTGAATACATCCGAGTAGCCGGCGATGCCACCGTTGTCAGCTTGGGTCGGAGGGACAGAAGTCTCCGCGGAGTTGCCGAGCCAAGGCAGCTGGCCTGGAGATCTTTACTAAGCAGTGATATTTTGCTTTGAAAATCATCCGTTCGAGCCGCGATTCAGCTGCATTCAGCGCCGGAAAATGCCACATAACCGGTGCAAAAGCGCGAAATTAAGGTCGAAAAATCCAAAGGTCAGCATTGGCGACAATAGGCTCAGAACGAAAGTAATTTTCGCTGTGACAGCCGCAGACGCGTCACGTCTTTGTCCGTCTGATTACGAACTTGGGGCTAGAATTACCTGCATGAAAGCCGTATTTCTTTTATTGATCGTAACGGTAATCTGCAATGCTCAATCCTCAGAGAAGAGACAAAAGGCAGCGCATGGGACTCAGGTGCGTCAGTATTGGATCGATCCCTCGACTGGACTCATGTGGGCAGCGCAGGACAATGGGAAAGCGGTGGCATGGCGCAAGGCAGAGAGTTACTGCCGAAACCTGCGCTTAGCAGGCTACTCCGACTGGAGGCTGGCAACACTCGATGAATTGGCCACTCTTGTTTATAAAAACCCTACGCCTTCGAATAGAGTCGGCGATACTGAGATTTACTCCATCAACATTGGCAATGTTCCGCCTCATGTGCGAGGAGGCTTGTCACTGACCGGCAATCCTTGGAGCAGCATCCGAGAGATCAATCGCTTCGGAAAACCTTACGGAGATGGATGGTTCTTCGATTTCGTCACCTCGAAACCCTCATTCGACTTACAGGATTTTCGCAACACCAAATACGCACTTTGTGTACGCCGACCGTAAGAGTGATGCGGCATTTTGATGTGCTTAGTTGTGATTGCGGGCGAGTCACCGCGCAACCGGACATTGAGCAATCTTCGGAACGGTAGATCGGAGCTGTTTGTTTTTTGCCGCTTCGCCGCGTTGAGAGTAAAGATGAGTTTGACTGCAGTGAAAACTGATCGATAATATCGATGCACAATGCCGAACCTGATCACGGCAACCCCAATCAACGCAACCCAAAGTAAACTGATCGTCGGCGTCGTGATTGCGACCCTGATGGCTTTTGCCGTTACGATCGCGGACTTGGCGATTGGCGGTCGGCCCGATCCGACGAGTTTGCGTGCCTCAGCAACTCTGCTTGATGGCTCCTGGCGATTCCATCCCGGTGATGATCCGCGATGGGCGAACGCGAATACAGATGATAGCGGCTGGGAAACTATCGATATGACGGCGTCGCCGGGTAGCCACGACGGCGACGTCGGCCTGCCTGATTACGTAGACGGGTGGGTGGCGCACGGTCATCCTGGTTATCACGGTTATGCCTGGTACCGGCGGGCGGTGGTGGTGCCGGCGGGATCTGCGCAATGGGAGATTCTGGGGCCGACCCTGGTTGAAGACGGCTACGAACTCTATTGGAACGGGCGGCTGCTGGGCGGGTCGGGGAGACTCGGCGCTACCCCGCGTGTTGTGGGTACGCGGCCGATGCAGTTCGCGCTGCCGGCTGATGCGGCGGGAACCCGCGGCCTCCTTGCTGTCCGCGCATACATGCGTCCGGGGACTGGAGCGAGTCTGACAGGCGGCGGCATGCACAGCGCTCCCATACTGGCGGCGCAACCGATAAGCGACGCTCTCCACCGCGTGCAATGGCAGCGCACCATCGCCGGTTACATTGTCGAAGTAGTAGAACCGCTCGCGATGCTGGCGATTGTGGGCCTGGTGTTCGTATATAAATCGCGCAGTAGCCACAAGGGGTTTTTGATGTTTGCGAGCATTGCGCTTGCGCTGATGGCTGCAAGACGCCTCAACAACGCGATCCCCGCGTGGACTGATCTGGAAGATCTTGCTACCTACGCGTGGGTGGCGTCGGTGATGTGGGCGCCGACGGTGGCCGCATGGACATTGGCGTGGAACCGCTGGTGCGAGCGCCCGTGGCGAAGCATCGACGCGTTGGCCGTTTTGCCGGTGGTTGCCGGGATTGCCGGCGCCATGATGCATTCGGCGAGATTGACAAGCGGGAGCCGACTCGCGTCGATCGCGCTGTTTGTCGTGATTGGCGCTCGGATTATTCGAAGCGGATCGGTGCGGATTCTGGCACTCGCCACATTGGCCACGGTGATGGCTGGATTGTTTGGCGGCGAACTGCTTGATCCAATCGGCGTGCCGGGCATCTGGTTTCCGTTCGGCATCGGCGTGTCGCGGACGCAGTATGTCTACGCAATCCTCATTCCTCTGGTTGCCATTTTGATGGTGCGGACCATTGATTCGGAAAAAGCGGATGGTGTGCAGTTCAGCTTCTAGCTTTGTAGTGTCTGGTCTAAGGGAATTTAACATCCGAATCGATTTGAATTACGTCAGTTTCCCCATGGGCGACCGCCCGACCCGAACTCCCGAAACTGACCTCCACGCCGGTCAATGAGAGCTTTGGCCTGTTGGCAACTGTGGATGATCGAAGCATGAATAAGCCGCAGCGCACAGTCAGTAGTGCGACGCGATCATTTGTATCTCCGAATCAGTTCTTCTCAAAGGCGTTGAGCCATTTCCTGATCACCCGCTCCAAAGCGACCCTTTTTGAATGCACCTCGACAAGGCTCGAAAACAGAGCCAGTCGCCTTCCGTCGGGATAATCGCCCACCAGCAGACCCGATGTATCACGTATACTCACCCCGCTCGGAAATACCAACCGAACGCAGTCCTTCTTGAAGAGGTTAAAGACAATCAGGTGCCTCTTGTACTTCTTGGGATCAAACTCCGCCATTGCTCCGGTGTAGAAAAATGCAGGCGCGTTCCATTTCACTTCTTCACCGATCCTGCAGTCCGTGTTGAGAATAATCGCCCGCAACTCTTCCACAACATTCTTGAGTGGATGCGTCATCGCTCGAATGTAGGCATCCACTTCTTCCGGCTGTGAATCCTTCGTGGCCAGACTGTGCTTCTTTGGCATGCGTCGCTCCTTGCAAAGGGGAACCCCGTATTTCAACGCTGCTGCGCCATCCAAAGCCTGGCTCCCGCCCACCCCGAGGGTAGGGCCAGCACGATGAGCGACAGCGGATACCAATGCGGGCCGAGAGCTGCGTTCCACGTAGCAACGGCGCCCGCTGTGGCAAGCATCATTCCGATACCGGCTCCCAAAAGCGCATGTTCGAGCGGCCGATAAGGAGCAAGCCGCGCAACGACGTAGGAGCTGAATACGCCGAACAGAGCTCGGTAACTGGCAGCCAGTGCGCATTGAGAATCATTCATTGTCCCTCGCCCAATGTGCGGCAGCACGCCCATCGCCTGGAGCGCGAAATCGGTTGCCACCGAGAGCACCACGTTGACAATGAACCCCGCAAGCAGGGCCAAAATGCTTCTGCCGATCCGTCGCGAACGAGTCGTTCCTTCCATAACTCCATTGCTCATTTCTTCTTCCTCCTCCTGCGCTCGAGCGAAGCGAGCAAGGTTTCAAGCCGGTCATATCCAAGGGCCACAGCGTGCTCCATGTGAACTTCGAGCACCCTGTCCCGCGCCGCTCGCGACTCGTACCGAATCGTCTGCGTGAGCACCGTAATATCGCTGTATTGCAGCAGTTCAATCGTGCCTACCGCTCCTCCCGGATACCACGGCTCGTCAAATTGCTCCGTGGCCACAATCCGTTCCGGCCTGACGAATTCCAGGCACACGCCGGTCATTCCAATCTCGCCGCCGTCCGCATCTCGCCACACATAGCGGAACGGTTCCCCCACCTTTGAAGCGGCCTCGCATACGGCCAGCGTTCCTCCCGGTTTTCCATAGAACCACTGCTTAAGGAGCCTGGGTTGAACAAACCCGTCGAACACAATCTCCTTCGGCGCCCAGAAGGCTCTCTTCATCACAATTTCGCGGTCCCCGCGCGTCACGAACCGCAAAGTTCCCGGATTTCGATATCCCATCAACCATGCGGTGGCTCCGTCCAGCGGGTTATGAACCAGTTTCCGTACCCTGCGCTGCGCATCCCGAATCGTAGAGATCAAGCCTGCACGCTCCAGCACCTGCAGGTGTTTGGAGATCGTGGGCTGAGTGAGCTGGAAGAGCGCCGTAAGCTCTCCCACACTCGCGTCTCCCAAAGCAAGCCGTTCCAAAATTCGCCTCCGTGTCGCGTCGGAAAGCGCTGCAAACGTTGCGTCAAGGTGGGTGTTCGTTGTTCGTGAATTCTTCATCATCTATATAGCCATATAGCTATATAGATTGCTGGCGACAATGTCAACCAAAATACAGATGGGCATCACAACCGTTTGTAGGGCTGATGGAGATCGGTACGGGCAGGTCTGGTCCGAAGGTCGACCGGTCGACCTTCATTTTCGAACGTTGAATGAGTGCATCGCCAAATCACTAAATCACTCACGAGCCTTCAGAGCGGCATTAGCTTGGCTATTTCTGGGTCCCGGTTGGATCACCGCCTACTCTGACTTTTGAAAACAGTAAACAAGATACCCTCGGTACCCAGGAACCGCCTCGGAGACAATACAGCCCCGGGACGATTTTTGAGGTCTGGCCTTCTTTGCCGGCGGACTGCTCGCCCCTCTTAGAGATCGTCATTTAGTCTGAAACGTTGGAATGGCATGCCGATGCGGATCGCGATCAATTCGGTTACCCGGAGCAAGATTCCTCGATCCACCTTGACGCATAGTCGCCGTCGCGTCCTTGTGCAGAAGCCTCGTGCCGCTCTGGAACCAAGACAGCGCGTCGGCCGTTTTACGTCAACTTGACCGGACAGGAACCAGGCCGTCCGGCCACATTTCGTCGCCGCTCATCTCTCAATGAGCGCATTGAGATCTGGCATCAACCGAGATGGATCGGTGAAGGGAAGCTAACGATCTTCAGGACCGATCATCATTGAATGAGTGACCTATGCTGGATGAGCGCATTGCCGTGCTAACCTCCAGCATATCGACACAGGGGGATAGAAGCCTCACCTGCTGGCAAGCACGGACATTCATGGCTTTCGTAGATAGTCCAGAGAAGTTCTAGATCCGAGTGTTTGAACGGGAGTAGGGTTCTTGCGTCGAAAGCGGTGCTGGAGGAAGCCACAGGCCGCAATCGAGATTGCACCAAACGAGCGCGTTATCCCATTAGCGCACGAAGGGCTTTCAAAAAAACATCAACCTCTCCCCTTGCACTTCTACAGGAACGATTGTATTGTACCTGTAGAAGTGGAAGGGTATATATGACTACGAAGCACCTCGATCTTCCGCAAGGAACCCTGGACCTCCTTATTCTCCGGACACTTGCTCTCGGGCGCCAGCACGGCTGGGCCATCTCTGAGCGCGTTCAGCAGATGTCGAGTGACGTGCTGCGGATTCAGCAAGGCTCACTGTATCCAGCACTTCACCGGCTGGAGCGTCGTGGCTTGATCAAGGCTCATTGGGGAACGTCGGAGAACAACCGTCGAGCCAAATACTACGAGCTCTCAAAGACCGGGCGTCAGCAACTCGAGGTAGAAACGGACTCATGGGTGAAGCTTACGGCCGCTGTGGCCCAGGTGCTGGGAACGGTTTAGGAGAATCCATATGCTCAGCGATTTGATTTTTCGTCTTCGGTCTCTGTTTCGGCGGAGCGTCGTTGAAAACGAACTCGACGACGAACTGCAATTTCATGTTGAGCAGCAGGTGGAGAAGCTGATTCGATCAGGCCTCACGCGGGAGAAAGCAATGCGGCAAACCCGCCTGCAGTTCGGCGACCTGGGTCATGTCAAGGAAGATTGCCGAGAATCACACGGCATAACCTTCTTCGAAACAGCAGCCAGGGACATTCGTTATGCGATTCGACAGCTAATCAGGACGCCGGCCTTCACCATCACGGTGATCTTGACACTGGCGTTGGGGATTGGAGCGAATGCCGCCATCTTCACGCTGGTAGACGCGGTCTTATTGAAAAAGCTGCCGGTCTCCGATCCTGCGTCTCTGGTGCGCCTGGGTGATAACGACGATTGTTGTCAGGGTTCCGGGTTTCGACGCGATGGCGACTATGCAATGTTCACGACCGACGCTTACGAGCAACTGAAGAGAAATTTGCCGGAATTTGAAGACCTGGCGGCGATGCAAGCAGGCAGCGGCCGGCCCATCATTGCGCGGCGCGAGGGTGCCCAGGCGAACGCACGCTCGGTACCAGCGGAGTTTGTCTCCGGAAATTACTTTCGAACTTTTGGACTCCAGCCGCGGGCCGGGCGATTGCTTACCGATGCCGACGATATTCCCGGCGCCCCCATGACCGCGGTGATGAGCTATGAGACCTGGCAGGAGAACTATGCGGGCGATGCTTCAGTGGTGGGAAGCACTTTCTGGGTGAATACCAAGCCAGTAACCGTGGTTGGCATTGCTCCGGAGGGCTTCTATAGCGACCGGCTGATGGTCACTCCCCCGGAGTTCTATCTGCCTATCGAGACTTTACCGGTCCTCGGCAACGTCTCCTATGTTCACGACTCCAAAACGGACTGGCTCTACATAATTGGTCGCATCAAGCCAGGTGTGGCGATGGCTCCACTGCAAGAAAAGGTGAGTGCGCTGCTGCGGCAGGCGCTTGCGACGGACAAAGATTTTTCATCCGAGTATGGCAAGACAAACCTGAGGAAAGTGCGAGTCGTGCTGACACCGGGTGGCGCGGGGATTCAGGCGATGCAGAAGTGGTACGGATCGAAGCTGCATCTGTTGATGTGGCTAGCGGGACTCGTACTGATGATTGCCTGCGCCAACATCGCGAATCTTCTGCTGGTGCGTGGAATGGCACGGCGCGCAGAGTTCTCGATGCGCGCTGCCCTGGGGGCCAGGCGCGGAAGGATTCTCCGCCAATTGCTTACCGAGAGCATTGTGCTGGCGGGATTGGGCGGTCTCGCCGGACTTGGCGTGGCTTATGCGGGAGCACGGATGCTACTGATGCTGGCGTTCTCCAAGGCAACAAGCTTGCCGATCCATGCCAGCCCATCGATCGCCGTTCTGGCGTTCGCGTGCGGTTTGTCGTTGTTGACCGGGGTGGTATTCGGCGTGGCACCGGCATGGATTGCTGCGCAGGCAGGGCCGATCGACGCGCTGCGGAGCGGTGTTCGGACTACGGCTGGAGGAGCTTCTCTTTTGCAACGTGGACTGGTGGTACTTCAGGTTGGACTTTCGCTGGTGCTGCTAGTTGTGGCCGGATTGTTCCTGCAGAGCCTGAAAAAACTCGAGGGCACAAACCTCAAGCTCGACGCGAGGAACCGCTATATCGTGCACATCAATCCTCAAGCGGCGGGCTACTCGCAGACCCAGCTGGAGGCACTGTACCGGACCATGGAGGAGCGGTTCCATGCGCTCCCAGGCGTGGTGAAAGTAGGCCTCGCCACGTATACGCCTATGGAAGACAACAACAACGGCTGGGGCGTACAGGTGCAGGGACATCCGGTCATGGATGCGGAAGCTTCCGTTATCCGAGCGAATGCGGAATACTTCGATTCGGTCGGAACACGAGTGGTGATGGGGCGTGGGATTAGCGTGCGCGATACTCCCTCAGCGACAACGGTTGCGGTGGTGAACCAGTCGTTTGTCAACAAGCTGTTCAAGCCCGAGGAGAACCCGATCGGGCAGCATTTCGGATCGCATGGGTCCGACTCGACTGGAGATTTTGAGATTGTTGGCGTGGTGGAGGACACCATCTACACCAGCGTTCGCTACGAGAACCACTTGATGTATTTCATCCCGGCGATGCAGCGGCCGAGGAGCGCGAAAGAACCGATTGAAAAAGATGAAATGCTTTATCTGGGAGCGATTGTGATTGCAACCGATCGCCCCATGAACGACATGGAAAAGCTTGCACGAACGACGCTTGCTGGCATCAACCCAAACCTAACGGTGGTGCAATTTGAGCGGTTCGATGAGCAAATTGCCGATCGGTTTACACAGGATCGGATGATCTCGCGACTGTCGACGTTGTTTGGCGGGCTGGCGCTGCTGCTGGCAATCATTGGCCTATACGGCGTGACTGCCTATTCCGTTGTGAGGCGGACTCCGGAGATTGGCATCCGGATGGCGCTCGGTGCGGATCGCGGCGGTGTGATTGCAATGGTGATGCGCGAAGCAATGATTCAAGCCGCGCTTGGGCTGGCAATTGGAATCCCTGTCGCACTGCTCTGCGTGCGATTTGTGAAGTCCCAGCTTTATGAGATCACCAGCGCAGACTTCAGCGTGATGGCGGGTGCCATCATAACCCTGGGTTTGGCGGCATTCGTTGCGGGAATTATTCCAGCACGACGTGCGGCATCCATTGACCCCGTGAGGGCATTGAGGATGGAGTAGTTTGATGCGCGCCGACATTCCGAAATGGCGCCGAGGAAAGCTGTGTGGTACTTCGTCCTAGCGCATCGGCGCCAAATCATCAAGTCGATCACCTACACCGATTACTCCTCAAGTATCGGCCAGTGTCCAGCGATCGATCCGCACCGGTTATCAAATATTGCCAACAGCCCAAACCACTCTTCCACATGCTCCGGCGATCCACTTGGCTGTGAAGTCGCCGACGCGTCCTTGTGCCGTAATCATCTCACCTGCACTAAAGGAGCGCGTCGGCCGTATTTACGTCCAGTTGGCCGGGTCATGGCCCATCTTCAGCGCCAGTCTGTCGATGAGCGCATCGGCGCTAGTGCGAAAAAGAAGCACCCGCTCATAGCGGATGAATCTGATGTGAACACGTAACAGTGCCCGAGTCAATAAGGCCGAGTTTGGGACCGATGCGCGGGCCCCACCCGGTTAGGTCGGGTAAGTCCGACTACAGTGGCCGCGTCTGGATCACGCTTCCGACGGAGGGGATTCGCGGATGCCGACGAAAGTTTTATAGTCCATGCGATGCCGCAGTCACCAGGGTTCAGTTCTTGTCATCTTCGAGTCGGTAAATAGTCCCTTCGCAGGCAATCGGCGAAGGCGCGGATCGCGATCAGTTCCGATATATTCCCCGAGAAAATCCAGCAAGACCTGAACTTTCGGAGTCATTCGCGCAGGACCGGAGAAGAGTGCGCAAAGGATGATGGGCTCGGGGCTCCAATGTGGCAAGACTGGCACTAATCTGTTTCGCATCTCAGGGTGTTTGCCCATATAGAGCGGCAGAATGGCAATGCCTACTCCACCGAGCGCGAGATCCAGATGAACCCCAGGATCACTGAGAACTACCTTGAAGGCTATATTCGGAGCCGCAACCCTCAAACCGCGGCTTAGCTTCCAGGTTCCGGAACCGATGCACGAGTGCGCTGCAAGTTCGTCCGGAGTGACCGGATTGCCGTGCTCCGTAATGTAATCCGGGCTCGCGAAGAGTCCGCGCTTCGTTCCTGGATAGGGGCGCACCCGACGTATGGAATCGCGGGGCGCTCGCACCTTAAAGAACACGTCCACATCTTCTCGTGGCTCCTGGTCCCACCCGGACGAGTATGGCTCGATCTCCACGCGCAGATCGGGGTAGCGCCCGAGAAACTCTTTCAGGAGTGGCGCGAAGATCAGACGCGCCATGGTGATGGGGCAAGCAATCTTGATCAGGCCGCCGGGCTGTTCGCGATGGCTTTCCAACAATTCGCTGCCATCCCGCAAGGTTCGCAGCGCTCGCCTGCAGGTCTGCAGATACTCCTTGCCGGAGTCCGTGAGGATGAGTCCTCGCGGACTGCGCTGGGCAAGCAGCACGTCCAGGTGCTTTTCAAGACGCGTCAAGGCGCGGCTTACTGTGGACGTAGGGAGATTCAGTTCCCTGGCGGCAGCCGTCAGCGTGCCTTCCTGGCCGATAGCAACAAACGTTCGCACATCGTTGAGATCAGGTATTTCCACGCGATCTCCTATTCAACCGCGACGGGATGGTCTGTATTGACAAGTTGCGGTGCCGTTAACGGTCCTAGTCTAGCCTCAGTGTTGCGCTACTGCAACAAAGGATTGCGCATATGGATGATTCCTCACACCGTTGACACGCGTCTCCTACTACGAGCGTGCTTAGAGGTGACGAGCCCGAGCGGAGACGAAGGAGACGAGATGAAGATTCTGGTAACAGGCGGAACAGGGAATGTTGGCAGCGCGGTCGTGACGGAACTGCTGAAGCGTGACGTGGAAGTGAGGGTATTAGCTCGCAAACAGCCGGAAGCAGGCAAGCTCCCTGTCGGTGTAGAGGTGGCGGTTGGCGATCTGCTCGATCCGGTGGCTGTGGAGCAGGCGATGCAGGGAGTCGACAAGCTCTTCTTGCTCAATGCTGTGGTTACCGACGAGTTGACCCAGGCATTGATCGCATATGGCATCGCGAAGAGGGTGGGATTGAAACACGTGACCTATCTTTCGGTCTTCAAAGCAGACCAATTCCGGGATGTGCCGCATTTTGCATCGAAGTTGGCAGTCGAGAGCGCCCTGCGCGAGTTCGGTGTTCCGTACACGATTCTGCGTCCTGGCTACTTCATTCAGAACGACACGAATCTGAAGGACGCTCTGACAGGGCCAGGGGTTTATCCGATGCCGGTTGGTACTGCGGGAATTGCGGTGGCCGATGTTCGCGACATAGCTGAGGCAGCGGCAATCTCTCTCGCCGAAGACGGCCACAATGGCCAGACGTACGACATCGTCGCGTCCAGGATGATCAGCGGTCCCGGCAATGCCGCTTTGTGGGGCAAATTGCTGGGAAAGGAGATCAAGTACACGGGACACGACTTCGATCAATGGGAGCAGGCCATGCGCGCGAGGATGTCGAGTTGGAGCGCCTACGATCTTCGTATGATGTTCCAGGGATACTTTGATCGCGGTTTCGAATCGACAGAGACGGAAGTCGTCCGCCTGACCAAGCTTCTGGGCCACGCACCACGCAGCTACGAAGATTTCGCTACACAAACAGCAGCGATTTGGAAGGCCTAAGCCGACTGAATCGGCAATTTGAAGCAAAGGGAGAAATCAAATGTCTGCTACAGAATCTGCATTCGCTCCACTTCCTGCCGACAACTTGGGCCGCGCCCTGACGATTACGCATGTGGAACGCCCAACAGCCCAGCATATCGGTCTGGTTGGGGACACGTACACGATCCTCGTCGCCGGCAAAGACACGGGCGATCGCTTCTGCGTCTTTGACATGCACGTGCCGCCGGGGGGGCGGCCCGCCGCCGCATCGTCACGACTTTGAAGAGACTTTCGTGCTGCTTGAGGGCGAGATGGAGGTGACCTTCCGCGGGGAGAAGTCCGTGGTTCGGGCGGGGGACACCATCAACGTTCCGGCGAATGCTCCTCACCAGTTTCACAACTCATCCACGGGCCCGGTGCGGATGATCTGTATCTGCGCTCCAGCGGGCAATGATCGGTTCTTTCTCGAAGTCGGAGTCCCGGTGGCGACACGGACTACGCCGCCACCCCATCTGGATGGGAAACAGATGGCCGAGTTTGCGCGGAAGGCAAAGGCTATCGCGCCGAAGTATCACACGGAACTGCTGGAACGAGCATAGGTGTTGCTGAGAAACCACTTTAGACCGCGCCGCCGCATTCGGCATTGTCCTAATGGGTTGATTGAATGCAGGGCACCGCAGGCTCTGCTGGCGACGCCAGCCCAAACCACTCTTCCACATGTTCCGGCAAGGTGGATCGCGGAATCCTGGACCGTTTTCGGGGAGTGATCCGGTTGACCTCTGCCGTGACAGTTCGATGCCTAAAACGTAAGGGTGAACTCCCCTTCATTGCCTGTTGGTTATTCATCCTCTCGAACATGTTGTCCTTGGCTCATAACTAACTCAATATCGCTGAGAAACTTGATAATTTCATTCTGCGTTGTTGCGCATGACTTGAAATCTACAATAGGGAAAGGCGCCCATCATGCAATCGGCCAATACACCATCAAACTCCGGCAACACACTGCGCGATGTCCTAGAGAACTACCGCACCTATCTAGCGCGTAATCCTGATCTGTCCGATCACCTTACACAATTCCTGAGGCGTGAAAAAAGCGATCAGAGAGCCGCTGAAGCTGAAGCAGCTGTGTTTTCATGGCTACGGGCAGAGAAGCGGGAGCCGCGTCTTTTTGAAAAACCAGGCACGGGCGGACCGGACTATTCTTGCACGCCTACGGGCGTTAAGCCTTTCCTTGTAGAGGTCACATCATTGGATTCTGAGATGGTGGCGAAGCGATCCGGCTTGCCAATGGAGATTACCGGCTCTGGTGGCAGCTCATACGCTCAGATCACGGAAAAGCTCAAGGCTAAAGCGCAGGACAAAGGCCGTCAGCTCTCAGGTCAAAGGATGCCGACCGTCTTGGCAATCGCATCTGATCATGCCTTTGCGAGTCTTTTGATGAGCAATCTGGCCGCAGAGTACCTGATGACCTCTGCACCGCAAATCAAAGTGCCTTTCGGTGGTGGTGGGCAATCGTACATTACGCATGACTTTAAGCACTCAGCCTTTCGGCGCAACACAGGACTCGTGTCGGCTTCAGGGGCGCCGATCATCAAGCCCACATTACAAAGCATAAGCGTGATCCTGCTTGTGGCAATTTACAAATGGGAATTGCGATTTGTCGGCTTGCTACATCCAGACGCGGCCAATCCTTTCGATCCGGCCTGCTTGCCGATGATTCCGTTCGTAAAGCTCATAGGGCTGTACACGCACACAGAGAGCCTGACGGAATGGGTACAGGCAGATCAGTGGCATGGGGAGGCAATCTTTCCACATCGGCAGATTCGGTAGAAATCCTCACGCTGATTCGAGCGCATGATAGGCGTTATTACTCGCTACCTTGCCAAGCTAGGATCACCTCTGCGCGGGTCGGAATGTGATATTGCACGCAGTAGCTGCCGAGCGCTCGCAGATAAACATTGATCGCGCGACCAACTCTGCACCTGATTTTTCACCGGCAGGCACGAAAACCGTTCGCGAAAGGTAGTCAGTCTCATATCAGGTGTGCCGCAGACTGTGCCATGTCGCGCGTGCCCTGATGTGTCAAATCAATGTCTTAGATGACCAGACTAGAGTGCTTCCGTGCGGGCTTATGTTATGGGTAAGTGCTTGATCCTATAGTGATGATACCCAGCGGCCCGAGCTCCGATATGCTGATCCGGCATCAGTCAACCTGACGTTGGACCGCTGTGAGTGCCGCGCCGCGTGGCTTGGGTGGTGCGCTAAGAGTGCGCCTGAAGACCGCTGTTGAGGAAGGCGGCGCGGCGCCGGCATGACCACCGAACTGTCGAGACGCCCCCTTGTCCGAGGTCGAAAACTTCCGCCCATCTCCAACTGCAACCCCATTCCAGACAGCCCGGCTCTTAAGCACCCACCTCAAACTTCAGCAGGAGTATTCATGCCGGTTGCGTCTCGACGATTTCGCAGTTCGCCCGCCAATGTGCGAGTCGTGAGGACGGCCCCGTGCGCAACTTTCGGAAACCTACCTGAAATTCCCAGAAAGGAGCGAAATGAATCGCTCAGTAATCAACTTGATAGCCGTTGCCGAGCGAAGTGAGCGCGGCTACGCCGATGTTCCGCCTGGATCGATAAACGACCAGATCGAGAGCGAGTTGGCCGCACTCGGCTACGCGGTTGCACTCAGCGACCGCCTTTGGATCGGAGGGCATCGAGTCCATACGCCAGAATCGATCCAATTTGGGAACTATAGGCCATACGTGCCGCCGTCAATTTTCACCTGCACGTCGTCACAATCTGCACATGTCCCCGATGCCCGCGACTTCGACCTGGACGCTGTCCTTGAAGTTCGCGGAGCGCTACCCTCAAACTGATAAATCTCGGTATCTTAATTTCAACCCGGTCACTAGCCAGCGGTCAGCCTGCGAAGACTGCGACTCATTCTGAGCAGGTTGATTCGGCGTCGCCGGACGCGCACCGCACGCCGCTTCCGGTCCTGCCTCCACCGGCCGATATATCTGCTCATTAAGACACCTTTGCCTGCAGCAAGATCAAAGGAAAGCCATGCCTACTCTTCAATTTTTCCCATCGATTCGTGACAGCGAAACAATAACCTGCTGGCGCTGCAAAACACGCCAATACCCCAGGAATGGAAAGTGTATCCGCTGCCATTGCACTCTCAGGGTGGATTTCGTAACTCTTCAAATCGGCGCTCCCCTCGATCCTCGTTCGGAGAATCATCACAAACAACTTGCGCGCTGGATCGGAGATCTGCTTCGGAGCTTGCGCAAGCGCCGCGGTATTTGTCAGTCGCAGCTGGCATCGATGCCTCCGGGAATTGACCGCAGTTATCTTTCGAAAGCAGAATCCGGGGTTGCGCTTCTGCCTCTGAGTAAACTTTTGCCGCTCGTTCGGTCCCTGGGTCTGACCACCGTGATCCTGAGGTTTGAGGAATCCAAGCCCCGAGAAGAAGCAAGATCAGGCCGCCGTCGATAACCGCGACGGCTCTTCTTCGTGAGATGTGCCTGGCAGGAACAATCCAAAGTACCCATTCGCATTCCGGGCCAGCGTTTCCCACCGACAATCGGAAATGCGGCCCGATTCGACAGAATTCCCGGCCCGGAAAGGATTGAACGAATGGGAGCTAACAGCGACAACACGCCGAACGAAGACGCGAGGAAGGAGAGTGACGACACCCTATTTGATTTCTGGAGCGATGAGGGAGCCAGGCGCTTCAACGAGATGCTGGACGAGGGAAGCGCCTACCTTTCGACCGGTGTTCATCTCTCCGGAGACTTCGAGGCGGATCCCGAAGACGAACCATGCGAATACCGTGATCCGGAACTATATGACCCAGACGAAGAAACTTTGCCGCCTGGCGAGATGGAGCTGATCTTTGAGAACTCCTTCATCATGTAGCTCCGAACCGCGATCTCGAAGCCGGGCCGGCAAGAAGGCTCGGTTGGACATCCCGCCTCGAAGGTTTCGGCAGCGGGTGATCCTAACTTTCGCGAGGGTGTGCTGTCTCCAGACTTCTACGATCCGGGTCTGAACCCCTTGTATCGTGATGTTCTGGCACACTACGGCGTGACAGCGCTGCCATGCAAAGTGCGCGATCCGGATCGAAAAGGAAAAGTTGAGAGTGGCGTCAACCATGCGCAGATGACGCCGTTGAAAGGCAAGAAGTTCGAGAGCCTGGAAGAAGCGCAGGCGTATCTGGACCACAGGGAAGAGCGCTGGGCCGACACGCGCATCCACGGCCGGACCAAGCGGCAGGTAGCGGCGATGTTCGCCGAAGAGAAGCCGTTCTTGCAAACGCTGCCGTTGGAACCGTTCCGCTACTACCAGTATGGCGAGCGGACGGTGCATATCGATGGTTGCGTCGAGGTTGAAGCGGCTTATTACGGAGCGCCGCCGGGCTGGATCGGGCGGAAGGTCAACGTGCAGTGGGACGCAATGTTCGTGCGTCTGCTTGATCCACGCACCGGTGCGTTGCTGCGCGAGCATCTGAGCGGCAAGCGTGGTGGGCATCGTATCCGCGATGCGGACTGTCCGCGTCGTACGCCGCCACCGTTGCTTCAACTGCTGGCACGTGCGCACAAGGCGGGCGCCAATATCGGCGCTGTCTGCGACGCCATCCATGCTCGCCAGGGCGAACTCGGTATCCACAAGGGCAAGGGCGGCCGGGACCGCGATGTTCTATTAAGCCCCAAGCTGTAGGAAACTCTTCGCGAGTACTGGCGCTGGATGAAGCCCAAGACCTACCTGTTCCCAGGTACGGAGAAGAACTGGAGGGCGGATAAACCCATTACGCCGAAGGTCGTGTGGAAGGCCGTGAACGAAGCTGGTAAACGTGCCGGCATCAGCAAGCGCGTTGCGCCCCATCTACTTCGACACAGCTTCGCGACGCACATGCTTGAAGCCGGTGCTGACCTGCGCACCATCCAGGTTCTGCTTGGCCATGCCAAGATCGGTGATACGGCACTCTGCCTGCATCTGTCCCGCCGCCATCTGCAGGCGGTCGCCAGTCCGCTGGAAGCCATCGAGGTTTCGAGTCCCGATGATGTGAAGCGCTCCAGGAGGCTGATAAAGCGATGAGCCGGCCCACCCTCGAGGTGGCCGACATCGTTCGCGCAGCAGGTGACAGATTTTGGGAAAAGCACAAGTCACACCTTGCATGGGTACATCGCAAGGTGCTCGATGCCATCGTACGGTGCCGAACCGCGGCACTCGGCGGTCATCGGGATAAGTGCACCCGCTGCGGCCATCTGACCGCCTCATATAACTCATGCAGGAATCGGCACTGCCCGAAGTGCCAGGGGAACGTGCGCGCAAAATGGCTGGCGGCGCGTGCGGCTGAACTGTTGCCTGTTCCGTACTTCCACGCCGTCTTTACTTTGCCGCACGAACTGTCCGCCTTGATCCTCCAGAACAAGCGGCTACTCTACGATCTGCTCTTCCGCACCAGTTCCGCTTCGCTGCTCGAACTGGCTCGCGATCCCAAGCATCTGGGAGACGACATCGGATTCCTAGGAGTACTCCACACCTGGGGACAAAATCTCCAAGTTCATCCCCACATTCACTACATCGTTCCCGCTGGAGGCCTTGCCCGCGATGGCTCCACATGGATTGACTCATCGCGTCGATTCTTCCTCCCCGTTAAAGCGCTCAGCAAGGTCTTCTGCGGTAAGTTCTGCGAAGAACTTCGGGAGCTTTTCAAACAGGACAGACTTCAGTTCCATAACTCACTTCAGCAACTTTCCTCACCTGACGCATTCAACCATTTCCTCTGGCAGCTCAGCCAGAAGGACTGGGTCGTATACGCTAAGCCACCCTTCGGCGGTGCCGAACACGTCCTCAACTACCTGGCGCGCTACACCCATCGCGTCGCCATCTCCAACCATCGCCTCGTAGCTTTTGAAAACGATCGCGTGTCCTTCCGCTGGCGAGACTAGGTGAGCTTCTAACTTACATGAGGTCGAGTCAGGCTGATCGGAAATGCCCCGAACTCAAGCTAAGCGGTACCGATGAGTCGGCATGGCGACTGGGATCCTGCCGCGTGCGATTGGGAAGCGGTCGCAGTCGAGAAAGGCGTTTTCGGGTACTGATGCGGAAATAGGCCATTTTGGCACCCTCCTGCGCTAATTCGGTCAGAATCTTTGCGAGAAGACAGGCCCGTCTGGGATCATCTCAAATCCAAATCGGTCTATGGCTTCCGCGCTTACCTTTGCAATTTTCGGCAGCGCTGAGGAATCTAACAAGACTGCCAGCTCCTTCAAGGCTCTGCCTAAGTCCGGTTCCGGTGCGCCGAACGCTTTCACTCGAAGTACTTCTTCATCGGTGAGCCGCTCGTTGCGTTGCCTACTGAGGAGGATACGTCGATTCTGCATGGCCTCTTGGTGATGGTCGTAAGGCGTTGTGATCTGGAGCTGCGCGAGATACTCGTCCCGGACGATAGTCTCCCACTGCTGTAAGCACGCAATATTCGAAAAAGCCGGAGCTCCCTTTGAAAGAGCCTTGGACCGATTGGAACGCGGACCAATGCGGCAGAACTCCGGATGCGCAAGGAACCGGTCTCTCGCCTTCAAGGCATATTCGAGTGCAGAGCCTACCGCAGGAAGAATCATCCATTGTCCAAGGATGTCTGCAACACTTTTGAGTTCGTAGTAAATGTAAAAAGTGAGAGAGTCGCTTTCTAGATCCCAGCGTTCTTGCGCCTGCAACATCTGATGCGTTATTTCGCAGAAACCGTTCTCGTCTCGATTCTGATTGAGCTCGTCGGATATTTTCCAATGCTCAATCGAGAGCTCGCACAAGCGGTCGTGAGCGAATGCCATGCGCTGAATGCGATCGCACACATCTTCGCAGAAATTTCATCCGTCCGCGTTTTGGGCATATGCGGATCGGTCGCTGGTGGCAACGGGCTCGCAAGAACCGGCGATGTTGAGCATCATGGACGCTGCCTTAAGAAAGCTGGCGAAGGGGTTTCCTTCTGTCACGCGATAGGAGTACATCATGCATCAACTGTACCCTCGTCGCGCCGGGACAGTCCCGATAGGAACCTAATGTTTACCGGTGCTGAACAAGAAAGTGTGTCCTCCCGTGAGGATACAATGGTGAGAATCAACTACTGCTTAGTTTCACGATCTATAGGACGGGAATTTTGGGCAGGATTCTGGCCGTTCTGGACGGATCAATATGTGGTGGGGATATCAGCTCCGTGCCGGACAATATCGCCCATACTGGCGACTCGTTCGACTTGTGCACCGGGCGCGGTTTCAGCTGCGGCGACAGGCATTCTTGGGTGCTGAGCGAATTTCGTCAGTAAACTCTTCCAGGGCCATCTTCCTCGCCCTCGTTCGCGTAACGGTTCCGCAGCTGATCTTGGCGATGGGAACCGCTGCGACGCTATTGCTCAGTGAGATATATTTCGCAGCTCCTCGCTGGTCGCGGCTGCTGCTTATTCCTCTGTCGCATCTGGATGATCGCGATAGTTACGCGGCTTTCCTAAGCACCATTAGCGGTATCGGCGGAGTCCTAATCGCCTTGTATTACACCGGAATGGTGGCTGTCGGGAGTGCCGTTTACGCCAGAGCACCCGGCGTTCTCCGCAATCTCCTCCTGCGTGAACCTGTCGGAAAACTCTACATGCAATTGGTCGCATATACGACCTTTGTTTCGCTTTGTCTTCTGGCCTTCTATGCAATGGGGTTCTCTCCCATCCGCCTGGCATTCCCCTTTCTCATCCTGCTTTCGGGCGTTACGATTCTCTCCTTTGTACAGTTGGGACAGCAAGCATTCCATTTCTTTGATCCGACCAGCCTCTCCGATGCTCTTTTCACAGATTTGGAGAAGTCTGTGAAGCAGGCAACGGTGAAAAGCAGCTTCTGGAATGACGGCGCTTTCCAGGTGCACGCAAAACAAGGCGCCGAGTCTGCTTTGAACGGGCTTTTAACTCTGGCCAGTTACTCAACGGCCTCCAAACACTTGAAGTCGGATGCAATCGCCGGTGTTGCAATCTCGACGATTCAATTTCTCTACCGCTATGAAGCTGCGCGGAGCCTGATCCCTACCCAGAGCAAGTGGTATCCATCGGAATTCAGGCATCCTGACTTTTACGTGGCCGGCGAACTCAAAGTGGAGTTTGCGCTACGGTTGGGAACATCGATCGAACCCGAGAATGTTGCGCAGGAGGATTGGATCGAGGAGGAAGCGCTCAGGCTGGTTCTGCAGGCTCTAGAGTCAAATTTGAAGGCGAAGAACGAATCTGGGATTTTCCGCGTTCTCAAATACCTTCAGATCTATATTGGACGTCTTGGAGCGCTCTGGGAAGTGGATGCAGCCCTTAGGTTAGCTGCCAGGATTGGGGAGCTATTGCTCCCATTTGCCGTTTTGTCGGAGAGTGAATCAGCCTTTCCCTCGAAATGGCAATTAGGCTTGGCGGAGTATCTTGGCCTGCTTCCTACAGCGGTTCTCTTGGGGTTCGTGAAGAGCTTGGAAGAAGAACCGCTTGCGAGGATTCACGAATTGCTGGCGCGGATTTGGTGGGGAAAGCCTGCGACCTTATATCAGTCCGGGTTCCCGCGGTTTGCTTTGGCAAGTCTCGAATGGTTTCAACCCCGGATGGCGTTCGAGCAATGGTCAGAAGGAAACAAGGTGACCCCGGATTGGTTCATCATCCAGGTAATCGTGAGCGATCATCTGAAGGCACTTCAGTCAGCTGTCGATCTCCTGCTCGGCGCCAACAAGCAACTGTTCGAAGACTGGCACTCCAAATCTGTTGCCGCCAACGGCTCGTGGGCAGCAGCCATTGTCCTCAATCGGCAAGGAGAGTTTATTCGAAAAACAGTGGCCCATTCAGAAAAATTTGCGGCCGCCGAAGCAGACTATGAAAAAGCCAAGATCATGCACGATCTACGAGGGTGGCCGACCGGCAAGAAGACGGCACGTGAGCGGATAAGCAAGATTGAGAGGGATCACCGAATCGCTTTGGCGAAGGCAGCGGATAGACTGGTCGGCCATGAAAGACCGTCTCACCTTCCCGACTACGCAGGGGAGTTCCTGTCGCAAACTGCTCAGACGTTGGTACTCGCGATCTTCCGGGATGATTCGGACACCTTCCGCTCCGTGTTCCCGCTTTTCTTTCAAGCTTCGATCAAGGAGATGTTATTTCTTCTGAAAACCAAGGAGGGCGACAATGATCAGGATCAATTCCATCGGTTCGCCACTGCAACTTCGCCAATTGTGGATCTGGTCGAGATCACCGGGTACGCGATGCTGGCATCTGAGTTGCACCAGCCCGGCGAGCCTTGGAACCTGGCTCAGGGGACCTGGAGACAATACCTGACCGAAGCAGACAAAACAACAATGCGGATTGGGATTGTGAATGACGCGCTCACGGCGGCCGATATGCCGGGATTGTTTGCTCCCGGCGAATCGGTGAGGTCAGGTTGGCGGACGCAAGCGCAGGATTGGATGATCCGGTCGGTCGGTCTCGACCCGAGCTCCGAATGGTCCGCGTTTGCATTTGGTTCGAGGCGCACAGCAGTTCAGCATCCGAGCGCAATTGTTCGGGCATTTCTCCGCGCGGCATTCCCTGGGAGCTACCGTGGGATTGACGTCTTTGCGGCGACGTTCTTTATCGACCTTCCAGGGGCAAAGGCTCCCGAACGAGGATTTAGCTTCAATGGATTTCTAGATGCGTTGCGTCGAGAATTGAAACGAGGTCAGGCGGGGAGTGCGGAACGCGGAGAGGATTCCGATGACTGGGAATAAGAAGCCTATTATGGAGCGGATCACCTTTGCGAGATTTCCGAGTGACGCAGGGTCAGCAAGGCCCGCTCTCTACTCGCAAATGTTCATCGAGGATATCCACTCTGGAATCCTTGGTTACGATCTGAGAGAGCAAGGCGAAAAGCGAAGAATACGGGTGGAAGGAGACGAGCCGGCTGCGGCCGCGGCGACGTCGCTCTGTGCATCCCTAGCCCGTGGCTATGTCCATGGCGGTAACGTTGTCGAATCTGCGGTCGAAGCGGTCGCACTGCACTTGGCATGGTTCGGAGAAGCGTTGTACGAGATTTGCAATGTGGGGACCAAGCGAGCATCCCTGGAAAGTTTGCTCCCTTTTCATATTTTTCGACTACCCGGAGCTTTTGTCCAATGGGTACCAGCTCAAGACCGAGTCTGGGCCAAAGGGCGCCGATATACCGTTTTGCCTGATCGTCTGGCGTGGGTCGTACAGTTGCCGAAAGGCATGGGTGCACCAAGGAGTCATAGAAGGCTGTTGGCTCGTCTCTCAGCAGTGTCGGCGTCCGCACCTGAGTTTTGGAATCGTGACATGAGTGAGGGAATATTCACGCCGGAATTCCCCTTTGGTGATTACAACAGAATGCGTACTGCTTACATCGCGCGGCTCACCGGTTCCTGGGGGTGGAATCGGCGGGATTCGAGCCATACTTACAATACGGAATTCTACTTTTTCTATCGAGGTCTCCAGTTTCGGAGGTCGCAAGCCAGGCTCCGGAATCACATCGTGGAGGAGATCAATCGGCTTTTGACGCGCCTTGGAGTGAAAGCCAGACTTCAACCGGAAGGGTATCCTAGCCCGACGGAAATAGGTGAGTTGATGGACCGCGTACGCCTAGGAGAACTTAACTACGTCGAGGCCTTTAAGCTTTCAGCTTAGTGGAGCACGTGGCTTCTGAGATCAATGAAAAGTAGACCCGACGAGGCGGATCTCATCGAGATCTGGGCATGGGTAGGGACCTCTGCCGCGCCTTGGCAGAGGTCGTACAGAGTTTAGTAACGATAAGTCGGCCAGTGTCCTGGGATCCGATTTGGCGGATCTCGTTTCGCTGATCCCGGGAAACCGCCCGTTAGCAGGGGTCAGATACCGGCCTCTTTGTGATGGTTTCAGAAACGAGTCTCGGCTTTGGCGTCACATCTTATTGGAACCTGCCTATTTTTTCGGGCAACTATTCATTCGGGTGAGTGCATGCAAGCAAGGTGCTAGGAACCAGTCCCGGGACGAAGTCCAATTCTGAATCTCCGCATCTCGTGTATCTGGATACATTTTCATTGGAGTACAGAATTCTCCTCCCGGGGGCACTACTAATTCACCGGAGCGCCCCACATAATAAACCAGATGTGCCGGTAGCCATTGAAGTCTACCTTCAAGCTCGGATACAACTACCGCTGACATGGCCCATGCCGGAACCTTAAAAAAATTGGCCGGGAGCTTAAAATCAGGTTCTGTCGGTACAGCTGTGAAAATGACGGCGATGCGGTCATGACCGATTGGCCTCAATTCATTCGGCGATCGAAACTCCATCACCCATCTTTGACACAGGGGAATTAGGTTCGGAAATGCGAGCACGACATTGTAAAGAGTATCGTCGGGATGGAGCCGATGGAATTCGTCCGCCGAAGTCTGGATATCGATAACGCGAAATTCGTTGGCATGAGTCAAAAATTCTGGATGCTCTGCGATGAGCCGCTTCGTAAGCTGGCAACTAGGCGGAAAGTCGATCGAGCTGTCGATGCCCAGATGCGGGGTCGAAATCTGCTCTTGGCCGACGACGTGGCGGACCAATTCGCGGATTAATCCTGCCGATATCTTTACCTTGAAAGTTCCTCCCGGTTCCGGGATCTTCAACTTGACTCGATATTCGTCATGTTTATCGCTGATCTCTCGGAACACTTTTTCACCAGCTGGTGACGCCAGGTAGTCGACAATCTGCAGCATTTCTTCGGGCGTATGCTTATAGGACACTTTGGCTCGTTCTCCGGATTTCTCCCAACCAGATCCCATCGGCCGATCCGGCGAAAAGTTCAGATCCATTTCGAGGCGGGATAATCCAGTTATCGGCGAATTGGTCGCATATCTTCAATGTCTGGTTGGGCTTGCCAGTCGACTCCGAGATCCGCCAATAACCTCCGAGCTCGGCCCGACTGAATCACGCGGGCATCATTCTCTGCTGGGATGGGTTGTCCCGGAATAGCAGAGAGTGGCACGAAATCGCGGTGCCGGCCCCGATTATCGGACTATAGCGCGACGTGAGACGGGCAGACGGATTCCACCCGCCGCCCCGGATAACATACGCGTTCCCGCGGCTGGGCCTGGGTGCGAGAGGTGTGCCGCAAAGTTCATCGTCCAGTTCAAATTGGGGTATGTTGCCCTTTCATACCCATCTTTAGCCTGGAACTCTCTCTATATATAAGGTTGGGATTGCCCGATGTTCCCTTTTAGGGTACGATTGACCCCGTAATGGGTACAGCAATTGCACTATCGGACACTCTGTTCGGCCGCACGCGCGGCGCGGTACTGGCCGTGCTGTACGGCCATGTCGGCGAATCCTATTATTTGAGGCAACTCGCCCGCGTGACGGGGATTGCGCTCGGGCCGGTCCAGCGCGAGCTGCGCCAACTCGTCGACGCTGGTCTGGTGACAAAGCGGGTCCTGGGAACCCAGACCTTGTTCAGCGCCAATGAGGCTAGCCCCGTTTTCGCAGAAATGAGAAGCCTCGTGGCGAAGACGGTGGGGATGCATGATGTCCTCCTCGCAGCGTTGAGCCCCCTCAAAGGAAAAATAGATCTTGCCTTTATCTACGGGTCAGTGGCGCGCTCCGGCGAGACTGAACACAGCGACGTCGATCTGATGGTCGTGGGCACGGCCGGGTTTGCGGATGTGGTCGACCGAATCGCGGGCGCCCAGAAGATGCTCCACCGTGAGATAAACCCAACGGTCTATACGGCCAGGGAATTCACTAGCAAGCTGCGCGGAAACTTTCTGAAAACGGTGCTGAGCGGCAAGAAGCTTTTCCTGATCGGAGACGAAGATGACCTTAGAGAACTGGGCCGCCAACCGGTGGCTTGAAAAGCTTCCGTCCGACCGGGAAGAAATCGAGCGCTTGCTGGCCAATGCGGACGGGCACCTGGACGACTACCGGAAAGCAGTCGCGAGCGAGATGTCCGCCGACGCGCAGCTACCTGCGCTACAAGCTCAGCTTCCGCGATCTGGTCGAGATGATTTCTGAGCGCGGGTTGCACCTTGCTCATACCACCATCCTGCGTTGGGTGCAGCGGTATGCACCGGAGTTCATCAAACGCTGGAATCTCTTTGGTCGCCCCGCTGGCCGCTCCTGGCGAGTTGATGAGACTTATATCAAAGTGCGTGGCCAATGGAGCTACCTCCATCGAGCAGTAGACAAGAGTGGACAGACGATCGACTTCAGGCTCAGTAGGACACGCGACGTATCCGCGGCCAAGGCCTTCTTCAAGAAGGCAATCAGGCACGAAGGGCAGCCGCCACGGACGATCACCCTCGACGGCTATGCGGCTTCGCATCGCGCTATTCGCAAAATGCGAACTGACGGTCTGTTGCCCAAGGACACGAAGCTGCGCTCTTCAAAATATCTGAACAATCTGATCGAACAGGATCACCGCGGCATCAAGTCCAGAACCCGACCTATGCTCGGCTTCAAGAACTTCGAGTCTGACGTTATTACGATCGCAGGCGTGGAACTACTCCACCGTATTCACAAAAATCAATTTGCCTTAGGTCGACTGAGGATCAGAGGCCAAGCTGTGCCCGCGATCTGGAATGCCGTGCTCGCCGCGTAAAACATAACATCACTTTACCGCCAACACTCGGCCGCAATGGCTATTTGCACCAGAGCCATCGTTGCTAACTTCTTGTAATTTTTCCCTCAGAAGTCAGAATGGGCCAGCCCGAAAAATCACGGGATCTTTTGCCCAATCTTCTCGGTCCGAGGATATTGGGGAGCAACAGCGGGAGTCGGTTCTGTGGGGGCCAGATTGAACCGATTTAGAGGGCTCTCATTCATCTTCTGCTGAACTTCGAGCCCTTGCGCAGCGTGGAGGTAACGTTCAGTGATTTTCACCGTGCGATGGCCTAGCCATTCCGAGACCGTTTTAAGGTCGAACTTCCCAGTCCCATCTGGGTTGCCACGCAGATGCCGGCAGGCGAATGTATGGCGCCAGCGATGAAGATAGTGTTCGTTGCAGCCACCCCGGTGTGTGAGCGCGTAGTTCTGGCAGCCCAAACAGTGTCCACATGCCAGTCCGGCGCGGCGGCCAATGGCCTTCATCATACGGAGAAACACGCCCTTCGGGTACTTAGCATCCACAGGGAAGAGCAGATTGGAAGGAGCCACGCGCTTCTGCCGCGCCTTCATTCGGGCGAACAGCGCCTGTGGCACCGGAATGTCACGTTCTTTTCCGTATTTCGGCACCCAGTAAATCTGTCTCCCATCGCCCAACGTGACCCACTTCTTGCAAACCTTGACGATGCCCAACTGGGCGTCCAGTTCATGCCATTCGGCGACCACGACCTCCTCAGCCCGCTCCCCAGTGTTGAGGAAGAAGGTGAACAGGTCGGCCTCCTCCTCGTCCATATCGCTGAAAAACTTTTCAAGTTCCTGGTTTGAGTAATCGCGAATATCCGTGTCTTCACCACGGGCCCGCTTCACAGTTGGTGCGTTGCGGACCCCATTCCAGCTTTCTAGGATATCTCCCCGGCCCTCGGTACGCAGGAATGTGCAGACCATCGTAATCTTGGTGTTGCGCGAATTGTTGTTCAACCCGAAACCGGTATTGGAGCGTTTGTTCGGGACCGTTGCCATGTATCCATAAAAGAGCTTGAGATCTTCCCGAGTGATGTCCTCCGCATATGTCCGATTCCGCTTCGCAATACAAAAATCCACGAACATGTCCAACGCATAGCGGTAACTTGAGAGCGAATTCTCACTCAAGGCCTCTTCGGTGGAGATGCGGGTCGGATCTGAAGTGCGGTCTTGCAACCACCGATTTATGTGGTCGCGCAGCGGAACACGAGCCCCCTTCTGCTTTTTCGGTACTTTCTGGACCGGTACGATGTCTCCGTGCCGGATAGCATTGAGCCGTCGCTCCACGATTCCGATTGCATTTGTGATATCCCGGGGACTCAGATTGTCCGAGGTGATCAAGTTCTGACCAGTATCATTCAGAACCTTGACAACGGTGGGGCAACAGCGGACGCCATTCTCACGGTAGTCCAGGTGGTACGAACCGATCTTGCGATCAACATCTACTTCAGGTCCGTTCACATCCTTTATTCCTGGCAGCGTGACGCGACCAAACTTGTAACGCCCTGTGGCATCATCCACTGCAACAGGGCAGAATCGCCATGGAACCTTAGCCATGCTTAAAAGGAACTTCTGGAAGTCTTCCGGGGAGACTTTTGAGGAAGAGAGTTCATTGAGGAGAGGTTTCGAATACACGTCGGTGATCTTGACACGCTTCGTGAGTCGTACCTTGACGTTTGCCATGGATCCTTTCTGACCAATCGACCGCGACGCCAGCATGTGAGTTCTGATTTATGGAGACCATATCGGAGACATGGACTTAAGTCAATTAAAATCAATAAAAGTGCATTATAGCGAAGAACGGGCGAAGGTGGCGCTAATTTTTTTCGTCAGGCGGGTAGTATGGAGCACCAAGTTGAACAACAGGCCGGATTTGTTCAAAGTGGGACTGTTTTGGCGCAGGTTGGCTGAAGCGCACCATCTGCTTTAATAACCCAAGGTCTTGGGGGGTGCCTTTACGTTTCCCCAACAGGCGGGGTTTGGCCGGAAGGGTGGCCCAGGATACACCCGAAAGGCAAGGTACTAAAGGCGTGAGAACTTCCCGTAAATACCCGAAAAGCCTTGAAACGACAGGCGAATCCGCGTTATATACAACATTACCGGCACGTTTGCCGGAGACTGCACTCAAGGCCTTTCTGACCTCTGGAGGAAGTTATGCGCATCGCCACCCGCTCCAATCTGTTGGTCCCCGAGGTTCGTGAGGTCATGGATATCCGCCAGGCTTCTGACTATCTCGGCATTTCGCCCGACACGCTCTACAAATACGCTTCGGAGGGTTTCGTGCCCGCCTTCAAACTGGGGAATCGCTGGCGCTTCAAGCGCTCCCGGCTGGATGAGTGGATGGACCGGCAGTCGGATATGAACGCCGCCGACGTCGAGATCGATCCGCACCAGAAGAAGCCCGTGAAGCCGGCGATGTAAGAACAGGGAATAGATTGACCTTAGTCTGGATCTCCTGTTGGTCCGTCCTTCAATTCTTGCAGGAAGTCCCTCTCTCCGAACCTGAGCTTTCACCTCCAGTTTCTGGACGCATTCCATTGAAGACAAGAAGGATCGCTCTGCTGGGTTCAGCTTCTGTTCAATGATCTCCGACCCCTATCTTGTGATAAAACAGACCGAGTGGATCACTTCAAACGCATAGGCGCTTTGCGCCGTAAGCTGACGCGAGCCGGCCTGTCTGGGCTGGTAGTCACGCATCTTCCCGATCTCCGTTACCTGTCAGGATTCACAGGCTCAACCGCCGCGCTGGCTATGACCAGCCGCGCCGCCCGACTTTTTACTGACGGCCGCTACACGACCCAGGCCGCGGAGGAGGTTCAAGCCGCCAAGGTTGAGATCGGATCGGGTTCTGCGGCCGTAAACGCGGTTCAGTGGCTTGCGGCGCAACCGGGCGTGACGGTGGCCGGCTTTGACCCCGCATGGACCACCGTTGCCGAGCTTGCCCGCTGGAAGGAGGCTCTACCATCGCGGCTGCGCCGGTCGTTTCTAACGGCTTTGCCCGCGTCCATGGTTGAGCAATTGCGCCGCGTAAAAGATGAGGACGAGCTCTCGATCATGATTGAGGCCGCATTGATGGGCTGCAACCTCTTCGAGCACATTCTCGGCGTCATCCGGCCCGGCCTGCGTGAGATTGAGGTGGCTGCTGAGCTGGAACATCGGGCTCGATTGCTTGGAGCCGAGGCCATGTCATTTGAAACCATTGTGGCTTCAGGCGTCCGTTCCGCGCTTCCGCACGGGCGGGCCAGCACGGCCCTGCTGCCTCGCAAAGGGTTCCTGACACTGGATTTCGGTGTTATCCTCAAGGGTTATTGCTCGGATATGACGCGTACCGTCCACTTGGGCAAACCGGGCAGGCACGAGCGCGACACCTACAACTCAGTGCTTGAGGCCCAGCAGGCGGGGGTGGCGGCAGTGAGTTCGGGCGCAACTTGCGCCGAGGTGGACGAGGCAGCTCGTTCGGTTCTGCGCAGAGATGGGTTGGCGGAGGCATTTTCCCACTCGACAGGCCATGGGGTTGGCCTGGAGATTCATGAGCAGCCACGGATTGGTTCCGGGCAGACAACAAGGCTTTCGCCGGGGATGGTGATTACCATAGAACCCGGTGTTTATCTGCCGGGTAAGTTCGGCATTCGTATTGAGGACATGGTTGCCGTAACCGCAACCGGAGGCCAGGTGTTGACCCCGGCCCCCAAAGCTCTGATAGAACTTTGAAGCGCCGGCTACTCGGTAATTACTGGCGGCCCCCAACCAGACGTGGGAGACTTAAAGATAAGAATGAAACAACAAGACGTTGATGATCTGAAGCAATTGATTGAGTTCTTGAAAGAGTATCAGATCTCCGAGTTCGATCTCGAGCGCGACGATCTGAAGATTCGGCTCAAATTCAATCAGCAGGCAGCGGCCCAGGCCGGTCTTGGAGAGCTGGCCCGATTGCTGAACACGGCTCCCCAGAATGCGGCTCCGGCACCCCCTGCCGTAGCGTCGCAAACCGCTTCGGCAGCGCCTCCGGCTGCGCAACCGGATTCTGAAGCAGGCCTGCACGTGGTCAAGTCGCCAATCGTGGGCACGTACTACGGTTCGCCATCACCAGGCGCTGCTCCCTTTGTTGGTCCCGGAGATCACGTCGAAAAGGGCCAGGTGATTTGTATCGTGGAAGCCATGAAACTGATGAACGAAATCGAGTCGGATGTTTCGGGCGAGATTGTCAAATGCCTCGTCTCCAACGGCCAGCCCATCGAATTCGGGCAGCCCCTATTTTCAGTACGGCAGGGTTAAAGCTGCCGGCGGTGTTCACCGGGTTTGCCTCGCTCAAAGGGTAGGAATGTTTCGTAAGGTTCTGGTAGCCAATCGTGGCGAAATTGCATTGCGCGTTTTGAATGCGTGCAGAGAGCTGGATATCCGCACGGTCGCGGTATACAGCGAAGCTGACCGCAACGCGCTCCACGTCCGCTTTGCGGACGAGGCGATCTGCATCGGTCCTCCGCGGCTGAGCGAAAGCTATTTGAATGTGCCGGCGGTCATTTCGGCGGCAGAAATTGCCGATGTCGAGGCAATTCACCCCGGCTACGGTCTATTGAGTGAGAACGCAAATTTCGCCGAGGTCTGCCGCGCCTCAAACATCAAGTTCATTGGCCCGCCGCCCGAAGTTACCCGCCTGATGGGCGAAAAAGAAAAGGCTCGCCAGGCAATGAAGAAGGCCAAGGTGCCCATTTTGCCGGGTTCTGACGGCGTTCTTGCCGACGTGGATGAAGCACAGGAGTGGGCAAAGAAGGTTGGATTTCCGGTCATCCTGAAGGCGAAGGCCGGCGGCGGTGGACGCGGCATGAGGATCGTGCGCTCCGCCGACGATCTGCCTAACCTGTATCACGCCGCAAACACTGAGGCTGCGAATGCCTTCGGCAATGGCGAGCTTTACATGGAGAAGTTCATCGAGAATCCGCGCCACATCGAGTTCCAGATGCTCGCCGATGAACACGGCAACGTGGCATCGCTCTTTGAGCGCGAGTGCTCCATCCAGCGCCGCCATCAAAAGCTGATTGAAGAGGCTCCTTCGCTGCAGGTTTCGCCAAAGCTGCGCGATGAAATCGGCAAGACGCTGTGTCATTGCCTCTCAAGCATTGGATATCAGAACGCCGGGACGGTTGAATTCCTCATGGATTCCGATCATCGGCTCCACTTCATCGAAATGAATACCCGCATCCAGGTGGAACATCCTGTGACGGAGTCCATCACCGGCGTCGACATGGTGAAGGCGCAGTTGCGCGTCGCATCCGGCGAGCACCTTGACGCCATTCTGCCGCCAAAGCTGGAAATTCGCGGCCATGCCATTGAGTGCCGCATCAACGCCGAGCATCCGCAGAAGTTCACTCCTTCGGCCGGACAGATCACAGCCTTCAATCTCCCCGGCGGCTTCGGCATCCGTGTCGATACGGCGCAATACGCTGAAGGTGTGGTTCCGCCCTACTACGACTCGCTGATTGCCAAGTTGATTGCGCACGGCGAGACGCGCGAAGAAGCCATTGCCAAAATGGAGCGCGCGCTCAGCCAGTTCATCGTGCGGGGCATCGAGACCTCCACCAGTCTCCACCAGGAGATCTTCAAAGATGCGGGCTTCCGCGAAGGCGAATTCGACACGGGCTTCATGGAGAGATTTCTGGCCGCAAGAACCGCGGAATCGAGCTAACCAACATCCCAGGACTCCGGCGTGCAGGTTTGCTTTACGCCTGTTGATGGGCCGTGTAACAATCGTCTGGTTTCATCGCTAAGGCCGATCCAAAGCACAACTGAGGGTTCAATGAGTACGTTCGATCGCGGTAAGTTTCTGCGCGGCGGAGGACTTGCCGTTGCCTTGCTTCTATCTGTGTCTAGCGCAGCATGTGCAGCGCAAGACGCAGCCGACTGGCCCGCTTACGGCGGCCAGCTACAGGCCGAGCACTACTCCAGCCTCGCCCAGATTGACCGCGCCAATGTGCATCAGCTCAAAGTTGCCTGGACCTTCGACACCAGCGAAAAGGGAGACATCCAGGCCAACCCCATCATCATCGGCAACACTCTCTACACCTACACACCCTCGCAGAAAGTCATTGCGCTCGATGCCGCTACCGGCGAGCTCAAATGGAAGTTCGACTCGGGCATCGAAGGACGGCAACCCGCGCGCGGCGTGGCTTACTGGACCGACGGAAAGGCAGAGCGCATCTTCGCCGGTGTGATGAACTACCTCTACTGCCTCGACGCCGGCACCGGAAAACCCGTTCCGTCGTTCGGCGAAGACGGCCGCATCGATCTGCGCAAAGGGCTGGCCGAGTTTCGCGGCGAAGACTACCGGGTACAGTCCATCGCGCTCACCAGCCCCGGCGTGATCTACAAAGACCTGATCATCGTAGGCGGACGCGATCCTGAAACGCATCCGTCGCCTCCGGGCGATATCCGCGCTTTTGACGTGCACACCGGCAAATTGCGCTGGACGTTTCACACCATCCCGCGCCCCGGCGAGCCGGGTTATGAAACGTGGCCTCCCGATGCCTATAAGTCCGCCGGCGCAGGCAACAATTGGACCGGCATGTCGCTCGACGCCGCGCGTGGCATCGTCTATGTGCCGACCGGTTCCGCCGTCATGGACTTCTATGGCGGCGACCGCTTGGGCAACAACCTCTACACCGATTGCCTCTTGGCTCTCGATGCCGGCACCGGCAAACTGCTGTGGCATTTTCAGGGAGTACACCACGACATCTGGGACCGCGATTTTCCCGCACAGCCCGCGCTCTTTACGATGCATCGCGACGGCAAGGACATTGACGCCGTGGCGCAGATCAGCAAGCAGAGCTATATCTACGTCTTCAACCGCGAGACCGGCGAGCCGCTGTTTCCCATCCACGAGCATCCTTACCCGGCCAGCAACGTTCCCGGCGAAGTGACGTCGCCCACTCAGCCTATGCCCGACGCGCCCGCGCCCTTTGCGCGCCAGCGGCTCACGGAGGACATGCTCACCAACCGCACGCCCGCCGCGCACCAGTGGGCCGTCGACCAGTTCCGCAAGATGCAAAGCGACGGGCAGTTTATTCCGTTCACCGTGGGAAAGCTGACCGTCGTGTTTCCGGGCTTCGACGGCGGCGGCGAGTGGAGCGGCGCGGCCATCGATCCGGCGACCAACGTGCTCTACGTGGGCTCCAGCGAAGTGGCATGGGTGGGCGGGCTTGTCCCCGCGACGAGGGGCGGCAGCAGGGGAGCCAAAATCTACCAGAGCCAGTGCGCGGTGTGCCACGGCGTCGATCGCGCCGGATCGCCGCCCGCCTTCCCTTCGCTCGTGCACATCCTCGACCGCAAGACGCAGTCGGAGATTATCGATCTGCTCAATGGCGGAAAGGGAAGAATGCCGTCCTTCCCGAATCTCGACGACGAAGCCGTCGCATCGCTGCTCGCGTTTCTACGTACCGATCCCGCGGCGAACGCCGCGACTGATACTGGCGGACCGCCCGATTACGTCTTCACCGGCTATCGCAAGTTCCTCGACCCAGACGGCTATCCAGCCAGCGCGCCTCCGTGGGGTACGCTGAACGCCATCGACCTGAAGACCGGCAAGCAACTCTGGAAAATTACGCTGGGCGAATATCCCGAACTGGCGGCGAAGGGAATGAAGAACACCGGATCAGCACTTTATGGAGGCCCCATCGTGACGGCCAGCGGAGTGCTGTTCATCGGCGCTACCATCTACGACCGCAAGTTCCACGCCTTTGACGCGAGTACCGGCAAGCTGCTTTGGGAGACCACGCTGCCGTTTGCCGGGGAAGCAACGCCCGCAACCTACATGGTCGATGGGCGGCAGTACGTGGTGATTGCGGCCAGCGGCGGACGTGACCCCAAGCGACCGGTAGGCGGGGAATATGTGGCCTTCGCTCTGCCGGTAACGGGGCAGAAGACTACTCCAGCGCACTGAAATAAGTATCGTGGTATGCGTTCTGTTCGAGTTGGAGGTAGTACACCAGCGACATTCCGGTTCAAGGCTATAAAAGCGCAAGCATGGCTGAACCTTCGAGTGAAGAGTTCAGTTCGCGCATTTGCTGAACGAACTGATCGAGCGCCGCTGGTTCGAAGGCGCAAAGCATCTCGACGCGCTGTGCCAGCGACTCTTGACGGTCATAGTCTGCCTCGATGATCAAATGCAACTGACAGTGCACTGCGCCGTCAATGCAGGAGAAGTTCAGATTCATCGCTCCACTGGCAAACTTAGGGCCAAACGCGCCGAAGGCCACGTCTCGGCGGTCTTCCAGACCCACCGGGAACCCAGCCAACAGCGTCGCTGTATCGGCCAAAACTCCCTGCCCTATGTAGAGGCGGGTCAACCCCGCAAATGCTCCATTCCAAGCGGACACTTCGAGTTCGACCACATCGGCATCGTGATAGCAGCAGGTCAATTGAACACATCGATCCATGCGTCAATGCTAACTGTTGGGACAGCTAAATGTGTTGAGAGCGGTTGGACGGCAGCAATCTAAATCAATGGCCGCCTTGGCCGCATTCAAAAGCAGTGCGGATCCATCGTCACTGTGCTCTTCCGATTGAGAATGACCGGGAGGGAGGATGCCGGTCCAGCAGATTCCAATTTTCCCTAGGCAATCAGGCTCCTTCTACAATGAACGAGTATGATCCTTGAAACCTTTCCTGTCGGGCTGTTGCAGTGCAACTGCACAATCCTGGGCGATGAGCAGACCCGCGAGGCGATCGTTATTGATCCCGGCGATGACATCAGGCGCATTCACCAGCGGCTCGCCGAGCACGGCCTCACGCTGAAGCAGATCATCGTGACCCACGGCCACATCGACCACGTGGGCGGAGCACTTAAACTAAAACATTTAACCGGCGCGCCCATCTATCTAAACGAAAATGACCTGCCGCAGCTTGAAATGATGGGTATGCAGGCGGCCTGGCTCGGCGTCGCCACACCGGAAACGGCCCCGCCTGACGATGGCCTGGTGGACGGGCAAGCCGTTGGGCTGGAGAACTACCCGGCCACGGTGCTGCATACTCCGGGGCATACCCAGGGGTCCATCTGCCTGCACTTTGCTCCGCTCAAGCTGCTGATTGCCGGTGACACTCTGTTTGCCGGAAGCATCGGCCGCACCGACCTGCCGGGCGGCAATACCGACCAGATCATGGACTCGATTCACTCCCGGCTGCTGGCTCTGCCGGACGAAACGAAAGTGGTTCCAGGCCATGGCCCGACAACGGTGATCGGAGTGGAACGGAAAAGCAACCCATTTCTTGTCGGAATGTGAGCCGGATTAGCTGGAAAGCTTAGCGTAATCATTGCAGTAAGTTGTCGGGATCACTTAAAGTAAAACTTTAAGCGATCAGCGCATTATGTTACTGGCTTGGTGCGTTCGAAAGTAGTTAACCAGCGCTGTTACCCCTGCACTGAATTCGGTGCGGGGTGCGAGCAGGCTGACCACCAGCCATCCTGATTCGGGCATGCCGAAGAAGTAGCCGGGGTGAACCCACACGCCCTGCTCCAGCAGAGCGAGCACGGTCTTTTCGTCGGGTTCGAGCGCCGGGATTCGAAGCACGGCATACCAGCCGCCCTCAACCGGGAGCCTGCTGAGGTGGGGCAGCGCGGCCAGTTGCCGGTCAAGCTCCGCCAGGTTTGCCGTGACCCGCTCAAGGATCTGGCGCTGAATTCCACCCCGCTTTTCGAGCCATGTGGGCAGGGCGCACTGCACCGGAGCGTTCATCGAGAGGAAGGTGTCGGCGATGACCTCCAGCCGGTCGAGGGCCTGCTCGCGCTCCGGCCCCGTCGCAACGATCCATGCCGCCTTCATCTGCGGTAGGCCTGCGATCTTGCTGAGGCCGCTGACCACGAAGACCGGAACGCCGTCGAGACCGGCGGCAAAGCTCCGGCCGGAGCCCGAAATTCCGTAATCGAGAAAGACCTCGTCGACGATGAGCGACAGATCGAACTCCCGGCAGAGCTGGCCAAGCTGCTCCACCTCCCATGGCTTGGTAAAGTGCCCAGTGGGGTTGTTTGGATGCACCAGCACGATGGCGCGCGTGGCCGGTGTGACGGCGCGTCGAAGGCCCTCGGGCTCGATCTGCCAGCCGTGGTCATAGACAAGCGACGCGGGCTTGATGCTCACGTCGTCCAGGACGGCGAGGAAGTCGAACAGCGGATAGCTCGGCTGCGGAACCAGAATCTCCGCGCCGGGATCGCAAAGCAGACGGAAAAGGAAGCTGTAGGCCTCGCTGGTGCTGGTAGTCAGAATCACCTGTCCGGGATCGACTGAGATGCCCAGATCACCGTAGTAGCCGCACACCGCCTGCCGGGCCGCGAGGCTGCCGCGGGGTTGCGGGTCGTAGTCGAGCGCCTTGGGGTCGGCAAGTGCCGCGAGCCATGCCGCGTCGTACTTGAAGCCGCAACGGGTAGGATTGGATGCCGTAAGGTCGGCGACCGACAGTCCAGACTCTACGCGCAACCGGTGTGCATGCGCGAGTCCACTTTCTTCCGTGTTCCAGCCCGTTCTGTGAGAAAAACGCATCGGCTTTTGTACAAAATCCTCAAAAAAGTGTGCATTCAGGCATGTACAAAATCGCCTCGTGGCCATCGTGCACAATAGTGATAGACGTCTTTCTCAACCATACACAAGCATCTTCAGGGAGGGGTATTGGGTCTGCGCGCTGTTGTTTTCGACTATGGAATGGTATTGACCGGCCCGCCGGACCCCAAAGCTCATTCCGAAATGGTAAGAATTACCGGATTGACCGTGGAGCAGTTCGAGCATTATTACTGGGCCGACCGCCACGCCTTCGACGAAGGAAAGCTGAACGGCCCGGGATTCTGGCGGAAGGTGACGGGCGATGCGGGTCTGTCGCTCGATGACAAGACAATCGAAGAACTCAGCCTGTGGGATGCACGCATGTGGACCACGCAGAACGACACGATGCTGGCGTGGCAGCAGATCCTCAAGCGCCGCGGGATTCTCACGGCCATCCTGTCAAACATGGGCGACACCGTGCTGGCCAACATGATGAATGAGCTTACATGGCTCAACCGGTTCGACGTGCTGGTGTGGAGCTATCAATTGCGCATGGCCAAGCCCGATGCAGCTATCTACCATCACACGCTGAAGCAGCTCGGAACCAGGCCCGAGGAAACGCTTTTCATCGATGACCGGCAGGTGAACGTCGACGCTGCCAATGCGGTGGGCATGAAGGGCATGCTGTTCACAAATGTTGACCAGTTGCGCGCCGATCTGGTGGCGCAGAGACTGGGCGCGGAACTGCCTTTGCCGTGAAAGCAGTGGTCAGGGATCAGTTAACAGTGGTCAGCTTGGTTGTGCTGGTTTTGAACGCTTGCTGCTCCGTTCTTCTGCAATGAGACTGAAGGAGGTTGGTCACGAGACTGACAACTGTCCACTGACCACTGCCAAATGTTCTACGACGCCATGCCCAGTCCCACAAGGTTGGCGGCGGCGATGATGACTAAAATTCCGGCCCAGAGCAGTCGTATGGGGCGCGATGCAACACCCTTCCACTCACCCAGAGCAAGGCCGACGAGGCCGCCGCACAGCACGTAGATGCTCATGTGCAGCATCCAGTTCACGTAGCTGACGCGCGCGGGGATGTTGGCTTCTCCCCAGGCGTAGAAGAAGAACTGCAGATACCACATGATGCCGCCGCATGCGGCAAGCAGACCGTTCCTGAGAAGCACGGAGCCGGGCTGGCTCAAGTCAGCGCGCAGGGAGAGCCGCTTGAGTGCCCCAAGACGGACAAAGCAGTAGGTCAGGTTGACGATGGCTCCGCCGCCCATGATGAGCACATAGCTGGGCAGCCGCGCATAGAGCGGATTGACTCCGGCAGCGAGCGCCGCATCTCGAATGGGCGTGGCGGCATCGAGACCGAACGAGAAACCAGAAGAAAAGATGCCGCACATAACGGCCAGCGACAGGCCGAGCGTGACGTTGAACTCCTGTACCTCGCCTCCAAGCTGAACTTCTTTCTGGTGTCCGGCGTAGGAGACGATGGCCACGCCGACGAGCGCGACCAGGATTCCGGCCATGGTAAGCAGGCCGCTGCGCGTGTGGAAGAGCATGGCGGTCTGGCCGTGCATGACGGGCGGAACCAGCGTTCCGACCACCAGCGTGACGCCGATGGCCACGCCGATGCCAAGCGACATGCCGAGATGCCGCATGGTCAGGCCATAACTGACGTTGCCCACTCCCCACATTGCGCCGAACAGCGCGACTTTGAGCATCAGCGAGTGGTCGAGTGCCGCGTAAAAGCCGTGAAAGCTGGGCAGCAGGATAAGGCTCATGCCGATGGGCAGCAGAATCCACGAAAAGAAGCCGGCGATGGCCCATGTGGTCTCCCAGGACCACTTTTTTACCTTTTCAATGGGTGCATAAAACGACGCCGCCATGGCAGCGCCGAGGATGTGCCAACCAATTCCAGCCAAGATTGCTGTCGGCATCCACTCTCCAATAAAAAAACAACTTACGGGCGGGTTCACCTTATTGAAGCCGGGAGTCACTTGTCAATTGCACGCCGGGTATTGGAAATGATTACCGCGGGTTTGAGGTTGATGAAAAAAGAGCCTTGCAGTGCCGTTACACTCTCAGCATGCCACTTCGTCTTCTTGCCGCAACCACCAGCCAGGGTAAACTTCGTGATTTTCGTGCGGCGGCCCGCGCCTATTCCATCTTCATTGACCCTTTGCCCGCGGTAGAGCTTGTTCCAGTGCCTGAAGAGGATGGCGACACATTTGTGGCCAACGCGATCATGAAGGCCGTGTATTATTCGCGCTTCGCTCCCAGCCAACTGATACTTGCTGACGATTCCGGCCTGGAAGTGGATGCTCTGGGCGGTGCGCCCGGTGTGCGCTCGGCGCGGTTTGCAGCCGATTCGGGATTAGTGGACTCGCCTGATGCCAACGACAACACCGACGTTTGGAACAACATGGTGCTGCTGCAAAGGATGTCGACTGTGCCGGTAGCGGAGCGCACGGCACGCTACCGCTGTGTGCTGGTGACTGCACTTGACGGAGTAGCGATGCATACTGCGGAAGGCGCGGTTGACGGCGTGATTCTGGAAGCTCCGCGTGGAACAGGCGGGTTCGGTTACGATCCGCTGTTCTACATCCCACAACTCGATAAGACCATGGCGGAGATTGATCTGGAAACTAAGCTCTCGCACAGCCATCGCGGCCGGGCGCTCGAAGCGCTGCTGCCGATGCTACAGATGTGATGAGCCACACTGGTTTCTGTGGATACCTGCGATTGGGTCTCCTTGACGTTAGTGACGTGCGACACGAATAATGCTAGTGACGATCCATAAAGAATTGTGTCTCTCAATCTGAAATCGCCTCGCTTCGCAGCGTTTAGGAGCTTAAACTTCCATGGCAACCGCTCAATCTTCCACCGCGCACACTGTTCGCCGCGGTGTTCAGCCGCTGCGCGCAGGCCAGGGCAATTCGTTCATCTGGCGCAAGCTGCATTCTCTGCTTGGCATTATCCCCATTGGCGCGTTTTTGCTGGAGCACCTGCTCTCGAACATTGAGGCGCTGAAGGGGCCCATCGCATACGGCGACCAGGTGAAGTTTCTTAACAGCCTGCCGCTGGTGCGAGTGCTGGAGTGGACGTTCATCTTTCTGCCGATCCTTTATCACGCGGGATACGGTGTCTACATCTGGCTGCGCGGCAAATCGAACATTGTGTATTACCCATGGGCCGGCAACTGGATGTACATTGCACAGCGCTACACGGGCTTGATTGCATTCGCATACATTGTTCAGCATGTGCTGCGGCAGCGGTTTATGGGCGTCAGCCTGCCGGAGCATCCTTACTATGCATTCGCGAAGGTGCAGCATGAGCTGTCGAACCCGATCATGCTGGCCGTGTACGTGATTGCCATGATCGCGGTGTGCTGGCACTTTGCATACGGCGTGTGGCTGTTCGCGGCCAAGTGGGGCATTACGCCGGGCAACACAGCGAGGCGCCGGTTTGGCTATGTGTGCCTCGCGCTTGGCATTCTGCTGGCGGTGATGGGTATCGCCAGCATTTACGCGTTCGTCGGTGGCATGTATCCCAACGTTGCGGGAATTTAGTTTCGGTCTCCCACCTTAACCGATGCGCATAAGGTGCACCAGAGAAGGATGGGCACCCGGCAGTGGTATTTGACTGAAAGGACTTGGGCTTTATGGCAGCACCCAGAATCATAGTGGTGGGCGGAGGATTGGCGGGCCTGGCAGCGGTGATCAAGATCGCCGAGGCCGGAGGAACCGTCGATCTGTTTTCGATTGTCCCAGTTAAGCGTTCTCACTCGGTGTGCGCGCAAGGCGGAATCAATGCCGCGAAAAATCTGAAGGGCGAGGGCGATACCCCAGCTCAGCATTTTGACGACACGATTTACGGCGGCGATTTTCTCGCCAACCAGACACTGGTGAAGGAAATGTGCGAGGCAGCGCCGGCTATCATCGATTTGCTCGACCGCATGGGCGTGCCGTTCAATCGCACTCCGGAAGGCCTGCTGGATTTTCGCCGATTTGGCGGAACGCTGTATAACCGCACTGCATTTGCCGGCGCAACCACCGGGCAGCAGCTTTTGTATGCGCTCGACGAGCAGGTGCGCCGCCACGAGGCCGAAGGCAAGGTAAAGAAGTACGAGGGGTGGGAGTTTCTTTCAGCCGTGCTCGATTCAAAAGGGCAGGCATGCGGCATTACAGCTCTCAATCTGCGCACTATGGAACTCAAATCCTTCCCGTCTACAGCTATCATTCTTGCCACCGGCGGCATTGGCGCAATCTTTGGCAAGAGCACGAATTCAGTTGTCTGCACGGGCTCGGCGCAGTCGGCCATCTTTCAACAGGGCGCGTATTACGCGAACGGCGAATTCATCCAGGTGCATCCGACGTCTATTCCGGGCGAAGACAAGTTGCGGCTGATGTCGGAGTCGGCTCGCGGCGAAGGCGGGCGCGTTTGGGTTCCACGCAAGGCGGGCGACAGCCGGCCTGCCAGGCAAATTCCTGCAGACGAGCGGCTTTACTTCCTTGAAGAGTGGTATCCCAAGTACGGCAACCTGGTGCCGCGTGACGTTGCCACCCGCGCCATTCACAAAGTGGTGTATGAGCTTGGCCTGGGTCTTGAGGGCCAGCCGATGGTGTATCTCGACCTGACCCACATCGACCGCGCAACGCTGCATCACAAGCTCGGCGGCATTCTCGAGATTTATGAGAAGTTCGTCGGCGTCGATCCGTGTGTTGAGCCGATGAAGATCTTTCCGGGCATGCACTACACGATGGGCGGCCTTTGGGTGGACCTCAACCAGATGACCAACATCCCCGGCATCTTTGCCGCAGGCGAGTGTGAGTACCAGTACCACGGCGCCAACCGCCTCGGCGCAAACTCGCTGGTTAGCTGTATCTTTGGCGGATTCAAGGCAGGTCCGAACGCCCTGCAATACGCCAAGAACACCACGCTCTGCGACGACAGCGCATGCCAGGAGAACGAGTTAGCACGGCAGGCGGAGATCAACCAGAAGCTGATGTCGAACCAGGGCGGGGAAAATCCCTTCCGGTTGTGGCGCGAACTGGGTCAGACGATGACCGAGTACGCCACGGTGATTCGCTACAACAAGAATCTGAAGCGCGCGGATGAAAAGATCGTTGAACTGATCGACCGCTACAAGAACGTGAACCTGAGCGACCGCAGCCAATGGGCAAACACCAGCTTTGCGTTTGCGCGGCAGTTAAAGAACATGCTGGAGCTTTCACGAACGGTTGTGCTGGGCGCAATGCTTCGTGACGAGTCGCGTGGCGCCCACTACAAGCCGGACTTTCCGGATCGCAACGACGAGAAGTTCCTCAAGACCACCAAGGCGAGCTTTACGGGCAATGTTGACGGCCCGCGCTTTGAATTTGAAGACGTGGATACGCAATACATCAAGCCGCGGCCCCGCCGCTACGACGCAGCGAAGTAACCACTGAGTTCATCTGCTTTCTTAGATAAAAGCAGAGGCAGGATCAGGAATAGACGCATGGCTAACAAGACGGTTCAAATTGAGATCAAGCGCCAGTCCAGCCCGGAAGCACCGGCAATGTGGGAGAAGTTTGAGCTGGAGTGGCGTCCGGGCATGAATGTCATTTCGGCAATGATGGAGATTGCCACCAATCCTGTGACCGCGGACGGCAGACCAACCACGCCGATTACCTACGACTCGAATTGCCTTGAGGAGATCTGCGGCTCGTGCGCAATGCGCATCAACGGCAAGGCCCGCATGGCCTGTTCGGCGCTGATTGACAACCTGGAGCAGCCCATCAAGATTGAACCGCTGTCGAAGTTTCCGCTGGTGCGTGACCTTCAGGTAGACCGCTCAGTGCTTTTTGAAAACCTGATGGCGGTAAAGGCATGGGTGCCTGTGGACGGAACCTATGATCTCGGCTCCGGTCCCCGCGTTTTTCCGCAGCAGCAGGAAGCGAATTATCCGCTATCGAACTGCATTTCGTGCACCTGCTGCATGGAGGTCTGCCCGCAGTTCAACGAGTCGACAAATTTTGTTGGCGCAGCGACTATTGCGCAGGTAAAGCTGTTCAACAATCATCCAACCGGCAAGGTCTTCAAGGAAGAACGCCTGCGTGCCCTGGCCGGCGACGGTGGCGTGCAGGAGTGCGGCTACGCGCAGAATTGCGTGGAAGCGTGCCCCAAGCAGCTTCCGCTGACCGAGGCCATAAGCGACATCGGCCGCGATGTGACGGTGCAAAAGCTCAAGGCCTGGTTGCGCGGATAGAAAACAAACCGATCGAAAACGGACGAATTGCGCCAGATGTTGAAACGCGCAATTCGTCTATTTTGTTTTGCGTAGAAGCCGATCATTGAAGTGCCACTTTAGTCGATGTGGAAGACTTCTTCGAGCGGGGCCATATTGTCGTCGGCGCCGCCGGCAGAGAGCGAGACGAAGAAGGGCGCCATCTCGGCTTGCCAGCGCGCATTGACCGGGTGCTGCTTCATGCGTGCTAGGCACTGATCGAAATCTTCGGCTTCAAGATAACCGACAAGCAGACCGTCGGGCCTGAGGAAGAGCGAGTAGTTGCGCCAGCCGGTCTCGCGGAGAGCCGCAAGCATTTCAGGCCAGACGTCGGCGTGGCGCACTTTGTACTCTTCGATCTTTTCCTGGCGGACCTTCAACAAAAAACAGATGCGCTTCATCTTCTAGGAACTACTCCCGCGTGCAAGTTTAATGCACAAGAGAAGTGAATGGGGGCACGTAGGCCATGAGATAGACCAGGACACCTACCAGGCAAGCCAATGCGATGCTGTGGAAGAAGACAAAGCGCAGGATCGATCCTTCTTGCCCGTAGATCCCCGTTGACGTACTGGCGACGACGACGCTGGGGGCAGCAATCATCTTACCCATAACGCCGCCTGCGGAGTTGGCCGAAGCCATCAGTACAGGCGACACGCCGATCTGGTTGGCGGTCATCACCTGCAGGCTTCCGAACAGGACGTTGGCCGATGTATCGGAACCGGTACTGGCCACACCCAGCCATCCGATGAGCGATCCAAAGAATGGATAGAGCGAGCCGGTGCGCGCGAATGCGAGTCCGAGCGTTGCGTCGAGACCGCAGTAGCGCGTGACGAAACCGATGGCCATCATGGCGGCAATGGTCACAAATGCGAATCGGATGTTGAGGATGGTTTTGAAGAACGACTTGAATAGTGTCGCGGGCCCCAATCCCATGAAGAGTCCGGCAACCACCGCAGCTACCAGGATGCCGGTGCCTGTCGCGGCCAGCCAATTGAAATTGAAGACAGCGGCCTCGAACGTGGGCTTGGACACGACAGGAGGAACGCGCTGGATGAAGTTATGCAGGCCGGCAACGGCGAACTTGACCGTGGTGTGCGAATCCATCCACTTGGAAACCTGCGGGATGCCCCAGACAAAGACCACGGAGCTCAGCACGAGCCAGGGCATCCATGCTTTGAATACTTTGCCGGAGCTGTGATCGAAGCGCTGCCGTGCGTGCTCGGTAATGTCTTCGCCTTTGGCGTTGAGGACCCGCTTGGGTTTCCAGAAGCGCAGGAACAGAACCAGAACAAAAATGGTCGAGGTCGACGCGCCGATGGCAACCAGTGTTGGGCCGCTGAACATGGCGATGACAAGCTGCGCTATTGCGAATGTGGCGGAAGCGACGAGAATCGCCGGCCAGACTTCAAACATGGCGCGGAAGCCTGCAAAGGCCCATACAACCCAGAAAGGAACGATGAGGCAGAACAGAAAGAGAATGATGGCGATGGTTTTGGAAAGGAGGAAGAGATTGAGTCCCGTAACACCTTGAAGGGCAACGATAGGAGTGCCGAGAGCGCCGAAGGCCACCGGTGCGGTGTTCGCAAGCAGCGAAAGTCCGGCCGCTTGCAAGGGCCTGAAGCCGAGGCTGATGAGAATTGCGCCGCAGACGGCAACGGGAGTGCCGAATCCTGCTGTGCCCTCGAAGAACGCTCCCAGCGCGAAGGCAATCAGGAGAAGCTGCAGGCGGCTGTCGTCAGTGATGTTGGTGAGGCTTTCCTGCAGGGTCACGAAGGTGCCTGTCTTCACCGTCAATTCATAAAGGAAGATGACAGGCAGAATGATCCAGCAAACAGGAAAGATGCCATAGCCCGCGCCGTACGAAGCCGCGGTAAAGGCCAGCCGCAGCGGCATGTGGAAGATGACCGTGGCAACCAGCAGTGCCGTAAGCAGCCCTGCGCAGGCAGCCAGGTGTGCCTTGATGCGCAGCACGGCGATGGCTCCCAGCAACACCACAATGGGCAGGGCAGCGAGCATGGTGGAGAAATACCATCGGCCGACGGGGTCGTATCCCTGCTGCCAGATACCGGAGGCGTGGTTCGTCTTCAGGAGATAGATGACCGCAATGCCGATCAGAGCGACAATTGCCCCGAAAAGAATGGACGATGACGAAGCGGCTTTTGATTCAGCGGGCTTGGACGAGAAGTTCGGTTTCATAGTTCCTCAACAACAGCGTTTGGCCTGCGCCAATTAGCCGCGAGCCTGACGGGGAATTGAATAACGCATAACAGTGTACATACTCAAATTGGTCCTACCAAGTTAAGAATTTGGATTCTCAAATTGCGGAAATCATTTGGATGGATTTTGACAACAGCCCAGCGCGGCAAATCGCGCGAAGCGTTCAATATGATAGCCTTCAGTGACGGGTTTCCTGCATGATCCAGCTTCAAGACGTGACCAAGAGTTACGGCGCTAACAAGGGCGTTGTGGCGTTGAAGAATATCTCGCTGACCATTGGCCCGGCCGAGCGGGTAGCGGTGATGGGTCCGTCGGGTTCAGGGAAGTCCACGCTGCTCAACCTTGTCTGCGGGCTGGATGAGGCGACCTCCGGCTCAGTGAAGGTGGAAGGGGTGGAACTGGCGGGCCTCTCCGATGACGCACGCACCCGGCTGCGGCGCGAAAAGATCGGAATGATCTTTCAGACCTTCAACCTGCTGAGCACGCTGACCGCCCTTGAGAATGTGGCTCTCCCTTTGAGGCTGCAAGGGCTTTCAAAAAAAGAGGCAGAAGACCGTGCGGCTGCAATGCTTGGTCATGTGGGATTGAGAAATCGAGCTGCCCACAAGCCCGATGAGATGTCGGGCGGCGAACGCCAGCGAGTGGCGATTGCGCGAGCTCTGATTTTTCGGCCGCCGATCCTGCTCGGCGATGAGCCGACAGGGAATCTTGACTCGCATACGGGCGACGATATTCTGCGACTGCTCGACGACTTGCAGCAGGAATACCAGAGCACGCTGCTGATGGTGACGCACAATGCTCAGGCGGCAAACTTCTGCATGAGAATCGTCACGCTGCATGACGGCGAAGTCGTGAGCGATATGCCGTGCCCGAATCAATCGAAACGAGTTTCGGGATGATTCTCGCGCTTTGCCAGGTGGCATACCGACAGTGGAGCACACATCGGCTGCGCGTTGCGATGACCACACTGGGAATTGCGCTCGGCGTGGCTGTGTTTTTCGCGATTCGTACTGCGAACGCGGCACTCCAGGATTCGCTGACCCTCACAGTGGAAAGGCTGGCAGGAAAATCGACGCTACAAGTGAGCGCCGGTGAGACTGGATTTCCCGAAACAGTTCTAGATACCGTGCGCGCTACCCCAGGTGTGAAGCTGGCGGAGCCGGTGATCGAAGTCGTGGTCAATACTGCCTTCCAGGACGAAGGTAATCTTCTGATTCTTGGCGTGGATACCACAGGCGATCAGCAACTGAGAGAGTACGAATTCGACCAGTCAAAAACGCAGATAGCCGATCCGCTGACCTACCTTGCGCAATCAAATTCCATTCTGGTGTCGCGCGCATTTGCGGAACGTCATGGGCTCAAGATCGGCGATCACTTTCCGGTGTTCGCTGCGCACGGCAAAATGAATTTTGTGGTCGAAGGGATTTTTAAGCCAACGGGGTTGGGTGAGGTCTTTGGCGGAAACATTGCAGTAATGGACATCTACTCGGCGCAAGTGATGTTTGAACGTGGTCATAACTTCGACCGCATTGACCTGCTGAATGTGCCTGATGTTTCCGTGAGTGAATTACAACGGCGGCTGCGCGCGCAGCTCCCCGCGGGCATTGAAGTGCAGAGGCCGGAGACGAAAGGTGAGTCGCTTGAGAACGCCGTATCGGCGATGCGCGTCGGAATGATGATCACCAGTTTCATTGCGTTGCTGGTGGGCATTTACATCATCTTCAACTCCTTCACGATTGCCGTGAACCAGCGCTGGAAAGAGATCGGCATCCTGCGCGCGGTTGGTGTGGAACGCAGGAATATCAATTTGATGTTCTTATACGAGGCGCTGGTGATGGGTGTGGTCGGCTCGGCGTTGGGTATCTTGGTTGGATACTACCTGGCAATCGGTGCAAGCGCGGCCATGGGATCGATTGCCGCGTCGGTCTATGGAATTGTTTCGACTCAGGTTAAACCGAGAGTACATCTGGACTACGCTTTGACTGCTTTTGGGCTGGGAGTTGCAGCTTCGCTGGGCGGAGCGTGGATGCCGGCGCGCACCGCGTCGTATCTGAATCCGATTCTTGCGTTGCACAACATTGAGTCGCGGCAGAAGGAATCTGCACTCGGATGGAAACGCATTCTGCTTGGCGCCGCTATATTGGTGGCGAGCATGCTGCTGATTGAATTTTCACCGTCGGGCGTGGGAATGACATTTCAGTTCTCCTATGCGGCGATGATGCTGATCGGTCTGACGATTCTTTTGCCGATGCTGGTGCACTGGGCTGCGCGCGCAGTGCGTCCCATGATGGACAGAGCAGGTGGCTCAGAAGGCGCACTGGCTGTAGATGCAATGATTCAATCGCCGCGCCGAAGCGCCGCAACGGTGGGGGGGGTGATGGTGGGGCTTATGTTTGTCTATGCCACCTCAGCATACATCCATAGTTATAAGAAGATGGTGGACCGGTGGTCCTCAGAGCTTTTGAACTCGGATATTGTGGTGGCTTCATCTACTTTGCTGCGGTCCAGTTCGTATCACTTCAGCGAGGATCTCGGGAAACAGTTTGCGGCGCTGCCGGGCGTGCGCGAGGTGGAGAACGTCCGGTTTACGATGGTTCCTTACAAGGGGGATTCGGCGGCGGTTGTGGCGATTGAGATGGCCGGGTTCATGCCGCGCTCGCTGGATGCGATTGATGGCGCAGACCGAAAGACGATCACGGATCGGATGGAGCGGGGCGAAGGCGTGATCGCTTCAAGGAACTTTGCGGTGCGCCGGCATCTCAAGGTTGGAGACAGCGTGCATCTGGACACGCCGACCGGCGCGCTGGACCGTCCGATTCTGGGCATCGTGGACGACTACCGGTCCGACAAGGGAACGATCTTTATGGACCGGGCGTTGTACATACATCATTGGAACGACGCGGCGGTGGACTTTGTGGATGTGGAACTGAATCCGGGCCAGGACCCCAACGTGGTGAAGAGCGAGATCGAGCGCATGACGAGGGGAAATGAGCATGTACTGGTTTATACCAAGGCTGAGTTCAAGGGATGGATCGACACACTGGTGGACAAGTTTTTCATGTTGAACTATATGCAGCTTGTGGTGGCGTTGCTGGTGGCGGTGGTTGGAGTCGCGAACACACTGGTGATCTCAGTGGCGGAGAGGAATCGAGAATTCGGCATCATCCGCTCCATTGGCGGCTATCGCAGCCAGATTCGCAAGATGGTGCTGCTGGAGGCCTTTGCCATTGCGCTGGTGGGAGTGATTCTGGGCTCGATTGCAGCGCTGTTCGACATCGAGTTTCTTTCGCGGACGGTTTCAACGACGCTGACCGGGTACGATGTGCCGTTCTACTTTCCGCTGGCGTTGATTCTTGAAACGTTTCCTGTGGTCGTGCTGGTTTCACTGCTGGCGGGTTGGATACCGGCGCGCCGCGCCATGCGGACGTCGGTGATTGAGGCGATTGGTTATGAGTAGGCATGGCGGAAGGGCGATGCGCTGGACGCCGGCAGCGTTGCTGTGTGTTGCGGTTCTGTGTGTGACGGTTTCGGCGGCGGAGCAGGGAAGCGATGATGCCAAGGTCGATGCCCGCGAGGTCATGAAGCGCGTGTTCGACCAGGACGCGAATCACGATCTCACGATGAAGGCGAACTTCCAGATCTTCGACAAGCAGGGACAGAGTACGAAGAACGATTTCACCTACATGCGGATTGGCGCGCCGGGTGAGAGCAGGACGCTGGTGGCGTTTACCGCGCCGAAGGAGATCCGCGGCGTAGTGCTGCTTTCAATCCAGAACGGCGAAGCGTCGAGCCGGTATATTTACACGCCCGCGACACAGCGAGTTCGCAGTGTTGCGCCGCAGGAACGCTCGGCGCGATTCATCGGAACCGATTTTACGTTCGAGGACATCGGACAGCACATTCTGGGCGATTTCAGCTATCGATTAATCGATAGCTCAGAGACGATAAATGGGTACAAAACTTACAAGATTCAAGTGACGCCGGTGGACCCAGGGCGGTCGCAGTACAAGTACATCTACTACTGGGTGGCGCAGGACAGGCCGGTGATCGTTTTTGCCGAGTTTTACGATGCGCAGGGCAAAAAGGTGCGTACGCTGCACGCGACAGACCTGAAACGGGAGAACGGGGTGTGGGGCGCACGGCATACGGAGATGCACACGGTGGCTGACGGAACACGGACGGTGCTTACGATCAACTCAGCGAAGTTCAACACCAAGCCGGATGAGAAGCTGTTTACGCCGGAGGGGATGGCGGATGTTCTGGGGAAATCAGCGGGGAAGTGACGGGGCGGGTTTAGTGTATTAAGTTTGTGGGGTTGAGGTTCGTTGTATCCCACCCTTCGCAAAGAACGCGAAGGATGGGGCACCCGGCGGATTCATGTAGCGCGCTCTCAGGTAGTACAAGCCGAGATCAGGATCAAGCTCCTCACCCCGATAGAGCATGTTGTTGGGCGTTGAGCCGGTGGAGTTGATCTTGTTTCCGAAGGCGTCGTAATCGTAGGTGTCGGTGATTGTTCCAGCGGTGCTCGTCAGCTTTCTGACATTCCCGCCGCCGTCGTAGCCATAGAAACTCGGCGTCCATGCACTATTGATGACCTGATCCTGCGCAATACGCTGCAAGCCATAGGTGTAGGTCCGGCTGACTGCACCGCCAGTAAGCTCATCCATTACCTGCGGGTAGCCGGTCGGATTCAGATCGTCGACAAGGTAAGTGGTTGTCACACCGCTGACGGTCTTCGCCACGCGATTTCCATCACCATCATAGGTGATGGTGACAGTGCCGTTCATCGATACAAGCTGATTCTGCGAATCGTAGGTAAATGTTTTGCCACCTTCGGCCGTCACGTTGCCGTTCTGATCGTACGTTTCGCTCGCCAACTGATCGTCCTGGTTGTACGTGCCGCTGATCGGCGAAAGGCCGGAGATCGACGACGATGCTGACGTACGATTGCCCACCGGATCGAGCGTGTATGAAACCGTGCCGTTCTTGTTGCCTGGCGCGTTGTTCACCGTTTCGCCGGTGAGCCGGTTGATGCCGTCATAGCTCCACGAGCTTGTCCGGTTGTCGAGCTCAAGCGCAGAGGTCAGGTTACCCGTCGGACCGCGCTGGTACACGTAGCCCGTCTGAGACGTAGCCAGACCCATCACGCGGTTCAACTGGTCGTAGCTGAACGTGCTCTGCACACCGTTAGGATACGTCACCGTGGCCACGTTGTTGGCTGGATCGTAGGTGTACGTCGTCGTCCCAAGCCTGCTGTCAACCACCGTCGAGAGCCGGTTCAGGCTGTCGTAGGTGTAGCTGACATTCGCGCCGTTGGCGTTGGAAGAAGCAATGCTCGCCACATGGCCCGCTGTGTCGTAGGTGTAGCTCAGCGTGCCTTCGGGCGTCTGTCATGGTGTGCCGTCGGCTACCGCCCGCTCATCGCTGCGCGATGAATGACACAGCCTCACCCATCGTTCGCGGTGTATCTTGAGGAGTTTGTGCGGGCCACCTGCCGCGGGACTTGGGCACCCGTCAATGAAAATCATCCCTCAGCGGCTAAAGCCGCGCGATGTGTGGGCTCTGTGCGGCACGGCTGAACAGGCTGCGGAAAAGACGGCGGCTCCTGCATTTGCAGAGGCGAAGATGAGCAGGGCCTAAAGGCCATGTCGATTTTGTTCGACTTACGGCCCGGCTAAAGCCGGGCCCTGTTACACGACTCCGCACGAGGGGAGTTTCTCCGCAAGCTGTGAAGTTGTGCCCTTTAACAGGGCCGATTATGAAACTGAAGGCGTGCCCCTTCAAAGCCCGATTTGAAACATGATTCAGGTTTCGGGCTGATTTTTTTTGCTACTGATCATTGGTTAGAGAAGGCATTGGTTTGTTGCTGTGCTTCGGCGGCGAAGCGTTCTTTCAGTTCGCGGCGGAGGAGTTTGCCGGTGTGGTTGTGGGGCATTTCGCCGGGCTCGAGAATCCAGATGCGGCGCGGCGCCTTGTAGGGGGCGAGGCGTTGGCGGCACCAGTCGAGCAGTTCATTTTCAGTGATCGCCTGACCGGTTTGCAGCTCCACTGCGGCGGCGGGGATTTCGCCTTTTTCAGGGTGCGGCAGGCCGAAGGCGGCGGCGCGGATCACGGCGGGATTGGCGGCGAGGGCTTCTTCAAGCTCGCGCGCGTAGACGGAGTAGCCGCCGGACTTGATGACATCTTTCATGCGGCCGACTAGGCGGATCATGCCGAAGCGGTTGCGGGTGGCGAGGTCGCCGGTGCGCAGCCAGCCGTCGGGCGTGAGCAGGTCGTGATTGCCGGATTGGTCGCGCCAGTAATGCGGTGAGAGGCCGCGACGGCGAATTTGGCACTCACCGACTTTGCCCGCCGGTACCGGCTTGCCGTCTTCACCCGCGACGCGGATGCGGAAGGGCGGGACGGGGAAGCAGAGATCGCCTGAGCCGGGAAGCAGCGAGGTTTCAATGCCCATCATGGCGAGGCCGCCGAGCTCAACCATGCCATAGCCGTTGAGAATGACGGGCGGTATGCGTCTGCCGCGGGGAAGACGGAAGAGCGCGCCGTAGCGCCTCATGCGCGCACGGACATCCGCAGGGAGATTGTCGCTGGCCGAGAGCCACAGGCGAATGCTTGCGAGGCGGGTGGGATCGGGATTGCTGTTGATGAGCCGCGCGAACATGGCGGGGACGCCTACAACCGAAGTGACCTTGTTGCGCTCGATAGCGTTGAGGGCGCTGGGCACATCGAAGTGCTGGAGGAAGCAGCCGCGAATGCCCGCCATGAGGCCATAAAGCGCGATGCTGACGGCCATGATGTGCGACCAGGGAAGCGCGACGAGAGCGAGATCGCGCGGGCCAAGGAAGAGGCCTGCCAAGACAGTTGAAGCACGGCCGCCGAGCAGGGCACGTGAGGAGAGAGCCGCGCCTTTTGGGAATCCGCTGGTGCCGGAGGTGTGAAAGATGGCGATGATTGTGCCGGGATCGATTGCGGTGGGAGGAAGTGGGTTTGTTGCCGAATGGTTTGTGCCGGGAGCGCGGAGGAAGCCGTCGAGCGTGTCGGGCTCGGCGATCTCCGGCCCATCGGATTGAATCCAGGTGCGGACGTCGAGATTGCCGCGCTTGACGATGCTGCGCTCGAAGACGGATTTGTCGGTGATGAGAATTTCAGTTCCGCTGGTGGAGAGGATGCGCTCTACTTCGGCGAGCGAGAGCATGGGGTTGAGCGGGACGGCGATGCCTCCGGCACGGATGATGGCGAGGAACCAGTGGAAGCAGCGGCGGTCGTTGGTGCGGTAGATGGCGACGGCCTGTCCGGGCTGAAGGGCTACGGTGTTGCGGAGGAATGCATCCTGAGCGCAGATTTCGGAATGAAGTTCGGAGAGGCGGAAGCTGGAGCCTTCATCGACCGAGACGACGCGATCGCCGCCGCGGAAGAGGAGTTCGTCTACGAGATTGGCCACCGTGACGTTGCGGTCGCGCGCGAGGCGGAAGGAGCGAAGGATGTTCATTCAGCGGGAACCGGAATGCGTCCCCAGTCGCTGGCGACGCAATAGCTGAAGAGGCGGTCGAGGTAATCGAGCACATGCGGGGGGCGGATGCCGGCTGGAGAAAGGGATTGCTCGGCGTTGGCGGTATCGAACTGCATGCGCATGGAGAAGTAGTCGCGATAGGCGCGGCCGCTGACGAGTACGCGGCGCTTGCGTCCCCAGAGCGTGGCGTAGAGCAAGGGGCGAACGACGGCGAAGAAGAAGGCGGGATCGACATAGCGAGGAGCGGGGCCGTGGAAGTACTCGACGGCGCGCTGCGCGATTTGCTGGATGGTGGCGCTGCCATGGGGACCGGCGCAGAGGTGCATGGTACTTCCGATAGCGGTGCGGCTGAAGATGGCGTGCGCGATGGCGTCGGCAACGAAATCGACAGGGACAATGTCGAGGACCGCGTCAGGATAGCCGGGGATGGTGCGCCAGAGGCCGCGCGCGTAGATTTTGAGCGGCCAGTACATCATTTTGAAGCTGGAGGTAACGCCCGTGCGCGAGTCGCCGACGATGATGCTGGGGCGAAGGATGATGCCGGGGAGTGAATTGAGGCGGGAGCGGACGAGGGCTTCAGCCTCAGACTTGGTTTGCTCGTAGGTGTTGCGGTAGCCCTGGCCTACGGTGAGCTCGTCTTCAAGCACGAGGCCGTTGCGCTCGCCGGCTACGTAGGCGGTTCCGACGTAGGCAAAGCTGCGCAGGTTGCGCGAGGCGGCGGCGAAGTCGAGGATGTGGCGGGTGCCCTCAACGTTGATCTTGCGGGCTTCGTCGAGCGTGTGATCGAAGCGGACGGTTGCGGCAGAGTGGATGACACGGGTTACGTCGGCATTGAGCTGCCGGCAGGCTGCGGAGTTGAGGCCGAGATTAGGCAGGCTCACGTCGCCGGAGAAGACCTGAACGCGTGCGCGATGTGCCGGGGGCAGGAAGGAGCCGGCGCGCTGCTGGCCGGATTGGCCGGGCTTGTCGCGGATGAGAAGAGCTAGTGATAGGTTGGGGTTCCGCTCAAGCAGCTCGCGCACCAGGTGCATGCCCAGAAAGCCGGTCGCACCGGTTACAAGGATGAGTTCATCGTTATTCATGAAGGAACCGCTTTCACAATACGTGTTTCAAAGGCCGGAGAAGATGAAGTTCGTGTCATCAGAAATTGCAGGGAGATTCAGAGGTCATTATATCGGCGAGGGAGCAGGGGAGGGTGGCTCGAGGCAATTGTCCCAGGCGGATTCATGGGGCTCATTGATGGTGCTATGCGGACTTTGATATGGTGGCTCCGGCATGCGCAGTTGGATTAAGTGTGCATGGCGGGTTGCGGGTTGAAGCAGATGACGCTGATGGCGTGACTGCGATCGGCGGCTCGGAAGGGAATGTTGCGATGAAGACAGGAATTTCACGGCGCAGGTTTGTTCAGTCGGCGGCAGCTACGGTGGTTCCAGTGATGGTGATGAAGGGCAAGGCGGGGGTTGCGGAGCCGCTGGGTGCGGGTGCGGCGGAGGCGACTGGAGACGCCAAGTGGAAGGACGCGGGAGTGGTCGATGTATCGCGCTCGCCCTTTGCGAAGCTTAGGCCGGTGCCGGTGCGCGCAGTTGAGATTGATGAGGGGTTCTGGTCGAAGCGCCGCGTGACCAATGTGGATTCGAGCATTCCTTCGATGCACGACGAGCTGATCAGCCATGGGCGCATGGACAATTTTCTTCGGCTGGAAGGCAAGTCGACGGCTCCGCAGAAGGGGCCGGTGTACTCCGACTCCGATATTTACAAGTGGATGGAGGCGGTGGGCTGGGCTTTGCAGTCGGGCGATCAGCCGGACTTGAGGGCGACGACGGAGTTGATGGTGCGTGAGGTGATTGCGGCGCAGGAGCCTTCAGGATATCTGGACACGTACTACCAGGACGAGCGCAAGGCGATGCGTATGCAGTACGACGTGCAGACCACGGGGCACGAAATGTATTGCCTTGGGCACATGCTGCAGGGCGCGATTGCACTGTATCGCGCGAACGGCGACCGCACCTTGCTGGATGCGGGCATTCGCTATCTGGATGGATACGTGCTGCCGAACTTTGGGCAGGAGCCGAACAAGAAGGGTATTGTTTCGGGGCATCCTGAGATTGAGATGGCGCTGATTGAGCTTTATCGCACGACGGGTGAGCGCAAGTACGTCGATCTGGCGGGATACATTCTTCAGGGCGATCCGCGGATTCCGCTGCGGCCGCAACAGATTGTGTACATGTACTGCGGGATTCCGTTTACCCAGCGCACGCGCCTGGAAGGACATGCAGTGCGCGCGATGTATGCGTGCTGCGGTGCGACCGATTATTACCTGGAGACGGGCGATCAAACTTACTGGAAGACGCTGGATGCGCTGTGGCACGACTTGAACCGGCATCAGCTTTATGTAACCGGCGGCGTGGGGGCGCGGGAGACAGGCGAGGCATTTGGCGATCCTTATGAGCTGCCCAATGCGCGCGCGTATGGCGAGAGCTGCGCGGCGATCGGCATGATGATGTGGAACTGGCGCATGCTGGCGGCGACAGGGGAGGCGCGGTTTACCGATGTGATTGAGAGGGCGTTGTACAACGGCATCAACTCGGGAATGTCGCTGGATGGGCGCACGTATTGCTACCGCAACCCGCTGGCGTTCGATCCGCGCGGAGATTCGAGCGACCGTCATGCGCCGGATGGAAAGATTCGCAATCCGTGGTACGACACGACGTGCTGTCCGCCGAACCTTGAGCGGACGTTTGCATCGCTGCCGGGCTACTTCTACAGCACGAGCGAGGACGGCGTGTATGTGCATCTCTACGACAACTCAACGATGAACTGGCGGCTGAGCGATGGAAGTGCGCTGAAGATTCAACAGACGACGCAGTATCCGTGGGAGGGCACGGTGAAGATTGCCGTGAGTCCATCGCAACCGCGGGAGTTTGCACTGCATGTGCGGATTCCGGGCTGGTCGGCGAAGAACACGGTGAAGGTGAACGGCGCGGAAGTGAGCGGCGTGAAGGCGGGAGAGTATCTGCCGATCAAGCGGCGGTGGGCGGCGGGCGATACGGTGGAGCTTTCGTTCGACATGACGACGCGGCTGCTGAAGGCGAATCCGGCGGTGAATGAGGATCGCGGGAGCGTGGCCTTCCAGCGCGGGCCGGTGGTGTTCTGCATGGAAGGGCTGGACCAGGCGAATAAGGACGCGGGCAACCTGGTGGGCTACGTGGCAAAGCTGGACGGCGAGAACAGCGCGCGGTACGAGGCCGATTTGCTGGGCGGCGTGGTGGTGCTGGAGCATCAGGGATCGGTTGTGCACGGCGCTACGGATGCGGGCTTGTACTTTCCAGTGGAGGATAGCGCGGAGGTGACGGAGTCGCCGGCGACATTGCGACTGATTCCTTACTATGCTTGGTCGAATCGTGCACCGTCGCCGATGCAGGTTTGGATTCCGTACCGGTTCGGTTGAGATTGCGTGAACGATATTCAGAGAAATGAGCGGAAGCTGCGGGCGGCGTTGCCGGCCGGGGTGTTGCTGTGTGTGGCCTGCGGGGTACATGCGCAGGCGGGGCCGGTGAGCTTTGTCGACGAGAGGATCGGGACTGCGCATGAGGGGCAGACGTTTCTTGCTGCGGGGCCTCCGTTCGCCATGACGCAGTGGGCACCTCAGACGCGCGCGGGGAATGTAAAGTGCATTGCTCCGAACTACGCGGCTGATACTCGCATCCAGGGATTCAGGGGGAGCCATTTTCTCAGCGGCTCGTGCACCCAGGACTACGGCAGCGCGACGCTGATGGCGGAGTCTGGAGAGCTAAAGCTCGGCGCGGAAGAGCGGGGCTCGGCTTTCAGCGGGCAGGTTGCGGAGCCGCAGCAGTATCGCGTGAGGTTGGAGGATTACGGAATCGACGTTGCACTAGCGGGGACGACGCGCTCCGGCATGATGCGGTTCCGGTTTGAGAGGCCGGGTAAAAGCTGGATTCTTGTTGAGGCGAATGCGGCAAAGGGCGAGGGGAGTGTTGAGATCGATATTGAACGTAACGAGATCAGGGTTATAGATCCAGTGCGGCGGCTTTATGCCGGAAGTGGAGAGCCAGAGGGATTCAGCGGTTACTTTGTTGTGCGGTTCGATCACAAGTTTCACGTAGGTGGGACCTGGTCCGGGAGCGAATCGCACGAAGGTGCAACGAGCCAGCGGGGCGGGGAAGGAACACCGGGCGCGTATGTGTCGTTCGATTTGAAACCGGGCGAGACGGTGCAGGCGAGGATCGGCAGCTCATTTACGAGTCTTGAAGAGGCGAGGGGGAATCTGGAGAGCGAGATTCCGCGATGGGATTTCAATCGAGTAGTACAGCAGGCGCGCGAGGCATGGAATAAGGCACTGGGCAAGATTGAGATTACGGCCGGTGCGCGGCAGAAGCGGATTTTTTATACCGCGCTTTACCATGCGATGCTGCTGCCGCGTGTGTTCAGCGATGTGAGCGGCACGTATCCTGGATTTGCGAATGAGGGGCGCACTGAAACCGCAAAGGGGTTTACGTACTACTGCGATTTTTCGCTATGGGATACGTTTCGCGCGGTTCATCCGCTGCTGACGCTTCTGGAGCCGGCGCGCGAACGCGACATGGTGAAGTCGCTGATTGCGCAAGGCGAGCAGGGCGGCTTTCTGCCGATCTTTCCGGCGTGGAACAGCTACACATCGGAGATGGTTGGCGATCACGCCGTGTCGGCGATTACGGATGCGTACTTCAAGGGCATTAGGGGATTTGATGTTGACGAAGCTTATCGGTTGATGAGGAAGAATGCGACCGAGCTTCCAAAGAGCCGTGAACTGTACATCGACGGGCGTGGACGGCGCGGGCTGGACTCATACATAAAGTACGGATATATCCCGCTTGAAGACCATTTGAGTGACGCGTTCCACAAGGACGAGCAGGTATCGCGGACGCTTGAGTATGCGTACGACGATGCGCTTGTGGGCGACATGGCACGAGCGCTTGGGCACAAGGAAGATGCCGCGTTGTTTCACAAACGTGCGCAGAATTATCGCAACGTGATCGACCGTGAGACGGGGTTTGCGCGCGGGCGGCATGAGGATGGATCGTGGGACAGCCCATCCGATCCAACCAAGCCGGCCACTTACATTACGGAGGGACTACCTTACCAGTACACGTTCTTTGTGCCGCAGGATGTTCCGGGGCTGATGGAATGGGTGGGCGGACGCGAAGCGTTCATCACCAAACTGGATGAATTGTTTGCTCGTGGGCTTTATAACCACGGTAACGAACCCAGCCATCACATTGCCTATCTCTACGACAACGCAGACGCCGCATGGAAGACTCAGGAGCGCGTGCGCGAATTGATGGAGACGCAGTATTCCGATGGTGCAGGTGGATTGGCAGGCAATGACGATGCGGGACAGATGTCGGCATGGTTCGTAATGAGCGCGCTTGGATTCTATCCGGTGAATCCGGGAACGCCGGAGTATGAGATTGGCGTGCCGCTCTGCGATGAGGCCGCGATTCATCTCGACAACGGCAAGACGTTCAGGATTCTCGCAACGGGAACGTCAGAGGGAAAGAATTATATTCAGAGCGCAACACTGAATGGGGCGACTTTGCATCGGTACCGGCTGAAGCACGCTGAGATTATGGCGGGCGGAGAGCTGGTGTTTGAGATGGGTGAGAAGCCTAATCGGGAATGGCCGGAGAAATGATGACAGCTCCTAGCTTCTAGCTACTAGCTTGTGGGTGCCTGAGGTGACAGCATCGACTTGGCGAACAGTTGTGCTTCCTCAGCGCTAAAGCTCGTACCCTTCGTTATTGTGGCGCTCGCCGGGCGTCCTACTGTTAAGTGGCTGTTTACTTGCGATCCTCGCTTAGGCGGCGGTAGTAGTCTGCTACCGATTCCTGATAGCCGGTGGGAACGGTGTAGGGTTTTCCGGCGCGTGCCGATGACGAGAGGTTCTGCCGCTGAAGCTGGAGTTCGAGCTTGTCGACCATGCTGAGCGCTTCGCGGTGCATTTGATCGACCATTGCAGGGTTGCCGGGGAAACGGTTGGGATCGAGATTCTGCATCTGCCGCGTGAGCTCTGCGACATCCTTTGCCGCCTGCGAGTCGCCCGCGATCATCTGTCGCAGTTGATTCAGCTCGCGAATACGCTGGGCGATTTCACGCTCGGTGTCGGCTGGGTTTCCCGACGCATCGGTGGGAGCCGGCTGCGCTTGTCCCGGCGATCCATAAGTATTGTTGCCGGTGTTGGTATTGTTCCAGGCGGTGCCGTCGCCGCCGCGGCCACCTGTGCGGATATCACCGCCGGCACCGCCACGTTGCTGATTGCCGAGGTCGCCGCTGAGTCGATCACCACCAAGCTGACCGGGATTGCCGTTGGATTGTTGTCCGCGCGCACTGCCATTTTGCCGCGATGCCATTTGGCCACCAGCGCCGGGCTGCGATCCGGGATTGCCGGGCGAGTTTGCATTTGCCGATTGACGGCCTTGATTGCCGTTGCGTTCGCTGCCGTTCTGGCCCTGTTGCCCGTTGCCGCGATTCTGTGAGGGGCCCATGCCCTGGATGGCGCGGCGCAAGCGTTCAAGCTGGTTGAGAGCGGCGGTCTGGTCGCCACCTGATTGTTGCTGCCCTTGTCCGGGTTTGCCCTGGCCGAATGCTTTCTGCGCCTGTTGAAGGTTCTGGTTGAGCTTGGACAGACCTTGTGCGATTTGTCCTTCGGTTCCGAGCGAATTGGGATTGACGCCTCTGCGCAGCCAATCGGCCGTGCGCTGCACGTGGTTGTCGAGGTCGTTCTCGTCCATCTCGCTGAGTGCATCGCGGAGTTTGTTGGCTACTCCGGGCTCATTGGGAGCAAGCGAGCGTGCGGCGTCGCGCATGTTCTGCTGGAGTTTTGAGAGATCGTTCGAAAGTTGCTGGCGCTCGGCGGCGAGTTGATCGCGCTCATGGATGCGCGACATCATGCTGTCGAGATCGGGGGTGCTGGTTGTGCTGGTGGACTGGTCGCGCTGGCCTGAAGCAAGCTTGTCGATGCGTCCGGCCTGTGCGCGCTCTTCCTGCTGAAGGCGCGATGCTTCATGGGAGAGTGATTCAACTTTGTTGTTTGCCATGCGCTGTTGCGTGCCGGCCATGAGGTTTGTGGCTTCGCGCAATCTTTCGGCGGCCTGCTTTGCGGCTTCGGTGTTTTGCTGCCCGTCGCCATTGCGCTTCATTACATCGGTGGCTTGATTAAGGCGGCTGAGAGCTTGCTGAATGCGCTGATCGGCGGCGGCGGGCGAATTGCCGGACGAACTTCCAGAAGAGGAGCCGGAGGATTGTCCGCTTACCTGCGAGCTGTTTTGACTTTGTGAGTTGCCTTGTTGGCCGCTTTGCTGGTTCGATGAAGACTGCTGAGAGTCTGATTGCTGCGAGCCGGATTGCTGTCCCTGGTTGTTGCGCGCAAGCTGCTCCATCTGACGCTGCAGTTGCTCCGCTTCGCGGCGCAGCATCTCCTGCTGCCAGCGCTCCTGGAAACTCTGCTGCCGGTTGTGAGGCTGATTGGCGAGATCCTGCTGGCGGCGAGCCAGGGCATCGAGTTTAGCGAGCGCATCGTCGATATCTTTTTCGTGCTGCTCGGCGGGTGTAGAACGCTGCGCGGTTTCGTACTGATTCTTTTCCGTATCGAGCTCGAGGTCGAAGAGGCTGGCGAGATCGCGGCCGGTGCTTCCGCCGCCGCCTCCACCACCACCGCCGCGCTGTCCGAATGCGACGGAGATCTTGCGGAAGGTTGCTTCAGCGCGGAGCAGCGCCTGAAGAGCTTTCTGTTCGAGAGGGAGTGCGTCCTTCCACTGCGTGGAGTGAAGCTTGTCTGCGGAGGGAGCCATTGCGGCGGCAGCAGCCTGCATGTCCTTGTCGAAGTCAGAGAACTCCTGATTCGCCGATTCGATGTCGCGGCTTTGCATGCGCAGCGAAAGCGCCATGACCTGGTCGCGGAGTTTGCGCTGTGCTTCAGAGAGGAATTCGCCCTGCGCTGCGTTATCTTTCGGGGTGGCGGTCTTGTCGTTCAACTGTTTCCAGGTGGCTGCGATCAGTTCTTTCTCGCGCTTGGAGATTTCAGTTTGGTTGCCTCCACCACCGCCACCGCCTCCGCCACCACCGCTTTGCTGCGACTGCGAGAACTCACGTTCGAATGGATCGACCTGGATGAAGCTTATGTCAGTGCGTGCTTCAGTGTGGCCATCGCGCGCGGTGGCGTAGACGCTGACGAGGTCGCCTGGGACGAGTTTGAAATTCTCAAGCGGTAGCGTGGTTGTGCCCTCAGCAGATTTTGCGCCGGGTGTTTTGAGAAGGCTGACGTCGTGATCGGGTCCGCCGTTGATTGAGTAATGCAGATGAACATCGTGGAGGCCGAAGTCGCCGTCGGCTCTTGCGCCGAGCGTCACCTCTTCAATGGGGCTGGCGCGATAGTCGCCGCCGGGTCGAACGATGGAGATCTGCGGCGGATTCGCTTTGTCGGTGGCGATGAAGTAATCCTCGGAGATGCGGACCGGTTGATCTTCGGACGTGGCGGCAATGTGATACGCGCCGTCTTTCTCCATGTGAATCGTGGCCTGGTATCTGTTGTTTGCGCCGCCGGTGAGTTGGATGGTGCGGCCGCCGTCGAGTGTCAGCTGACCATTCTGCAGAGGACGGTCTGTCTGGATCTCGAGTTTTGCGTCGGTGCCCTCAAGCGCGCGCAGGTCGCCGGAGTGCTGCTCGGTAACGGCTTTCATGCCGGTCCACCTGGGATAGTTGTAGGTGACGTCGATCTGCTTGACTTGCGGAAGATCGACAACGTGGACCTTGTAGTGAGGCGAGACGAGAGGGCCAGCGGCCACGTAGTATTCAACATTTTCCGGCAGGCCGGCAAGGACGAACTGATAATCTGCGCCGCCGTCCGATTGAGGCGTTGCCTGCATGACAACCGGCTCCCAGCCGGCAGCACTTTGGAAGTGTGCGTACAGCTTTGCGCCTGCGGGTTGCATACCGACGACGCGAGCTTGAATGAGCTGATCGCTGTTGCGGCGAACGGTGATATCTCCGGGCGTAACGGAGATTGAGTAGAGAGGCGCGGCGTTTTTCTTTGGGCCGGTCCAGAGCAAAGAAGAGCCGTAGCCGAGAAAGCCGGGGCCGGCGACGATGAGCCAGAGGAGGACTGCGATGCAGGCAAAGCCCGCGCCGGAGAAAGCGAAGAGGCGCTTGTCAGGAACGAGCTGCGAGGGAGCGGAGTCCTCAAGATGAGAGAGCGTGTCGGCTGCGAGCAATTCGAGGAAAGGATCGTCGCCTTTGCTTTCGTGTTCCTGGTAGGTGGTGAGACGCTGCTCAAGTTCGGGCGTGAAGGATTCCGCTGCGTGGACGGCGCGCGCACGCGTGAGGCGGAGGAGAGGCAGGGCAATGCCGAGGGCGCCAGCGACGCCGAGCGCGAGAAGGATGAAGAGACGCGCAATGAGCAGGCCGCGGTCAGGGAACGCGAAGTGGTTAAGCGCCATGACCAACACGACAGTGACGACGAGCGCAGTGCCGGTGAAGATGGCTGCGCCACGCAGCCATGTGCTGAGACGTAGACGTCCGCGAAGTTGCGCGATGTAGGAATTGAGCTCGAGTTGGTTGCTCATATTTCCTCCCGTTGCGTTCCCATGTATCCGCTGGAGATAAAGCTTTCTGCCGCGGCGACAATGAGCGCCAGCAGCATGACGTACCACCAGAGGCTTACGGGTTTGTATTGATGTTGAGTTGATGTGGTGTTGGCAGCCTGTTGTGCTTCGCCGCCGGAGCCGCCGCTCCAGAGCTTCTGAACGTCGGCGGGCATAGGCTGTAGATCGGATTCGCGGCGATCGGCATTGACGCCGATGACGGCGTCGCGGCCGCTGGCGAAGCGGATGCGGTAGAAGCCTGCACGCGAGAGCTGAATCGATTGCGCGTGACGGGCTTCGTCGAGCGAGAGAGGACGATGGCCTTCGGGATCGATGACTTCAACGCTGCCGAGCGCGCCGGTGGGCTGAGTGGATGCATGCAGTTGCACGTAGGCGTCGACAGGACGAGAGCCGCTGAACTGCTCTGTGCCCGAGAGGTAGCGCGCTGCACGATCGACGAAGGCTACGAAGACCGGATGAAGCGGCAGATCGTTGGTGAGATTTTCAAGGCCCGAGGTGAGCAGTAGAACGTGGCCTTCGCCGATCTGCTTGTCGAGCATGAGCGGTGTGCCGTCGGTGAGCCAGGCTGCGACGCGCGCCTGTCCGGGATCGACGCTGGATGCGTAGAAGATTTTGACCGCGGACCAGCCGCCGTTATCGCGGCCGGGTTGCGCCTGCTCGAGCGGAGGGTAGCTGAAGTCGACGCGTGCGATGGAGGCGGGTGTAGAGGATCGCGCGTAATCGTGACGTTCGAGGATCTTGCTGTCCCAAAGCGGGATCTGGCCGGCCTGCGCGATGGAAGTGCCCGCTGCGATGAGAACGTTGCCGCCTTTGGCTACATATTGCTGCAGCGTGTTGGCGAAGATGGATGGGAGTGCCGGCGTATCGGAGAGAACCACGAATGCGAACTTGGAGGGGTCGAGGTCTGTGACCTGCTCGGCGCTTGAAGATTGCAGAATGAGCGAGGCGTGGGCCGCGGCCTGAATTGCCGCGTCGAAATAGACCGAGGAGCGAGCATCTCCGGCGCTGTGCACGAAGAGGATGCGCGCGGGATCGGAGCGGCGGACGGAGAAGACGGATGCATCGTCGGTGGGAAGGGGATCGCCGCCATCGATGCGAATCTCACAACGGTTGAAGCCGTAGTTGACGTCGAGAGGTGCGAAGTTGACGGTGGCGTGACCGCCGGCGGGGACGTTGACTTTGCGGGTGGCAAGGACTTTTCCGTTGACTACGAGCTCGACGGTTTTTGTAGCGGCGGGTGTGCCGAAGCCTGCGATTACCGCTTGAACGTGTGAATGTGTGGTGTCTTTTGGATCTGCGAGTTCGGCGGGCGCTTCTACGCTTTCGATGGTCCAGTTGGGAAGCGCGGAGGAAGAGGCAACGGAGTGCAGGATGAGGCCGGCGTTGCCGGGGAGAACCATGTCAGCAAAGTTGGCTGGCATGGCGGAGCGCTGCAGATCGCTGAAGAGGTGGAGGTCGATGGGGCCGTGCACGTTTTCAGTGAGCGCGCGCAGGCCGCGGCCAAGGTCACCGAAGTTGGCGTGGCCGTCGCTGGGCTGAATGCTTTGGAGCGCTGCAAGGAGTTGAGCTTCGTCCGTGATGGGTTGCGTGAGGATTTCAAGTCGTCCGCTGAGCGCCATGATCTGCGCTTTCTGGGAGCGTGGCCTGGCGGCGAGAGTGGCGAGCGCCTGCTGTTTGGCTTGAGCGAAATGGTTTACAGCGCGCATGCTGAAGGAGTTGTCGAGCACGATGAGAAGCAGGCGACCGTTGGCGTCTGCGGAGGCGCGGCGAACGAATGGATTGGCGAAGGCAAGCACCAGGAGTAGGACGAGCGCGAAACGCAAGGCGAAGAGGAGCAGGTAGCGGAGTTTGCGATGACGGGTGGAGCTTTGCATGCCGCGCTCGAAGAACATGAGCGAGCTTACCGGGCGCGGCGTGGTGACGTGCCTGCGCAGCAGGTGCACGAAGACCGGGATGCCAAGCGCGGCAAGGCCGCCGAGGAACCATGGAGCAAGCAGGCCCATCAGTTCTCCGCCTTTCGCAGGGTGAGATACTCGCGCAGAGCCTCGTCGAGGGGACTGCTGGTCACGAGCAGTTGATAGTCCATTCCGGCGGCGCGCGTGCGGGTGCGCAGCTCATCGATATGCGCGTCGATTTTTTCGCGATAGGTAGTTTGGACGTAATCGGGAACGACTTCAATCTTGCTGTCAGTTTCAAGATCAACGAGGACAGCGGAGCCCTTCATCTTCGGTCGAATTTCATCGGGGTCGAGGATGTGGAAGAGGACCACTTCGTGTCCGCGGTAGCGCAGAGGCGCAATGCTATCGATGATGCTTTCCGGCTGCTCATAAAAGTCGGAGAGGATGATTGCGATGCCGCGCCGATGCAGGAAGTTCTGGAAGTGCTGGAGCGGTTTGGCGAAGTTGGTGCGAGCGCGAGCTTCAGCGTGTTCAAGCGCGGCCATCAGACGCGATAGCTGGCCGGGGCGTGTTGAAGGGCGGATGTAGTCGCGGACTTCATCGTCGAATACGATGAGCCCGGCGGCGTCGCGCTGATTGCGGATGGCGAGATAGAAGAGCGATGCGGCGACGAAGCGCGCGTAATCCATCTTTGAAGGCGGACCGGAGGTGAACTGCATGGAGTTGCTGGCGTCGAGCAGGACGGTGAGCTGGCTGTTGGTTTCGCCGCGATAGCGCTTCAGGTAGCAACGCTCAGTGCGGGCGAAGAGATTCCAATCGACGTGGCGGAGATCGTCGCCTGGGGTGTAGGCGCGGTACTCTGCGAACTCCTGGCTGAAGCCGAAGTCGGGAGAGCGGTGCAGGCCTGCGACGAAGCCGTCAACGACCGCCCTCGCTACCAAGTCAAGCGAGGAGATGCCCGCCAGCACGCCTGGATCGAGGAATCTCTGCATCAGCTCTCCTTCGGGCGCGGTATCTGCGCGATGAGCCGGTTGAGGATTTCGTCGGTGTCGATGCGGTCAGACTCAGCGTGGAAGTTGAGGAGAACGCGATGACGCAGCACGGGCGCTACGACCGAGGTGATGTCGTCGTAGGTGACGTGGTAACGGGAATGCGAGAGCGCACGCGCCTTTGCGGCCAGCACGATGAACTGTGCCGCGCGGACGCTGGCTCCATAGTTTGCGTATTTCTGCACATAGTCAGGCGCGGATTCGCTCTTGGGCCGCGTGGCGCGTACAAGGTGGACGACGTAGCGTGAAAGTGTTTCTGCGATGGGCACCATGCGGACGAGCTGCTGGAAGTCGAGCAGGTCCTCTGCCGAAGTGACGGCACGGACATTTGTGACGCGATTAGCGGTGGTGCGCTCGATGACTGCCATCTCTTCGTCGGCGCTCAAGTCCTCAAGGATGGCGTTGAAGAGGAAGCGGTCGAGCTGTGCTTCAGGGAGTGGATAAGTGCCTTCAAGCTCGATGGGGTTCTGCGTGGCAAGCACGAAGAACGGTGATGGAAGGCTGTAGTGGTTGCCGCGCACTGTGCAGGAGCGCTCCTGCATGGCTTCAAGCAGGGCCGACTGCGTTTTGGGCGGCGTGCGGTTGATTTCGTCGGCGAGAAGAATGTTGCCGAAGATGGGACCTTCAACGAACGTCCATTTGCGGTGACCGGTTTCGATGTCTTCTTCGATGATGTCAGTGCCGGTGATGTCGGACGGCATGAGGTCGGGTGTGAACTGGATGCGGCGGAATTGCAGGCCGAGGGCATCAGCCAGCGTGCGCACCATGAGGGTTTTCGCGGTGCCGGGCATGCCGGTAAGGAGGCAATGACCGCCGACAAAGATGGCGATGAGGATCTGCTCGAGCACCTCGGTCTGTCCAACGATGACCTCGCGCACCTGTCGAAGGATGTCTTCGCGTACGGCGTGGAAACGCTGGATGCGTTCCTGAAGCTGTGCTGCATCCTGATTCAATCCTGCAGGTGAAATCATCGGCTAGGTTCTCCTTAGTTCGATTTGGCTGTTGACGCATTGAGTTCGAGCAACAGTTTTTGCGCGGGGCGGTAACCCGGCGCAACTTCAAGTGCGGCCAGAACACTGTCCTGTGCTTTGTCCTTCTGTCCGGCGGCGTAGTAGGCCTGAGCGAGGTTGTACTGCGCGCCGGCCTTGTCAACGGGATTCGATGAAACCACGGCGTTGTACTCGCGAATAGCACTGTCGAAATTCTTCTGCGCGAAGAGCAAGTCGCCGAGCTTCTTGTGCAGGCTCTCGTCTTCGACGGGGTAGATGTAGTTGAGGCGCTCAAGCGTTGCGATGGCAGCAGAGTTGTCGCCCGCTGCGGTCTGCAGTTCGGCGAGGCGCTTGAGATCGCTGGGGGACTCGCCGCCGGCCTTGAGGTAGGAGGCGAGGATAGCGGCTTCGTTCGTAGTGTCGTTGCGCTGACGGTAAGCAGCAGCCATCAGTTCGTAAACGTTGGCGTCTTCAACGTATTCGGGATACAGGGCGAGCACTGCGGGGCCGTCCTTCAGCACTGTGTCGAATTGTTTCTGTTCCATTGCTTTGACGAGCTGCTTGAGCTTCTCTCGCCACTCGTCGAAGTGCGCCGCACGGTCTCCGTACCTCCGATTGATCCACGCGAGGAACTGGGTATCGAATTGTTCGGAGGTGAGGCCGAGATCCTTATGAATAGCGTCGGGCGTGGTTTCAAGCTTTGCGTAGGAATGGACCATGTCGAGCAGCTTGTCCTGGCCCCATTTTTCGCCGATGAAGTCGCAGATGGCGCCGGCCTGGAAGTACGAGACGATGACCTGCGCTGGGTAGTCGGGTGAGACGAAGCCGCGGTCAAGCTTTGCGATGGGGAGAAGTTTCTTGTCGCGGATGGCCGCTACCACGTCGGGCGTGAGCCGGTTGCGCCACTCGGACGAACGCTGGCCTTCTTCGTGCACGGCGAGCCCCTCAGTAAACCAGCGCGGTACGCGGTGATTGGTTTCAGTGAGGATGAAGACGTGGCTCATCTCGTGCCAGATGGTTGCGCCCCAGTTAAAGTCGCCGGGCTTGCGCGCCGATGGGCTGTCCATGGCGACGACTTCGCCGAAGGTGACGCCGAGCGCGCCGAGGCCGGGCATGCCGGTGGTGCGGACGGCGAAGTCTTCGTGGTTGGGGTAGACCTCAAGCTGCACTGGGCCGGGCAAGGTCATTTTGTATTTCTTTTCGTAGGTGGCGATGATGGTGTGAAGCTCGGGCCGCATGTAGGGCAGAAGCAGAGCAGCTTCTTTCTTGTCGAGCCGGATGATGGTCTGGTCGTCGCGGAAGGTTTCGAAGTTTTTGTAGCTGTCAAGGAGGCGCAGGCTGTTGACGGTGGCGGCGTCGCGAAAGCCGTTGTTGTAACTGATCTGGAGTTCCTTGTACGGCTCGTCCTGCTTGCCGAGGCGCATGAGATCGATGCCGAGTGCCGAATGCGCGGCCCAGTCGTTAGAGTCAGCCTCGATGGCTTTGCGGTAGTAGGGGACCGCGTCCTCGTAGCGATAGTGAAACTCAAGCTGACGGCCGACGCGCGCATAGGCTTCAGCAACGCCGGGGCCAGCGCCGGTTGTTGCGGACTTGATGCGCGCGAACCACTCGTCGGGCGAGCGGTCGGCGAGAATTTCAATGGTGGCGCGAATGGCCATGGCGTCGAGCGCGTTGGGTTCGAGGGCGATGGCCTTGTCGGCTTCAGCGCGTGCGGTAGTGCGGTCGTCGTTGACGAGAGCTACGTCGGCGAGCAGTTCATGGGCGGCCGCCAGTTTGGGGTCGAGCTCCAACGCCTTGTCGGCATAGGCGGAGGCTTTGCCGTCGAAGCTGTCGGCCGAGAGGATGCCGAGGTCGAGATAGGCGTTCGCATTGTTAGGATCCTTGGTGAGAGCTTCGTGGAAGAGGTCGGCTGAGTCAGAGTTGTTGAAGCGCTCATGGAGCAACTCGCCCCAGCGGACCTTGTATTGCGCCGGACTGTCCGGTGGCTGCGTGGCGAGACGGAACTGCGCATTTGCCGGCTCCCACTGTTCGAGGCCCCAGAAACCTTCGGCGCGCTCGTAGGCGCTGCTGCTTTGCGTGAGTTGCTCGAAGCAGGACTGCGCGTCGTGGCCGGCTTTGCGCAGCTTCCAGCACTCGGAAGGAGCCGCGGCGCAGGCGGGCAGCGCGGCTGCAAGCAGGGCAGCAATGGCGGCGGACGAGATGTGAGCGGCGCGCATCATTTGTCGATATCCTGTTTGTCTAGCTCCTGCTGCACGGTGGCCAGCTTGAGCAAGGCTTCAGTCAATTGCTTTTTGTAATCCGCCGGGTCCATTGCGGCTTTCTGGTACTTGAGCATGTCGATTTTCTGCTCGAGTTCATCTTTCTGTTCGAATAGCGCGCGCTTGGCGGGATCATTCAAGGCCTGCTGACTTTCTCCGATGTGAATCAAGGTGAAGGTGGAGAGGAACTGGCCCTGGCCATCGCTTACGGTGCGGACGGGCTCGCCTCTGCCGGCATCGTTAAAGACCGCATGCTCGGTGGCGAGGCGCTTTTGCGACTCGTAGAACGCGGCGGTCTTCTTGTCTGCATAGTTGAAGGCTTCAAGGGCGCTTACGGAATCGCTCTTGTCGGTGTCGGCGGCGGGGTCCTGCAGAGCTTCGACCCAGTAGCGTGCGAAGACGGTAGCGTTCTTTTCTGTGCCGGATTTGGTGGCAGCGATGATGCCGCGGCCGGGGTGCTCGAATGCTGTGATGGCGCCGCCGCTGGAACTGGAGGTGTCGACGACAAGCTGACGGCGGGCGTGGATTTTGTCGCAGAGCGTGGCGAGTTCGGAGGCGGAGAGGTCGGGGCCGACGAGGTTGAACTTGTACTCGACGCCGTCGAACGATCCATGGCCGATGAGGATGAGAGCGAAGTCGTCGTCGGGTTTGGCTTCGCGCGCAATGGCGGCCATGTCGTCGCGGACTCGGGCGGCCGTGGAGCTTGCGCCGGTGAGCGTATAGACGTGGGCAGCGGGGCCTTGCGTCTTGAATGCCTTGTCGAGATCGTTAGCCGCGGCGGTGAAGCGCTGCTCGTAGTCGGGCTCGCCGCCGAGGCCGGCCACGATGAGATAGTACGTGGCGGCGCGCGCCTGTGCGGCGAGTGTACAGGCGAGTGCGAGCAGGACAGCGGTTCTCATATGACACCCCACTTGCGGCGCAGCAGCCACTCGGCCGCGGGAAGAGCGAGCAGAAGCAGGAACACGATGGGCATGTTCCAAAGCTCGTGTGTGTTGCGGACAGAGATGCCGGCTTCAGAGTAAGAGATGTCTTGCGGCAGGTTCTTCAGGTCCGAAGGTTTCCAGTAACGGCCTCCGGTTTGCTCGGAGAGCTGTTCGAGAAGGTGGCGATTCTGGCTGGTGTGGAAGTTTTCTGCAACGCCGTCTTCGCGTTGGAAGGTGAGCACGTCACTGCCAAGAGGCTGCTTGTCCGGCGATTCGGCTGTGACTTCAGCGAGATAGGTGCCGGGCTTTTCGGCAGTCCACTCGGTTTGATATTGGCCGGGCGTGTCCTGCGAAGGAGTGAGGTCGATGAATGCGTTCACATCCTGCGGGCCTACGATGTGCGCGGTGACGTGCGCGTCGGCCGAGGGCTGGAACTGTCGGTCGAGCACCTGAGCCGTGAGTTGAATGTGACCGTCGTCGTCGAGGAGGCGCGCAGGTGTTGTGACGGTGACGGGGCCGGGCGATTGCGCGATGAGCCAGCGCAGAAGCTGTTGCCAGAACATGTCATGCGATGGATCGCCGAGAGCTTCGCTCATTTGCCAGCGCCAGGTTCCGCCGGTGGCGAGGATGGCGGAGCGGCCTCGGCCGTAGTTTTGCGTGATGAGCAGAGGATAGGTGCGGCGGCCTGTCTTTAGATCGGCGAGCACGGTTGCGCCGGGCTTGGGCGTGCCGGGGTCTTCGTAGTCAGCGAGATAGGTGAGCTTCTTCCAGCGCTCGATGTTCTTTTCCGGATCGTCGAGCAGGCGGGTGATGGGCGAGTCAGCGCCGGCACGCGTGAGCTCGACGGTGGCGGGATCGCGATGGAAGTTGTGATTGCCTGAGGGCAGGAAGGTGGGCATCACTTCAGTGAGGCCGGACGCTGCCCAGCCGCCATCGCTGAGCGAGGAGCGCCCGCCTAGGAAGAGAATGCCTCCGCCGCGGCGGTCGACGTACTCACGCATGAGTTCGCGCTGCAGCGGTGTGAAGTAGTCGGCGTTGACGGAGCCGATGACGATGCCCGCGTACTGGAAGAGATCTTCAGGGCGCACGGGGAAACCGTCAGCGAGCTCCGCTGGACTGCCGATGCCCTGACGGTAGATCTTGTTCTCGCTGGTGCGCAGCATGGAGACGACCTGCACGGTGGAGTCGTCATCTTCAGCGCGGCGGATGAACTTGTATTCCCAGCGCGGCTCGCCTTCAACGTAGAGGATACGGCGCTTTGTGTCTTTCACGAGCAGCGGCCGCGAGACGGAGTTGTTGGCAAGGTTCTCTTCACCTGGAAGCGGGGCAACGCTGAAGGTGAGGCTTTTGGCTCCGGCGTCGCCGGCGGGAATGAAGAAAGGCTCGGTCTGGACTCTGCCGTCGGGTGCGAATTCAATTTCGTTCTGAGCGATGGTCTTGTCGTTGTCGCGGACGAGGATTGCGGCTTTCTGGCCTTGATAACCGTGCTGAACGAGGCTGACGGTTACGGCGACGCGCGCATCGGCGACTGCGTTGGGTGCCGCACTTACATCTTCGATCTCTACGTCGTGGTCCTGGTCTTCTTTGCCAAAGCCGATGGTGTGGACGGGGAGCCGCCGGTTGCGCAGAGCTTCGAGCGCGTCAGCACCGATCTCCGCATTGCCGGCGCCGGCTGCGTTTTCTGAACCGTCGCTTAGCAGGACGATTGCGCCGATGGGCAGGTCTGTAGTTTCAGCAACGAGTTGCTTGAGTCCCGCGCCGAGGTGCGTGGAGGCGCCGGTGGGTGTGATTGTGTCAGGCTTTTCTACCTGCGAGAGGGCGGAGCCGAGACGGTAGATGCGTGTTTGAAAGCGTTTCTGCAATCCGGCGAGCACGCCGTTCTGAAGATCGCGGATAGCGGAGGCTTCGCGGGTTTGGCCGTTGCTGTCGTCGATGCCCATGCTGTGGGAGTTGTCGACGACGACGGCGATGATGTTCTGCTGAGAACTGAGTTCGCTGACGACCATGGCGGGACGCCAGAGGAGCGTGAGGACAAGGGCGAGCGTGGCTGCCTGCAATCCCCAGACTGCGAACGAGCGCCAGGAGCGCAGGTTGGGCGCTGCGTCGCGCAGGCGGATACGGATGAGGAAGAAGAGTCCGGCGCTACCTAGGAGTATGAAGATGGGCAGGAGCCACCCGGGCCATGCTCCGAGGAGCACGAATTGGCCTTTAGCGAAGACGGGAATCGGGTAGTTGAATAGCCACTGAAACATGCGCCCATCCGGCCCTGTTGTCTGTTGTTCCTCTAGCGGGAATTAGTGAGTCATGCCGTAAATGATGTAATCGAGTCCGACGCGGAAGGCCATGGAGGCAAAAGTTTCCGGGTAGTTTGGATCGTCGGCCCACTCCCATGCATCTCCGAGGTGCATGTTGTGGCAGATGGCGACGACGATTCTGCCTTTGTCGTCGCGAATGGCGCGCCATTTCGGCTGATAGCCGTCCTTCTCGTAGGTTCTGCCGGTCCAGACGTACTGTTCTCCGGGAATCTGCATCTTGTCGTCGATGTCGTACAGGGTATGAAAGATTTCATCGCCGCTCTTGAGGTCTTCAACGGGGCGGTTGGGGAAGACCTGACGCATGGTGCGCATGAAGTTGTCCCAGTCCTCAGTTCCGTGGAAGTCGTCAACCATGAGGAAGCCGCCCTTGAGGAGATACTCACGGAGCCGCCTGGCCTCAGCGTCAGTGAGGGTCCAGTTCTGAACCTGGACGGCATAGATCCACGGGTAGTTGAAGATGTCGTCGGAGTCGAGAGTGACAACCTGCTCAGTTGGCCGTCCATCAATGCGCGTGAGGCGGTGCATGGCGATGAGGAACTGGCGGTCGGCTTTTGGATAATCGCGGGACCAGGATCGGAACCAACCTCGGTGACTGAATCCGCCGAGGGAAGACATCCGCGAGCTATAAGCGAGGCGGGACCAATAGAACTCAGCCTTTACGTTGGTAGCGGAATCGTCGTCGCCGAAGCCGAAATCGGCGGTCCGTTGAAGGGCACACACTCCCACGACGCAGCTTGCGGCCGCTACGAGCACGAGCGCGACGCGGGACAATTTCATGGAGGACCTCCGCGAGGGGTCGCGGGATAGCCGATGCCACCTATGTTCAATATAGACGAAACGAGACAAAGTTTGGTTGCGGAGCGCAGGGGATCAGCACAAAGAAATAGAGGCACTTGTCCGTTGAACTTGGAGCGTGAGAGGATGCTGGCAATGTTGAAAAGGCGTGGTTTTCTTAAATTCGGAGGATTGGCCCTGGGGCAGGCGACCGTGGGGCACTTGCCATTGCTTGGACAAGCAATGGCGGGCATGGAGAATACTGCGCCCGAAGCGCCGGCCGACTATACGATCCGCATTGCTCCGGTGACGGTGGAGCTGGACCGCAGCCACATTATTTCGACTATTGGATATAACGGGATTTCGCCGGGACCGGTGCTGCGCATGAAGGAGGGCAAACCGGTGACGGTAGAGATTGTGAACGCCACCGACACGCCGGAACTGGTGCATTGGCATGGAATGCTGATTCCTCCCGATGTGGACGGAACGGAGGAAGAGGGATCGCCCTTTGTGCCGCCACATGGCAAACAGCGGTACCAACTGACGCCGGGGCCCGCAGGCAGCCGGTGGTACCACTCGCACACCATGGCCATGGACGATCTGCATAAGGGCGTGTACTCGGGACAGTTTGGGTTTGTGTATGTGGATGGCGCGGACAATCCGGGGCAGTACGATCAGGAACTATTTTTGTCGATTAAGGATTGGGACCCGTTCTTTACCGGAACCATGGATGACGACGATGACTACACCCATGACGGACCGGTGCTTGAGAAACCCGCCAAAATGAACACCGCGCCGAACGGTCTGGAAGTTGGATCGATGACATACTCGATCAACGACAAGGCGCTTGGATCGGGAGAACCGATACGCGTACGCGCGGGGCAGCGGCTGCTGGTACATTTTTTGAATGCGAGCGCGCTTGAGAACCGTCGAGTTGCACTGGCCGGGCACAAGATGAAGGTGATTGCGATGGACGGCAATCCTGTGCCGAACCCGCAGTTGCAGGACTCAATCATGCTGGGCGCTGGAGAGCGCATCGACGCCGAGATCGATATGAACAATCCCGGCATCTGGATTCTTGGTTCGACGGAGAAGCCGCTTCGCGATTACGGGCTGGGCGTGGTGGTGGAGTATGCGGGACAGCATCAGCAGCCGAAATGGATTGATCCGCCGCGCGTGCCGTGGGACTACTCGATTTTTGGAACCAAGAGCAGCAGTTCGCCCGAGCCGCAGCAGAAGATTGAAATGGTTTTTGAAAAGATTCCGAGCGGTGCAGGGAAGTTCAACATGTGGCTGGTGAATGGCAAGCCTTACCCGCACCAGGGCGATTTCAAACTGGAGAAGGGCATACGCTACCGGTTGGTGATGCGCAACCGCACAGACGATGCGCACCCGATGCACATGCACCGGCATCTTTGGGAGATCAGGTCAGTGAACGACAAGCCGGTGAACGGCCTGATTAAAGATACAGTGATTGTTCCTTACTTTGGCCGGGCTGAAGTGGACTTTACCGCCGATCAGCCTGGGCTGACGCTCTTTCACTGCCACATTCAGCAGCATATGGATTACGGATTCAAAGCGCTGTTCGAGTACGCATGAAAAGGTGGCGGACGTGGCGTTCAGCTTTTTCCGGAGGCTCCCCGCTTTACTCTTCTGTACGCCTGCAATATTGGGTCGCTAACTCTGCGGGGTATCAAGCTCATTCCAAGCAGAGAAATCATCCTGGGCTGACCGATTTTGTATCGGAGAGACTTGGCAGCATGTTGCCAGGCACCGGCATTGACTTTGGTCCTGAACATTTCTTCGGCGATCCAGCCATGCGCTTCGGCCAGTACTTCGCGCACCATCGAGGGAGGGAACTGGCCGGTTCCTTTCTCCAGTGCGATCGCCTTCTGAACGGTGCGAAGGAAGTTTTCGGCCAAGTTCCGCTTATGCCGCGTGAGGCGATCTTCGTATTCAAGCTGGTAGGTGGTTGATGGTACATCTATGAAACAGACGTTGCCCCATTTGCACGTGCGGAAGTGAAAATCATAATCCTCGCCTGAGACAGCTAATCCTACGTCAAATCCCTGCACCTTCTCCATCCGGTCGCGCGAGAGCATAACCGTGGATGTGTGAACGAGATTGCCGCGGAGCATCGCGGTGTAGATGTAACCGATATATACGTGCGTGCCCGGTTCAACGCCCGATGCGGAGCCATTCAATGTGGAGAGCGGGCAGGAGGAGGAGAAGAGACTCTCCGGTGTCGGGAAGAATCGGTATGCGGCATACATTGAGCGCAGGTAGCGCGGCATAACGATTTTGCCAGTGGCATCAACGGCTTCGAACTCGGTCCACACCATACCGAGCCCTGGAAAGGTGCGAAAGCAGGCTAGCTGCAACTCCAGCTTCCATGGCATCCAGATGTCATCGGAGTCAAGAAACGCGATGAAGTTTCCACGCGCGACGGCGAGACCGGCGTTGCGAGCAGCCGATACGCCGGCATTGGCCTGACGAATGTACCGTATGCGCGGGTCGCTGCCAAATTGAGCAGCTATGAGCTCCCCGGTATTGTCAGTGGAGCCATCGTCGATAAGGAGCAATTCCCAATTTGAATGGCTTTGCGCTCGGACGCTTTTAATAGCCCTGCCGACACAATAGGCACGGTTGTAGGTGGGTACGACCACGCTGACTAGATCGTTTGCCATCTAGATATCCCTTGGGGTGAGGGTGGATACAATTTAAGTATAGACGAGAGATAGATTCAACTGGATTACAGTTATGCCGCGACTTTTGCGAAATTTCTTTCTGCAAAGGGTGGTCCTGGATTTCATCAGCGCTCGAACCGATTGAGTGAGATTGAATGCGCTGAAAGTTGAACAGCAAAATGGGAAAGCGACAGGAGTTGTTATAGATTCAAGATGATTTGCAGGTAATATAAGAATGTTCATTCCTTAGAAATGAACTTCTGCAAGCGTGGCCATGGGCTTGTTTGCACTTTCCTTTGAGTTACCGGCTCAACGACGTGGCAACGTAGAAATCGAGTGGAGACCTGGCCGGTCTTGTTTGTCTTGCTGGAATGCGGAGCCAGTTCGGATGGAACAGCTATACCTGTGCAGCGTAAGCGGGACTACAGTATCACTGATTCGCGGACTTGGCAGTGAACGAGAAGATGCGGAACGTGAGTTAATCGCGGCCAGCGTGAATCTCCCCATCTCAGATCGATCAGTTTGGGCTGCTGGTCACAACGGAATTGAGCCGTGGTTTCTCCTGGTGCGGGAGGCGAGTGGACGCGTCTGTGGAGGCGTCGCGGTTGAACAGGTAGCCAGCAGGGCGCTGCCTGGGCATCGAATCCTTCGCTTGCGCAGATCGGGTGGAAATCTTACCTGCGAGACATTCAGAGTGGTGCTCGAAAGCCTGAAGGTTCTTTTGCGGCGGAATCCTCGGATCCTACGGGTATTTGTTCAGACATTCTCGCTGGGGCGACGTGATGAAACGGTACAGATGCTGGCTGGCCATGGATTTCGGGAGCTAAAGACTCCCTCGGTCTATCGGCACACGTTGGTCATGGATCTTAAGCCGAGTGAGGAAGAGATCTTTGCGACATTCAGCGATTCATGCCGAAACAAGGTCAGGAAGACGATCAGGAAATCGATGCAATCAGTCGTCATTAACGATGCGATCTACGAGGATCGAATCAGGGAGTTACAGCGTGAGGCTTTGCGGCGGACGGTTGGTCATGTTCCTACTGAGGACTGGAAGGCGATATTGAAGATGTCGCGGGAGCGGCCCGATCTCTCGAGCATCTTTGGGCTATTTGAAGGAGAAGACAGGTCGCCGGAAACAATGGTGGCATTTGGCTGGGTGTGCAGTCACGGTAATCATGCAGAATATCGGGCAGCGGGTTCGACGCGGCGCGCCGGTGTGAAGATTCCCTACGGTTACCTGTTGGCATGGGACATGATTCGGTGGGCCAAAGCGTCTGGTGCAGAATGGTTCGATTTTGGTGGAGTGACGCTGGGTGGGGGAGATGATCGGCTGAAAGGCATCTCCGATTTCAAGAGGTCGTTTAGCCGCGAGGTTGTGGAAGTCGGCGCTGAATGGGTGTGCGATCCGTATCCATTCAAAGCCTGGATTGCGGATACGATATCACGGAGCGTGAAAAAGTTACGCGGTTTGAAGGGGGGCAGGACCTTTCGAGGTTCGACGCGAAATGCGTTCCTGGCGATTTGTTCCACGACCGCGTATGCAGGTGCATTATTGATATGAATCACCTCGGCGGCTGGCATGACGCGATCTGCCGATTGATTTTCGTCTATCTCAAGCGCGCGGTCAGTCTCAACCGTGCCGGAGCCTCCAAGTCATTTTGCATAAGCTGGGCGAACAAGGAATCCCAGGAACTGCTTGAACGGAACTGAAACCGGCTTGGGCAGCGTTCCCGCGATTATATTCAAGCGGGAACCGTCTTCCGGCTGCAAAACGCGCATCATGTAGAAGAGTCCCAGCAGGATTACGAGAGCGAGTGATCCACCCAGAAGTAAGCCCACCAATGGAGTGAATTGAATGGCAACGTAGTGGGCAGAAAGCGAGGCGACGGCACTAATGAAGACGACCTTGGAGACCAACTTCCATGGCAGCTTTACTTTATATAGAACGATGCCGACGATCCACATGCCGCCTACGCAAACTGTTTCTCCAACGCCACTGCCTATACAAGCACCTACTGCGCCGTATTTAGGAATAAGGAGCGCGGCGATGCCAAGATCGCAAATGCTGGCAACAATGGTTGCCCAGATGACGAAATCCTGCCTTTCGTAGCTCTGCAGGATGCTCTGGATAGGAACGAGAAACGCTTTGGGCATGCAGAGGATTGGAGCGACGGTGATGACGGCGACTGCACCGGCGTACCTGGTGCCGTATAGGAGCAGAAGTGCCGAGCCGGCCAGGGCACCCGCTATGAAGTGAATCGGTATGGTCGACATGGCAATATATCGGAACGACGATGCAGCAAGGTCCGGCAGTCGCGATTTGTCGCGGCCATACTGCGCAAAGATGGTGGCGCCTGCCGACGAGCCAAAGATAGCGGCTGTAATCAGCAAGCGGTCTGCCATGCTAAAGGCGATGGAGTAGAAGGAGACCTGCCGTATATCGGAGCACATGTGTTTGAGAAGGACGAACTCCGACCGTTGCCATACAATCAACTCAAGCGCCAAAACGGCAAGGCTCTGCCAAGCGAACTTGATCATCCGGTCGCGCAGGTCGCCGGGCTGTTGATGCTCGGAACTCCACTTGAGGATACCGGCCATAGTTGGTACTACGCGCACAATGAAGTCTATTGAGCGCATGACCAACATTGCGGCGGCTACACCGTTCACACCCCAGTGGAAATAGATCGTCATGCCGATCAAAGCCGCATAAGTCAATGTCGATATGGCGGATGCAGGGAGATTCCTGGCCATGTCCTCTGCGGCAATGTTGGCCTGTGCAGAAATGAAATTGACCATGGATGGCCAGATGCTGAGGACGATCAGCAGAGACGCCAGCCTGTAATCCGGCTCGGCATCCATGAGCACCCAGACGACCAGGCCCAGAGTAGCCAGGGTCGCCAGGCCCGCTTGCAGCAGGAAGGTCCGGAGGTAGATAAACCGCGCAGTGCCTTTATCGCCCTGGCCAAGAAATTCAGCCATATACTTACGGGTCGTGGATGGGAGTCCAAGGCATCCCAGTCCGCTGACCACCGAAGCGATCCAGGTGACATAGATGAGGTAGCTCATCTTGGTGGGACCCAGTGTGCGGGCGATTGCAATCGATGTGACCACGGTGAGCATGACATCAATGGCGCTTTCGATGCCAAACCAGCCCGTGTTCTTTGCGATTGTCTTTGTATTCGACATTGCTTATCCGTCCAGGACCTTATTTGTCCATATTTTATGGTTGCGATGGTTAAAAATTCGAGATGCTGCGATCACTTGCTATCGGCAGAATCCCGGAGGACGTTCAACTTATACCTCGCAGCGCAATTCGCGCCTGTTCCGCCAGTTGCGCATCGTGGGGCAGGGATATGGCTTTCTTTAGTTGAATTGCCGCGTTATGCAGGTCTTTGAGTTTTGTGTAGACCATGCCGAGGTGATAGTGCATCGACGCACTTTCCGGATTGTCGTTGAGGGCGTCTTGAAGCAGATCGCGGGCTGACTCATAGGTTCCGGCGCGGTAGTAAGCCCACGCGAGCGTGTCCGCGGTGTTGGGTGAATCGGGCATGGCCTGCCTGGCCATTTCAGCCAGATTGAGTGCGACGTCGAGGGATTGATCGTTCTGCAGCATGTGATAGGCGAGATTGTTGGCGGCTATCGGCTGCTGCGGCTCCAGCGTGAGGGATTTCTTGTAGTAGGCGTCAGCCTGCTCCATGTTTCCGCGCGATTCTTCAAGCGTTCCCAGGATGGCGAGCGCACCCGCGTCGTTGGGGTGGCTGTTGGTCCATTTGAGCCAGGTTTCGATTGCCTCGTCGGTCATTCCACGGTCAACGGCGATCTGGGCATAAAGGGATACAGCTTCTCCGTCAGAGGTATTCAACAGGATAGCCTGTTGCGCCGCAGCCGCAGCATCATTAAGTTTGTTGCTTCGAAGCTGCAACTCAGCAAGAAGGACATAAAATGAACTGTTTGCCGGTTCCTTCTGGATCTGTGCATTGACTCGCGCGAACGCCTGCTGAGGCTGGTTTTGGAGAATGTCGTAATCGGTGAGGAGGCGAAGGGCCTGCACGCAATTTGGATTGTGCTCAAGAGTGTGTTCGAGCATGGTGACGCCTTCAGGAAAGCGCTTTTGCATGAACCTGAGTTTGCCGAACTGAAGCCATGCCTTCCAGGATTGCGGAGCGATCTTGAGGGCCGCGTTCAGGCTGTCCTCGGCTTGGCCGAAGGAGTTGCGATCTACTGCAACGACGGCGCGCCAGATGTATCCATCTGGAATTCCGGGCAGTGCTGCGATAGCCCTCTCAGCCAATTTTTCGAGCGAAGTTGTATCGCCTTGCTGACTTGCGATCCGGGCCAGTTCATCGAGCGGATCGCGGGCAAGGGGATTGAGCGCCGAAGCCTGGTGGAAGTGCATTTCCGCAATGCTGGGTTCACCGCTTGCCTGCGCTGCCTTGCCAAGCCAGTACTGAATGAAAGCATCTTGCGGAAGCAACCGTGCACCATCACGAAGCGCGTTTGAAGCCTCGTTCACCTTGCCATCGGCCAACAGCAAGACTCCGTTGAGAGCCGCTGCCTCAGGATCTTTGGGATTGCTTTTCAGCAAATCTGCGATCACGGTCCCGGCTGCGGGGTAGTTATGCATTTGAATGAGTACGCGAGCGTATCCCTTTTGCAGGATGGCATTCTTCGGGTGCCTGGCAAGCTGCGCAGCGAACTCGGCGTAGGCTTTGCTGAATTGCCGGCTCGAGGCATAGTAATCGGCGAGAATGGCGGCACCCTGGGCCGTGCCGGCGAGGTCATGCGAGGCCTGCCGAAGCACCTTTTCGGCTCGGGCGCGGTCGCCTTCGCTAAGGATAATCTGGGCCACATCGGCTCTGGCAGTGATACTTCGTGGAGCGACCGCAACGGCGCTCCAGGCAGCCTTTTCCGCAGCAGCGAGGCGGTTACTGTGGGCATAGTAGGAGACAAGCAGCAACCTGGCGTTCAACGAACTGGGCTCGAGCTCTATCGCCTTGCGGAATTCGGCTTCAGCCAAATCTGCTTTTGCGGGATCTTCGGATTGCAAGAGACCAAGGTTCTCATGAAAGGCGGCGCGGTTTGGATCGAGTTTGATGGCTCGTTCGATTTCTTCGAACGCAAGAGCATTTTGCCCTTGCCGCGACGCGATGGAAGAGAGCAAGGCATGGGCGCCCGGATTGTCAGGCTGTGCCGAAAGAACAGTGCTTGCCTGTTCCTGAGCCATGCTGATTTTGCCGCCGGCGAGCAAGAGATTGCCGAAATCAACGCGCGCTGCGAGGTTTTCAGGATCCGCGTCAATGGTGCGTTTGAGTTCCTGCGATGCGGTTATGAATTGCCCCATATGCTCGTATGCCAGAGCGAGCTGATAATGGGCATCGCTGAAATCTCCGTCCACCTTGAGTGCATTCAGATACTGAATCGAAGCCTCTCTATATCTACCTTCGGCGCTGAATCTCTTTCCACTCTCGAGATATCGATGCTTGCGAACGTCAGGGCTTCCCCGGCAGCCGGACAATATGATTGCCACTGTCAAGAGCATCGCGATTGGAAAGTGCCTGCGTTGTTTCATCTTCGGTTCCGACATTTAGAGCCGGCTTGCAATTGTTGAATACGCTGTTCTAATCCTTTCGTGAAACTTGCGTTCGATCTTGCGGCTTGCGTCAACCAACGTGAACTCCGATCCGGACTAATTCGGAATAAATTGCGGGAGCATGGTGATAAGTTGCGAAGCAAAAGTCTCAGTCCGCGCTCTGGCCGGAGCTGTATCCTCCGTCGAGTTAATCGGTGTAGCAACGCGCACCAGCCCTCCATCGGTGCGATTCATCTTCATCGCGTCGAGGACGAAGTACATTTTAGCGGCGTACTCGTTGGCGACACTGCGTCCGTGCGCCTGATACCAATAAATGACAAATTGCCGGTTTTCTCCGTTGGAGATGATGTATTCGCCGACGCGATGCAGTTTTCCGCCGGCATCGACCAGGTCAGAATACCGGGAGGACTCGAATGCCCATCCGGAGCCGGGCAGGCAATTTTTGGGTGAATGGATTGAGACGCCGGTTCTCTGCGTTGGGAAATAGCCGACAAACAGGTCGATGGCAGGTGCGTCGGCGGTTCGCGCGTATTCTCGGGACAGAAAGTCTCCCGCACCCAGCATGTCGAGGGTCTCCGAGGATATCTTCAAGTCGCTGCCCGACCAGCCGGCGATGTTGAGCGGTATCTGGGAGAGCGGCTGACTGAGCGGAATACGGTCGCCGCCGCGGCGGCTCTGCAGCAGCACGCCGGTTCCGACCAGAAGAAGGACGACAGTCCAAAGGCGAGGATTCATGTGGTGCTCTCCCGGCGTGTTGGAATCAGCGTCATGAGTAGATGGACGAGCGAAAGGCAGCAGAGAGAAACGACGAACATGACCCAGCCGGAAAACTCATGAAAGAATCCCATGGCTCTTTCCGCATCCCAATACTGCACGCACATGCCTGTGCCGAAGATGCGGACTGCGTTTGCTGCGATGGCGATGGGGATGCTTGCTAGGGCCAGCACCAGGCGCCGCTGGAACGTCTTCTCAAAGAAGTACCCGAAGAAAATGGCGAGCGTAAAGAGGCTCACAAGAGAGCGGATGCCGCTGCAAGCATCGGCGACCTCAAGCCGGATGCTTGGGAGCTCAATAATGTTACCGAACCGGAGCGCCGGCACGCCCATCCGATGCAGGAGCGCGGTGGAAAGCGCGGCTGCGATTTGCTGTAGCGGAAGCGCGATCTGGTTAAAGACGAGGGTCGGGATCGGGACTGCCAGCAGAAGCACTCCCAGCGCAAAGCGGAGCTCCTTGAGGAGCTGCCAACCACCAAAGCCGAGGATCAGACCTGCGCAGAGAACAATGATCGAGATGCGCGATACGAACAACTCAGCGCCGAACTCGCCCAATACCAAAAGACCGAGCGCCAGAGCGACAAAGACAATGCCCGTCCACGTGGGCGCGAGCTTTACCTTTTGAAGAGATTTTCTCTTTGCCCAAACAAGGTATGCGGCGAAGATAGGAACCAGGATGCCGTGCGAATAGTCTGGAATGTTAAGCCATGCATCGACCAACCTGGATAAGACGTGCCAGTAGACCAAGACGACGAGAGCGCCTACGATGACCCAATTCCAGAGCGGAATGGGAACCCTGATGCGCCAGGATTCATTCAGCACGGCCGGTGATTGGGCATTTTGGTTCATCTTCTTCAGATCGATACTTGAGCACACGTAGGTTCTCTTTGTTCTATAGCAATCGGAGTGCCGTTAATGAAAAGTGGATTTCCTGTCCGGTTCGTGGCGAGTTTTCCCTCTTTGGGAAGAGCATCGACCGACAAAGTGGAAAATACTTTCCACTTCATGGGGCCAAAAGTGCCATATTTGTTCCCAGAGAAAGGGAAATACTTTTCCCATCCGAGGGTGACGTGTTGTTCCGCAGGCATGACTCATTGGGGAAATACAGCAAGGAACCAATCTTCCACAGGTAGTCTCCGAGTTTGGAACTTGTCTTGCATATGAAAGCGCAGGAGTCAAAGACTCTTCATGTCAGTAAGTGAAGCGATACAACATTCGAAGCGACAGACGAGGACGCCGGGTATGATCGAAGCCCAGGTGCAAAGGGCGATCGACCGCATTGCGGAAAGCGACTGCCCGGTGTTGATTGTTGGCGAAAATGGGTCGGGTAAGCGCTCTATTGCGGCTCAAATCCACGCCCAGTCGCACCGATCTCGCAGCCCTTTTACGGAAATCCAGAGCGACACGGCGGATGCAGAAACGATCATGGAAGCCTTCGCCGGAAAGGGCACAGTCTATCTTGTTGAAATTTCGGCTCTTAGTATTGAACTGCAGGGACGGATCATCGACAGTTATTTTCACTCATCCGAGGTTCAAACCAGCCGCCTCATTTGTGGTACGAGCCGCGAACTTATAGGTGACGTAAAGAGCGGCAAAATGAGAGAGGATTTCTATTATCTGGCCTCGGCGGTAACTCTTCGAATTTCACCGTTGCGCTGCAGAAAATCTGAGATTCTTATGATCGCCGACGATCTTTTAACGCAATATTCGAAGCAGTTTGACCGTCCCAAGCCGGTTTTGAAGGGGGAAGTCGTCGAGTTCTTGCTGGAACACAACTGGCCTGAGAATCTGTCGGAATTGCAGACAGCAATCAAGACGTTTGTGGCAATTGGGGACCAGTCTGTCTCTCTGGCTGCATTGAAGGCGGCCGCGATATCGATCAAGGCGAATGGAGCCAGAAGGTCACTTTCGCTGAAGGAGGCGGCGCGAGCCGCGTCCAGTGAGATTGAACGGCAGTTGATTGCCGAAGTTCTGGCCGCGACCGGGGGGAATCGTAAACGTGCGGCGGACGAGCTGGGAATCAGTTACAAAGCGCTGCTTTATAAGCTCAAACAGGTGGAAGCCGAAATTCCATCCGCGATAACCAAAAACGGAGTTGCTATATGAAATCACCTGGAATCATTGCTCTGATCGTTTCTCTCGCAAGCGTTACGGGATTCAGCCTTCAGGGGGTGGCTGCGCCCTCACCGGCGCAATCGGCTCCGGCGGCGGAGGCCATTTCTTCGCCGGCGCCAGAGACTTCGAGCTCGAGCTACGTGATCGGCGCCTCCGATGTGCTGGCCGTAACGGTCTGGAAAGAGCCGACGCTTTCCGGATCGATTCTGGTGCGGCCGGATGGAATGATCTCGTTGGCCCTGCTCGGCGATGTGAAAGCCGCGGGTTTAACGCCTCTGCAGCTTTCGGATCAAATCACGCTCAAATTGAAGAAGTACATTCAGGATCCGAAGGTGTCTGTAGTAGTAGCGGAGATTCACAGCAAGAAGGTTTTCTTGCTGGGAGAGGTCGGCAAGAAAGGGCCTGTTGAGATGACGCCTGGAATGACGCTGCTGGAAGCCATTTCCGCGGCGGGAGGCCTCACAGATTTTGCGAATTCGAAGAAGATGTATGTTCTTCGGAGTGATAAGCCGGGTTCACAGACCAAGATTCCAGTGAAATATAAGGACGCCCTGAAAGGGGTTGCCTCTGCCAATATCGTTCTACAGCCCGGTGACACCATCATCGTCCCGTAAGAGGTTTCAAATGAAGTCGATAACGTGTATTTTGACGATTTGTAGTTTCCTCGGTACGGGAGCCGTGCTTGCTCAGGTTCAGCCGTCTGCGATGGGCGGCGCCTCGCCTCAGCTTGGAAGAGGGCTTACCTATGCGTTCCGCTATGGGCAGACTGCCCAATTCAGCCGCAATCAGAGCACTCTGCAGACCAGCAGCGTTTCAACGACGTTGGGATACGTGAATAAGCAGCAGAGATATCCGTTTACGATGAACTACGGAGGGGGATACATCTGGACCCTATCGGGACCTGCATATCAGACCGGTCAGTTTCACCGCATGGATTTAGCTCAGGGAGTTGAATTCAAGCGATGGAATATCAACCTTGAAAACAACTTCAGCTATCTGCCTCAGTCACCGACGGTTGGATTCGCCGGAATTCCAGGACTCGGGGACCTCGTCGGTACGTCGACTACGACGACTTCTTCGGGTCAGTCGATCCTGACGGAAAGTACCCCCGTCCTGGACAACGCTTCGTCCGGCGACATTGAACATACGCTGAACTATGCGACTTCAGTGGATGTCGGTGGCAGCTACGAGTTGCTTCGCTTTCCTGAAGTGGCTGCGCTGGAATACAACACGGTCACTGGATTTGCGCAGTTAAATCGACGTCTCTCCGCGCGCAACACGATATACGGCAGGGCCGGGTACACCCTTTTTACGTTCGAGGGCACGCCGGTATCGATTGCTACGGGCACAGCGCAGCTAGGAATTCGCCGCAGATGGACGAGGACTCTCACGACCGACATCTCGGCGGGGCCTGAGAAGCTGAAAAGTTCGACAAGCGCGCTTGTGCCATCAGCGCTGAGTTATGCAGTTAACTCAAGCATCCTCTATCAGCGCAGGTTCTCGACCATCAACGGGACGTATGTGCATGGGACAACCGGTGGTTCGGGCTACTTGTATGGCGGGGTGATGGATACGGCCATGGGCAACTACTCTCGCGATTTTGGCGCGAATACTCAGTTCGGACTCATGGGCGGCTATAACCATACGTCAGCGCTAAACAGCAATGGGGCCACCAATGCGGAGTTCGGCGGCGCGCAAGTGACCTGGCATGTATTCGGCAACTTTATTTTGTTTGCAAACTACTCCGCGTCCAATCAATCCACCACCTCATTGCTGTCAAACACAGCCTTGAACGATCTGCGTCAGTTTATTGGATTCGGCTTCGGCCTTTCATCCAGGGAAACACGGCCCAGGCCTTAAATCTCCAAGGAGTCGTAATGCTCGGTCATCGTGAACTTACTGTTGAAGACTACATAGCAGTCCTGAAGCGGCGCATATGGCTTATTGTTGCCTGTGCGGTGGCATTTCTGGCGATTGCGATTGTGGCCAGCTTCGTCATTCCTCCGAAGTATCAGTCACAGACGCTGATTCTTATCGAGCAGCCGAAGGTGCCGGAGGACTACGTGAAGCCGGTGGTGACGCAGGACCTTGGTCAGCGGCTCGCGTCCATGAGGGAGCAGATTCTGAGCCGTTCGCGCCTTGAGCCGATCATCAACCGGTTTAACCTGCACCCGGAGAAGGACCTGACCATGGACGATCGGGTTGCATTGACACAAAAGGATATAGGTATCAAAGCAATTCCTTCAGGACAGTCATCAAGCATGCCGGGATTCTTCATCACGTTCAGTGCCAAGGATGCCCACCTGGCCCAGCAGGTTTGCGCCGAGATTTCATCGCTGTTTGTGACGGAGACTCAGACTGCGCGCGAAGAGACCGCGAGAGGAACCACGGATTTTCTCAAGCAGCAGCTTTCGGATTCGAAGAAGAGTCTTGATGCGCAGGATGCCCGGTTAGCAGCATTCCAGCAGAAGTATTTCGGCCGGCTTCCGGATCAGGAACAGTCGAATTCAAACACTCTACAGGCTTTGACGACGCAACTCGACGCTGTTAATCAGTCTCTCAGCCGGCAGCAGCAGAACATCACATTCTTGCAGGCCATGATTTCGCAGCAGTCACACGAGCTGCAGAACGCCGAACCCGCCGCAGCGGCCGCCGTCGTAGATGAGCGCAGGACGCAACTCCGGAACCTGATTCAGCAACGGCAGGCACTGACGGCTCAATACACGTCCGACTATCCGGACGTAGTAGACATCAACAGGAAGATCAGCGATCTTCAGGCGCAGATTGCAGCTTCGGCACCGGACTCGGCGACGGCGGTTGTTCCTGCGGCAAGGCCGGATACGCCGCAACTGCAGCAGCTCAAGGCTCAGTATCGGGCGGCGCAGCAGGCCATGGACGATTCAAGAAGAGAGCAACAGCGCATCACGCAACAGGTGAGGAACTACGAGGCCAGGATTGAATCGAGTCCTCAGGTCGAAGCGGAATATAAGCAGATCACGCGTGACCACGAGACGGCTTTGGAGTTCTACAACTCCCTGTTGAAGAAGCTGAACGACTCGTCGATGGCGACGGCACTCGAACAGCGCCAGCAGGGCGAGCAGTTCCGTGTTATGGATGCTCCCAATCTTCCTGATTCACCCGTTTTTCCGAATCGGCTCCTGTTTGCCGTCGGTGGGTTTGTTGGCGGCATCATGATCGGCTTGCTGTTGACCGGCCTGTTCGAATATCGGGATACAACTCTTCGTACCGAGCAGGACATCTGGGCATTTACAAAGCTCTCAACGCTGGCTGTAATTTCTCACATCGACGGAGTGCCTCAAGACGAGCCGAAGGCGAGCCGCTGGAATCCGCTCGCTAAATTCCAAAAACCAACCGAAAGTATTTTGGGATAATCATGTACAGATATTTCTACGGCATCAACGACTTTCCTTTCGGCGCCTGCCCTGACCCGCGGTTTCTGTATAAGATGCCGCATGTTCAAGAAGCGCTCGCCTGCCTGCAATACGGCATCGCGTCAAGAAAGGGCTTTGTCGTCATGACGGGCGAGGTTGGCACCGGCAAGACGACGCTGCTCAAGAGCGTGCTCAGCTCTTTTACGGATCGGCGCATTTCAACGGCATTCGTTTTCAATCCGCGTCTCGACACGCTTGATTTTCTCGAATTTGTTCTCGCGGATTTCGGGATTCCTGCGAATCCTCGCGGCAAGGTGGGTATGCCGCAGACGAAGTCGGGCATGCTGATGCAGTTGAATCGATGGCTGATCGATCGTTTTCGTAACGGCGAGCTGTGCGCCATCGTCGTCGATGAAGCGCAGAATCTTTCATGGGAGTTGCTCGAAGAAATTCGGCTGCTCACGAACCTTGAAACTTCCTCGGAGAAGCTGGTTCAGATTGTGCTTTCAGGCCAGCCGGAACTGGAAGAGAAGCTCAGGGACCCATCGGTACGCCAACTGCGCCAGCGCATTTCTCTCTGGTGCCGGACTCGTCCGCTTACCGCCGAGGAGACCAAGGCATACGTCACAAACAGGTTGCGGATCGTGGGTGCTACGCAACCCATATTTTCGCCGGAAGCCGTGCAGGTAGTTCACCAGTACTCGAACGGTATTCCGCGTGTCATCAACCTGATTTGCGAACATGCAATGATCAGCGCTTATGTGGAGCAGATTAAGCCGATTCCACCGCGCATTGTTGAATCAGTCTGCCGCGAACTCGATCTGGATACTCAGCCTTTTGTGCTTTCGCCCATGGCTTTTGCGGGCGTACAAGAAAATGTGGTTCCAGGAAACATGTCAGGTACTGTAAGTCCTTCCGTAAGCTCCCCCGATTCATTGAAGGATATTGAACTATGAGCCGAATTCACGAAGCGCTACAAAGAGCATATCTGGAACGCGGCAGGACGCCGGTTCTCGCCGATTTTCCAATTGCAGAGCCCGATCAGGCTCGCCCAGAAGAGTCAAGCCAGTCCTCGGCGATCTTCGATGATCAGCCGGTGGCCAAGGCGGAACTCGAACTCGAGAACGTCACGCGGCATGCCTGGAAGCCTGTGTTCCCGTCGTTCCCAACGCTTGCCGATCGCGGCGCCGGAGTGGAGCAGTTCCGCGGTTTGCGGTCGCATGTGTATCAGGCTCGCTACGAAGCACCATTGAAGTCGATCCTGATTGCGAGCGGCATGCCTTCGGAGGGCAAGAGCTTTGTGGCGGCGAACCTTGCCGTGAGTCTTGCGCGCAACAGCATCCACAATATTCTGCTTATCGACGGCGACCTTAGGCGGCCCACGCTGCATGCGCGCCTGGGTGCGCCCAATACGGTCGGGTTGTCGGATTATTTAGAAGGCAACGCCGAAGTGGCCGAGATCATGCAGCGGGACCGTGAACGCGGCAGCGAAGAGGAATCAGGTGTTAAGAGCGTTGGAAACCTCACCTTTATTCCTTCAGGCAAGTCGACGGACCATTCATCGGAATTGATTGCCAGTGAAAGAATGAACGATCTGATCAAGAGCGTCTCGCCCTACTTCGACTGGATCATAATCGATGGACCACCTGTACTGGCGGTCAGCGACGCAGTGGAGCTTTCGAGAGCGACAGATGCGGTGCTGCTGGTAGCACGAGGGGCAAAAACACCTTATGAGGTGGCGCAGCGAACTCAGGCCTCATTCGGCAACTCGCGTATTCTTGGATTCGTATTGAATGACGTCAAGGATGTACCAAAGTCAGGGTCCTATAGTTACAACTACAACTACTATTACCGCAACGAGCCGGAGGCAGAGGCCCCAATTAAGAGGGGCGAAGACGACGGGAGATAGAGATGGTTAGGCTGTTTAACGTATATTATCCGACCCGGACATTAATGCTGTTGCTGTGTGAGGCGCTGCTGGTAGCGGGCGTGTTTCTGCTAACGGCTACCTACCAGATCGGACCGGATACATATATTGCTCTGATCTATGAGAACGGCATTCTCAAGATAATGGGAATTACGTCGCTTACGTTGCTGCTGTCCTACTACTTCGATCTCTACGAACCCCAACGGATTACCGGGGGTTGGGAGATATATTTCCGGCTTCTGCTGGTGCTGAGCATGTTGTGCTTTCTGCTCGGCATTGTGATCTATTTCTTTCCCGATATCTATATCGGACCTCATGTGCTGACTATAGGCATCTCGGCGCTCGCGGTCGTGTTGGTCATATGGAGGCAGTCCTACGAATGGTTTCTGGGACTTTCAGCCTTTCGCGAACATGTCTACGTGCTCGGAAGGGGAGAACGCGCCAAGTCGGTTGTCGAGCTGATCAGAAACCGCAGCGATGCGGGGATGGAAATTGTGGAGAGCCCGTGCAAGGGCGAGTTTGCAACCGAACACGAGCAGTATACTGCCGATCTTCGTGCATTACGGGACGCGACGCCCGGGATTGAGCGTGTCATTGTAGCTATGGAAGATCGCCGCGGCGCAATGCCTGTCCGCGAGCTATTGGATCTCCGGCTTCGCGGCGTAGTGATTGAAGACGCCAATTTTCTTACGGAGCGGCTGTTGGGAAAACTCACCCTGGCTGGACTGAATCCCAGCACGCTCATTTTTACGCATGGCTTTAATGTCAAGGCAACGCAGCAAATCCTGCGGCGACTTGTATCGATAAGTGTCTCTTTCATTGGGTTGGTGCTTTGCCTTCCTATTCTTCCCGTTCTTATGATTGCAGTCAGGCTGTCGTCGCCGGGGCCTATCTTCTTTAGTCAAATGCGCGTCGGTCTGAGGGGAAAGCCGTTCCAGGTTTACAAGTTCAGGACCATGCGGCAGGATGCTGAAAAGCACGGCGCGCAATGGGCTAAGAAGAACGATTCCCGCGTTACCGGGATTGGCGGCTTTATGCGCAAGACGCGTCTGGATGAGATTCCTCAGCTTTGGAATGTGCTCAAGGGCGACATGGGATTTGTGGGGCCGAGACCGGAACGGCCGGAGTTTGTGGAATGGCTTAACAGCGAAATTCCGTTCTACGAGCTGCGACACATCATTCGTCCAGGACTGACCGGGTGGGCCCAAGTGCGCTACGGTTACGGCGCCACCTTGGAAGAGACGAAACAGAAGCTTGAGTACGATCTCTACTACGTCAAGCACATGTCGGTCGGACTTGACCTGCTCGTGATGTTCGAAACTGTCAAGACGATTCTTCTACGAAGAGGCGCTCAGTGAAGATAGTCTTCTGGGTCTCCCTGGCCGGGGTTTTCTATACATATTGCGGCTATCCTCTCGTCATGTGGGTGCTCGCGAAGTTGCGCTCACGCACACCGAAGGCCGCTTCAATGAACCCGAGCGTGAGTGTTGTGGTTGCGGTGCATAACGGAATCGACAGAATTGAAGGCAAGATTCAGCATCTTCTCAATCTGGATTACGCGAATATCAAGGAAATCATCGTTGTTTCGGACGGTTCAACGGACGGCACCGCGGAGTTTCTATCAAGCCAACTGTCTTCCCGCGTCAAGACGGTCATCTTGAAAGAGCACTCCGGAAAGGCCGCTGCGGTGAATGCGGGCGTTACGCTTGCTTCGGGTGAGCTGATTCTCTTCGTCGATATTCGTCCCGAGATCGCTGCCGGCGCTATTCAACAGCTCGTCAACAATTTCGCTGATCCGAACGTGGGTTGCGTTGCGGGCGAACTGGTTCTTTTGCAAGAAGGGCACGATGCTGCGTCCGGGGCGGTTGGCGGGCTTTATTGGAAATACGAGCAATGGATCAGAAAGTGCGAGGCCGCATTCGATTCGCCGGTCGGCGTCTACGGCGGCTTCTACATGATTCGGAGGGAACTGTTCGTAAACATGCCTGCAGGTCTGATTCTCGACGATATGTTTCAGCCGCTTTCGATCATTCGCCGGGGCTACAGATCCGTGCTGGCCTCGAAAGCGTTCGTCTTCGATATGTGGCCAAAGAAGGTGGAAGGCGAATTCCATCGGAAGGTGCGCACCCTGGCAGGCAACTTCCAACTGTTTCAGCTGGCGCCGTGGATGCTCACTCCTCGGAATCGAACGGTCTTCCAACTGGTATCGCACAAGGTGATGCGGCTGTTGGCGCCTTACCTGCTGATTCTGCTGCTTGTTTCATCAGCGCTCCTATGGCAGCAATCGCGCTTGTTTGCAGGCTTTGCTTTGCTTCAAGGGGCGGGCTGGCTGCTTGCGCTTGCAGGATTGCGCTTTACGATTCCGGGATTACAGCGGATTGTATCTCCGGCAAGTGCGCTGCTGGTGCTGAATGCCGCCGCAGTGGCGGGGGCCTACAAGTTCCTTTTCACACGCGGTCCGCTATGGAAAATCTGGGTTTCAAGCAAACCCGCGCACGACGGTGCACAGAGGGCAGCGCCGCCGGTTGGTCAGGACCCTTCTGTGTCTGCTAGAGTGATTGAGATCGACCAGAGTTCCCTAGTCCAGAAATAGGAACGGAGCGATGCTAATGGCCTACCGCAAGAGCTTGCTATTCGTCACGATCTTTGCCGCGATCCTGATGGTCTCCTTCGGGGTTCGCAGTCGCTATGCAAAAGTAAGAGCCGCCAAGTTGGAGCACATCGCACCTCCTGTGCCGTATTTTGTTCCGGGCAACTTCTGGACGCAGGATGTCAGCAATGCTCCGGTCGATCCGAAATCCTCCGCAATTATTGGCTGGCTTGCGGATGCAGGCGGCTGGGGGCATAGCAGGATGCAGACGGATTTCAGTTTTCGCGTACTGCAGGCCGACGCAAATACTCCCACGGTCCCATTTCATCCCGGGGATACTTTTTATGAGCCTGACTCGGACTCGATCAAGTCAGTTCCGCTGCCGGCGGGCGGAGGGATCGAGGGAGGAACGGGCTATCAATGCGACATCGACAACTCCGATTGTCACCTGATCGTTGTCGACAGGAGCCAGCATAAGCTTTACGAGGCGTATCAGGCCACCATGAAGAAGAACTCGATGACCGCGTCCTTCATGGGTGTGTGGGACCTAAGCCGGGTGTATGGACCGACCGGCAGAGGCGAACAATGTACAAGCGCTGACGCAGCAGGTTTCCCGATCACTCCATTGCTGTTTAGCGCCGACGAGATCGCATCGGGAAGCATCAATCATGCGCTCCGATTTATTCTTCCCAATCCCAGGATCCGCAGGGGAGTGTTTGTGAGTCCCGCCACGCATGCCGGCGCTCCGCGAGGTCCGGAGAATGCGCCTCCATACGGCGCGCACCTGCGCCTGAAAGCGTCCTTTGATTTATCGACTTTGAGCCCACCGGCGCAGGTAGTTGCACGGGCTATGCAGAAATACGGAATGTATCTCGCGGATGGCGGCAATATTGCGTTGACTGCTCAGAACGACGCCGATACGCAGGTCAAATATGCGGACCTCGGCCTCGGTTCGCACGATATGGAAGCTTTGAAGGTAACGGATTTCGAGGTTCTCGATCTGGGCAAATTGATTCCGTCCACGAACGAATGCGAGCGGAACAAATAAGCAGAGAATCTTGCGCAGCAAACCGGCTTCAATATCGGTGGAGAAGTTTCCTGCGGGTACGGAAAACCAGCTGGATGTAAGTAGCTGGAGGCGGGTCATGCCCGGTCCGATGCACGCCCGGCGTTTCTGTATAGATCCATGTAGGCATCGGCCATTGCTTGAAGGCTGAACTGCTCCTGGAACGCCTCCTGAGCGCATATTGAGAACTGCCGCCGTTTCTCGTTGTCATCCGCCATTATAAGAATTGCGCGTGCCATGGCGGAGGCGTCATTTGCCGGCACAACCTGTCCTGCTCTCGCCAAGCGAACTACCTCCGGCATACCTCCCACTTCGGGCACGATCGCCGGTAATCCTATCGACATTGCCTGCAACAGCGAGAGTGGAAGCCCTTCGGATTTCGAGGACATGATGAAAGTATCTGCGGCGGAGAAATAGGGAGCGACATCGAGCTGTTGTCCCCAAAATGTGACCTCGGCGGCGATGTGCAATTGCACAGCGAGATTCTCAAGAGATGCGCGTTCACTTCCGTCGCCGACGATCCACAATCTCAGGTCAGGCCTTGAATCAAGGGCGATTCGAACGGCATTTAACAGCAGAGAAAGATTCTTGACCGGCTGTAGTCTGCCCACAAATAGGAGAGTGAATCCGGTTCCAGAGGGTTGCTCGTCGGGATTGGCGCGGCGAACGGGAATAACGCCGTTGTAGACACGGCGAATCTTTCCGGGCGGGACCGTTCGAAGCGCCTTGATGTTCTCACTTGTTGCATCGCAGATGCCGACAACCCAATCGCAGAATCGTGCTGCAATGGAGTACTTGAGCTCCATCATCCTATTGTGCGGAGGAGCGACCAGACTGTGCCGCGTGGAAACGATGCTTTTTGCGCCAGAGATCCTGGCTGCCGGTGCGGCATAGATGGTCGGCGTGGGATTGTGAATATGCACGAAGTCCGGGTGAGATTCTTTGAACAGGCGGCGGAAGTTGCGTGTTGCATCCGAGAGATGGCGGCCGACGTTCGATTGCACGGCAAATCCTTCGACGCGCATCCGTTCACCCAGAACGCCAAGTGCCGCGACAGCGTACACGGCCACTTCGTGACCTTGCTCGCGCTGCAGTTGACAGATCTGAGAGACGAGCGTTTCAGCGCCGCCCACCTCCATCGAATCCACGACGTGCACGATCTTCATGAGGAAGGACTGAGCCTCCCGTTGTGTTCGGCAGGAATGTTCAATTGATCGCCAGGCATAGCAGTGAGTCTCACATTCCTTTACGTTAGGTGAGTATCGCAACTCGAATGATGATCTCGACGAGAGTCGGCAGAGCCAGCGTCAGTATGCCCGTCCATTTGAGGATACGCCCGAATTTCAGCCGCGAGTGGATCATGCCTCGCTTGAGCGCCATTTCGAAGATCACTTCCGTTACGCCGCCAAGCAGGAAAAATGTCAATACCAGTCCGCGGGAGAGAAAGAATCCTGCAACAAGGAATCCGGTAAGGGACAACACCATCAACTCTCCCAAGCGATTCGCTTCGGCCTTGTCAAGATCATCCTTTGCCAATGCGGGTCGCGGATAAAGGCCTTCTTCTTTAGGTGGGGGTTCTCCTTCGCTTAGCTTGGCAGGCGATGCGGCGGCGAATGCATCGCTCAATGTCGGGAAAAGGAATAAACACCAGAAGAAGAACCCAAAGAATCCCAACTCCGCTACACATGCCACGATCGAGTTGTGTGCAGTCAGTCCAAGGTAATCCGGGAGCATTCCATACCCGACGCCGAATATGGGGTGAGTCTTAAGCAGTCCCAATCCGCCTCCCCAGAGCGCGATACGGCCCGAACCGGCTTCGACCGACACATCTCGCCCGCCGGTGAAGTTTAGGACTGTTGCTCCAAAGAAGAGCAATCCGGCGACAACAAGAGACGGAATGGTGCCAACTCTTCGTCGCCCAGCCATGACGAGAACTGCAATAAAGGCCAGGAGGAATCCACGCGAATGCGTGAGGAATGCTCCATAGAGCAAGATGCTGACCGGCAAAAGAACGAGGAGCACATTACGAATGATTTTCTTGCGACGCCAGAAGATGAAGATAAGCGGAATCAAGCACACGATCAACTGTGAAAAGTCATTGGGATCGTTGATGAGGTTTTGACCCTTGATGCGGAAGATCCATTGCCCACTGTCATTTCGTTGCCCATCAAGGTAGGGAGCAACGGCGCCGGGTATATCGGGAAGTCCTCTTAAGTCGATATTGTGCAGGTCGATGATCCCTCGCGTGATGACGAAGAAGCAAACGAACATTAGAAGGAGTATTAGAACCTTCAACCGTTTCGTGGTATTGCAGTGGAGGCAAATAAGGTAATATGCAAATGCGCTCGGGATGAAGCGCAGGAATGCCCCGACGGCGCCCCCAAACCATCCAGTCATTGCGAGTGAAATGAATACAGCAATCGCCAATCCTATTAATGCCAGAGATTGCGGCGTCTTCAGCACGATAGATCTGGGGATGGTTGGCAATGAAAACAATATCACCAACACGGCGATGATCACTTCAACGTGGAGCGCGGCTAGAGGACCGAATACAGTTTCCGCGCTAAGATACGTTGTGCCGAGATAAAGAAGGGTGAGTATGAATCCCATCGTAAGCAGCCTCAGATTACGTATTTTGATGACGCCGATAAATCAAAGGCCGGGATAGAACCCTTCCTCCGGATGGCCAGCCAGACAATGCGGCTGCAAACGGCGGGGACTTTTCTACAAGCGATTGTATCCAATGGATGGCCCAATTCCATCTCCATTGATTGAGCCGAGAGGTAATGGGATCGATACGGTCTCAAGTTCATCACGGTCGCTTTCAGATGTTTCAAGACTGCTGAAATGGTTGACTGAGAATTCGCCGAGGCCATTTCCGCGGAGTTCTCAGGCTGTGGATGCGGATGCTGTGGCTTCATGGATTCTGTTCGAGTCATTATCTATGGCGCACGAAGCTCTGCTGCATGTGTTTCGATCGCCGCTTGGTGGCCCTTCTTGCTTACCTGGAGATAATGGGAACTCGACGACAGGAATCTCTTCTCAACCAAGTGCCAAAGCAGGAATGCGGTCAGGCTGATCGACGAGAGACTGAGTGCAAGAAAAGCAATTGGATTCAGCTTGTTTAGGCCGCACTCGATCAAGACCTGCAATATGGGCCAATGAACGATGTATACCCCGTATGAAAAGTCGCCATACTTTGAGAAGTTTCCAAAATAGCGCCAGAACCCGAAGACAAAGACAAGGCCGCTGATCCAGAAGATGTCGAGTACTTCGCCGGTGAAGAAGTGATCGGTAAGATACAAGGCGGATGTAATGCATGAGATGAGAAAGAAATGTTCCTTCAACTTGTCAAAGTAAAGCAGCAGCAGGATTCCGGCGCAGAAATAGGCGAGTTGTGCCGGGAACTGGACCTCCAGTTTTGCGAAGATGGTGCGCGAGTCCTGCAATGTGGCGAGGTGCCGCGAGCGATAGAGCGAATCCAGCAGGGCGAAGCCATATCTCCAAAGGCAGGAGAGGCTGAAGATCGTGACCATGACCTTCTTGGTCCCATAACGCCGGCACAGAAAATAGATGACGGGGACAAAGAGGTAAAAGGCGACTTCGATCTTCAGTGTCCATAGCGCTCCGTTGACGGCAGAATTTATGTGTCCGGTGAAGAGTCCCGGCACATCAGGCGCAAGGAAGTTGAGAAAGGCAAGGTTTGCAGCCAGATATTTCCAAAAACCCAGCCCGAAATATTGCAGCGGTGAAACAGTGCTGAGAGTGCAAAACACCAGGCCGGCCAGCACGACGACAGTGAAATAGGCCGGATAGATTCGCCTGACACGCTTCTCCATATAAGACCGAAGCGAAGAGGAGCGGGTGTAGCTTCGATAGATGAGCAGCCCGCTGATGACAAAGAAGCCCCTCACGGCGAAATGGGGGTTGAGATAGCTATCGAAGAATGCAAAGGCTGCGATATTGGTGAGCGCGTGAATGTGAAACAGCGCGACGGTAGAAGCCAGGATTAAGCGAAGGCAATCGAAATTATTCCTGTTGAAGGTAGTGTTCCCCGACACTTAATTGCTCCCAGAATTCCTGAAGGTCATTGCAGTCCCTACACAATGGTTCCATATCTGCATCAAAAGGGCTATCCCACGAATGGGCAGAAGGCATACCGCTTAACGATTAGCGCCTAACACGGGATTAAGTTGCCGAGAATACCGCCTGGAGTGGGGAATCGACTTCTACGAAGCATCCATATGACAATGATTTCACTATAGGGCATTCCGGCACCTCCAAGGAAGATCAGGCAGCGACGCCAGGGAAAATAGCCATTCTGGGCACGATACCATGAGGTAATGTCGCCAAATTGAAGCAAATCGTCTTAATTGTGGACGGGATTGGGCGGATGGAACTTTCGAAGCCGGTTGTCAAAGCTGGTGGCACTTCGGAGTGAGGTGGGCCGGTCCTTTTCAGATAAAGATTGCCTGGGCCGGAACAGCCAGACTGCGATTGCAGGAGTGAAACTCGGCCTGGTCCGGTCAGCTTCGTCCGAGGCGGAAAGGTTTCGACTGTGCCGGCTCTCCTTGAACTGTCCCTGTAGACGCGAATGAGGCATGGGCTTGACCTGGAGGGAATCTGGCCGTCCTGATACAAGAGCCTGCTGTTTTCTATCCGGTTCCCCGTCACGAGGCCAGTTGCCGGCGAGCCGACCGGCCTGAATTCGGTGATCTTCAGATTGGAGTAGCACGATCTGACGCCAGGCCAAATTAAAGGGCACGCGTGTTAGGGTTATTTGCGCATTCTGGGAGTAGTTGGAGACTGAAATGAAGATTGTCATTCGAGTATTGCTCATCGTCTTTGCGCTGTTTGCGCTCGCGGCAGGCTGGGCCTGGTCTGGAGGACTGTCTGACGCAACGCTTTCGATGCTTCAGAATGCCTTCGGAAAGTTCATGCATGCGTCGTATTTCAAAATCGGCAACTTGAATGTCACGCCGCTGATTTTTGTTCAGGCGATAGTCTTCTTCCTGCTTCTAGCCCTTGCCTCGCATGTCGGGCGCAAGGTGATGAGCGACCGGATACTTTCGCGAACTTCGTTGGATATGGGGCTTCAGTATGCAATTTCGGTCGGTATCGGCTATCTGATATTTTTTCTGGGCATGACAATCGGGTTGCAATCGTTGGGACTTAATCTTTCGAGTCTCGCGTTTCTTGGCGGCGCAATCGGTATTGGAATTGGCGTTGGTCTTCAGGCGGTGATCAACAACTTTGTGTCTGGCCTGATCCTGCTGGTGGAGCGGCCGATCAAGGTCGGAGACCGTGTTGAAATCGAAGGTCTGGCCGGCGATGTGGTTAATATATCCGCACGTTGCACCTGGGTGCGGACCAATGACAACGTGGTCATCATTGTGCCGAACTCGGAATTCACGGGGCAGAGGGTCACCAATTGGACCGCGAATGATCGCAGCGTCCGTATTGCGCTGGAAGTCGGTACCTCATATAACAGCGATCCCGAGCACGTCAGAAGGTTATTGCTACAGGTAGCTGCCCTACACCCGGATGTGCTTGACGAGCCGGCGCCGGACGTCATTTTCACAGATTTCGGCGACAGCTCTCTTGATTTTGAATTGCGTGTGTGGACAACAAGTCAGATTCGAACGCCGCAGATTCTCAAGAGCGATCTCTACTTTTCAGTTTTTAAACTTTTCAAAGAGGAGGGGGTCGAGATTCCGTTTCCGCAGCGAGACCTGCATTTTCGTTCGATGTCTGTGCCTATTCAACTGGCTCAGAGCAGCGTTTCAGCGAAGTCGACCTAGATCTGGGATAGTAGGAGCAAAGCTGCGTGTTTATTTACTGTGTGCGGCACGGCTGATGCCGTATCCCTTCAAAACTAGATAGCTGCAATCAGTTCCAGGTTGAGGACTATTCACCGTGCGGTTTGGCTTTGGCCCTTTCTAAAATGCCCTTCAATCCGAGCCGGAACGACGGTGCGGAATAGTTTTTAGGCAGGTAGTCGTTAGGAACGGTAGTTTGGTTGCCGTCGCGGACGTTTGTGTAATGAGACGACATGATCTCCACGCCGGCTTCATTGAATTTGTCCTGAATATTTTGGTGCAAATCGGAGTAGATCTTAGCCATGCTGCTTGGCTTGTCAGTGAAAGCGTTGATCTCGTAGTGCACGTAAAAGTCATCAAGTGCTGTCTGAAACACAAAAGGCTTTGGATCCTTCAGGAGATCTTCGCACTCCAGAGCCGAGTCGATCAAGAGCTGGTGAACGGTGCGCCACGGCGCGTCGTAGCCAATGGTTACGGAGGTATGGAGAATCAGCCCGTCATCCTGCGTAGTTGCACTGTAGTTGATGATATGGCTATTCAATACCATCGAATTCGTAATGGTGATCTCGACGTTTTTGATCGTACGAATCCGCGTGACCAGCAGCGTCTTTTCCATCACGTCGCCTATGGTGTCTGCAATCTTAACTCTATCTCCAATCTTGAACGCTCGCATGTAGGTAAGAATTACGCCGGCGACAATGTCGGCGACTGCGGAGGTGGAGCCGAGAGAGAGCAGTAGTCCAAGAAATATGGATATGCCCTGAAATGCAGGGGACTTTGCGCCGGGTAATTCAGGGAAGATGATGACCAGCGTTAAAGCGATGATCAGAACTCGAACGAGTTTGTATGTGGGCTCTGCCCAGTCGGCATAGAAATTTTCGAAAACGATTGTGCCTTTTCCGATCTCCTTGAAGAGGGTCCGGACGAATTTGGTGAAATAGATCGAGATCAAAATAATGATGCCGATGAAGAAGAGGTTTGGGAGGTAAGCAATGAAGGCTTCACCCACAAGCCTTAATGGAGCGAGAATGTAGCCAAGAAGAATCCGGGCGTACCCGCGGGTCCACGGGAAGAATCCGAGGACCAGCGATGCGTAGAAATAGCTCATCACCAGCACAATGGCGAGCCGGAGGAGCTTTGCAAGTTCGATGAAGAAGTCAGCGATGCGGTCGGCGGGCAGGAGTTCGAACTTCTGTATGCGCAGGGAAGGAATGATGGTGCCACGCCAGGAGTCGAGTTTCTTATAGAGCCTCCGGAAGAGTACTCCCAGAAGTCTAAACAGGAAGATCAGGGCAACGGTGGCCAGTACTACGTAAACGCCGCTCAGGATTAGAGTTTTAGGGCTGTAATCGTGGCGGTAGGTTGTCACAGACGCCGAGATCTTCTGCGCAAATTCATTGGCCAGTGCCTGCCTAGTTTTTCCGGCCGTGCGTGCGTCCTGATCCGTAACGCTCATCACCACCAGGTCGCCGGCCATAATGTTGGAAGTACCCTCGGCGTCGGATACCGAAATAGACATGGACTTCGAAGAAATGTCTTTGGATAATGCGGCGATCCTGCTGCTGATGGCATCGGCGCGAGCTTGCGGGGGGAAAGACAGAACTCCCGGCACCGTAAAGAGGACTTTGCCGTTGACGCTTACCGGAGCAGACGCCGGTGCCGTTGGTGCGCTTGGCTGGGTTGTGGCCTGGCCGGCAAGCTGAATGCCGGTGAGGAGTAGGAGCGAGAACACCAGGCAGGAATGACGCAGCGCTGCAAATTTTCCAAACATCGTGCCCTCCCGCAAGAGCCTCAAGTATATTCCCACCGAGCCGCAAACCAATCACCGTTTTTGAAAGCCTCAATCCGGAGAGCATGTCCTGAAGGGGGCGGAATCTAGAGCAGTTTCGGAATACACGTAGACTTTTTGAGAGCGTTGAAAGGCGGCATTTTCTTGATGAAAGCGCCACTTTCCTGCCTGCTTTCGGTCTACACCAATTCCGAAACTGCTATAGTCCGGTGTCGATTATTTCGCAAGCCGTCCAAACTCCGACGTGTCGATGAGCAGAATGGGGCACTCGACGGTCTGAATTGCTCGCGCGGCCACACTACCCAAGGCGGCTCGGCGAAATGATCCCCCTCGTCCATTCTTGGCAAGTATCACCAGGTCAGAAGCTTCAGATTCGCTCACTTCCTCGATGGTTCGCGCGGCCCCCGATCCGGTCACCAGCGCTTTTGCCTTCAGATTTGCATTCCGCAATGCCGAAGAAACCTTTTCAAGATAATCGACGAGTTGCGGCTCTTCAAAATCGGCCTCAGGAACGCCGAGCAGCAATAACTCGCTATGGAACACCTGCGCAAACATTCTGGCGTAAGGTAAGGTCGATTCCGCGTTGCGTGAGCCGTCGAGCCCCACGAGCAAGCGGTTGAATTTGACCGACTCTTTACGGTCAATGTCTTCTGGGCGTAAGAGCAAGACCGGCGTGCGCGCCTTGTGAATTGTGCGTTCAGCGATATCGCTTACGAAGAGTCTCTCGATGCCGGAGTGGCCGTATGCAGTCATCACGATCAAATCCGCGCCCATATCCTGTGCCATTGCCGCGATGACCTGATCGGGCTTTCCTCTTTCAACGACGCAATCCACCTTCAATCCCGAGTCTTTCAATGTACGGGCATGCCGGGCCAGGTAGGGTTCCGTGACTTCGAGCAGGCCGCGGTCCCTGGGGCGCGTAAAGAGTCCTGCGGCAGGTTCAACGGAGAGAAGGGTCAGATCGCTTTGAAATGCATGAGCCAAGTGTTCCGCGGCAGAGAGTGCGAACTCAGCATTCTGCGATCCATCGAGCGGTACCAGCACGTCTTCGATCTTTGTTTCGCGTTGGGGGCTACCCTTTCTCTGGTAGGGCAGGAGGTACTGGTCAGAATAGAGCCGGCCAAGGTGTTCAGAGAGCGGCACCGGGTCACCCTGGCGCCTGCGATAAAAAGTGAGCGCGAAATATATGACCGGGATGAGGAGCAGATAGGCCCATGCGCCATGGGTAAATCGCTCGTAAAAGATGATGACCGTTGCCGCTGACGTAAGGAGAGCTGCAGCGATGGCACCGGTGAGTCCTATTGCTTGATTGAGTGCGGAGCTTTGAGATCGCAACCGCAGAGTTCGTTTTGCCGCGGCCCAGCCTGTCATGCTGAGGAGAATAAAAACGCCCACGGCGTAGAGCGAAAGGTAGACATCTTCCCGCGTTCCGAGCAGAACAAAGCAAAGCGATGCAATTGCCACCTCAATCCACACCGGCATGTCCGCAACATCGAAGTCATTGCGCTCGCCCATGCGCGCTGGAACGTAATGCCGATAACTGAGCCCCAAGGAGAGATTCTGCAACCCTTGTGCGCTCGCCGCAGCCGCTGATGCGAGCACGATGGTACCGATGAACGTGCCGATGTATGGCAGCGGCTGTGGGAGGAGCTGATCCATGGCTTGTGTGAAGACCGACACATTTGCATTGGTTGGATCTGAAACGCGGAAGATGGCAGGGCCAACAATGAGCATCGTGGCGCAAGTGGTGCCCATGGCGATAAGGAGGCTTTGAAATGCCTTACTGCTTCTCTCTGCCGGAGTTCCCTCGTAGGCGGCTACCAGGTTCGCGAATACTTCAATGCCGGTCATGAGAGCGAGGAGGCGAGAGAAGCCGCTCAAGGTGAATGGCAGGTAATGAGGAGTGAATGCTTTCAGGTCGAAGCCAGGAAGGTGAAATCCCTGTTCCCAGATGGTGGCGATAATCATCGTCCACAACAGAAGCAGGACGCTGAATGTGGCAGGGCCGAATGTGCGGGCCGCGGCCTTTGGGCCTCGATTGACCAGCCAACCAATACCCACGCTGAGGATGACAGCCGCGAAAGTCCGGAGGTCGTAACCATGGAAACTTTCATTCAGGAGAGGGAAGCGATCCGCAATTAACTCAACCAGCGCGGCAATGCTCACCAGAAATGTGAGCGTGTATTCGACGAAGGTGATGGCGGAGTTCAGCTTTACCGCCCAGGCTCCGAATTCTTCTTCAGTGAGTCCGCTCCCGCCTGTGCCATCGGTGACCCAGCGGATTACCTGGCGATACATGAGAGAGACGACAACTACCGTAAGGACTACCAGCCAGACACTGGCGCCAAAGGTGACGCCGGCTACACCTGCAACGACGATGAAATTCAGGAATGGTCCGAAGACGTAAAGCGGGGAACTGGCGGGATCGCCGCCGCCCGCCAATGCTCCGTCAAACGCATTTCTGAGTCTCTGTGAGGTTCGCACTATTTCAAATCACCTCTTTGCGTTCAGAGTAAGAGCATCATGATGGCGGCAGCATTGTGTTGGTGGCACTCGCAATGTTAGGCAGCTAACAGTCCTGGAACAGCGAACGCAGCAGGAGATCGAGCAGACGCATCCTACATCAAATCAGTGTCCGAATCTCCGTCCTCAAGGTCTTCCGCGGGGATATCAAATCGAAAAAGTACGGAAAGTATCTTGGTTGCCCAATCGTAAATGTTGTTGCCGGCTACGGCGCTGCGCATCCGCTGCATGCGCCGGCGTTGTTCGGCAACCGGCATGGATACCGCGGTGGCAATGGCCTCGGCGATCTCGCCGATCGCAAAGGGATTCACAAGGAGTGCATCGGGTAGCTCGCGCGCAGAGCCGGTAAATCTGCTGAGAATGAGAACACCGCCATTGTCCGATCGGCTCGCAACATATTCCTTCGCAACCAGGTTCATTCCATCGTGCAGAGAAGTGACAACGCAGAAATCAGCCAGCTTGTGCAACCCAATCAATTGCGGAAGATTGAAGTACTGTCGAAAGAAGACAACTGGAGTCCATGAGTCAGTCGACCATCTCTTGTTGATGTATTTCACCATCCTGTCGATTTCAGAGTTCAATGTCTGATACTCGCCGATATCAACTCTGCTGGGGACGCCGATCTGAACAAACTGCACTTTGCCTCGATACTCCGGATGTTCTTCAAGGAACAGGTCGAGACCAAGAATTCTGTCTGGAATTCCTTTTGTGTAATCAATGCGGTCGATGCCTACACCAATAAATTCCACGCCAGAGTCTTGCAGGCGCAACGTCTTTCGCCACCACGCAACTTCCGCCTCCACTTCGCTGCTTGCGGTGGTGACTTCGTGAGCCGCGAAATCGATGCTGATGGGAAAAGGCCGCACCAAAGTGGTTCCACCCTGGCGGCGAATATTGCGATGCTCCGGACTGACAAGCGCCTCAAGATTGCGATCCACAGTTTCAAGAAAATTCGAGCAGTGATAGTGGAGGTGAAAGCCCAGCAGATCGTTTCCCAGCAGGCCATCCAGAAGTTCTGTCTTCCATGGGAAGGCACGGAATGCCTCTCGATTCGGCCACGGAATATGCCAGAACTGAGCAACGATGAGTCTTGGATTTCTCTCTTTCAACATGCGAGGCAAGAGAGCGAAGTGGTAGTCCTGAATAAATACAAAAGCCGGTTCGCCGTTTGCCTCTTCAAGCACAGCGTCTGCAAAGATTTGATTTGCTTTCTTGTAGCTATCCCATTCACGAGGCCGGAAGATGGGGCGCGTGAAGGCGACATGACAAAGCGGCCAGAGGCCTTCATTCGCGAGGCCGTAGTAGAACTCGTGATGAAGTTTCTCGTCCATCATGACGCGCCGGAGCGTATATGCAGGATTTTCAGGAGGAACTCCGAGCCTGCCGGCGGCATCTGCAGTTTCGACATCTGCCGACCCAGAGCCGTGCGCGATCCATACCCCGCCGGACGACCGCATGATGGGATCCATCGCAGCAGTGAGGCCTCCGGCCGGCCGCGAGCATGTGATGGTTCCATTCGCGTGATTATGGACGTATGGCTCGCGGTTGGAGACGGCGATGAACTTTGCGCCACGCAGATCTTTATCAATCAATTCGCGCAACGTCTTTGGGGAAGACATGCAAAGGCCTCCTACCGCTCGACTCGGATGCCTTGCGAACGAATCTTCTGCGGCCTGTCAAAATTGTTGGGAGCGAATCCAGGCGGCTCGCCACTCTGGAGCAATAACCTCTACCCATGTTCTCATGGGCACGCCGGAGACTCACGATTCGGCTTCGGGCATCTGTGCGGAAAAGCTACATCCGAAACCAGCCGGAAAGCAAACAACTTGATGTACTAATAATGATGATACAAGCCTTGAGACGCAGGGCTTCCAGACTCCGGTACCCTACATTGTCGGGTGAATGATAAAGTGGCCGATTCTGGAGAGGAGGCGGTGACGGCTCGACGGGATTCTGTGTCAACATGAGGCCGGTGTGAAGGCCTTGGACCTCATCGGGAGCACGAGATCAGCGAGCCGACGTTCTACAAATGGGTGAGAAAATCGCAAGTCAGAGCGCCCCACGCATCGTGGTGCACTCGCGGAAGGCATCGTGTTTCGGATTCATTTCGCAGTTTTGTCTGTTCCGGTTGCAGGCTTGGTTGACATCTGCTTGTAGAGAACGGGGTCAAACTCTTGAAGGGCAGAGATTCCATGCAGATGGTTCGCAGAGACCCAAGGCAGCCACTTGCGATGCGAACCCATGCCGCGGCCTGAAGGCCCCGGCCCCAATCTGAAGTTTTCCTGCTGCCAGCCAATGCCTTTCATGTCGTACTGCCGTCCAGGAATCGCAACCATCGACTTGGTGTCGTGCAGAAGAACCTTCGCGACATAAAGATAATGAGGATCTTTCGTGTACTCGTACAGACGGGCGTAGGACGGCACAGCCCAATCGAGATACTCATCGGTGCTTCCGGTGTTGGCTGCTGTAATGTCCTGCAGGCCAACCGTGGGCACGCCTTTTTTCCAGTGGAGCTTTGCATTGTCGGCGTCTATGGGCATGGGAAGATTCCATATCCATATCCAGCTCTCGGCAAAGTTGCCTGCGGCCTCGGCTCGTTCAAGCCACTTGGGCTCCTTGGTCACTTCATAAAGGCTCAGATAGGCTTCCATGCTGAGCATTCCGGCCTCTTTATCGGTGATGTTTGGATTGTCGATAGCGCCACCGATGAACTGGCCACGCGTTCCCCATTGACTCCACACGTAATCGGCAGCACGAATGGCCGATTGCTGATATTTCTGGTCACCGGTAATCTGTGTCATCAAGACCAGCAGCGGCACTGGGTTATAGCTTGAAGTTCCTGAAGCTTCTGCCACCTCGCTGCTGCCAGGCTGCCAACGGCGCGGGTAGGAACCATCCTCACGCTGCTGTTGAATCAGCCAATCGGAGTACCTTTTTACCCAGTCAAGCCAGTCGGGATGCGGACGCCCTTCTGCCAGCTCGCGGCGATACGCACGCATCAGCACGGCCATATCTTCCGTAGCATTTCGCAGCCATGGAGAAGTCCAGATGTGGTTCCATGGTGTTCCCGAATTGAGATCGAAGCCGGTACCCTCCAGCGGGACATTATGCAGCACCTTGATGATGGTGGAGGTCATGTCCAGGCCGGTCTGGCGCATCTGCCGGCCACGCGCCGACTTGTCGCGGTCACCTTCACGGAGCAACATATCGGCACATTCGATGTCCTTGCCCACGAAACCCATTGCGACCATACTCCAGTTCCAGTTGCGATCATTGGTCATGGTGTCCACGACAAACGGCATCGCAGTACGACCGTCAATGGTCAGAACCTGCGATTCGAGGTGATCGAGCAAGACCCGGCGCATCTGCTCCACGTCGATATAGTTCACGGGAGGTTTCAACGTGTTCCACGCCCAACGCCAATCATTGCGGGTTACATCGCGGAATGACTCGCCCTTGCCGAAACGAAATTGCACCTCATAACTTTGGATGAATCCATTGGTGATGGGATGGTATCTGCGGACCCAGCGGTGCACTGGCGGCTCACCGCGGCGGCCACCATAGTCCTGGACAGTGCCGGGATATCGAAATCCAAATTCGATTGCGCCGTCATCATTTTGCCAGGCGCCAAGCGCGCCAAACTTAAAGCGCTCATCGATCATCACCAGCTTAGTCAACTTGGATTCTTCCTCGGTGGTGTCGCCTTTGGGGGCGGGATCGAGGAACGCGATTGAGGAGCCATTTCCGAACGACATGGCGAAGAGCGGCGCGGCAAGAATGTCTTCGCGCATCATCAGATGGTGGGCGTTATAGTTCAAGGTCCCACCGGGTGATCGGTCGCTGTCGTAGGTGGGATCGCCATAAATTGCGCCGGGCACCATGAAATTGATGTCGGGCCAGGTGACTGCGGGGTCGATAGTGAAATTGATCTCCGAGTCGAAGCCGCCGGGCGCATTACCTTTCACTTCAACGCTGCGGTGCAGAGACAATATGCCCGAGCTTATAGCCCAGCGGTCGTGAATATGAAATACGACGCTATCACCGTCGGCAATCTCAGCTTGCGCATCAACTCCTGCAGGCGATGCTTGAACTGTTTTGTAGCCCGCAGCAAGCTGCTGGATGTCGTTGTCAGTGCGATAGATTTCAAACTCGACGGGAGTTGGTTGCGCTACTCGCGGAGCGGGTCCACCGGCGATTTCAATGCCCCATGTGCCTGCTTGCGCACGCGTGAACGATACTTCGGCTCCGCTTTGAAGCTGGCCAAGATGTACTCTTCCATTCCGTTGCGAGGACGCAGGTTGCGCCGAAAGCAGAAGCACGATCAATAGAGCTGTGAATGCTTTCAGCAGTCCGCCGATCTTTCCAAAGTTGCCACCATCAAAGGTTAATACACGCATGTTCATACTCTGCAATCCTGGCACGCTTCCTAAGCGTGAAATTTGTTGCGGTAAGGGCCCGTTTGGAGACGGCAATAAACAACACGCCTGTTCCGGCGAGGAACAGGCGTGTTATCTCAGTAAGGCCGACGATCATCAGTCAGTCCCGGCCAATCGTCTGTGCGGAAGGGAACGGCAGGCAGTCCTGCCTTGTTGTACAGAAACGCGTTGGGGTTGGATTGCCACGCGTAACGCGCCGCTACCGGACGCTGCACCATACTCGACGAGACGATCACCGTATCGCCGAAGATGTGTGCATCGGCCGGATACCATTTGCGATCTTCTCCGGCAATTGCAAACTCCGGCGGCTTGTCTCCTTTGACTACCAGGCCGCCTTCAGCATGAGCGAAGTGCAGGCGAATCGCAGTCCCGAGCATGTCCATCGATTTAAACGCTGGACCCTGGTACGGAATCTTCTCTCCGTAGTTCAGCGCAAGTGCGCAGTAAGCGAGCCTGTCTCCAACGGGAATCTTCTCCTTGGGATGCACGGTGTTGGGATCGCCGGTGTCTACGGTGGTGGCAAGGCAAGTATTCGGAACCGTTTTGACAGTGACTGCCTGCGACTCGCGCAATTCCGCCCATTCATCGCCATCTACAGGAGTGGGGCTGTGTTTCATGTAAAGGGGGAGACCAACGATATAGAACGGGAAATCGCCTTGACCAAAGAGCTTGCGCCAGTCGGAGATCATGGCCGGCATGACTTTGCGATACTCATATCCGCGCTTGGCGTTGGCTTCGCCCTGGTACCAGATAGCGCCGGTGATCGAGAGCGGCGCTACCGGCTCAAGCATGCCCATGTAGAGAACGGCGGGCATGACCGGCCAGTTCTCATAAGAGATCGGCAAGTCATGTGGAGGACGCGCGTCCACACTCACTTTGGCCTTCCAGCCATCGGCTAAGGGTATTGGAGTCTGGTCGCCGAGAGTCAAATGAATTACATCGGGCTTGCTTTCGAATCCGCCATCGGGCTTTGTTTTCAGCACGCGAATCACCAGCGAGTTGTGGCCGGGCTTGAGGATACCGTCGCGAAGGCGGTAATTGCGGGGATTCTCAACCCATGCGCTGCCGCCAACACGTTTGCCGTTGATATAGACAGTGTCCATGCGTTCTACGATGCCAAGAGACAACATCGCTCGGCCTGCGGGCAGTGGATCGGGAAGTACAAGGTCTTTGCGGAGCCAGACAACTGCGGGAGTGTCCGGCATGCCGAGCGCAGCGAATCCTCCGAAGAGATCGACCGGCTTCCAACTTGAATCGTCCAGAGACGGATTAGACCAGTCTTCCTTCATGCCTATGTCGTAACGGTCGTACCAACCCATCACGTAATTGCCATATGCGGGGCCGTTTCCGTCGGCGACTCTTTGCAGTTCAGCGAGCGGGACCTCAAGCCCGCCGAGCTTGCGCAGCGTGGTGGCGCTTGTCCATGTCTCCGCAGGAGTTCCGCCAACGCAATCAACCACCAGCCCGATCGGTATATGAACGTCCTGCTGCACGCGGCGCGCGAAGTAGTATGCCACTGCCGAGAGTTGTGCAGCGGTATCCGGCGTTACCACCTGCCATGAACCGCTTACAACATCCGCAGGGTGATATGAAACGTGCTCAGCCACGTTGAAGAATCGAATCTGCGGATAGTTGGCGGCCTTCACTTCTTCGTCGGCATTCAATGCGCCTCGCAGCTTGAACTCCATGTTCGATTGACCGCCGCCTATCCAGACATCGCCCACCAGAACATTGTGCAGTTCAATGCTTTGACGCCCCATAATCTTGACCGTATAGGGACCACCAGCGGGAGGCGCCTGAATTTCAACCTGCCAGCGTTTATCGGTTCCGGTCACGGCAGTAGCGGACTGATCTCCGATCTCTACACGAATCTTATCGCCCGGTTCGGACCACCCCCAGATATTGTCGGTCTTATTTCGCTGCAGCACCATGTCGTCGCCAAAGATAGGGCTCACAAAGGGAAGCTCAGTAGCGGCCGGCGCGGGTGCAGCAGGTTGTGCATATCCAAGGTTGAAATGTGCAGGCAAAAGGCCCAGGGCAACAAGTACAACGAAAAAACGTTTCAACTGCATGAGAAGACCTCACCCAAATCAATCGACCGAATCAGTGTAGCTTGAGCGCATATAGAAATGGCAACACGTGTGCCCAACATATTGCGAACTCAGTGAGAAGAATTCCGCTTGCGCTTGGGTAGTCAATGTAGTCGTCTGATGCGTGCAAGTGGCTAATGTGCCTGGAGCGAGGTAGAACCTCAAGCGGAGCACGGGGTTATCCAGATCGGGATCAGCTTTGATGAGGGAGAGTCTATAGCAGGGTTACAGTCGGCATGATCCGCTAATCAGCACTCGAGAGCCGGCCAATGGTCTGACCTTTAAGTCGCGGGGTAAAGCCTGGAACCCCACCGTTCACTCCTACAAGATGCCTGAACGTGTCTGGCCCGGATTCCGGCCGACCGTGAAGGCTTGCCAACCTCCTCTTTTCAGTCAGAAGGTGGAGTCTCCTCACCGTGAAGATGGCGCATTTCCAAGACCTCAGGTGTGTCAGAGCCGCACACATGTGTGTGCGATGACACGCGCCGCCACCTCTCAGGTGGGCATAAGTCTTTGTGAATCATTGCGATGGCATTTGGTCCGGAGGGTGCAATCCTCTATTCCGTTCGCGGTTCAACGCAAAAGAATTCTGGAGGGGAGCAATGAAGATTCTGGGGATCATCAAGCTGACGATGGTTGTGATCGGTTTGGTTCCGGCAATTGCAGGCAAGCAGGCTGAAGCGCAGGAGAACAGGGCGCCGGAACCCATTGAGACGCCAAAACGAGCGATTGTCGTCAGCCTTGAAGACCGCAAGCTGGCTCTCATCGAAGACGGGGAGGTCAAGAAGGTTTACACCGTCGCGATTGGCAAGCCTTCCACTCCCAGTCCGGTTGGCACTTTCACCATCGAGAATCGCGTCACCGATCCAACCTACATGCACGAGGGCCGCATTGTTCCTCCCGGGCCGCAGAATCCTGTCGGGTCGCGGTGGATGGGATTGAGCATTCGCGGTTATGGAATCCACGGCACCAATGTTCCTGGATCGATTGGAAAAGCTGCATCTCACGGTTGCATCCGCATGGGCAAGGCCGATGTTGAGGAATTGTTCAGTCTGGTGCGCGTAGGTGACACGGTCGAATTCATCGGCAAGCGTAATGAGGAAACGGCGAAGCTGTTCGACATTCCCCCGGCAGTCAAACAGCCATCACCGACCATTATGGCCAGTGTGTCCAGCGCCATTCCAGTTGCCGGATCGATGTAAGGAGTACTGCGATGAACTGGTTAGGTTCGTTGGTCGCGTTTATAGGGCCGGCACTGCTTCCGATTGCGGCGGCGCTCCTGCTCGAAGAGTTGACGTATGGCGGGTTGGTCCGGTTGCTGCTGGCTCCGCGGCCGGGAAACCACAAAGAAGAGAGCCCTAAACCCAGAGTTGGAGGCAGAAAATGCTTGCACTAAAGCTGTTGTTGATGGTCGCGGGAGCTCTCATGATGGCTTCCGCATTGGCGATTCCGGCGTACCACGTGTGGCTGCACATGACAAAGCAAACGAGTACCGGCGAAGAAGGCACACCGGGCGAAGAGAAGAAGCTTGATCCATTGCCCATTCGAGTTCCAGCGGTCTTGGCCCTTTGCGGCTGTTTGCCGCTGCTAATAGCCTCCGGCATCGTAGTTGTGCCGGCAGGCATGGGCGGGGTACGAATCAGTCAGATAAGTGGAACACAACCCGGAACGCTTTATCCAGGGACGCACTTCGTGACTCCGCTGATGGACAGCGTGGAATCCTTTGATCTGCGCGACCACCTGTTCTCCGCGGGACTTGCGGACGAGACAACGAAAAAAGGCGGCACAAAAGGTGGCATGCTCACCGTCCAATCGAAAGAAGGGCTCAACATTGGCATGGGCGTTACGGTTCGATACCGGCTCGACCCGAACAAGCTTTCAAGCGTGCAGTCACACCTCCCGCAACCGGCCGACAAGGAGCTGGTCCCTCCTGTGGTTTCGAGCGCGTGGCGTGAACTTGCGCCTCAATACACGGTGAAGGAAATCTTCTCGACCAAGCGCGAAGAAGTACGCTCCAGAGCAGCAGGGATCATTACGCACAAGCTGTTTGCGGATGGCATTGTTGTTGAGGAAGTGATGCTATCTGAGATTCAGTTGCCCGAGGAATACGCAAAGGGGCTCGAAGGCCTGCTTTTGAAGGAACAGCAGAACGATCAGATGAGCGTCGATACTGAAATTCAGCAGAAACAGGTGAGAATCGCCGAACTCCAGGCCGAGGCTGACGCGGCCCGCAAAGTCAAGCACGCCGAAGGCGATGCGAAAGCCAGGGTAGTCGAGGCCCGCGGCGAGTCGGATGCCATGCAGTTTACTCTGCCACTGAAACAAAAGCAGATTGAACAGAGTAAGCTCGAAGCGGAGGCGCGTAAGGAAACCACAATCCAGAACGCAGAGGCTGATGCACAGGCGAAGGTAATAGACAGCAAGGCGGAGTTGGAACGCCGCAACCTGTTTGCCCAGGCTGAAGCAAGCCGCATCAAGGTTGTGGCTGAGGCCAACGCATACCGTATGAAGAGCGAAGCAGACCTGTTGAACAAATCGCCGCTACTGATCAACAAGATCATTGCGGAACGACTCTCCGATAAGATTCAACTGGTTATGGTTCCTTCTGACGGCAAGTTCTTCTTTGCGGACGATGTGTTCAAGAATGCATCCATGAACCCAATCCTTAAGAAGGATATGCTCACGGACGATGACCAGGCGCGCGCGTCTGCGCGATAGTTTCGAAATTTTACGGGGCGGCGCTTGAAACTGCCGCCCCGCAGGGTTTCATTCAATAACGACGGAACTTAACAAGTCTCACCAGTTATAATCCGCGAAAACGGGAAAACAAGTTCAGGAGACTACGATGCCGAGCTGGTTGCAGTGTATGAAGCGTCTCCAACTTCGGTATTTCTGCTTCGCAGCTACTATTCTGGTTGCTGCGCTCGGCTCGGGGCAGGCTCAGGCAGCGGCTTCCTGGAACCAGCCGGCGGCGGCGCTTGCCGCGCGAATTTCTGACATACTTGGCCCCGGACCGGTTGCCTTTTCTGTTCGCAATATCTCCTCAATTCCGTCTGATCAGGCTTCTCAGATTCGAAGGATTCTCCAAAACAGTCTCAAGTCGCACGGCGTGACTGTGGGTGACGCCGATAGCGCAAACATTGTGCGAGTCACTCTTAGCGAGAATGCGCGTGAGCGCCTCCTGGTGGCAGAAATTATCCAAGGCAATCAAACCAAAGTTGCAATGGTGGAGCTTGGTGCTACTGATGGAGAAGGGTTGAAGGCTTCAGAAATGCTGGTTCTGCGCCGGCAAACAGTGCTTTCAGCGCAGGGTCCAATTCTGGCGGCATTGGAAGTTCCTTCAGGGCTGTTGATCCTCAAACCGGAGGAGGTTGTCTTTTACACCAAGGAGAACGGAATTTGGAAGAAGGCTAAGAGCGCGGACGTTGGAGTGAGGCGCCCTCTTGGGCGAGATACTCGCGGTGCGCTTCTAGGGAACGGTGATGGAACAACCTTCGACGCATGGCTGCCGGGCGTTCACTGCGCGGGATTGATCAATGCGGCTGATGCGCATGCCCTGAAGCTGACATGCAGTGCGAGCGACGATCCATGGGCGGTCACACAGCCGCCACTTGACACGGCAAGTTCGGCATTTTCAGCGAATGGCAGCGGCGGAAGGGCAACGCCTATTCGTGCCTTCTATAACTCATCGCGCAATTCGTTCACTGGTATTCTGGCTCCGAGCTTTCCTCAGGATATGCCGCCCTTCTATTCGCTTGCTATTGTTCCGCGTCCATCCGGCTATGGAGTCCTGACAGAAGGCGTAGACGGAAAGGTGCAGCTTGCTGAAAACGGCGCTCTCCACCTGGTTGCCGGAACACGGGATTGGGGAAGTGATTTGGCGGTTCTGCAATCAGAATGCGGCCCCGGCGCTCAGATGGTCGTATCTGGATCGGGCGATGCAGTCAGCGACAGCTTGCGCGCGTACGAGTTGCCATTGTACGAAGCTGTACCTGCGAGCGAGCCGCTGGAAGTGGATGGTTCAGTGATGGCCTTGGATGTTGCGACGGATTCCAGGTCGCTTCTCGCCATTGTGCGCAAGGCCAACAATATATATGAGGTGGACCGTGTTACGGCGCTCTGCAATTAGGATCCTCTTGCTGCTGGCCGCGTGCGTGCTACCTGTTTACGCGCGCAGCAGGCCGCATTATGGCGGCACGTTGCGTGTCGAGATTTCCGGCGACACATGGCGGGGAGCGGATGCGATCGCGCGGCGGCTGGTGTTCGACGGCCTCACCGAGTTGGACGCCAGCGGAGTGGTTCAACCAGCGCTGGCGACTAGTTGGGAGTCCGACGACAACGGTCATCACTGGCAGTTCCGGGTGCGTGACGGAGTGCGCTTTCAGGATGGCTCACAACTTACGGCCGACGCGGTCGCCAAGTCGTTGAGCCTTGCCTGCGCGTCAAATTGTCCATGGACCGGAGTGCGTGCCGTTGGCGCTGCAGTCGTTTTCACATGCGATTTACCGCTGCCGAATCTTCCGGACCTGTTGGCGAGTGATGTGTTTCTTATTGCTGCGCCGCGAGCGCCTAACACCCAGGTCACCAGCCAATGGATCGGAACGGGACCATTTCAGGTTGCTCAATCAACGGGCAATGTTCTGACGTTGGCAGCAAACGAAACCTCATGGCAGGGGCGGCCATTTACCGATCAAATCATTATCACTTCCCATCGTGCCATTCGGGATCAATGGCTCGATTTGACTCTGGGGCGCACAGATATTGTTGAAGTGCCGGCAGAGCAGATAAGACAAGCGCAGCAACAGCGGCTTTCTCCGGTGGTATCCGGACCCGCAGATGTGGTGGCTCTGCAGCTTTCAGATTCAGGAACTCTTGCGAACTCCAATTTGCGATCCGCCATCGCATATGCAGTCGACCGAAGCGCAATCTTCAACGTGATCTTCCAAAAGCAGGGTGAAATTTCTGCAAGTCTGATTCCGAATTCGGTGTCGGGTTATGCGTTTCTATTTCCCACCGAACGCTACCTTAACAAGGCTAGTCAGGTGCGAGGAGGGTTGACGGCAGGAACCGTGACGCTCTCGGCCGATGGCGATACTGTTATGCAGCTTACCGCCCAGAGGCTGGCGCTCAATCTGCACGAGGCTGGATTCAATGTTAAGACCGCCGCGCCTGGCAGCACGGCGTACTCCGATATTGTCCTTCGCAAACTGCCGATAGCCGGATCGGATGCCGCTGGTGTGCTCGGAAGGTTGTTGCTGATTGCTGGACAGTCACCGGCAATATCGGCTCATGATATACAGGGAATCTTCGGAATCGAGCAAGACATTCTGAGCCGGCATCTGATTATTCCTCTCATCGATTTGCCACGTGCGTATGCCGTAAGCGGGCGCGTGAGAAATCTTGCTTTGACCGGATACGGGCTTCCAGACTTTGCCGGAATTTCTGTGGAGACGACACCGTGAGCCTTCGCCAGAGACTGCTGATTCTTTTTTCGTTCACGGTGGCGGCGGCGGTTGCGGCCGTGGCGTGGACGGTACTCGTGCGGATACGATATGTCTTTGAGGAACGCGATCGGCAAGAGACTGCGCTTTTCGTAAGTCAATTCCAACGTGAATATCAGCATCGTTCGCAGGAGGTTGCTTCAGATATAGGGCGCCTGGCGGAAAGTGAAAAGGCGCGATCCATCGCTACTCGGCTCACGGCGTCTGGCGACTCTTCGCCATTCTTGACTGAAGCGGAGACCATGGCGCAGGATGCGCAACTGGATTTTCTTGAGATTGTAGGTCCGGATGGAAACATCGTCAGTTCGGCTCAGTGGCCGGCGAGATTTGGATACCCTGAGCCGGCTGTAGCAACTCAAGATAACGCAGCATTTCTCAAGCGCGAAGAATTGCCCGACGGTTCGATGGTTCTTGGCCTTTTTGCGGTACGCTCAATCGGCGGAGCGAATGGCGTGCGGCTGATTGGCGGAGAGCGCCTCGATCAACGGTTTCTCTCCGATCTGGCGATTGCACCAGGTATGCAGATAGGGCTCTACACCAATGCGGGAGCATCGGAGACCTCGAACTTGAAAAGTCCGGCACCAGGGACTTCGGCTTCCGCACCTGAGGTTTTTGATTCCTCGCGGTTACAAGGACCCGGCGGCGGCTTGGCAGGCGCAGAGCATTACGGATCTCTGATCAGCTCAGCATTGAGGGGCGGGCAACAGGCAAGCGGAATTATCGATACGACAGGAAAGCAAGAAGACACGCTGAACGCCACCGCTATTCCCCTGAAGAATCCGCAAGGATCTGTCATGGCAGTGCTTGCCGTTGCCATCGCTCGCGGTGGAATGATTCAGGCGCAACAGCACATTCGAGCAATTGCATACGGAGTCGCGGGAAGCGGCATTCTGCTCGCGATCATTCTCAGCCTCTGGATCGCGGCAAAAGTTTCACACCCAATTGAGCAGATGGCGCGCGCAGCGGAAGAAGTAGCAATGGGATGCTGGAGCGTACGCGTGCCCGAGAATGGGCACGATGAGCTGAGTGTTCTGGCGCGCAGCTTCAACCATATGACGCACGAATTGAGCAGCCAGCGCGAAAAGCTTGTTCAAACTGAACGGGTAGCTGCATGGCGAGAGCTGGCGCGACGATTGGCGCACGAGCTCAAGAATCCGCTTTTCCCCCTACAGCTTACGGTTGAGAATCTTGTAAAGGCTCGCGATCATTCGCCGCAGGAGTTCGACGAAGTATTTCGCGAAAGTACAGTCACGCTGGGGACGGAAATCGCCAATTTGAAGAAGATCATTGCCCGCTTCAGCGACTTCAGCAAGATGCCGCGACCAGAGCTCGAAAGGATTGATATCCGCGCTGCGATCGAACGAGTTCGATCGCTCTATGCAAGCGCCGCTTCCGAAGCAAAGATCCAGTTCAAGATAGAGGCGGCATCCTATCCGCTGCCTGTGAATGCCGATCCGGAATTGATACATCGCGCTCTTTCAAACCTTGTTTTGAACGCGATGGATGCAATGCAGGATGGAGGGACGCTGACCATTTCAGCTCAGGAAAGTGAAGAGAAGATTGAGCTTCGCGTTTCCGATACAGGCAAGGGGTTGACGCCGGAAGAATGCGAGCGCCTGTTTACGCCGTACTATACGACTAAGCAATTTGGAACGGGGCTGGGACTTGCGATCGTTCAGTCAGTGATTGCCGACCACGCCGGCACCATCGCGGTTGAGAGCCGCGCGCAAGCTGGAGCAGTTTTCATCATCACGTTGCCCAAGGCGGAGTCATGAGTGTTAAGGCGAACATCCTGATTGTTGACGACGAGGCCAACACGCTCGCCTCGCTATCGCGTGCGTTTCGGCTGGCCGGACACGAGGCCGTGGTTTGCGATAACGCCGCGCGCGCACTGGAACTGGCGCGCTCACAGCCGTTCGACCTGATCCTGAGTGATGTAGTCATGCCACGCCGCGACGGCCTTGCTTTGCTTGAAGATCTGAAGGCCTCCGGTGTTGAGGCTCCTGTCGTCATGATGAGCGGGCAGGCACACATCGAGATGGCGGTCCGGGCCACTCGGCTTGGTGCGCTCGATTTTCTTGAGAAGCCCCTCTCAACAGAAAAGCTACTGGTCATGCTTGAGAATGCGCTCAAGCTGACGCGGCTAGAGTCGGAGAATCGCGAGCTTCGCGCCCGAGTCGGCAAACATACTCTCGTTTTCGAGAGTGAAACCATGCGCCGCATCATGGCGCAGATCGAGAAGGTTGCTGCCAGCGAATCTCGCGTATGTATTTATGGTGAGACCGGAACAGGCAAGGAACTTGTGGCACGGACCCTGCATGAAAAGAGCCATCGCTCAACGGGGCCCTTCATCACTCTGAACTGCGCAGCGGTACCGGCAGAGCTGATTGAGAGCGAGCTCTTCGGCCACGAGAAAGGGAGCTTTACTGGGGCGGCACAACGCCACATCGGCAAGTTCGAGCAGGCACATCGAGGAACGTTATTTCTCGATGAGATTGGCGACATGCCTCTTGCGATGCAGGCCAAGCTATTGCGCGTGCTCGAAGAGGGCGAGGTGGAGCGAGTTGGCGGCGACAAGCCAATCAGCGTCGATGTGCGGGTGGTTGTTGCCACACATCGAGATTTGGAAAAGCTTGTCGAGGCAGGGGAGTTCCGTCGTGATCTCTATCATCGTGTGGTTGTTTTTCCCGTGAATCTGCCTCCGCTGCGTCAGCGCGGCGGGGACCTGCATGCACTCGTGGAACACTTCTCCGTTCAGGTCTGCGCTCAGAACGGCTGGAAGACGGCATCATTTACTGAAGAAGCTATTGAAGCGCTTCAGAAATACGGATGGCCAGGCAATATCCGCGAGTTGCGAAACATTGTTGAGCGGCTAATGCTCTTTGCCGACGACGCAGTCGGGATCGATGAGGTTAGACAGGCATTACCCACTGCGACTCCGGCGTCAAGCGCTTTGGCTGCCACCGGCTCAAACGATGGCCCGCTCGCTGAACGAGTCTTGGCGTTCGAGCGCGCGGCCGTTCTTGCAGAACTCGCTCGGCATCATCACCAGATTACGCAGACAGCCAAGGCGCTTGGTCTTGAAAGAAGCCACCTGTATAAAAAATGCCAGCAATTGGGAATCGACCTTTCAAAACGGATGAATTAAGGAAATGCCGTATTGGAAGGCCGCCCTCCCCGCGGCCTATACGCGGTTTTAGTGTTGGTCTGGCAGGGGTAGGTCATTTCACATTCCCGTCACTTGATTCCTCTGTTCACACATCCCGCAACAACGTTCGTCAGGGTAGGTTTTTAGATGCCCCCAGGCCACTGTTGCAGGAAAGCGAGCTCAGGCGGTATAGTTCGGCATACTCAAAAGTCAACATCTGAAGGCCTTCTAGCAATGATGAATCGTCGGAAATTTCTGAAAACCGCAGGTACAGCTGCAGTCTTGTCCTCAGCTCTACCACTTCGTGCTGCCCAGGACTCCGGATCTGGGACGTCGCCCAACAACCGAATCAATCTTGGCGTCATTGGCATGGGCTGGCAGGGGCCCGGCAACACGCGGTCATTCCTCGCGTCGGATGACTGCCAGGTGGTCGCGGCATGCGATATCGACAAAGATCATCTGCAGGCCGCGGTTAAGATGATCAACGACAACTACGGGACCGAAGACTGCAAGGCGTATCACGATTACCGCGAACTGTTGGCTCGTGATGACATCGACGCCGTGATGATCGCGGTTCCCGACCACTGGCATGAAATCGTGGCCACGGAAGCGGCACGCCGCAAAAAAGACGTGTATGGCGAGAAACCGTTGGCGCATACCATCGCCGAACAGCAATCGATTGTGCGTGCGGTGGAGGCGAACAACATCATCTGGCAGATGGGATCATGGCAACGCTCGGTTCCGACCTTCCACAAGGCCGCCGAGATTGTGCGCAATGGGCTGATTGGCACTGTGACGCATGTCGAGGTTGGTCTGCCGGCCGGCAATTCGGACTACGACGGTGTGCAAAAAGCTGCGCTGGCCAAGCTGGCTGCCGCGGGCGTAACGATTTCGAGCCTGCAGGACGTTTTGGAGGGCTCGAAGGGATGGGATGTGCTGGTAACCGATCCTCCGGCCGGGTTCGATTACAACACATGGATTGGCCCGTCAAAGATGGTGTCCTACATGCGCGAACACACGCATAAAACATGGCGCTGGAACTACGACACCGGCGGTGGGCAACTGCTGGACTGGATCGGCCACCACTGCGACATCGCGCACTGGGGGCTGGGCTTCGACTACTCCGGTCCGTCTGAAGTGGAAGGTAGTGGTGAATTGCCGCCACACAATGCGGTGTGGAATACGGCGCCGAAGTATCGTTTTGAGCTGAAGTATCCGCAGGGAATAACGATGACGATCGCTGGCGGTTATCCAGATATCCAGATGGGCACGAAGTGGATCGGCACGGAAGGCTGGGTGTGGGTGGATCGCGGGCATTTCGACGCCTCGAACCCTGCGTGGAAGCAGGGCAAGACCCTGCCCAGGGAATTGCGCAAGGTGAAGCTGTACACCTCCGACAGTCACCAGCAGAACTTCCTGGACTGCATCAAGTCGCGCCAGCCTACCATCACCCCGGTGCAGGTGGGACATCACTCTACCATTCCAGGGCACCTTTGCCTGATCGCGATGATGACCGGTAGGAAAATTCGCTGGGACGTGCAGACTGAACAGATCATCGGTGACGGCGAAGCGAGTGCGATGATGACACGCGAATATCGCGCGCCGTGGAAGATGAGCTAGGTTACTCATTCATTACAGGCTGAAAATGTTTAGCTCCGCTGTCTAACGGCGGAGCGAAACGCAAACGCAGTCAGATGCTATCCGGGCATCGATTGAGGGGAAATGACCGATTTGACCGAAAAGATGGCAGGACCTGGTGTGAAAGCCAACTGGGATTACACCTTTGCCTTTTGGGGATTACGCCTTTGGCTGGGCATGCGTGCTCTGTTCGTTGGCACCGAAAAATTCGGCGCCTATCATGCAGTGTCCATGCCGGTGATCGATCCGACAACTGGTCAACCGGACGCCAGTGGCGTAATGATCAACGTAAATATCAAATCCTATGCGCTGTCCAGCTACTCAGGCATTCCGGCTTCGATGGTTGACAAGTTTGCGCATGAACCGCTGCTACCGAAGTTCGCACTGACAGCTTTCGACTACATGCTGGGACCGGCCTTTATTCTGACCGGAATCATGCTGATCATCGGCCTGGGCACGCGGATATCTCTGCTGGCTCAGGGGTTGCTGTTTATTGCATTGACGGTGGGTCTGGTGCTGATCAGGCAGGACGACGGTGTCGCATTTCTGGGCATTCACATCGCCCTGGTTGCTTTAGCCTTTCTTCTTGTCAAATACAACCGATTTACGGTGTTAAAGAAATGGTAGATCCACTCCTGAGTCGACGCGAATTTATCGGCGCTACCGCTGCGGCCGGCGCAGCCATGCTGCTGAATGGCTGCAAGTCCGAATCCGGACAAGCAGGTGCGCCTGCCAAGAAATCTTCTCTGAATGACATTCGTATCGCCCTTATCGGATACGGCGAGGAAGGCAAGGTTCTGCTGGAGTCTCTGCTGAATATCGAAGGCGTGAAGCTTGTAGCGCTGTGCGATATCTGGGACTTTCACCTGGAGCAGGGCGCGCGCTATCTTGGCAAGCTTGGCAATCCGGTTAACGCCTACGAGAACTATGAAGAACTTCTGGCCAAGGAAAAGGATCTGCAGGCAGTAGTGATCGCCACGCCGGACTTCTGGCATGCTCCGATGACCAATGCATGCCTGAAAGCGGGCCTGGACGTCTACTGCGAAAAGATGATGAGCAACACGGTTGAGGGAGCGCGCTCGATGGTGGCGACCATGCGCGAGACCGGCAAGCTATTACAGATCGGCCATCAACGGCGGAGCAACCCTCGCTATGTATTTACAAAGAACAGATTGCTGCAAGAGTCGTCGTTTTGCGGCCGGCTGACAGCGGCACAAGGGCAATGGAACCGCGCGGTAAAAGAGGACTTTGGCTGGCCGAAGAAGTACGAAATGCCCGCATCCAAGCTGGCAAAGTACGGCTACAAGGATATGCATCAGTTCGCCAATTGGCGCTGGTATAAGGGACTCGGAGGCGGTCCGCTCTCTGACCTTGGCTCGCATCAGATCGACGTCTTCAACTGGTGGATGGGGCTGCCGACGTCCGTAGCGGCCAGCGGCGGACTGGACTACTACAAGAACCACGACTGGTATGACAACGCGATGGTCATTTACGAATATCAGATGCCCGAAGGCGTTGCGCGTGCATTTTATCAGGTGCAGACCACGACCAGCGCCGGCGGCGGCTACTTTGAGACGTTCATGGGCGACGACGGCACCATCAAGATGTCGGAAGATCCATCACTCTGCGCCATCTACCGCGAAGCTCGTGCTGTCGCGGTGACATGGGACGATCTGGTGGCGAAAGGATACGTGCGCGCCAAGCCCACCTCCGGCCAGGACGCCGCGAGGGTCGACGTACGTGAAACCGCGCAGCTTGCCGAGTACGAGATCCCCGTATTCTTTAACAAGCCTGTGCACCAGCCGCATCTGGAGAATTTCTTTAACACGATGCGCGGCACAGCAAAATTGAATTGCCCTGCGGATGAAGCATTCAGCAGCGAATACGTGATTCATCGTGCCAATGACGCTATCGCCGCCGAGAAGCGGCTCGTCTTGACTCCAGAGGAAATGAAGGCCTGAGATCATGATCAAGAACCTTGCGAAGAAGTACTACATAGTTACAGTTCTGCTGTTAGCCGCGGCCGTGTTTGCTCAGGACAAGGTTGTGTTGAAGACCAAATTGCCGCCACCGCTCTTTGTGGGAACCCCAGTGCCGTTGCACGTAGGCAACCTGGAGCCCCCTGCGCGCGGTAAGCGCCCTGACTTCTACATACCGGCGGGCACCAGGAACCTGGCGCTGAACAAGAAGGTGACCGCGAGCGACAGCAATCCAATCACTGGCTCCATGGACATGATCGTGGACGGTGACAAGGACGGCAACGAAGGCTCGTGGGTGGAACTTGGTCCCGGCAAGCAATGGGTGCAGATCGACCTGGCGCGACGGTCAAATATCTACGCAGTATTGGTGTGGCACTTTCACTCGCAGCCGCGCGTGTATCGAGACGTTGTAGTGCAGGTTTCCGACGATCCAAACTTCCGCTCGGGTGTGACGACGATCCTCAACAGCGACATTCACAACGAGATGGGTCAGGGCACCGGTCACGATCGGAATTACATCGAGACCTATCAAGGAAAGCTGATCGATGCCAAAGGTGTTGCGGGGCGGTATGTGCGCCTTTACAGCAACGGCAACACGAGCAACAAGCTGAACCACTACATCGAGGTTGAGGTTTGGGGCAAGCCCGCCTGAGCCCGCGTTCGCGATGGATACGGTGGGCTGCTTTCGCTGCGGTCGCGCTCTCTGGGTTGGTGCTACGCCTGCCCCAGTTGGAGAGGCGGCCCATGCATACAGACGAAGCTGTCAACGCATATATCGTAGGTCAGGTACTGGCTGGTCAGAGTTACGCTTACGATCCACAGGACAGGCATGGGCCGGCGCTGGTGGCGTTGGCCGTTCCGATTGTGCGGATGCAAGGCGCAAGGACTTTTGTTCAACTTACAGAAACTGAGTTGCGCCGTGTCCCGGTCTTGACAGGAACAGTCACGATCCTGCTTCTTGGGGTTGCCGCAGAGATCTTTGGTTTCGTTCCCTGCTTCATTGCAGCTCTGCTGTTCGCCTGCGCACCGCTCACCGTCTACTACGACCGCTATTTTATCCACGAATCGTTTTTTGTCACCCTGACGGCTGGGTTGATCCTGACCGGTTGGCAGGCCCTTGCCAAGAAAAGTGCTGCGTGCCTGGCGCTGGCCTTTGCATGCGCCGCAGCGATGCTGGCGTGCAAAGAGACTGCCGTTCTTCACTTCGTGGCATTGGCAGCTGCGGCTCTCGTCTATCGGCTTTGGAATATGCGCCGTCAAAGCGTGCGTGATCTGTGGCGACCCAGAGCGCTGATCGCTGCCATTGCGGTCTTTCTGCTGCTCTCTATGATGCTGTTCACCTGGTTCGGCACAAACTGGAACGTACTGGATGCACTGATCCGGGCAGTTCCAAACTACATGGCGCGGGCAGGTGGTGGTGGGCATGCCAAGCCCTTCTGGTACTACACACATCTGCTCGTGAGCGGCCGGTCAGGCGGAGTGATCTGCGCCGTGACGTGCATTGGAATCGTGCTGGCCGTGCGAAAGCGTGAGGCTTCGCCTTTTGCGCTGATAGCCTACTATCTGATTTTTACTTACGTTCTCTATAGTGCGATTCCTTACAAAACGCCGTGGCTGGCACTGAACTTCTGGTTGCCAATTTCGCTACTTGTGGGACTGACGGCACAGACGATGTGGAGCGTGCTCGAGGAGTACTCGGCATTGCGTGTCCCGATGCGGACCGCTTGCCTCGTGGGAATGGCTGTCATGGCGATTCTCATCGCGCTTGATACGCGGCAACGTGTATTCCTCGATTCAGCCGGCGAAAAGAATCCTTACGCATATGCGCAGACTTCAGAGGATCTGCTGGGATTGCCCGCAGAACTTTCAACTCTGGCACAGCAGGAAGGACTTGTGTCTCCGCGCATTGCCGTGATCGCTGCCGATCCTTGGCCTTTGCCATGGTACCTGAGGCATTATTCCCAAGTGGGATACTGGCAGCCGGGGCAGTCTGTTGAGCAATCAGATTTTTACATCACCTCGACCGAGGCAGCCAACCAATACGCAAAACAGTTGGAGAACTTTCAGCCGGAATTTTACGGTGTACGTCCAGGTGTATTAATTCTGTTGTGGTCGCGCTTGCCGCAGTGAGATTGTATGAGTGAGATCCACACATTTCACCATCACGCCATGGCAACCTACTATGAGGTACGGGTCGCCGATGAGGAGCGCACTTATGTTGCGCAGGCCGCGCAATCTGCATTCGATTTACTGGACAAGTTAGAAAAGCATCTGAGCCGCTTTCGTACCGATAGCGATGTGGCACGGATTGCAGCGCTGGCCCCTGGCGGGACGATGCGATTAAGCGAACCGACCTTTGCGTGTCTGAGTGTCGCCAAAGAGATGGAATTGGCCACTCATGGGGCATTTTCTGTTACGGCGGCTGCATTACAGACACAGGATATGCTGCCGCAATGGAGTTTGCTGCCCGAGGAATTTGCTATCCACTGCGAGAGCGGTCAATTGCAATTCGACCTCGGAGCCATTGGCAAGGGGTTTGCGCTGGACCGCATGGCTGAACTGCTGAACGATTGGGACTGCCCGGCATTCTTGCTGGTCGCTGGAGGAAGCAGCATTCTGGCGGGCGCTGCACCTAAGGATGCTGTCGGATGGTCATGCGGTTTGGGCGACGACAATGCGCAACAGCGACTCTTCCTGTCAAACGCATCCTTGAGCGGTTCGGGACTGTCCGTTAAGGGAAGTCACATTCTTGACCCGCGCAATGGGCAGGGGGCGCCGCGACAGAGCCGCGCCTGGGCACTCACGGATGCAGCCGCCGAATCGGATGCGCTTTCAACCGCATGTATGGTTATGAACCATTCAGAAATCAACACTGTGCTCGATCAGCATCCCTCATGGCTGATCTTTCTGGACGAAGAAGGCAAGGCTCGGCCATTAGGCAGCCGGACACTACCGCCGGTGTCTGAACCCATCGGCGGAGTCGAATGAAGAGGCGAAGATGCACAGGTGAGGCAGATTAGCCCGACAAGACCGTTCATTCCGAACAGTCTGAACGTCGCGCAGACCAGTAGATAGTTGATTTATTGAGACTATTCAATAACCTAGACGGGATTATGGCGGAGAGGGAGGGATTCGAACCCCCGATACCCTTACGAGTATGCCTGATTTCGAGTCAGGTGCATTCAACCGGGCTCTGCCACCTCTCCGCTATTTAAACTACATTGATTGTATCATTTACAGGATATCGTCGGATTGCCTTCTTCTTGCCAAATCGGCCGGTGTCCGATTTGGTGTCCCTTTGATTTTTGCGCGGCACCAGCCGATCCACTGCCGAAGCCTGGTGCTCGAGGGCGAGATGGGAGTACCGCATGACCATCTGAAGAGTCCTGTGTCCGAGAAGCTCTGCGACGGTGCGCAAATCTACCCCGGCCATTACGAGTCTACCGGCAAACGTATGACGGTTGCAATGCCACGTATAGCCCTTGATCGCAGCCTCTTCGAGCGCCGAAGGGAACCAGCCGCGCGCTCCTTGAAGCGCCGCGCCTGTGCGCAGAGCAGGGAATACCGGCTCGGTTAACTGGACCTTCCGCCTTCCTCGCAATTGCTCCAAGGCGTCCTTGACGCGGCGCACCAGTTCCTCGTCGCCGTTCAGATGAGCCGCCGCAATGGCGCCATGGATAGACTGGCAGAAATGACAATTGTTCAGATAAGAGACATAGGCATCGATAAGTTCGCGCTCACCGGGCGAGAGGCTGTTCGGAGCGCACAGGAGAACCTCAACAAGATCATTCAGCGGCCGGGCAGTTTCCGGACGAAACGCCATCGCGCCTCGAATTCCGGGCTGGTTTTCCGGCAGAGCAATATGTGGCATTGGATTGATTAACCTCCAGGGAATGCTTGTGAGCTTACCTGTCCGCAGTTTATGAGTGCCTCCATCGAAAGGTGGATTATCCCGGCGACGATATGGCTCCATGGAATAGTCGAATACAAGCCTTGAATTTAGGCGATGGATGGGCCGGACGTGTCGCGCTGCTTCAGAGCGGAGTGAGGCATCACTGGTGGAGCACTGGGAAGCCAATGACCAATCCCGCGACCCGGCCAGCGTGCAGGAATTCTCCGCGGCACGACTGCTCTGTTAGCCGAAGGGTTGTAGGTTCGAGTTGAACAACCGCCGGGCAATGCCGCCACCTATGATGCTCGCCGCCTCACCGGCGTCAGCGTCTACCGGGAGGTCCTCATGAATTCTCCGTCGGCGACAGGATCCAGTTCACTGCGCCCTACAAGTCACTCGACGTCGCCAATCGCGACTTTGCCGTCGTCGATTGGCTCGGAGAAGGGGAATGATATTTTCCATATCCATAGTGAGATCGTGACGGCGATTACGGTGCAGGAGCAATACCTTGACAGAGAAAATTGACAGGCGCCGACGCTCATCGGACTCCAGCGTTTGGGATCGTCGGAATCTCAGGTGAACTTTCCCTTAAGGCCCGGAATCTCCTCCGCTCGCTGCCATTCATTCCGACGGAAGCGTTAACATCGATGCGCTTGAGCCGGATACGCGATGCTTGGCGACGTGCCGGTAAGAGTCAAGCCGCATTCGCAACAAGCGGACTGGGCGGATCTCCGCATCGGCTCCGAGGAATTCTGTCAGGCAAGTATACTCAGCCGCCACTTTCATAGATCGAACCGACCGAACCCTCGGGCAGCGCACGACAAGCAACCCTGCCATGGTGAAAATCGGCCGGAACGGCAGCCGTAAAGAATTCCGCGTCTTCCAACGCTTCTGTGCACGCGAAAAACCGGTGCTTTTGTTGCGATCGAACGGAATGCGGGAATTTGAGCGGTCCACTTGTCAATTCTTACTTCATCGTGGAAAGAACACTTTTGGGAACCTTGGCTGCCACGTTGTATCGTGCATCAACCAGCTCGGTAATGTCGTACTTCAGGGTGGAGGCAAACAGAATTGCAACTTCACTATCGGACAGGTCGTACTTCTTCTTGATCCATTGCGCCAATTCTGAGGTTGCCACCTGGATCGATTCGGGCACGGACCCGGTAACACCGAAGGCGATGAGGTAGTCACTTGTTTCGGCGCGCACCTGCGCGGTGGCATCCACGGGGATCACCTCAACAGAAAAGTCCACATCCATAGATGTCTCGAGTCCGGTGCCGACGACCTCTCCATCGCCCATCGCGGCATGGCCGTCGCCCATTCCCAGAAGGGCACCTGGATGGAAAACGGGGAAATAGAGAGTGGTTCCTTCGGCGTTGTCGTTGTAATCCATGTTTCCACCGAAGGGTCCCAAGTCGCCACCGCGATACTGCTGATCTCCCGGCGGAGCTACGGAAACGCACCCGAGCATCGGCTTAAGAGGCACGCTGTAATTTTTCATGTGCTCGCTCGGATGAGTGGGCACCGCGATGCCTTTATCCGGAAGAAGCGTCCATTGGCCGTCGACTGAGTTATCGTACTTTGCGCCCACCAGGTAGGCGGTCGTGACTGCATGCGGATTAAAGCGGCTTCCCTGGCGTGCTGTTGCTCGATTGGTGCGCACTTTAAGCAGATGGACCACCAGAGTGTCTCCCGGCAGCGCACCTTCAACGTAGAAAGGTCCAATGTTTGAATCGCCGCCTCGGTGTTGCACACCCTTTGCATCCACGCCGCCAGCGTCGGCAGTTGAAGTGTGAACAACATCTCCAGGGAAGATGTGCAGGACGGGCTTGTTTGCTGCAGAGTAATAACCGAAGTAGTCAGTTGGCTCGAAATGAATATCACGCGGCTTGGCAGGTGCAACCGGCGCGCGCGCAAGCGTAAACTCGATTGGACCATCACCGCCGAAGCGTCTTCTCATACCGCCCATGGGTGCACTGCGCCCAATGGGCTCAGTGATGTTGCCTGCTCCACTTATCGAATCGTCAGTAACAGTGCCTTTGAGCGTTCCGGAAGGCTTGTCCGCAGTGTCAGTCAGGCTCAATTGGAGATCCTGGCCCGTCACGGTGCCCGTCAGCTTGAGAGCACCCCACGAACCGGTTAGATTTCCGTTTTCCTCTTTCAAAGAGACCCTTGCATATTCTGGAACTCGCGAGGTCGAGATGGTCGCTATCCAATTGCCTGTCAAATCGGCTGCTGCGCAGATGTGGCAGGCGGCAATCAGGCTCAACAATGCGGCGATTCTAATGCTGCGTCTTGTCATCGATTCCGTCTCCTCGCTAGCTCGCTTAGGTTCGTCATGCTGCAGTCACTTGTTGAGTGTGGCGAGTACGCTCTTGGGTACCTTGGCAACAACATCAAAGTGCGGGTCGACTAATTCGGTAATTTCGTACTTGAGAACGTCGCCGAAAAGCATTGCAACCTCGTTGTCGTTCAGGTTGTAATCATGCTTGATCCAATCGGCCAACTGCGTTGTTGCAAGCTGAATTGAGTCAGGCACAGAGCCGGAGACGCCGAAAGAGATCAAATAGTCTTTGGTCTCCGCACGTACCTGAGGAGTTGAATAGCCTCGGATCACATCCACGGTGAACGTGACGTCGACAGAGGTTTCAAGGCCTGTGCCCACAACTTCGCCGTCGCCCATGGCGCCGTGGGCATCGCCCATTCCAAGTAACGCGCCGGGATGAAACACAGGGAAATAGAGAGTGGTTCCTTGTACGTTGTCGCTGTAATCCAGATTTCCGCCGAACACTCCAAGGTCCGTGCCCGTAGCCTGCTCTTCTCCCGGTGGCGCGACGGAGATGCATCCGAGCATGGTCTTCATGGGAATTGTCAGATGAGGCAAACCGGGTGAAGGCGGGAGCGTGGCAATATTCTTGTCGGAGTCTTGCTGCCAGTTACCGTTGAAATTGGGATCGTATTTGGCAGCGAGGGCATAGGCCTGCGTTACCGCGTGTTGATTAAACCGGCTGCCCTGACGTCCAATGGGTTTGTTAGTCCGCAGCTTGACGATATGGACAACGAGAGTATCACCGGGCAGAGCGCCCTCCACATAGAATGGGCCGGTATTCACGTCTCCGCCGGTACCATGGCGGATGGCTTGCGCATCCCGTCCTTGCCCGTCGTAGGTTCGTGTATTGACTGTGTCGCCGGGGAAGATGTGCAAGGCAGGAGGTTCGGCAGCTGAATAGGTACCGTAAAAGTACTTGGGGTCGTATTCGTGTGTGTGGGGTGACGGTGGCGGCGTAGCTGCGGGTGTCAGTTTCCAGGTAACGTCGTTCGGAGCGGGCGCCAACCCCATGCCGCCGCGGCGCGTAGGAATTACTTTTCCGGTTCCGGAAAAAGTGCCTGCATCGAGCATTCCACTTAGAGTGCCTGCCTCTTTGCCTGAGGCCTCGGTGAGTGTAAGGCTGACTTTGTCTCCGGTGAGGTTGCCTGCAAACGAGTACGGTCCCCAATTGCCGCTCAACTTCGAATCAACTTCTTTGAGTGTGACGTGATTGTATTGCGCGGTGTATTGCGAATCAAAGGGGCCTGTAATCTGGCCGACCCAGTCACCGCTCAGATCGGCTGCGCCACAGATGTGGGACACAGTCAATGCTGCTACTAGTCCAAGCGTCTTAAAGTACCGCTTGACTGAATACTCGATTTTCATTTGCATTTCTCCGTGGGCAGGTTGTCAGGAGACGATCTGTTGAGACCGCCGCAGGTACGCGGCGGCCCCAACGATGGGTTGAATAGGTTGTCGAATTAAAAGATAACTTTCATGGCTAGCTGGACGTTGAAGGGTTCACCTTCGGCGATGCCAGGAGCGCTAGTGCCGCCGATGGTTGAGTTAACCTGCCCGGTACTTGTCGAACTGGAAATGTTCAGTCCACTATAGCGAAGATCAGTTGCCGTGTTGCCCGAACCTAATGACGGTGCCTTGTAATTCGCGCGGTTGAACAGGTTATACATCTCGCCACGAAACTCCGCCTTCACGCCTTCCGTAACGGGGAAATCCTTAATGACAGAGAAGTCCACGGTTCCGAATCCTGGCGCTCCGTGAATTTGACCTGGCTTGGTTGTGCCGTAATAACTCGATAGCGGCAGAGAGCAATCTGGGCCGTACTTGGCAGCTCCGGTGGAGCAGCCGGGGGGGGAAATGACCGAGTACGGGTTGAACCACTGAATGTATCCGTTTGTAATCTTGCTTGAGGATGTGCCGGAGACTCCGGAGGCTAGATTTCCACCGCAATTTCCCGATGGGCAGAAGCGTGGAAGTCCACTGAGACTGGCGAGTGTCGAGCCTTCGCCAAGACCCAGGCCTGAGCAGGTGAGGGCATAGGTATTGCCCGTGGTGGCTGACTGATTACAACTACCACCAGCCGTTGCTGTGAGAGCGGTTGCTCCGTGGAAATTGAGCGTGCCGGAAGTCTGCCAGCCGCCGGTGAGCCACCTTCGTGACCATTCCGGACCAACCTTGAGACTGGGAACCGTGTAAGTCCAGTAGCCCTTAACCTGATTGGTAATGACGGCAAGAGATCCATAGTCCATTGAAGGATTGTTGTAATCTTCAATGGAGCCGGCCTTGGGCGTGCCATAGCTGGTCGAAAGTGCATAGGAAATCTCGGAGATGAGTCCATGCCAGTTTCTCGCTCGGATGTACGCCTGGAAGGCATTTGAGTTTGACCTTCCAAAGCTCGCCGCCTGGGTAATCTTTGCGAAGTTGGGATATTGGCTAAAGTACGGCCGTTGAGCCTGCTGGTAGAGAAACCCGTTCGAGACAGCGGGGTTTGTCGTTGCCCCGTAAGTGGTCTGATTGAGATCAATCGAGTTAGCCAGGTGACGTCCAAAAGCACCCACATAACTCACCTCAATGATGGCGGAGCTACCGAGTGATTTTTGAACACTGGCGGAGAGATTTGTTGTGTTGCCAGTGGAGAAGTTTGGATCGACTGCCGCGATGCTCAGGTTCGGGCAGGTGGCAGTCGTCACGCCTACGCACTCACCGCCTGCGCCGTTGTTCGGGATACTTGCTGCTGCGTTGGACGGAAAGATCGCGACATAGGGCACGATGTTCTCATTGGTAAGCTGTTCGTTATAGAGCGGCCTGGTGCCGGCTGGATTGCCTGCGAGGCTGGTGGCGTAAAGCCATGTGCCCGGACCAGGCTGATCAAAGTACAGGCCAGCGGCGGCGCGGATGACCAATCCGTTGGTGATTGCCGGCAGGATGGTTGGTTGCCATGAAAAGCCAAGACGTGGAGCAAACTGCAACGCGGAAGGCTTATATGCCTGGGAAATGTCTTTGCCGACCACTGCAAGGCCTCCAGTGAGTGCGAGGGAGCTTGCAGCAGTGCCGGGCATGAAGGTCGACAGGTCCTGATTATCGGAGGTGATCGGAGACAGGTAATCCCAGCGAAGGCCGTAGTTGATGTTGAAAGTGTGCGTAAGCTGCAAGCTGTCTTGAAAAAACAAGTCGAAGTTGTTTGAGTACGCCGTGCGGTCAAGGTTGCCGTTATAAAGAGTTGCTGAACTGCCTTCGCCCTGCAAGAAGTCAGCGAGCGCTCTGGTTTGAGAGTCGACGTTACCGCTGTACGCGCTGCCTGTGGGCCACACGGTCGGATAAGAAGTGCCGACACCGCCGCTGGGCGCGTTGTATCCGCGGTTGCCGTTGAAGCTGAATGTGCCTCGTGTATAGATGCTGCTGCTGCCTCTGCCCGTATTCACTTCGACAATCTCCAGACGCCGAAATTCTGCGCCTGTCCGGATTTGATGTTTGCCCATGACAATCGAGTAAGTGTCGGTAACATGTCCGCTGTAGTCGTTGCGAATTTGCACCGAGGTACCGCCTGTACCATCGAACCCGGAAATCGCAAGACCCGGCTGGCCATAGGTATTGCCAGGCCCCACGCCGGCGATGAAGCCGACGCCCGGCGCACCATCATTGGGCTTTGCATCGCTGAAGGGCTGATTGAAGTAGTCCACGCCCAACAGAAGCTGGTTAGAGGATCGGGAGCTCAACTGGCTATTAAGGGTGACTCCGATATTGTCAACGCGTTCACCCGCCACCTGGTAGTACCAGGGATTCTGGCTGGTGCTGAGCGGCGCCGTCTGTTTGCCTTCGCCCCAATACCAGCGCTCCGACAGATTGTTCGCCGAGCTGATCTTCTGGTCGAATTTCATCATTACGTTGTTGCTGTAGCCGTGCTGCGCCGCGCTCGGCGGAGGCGTCCAGTTGCCCGGTGTTGCGGTACCTGTCAACATGTCGGGTTGCCAAAGGGTCGTGATCAGGTTTTGGCCCATGGTGATTGCGGGATTTGAGGAAGGAGTCACGCCTCCAAGCGCGAGCAAGGCAAGCGCCTTGTCGACATAGGCAGCCGAAGGTTCAGTCTGCGAGGAGGTGCCTTGCGAGAGCACATATTGCTGACGCTCGTAGTTGAGGAAGTAGAAGATCTTGTCTCTGATGATTGGGCCGCCTACGGATCCGCCGGTCTCCATGAAGCGGATGGCAGGCTTTCGGACATGCGCGTACTGGGCAAACGGTCCTTCGACTGCGAAAAACTCGTTGCGATTGTAGTGGTAGAGGGTTCCGTGGATACGGTTGGTCCCCGACTTGATGCCCAAATTAACCACGGTGCCGGAGTATCCACCGTTCTCGGCACCGCCCTGTACTACCGCCGAGTATTCTTCGACCGAATCGAGAGGGAGCAGAGTGCCGGGAACCCCGCCGACGCCACCCTGATTGGTGCCGACGCTATTGCTGTATACGTCGTTGTTATCGACTCCGTCGATCAGGTACCGCGTGGTACCGGTCGTGTTGCCGGGCAGCAACGAGGTCATAGCGGTAAAGCTGCGGCCGTTGATCGGGATGTTTGTTACTTCTTCAGTAGGAAGCGTGTAGGTGCGCACCTGAGTGGTTGTGTCCAGACTCACCGCGGCCGCATCCACTTCAACAGTCTCGGCCGTTGCCGCAATTTCCATCGTGATGGGTAAGCTGAAGGTGGCTCCGGCAGAGATACGGACTAGTTTGATCTCTGTGGTTTTGAATCCCGGAAATGCCACGGAAACGTTGTAGTCGCCAATCGGCAGGTTGGGGATGGTGTAATTTCCTGCGTCGGACGAAACCGAGTTGTAAACGAGGCCCGTTGCCGCGCTTCTTGCCGTAATTTGTGCTCCGGGAATAGAGGCACCACCGGAATCTGTAATGATGCCTACCATGCTGCCGCGGAAAGAACTTTGCGAGTATCCAATTGCGGTGACGAACAGGAGCAACAGAAACATCAGCAATTTGCTTAAACGCCCCATGTTGCGTCCGGAGATGGATTGAAATTTGCAATTTCCGGATTGGGACGGGCCACTTAAGGAGAGAGACAATAACCCCACGCAGAGTCGCATAATGCCTCCAAATTGATTTTTGTTTTTGAGAAGGTCCGACGTGGGACTAGGTACTATTCCGTTTGAGCGATGTCTCCGAAGATGAGAAGCGAATACGGATAGGAACAAGGAGCTTCTTGCGAGCTCCGGAGAAGATCATCTTTCCAGATTCTTGGGCATTTCTTTCAAAGCACCTAAGAGTTCAACGATGAACCCCAAAGCGGGATCCGGGAATTGCGTTAACAGAGGAACAACACCTGCAGTGGAGACAGCGCTTGGCAGGGTAGCCATACTGTCGGCCCTTCGAGATCAAAACAAGCGGTTACTCGGCAGGGGAAAGGTCCGATCATGGCCGCACAGCTTGCCTTGGAATCTAAAAACACTTCAGGTAGTCAGCTGGAGGATGACACGCATCGTATAAGGAATTGATAAAGATTTGCTGCGGGGCCCACAGCCCCGACTACGACCGCGGCTAGATATACTCGCCCTCAAACCTGAATCGAGAAACTCCAACTACAAATGGCTGAGAAGAATAGGGTAGGTCAGAGGGCACATACCAGGCCGTACAGAAGGTGTGATGAGAATGGACGCATTTTTCGCGTTGAATTCTTTTGATGATTCTAAAGCTTGCTCAACCGCAGCCTGCCCGCAGGCATCGAGCATCTGGTTGTGCAAGCCTATGAATATGCGATACTTACATATCGCGGATTGCGCGGCGTATTCTGGGGTCTATGCGTGAAAGCGTGTGGGAGCCGATTGAGACCCCGCCGCTGATCCCGGTTCCTCCAGTGGATTGCGTTGTAGTTCGGCTGCAGCCGGCGTCATAGAAACGGACGTCGGTGTTCCCAAACGGCGAAGACGCTCATCATATTTCGTTTGAATTCTTAAGGCGTGCATGGAAGTTCTAAAGAGACTCTTCAAACAACGATTCAACGTATTTCCTGAGCGGCTCGATCCGCTGCAGGGAAAACTTGGCGGCTCGGGGCGCGCGATTGTTCGCGTGAGCAGTGGCGGTGTTCGCGCTATAGGGGTGGTGTATTCCGTCCGCGAAGAGAATGTCGCCTTTCTGGAGTTCAGCAGGCATTTCCGGCGGAACGGGTTGCCGGTACCGGAGATCTATGCGGAAGATTTGAGCGAGGGTGCATACCTTGAGGAAGATCTGGGCGATACTACGCTGTTCGAATTCCTGAGCAGCAATCGCGCGGGCGATTCAATTCAGCCGGAAGTAGTTGAAGCCTACCGCAAGGTTGTCGCTGAGCTGCCCCGCTTCCAGGTGGAGGCGGGGCGCGACTTGAACTACAAGGTCTGCTATCCACGCTCCAGCTTTGACCGGCAGTCCATCACCTGGGACCTGAACTACTTCAAGTACTACTTTCTCCGGCTCTCCGGGGTTCCGTTCAATGAGCAGGCTCTTGAGCACGATTTCGGACGGCTGACGAAGTTCCTGCTCAGCGCCGATCACGATTATTTCCTGTATAGAGATTTCCAGTCGCGCAACGTGATGCTGCAAGGCGGCCAGCCGTACTTCCTTGATTATCAGGGCGGCCGTAAAGGGGCGTTGCAGTACGACATTGCCTCGCTTCTATTCGATGGCAAGGCCGATTTGCCGCCAGCACTGCGCGACGAGCTACTGAGCCACTATCTTGAATGCCTGGCGAAGTATGTCGATATTAAACGCGACGCATTTATGGAGCACTACTACGCGTATGTGTACATCCGCATCATGCAGGCGCTGGGAGCATACGGCTTCAGAGGATTTTACGAGCGCAAGGCGCACTTTCTACAGAGTGTTCCTTATGCATTGCAGAACCTGAGCCGGCTGGCTGAAAATGTGAAGCTACCCATCGAGTTGCCCGCATTGATGGACGCGTTTCGCCGGATGTCGGATTCTGAGAAGTTGCGCAGCGTATCCGCCGGCGCCGGCAGCCTGACGGTGCAAATCTTTAGCTTCTCGTTCCACGGCGAAAAGCCCGTGGATGAGTCGGGCAACGGTGGCGGGTTTGTGTTCGATGCTCGCAGTCTGCCTAATCCCGGCCGCCAAGAGCAGTACAAACAACTGACGGGTAAAGACGCACCGGTAATCGACTATCTGAATCAACGTGAAGAGGTTCACCTTTACCTTGCGAGCATCCGCTCGCTTGTGGATGAAAGCGTAAGCACCTATAAGAAGCGCGGTTTTACGAATCTGATGGTGTCGTTCGGTTGTACAGGAGGACAGCATCGTTCTGTGTACCTTGCCGAGTCGCTGGCAAAGCATTTGCAGGGAACCGACGGAGTTAAGGTAGTGATTCGGCATCTCTCGCTTGAGAAGATGGGCAAATGAAAGCAATGATTTTGGCTGCCGGCCTCGGCACGCGACTAAGGCCGCTGACGAATGACCGCCCCAAGGCGCTGGTGGAGGTTGCGGGCCACACTCTGCTGGAGATCACTCTCAATAGGTTGCGAGGGTTCGGCATTCGCGATGTGATTGTGAATGTTCACCACTTTGCCGATAAGGTCATGGAATGCCTGAAGGCCAACGACAATTTCGGAATGAACGTGCAGATTTCCCGCGAGGGCGTTTTGCTCGATACCGGGGGCGGCCTGAAGAAGGCCGCGTATTTTCTGGGCGGTTCGCAAAGCGATGAACCGTTCATCCTCCATAACGTGGACGTGTTGAGCACCATCGATCTTGGCAGGATGGTGCAGTTCCACATTGACAGTGGTGCGCTCGCAACACTTGCGGTTCAGCAGCGAGAGACATCTCGCTATCTGCTTTTTGACAAGGAATCGCAGCTTTGCGGCCGGAGGTCGGGCCGGGATGGGATTTCAGAGATGGTTCGCGGTGCAGATAGGACTGGTGCGCTGGCGTTCTCGGGCGTGCACGTGATTTCGCCGCGCATCTTTTCAATGTTGGGATCGGAGGAAGTTTTTCCAATCGTGACGGCTTACCTCGAACTTGCAGCCCGCGGTGAAAAGGTTCTGGCATTCCGCGCTGACGAGTTTTACTGGCGCGATCTGGGCCGTCCGGAAAGCATCGCGCAGGCTGCCGAAGATATTGGTGAAGGAAAGTATTCGATTGCATAAGTGCAAGTGGCAATCAGGTGTTTTGAGCAAGAAAGAGCCCGCGGATTTTGTCCGCGGGCTCTGGTTTTGGGATGAAGATGCTAGACTCGTTCAGCGCTTGTGGGTATTGGGATCAGTCCAAGAGCAGGTGAGCTTTGCTGAAGAGGCTCCATCCATTTCAATTCCTTGTCGATATCGGGATGGAGTTGATACTTCTTTGCCACCGAGGCGATGCTTGGACCAATGATGTTGATCTTTGCCAGGTCATATTGCCCGAGTCCAACCTGGGAACAATAGCGCAGGTATCCAACCCAGTCAGGGTTGATTCCCATGGCCTCAACTCCGACGCGGTCCGCGGCAATAAAGTCGGTGGAGGCAATAGCGATCTTTGATTGCACGGGGGTGCCCCAGGCAGGGCCCTTACCTTCCATTCCTTCAAATCCGTCAATGACGGCCACTCCCCAATACGGCTGAAGTTTCTGTGCTGTGAGCAGCATGTTGTAGTGGGTGTGGCGGACACTGAAGTGAAACTTGCGCTTGTCGCTCCACCCGGATTTGAGAGTGGGGCTGTGCAGCGGCGCGCCGAGAACCATGTTCTTGGTGGCCATGGTTGCCACGACGCTATTGTGCGTCTTGAGCATCGCCGAGCTGATGATGAAGGCGTCCGAATCGACGAGTGCAGCGGCTAGGCGTACAGGGACCGGATGCAGATTGTTGTCCAGGACTGAAGTCACTTCATATTTGCCGTCTCGATTGAGATCGACCAGGCTGACCTTTTGGGACTTACGCTCTTTCTCGAGCTGACTGTACTTGAAATGCTCAAATGCTTCCAACGAATCACCGGCAGAGGATTCGGCTATGATGACCGGCCCACGGAAGCGCGGTGCAAGGTAATCCAGTATGCCGGAGAGAGCATCAACATGGGTGGCGGCAAGCTGGTAGCTGTCGCTGACGCAGTTTGGCTTGATGACGACGCGTTTTTTGCGTTTCAGCATGGGCAGAATTTGGTCATCGATGCTGACCAGCGCCTCATAAACGTTCTTACGCCTGTCCTCGCCCTTGACGAGCGCAACTTGGGCGGGGGCGACGGTGTTGGAGGGCCCCAGCGTTTCAGGATTCCAGGAGGACTGCGCCTTCAGAAAGCGCGATGGCAATAGTGCGGTCGTGCCAACTAGCTGGACAAAGTCTCTGCGTGAGAAATGCATGGTTCTCTCCCTTATATCGTTGGTAAACCTATGTTCTATGCAGATCGCGGCAGTTGGATGTGAGCTACAGCACATTGGTATCTGTATGAAATCGGGGTACCGTCCTCGCAGGAAAGCAGGACAATAGAGGCTAGGCGCATGCGTCCGGCTGGAGACTTAGGAGTTGCCTCTAAAAATCCGGACGCATAAAGAGCCGGCTCCGATGTCTTAAGAGGTTGAACTCATGTTTTCCTGGATGAAGTGTGATAAAGGCATTCAGATCGAGGACGTTCGGCGTGACTATGCGCAACGTATCGCTATGATCGCTGGAATTGATCGGGAGAGTGGGATCGGCAAGGAGATTGTGGCTGCCTTCGAAACTGTTCCGCGCGAAAAGCTTGTGGGCCCGCCACCGTGGAGGGTCTTTTCGCTGGAAGGACGATCGGAAGAGATGTCCGCCGATCCGGCAGCCCTTTATAAGGATGTCCTGGTGACATTGAACAGCAGCAAAGGCCTGAATAATGGGCAGCCCAGTTTGCATGCATTGTGCCTGGGTGCTCTTGCGCCGCAGAAGGGAGAACGCGCCATTCATGTAGGAGCCGGCACTGGATATTTCACGGCGATCCTGGCGAAGCTGATTGGTGAAAGAGGGTACTTGGATGCCTACGAGATTGAGGCGGACCTTGCGCAGCAAGCCGCAACTGCACTGGCATGTTATCCGCAGGTGGCAGTGCATGTGCGTTCAGGCGCAGAAGGCCCGTTGCCTGATTGTGATGTGATTTATGTGAGTGCGGCGTGCGCGGAACCGTTGAGCATCTGGCTCGACGCGCTTCATTGTGGCGGGAGGTTGCTATTTCCGCTGGAGCCCGAGGGGCTGGGCGGCCAGATGCTGCTCGTGGTTAAGCAATCTGAGCAGTCGTATTCAGCGCGCTTTCTTTGCGGCGTGCAGTTTGTGGCTTGCGCGGGCGCGCAGGACCCACGGGCAGCAAGGGAATTGGAAGCAGCATTCAGGAGAGGGAAGTGGGAAGCGGTGAGATCGCTCCACAGGAATGAGGGTCCAGACGAAAGCTGCTGGTGCGCCGGGGATGGATGGTGGCTTTCGACCCGTTAGATAGTTGCCAATGGCAGCTTAACGAATACTGCATGTGCGCTCTTTGGCCTAAAGTGTCCGAATAGTTCAATCGAATATCTGCACCTGCCGAAGCTAATTGATCACGCAAAGTTGTAGTTCAGTCGGCGCTCGCAAAAACCTGTACTCTGGAAGGGGCCTGGTTTAGCTGTTCAAGCTTCCGGCTGAATACTCTGTCGATGCAGTCAATAAAAAGTAATGCTGCAGCTCCACGATTTCCTGTACCCGCCTTCCGTAATAAACTCATGTGACCGTAACCGGGAAAGTCAATCTGTGCTCGCCAACTGCCGGAATCTTCACCGTGCTGTATCAATCCATTAAGATACAACTCAACCTGGCAAAATCCAAACTGCTGGTACGTGTTGCACAACAATTCCCAGCATCGCTCTAGAGAATCTGCGTTATTGAGGTCCTGTTCGAATGAGTTAAGTACAATTTCCGCAGTAACCATGCGCCGAAACCCGCCGAACAATGCGAGCCTGCCGGCAATGCCGAACTCGTTGTAGCCGAGGTATTGCAGTCCAATGCCGATAATCAGGCACACAAGCAAGATGACGACACCCTGGTAGCGCGGATGAAGTTCGGACATCAGCAGCGAAGCTGCTGCAGCAATTGCGCAAAAGCCGTAGAGAAGAAGGACAACACGCCGGGGTGTCAAGCCGCGAGATAGAAGCTTGTGGTGGATATGCAGCCGGTCTGCGCCAAAGATAGGCTGTTGACGAAGAAAACGGCGGGCGATTGAGATGCTTGCATCAAGCAGCGGAACAGACAGCGCTAACAGTGGTGCGGTCATGCCAAGCACGGTCGCGGGCTTTTCGCTCCAGGCAATTCCATAGCAGCCCAGCAGGAAGCCGATACTGAGACTGCCGCAATCGCCCAGAAAAATGGACGCAGGGCTAAAGTTATATCTCAGGAAGCCGAGCAGCGCTCCCGCAAGGGGGATGGTGGCAAAGATGAGATCTACATTGCCGTGAAGCGACGCAACGATCAGTATGGCAATCGTGGCGAAGAGACCGGCGCCGGCAGCAAGGCCGTCCACTCCATCTATTAAATTCACCGCATTGGTGCATGCCAGGATCCAGAGAACTGTGAGCAGGAGGCTTATCGATGGAATGAAATAGTGACCACCGAGAGCCTCCAACCGAAATCCCGAAGTCCACGCCAGACAGGCTGCAACAATTTGCGCTGCGAGCTTAATCCAGGGGTTCAGATTGAAGATGTCATCAATGAGCCCGATGCCAAAAATCACAATAACGGCAGGAAGCAGCCGGACAAACATCGGGATGCCATTCCGGACAATCTCTTCGCCATTCATCCTGAAGAGGAGCAATAAGGCATAGGAACACAACGTAGCCGCCATGATTGCCACGCCGCCCAATCGCGGTATGGGCACCACGTGGATCTTGCGATTGGCATCGGGCTGATCAACCAACCCGAATCGAAGCGCAAGATTTCTTACGATGGGAACAAAGACGAGCGTCAACACGAACGAAGCACAGCCGAGGAGGAGGAGGGAATACATGGTTAGTCTCCTATGACCGATTCGTTAGATGCAGAAATTGGTTGAAGTGGCTGACTGAGAGAGTGCCCGGCAATTACCTCGCGAATTCGCTCGACTCCAATGGCTCGATCAAAGTGTTGTTCGAATGCGGTTCGAGCCCGGCGTCCAGCCTCAATCAGAAGTTGACGGTTCTCATGCAAGCTGATCAGGAGCGATTCCAGTCCATCTACGTCGCCAGGTTGGATATGCCATCCACACTGAAAACGTTGGATGTGACGCGCCGGGGTGGATTCGTCAGGGCCAATGTAGAGCAGGGGACGTCCGGCGGCCATGATTCCGTAAATCTTGCTGGGGACAACAGAACCAAGGGAATGAAGAAGCTGAGTGACTAGACCAAGGTGGCCTTCTCCGAGGCTTCTCGACAAATCTGACCGCTTGCAGTAGGAACGGAATTCCACATTTCGGATTCCTTTTTCCTGACACCATTGTACCAGTGCTGGCCGTCGAGGACCACCCCCCACAAATGTGAACTGGAAGTCGGGATGGTTTATCAAGCGCTCGATAAGCTTTTGAATTGTATCGATCTCATGGGCGAGGCCAAGATTACCGGAGTAATGGATGACGAGTGGTCCAGGCGCGAACGGCGCAGGTTGAATCTCATTGCCGTCCGCCCAATTCTCAACCACCCTGATCTTGTCTGCTGGGATGCCGCGTGCCAGGAGCCGCATCTTCATGTCGTCTCCCAGAACGATGATGGATGCTGCACGGCGGCGCGACCAATCGAGTAATTTGCCACTCAGGAAAGCTACAATGCCACCCTTCTTCAGAAAGCCAATGTCGGTTGCAATGTCGGGATAGACATCCATTTCCCAAATGACATGGCGTGCTCCACGAAGAGTGCTAAGGATAGAACCAATGACGGGTAGCACCGGAGGAGTCGTGAGAGTGAGAAATTGATCGGGCTCGGAAATTCGCAGTCCATGCCATACGGAACCAACAAGATAGGAGATGTAGGATAGCAGTCGCTTGGAACTGCGATGCCCAAAACTCGCGCTCTTCGTTCGAATGATCGAAACATGCTGTCCGAGATCCGATTCTTCGTTTTCGATAGTCGCGCCAGACTCGGCGCAAATCGCTATCACATCGTGATTCACTGCAAGATCGTGCGCCACATCCGAAAGGATCTGACTGGTGGCCACAGCATCCGGCCAGAAGAATTGATTCAGAAGGACGATGCGCAAATTATGCCTGGTGATTCGAGGAAGCTCTGGCTTGCTTTGGCCATTAAGGTCGAACAGGAGGAACAAGACGCCCGATAATTCAGGTCGAGCGTTTAGCTGCGTTTTGCCCGGCTACTACCGGAGAGCTTCGCAGCGGACATGCGAACGATATCCTGTAGGGCCAATTCGTACATCTTGGCGTGAACCTGTTCAATATAGGCTTTACGAATTGAGGCAGCGATAAAGCCGCGACGGCCCTCAAGAAAACCGCCACGAACAAAGTAGTGATAGATGAACCAAAGCCACGGTTCACCCGGGAACCGAATGATGAACGACTTGATGAATCGCCTGAAGCTCTGCGGGTCGCCAAACGGTGATGATTTGATCGTTTGTTCGCCCCAGGTGCCGCTCTTGAGGTAATTCGCGCGAATTCCAGCTTCCCACGTGGAGTATTTATTGTGGCGATCGAGATATGCTTGAAGGTCTTTGTAATCGTTATGGCAGAGCGAGTGGGTGAGGCGGCCAATGGCACCATCAACTATGAGTCGCTCGTGAACTTCCATGTCCTGGCCGTTGGGAAGATTGCCCGCTGTCTGTTCAAATCGTGCGCACCCGGTACGGAAAAGCGCCACTGCTGAATGCGAGAAGCCGCCGAAGCGGAATCTCTTTCCCATGAAATGAAACTCTTTGCGGATGAGGTAAGCGGCATACTGATTCGTGTTCAAGGCGTATTCAATATCCTGCCACAGTGCCGGAGGTACCTCTTCATCCGCGTCGATCAGCATTGTCCATGGCGTAGAAATGTCCAAATTGTTAAGTGCCCATTGCCGCTTTTTAGGATATCCACCTGTGTACTTAAAGGTGACAACTTCCGCGCTTGCTCTCTTTGCAATATCAGGCGTACCGTCAGTGCTCAGTGAATCCAGCACAACAATTCGCACTGCGGGAATCAGACTGTGGAGGCATTTTTCGATATTCATGCCCTCATTCTTCGTCGCGACGATCACGGTGATCGGCAGAGTTTCTCGAGAAGCGCGAAGTGCGCGCCTTTCTGCGGTATCGATATTGGCGGTTGTCAGCACTTGATTGAGACTTGTTCCTTGTTCAGACGCTTCTTTAGGACTTGTGCAGGATTACCACCCACAACAGTCCAATCCTCTACAGACCGAAAGACGGCAGACGCCGCGCCCACTACGGCGCCATCTCCCACTGTCACTCCGGGGCCTACAAATGCGCGGGCGCCTATCCAGGCGTGAGCACCGATCAAAATGGGTCTAGTGATGAGCCTGAATTCCGGATCGTTGTAGTCGTGGGTGGCAGTGCAGAGCATTGCCTGTTGCGAAACGATAGCCGATCGTCCCAGGCTCACCTTGTCTACCGAATAGCAATCAACGTCATTGGCCAGGCAACTGTCTATTCCCATCTCCAGATTCCAAGGCGCCCAAATTCTGCACCGCGGATATGGGTGCGCGTTTGCACCTACCTTTGCACCGAAACAGCGAAGAAGCATTCGACGCCAACCAAACAGTTGAGTCGGAGAAAATCTGTACAACAAAGTCCATGTCAACTGCCAAAGCACCCGCAAGGCTCGATTCTTTGAGCTGAGCCGGTTCTTGTAGGCTAGCGAGTGGGAAAGCACTTTCTCTTCGTCCAAAAATCCAGAGTCTCTGTTACGCATGGATTCGCGGTTGGTTGTATTCACTGTCTTGACCTGCAAAGCCTTTGCAAGCTCCACGTCAATCAAGGTGGACCATTGGCGGACGTTCTGTCCATCCAGTGGCCCATTCGTAGACAGACCGCATATCCAGCGCGATTCTATCCCAGTTATAATCTCGAGCTACTAGCATTCGTCCTCGCTTTCCCATCGCGCGACGGTCTTTGTCGTCTAGAGCTGTTGCTTCTTGCATTGCGCAAACAAGAGGCTCGATGCCGCGTTCAATCCACCACCCGCAGCGTTCGGTTTCCAAGCCGGGCCAAGGAGCGCCGTGGGTGACAATGGCGGGTATTCCGGAAGCAAGCGCTTCGGCGACTGCAATGCCGAAGTTCTCATTTTGTGTTGGCAAGACGAAGAGGTCCGCGTCATGCAAGGTGTGAGCCTTTTTGGTTCCATGCACGGGACCGTCAAAGACGACGCGGGGCACCTTCAATTCCAAGACTAGCTTCTCCAGTTCACCTCGATGTCCGCCTTCATCCGGACCGACGATACGAAGCGTCCAGTCTGGACGCTTGTCCCCGAGCTTGCTCCATGCAGTAATAAGATCGGGAAGCCCCTTCTTAGGATGGAGGCGGCCAAGGAAGAGAATTTCATGATGGTTGTCCTTGGAAGGAACATGGGTTCGGTCATCGTGCGGCACATCGATTCCGTTTGGGATGATGGCAATCGGCGCTCGGATACCGAAGTTGCGGATAGTCGTTGCCTCCGCCTCGCTGGTCGCATGCCAAACAGCTGCACGTGCGTAGGCAGGCCCTTGCAGCAAGTTCCAAAAGATCCGTTTCTTCCGGGCCGAAAAGGCGAGTGCTTCTGGAGACAGCATGCCGCGAGGGGAAACTATAAACGGCTTCTTGGCTTTGGCTGCCAAACGGCCGGCATTTACATTGGGCATTAACCAGAGCCCGTGAGCGTGAACAATATCCGAAGCGAAAGCCTCGGTTTGCACAGCTCGAGCGAAATGTGCGGACAGGCGTAAGGCTCGAAATAGCGGGATACTTGCGAAATCCTGTTTATGTGCCGTAATGAATGGATCGCTCGGTGTATTCATTCCTTTTACGGTGTGTATATGCGTCTCGACGTCGAGATCGCGCAGCGCTGAACAGAGACGCGGCACTGAATAAGAAGGGCCCCCATGATCACGATCAAGGCCGGCAATTAGGTGCAGTGCGTGCAATTGTCAGGTCCTCACACCTAGTGGCGACCGAACACTCCTGGGTCGGCGAATCTTCCTGGGCAACCCGAAGATTCGTGGTGCCAGAAATCTCAGGACCAGCCAGCACGCGATAGCCGTTAATCCTAGTGCTGGAACGATCTTCAATGACGATTTTTCCGTAAGGAGTGCTGGCATCAATGCAAATGGAGCAAGCGCTGCGCCAAGTGCGGCGCCTAATCCAGGTTGCAGCAGAAGCCGACGGTAGAAGGCACCGAGAAAGAGGCCCAGACCTGCGATGGGGAGGAACATAAGAACTGGACCAAAATCGATATAGGCCTCAGCCATGTAGCCCATGCTGATTGAAGTTCCTTCTGATGCTGTAGCAACTCCAAGCCCGGTGTAGCGGTTGGTAAGATCGGAATCGTTGACAGCGCTTTTATTAGGAAATAGGAGCCGAGGCATAAAGGGACGCCGCACCGCATCAAGCCAAATCGCGCCGTCCGCATACGGAAGAACATTGGGCACGCGATCTAGCACCACGCCAAAAAACTTGAAGTACATCAGGCGCTGCATCATATCATCGGCAGCGGCAGGAATAGCCTGCACCTTGAGATTCGACACGAGACGCGCAATTTCAGCGACGCGCTCAGGATACGATACTAGAACTATCTGTTGTCGGCTGCCTTGGTTTGCGAAGGCTCTATATTCACCTTTGATTGCCGTCCATATCAGGCCAAGGAATATTAGAACGCATGCGAGAAGCGCGACGGGCACGAGTGCTCTGACATTGATGCGCACTTTACTTGCTACGAGGCCGATCAGCGCGTATAGGAAGACAGCTTTGAAACTTGCAAAGTAGCCACCGATGGAGATGGCAAATAGGAAACCAAACACTAAGAGCCAGGGTATCTTAGATCGGTTAGGGACTGCGAAGGTTGCAAGGGTGAGAAGCAGAAAGGCTGGAAATTGGACATTCGCAAGATTTGTAAACACCTGCGCCAGGCCGCCGGACCTCAACGCAATCGATGCACAAATTACACTAAAGACCCAGGCTCCAACAAACAGCCGAAGCCAGAATCGTAACGGGCGCGTGGCAACGAAGGCTCGTACGCGCGGAAAGAGTCCCCGAATGACTGGACCAACCATAAAGTGGATAGTGAGAGAAAGTACAAGCAGTCCCGTCAGCATAAGGAAAACCGCCATATCGTCCCGTCCTCGAAAATCGACTAGGGAGTTTAAGGAGAGTCCCCGCAGATTTCCGTAGAACAAGCCAATGCCCGCTTGAATCCACTGATAAATAAAAATCAAAAGAAGGATAGGCGGTTCACCCGGCCGCCAGAGAAGAAACGTGCCTAGGCCAAGTACGAAGCAGGCATAAAGGGCAAGCTCCGTGTTCGGTCCTACCATGGCAATTGGCAGGAGAAGCAGTGGCGCGGCCCAGATAAGCCTGAGATTGGCGCGCGACCTTGCAGCGCCAATCTTCATTGAATGCACGTACTGAAACCCATTCATCGCGCCATACTCAGTGATTCTGAAATATCGTCCTTGTTCGTCAGGTCATTCTTGTAGATATTTAGCCAACTTTCGGCGAAACGGTCGATTCCGAGGCGTGATACGGATGCGAGTGCGGCGCGTCCATGCCCCAGTGTCCGATCCGAATCGTTCAGGTAGTAGCAGAGTCCTTCTGCAAGTGCCTCAACTGACGTGTCCCGGCAGATGTATCCATCAACGCCGTGTTCGACAAGTTCCGGGAGTCCGCCGCTTGGAAAGACAATGGATGGCCGGGCAGCAGACTTTGCTTCACTCACGACGTTGGATAACGGCTCTTCGCTGACTGTAGGCACTGCCAAAACTGCGGCCGACGCCAAGTGGGCAAAAATATCTTCGGTTTCACCAGTGAATGTAACGCGATCAGCAAGTGCGGGATCGGCAATCGTTCGATGGCGGAGCGACCGCGCCCAATCGTCTCCGCGCCACTCGGAGATTCGGCCGATAATGGTCAGGCGCGCTCTCGGATAAATCGGAGCGATTCGACGAAAAGCTTCGACAAGACGATCGACTCCCTTGTGGGCCCCAAGTTGCCCAATGAAAAGAAAGTGTTGGAGGTTCTCCGGGAGGCGGTCCGGTGTGGGACCGTGCATACGTGAAGGAGGAGCATTGTAGATCACGGTAATCCGTTCGCGCGGAACGCCTAGCCTTTCTAATTCACCGGCAATGAATTTCGAAATTGCCACGAAATGATTGACGCGGGCGACAATGCGCCGCCAGAGAAAACGCCAGAACAGATTATGGAGAGCAGGTTTGTCGCCTAGTCTATAAACAACGGGCACATCCGAGAAATTCAACGCGAGCATGCAATTCATAAAATAGAACGGATTCGGAATATGAATGTGGGTAGGTGAGAACTCGCGAATCAATTTGTATATCTTCCAATTTCCCGCTAGGAACAATATCGGATTTTTGAATAGGAAATGAAGCAGATAGCCTTCGATACGCCGTCCAGCAAATGGCGCAGGGACAAAGTCTATGTGCCGTCGGGTTAATTCGTTTGGTATGGTCGGAAAGCCTGGATGGTCTTCCACTACAACCAAAACTTTGCAGCCCGCAAACTTGAGGGCCTCGAAAACGCGGATGTTTGCGCGTTCCATCCCGTATAGAACGCGACTGCCCAACAATGCCAGAACTCGTATCTGCTCGCTCATCGTGCCTGTTGCTCTCGTTTAGAAAGCTTCTTTACAGCTTTCTCGATACCCAAGCATGCCGCATCAATAGAAAAAGCTGGGGCCGTCGATGCAATGAGCGCTCGATCGAAAGGGTTCCTGATCATTGCCTGTAAACCTGTTGCCAGAGCGCTTATGTCTCCCATTGGAAACACAGCGCATTGACCTACATGTGCCGCGATATCCGGTGCGCAGCCAACGGCATCGGATACTAGGACTGGCTTACCGCAGGCTAGTGCTTCATTTACGACCAATCCCCAGGTCTCCCGCCCAGTGGAGGGCAGAACCAATACGTCTGCCGCTGCGTAGACTCCCGGCATTTCGCTCTGATTACAGAATCCCAGCGCATGCAGGCAAACCTGAGCTTCGCGCGCTTCCGTCTTAAGTGCCTGATCCAGTGGGCCCGCGCCGGCCACCAGCACCGCGATATCGATACCTTGCATCTTCATCAATCTTGCCGCTGCAATCACATCCAACGGTCTCTTGAAATCTACGAGTTTGCCTGCGAAAAGGATGACTATGGTTTCCGGAGCGATACCGAGCTTCGATCGGAGGCTCGCTCTGGCCGCGTCGGTTGAGCGGCTCGAGAACCAGTCGTTGTCGACACAGTGCGGCGAATCGAACATGCGAGATTCTGGATAACGATAGTGTCGCCAATAAGCCCGATTGCGCTCTCCCACGATCAAGGCGCCATCGAACATTCGCAGAAAAACCGGGTAGGCCACTTCCTTTGCCCAACGTTTCCAAACTGCGCGCGGGGTGTCGAGGTGCGAGTCGCCGCGGACAAGAACCGGGATGTGCTGACGTTTTGCTGCCCAAAGCGCTTGTAGAAAGCATTTGCGAAACCATCCCGTGAGTAGCACGGCATCGAAGTTACCCGTTCGCAAGCGGCTGCCGATTTCGGGAGTATCCACACCCGTGAAGTGGTCAAGACCAGGGTCGGCCGCCACGTTTTGCAGGAACTCATGCTTGTATCCCGAGAAAAGATCGATGTCCCACTCGAAGCCGACGCCGAAGCCTGCTTTGGACTGGTCGTTTGCCGTTGCGCGATGAGCATAGAAGACAGTTAGATCCAGCCGACCAGCCAACGCGCGAAATAGCGGCGCATAATACTGCACTGGGTGGGAAGCAACGATTAAAAGGCGTGAAGGCATTCAACAGATAATTCAAGAGTGCTATGTAAGATAGAGTTCATGGAGGCCAATGTTGTGTAGAAAGATGGTCTGGTGACGTGATGAAGTCACCGTATGCTGCAAAATGTGATCAAAGTTCCTTCGCAACTCTTTGGATAATTTCTTGACCACCTGTTTTTCACCGGGCCTGTTTATGTCATCGAAGATGATGATGAATTTCTCTGGTGACAGATTGCCGAGATGGTCAAGTATCGACGATCTTGAAAACGTTCTGGTCCCGGTAGGTCCGTCAACAATGACCATTTCGAATTGTTGGTTTCCAATAAGTGATGTCAAGCCTTCATACTTGACAATTGTGGAAAGGCCGACTTTCGTCCATCGTGCCGGTACGTGAACAACTTCGTTGGTTACCCGGCTCGCGAGTGCCTCGGCCCATCCTTTGTCTTGTTCAATTGTCATTACGTTTCCTTTAAATACCACCCCATTACATGCAGACAAAAGAAGCGACGATTGCCCTGCGCCTAATTCCAAAACCTGTGACGGCCGTACGCATGCCAGCGAACGGACGATGTGATATAGGAGGGAATAGGATGCCGCGCCGCCGATCGGAGAATAGATATCCTTCAAGTTGTGTTTGTTTAGTTCCCTCAATAGAAGATGTTGATATATGAGCTCGTTGTACCCATGGTTTCCATAATTGTCTCTATAGTAACCAATTGGCGACACAACGGCGGCTTCGAATATCCACCTTGCAGCGTCTTTCCATCCGAGAAAGTTATACATTTGCACCCGACTCATTGCTTGTATCCATTGCCTCTAGAGACGAGGGTTTGTTCAAATACATTCGCGAAATGGCCCGCTACGGCACGAGCTGTGAATGGTGCGTATGCTGCCGGATTAGCTTTGCCAAATGCGCCAGAATTTGAAGCAAGACGCTCAAGCCCCTCTGCAATTGCGGGAGCTAGTGCCTCCAGTTCGTCTGGAGTCTCAAAGGTGAATGCCAAACCTCCTCCTGCGCGTGTCAGACTCTCGTGAGAACTGCTTAGACGATGGAATATGGATAGAAACGGCCGTCCGGACATCAGCCCTGGATAGATCTTTGACGCCGTGTAGTGTGGCTCGTCAGAGCCGATCATCAAGACAACGTCGGCGGTGGCGAGGACCTTTAGAGCTTGGAGAAACGGCACGCGCGCCGGCTCCTCGGTCACGAAATCTGCCACTCCTTCAGCTTGTGCCAATGGACGAACACGATAGGTTGTTGAGTCATTCGGTTGATTGCTGGTTCCAACAAAGCGCAGGTGCAAACGCTCGGCACATGCGGGGCTGTTCGCTCGCAAACGTGCCAGGCCGCGAAATAAAGTGCGCAACAACGGTCCCGACCGGGGCATCGCCGTTCCCACATAGGCGAAAGTGATGCGATGAGTCTCAGATTGATCGCGCTTCATGCCGGCCCGTAGCGCGTCGAAATCCTCCGGGTCGCCGCCGATGGGAATGTCAGCCATGCATGTGCGATCGAGCCATGGATAGCGCACAGCCATTTCCTCATTCTGCTGTTTTGATACCGAAGTGATAAAGGCTGCATTCCGAACCGCATGTGGTTCCAAGGTAACTGCAAAGCGATGCGAAATTCCCCGCTTTGACCATCGCGGCGCTTGCCCACCGACGCGCGATACCCAGGGATCTTGAAAATCGAGCACGACAGGCACGTTCCAGCGTTGTCTGATCCATCCTGCCAACATCATCGGATAGAAGGGTGATCCAGTGATAAGTACGACATCTGGTCGCGCCCGGATCATTTCCTTTGCGACGGCGTGACGCAAATGGAAGTAACCTCGGAATCCAATGTCGCCCGCAATTCCGAATGGGCGTGTCAGCCATGCCGGCACCGCACCGGAGCGAACGACTTGAACACTCGGCGGAACCATCGACGCGAGTTCGGGATCGAGCTTTTCAATGTGGTACTTTGGGTCGATGCATATAACCTTGGGCTGCCAGCCATACGTGGGGAGATGTTTAGCAAGGTGCCGTGCCCGATGCACGCCGGCCAGCGTAGAAGGGGGAAAGTGTGGTGAAACGATCAGGCATCGCTTTCCGCAATCATCCATGGAAGTTGGCTGTTCTATCACCGACGGACTTATCCCCACGCGGTATCCGCCATGAGTGCGCTGTCGCGGCGAACGAATACGAAATCTCCCTGATGGGCCCGGTTATCACGTCGACGCGCGGCAAGCGCTGCGATGTCATGGAGCGCGAAACCCCGTTCGCTGAGAAAACGAATCAGCACTTCTATTGACGGTTCATAAGCCTGCGCAAAGAAGGACACCTCAGACAGGATCACCTCGATCCGGTTAAGAATACCGTCCGCACCTTTCAGTGCTTCGAGTTCCCAACCCTGCAGATCGAGCTTGAGGAGGCAACGATCTTCGGTGACGATCACCGGCGCGAGCAGCGTATCCAGTCGAGCAACCGGCACGCGCCTGCACGCGGAACCGATTGATTGCTTCGCGTCAGGCAGGACATGGGCTCCAGTCGTAATCCCATCAGGATTAATTGCCAAATCAATGGTTGCGTCTTCTGCACCCAAGGCAACCGCGTGCAAACGAAAGCGATTATTCTGCGCAAGCTGTTTGAGAGCTTCGTAACAAGCGGGCTGCGGCTCTACTAGATAAACAGTCGCAAGAGGGAAGATCGAGGCGGCACGTCTTGCGAAATCTCCAATATTCGCGCCCCCGTCAACAATTAGTCGCGGATTGAAGCCACGCTTCACGAGAGAGACGAGACACTCCTCGATAGCTTGAAAGCGATTGGTGTCCCGCGCCCGGATCACTCGATAAGGTGTGCATCGGAGAATCGACTTGAGGGTACGCTTCAGCAAGTTACCGCCTTCCCAACGATGTCGGTCAGCCGCGTCTGCTCAACATCCCAGTTGAAACGCATCTGGCCAAGATGCCAGGCGTGGGCACGCGCCGCGGCAAGTCGCTCAGGATGAAGCAGGAAGCTATCGATCGCCGCGGCCAATGCGGCCACGTCACCAACAGGGAAGAGTTGCATGGCTTCGCCAAGCTCTGGAGCGATCTGCCGATGAGCGGGGATATCGGTTGCCAGACTCGGTACGCCGCCAAGGAGATAGCTGAAGAGTTTATTGCTCAGCGCGCGTAGATTATTCGGTGAAAAACCTGTTTCGCCAGAGTAGCCGAGGTCGAATTGCGCTCCCAAGCGTTCAAGCTCGTCCGGCGGAGCGGGATCGAGAAAATGCAAGCGCTCGGCCGCACCTATCTGCGCCGCGAGGTTGCGTAGCCGCTCGGTATAGCCGGCCGACGGGATGCCTCGAAGATACAAATGTGGCGCGCTCTTGGCTTTGGCGATGGCTTCGATGGCGGTTTCAAGGCCGCGACCGGGTCCAATGGTCTGGGAAAACCAGTAGACACTCGGTTCTGGCTTTGCTGATCCGCAGGGTGTCGGCGCCGCCGGTGCATTCGCTTTCGGGAAGACGTTCAGGATCACGGTCGGCATCAAAATTCCGTAAGTTTCGGCATATGCCTCTGCAATCAGTGGAGAAGCAGCTGTCATATAAGCAGTTCCAGGTTGGTAGTGAGACTCAATCGCGCGAATAATCTGTTTCTCCAGCGTGTGCTGAGGCGCGTCAGGCAGATCGCCTAGATGAAAATCTTCTGCATCGAAGGCGAACGCGGCGCTGTAACGAGTAGCAGCCCGCGCTGCCGCCGGCAATGCTGCGACGTAGTGGGCGATGTAAAGATCAGCGCGTACTTTAAGAGCGGCCTTAATAAGATCCCGAACTACCGGGCCGTGTGCAGCTTCGATGACACTTTGGGGTTTGAACCCAAGCCCGACGGAAATGCGTGCGGCGTGCCGGTAAACGCTCTGGCGGAGATAGATTGGTCGTGGGGCTTCCGTTGGGCCGAAAGGAACGGCTGTTACAGTCCCTAATTCATCTGCAATCAGTTCATCATTCGCCGTGCCCCAAGGTTTGTAGCGGCCATAGATCACATGTACTTTGTGACCTACCGATCGCAGTGCTCGCGCCTCTTTCACAAGCCGCGGATTTGTTGACAAATGTCCAGGAGAAATGAGGCAAATTTGCATGTTGTAGCGTTAAGACACCCTCTGTCGCTGCGCGATCAAGCTGCGATAGTGCGCTTCATAAGTTGCTACAACTGCCTCATCACTGTAAAGCGTTTCGACTCGCTCGCGGCAAGCGCACCTGTCGAGTGAGGGAATGCGATCGACCGCCGCAACAAGTCCGTCGAGATCTCGCTCCACAAAACCTGTCACTCCGTGTTTGACAACCTCCGGTACGGCGCCTCGTGCCAGTCCCAGCACCGGTGTGCCGCAAGCCATAGCTTCCGCCATCACAATGCCGAAGGGCTCCTCCCACAGAATTGGCATCAGAAACGCTGCTGCTTCGCCCAGCAGCGCATTCTTCTGTTCATCGTCAACCGGCCCGATATAGCGAACCCAGTCTCCGTCGACATGCGGCATAACATGTGCCTCAACCCAGTCTCGTTTTTCATCGGGGATATTGCCGGCAATGATCAGCCGACGGCCTGAACGCCTTGCGATTTCGATTGCGAGATGCGGCCCTTTGATCTCTTCGATCCGGCCAAGGAAAACCAGAGGTGCATCGGGCGCCACAGTTGGACGAAATGCATAAGCATCGAGCGGCACGCCATTCGGAATCATGGTCCAGCAGCCGATATGCTTCACATGCTGCATCATCCATTGGCTGATGGCTGTGAATGCCAGCGTTCCACCCGAGAGCGCATGGCCAAGCCGAACGGTACGCGGGCTGATCGCGCGCTGGTAGGTCATGAGCTTTGGCAGCCCCATCGGCAGAATCGGCGTGAGATAAGCAATGCGTGAAAACGAGTGCACAATATCGACGCGGTTGCGCATCATCCAACGTGCCAGCGTCGCAGCGTTGCGCATGGTATCCGCGGATGACACACTTGAAGCTCCGGGCCAGGGAACCAGACGCCCCGCGCTTGCGCTTTCCGTATGTGCGAACAGGGTGACCTCATGACCACGAGCTACAAGACCGCGAGCCAGCATGTCCACGATGCGCTCGATCCCGCCGTAGTGCTTTGGCGGTACCGGAAGCTCCGGGTCGGCAGTAAGCACAATACGCATGTGGGGCACGGAGCTTTCACGGTCTCCCACTCGCCACCTGCAACATTCTTGCCAGTCGCCATCCAATCAGACGCGAAACCAGGTGGAACGTCGGTCCACCATCCGGCTTGATGACCACGCCATGCAGCGCTCTGGCGCGCCCGAGGGCATATTTTGCTGCGCGCCGGTCGTATGGGTAGCAGGCGTGCGCTACGTGCTGCCACGACAGAGCGAAGCCTCGACGAACGCGCTCGCTGTCTTCGCGTGCTCTTACGTAACCCTCGCATAGATCCAGAACACGGACTTGTGAAGCCCATCCGGCGGGCGTCTTTCGTCCCGACAGGCTGCCCGCCAGCCCCGAGCGGTAATAGCAGCGCGCGCCAGGGCAAAACAGCACACGATCTGCTGCAAGCAGCGCCCGCGTAAAGTATTCGGCATCGTTGTTCAACGATAGCTCTTCGCGCCACGGACCTATCGTACGCACAATCTGCATTGGTATGAGCCATAGCGCAGGAAACATCATGCCAAGCCCGCTTGAACGAGACAAACTCAGCCAACCGAGCGGATCAAGATCTGTCCATGTTGAGTCGGGTATAAAGCGTGTCTCGTCAGGTGTCTGGTAAAACCTGCCCCATTCGGCGCTGGCGATAACTCCAGGCGCTTTCATAAGCCGTGCGATTTGCAACTCGATTTTGTCCGGTGCAAGCAAGTCGTCCGCATCGAGATACTGAACCAGATCACCTCTGGCATGAACAAGGCAGGCGTTCAGCGCCGCCGTCTGGCCGCGATTGGGCTGTTCTACCAGTTTGAGATTCTTTCTGCAAAAGCTGCGGACCACATTGGCGCTGTTATCCTTCGAACCGTCGTCGACTACGATGACCTCGAGGTTCTGCCACGTCTGCTTGAACACCGACTCCAGCGTTTCGCCAATATACTTCCCGGCGTTGTAGCAGGGGATGAGGACGGAGACAAGCGGCGCGCTCAAAGTATTGGCTCCGTATTGCAGGCAGCAGCGTTGCCAGTCCGTTGCGGGCGATTTGCGACTCCGGAGCGCCAGCCAGGATAGCTCCTGCGAAGTGCCGGCTTGAAGAGGCGAATAAGCCACTCTCGAACTCGAAGTGCCCCCCGCGGCGAAATACGGCAGAGATTTCGAAACAGGCGTCCTGATGGAAGTCTCGACAGGCCGGCCATGCGTGTAGCAAGTTGCGCTGCATTATCGGCTGTCTCCCAATCGAGCTCGGCTGCCAACCCTGCCGCAATATCCCAAAGCCTGTCGGCAATTTCAATGCCGTATCGCTCGGCGCCGTTTCTCTTCGAGGTTTTGAGCATGACACTGTATTGTGCTCGGAGGCACCTCAGCCGATTTGCCGCCGACATTGAATTCAGATACCGGTGGTTAATGATGGCCACTTCTGTATCCGCAGAGAAGGAAAGTCCTTCGAACGCGAGCGAGATGTGCATGGCTACATCCTCGTTGTAGAGCACGGCAGGATCTTCGTCATAGCCGCCGGCGCGAATGAAAGCCTCGCGGCGATAGAGGCCGCAGAATGGATTGATCTGCACACGAATTGCGTAAGATCGCGAATCGCGAGCGACGTCTTCTGGATCAAACCTTCGAAATGCAATTTGCGCGTCGGAATCGCCCTCCCGCTCTTCGTAGGGAAACAGCACGACATCTGACGTGCCGGATTCCATCCACCTTTGCGCCAACGTCACAAAATTCGGATACAGCTCGTCATCTGCGTCGTGAAAATGGATCCATTCCGCAGAAGTCGATGCGGCCAACATATTCTTGCCGTGGCTGCATCCACGGTTCACTTCCCCGTGCAAAACGCGGGCGCCAAAATGCTTGGCCACTTCTGCCGTATCGTCTGTCGAGCAATCGTCGTAGACCCAGATCTCGTCGAACGGCTTGGTCTGCCGGGCAGCAGAATCGAGCAGCCGCGGCAGATAGGCCGCCGCGTTATAGGCCGGAATCAGCAGGGCAAGAGTTGGCTTCGGACTCATTTTAGAATCTTGCTTACGGTGCGTTGCGCCACATGTTTTGCCAGATGCCGAAGCGGGAAACCTTCGAGGAATGCCATCTGGTCTGACGACGATTGACCCGGCCTGCAGATGTCGCCGAGCCAGCCGCCAACCGGAACCGGAGGTCGCTGCACAAAATCGTCAATCGCTGCCTGGTAGGCTGCGATCCGCTGTCTGGCGATCTTTTCGGGGTCGAGCGCGGAACACACAGTCAGCTGCGCAGCCCGTCCAATCTCGGCAAGGCTCTCGGGTGATTCGGACAAAACACGATCCAGCACCGTCGCCAGCGCCACAGCATCGCCCGCCGGAAATAGAAACCCGTTCGTACCGTCCTCGATCAGTTCGCTTGCTCCCGCTCCGGTTGACACAATAGCCGGCCGCCCCGATGCCATCGCTTCGACTGCCGTGAAGTTGAACACATCCCATGTGGAGGGAACCAGATTGAACATGGCTGCCCGCTGCCTAAAGGCAACTTCGGCAGGCGTGACCTGCGGATGTTGGATGACCTTCCGCCCCCAAATTTCAGGATAGGCGGAAGCAAGATGAGCGGCGGAGGAGGCCCCCCGCGTTCCCCAGACGGTGTCACGCCCAACCCAATCGACCACAGGTGCACGCTCTCCAAGAAGCCTCAGAGCTTCACAAAGAACTTGCGGCCCTTTCCAGCGCTGAACGCGCCCAACCACCAGGCCCCGGCCCGAGGGGGAAGGGGAGTCTGGCAGCGGCCCGCGACTCCAGGCCGGAGGAATCGCAACTACTTCACGCCCGGTTTCTTCGCGCCAGAACTTCGCATTTGCCCGGCTGTAAGTTTCAACGATCTGCGCCTCTGCCATGCACGAGCGTTCCAAAAGGCGCGTCGTTACGGCACAAGCCTCTTCGCCTGCCACAGGATCGTGAACGGCAATCTGGCCGGCGCTGCCATGGCATTGCACAACGAGCGGTCGTGACGCTTCAATTGCCGGCGGAACGAACAGCAGTCCCCAGTCACAGGCTTCCACAACGTCGAAGTCCCGGCCAAAATCTGCCTGCTCCCACATGGCCCAGGCCGCGGCAAGATGCCTGCGCAGCGTCGGCATCGCTTCAAACCGTTCGAACTGCGCAAACCATGCATCAAGCCGCGCCCGCTCCAAAACCTCAACATGAACTCCATCCAGTTTGATAGGCGTCGCATGCTGCTCCGCATGCAAACCGCTGCCTTCAATGACTGAGACGCTGACCCCGAGCGACCGACAATGCCGCGCCAGCGTTCGATAGAAGGTAGCGATGCCACCTCCGGAACTGCCGAACTCGGGTGTGAGGATGAGGAGCCGCATTAGGAATGACTAGCGGGTTAGAATAGAATCAGTGTCTTGACTAGTTTCATTGCTCAAGTCGCCAATGCTTTGTTCAGGCGCAGTTATTCTCACTTGCGGTTGGGGCGGTCGGAGCCAATTCCATAGTGTCAGTTGAACCTATAGACTGTCCGTTGCTTACAAGCCTGCAGGCACTCGACGGCAAATTGATCAAACCGATATCGTCCATGTGAAAAGTCTCGCTCCATTCGGGGATAACTTCCATTTGAAGGAGATCTGTTCCCCATATCCAATCATGGGAAGACTTGCTTCGAGCGCCCATTGCAATCGAGTAAATGCCGGGCCTCAACATCTGAGGCGGAATCGCTATCTTGAATTCGAATTCTCCGGCATGCAGCATCTGGGGACCATGGTGCACAGTCACTACACGTGCACCATCCGCGAAGATGCTGAACAGAAACTGACAGTTTGCGACTGCGACTTCGGCTTGACCGTGAATAGAGAATTCAAGTGCAGCATCGGGCTGTACGGAACAGTAAGTACTCGTCTGCTCTCCATTGAGCCAAACGCTCCCGAATTGAACCGAACGAAGCGGCCCTGCAAATGCCCGCGCATTCAAGCCGGACTTATCTATCGCGCTTGTCCGGTACACTTTCGCTACTTCGCCGATTTCTCCGCGAGAGGAGAGGTGGCCGTTACTCAAAAGAATTCCGCTTTCACAAATAGCCTGCAATGACCCGATATTGTGGCTGACAAAGAGGACGGTCCTGCCTCCGCTGGCCACCTCGCCCATCTTGCCCAGACACTTCTTCTGGAACTCTGCGTCGCCCACGGAGAGGACTTCGTCCACGATCAGGATCTCGGGCTCAAGGTGTGCGGCCACGGCAAATGCCAGCCGGACGTACATGCCGGAGGAGTAGCGCTTCACCGGCGTGTCGAGGAATCTCTCCACATCGGCAAAGGCCACGATCTCATCGAACTTGCGCTTGATCTCGGCGCGCGACATGCCGAGGATGGCGCCGTTGAGGTAGATGTTCTCTCGTCCCGTCAGCTCCGGATGAAAACCGGTGCCCACTTCGAGCAGGCTCGCAACGCGGCCCTTGATGGTGACCCGGCCTTCTGTCGGCTCGGTAATCCGCGAGAGGATTTTGAGCAACGTGGACTTGCCGGCTCCGTTACGCCCGATGATGCCGAGGACCTCGCCGCGCTTGACCTCGAAGTTGACATCCTTCAACGCCCAGAACTCTTCCGTCTCGTCGCCCGGTACGACAATGCGCCCCTTTGCCATGTCGGCTACTTTGCGCGCGGCCGAACGAGCGCTGCGCGCGATGACGTCGCGCAGCGCCACGTAGCGCTCGCGCTGGACCTCGTGGCCAATCACATATTTTTTCCCGAGTCCCTCGGCCCGGATAACAATATCGTTTGCCATCAGATCAAATCCGCGAATGTTTTTTCTGTGCGGCGGAAATAGGCGATGCCTATCCACAGGAAGAGAGCAACGATACCAAGACTGAGCAGGAACCCGGGCAGATAGATCGCGCTTTGTCCGCCGAGGACGCACCAGCGAAAACCGTCAATCGAGCTTACCACCGGGTTCAGGCTGTACCAGAAGCGCCACTTCGCCGGCACAACCGAGCTTGAAAATCCTACCGGAGACACATAGATGCCAAACTGCACAATAAACGGGATGATGTAGCGGAAATCTCGATACTTCACGTTCATTGCCGTCATGAGCAGAGCCGGTCCCAGGCTTGCCAATATAGCAAGAGCGATGAAGAACGGCAGGAAGATCATGTGCCAACTTGGCACAAAGCGGAACCATGCCATCAGACCGCCGAGCAGAAGAAGGCTTATTCCGAAGTCCACAAGTGACACCACTGCGGTGGCCGACGGCACAATGATGCGAGGGAAATAGACCTTGCCGATAAGGTTGGCGCTTGAAACCAGGCTGGCCGCAGCTCCGCTCAAGACTGAAGAGAACAAGTACCAGGGAAGCATGCCTGCATAGACCATAATGGGATACGGCGCGCTGCCTTCGCTGGGCAGTTTAGCCACGCGGCTGAACACGATAGTGAAAACCAGCATGGTTAGAAATGGCTGCACAAGCGCCCACGCCACACCGATCATCGTCTGCTTGTAGCGGACAGAAACGTCTCGCCATGCCAGGATGGCGAAGAGCTCGCGGTAGTTCCAGATGTCGCGCCAATAATGTTTCTCAGCGCGGCCTGCTTCGAGAATAAGAATATGCTCGCTGGGAGCGGCAACACTGCTCATGCAGATTTCAATATCTCCGTGAAAGTGGAAGTAATGTGGGCGCGGAATGAAGCGTGGCCGAAGCGCGCTTGCACCGCAGCATACAGCGCATCTGGGTTTGGCTTGGGACGCGATAGTGCTTTGGATATGGATCCGGCAAGGTCATTCGGGTCGGCAAATGTGCCCAGCTCGCCATCCGCAAGCGCATCACGCGATCCATCTGCATCTAAGCCCATCGCTGGTGTGCCGCATGCCATGGCTTCCAGGAAGACTATGCCGAAGCCTTCGGTTGTGGACGGCATCACGAAGAGATCGGCCATGCGATACGCTTCGATCAGCTTCTCGTGGGGCAGGGCGCCTACAAAGCGCACTCGTTCGCTTACGCCAGTCTCGTGAGCGAGCTGTTCCAGACGCGGCCGATCAGCGCCTTGACCGGAGACGATATATACGACATCGTGCCCGACAGCGATGAGCGCTGGAAGAGACTCAATCACACGATCCTGTCCTTTGCAACGGTCTTTCGAGGGCATGCGGCCGACAGTAAGTAGAACCTTCTTGCCTTCCAGACTCCATTCACGGCGAAGGGCTGTCCCGTCACCGGGCGTGAAGCAATCTGAAACAGTATTTGGTATCACCACCACACGTTCGGGAGGTATGGCAGCCCAATCAAGAATGCGATCGCGCGTATAGCGCGAGACCGAAAGGATCATTGTTACTTGTTCGCAAGCCCTGTGCGTCAATCTGGATGGCCTGGGCCACGCATCAATTCCGTGAGCCTGGAGCACCAGCTTTGCACCTGCAAGCTTTGCTGCGATCCAACTTAGCTGCGCCATGTAAATATGCCCGCAGAAGACTATGTCCGGTTTCATTCGAATTGACTCTGACATGACGGCGCGTGAATAAGGAAGCCTCTCGAATCTTGCTGCGCGCTGTTCGATTCCGCTTGGCGGCTTTTCCTCATCTGGTGCAAGGCGTGGAAGTACAACAACTGAGGAGCCTGCAGAAGCGAGGGTAGAAAGAAAGTCGCGATTGTATTGTGCGATACCGCCGCGCCCTCCAAATGCGTCTGTGACGAGCGCTAACATCTTCATCCTCATGCGGCACAAACAGCGAATGGCGCAGCAAATCGATTGAACGCAAGCCTAGACAAATTACGAAAGTTGTAGCGCATAGTGGTGAGAGTTGCTGGACCGGTTGCGCGTTTCATCCAATTTGCAGTCGACTAGTGGAGTACGGATTTCAAGACTGCGAGCCATTCCCGGCCAATCGGCGTCATGCGCGAGTTGGTTGCGCATGTGGTTTGATGATTCAAGATTGCCGACGCACGCGATATTGCTTCAGACATAAAGTTAGATGATACTTTCGTACACTCTACGCCGTTGAGATTGCTCCAACCGATGCGCTACCTGTTCTACGTCTCTTACAAAGAGGTCGTTTGAGGTTCTGTAATCAAATGGCTTCTTTGCAATTGCACGTGAGATCGGGTCATAGAAATATTTTTCGAAGCCGTTCTTGTTTAGCGCTTCCAGCATATGAGAGTTGCAGGACTCGGATTGAATGGCAAGCAGATTAGGTGATGATAGTACAGTCATCCCACCCATTATGACTTCATCTTCGAATCCCTCAACATCAAGCTTCGCGAAAACAGTACTTCCGACTCCGGGTATGTCATCGAGTCGCTTGACAGCGACGACCTGCGAAGTTTGATCGTTTACTGTTGCCACGCGATTCATGGTGTCGAGACCAACGGTGAAGGGGATTTCGCCGTTATGTGCACCGAGAGCAATCTGTTTCACCTGCACGCGATCTTCAATCTCATTAAGAGAAACGTTACGGCGGAGCGCCTGCGCTGTCTTAGGATCGGGTTCGAATGCAATCGAATTTGCACCGCAAACTTTCGAGGCAAGTACGGTATAACTGCCGACATTCGCGCCAATATCAAGAAAGAGATCGCCTGGCCGCAGTAGATGGAGCAGAAACGCCATCTCAACAAATTCGTGCAAGCCACAGTAGATATTACCGGTTGCCCCCGTCATGCCTCGCTTTACGCCCAGAACAGCCCCATCGATCCAGTTGACGGTAGTTTCATCTCGAAATCGGCTTATGATCTGCCAGCGCAAAAACCTGTTCAAGGCTGCAACGGGATGTTGTTTCCCGAGCGGATGCTGAATGATAAACGAAAGAGTGTCCAGAGGTTGCATATCGAGGCCATCATGACGAAATGAAATAGGCTTGGTCGGCAGACCGGATTGTCATTTGGGGAAATGATCCGTGAACGGAAGCTGTGTCGTAAAAAAGGTCTTCGATTCTATCGTGGCGCCAATGCGGTCATAAGCGTTGCAGGCGCTGCAGAATTCGCATTCAATACCAGCACAATTCTCTTAGTGTGCAAGTTCTCTTTCTTGGCGGCCTATGCGCACATAGACGAGTTGCCGTGCCTTACGTAGTGCTGGCCGCTCAATGTAGACATAGAATATGTGTGCGCAAGAGACTGCAATCGTCAATGCCATACCATACACAAATAGATGTCCCAATTGGTCATGAGTAAACCGAGATGCTAGATTGACCACACGCCCTCCAATAGGAACATGGACCAGATAGAGGGAATATGAGATTGTTCCCAGGTACGTCAGTACTCTTCCGAGATATCCATTCACATGAAAGGCCCTTCCGAATCCAATGATGGTCGCGGTTATTAGCCCAATTGAGGCAATGACTGAATTGCCGGCCAGCGCAATCGCGATGGCACAAGCAATGAGAGCGCTCATCGCTGCAAGATATTGCTTACGATCCTTCACATACGCAAATATTGCAGAACCCATTACGAAAAGAAGAACCAGATAATTTATTGCTCCCCAGATGACCCCCGCTAAGAGTACGCCCACTGCCAAGCAATATGCTAGTGGACGCCTCTTCTCGAATAGAACACTATACAGAAGTCCAATTGTCAGGTAAAAGGCAAATTCGTATGCCAGAGTCCAGTACACGGGTTGCAACCACTTTTGACCCGTCCACCCAGCCATATAAAAGATGTTCGATACTACATCTGCAACTGTGTAATTCGGTGGTATCCCACGAAAGCCCGGTGCGAGCGCGGAAAGATGTCCAAGAACGATTACCAAAGCGATGCTTGTTATGTATGGCACTTCTATGCGCACAAGGCGCCTTGAAATAAAACTCGTAAAGGCGCTTGCCGAGTAGTTCTCGTAGGTTATCGAAATCGAATAGGGAATAACAAACCCAGAGATAACGAAGAAGACCTCAACTCCGAGCCAGCCATATTGCCCGCTAACCCTGATTCCATCTGACCACTGATTCGTGAGATGGAACCATGCGACTGCGAGCGATGCCAATCCACGCAGGTAGTGGATCACTTCGATGCGTCTTGGCGGATTGGGCAAAGATGTGCCTTGAATGCTCATGAGGAGACATAAATACACACAGTGACGAGTGAAATAGAGTGTTTACGATTGTATGTTAGTCTCTGGTTGCTGAGGTTCCCGGTAATCGCTGTAGTTGTAATGCCCGTAGTATGAATACCCACCAGCGAATGTGCTGCGACTAACCTGGTTGAGGACGATTCCGATGAGGTTGGCGTGAACTCGACGGAGTGAGCTGACGACGTCCGCTACTGCGCCGCGCTTAGTTTTTCCGGCAGTCGTGGTGACTAGGACTCCGTCAGCAGCAGCAGCCATTTGCAGGCATTCGGCAAAGCCAAGCAAGGGTGGCGCATCCATGATCACGAGGTCGTATTCTTTGGCGAACTCATCGAGCAGATTGGCAATTCGAGGGCCGATTAAGTCCGACGCTCTGTGAGATCCGACCCCGGCGGGAAGCAGGCAAAGATTTGGCTTATCCGCGATCGGGAGCACAACATCTTGCCAACGCATCTCCAGGTTGAGAACGTTCGAAAGACCTTCTCGAGGTGTCAATCCGAATTTAGAACTAAGGCTTGGACGGCGAAGGTCGGCATCGACAAGCAGAGTTCTTTTTCCACGATCCGCATTCGCTACACCCAGATGGGCGGCCATCGTAGTCTTGCCTTCGCCGGGTACTGCGCTGGTCAGAACGATTGAGTGCAGCAAACCTTCGGCATCGGAAAGAAGGATCGTGTTGCGCAGTGTGCGGATAGCCTCTTCAAAGATGGATCCTGTGAGGTAGTAGCCCGCCTGATTGCCGCTTTCGCTTGCCGTAGGGACAACAAACGGCGCCGCAGGCGACTTAGCGGGCTTTGGTAATTGCGCTGCATCGCGATCTGCAGGTATGGTAGCGATCACATCTGCGCCAAGGAACCGACCGGCTTCCTTGGGATCGCGAAGAGTATTGTCAAGCGAGTCCAGGAAGATTGCCGTTCCGATAGCCAAAAGCAACGAGAACACCAGCGCCAACTCGACATTGCGATGAATGTTGGGATAGACAGGAATTGGAGACGGCCGTGCAAGATCAGCGATACGAATATTGTTGTTCTGGAAACCGGCGTTGATGTTGCCTTCGCTAATCTTCTTGATTAATTCATCGTAAAGACCTTTGTCGGTATCTGCTTCCTGCTTCAACCGTTGATATTGAAAAGATTTTGCATTGATGCTGTCCCACTCTGCCTTCGTTTCCGTTACGGCTTCCTTGAGCATTTGCTCGCGGCCGCGGCTCTCGTTCACTTGGGCCCGAATGTTGTCGATGCTTTGCTGTCGGGAATTGTTAAATTCCGATTGCACCTCAGCAAGTTGGCTGGCAGCTTTGCGATACTCGGGGTGATTCGATCCATATATAGACTTCACCAGAGCGAAACGCTGGCGCGCTTGATTCAGAGCGTCTGTGAGAGGCGAGGTCGAATTTCCAGACGAGGACGACTGTGTATCTCCTCCCAAAGTGGCTTGAGCCGCCTCGATGGATCCCGATTGTGCCGCGTTCCAGGCAGCCGCAGCACGAATTCGGTCAGCCTGTGCATTCGTGTATTCCGTATTCAATTGCTGGAGACGTGAAGAGAGGATATTCGTCTTTTCATCGGGATTGATGACGTCTAAATCCTTCTGGTATTGGGCTAACGCCATGCTTGATTGCTCCATTTTTGCTTTAAGCTCATCAAGCTGCTTCCCCATAAAATCAGAAAGTCCAAGAGAGGATCGAATGCGTAAATTGTAAGTGTAGGTTAAATATGAATTCGCAACGGCATTGGCTATTTGTGCAGCTAGTCCAGCATCCTGAGAGCGATAGCTGATTTGAAGGAGATAGGTACCAGGTGGCCGCGTCACACTAAGTTGGCCGAGATTCACAGGTGCGGCAACCGCTTGCTGTGCCTTGGTGGGATCAACATTCTGTGTCTCAGATTCTCTACCGATGAGGTGAAACTGCTCGGCGACAGGGCGCAGCACTGCGTCCGATTGAATGAGTTTAATCTGCGTGGCCAGGAATTGGTCAGCATCCCATTGCGGGTGAGATTGCCCCGAGTTGTCGCCAACAACTGCTGTAGGCGCCTGAAGGTCGACATCGATTGTTGCCGTCGATTCGTAAATCCGCTTCAATCTAGCTGAAAGGATGAACGTGATGAGCACACAGGCTGCGACGAACGCGACCATCTTCCATAGATGCCGCCTGAGAATCCAAAGGTAATGCGAAAGCGGTACACCGGAACCTGCCGGCTCATTATCCTCCTGATCGGGGACAGGTGCGAAGTAGACGGGAATCGCCTGATTGGAATTTGGATCTGACGTGTGCACGTCTTTGACTTTGAATCGTTGACGCATGACTTCCTTCCAGCGGGTCTATCGAAGGGTGATGTAGAGCATTGTGGTTCCGATCGCGGCTGCGATGGGAATCGCCCTTTCCAGAACCTTGATCGCAATACGGCGTCCGGTTGCATCCGGGATATACAAGATATCGTCGGCCATCAACGCGACGTCAGGAGACTTCCGGTCGATGATTTTCTTGAGTGGAATTTCGATTTCCCTTCGTTCGCTGGTTCCACTCTCCCTGCGGTAGATATAGGCCACTTTTCTGGGGTATCCGTCCAAGCCTTCCGACAGTGTGAGTGCCATCTTAACGTTGGTTTGAAGGTCATCCGTAAGATAAATGAAGCCCGGCTTCTTCACATCTCCAAAGACGTATACCTTGCCTGCTACTGGAACGCGAACTTCGTCTCCGGGATGCAGGGTGGGGTTCATAGAGGAATCCGCATTGTAAAGAAGACTGCGCGCAGGAATGTGCTCAACAATCGTTGTCAGTTTGCCGTCTGTCCCTGTCTCCTGATGGCTCACGAGGATTTCAGGCCCGGCGTTGTCGGCTAGGCCTTTGGCCTGCGTTATGGCATCGAGAAGCGTCACATTCCCCATTGCCTGAAAGGTCACAGGAGTATTCACTGCACCTACAACCGAAACCGGACGACTCCTGTATTCCATGATCGTGATGCTGACCATTGGGTCTACGAGGATCTGATTCTTCACCAATACCGCTGCGATTTCATTTTCCAGTCCTTCAGGATAGAGACCGGCAGCATGGATATGCTGCTTGATCATCGGCAGGCGAATATCTCCATCTGCACTGACACGGACGGTACGAGTCAGCTCCGGGGAGTCATACACATTTACGCCAATAAGGTCATCGGGACCGATCTTAGATACGGGTAGATTCGGGATCGCACTGATCGAGGTTGCTCCAGCGCCCATAGCAGATTGCTGGGCGTGCGCAGCGAGTGCAGCAGTAACCGCGAGGACGACGAACACGATGCTTCTCATAATTGCTCCGTGGAGATATCCCCTGCAAAGGCTTTGAAGCAAGGGCCAATAATTAATTGACCACAATGGCGATAGGAAGACGAACCCATTCTCGGGATAAGAGCATGCTCAAACATCACCGGGGGAACGGTGCCTGTTGACAAGGATCGACGACCGTGCAGCTTTGAAGCCATGTGCGTACTTTGGTCAGCTCTCCTGCCCGGCTCTTGTGGATGCAACAAGACCGGCCAACTCTTCGATCTTCTGGTCGAGGTTGGTGAGCCGATCTCGAAATTCGTCCACAAAGCTTGAGGGCGAATTTTCGCGGCTTTCTCCGTTCAGCAGGGTCCGCATAGCATCGCGCGTCAGGTCCGATACGCTTCGCGCCCCGGTAGAAGCGCATAGTTGCTGCAGGGCGGAATACTCGTCTTCAGAGAGCCTGACACTAATCATTCGAGAGCGGGGTTTAAGGACTGTCATAATCTGCTCGAGTCCCTGTGAAGGCGCAGCCGGATCGCGCGGATCACAGTTGTTGAGTAATTGGGCGCGGACTTTCCTTCAAGAAAGGAACGTTAGCCCTGGGATTTCGAGGTTTTGTCGATGGGGAAACTTGGAGAAGCAGGGAAGAAAGTAACTTCAGAGTCTTGAAGAGGACAGGCTTCGCCCCTTTCAGTCCCATTATCTATAGGGGTTGCATGGTGCAAAATCATGTTTGAGATGGACACGAATTATTGACGTACAAACGTATGATGCGTATTTCGCTTCCCGAGAAACGCTCAAAGGGAAACAATTAAGTGAAAAGTATCACGCCTGTAAAACATAATCAACACATATGTCTTACGTTTGCGTGACAAAAGTACTACGTGCAGCCACTTCGAACCATTTTGAATGACCATCGTTGAGACCTGCGCACGAGATCAGGCCCATCCGCGCAATCGATAGATGAAGAGGCCAATCCATTCGTGCAATGCGTTACTTGAATCGACCATCACCCCTGACGCTGGAAACCATCGAAATATCATTGCCCGATCTCCCCGCCCAGACAGGAAATCGGCCGGGGCTGCTTCCACATCAAAGCCCGCCTTGCGAAATGCGCCAGTGGCTCGCGGCATGTGGATCGCCGAAGTGACCAGAATGATATGTTGAATCCCTCTCGCCGCAAGAACTTTCCTGGTAAAAATGGCATTTTCATGCGTATTAATCGACACATCTTCGACTACGATTGCTGACCCGGGAACGCCCCATTCTTCAAGCAGTGAACGCATCTCATCTGCCTCGTGCACCTTGCGTACCCTCAAAAGCAAGGGATTATCTCCACCACTCACCGCGATCAATGGAGCCTTGCCCGCGTGGTACAGGCGTAACGCCTCAAGCAGCCGATCGGATGAATTGGTCAGCCCACTTCTGCGGTGCAATCCGCTTGGCATTTTTAATGATCCACCAAGAACCACGATTGCCTGGGCGCCATTTTCTCCCTCGATGCCCTTATCCGGATATTGCTTTTCCAGCGAGTTAACCAGCCAGGCAGACGTTATTGGGCACGCCATGAAGAACAGGAAGGCAACTGCGGCCAAATTAAGGCCATTGGACAGCCTTGGGCGCCGTTTGCGAATTATCCAGGCGCAGACAAGCAGGAGAAGCACTGAGGCGATCGGGTCGAGTAGGAGAGTAAAGAGCTTGCTAGCGAAGTTGTACATGGCTGCAGCCCCCATGATAAGGTACGCAATTTATGTGTAAAATGCCTGACCTTTCTAAGCCGGCAGATTTGACGCTGTGCCGAGCCCACAGTGGTTCATATCATCACACTGACTGTTGTGGCGCGAAACGAAGCTCCCGCGCAGAGCCGCAGATACGGACCCGTGACGGTGCGCTGACAGACGAAGCAGAGAGAGAAAGAAACTTAGCGGCTGGCAGGATGCTCAGATTGATTCGATAGCCCTACGGCAATTCCGGCGCCCGCACCCGCTGCGATCGCAATCCCGGCGATGACCCACTTTTTCTTGGATGACATGGAACTCGGTCCATTGATATCCATATCTTTTACGCACAGCATTGCTGGACCATTTCCGGAAGGGCCTTGAATCGCGCCGTTGACGACTACCTTGTCGCCGACATAGCCGTGTGAGTCTTTGCAGGTGAGAATATATCTGGCGCCTGAATCAGTGGTCAGGTAATAAGTGCCGTTATCGAAACTGACCAAACCCACACCGACGAATTCCTGGGGGTTGGCAGCAGCCTGCATTGCAAATGAAAACGACTGGCCGGGAAGAATGTTGGCCAGCACGACGCCTTGGTCGTTGGTGACTCCCAGGCTCCCATCAAGCGATGCCACCTCGACCGTGTTTCCCGGCCTCATGGAAACGACACCGCGGGAGTGAGGTTCAATCGAAACAACATGGAGACCGTTTGCCTGGACCTGGTATCCCGTAGATGAGGAGAGCTCACCCTCGCCTTTCTGCAAAACAATATGGTCGCCGTAAAGTGTTCCACGAGAGGTCGCCGACAGCTTGATCTCGACGCCCTTGGCTAGGCGCAAATCCGCTGAGGCTTGATCGGTCTCAACAACTGAACCGTCAAAGAGCGTAGCGTTTCCTTTGACGCTATAGTTATCTACCCGCAAGTCTCCACGCGCACTGACGGTCCCGATAGAAACCGCACCTGCGTTTGCATATGACAAGAAACAAAACAATACCGAGATAACCTGAAGTTTCTTGAACATCGCTGCCCTCGCTAAAGTGCACAGACGTAACGTATCCGTGCTGTACTTCTTATAGCTTAGATGCGCAGGAACTGCAACCAGTGCGTTCTTTTAAAATCAATAAGTTATGTATTACCTACGTAATACGACTGGGCAGGCAACCTTTCAGAATGTGCCCCTTCGAGAGTAGTCGCAGGTAATTCTGCCGGTACCGCTTTAGTAACAATTTGGGTAGAATTTCGGACTCCACGACGGGCAAAGACCTGGGCAGATGATCGTACCGTCCCGACGGGTGCCGCCCAAATGCTATGCTGCGATTTAGCTTCTATGCCTGTTCTGCGCAATTCGATTGAAATCACGCTGCGGGCCGCCGTAGCCCTTGCGTGCTGTCTTGGAATATGGGGCTCACTTCTGCTGGCGAGAGCCGATTATCAGTTCCGAAAAGACACCGCGGATTCGATTCGATTGGCTATCGATCTGGTTCCGGATGGCTGGCCGTACTACATGCGCTTGGCTCAGTTCGATTCGGCAGATGCCAAGAAGCTTCTCAATACGTCGCTGCGGTTTAATCCATACGATGCGCAAGCCGACATCGAATTGGGCCTTGAGAACGAAGCCGAAGGAAATTACGACACAGCAGAGAAACAACTGCTCCAAGCCTACAAAATCGATCACACCTACATGCCGCGTTGGAGTCTGGCGAACTTCTATTTCCGGCAAGGCAATATGCCGGAGTTCTGGACCTGGGCCCGAAGTGCGGCGGATATGCCCTCAGACGACATCGGAGGACTGTTCGAACTCTGCTGGCGCGCGTCGCCTGACCCAAAAACAATTTCAGAGGCCATCCTGAACCAGAAGCCCGAGTTCCTCCGACAGTATGTTCACTTTCTCCTTGCCAAGGATCAGACCCAAGCTGCCGAACAAGTGGCCCGCAATCTGTTTCGGGTCGGCGATCAACAATCGGACCTGCCCGTGATGCTCTATGCCGTGAATCATCTGGTGGAAGGTAATCATCCCACCGAGGCGTTTTCACTATGGCATCTCCTGATTCAACACGGGTGGGTCGAAGCCGATTGGACCTTTCCAAACAATGCGCACTTCCTTAGAACTCCATTGCGTGCCAAATTTGACTGGTCTCTGCGGGAGTATCCAGGCCTTCACTCATGGCCTGGCCCGTCAGGACTGGATACGGAGTTTAATGGAAGCGAACCGGAGGACTGCGTTGTCGCTGAACAGTACGTAGTGTTGAATCCTGGAGATTATCGATTGACGTCTCAATACCACACGTCGAATATTCGTCCCTCCACTGGATTAAGCTGGCAGGTGCTGGAACCGCAGTCGCAGAAGGTTCTCGGGCAATCGAACGATCTTTCAAGCGAACAGCCGGCGCAGTTAGAGATCCCTTTCACCGTTGAGCCCGGCTCATCGCTTGTACTTCTGCGCCTCAGATACCGCCGGTCATTGGGAACCGTTCGGATAACAGGCACGCTCAATACGACAGGTGTTCAGATTCACGCCGGATCATAAACAATCCGAGGCGCAGAAGTTCAGCCATTCAAGATTCAGCAAGCGCGCTCCGGAGCGATTCAATCAAGCGCATTGCAGGAAAAAGCGGCACACCGCGCCCGTATCTGCCTTGGAGCTGAACCGCAAGATGCGCGCTAGACGGGTTTTAGCGGACGCGGGCCTGGTGGACTGACCTGCCCAACTGTTGACTGTTGCATGCTGTCCGAAGCGCTGGCCGTATAAAGCAAAGCCAGCAGCAGGAACATCCACCCAGACACAGCCGGACGCGGAAACGGAAAATCGACGCACGCGTGCAGCATGATCGCAATTAGCCCGATCCCCCAGGGATTGCGAATTGCCGCGGGCACTGCGCAGGCAAACGGAATCAAGATGAGCAGCAGGAAAGGGAATCCGCCGTCGGCTGCAAACTCTGCCCAGTCGTTGTGGGTGTGGTTCGCGTAAAAGGGGAAATCCTTTGTGGCGTATCGCTGATACACCGCTGGGAAGGTATCGAGGCCGTAACCGGTCAAAGGGCGCTGTATCGCCATGTCTGCGGCTGCAAGCATGAACTCCTTGCGTACCAGGTACGGATCGTTCTCCTGAAAACGCTGCCAAACTCTTTCCCATCCCACCGCCAAAGTGAACGTTGCTGCAAGAACCGGAACAAGCAGGAGCATCGAAGTTGTCGACCGGGTCGGCAAGCCGGTTTCGGGGTCTCGCAGCTTTACCAGGCCGATCGCTATCATGGCGAACAGTTCGGCAGTGCAGAGAGTGGCCCCGGCACGCGACGCCGATCCGATCACGGAGGCATAAAGAACGCCGCCTGCAAGCACATACCACCACGAGCGCCAGCCTTCCCGGAGCGCGCGCCAGAGTGCAATCGGCAGCGCTAGTTCTATGAATTGCGCATAATTGTTATACGACGGGAACGTTGCGTAAACATCTGGATAGCCCGACGAAAAAATCCAAAGAACTTTGCCTTCGGATGTAAAGAGTTGGGTGAGGCAAAGCACCGCCATCGCGGTGCTGAAAATGAGGTATGCGCTCAGCATGTTGCGGCGAGCCGTCCTGTTGCGGCAGATCGCCTGGGTCAGAAAGAATACTCCGGCCAGCGCGCCCCATCGCAAGACGGCCGTGCGGGTCTCGAATGTAGACGACGTGGTGTGGGCGAGAAGCTGCGCCAGTCCCCACAGCGGAATGCAATACACAAGGTAAGTCGGCCAGGCGCGCAGAAACGGTTTCTCGCCACGGCGCATGCCGGCGATGATGTAAACGCCTAGAACAGCGTAGATTCCGATTTGAAAGCACTGCAGCGTCCAGGCTTCCTTTACAAACATCGTCGCTGTGGCGAAACAGAGCAGGAGAAAAAGGCACGCGCTGGCGGCCTTCGAAACTGGCCGAAGGTTGGTTTCAGCCGGACTGGCCTTCACGGCATCGGTGATGAAAGGCACCACTGGCAATGGGACCATTGTACGGCACGTCCGCTTTCATTCGACAAAGCGAGCCCGTTCCCGGCGTTGTGAAACACCGGCGCAATACCTTTCCGTTAGCAATTCCGACTGCCTTGCCCGTTATCAAATGCGGCGGACTATCTAATTTCTGCTTATTAATTAGCAGACTCCAATTTTGCAGCTCGCAAATGCTCTGATCTCGATCTTCAGTTCCGTCGATAAGTCCTCCAGGTGCGAACGACGCGCAGACGGGGGACAAGATGAAGACGCTGAGCAAAACGCTGGCGAGCCTGATGATGATTGCGACCGGGGCGATGTGCGCGGCTCAGAGTGCCACAATTCCATTCAGGCAGATCGAACGCGGTGCCGCCCCCCAACGCAATTTGCTTGTTGCCGCGACCGCGAATGTGTCGAGCAGCGAGGCTCCTGTGGTTGGCCTTGTCGCCGAATATTCCGCTGCATTAGTTCCATCGAGTTCGGCATACGTATTGCGGCCCACGTATCAGAAAGACAGAGTCCTTGATAAGAAATTCTTCCTGGTGAACGGATTGCATCTGGGCCTGGCCGCCCTGGACATCGGTTTGACTCAGCATTGCATCGCGGCGCATCGCTGCAGGGAAGGGAATCCGCACATGCCTTCGTCGCTAAGCGGTCAATTGGCGGTCGATGCGGCCCTGGTCACTTCGAGCACCTTCATCAGTTTCCACTTAAAGAAGCAGAACAGCAAAATGTGGTGGTTCTCTCCGACGATCGGAATCGGGGCGCACGCCGCAGGCGCGGCAAGCGGCTTCATGAACTTCTAATTGCAACTGATCTGATGGCCCCGCTTCAGATGACAAACCGGAAGGCATTCGCTAACGATGCCTTCCGGTTTGTTTATGTTTTACGAGAGTTAATTGACAGTAACGGAGACCGTCGTAGAGTGCTCGATCGCTCCCGAAGTGGCGGTAATGGTAACCATGGAAGTTGTGCCGGAGCTTGACGTGGTCGATTTGAATGTTGCGCCGCCGCATCCGTTCATGGCCAGAATGCCGGCAGCGCCTACGATCAACAAAGCCAGCATCTGTAGCCGTCTCCGTTTCTTCCAGCCGATAAAGCAGAATGCAACCGCGAACATCGATCCCGGAATAAAGGGCGATTGCGATTGTTGAGATGCAGTGTTCGACGTCTTTGAAATGGTCAGCACTGTCGATGCAGGACCGCCCGACGGTGTCACGCTTGCGGGAGCAAAGCTGCACGCAGTGCCGGACGGGAGACCCGAGCAGGCGAACGTTACATTTGCATTGAATCCATTTTGCGGAACCACCGAAACGGTGGTCGTTCCGTTCGATCCGGTCGCCACTGTGAGCGATGTGGGTGATGCGGAGATGCTGAAGTCAGCATTGGAAGTGATGTTGATTGTGTAGGTGGCGGAGGCGACTGCGCTCGTGGAATAACCGCTTGCGATCGCAATGGCCTTAATTGTTTGTGATGTCGAAACCGATATGGGGCCGCTGTACAGAAGTGAGCTTGGAGTCGGCGTGCCTCCATTAGTTGTGTAACGGATAGTGGCCGATGGCGTCGTAGTGCTGATGGTCACGGTCTGTGCAGACGTGTAGGTCCCGGCGTTCGGGGTGAAGTATGGCGTTGCCGCCTGGCCAACAGTGGCAGGAGTGATCGTATAGGTCGCCATAGCAACGACGCTGTTCATGTAACCGCTTGCCACGGCAATCGCCTTGATCGTCTGAGTTGTGGTGACCACAATCGGAGCGGTGTAGAGAGTAGAGCTTGAGGTCGGCGTGCTTCCGTCGGTTGTGTAATGGATTGCGGCTGAAGGTGTAGTAGTGCTGATGGCAACTCCTTGCGCCGAGGTATAGTTACCGGGGCCTGGAGTAAACGTGGGCGTAGACACTCGGGATTGTCGAATGGTGTAAGTTCCCGTCGCAACTGCGCTTGCCGAATATCCGGTTGCTGCTGCAATTGCTTTGATCGTCATCGTGGCAGTCACGTTGATCGGACCGGTGTAGACAGTTGAGCTTGTGGTCGGCGTGCTTCCGTTCGTCGTGTAATAGATCGTGGCTGAAGGTGTAGTGGTGCTGATCGTCACGTTCAGTGCCGACGGGTAGTACCCAGGACTTGGACTGAATCTTGGAGTTGCTGCAGGGCTTGGACCAATGGTGTAAGTGGCCGTCGCAACGGCGCTCGTGGTAAGGCTGCTTGCCGTGGCGATTGCCTTGATCGTCTCCGATGCAGTGACGGAGATGGGCCCGCTGTACACGGCCGAGCCCGTGGTTGGCGTGCTTCCGTCGGTTGTGTAATAGATCGTGGCAGAAGGCGTAGTGGTGCTGATGGTCACGTTCTGTGCCGTGGCGTATGTTCCTGGCGCCGGACTAAAGATGGGAGTGGCTACCTGATCTGTGTTTATAGTGTAGGTGGCCGTCGCTACCGGGCTGTCTGTGTATCCGCTCAGTACCGCCAGGGCCGACACGGTTGTCGTTGACGAGACGGTAATCGGACCGCTGTAGACGGTTGAACTGGTGGTCGGCGTTTGTCCATTGGTCGTGTAATAGATCGTGGCGCCTGCGGTGGTGGTGGAAATGGACACTTGCTGTGTCGAGGTGTAGGTGCCCCCTGCCGGGTTGAAGATTGGCGCGGCCACTTGCCCGAGTGTAATGACGTAGCTCGCCGATCCAACCGGGCTGTTGTTGTAGCCGGTTGCCACAGCAATAGCCGAGAGTGTCTCAGACGCTGAAACGGTGATCGGGCCTGAGTACGATTGAGAGCCAGTTGTCGGCGTCGAACCATCGGTCGTGTAGTAAATAGTCGCTCCCGGAGTGCTTGAGCTAATCAAGACAGTCTGCGTAGTGCTGTAGGTTCCGGAACTGGGGCTGAAGGTCGGCGTGGCAGCCGTCGGCACACTGCCCTCAGATGAATCCTCAGCACCGATCGTAAGCGGATCGCGCCGCAACGCCAGCGCGCCGGTCGCAATCGAATATTGCCAGCGGACAGGCATGTAGCTCAGAGGATTGCCATCGAGCGCTGTTCCAGCTCCAACTGCTGCTGAACCATTAAGCGGAACTAAAGTGGATGAATCGTAAGGTTGTGTGCTGGTGCTCAGGTAGTTTGCGGCGCTCAAACCATAGAGATGCGGATCAATCGGTACCTGAAGCGGCCATGCGCATGGCGACGGATCGCACACACTGCGCCAGCCTGTTCCCGCGGGACTCTGTCCGGTTTCGCCCATGATGGGCGTTTGTATCGAAAAGGTCCCCGCCCGCATCAGGTTAGTCTTGGCGTCGAGAATGATGGCAGGTGTGGTGGCAAATGCCATGTTGATCACGCCGGTCCAGGCCGTCGATCGCGCCCAGAGTATGTTGTTGCGGGCGTCTATTCTAGCCTGGTAGTAGGTGTTGCCGGCCATACCCCACTCTCCGTTGTCAAACACAAGCTGCGCATTGTCTATTGTGTTGGAGTAGAAGTGCAAGATGCCGTTGCGATTGCTCATTTGAGCCAGACCCTGGTCGTCGGCATAGTGAATCTGGGCCTCTGCTGAGCTTCCGAACATTACGTTACCGTAGATAAAGTCCTTTTGGAACGACTCCTGATAAGCCGCAACTACGTTCGCCCCTGCCCTGTCTCCGTATCCATATAGCTCGAAGTACGGGTCGAACATCATGTACTGCGCCCCGTCCTGGTTCTCCACCAGGTCAAAGAGGCGTTCAGCGCCGTCGCCCAAATAGTTGTAGCGGAAGATGCCTTCGATACCGCGCCACTTCACCTGGCATCCTACGTATTGCGACGGATTGTCGAGCCGGTTTCCTTCGAGGAGAAGGTAGTAGGTCTGCAGGTACATCTGATGGGTGGTCTCCGGATAGTTGGGATCACCGGACAGATCAACATGGTTTCCCATGATCGAGAAGTTTTGCGTGATAGTCGCCCAGGCATTATTGCCGTTATTTGCGGTAAAAATTCCGTTCGAGCAATTGTCCAGATGATTGCCGCTGATATCGACGTAGCTTCCCGATCGCGCATTTACGCAGGCGGTGAAGTTGTCCCAATTGGTCTCAGTGCTGCTACCAGGAGAGTACTTCTTGATGTTGGATTTGCCGTTGCGCAAATGGAGTCCGGTAATGCTTACATAATTTGGTCCCAACGATCCGCCTTGCCAATATCCGTAATGCCCCGGACCCTTCCAAATCGTAATAATTCCACCGCCCGCGGAAGTGTCCACATCCGATTGCGCTTTTGCATCGGTTCCGTCCATGATGGGCAAGTTACCCATTGAGTCGGGTACTCCGCAGACGAGGATCGGCTGCGTAGCAGTGCCGCTGGTTTGAATGTTGTAGTACTCGTGATAGACAGATGGGTTGGTACCTGTCGTATCCGTATTCCAGATGCGCACAATGGTTCCCGGCTTGAATCCCGTGAGCGCGGGCGTGGAGGAGATTGTGGAGTAGGCCTTCCCCGCGCCGACCTCGTAGTCGGCGCCGCTCAGTTCCGGATCGACGTAGCACTCGTGCGGTCTGGTTCCGTTTGGCGTTGTCGCGTACGAAGGCATCGGATTTGGAGACACGTACACAATGGCAGTGCCGCCCCCCGAATTGCAATTTGCGGTGTATTTGAGCATGTAGCGCCCCGTAACGCTGGCTGTGAACACCACATCGCGATAATTCGTGTCGGATAAAGTTCCATTACCACCCGAAGGCTGTGTCACGATGCTCCACGTTCCCGTTTCATTCGTGCAGCCCATTACCCACGATTGCAGAGTCATGGGCTGATTCTGATAGGCCTGCTGGTATGCGGGCGCGACGATTACCGAACTTGTGCCGTTGTCCAGTGTCGGCGGACTGTTGGCGCAAACATTGAAGAGGAATGAGGCCGTTTTTGTAGGATCGTCAGTTGATTGCGCCTGCACGGTTACGGAGGCGGTGGAAGTCACCGAATAGCTGCCGCTTCCGGTAATCGTGCAGTTTCCCTGCGTGGGACCGATATTCACCTGAACAGTGGGCAGTGCGCCGGTTACTGACGATACATCGGCGCCGTTCGGAGTGGTGAAGGTCGCGCTGGCTCCGCCCGTCGTCGACAGCACGCTCCAGTTCACTGTCTTTTGCGTTCCACCCGCGATGTTGACGTTGATCTGTCGCGTCGAGCCCGCCAGCACCTGAAAAGGTTCTTTAGTTACGTTTGCAGTGATCGATACCTGTGCAGTGAGCGGGGTAGCGTTCCACAGAGCGATGCAAGTGAAGAGAATCGCAAGGGCGTTCGGAAATTGGCGCGAGGGATGACTCATAGTGGATTCGAAAGTGACGTTTCTTTTGGAGGATTTGAGCTGCGCAGGTGACTGGCGCGGAAGATCAGCCGAGCGGTTTGAGCCCCTTACTGAGGATATGAACGCAACCGGAAAATTCCGGAGATTGACTACCGTCTGAATCAAGTGCTTCATTGGACGCTCCACCTGCCTTTAGGAACTTACCGTGGCAACTGGATACCAACCAGGAATGTCGTTTTGGGTTTGGCTGTCCCAAATTCAGCGGTTCCTGTGAGAAAGTCCGCCGGTCAAGCCGGGCGGCACAAAATTCAGAAAAACAAACAATTGAAGGTGGCCCTTAGTACACCCTCGCAACCGCGAGTATTCATCGTCGATTGCTCAAATACGGCCTTCCTCATTCTGAGCGAGTGATGTTGACTCGTCACTACCACTTTTGAAGTACGCTCATCAAACGGATCAGGCTGGTTTTCAGCATTGTGCTGCCACACCACGCATTTCGCAGAATGAGTACGCTGCGATCAAGGGCTACAGCCATGCATCAAGTACAGCAACGCTGCAGCATTCACTGCAATTTCATGTTTGCTTTGGTACCGAAGGTAATCTTTACAGCATTGAAATCTCTCAAGCGGTTGGTTGGCGGGCCTTGATCTCGAAAATCGTCTTACCGTCTGTGATTTTCGATCAGCGCACCATATAAATTTGGGGCAACCAATTGAGGAGCAAGTAATAGCCAATGCTTGCCATACTAGCTGATTTGGTGAGCTTTGGCGAACCCGGTCACGAATTTTCGTCACAAATTGAAAATCCACCGCACCTCCTTGACAAATTCCGGCAATGGAGTAAATATGTGACTGATAGTCAAAAATGAATTATGGTCACCTATGAGTCCAGATCAATCAAAACCGCCGGCCCGGAAAGTCGTTCGTTCCAAAGCTGCCGATTCCCGTGCCACGGCCGAGGAGCTTCCGGTTCTGGGCAGGCGACAGCGGCGGGCCGCTGAAACCCGCTTGCGGATCTTCAGGTCGGCCCTCGCCCTGATTGCCGAGCGCGGGCTGCACGGCGTTACCGTTGAGGACATAACCGAGGCCGCCGATGTTGGCAAAGGCACGTTTTTCAACTACTTCGAGACGAAAGATCAAGTGCTCGGCGTGATGGCCGAGATTCAGATAGGCAAGGTGCGTGAGGCAATCTCACTCAACGCCCATGGCAACCAGACCATCCACGGAACCCTGCGCCAGCTCGCGCAGCGCCTTGGCGAAGAACCAGGACGCAGCCCCGCACTGGCTCGCGCGCTCATCTCGTCCTTTCTTGGCAGTGTGGGCGTGCGCGAAATCATGAAACGGACCATGGAGGCAGGCCGTAAAGCAGTTGAGGAGCTGGTTGCCACCGGCCAGGAGCGTGGAGAAATACTGCCCAGACTCAAGAAAGACAAGGTGTCCCAGCAGTTTCTTCAAACCATGATGGGAACCGTTCTCTTCTGGTCGCTTCATGAAACTCCCGCGCTCAATAGCTTGATTGAAGACAGCTTTAATAACTTCTGGAGATCGATCTCCATCTCTGGCGAGGAGCAGGAATCATGAAATTCGGTTCACTCAAATCCGCTCTTTTCCTGGCCGCGTTTCTAGGCGCGGGCATGTCAGTGCCCTGTGTTGCACAACAGCAGGCGCCCTACAGGCTCACACTTCAGGACGCGATCCACAGGGCGTTGCAGGCAAACCTCAACGTACTGCTGGCGCAATCGCGGGTCAGCGACGCTGAAGGCGCGCGCCGGCGCAGCATGTCGGCCGCATTGCTTCCGCGCGTGAACGCAGAGACCTATGCCAATTATCAAAACCGAAATCTGCATGCCATGGGTATCTCCGTGCCGGGTCTTTCTATACCGGGCGTGGTTGGGCCCTTCTCGAACTACGATGCCCGCATCTACGCGCAGCAGAACGTTCTCGATCTGGCCACCTATCGCAACTTCAAAGCCAGTGAAACTGCTGTTGAGGCCAGCAGACTCGATGAGCGCGATGCCCGCGATCTCATCGTCCGCATGACCGCCGCGCTTTATCTGAATGCGCAAACCGCCGACGCTCGCGTGAACGCAGCCGAATCGCGAGTCAAAGATGCAACAGCGCTTTTCAATCTGGCGACCGACAGGCACGATGCCGGTGTTGCCACCGGCGTGGATGTGCTGCGTGCTCAGGTACAACTGGCAAACGAAACACAGGCTCTGCTGGTTGCGCAAAATGATTTGAAGCAGACATATCTGACTATGGCCCGGAATCTCGGCATGAGCCCTGGAACGCAGCTTGAGCTTGCGGAACCGCTGCACTTCCAGGCACTGGACAAATCGCAGCCGGATACTCTGCTCTCTGAAGCGCTTAAGGTCCGTGCCGATTATCTATCGCTTGAAAAGCAACGAGAGAGCCTTGTCCAAAAGCAGAGCGCGAATCGCGCTCGCTATTATCCGCGGATCAGTGTGAACGGAAACATCGGTGAACTGGGCCGAAGCATTGGCGGAATGGAGACCACGGGCCTGATCCAGGGACAGGTTGATTTCACCATCTTTGATCGCGATCGCAACGGTGAAGCCATGCAGTTGGCGAGTCAGATCAAACGTATCGACGCTCAAATCGCTGACCTGGCGCGTGGAGTCGATCAGGAGATTCGTCAGGCGCTGCTGAACCTCGATTCCGCAGCACAACAGGTGAGTGTAGCCAAGCAGGGACAGGAACTTGCCCACCGCGAGCTGACGTTGTCGCAGGATCGCTTTCAGGCGGGCACCACCAACAACGTCGAAGTTGTCACCGCTCAAGACGAGCTGGCCCGCGCACAAGAGAACTATATCGTTGCCGTTACCCGGCACGTCGATGCCAAGTGCGCTCTCGCTCGCGCGCTTGGTGATACCGAGAATAACCTTCAGAAGTTTTTGGGGAATTGACCGGCGCATGCAATGCGTCGTGATTGAAGCTCCCAGGGGATGGATGCAATGAAACGATTGATACCGATTGCGATCTTGCTGATTGCGGCTGTTGCCGCCGGAATCTGGTTTTATCCGCGCTGGAAGGCAAAGCCCGCGCCCTCAAATGAGGTCTCTCTGTCCGGAAACATTGAGGCGCACGAAAGTCTGGTGAGCTTCAAAGTGCCCGGCCGCATCGTCGAATTGCCGGTTGAAGAAGGTCAGCAGGTGCAGCAGGGCGATCTGCTGGCCAGGCTTGAGGATTCCGACTTCAAACAGAAGGTGCGCATCGACGAGGCCACCGTCAACGTCCGGCAGTCCAATCTCGCTCTCGTATTGGCCGGCACTCGTGAACAACAGATCAAGGCGCTGCAGCAGTCGGTGATCGATGCGCAGGCCGATCTGGCTCTCAAGATCGCCGACCGCGATCGCGCACAGCAGCTCTTCAGTAAAGATGAAATCTCGGCCCAGGATCGCGATCGCGCGGTGACTGCGGCCAAGCGGTCTGAAGCGGCACTCAATGCTGCACAACAGCATTTGAGCGAAGCACAGGAAGGCCCACGGAAAGAAGACATCGCAATTGCACGCGCAAACCTTGAGCAGGCCAAGGCCAATCTCGGCCTCGCACGCATCAATGCAAGCTATTCCACGTTGCGGGCACCCACTTCAGGCGTCATCACCGTCCGCCAGGCTGAACTTGGAGAGGTGGTCTCGCTGGGCTCGCCGGTCGTTTCTCTTGCCGACCTCGATCACATCTGGCTCCGTTCGTACATCGCCGAAACCGATCTCGGCCGCATCCATTGGGGACAGGATGTTGCCGTTACTACCGACACCTATCCTGGCAAGCAATATCACGGCCGCGTCTCGTTCATAGCGTCCAACGCGGAGTTCACGCCCAAGAGCATTCAAACCTACAAGGAACGCGTCACACTGGTGTACAGGGTCAAGATCGATATCGACAATCCAAACCATGAACTCAAGCCCGGCATGCCCGCCGACGCTCACCTTCAACTTGCGCCAGATACAAAACAGCAGTCTCCGGCAGCCGTCAAGCGATGACCGATTCGCGCCAATTCGAGAACGCCGTTGCCATCAAGGCTTCGGGACTTGTGAAGAGCTTTCCCGGCGTTCGCGCAGTCGATGGAATCAGCTTCGATGTGCGTGCCGGTGAAATCTTTGGCCTCGTGGGTCCCGACGGAGCAGGCAAGACGACCACCTTGCGCATGCTGGCAGGTATCATGCCGCTGGATGCCGGTACGGCCAGCGTGGCCGGTTGCGATGTCGTGCGCAAACCGGAACTCGCGAAACGCGAGCTCAGTTACATGCCGCAGCGCTTTGGGCTCTACGAAGATCTAACCGTTGATGAAAACATCCGCTTTTACGCGGATCTGTTCGGCGTTCGCCGGAAGGAGCGCAATGAGCGTTCCGCGCAGTTGTTGCAGGCAGCGGGCATGAGCGAATTCCGTGCTCGCCTCGCAGGCAATCTATCCGGTGGCATGAAGCAGAAACTCTGTCTGGTGTGCGCGCTCATTCATCGGCCCAGGGTCATCTTACTCGACGAGCCAACTACGGGCGTCGATCCGGTTTCGCGCCGCGACTTTTGGCGCATCCTGTACGAATTGATTTCCGAAGGCGTTGCCATTCTGACCTCGACCGCCTATCTGGATGAAGCGGAGCGTTGCCACCGTGTTGCACTCATGAATCAGGGCAAGCTATTGTTCTGCGATACGCCGGCCAATCTAAAATCGCGTCTGCACAAGGACGCGCTTGCCGTAAGCGCCGCGGAACCTCGGCCAGTGCACGATGCACTTGAGAAGGCCGATGGCATCTCCAGCCTGGTGCTTACCGGCGACGGTGTTCACGTTGTTGTCGACAACGCCGCGCAGAGGATTCCCGAAATCGAATCGCGCCTCAAGAGCGCCGGCGCGCACTTCGATGCAATCCAAAAAGTTGCACCCACAATTGAAGATATGTTTGTCGATGCCGTTTCCGGCGGGGGAGCGCAACGTGGCTGAATCGGCAAATTCCGTGGTGATTGAAAATCTCGTCAAGCGCTTCGGCAGCTTTGTGGCCGTTGACAACATCAGTCTCAAAGTCCACAAGGGTGAAGTGTTTGGATTTCTCGGACCCAACGGCGCTGGCAAATCCACCACGATTCGCATGCTCTGCGGTCTGCTGAAGCCGAGCGGCGGCCGGGCAGAAGTGGCAGGGTTCGACGTGGCGCGGAAGCCTGAATCCGTGCGTCAGAACATCGGCTACATGTCGCAAAAGTTCTCGCTCTACAACGACCTGAAAGTGATCGAAAATCTCCGCCTCTTTGCAGGGCTTTACAGCGTTCCGTCGCAGATCGTGAAAGAGCGAATCGAATGGGCGCTCACCATGTCGAACCTCAAGGGGCAGGAGGATCTGGTCACTGGAACGTTACCCGGCGGATGGAAACAGCGGCTTGCGCTCGGTTGCGCGGTGCTTCACCGGCCTCCCATCCTCTTTCTCGACGAGCCAACTTCCGGCGTTGATCCCATCTCGCGCCGTCAGTTCTGGGAATTGATTCATCAAATGGCATCCGAGGGCGTCACCGTCTTTGTCACCACGCACTATATGGAAGAGGCCGAGTACTGCAACCGGTTAGCGTTGATCTTTCGCGGCAAGATGATCGCGCTTGGCATGCCCAGCGAGCTAAAACGCAATTCAATTAAAGGCGACTTGCTGCTGGTTGAGTGCGAACCGCTGGGAGACGCGATGGATGCGCTCAAGGACGTTCCTGGCGTTATGGATGCTGCTGTCTTCGGCAACGCGCTTCACCTGGTGGTACAGAACGCATCAACTACCGAGCCGCATATTCAAACCCGCCTCACTCAGAAGGGCGTCAAGCTGGATCGCATTACACCCATTCGTCCCACGCTCGAAGATGCGTTTGTTTCGCTGACAACCTTGCGCGGCGCAGAGGAGTACAAGCGATGAGCCTGACGCGTCTTCTTGCCGTGGCAAGAAAAGAACTGCTGCAGATCATGCGCGATACGCGCAGCCTGGGCATTGTCGTTATCATGCCTGCAACGCTGATGCTGCTCTTCGGTTACGGGGTTAGTCTCGACCTGAAGAAAATCCCCATCTGCGTTTACGACCAGGATGGCAGCCGGCAAAGCCAGGACATGCTCAAGCGCTTTCAAGCGAGCGAGTACTTTCACATCGTTGGCGTGGCCGACAACAACGCCGCAATCGCTCATGCTCTAGACTCCGGAGATGCCCGAATGGGATTTGTAATTCCGTGGGACTTCTCACGCCGCCTTAGCCAGGGCGGATCGGTTCAGGTGCAGGCGCTGATAGATGGAACGGACAACAATAGCGCCAACGTACTGATGGGCTATACGCAGGCCGTTGTTCAGGGGTACTCGACAGAGGTTCAGCTCCAGTGGCTTCAGTCGCGCGGCAAGTCCATCCAATCTGTGCCGCTCAGTGTTCAAGCACGCACCTGGTACAACGAAGATCTTGAAAGCAGCGCATTCATCATTCCCGGTGTGCTCGCGCTGGTCATGTCGGTCATCGGCGCATTTCTTACATCGCTCACGATTGCCAGGGAATGGGAGCGCGGATCGATGGAGCAGCTGATCTCGACGCCGCTGACAGCAATAGAGATCATGCTCGGCAAACTCTTGCCCTATTTCGTGCTTGGAATGCTCGACGTTGCCGTTTGTGTTGTCTTGGCGGTGGGGTGGTTCCACGTGCCCTTCCGCGGCTCCTATCTCACGCTGGCAATCTGCTCCGCGCTTTTTCTTATCGTGGTGCTTTCGCTCGGCTTCTTCATATCGGTCATTACCAAGAATCAACTTGCAGCGAGCCAGGTGTCGCTCCTTGTCACGTTTCTTCCCGCGTTTCTTCTGTCCGGATTTCTCTTTTCCATTGAGCAAATGCCGACAACTCTGCAATGGATTACCAGATTCTTTCCGGCGCGCTACTACGTTTCGATCCTCAAGAAGATATTCCTCAAAGGCACGCCGGTGGCAATGCTGAGTGCTGATCTGCTGCCACTCCTGGGATTCACGGTCGTGCTCGCGCTCGTGGCGACACAAAGCTTCCACAAGAGATTGGGGTAAAGATGATGTTCGGCCGCTTGAAGCAGATGTTGATCAAGGAACTCATCCAGGTTGTGCGCGACAAGCGCTCGCGCTTCATCCTGATAGGTCCTCCCATCGTCCAGATGCTTGTCTTCGGCTATGCGGCTAACTTCGATGTTCGTCACGTTTCCACCGCCATCGTTGACCTGGACAATAGCCGGCAAAGCAGGGAACTGGTATCGCGTTTTACTTCGAGTCCTTATTTCAACGTGAAAGAACAACTCGGCGACGCTAAGATCGCGCATGAACTCATCGAGGACGGCGATGCAACCATCCTGCTCAAGATCGACGCTGGATTTGCGCAGAAGCTTGAGAAAGGTGAGACGGCTCCGATCCAGGTCATTGTGGATGCCACCAACTCAAATACCGCGTTGATCGCTTCAGGATACGTATCTCAGGTGGCGCAACGCTTCGCGCAGCAAATGCAGCATGACCGCATCTACCGGGTGGCTCCGCAACTGATCGAGCAAATTCCATCGGTCCAGCTCGAGCAGCGTCCCTGGTACAACCCCGATTTGAGCAGCCGCTGGTTCTTCGTCCCGGGCGTCATCGGCAGCCTGACTACGTTGCTGGTCATCACGCTTACTTCTTTTGCCGTGGTGCGCGAACGAGAAATTGGTACGCTCGAACAGATCATGGTCACGCCAATTCGCCCGGTTGAATTCATTCTCGGCAAAACTCTGCCGTTCTTTCTGATTGGTCTGTTCGACGCCTTGCTCATCGGAATCGTGGGCACGTTCTGGTTCCAGATTCCGTTTCGCGGAAGCGTCTCGGTGCTTCTGCTGGGAGCCGTGCTCTTTATCATCTCCATGCTCGGAATGGCGCTTCTGATCTCGACTATCTCATCCACGCAGCAGCAGGCCATGGTGACGTCGTTTTTCGTCATCATGCCAACCATTATGTTCTCGGGCTTCGGATTTCCGATCAGTGCCATGCCGCAGTGGATGCAGACTTTCAGCTACGCCATCCCGCTGCGGTATTTCCTTGTCGTGCTGCGTGGAACCTATTTGAAGGGTGTCGGCATGGACGTGCTGTGGCCACAGATGGCGGCCATGGGCGGTATTGGGTTCTGCGTGCTCACCCTCGCCGTACTGCGCTTTCATAAGGCACTGGATTAGTCTCCGCAGCTCCATTGGCGAACTTCTAGTGAATGGTCTTGGACCGTCGCTGCATATAGTCCATCAGCAGGTATTGGCCCAGCGTATCAGGGCTCGTGAAGTACGCCTTGCCGCGGCACATGGCAGAAACCCTGTGCACAAACTGAATCAGGTCGTAGTCAGACGCAAGCATAAAAGTATTGATCAGGATGTTGCTTCGCTTGCAGCGATTGACCTCCTCAAGTGTCTCGCTTACCACCAGAGGATCGAGCCCGTACGCATTCTTGTAGATTCGCCCATCGGGCAACGTCAGCGCGGAAGGCTTTCCATCCGTGATCATCACAATCTGCTTCATGTCTTTGCGTTGACGGCCAAGGACGCGTTGGGCAACACGTAGCCCTTCGCGCGTGTTTGTGTGCCACGGGCCCACCTTCACGCGCGCCAGTTGCGAAACCGGCATCTCCTCGGCTGAATCGTGAAACAGCACCAGCGAGAGAGAGTCGCCTGGAAACTGCGTGCGGATGAGATGAGAAAGCGCCATCGCAACCCGTTTTGCCGGCGTAAAACGATCCTCTCCGTACAGAATCATCGAGTGCGAGCAGTCCAGCATCATTACGGTCGCGCACGAGCTCTGATACTCGCACTGATGGACGTACAGGTCCTCATACTCCATATTGAGCGGCAAGCCAATACCTTCGCGCGCAATGGCCGAACCTAAAGTTGCGGTAGTGTCCAGGTTCAGCGTATCCCCAAACTGATATTGGCGAGAGCCGCCGCTTGCTTCAATGCCGGTAGCCCAATGTCGGGTATCGTGGCGTCCGTAGCTCGATTTGCCAAGTGAACCAAGCAGATCGCGCAATGCCTTGAAGCCGAGAAAATCAAGGCTCTTGTCTGTGACCTCAAAGCGCACCTGGCCTTCTGCTCCGCCGGCCTGCCCGGCCGTCTGCGGTTCACCTGAGGGGTCCTGCATGCCCGCAGTCGAGATGTAATTTTCCTTCTCCATCCGCTCGATGAGCTCGTCGATCACCTCATCCAGCTTGCCCTCCGCAATCATCTCGTCCAGCTTTTCGCGGATCGATTCGTCAAAAAAGTTCCCATTCTCAAGCGCCTGGCGCAATGCCTCGCGCAGATTCTCCATGCTCTGCTCCAGGTCCTGAAAGTCAGAGTAGGGATCGTGAAAGCCTGAGTTGAGAAAGTACCCGGAGAGCGCTTGCAGCAAGTCCTCCAGGTCAATCTCCGAGGCCAGGTCGCCTTTGTATTTTGTGTAATGGGTCCTTCTCATGTGAGAGCCCTCGGTCAGTAGTAGCCGGTTAATTGGAGAAACGCAATCAGTTGTATCCGCTTCTCGGCGTGCGACGGACGCGTTGCCAGTCGTCGTAATCGATCTCAAGATCGGCTCGTTCCTGACGGCGCGGTGTCGATTCCTGCGCCGCAAAAACGCGTTCTTCAGTGCGGCTCAACTTGCGATGCGCAACCAGCCCTTCCAGAAAGAACTCCGCGGCCGATACCACCTTAGGCGCAGGAGCAGACTTCGAGATTCCCAGCGGCTTGAGCTTTTCGAGCAGCCCCTGAATCTCCTTGAGTTCAACCAGAGCAGCATCCGCGGGATGGCTGTCGTCGATCTTGATTGAGCCTCCAAGATTGAACCATTGCTCCACCTGCGTGGTGTCGGCTTCCTCAAAGACGCGATCGAATACCTTGCCCACTGAACTGCGAATCAGATCGCGCACCACGGTGTCTGTGCCTTTCATCTCGCCTTCATACTCAAGTTCCAGTTTGCCGGTCATGCCGGGCAGCGCGGCATAGATATCGCTCACGCGAGGCAGCACCACTTGTTCACTATTCACCAGTGCACGCCGCTCCGCATTTGAGACCACAAGCTCCATCGTCGAGATTGGCAAACGCTGACTCACGCCGCTTCGCTTGTCTACTTTCTTGTCCTGGCGAGCCATAAAGGCCACCTGCTCCACGATCTCGCGAATATAGTCGGGAATCTCGATTGCTGCCTGGCCGCGTTCCGCCCACGCTTCCTGGGCCGTGATCGCCATGCCCTCTTCAATCGATTCCGGATAATGCGTACGAATTTCGGAGCCGATGCGATCCTTGAGCGGCGTCACGATCTTGCCGCGTGCCGTATAGTCCTCAGGGTTCGCGCTGAATACCAGCACAACATCCAGTTCCAGACGCACCGGGTAGCCCTTAATCTGTACGTCGCCTTCCTGCATGATGTTGAACAGCGCCACCTGGATTTTCGCGGCCAGATCGGGCAGTTCATTAATGGCGAAGATTCCGCGATTCGCCCTGGGCAAGAGCCCGTAGTGCATCGTCAACTCGCTTGAAAGGTCCTTGGCTCCGCGCGCTGCCTTGATCGGGTCAATATCGCCGATCAGGTCCGCGACCGTCACGTCCGGCGTCGCCAGCTTTTCAACATAGCGATCCTCGCGCGTCAAGTATGCAATCGGAGTTGCATCGCCCATTTCGGCCACCAGATCCCGGCACCTCTTGCAGAGCGGTACATATGGGTTGTCTCGAATCTCGCATCCTGCAATGTAGGGCATGTGCTCGTCGAGCAGCGCTGTCAGTGCGCGCAGAATTCGGCTCTTTGCCTGGCCGCGCAATCCCAGCAGGATAAAGTTCTGCTTCGACAACACGGCGTTTACAATCTGCGGTATGACCGAATCTTCGTAGCCGACAATACCGGGGAACAGAGTATTCCCGGCTTGCAGGCGCACAATAAGGTTTCCGCGCATCTCATCTTTAATGGACCGTGACTTGAGACACGCTTCGGGGAACCGACTGCTTGTGCGCAGTTCCCCCAGAGTTTGGGGAAGCGGGCGAGCTGCGAGCATCGCTGACTCCTGATTGTCCGGCAGTCCGGCCCAGTGCAGGGAGCCGGTCGTTGTCTACCCATATTAGACGCGAACTGGAGAATCGCGGCATCCAGGAGCCAAGATTTCTAGCCAGCCGCGGAAATGAGGCGGAAGAAATCGCTCCAATGGCATTCTTAAACGGCGCTCAAATGACATCTTAGCTCGATAGGAGTAAGGTGGAGCCGAAGCGGCGGAGGAGCACTCAAAAGTTACGAATGCGTCTCTGCACATTCTCGCAACTTGATGTACCTTTACATTTTGGCTCACGGGGCCTCGTTCTATAAGATGTACCGTCAGGCCGTAAACGGCTCTCGATGAGCGCGATATGGGATCGGATCAGATCGAGATTGCCAGGGACACAATATTCAATATGATGGAATTTCACATTTCCCGGAATGCGCGCGAACGCTACAAGTTCGCTGAAACCCTGTTTTCCTACACAGGGAACGTGGTGTTCGCCAATATGGCGGCATGCCGGGAGTTTGCGTACCGCATGAACAAGGTGCGCGACGCCGAAAACAATCCCGACAGGGCAATCCATGCGGGCGCGCTCTACGCAATGGGCCTGATTGACGAAGCCAGCCACGTGCTCATCGCGCGCTATCGTGAGCAGTTCGATCCCGACGTCATGAACGCGGCGTTAAATTGGTTTTCCGCGCAGGTGGGCCGCGACAAGGTCGATTCCATGCTGCTTGCCTTTGTGGAGCAGTTTCCCGGCTCCAGCGTGATCAAGGGCCTGGCGACACCGAAGCAATGGCTGGCCGGTAAAACGGGCAACATGTCGCACCGGGCGGCAGCGCTGGAAGAACTCACGCTCTTGTGGGCCGCTAACCGCAATCCCGCCTTCCGTCCGTTCGAAGAACTGTTTGAAGACCGCACGCTCGCAGAAAAGACCGCATACCGCCAGGTCGCACGGCAAATGCCGGAGTACTTCGCCTCGCGTCCGTTGATTCCGCTGCCCAACGCAAAGCCGATGAACCTTCTCGATCTGCTGCGGCTCCCGGCCGAGGGGTCACCGGCCTCGCTGGGCGACCAACTCAAGCTCATCCGGCAAATGTGGAAGCCGCTCATCGGCGACAGTCTCGACCGGATTCTTGAAATTGCAGGCGAGATACTTCAAGAAGAAGAGCTGGCCATCTGGATGCAGTTCAACCCCGCCGCCAAGCAGGCAGCAGATGCAGCACGGCGTCACCGCGAAAGCGGCCGACAGCAATGGCCGTCGTTCACAGGGGGGGCACAAGTGCCTGAATTTGGCAGTCAAGCCGTCGAATACGAGAAGTTTTCGCCCGACACTGCCTGGATGCCTGGCACGGTGCTCATGGCGAAAAGCACCTATGTATGGCTTGCGCAACTCAGCCGGCAGTATGGCCGCCACATCGGAAGGCTCGATGAGATTCCCGACGAAGAACTCGCGTTGCTCGCGCATCGCGGCATCAATACTCTCTGGCTCATCGGCATCTGGGAGCGGAGCAGGGCATCGAAGACAATCAAGCAGCTTTGTGGCAACAGCGATGCCGTGGCGTCGGCGTATTCGCTCTTTGACTATCGCATTGCCGATGACCTCGGCGGCGAGGCAGCATACATCCACCTTCGCGATCGTTCCTACCACCACGGCATTCGGCTGGCCAGCGATATGGTGCCGAATCACATGGGCATCGATTCGCCGTGGGTGGTCGAGCACCCGGATTGGTTCATCTCGCGGCCCTATCCGCCGTATCCGGCCTATACCTTCAACGGCCCGGATCTTTCCGCGGACGGCCGTGTTGAAATCAAGATTGAAGATCACTACTTCGAGCAGTCCGATGCCGCCGTCGTCTTTCAGAGGCGCGATAAGGCCTCCGGCGAAACCCGCTACATCTATCACGGCAACGACGGCACAAGCTTCCCGTGGAACGATACAGCGCAGCTCGACTATCTCAATCCCGCTGTTCGCGAACAGGTCATCCAGACCATCCTTCACGTCGCGCGCCTGTTTCCGGTTATCCGCTTTGACGCGGCCATGACCCTTGCCAAGCGCCATTTCCATCGGCTTTGGTTCCCCGGCCCGGGTTCCAGCGGCGCAATCCCCTCGCGCGCTGAGAACAGCATGAACCAGCAGGAATTCGACCACGCCATGCCGCACGAGTTTTGGCGTGAAGTTGTCGATCGCGTCGCCGCCGAAGTTCCCGGCACGCTGCTTCTGGCTGAAGCCTTCTGGCTCATGGAAGGTTACTTTGTCCGCACGCTGGGCATGCACCGCGTTTACAACAGCGCTTTCATGGTCATGATGCGCGATGAAGACAACGCCAAGTACCGCTCGGTCATCAAGAACACGCTGGAGTTTGACCCTGACATCATGAAGCGTTACGTGAACTTCATGAGCAATCCCGATGAGCGCACGGCAATTGATCAGTTCGGAACCGGAGACAAGTGCTTCGGCGTGGCCGTGCTCATGTCCACGTTGCCTGGCTTGCCCATGTTCGGCCATGGGCAAATCGAGGGCTATACCGAGAAGTACGGAATGGAGTACCGCTGGCCGCGCTACGAAGAAAACCCTGACCAGTGGCTGGTCGAGCGTCATGATCGCGAGATCGCGCCACTCCTCAAGCGACGCTGGCTGTTTGCTGAGAGCAACAACTTTCTGCTCTACGACTTCTTTACTCCCAGCGGCAACGTCGATGAAAACGTCTTTGCCTACTCCAACCGCAATGGCATCGAGCGCGCGCTTGTCATCTATAACAATCGCTACGGTACCACCCACGGCACCGTCGATTACTCCGCTGCCTATGCAGACAAGGGAGGCGGCGGCCTTCGGCAGCAGCGCCTGCGCGAAGGGCTGGGGCTGGGCAATGACGGTGACAAGGTCCTTGCATTCCGTGACTCGCTGACAGGTCTTGAGTATCTACGCCGTGCCGGCGAAGTGCTCAACGGCGGCTTTACACTCGATTTGAACGCCTACCAGTGCCACGTCTTTATAGATTGGCGCGAACTTCAGCCTACAGCCGAATATCCCTGGGACAGGCTCTGCGACTATCTGCATGGACGTGGTGTTCGCAATCTTGACGATGCCCTTGTGGGCCTCGAACTTCAAGCGGTACACGATGCACTCCGCAGACTTCTTGATCCAGCGCTGGTCCGCCAGTTCTCCGAGCTTGCCGAGCAGCCGCGAGCCTGGGTCGTAGATAAGGCTAGGCCCGGCGAAGGCGAGCGTAATGAGTTCTTCGATGACGCTTGGGCGCGCTGTGAAGTATTTCTTCGCACGGCTCAGTCCACTTATCTGTCACGCCTGCCGGTGGAAGAGCAGCCCAAGGCCGATAATCTGCCCGCAGATCCGGGATTGCTGATGCAGGCATTCCGTCAGCGCCTGCGTGCTGCCATGCGCATTCCCTCCATGGAGGCGCTGTTCCCAAAGCCATGGACTCAGGCCGCGCGCCGCATGCTGCCCAGCCCAAGCCCGCAATTCACGGCCACTGCAATGTGGGGACCGATCCTTGGTTGGTGCGCACTCGAGTTGTTGTCCGAGTCGATCAATGTGAAGGAGCCTGAACGTGTAGCGCTCGACCTCTTTGACCGCCTGCGATTGCGAGAGCCGTTTGGCGAAGCATTTGAGGCCCTCGGATTCGAAGGCGAAGATAGCTGGCGCGTCGCCGCCCGCATCAAAGTGGTTCTGCTCACCGGAGCAGGTGTAGGAAGAGAAACTCCTTCGTCCGGCGCCGGATACGCAGAACCCGAGCCTGCAACTGCCGCGGTGAAAAGTCCCGAGGCAGCAACGGCTACTCCCGGTGCTGACAAGGACGCCTCATCGACTCCAGTCGATACCGAAAAAGTTGCCCTTGCTCCAGCCTTATGGCACGACCCGGACGTGGGTTGGCTCACAGGTCTCCATGAAGCGGATGGCCATTTCTACATGGTGCGCGAGCAATATGAGGAGTTGCTGTGGTGGCTGCTGATGCCCTCGCTGCTCAGCCTGGCTGCGGAAGCTGTTCCCAGCCGCGAATCGATCGCAGAACTTAGCCGGACACTGGATGAGGCTCTCGAGACTGCGGAGGCCGCAGGCTACCGCATGGATAAGCTGCTGGGTACCGAGCCCGAAGCTGAGGTCGCCGCCTATGAAGATATCCTGGAAGATAAGGTGTCGGCGATAAGTGCGCGGGGAACTGAAGTGGACGACGAGGCGGTATTCAAGAACGATCAGAAGCCCAATGATAAGCCCCCAGAATAGACCGCAACCGCACACCGGTTAGTGCGGACGCCCCGGCAGCACAAAGTGCTCCGCGCAACGTGGCTCGTAATTATCGCCGGCCATGATAATCGGGCTGTCGTACGGCGCGGGCTTGCCATCAATGAGCCGCTGCGGATACAGCGCCTTGGCGCCGCAAGAGCAATAAGCCACCAGCTCCGTAATGTTTCCTGAATACGTTCGCACCAGCCATGAGAGGTCGAGCATCTCTCCGAAGGGCATTCCGCGAAAGTCCAGTTCCAGGCCGGAGACCATCACATCGTATCCGGTCTCAAGCAGGTGCCGCGTAAACGCAAACAGATCCTGCACAAACTGGCCTTCGTCGATTGCGATGCACTCCACCCGCTTGCCGATCGACTGCTCAGTCGCCTTGATTACATCGAGAGCAGACCACGGATCGGACGACAAAAATTCAACCGCTTCCATCTTCCCGCAACCTTTGCGATTGCGGCTTTCCACAACGCCCGCAGCCGACTTCGTATCGGTGCTCGGCTTCAGCAGCATCACGTGCTGCTTGGCGTACTGCCGGCGTATTTCAATTCTCCTCAGCAGCTCAGCGGTTTTGTTGCTCCGCATGGGCCCTACAATCATTTCCAGCTTGCCGGTCACGCATCTCTCCGGTATCCGTCAAACGCTACCCTCGATCTGCGCGATTTCATGCACCGGCCTCGTCAATGGATGATTTTGCTTCTCTCCAGAGCATAAACCGGCCGCTGCTCCCCCGGAAACCACCACGCCTCGTTCACCAAAACAACGTTCTTGATCAACGCGTTCACGCTCAACCGAGCGTGGCACTCACGACCGTAACCGAATAGTCACATCGGCCTGTGACCGGACGCACATCGAAATTTCCAAAACAGACTCAATGTTCCATCGGACAGTTTCTGCGGAGAAGCGTATACGTGTGCGAAAGCCGTTGAAGTGCCACATTGACTTTCGCCGAAACACTTTCATTGGCGAGTGCACTTTTCCTAATTCATTCGGTCTTCTCCTCAGACGCGGTCCAGAAGTCAGGTGGGGAGGATTCTATGCCGTCCGCCGTAAGCCAGAGTATGGCCCCTGTTCTCGATTCTCACGAGAAACTGCTCATCGACCAGGCCATCGCCAAGTTCATGCACAAACCCGGTGCGCTGCTGGGCATTCTTGAAGCTGTTCAGGCTGCGAATGCGCACAAGTATCTTTCGATGGAATCGCTGCGCTATATAGCAGAGCAGACCGGAATTCCCCCGGCGCGCGTCTACAGTGCCGCCACCTTCTTCGCTCTTTTCAATCTCGACCCACAGGGCGACAACGTGGTTTGTGTCTGCCGCGGAACCGCTTGTCACACGCGCGGTTCCCGCGATCTGCTGGCAAAATTGTGCCTCGAACTCGGACTCAGCGATCACGAGGTGAACGAGCCCAGCGAAGCCGACAAGCTGGCGCTCACCACGCCCGACCGCAAGTTCACCGTCCGCACCGTGGCTTGCTTTGGCCAGTGTGCGCTCGCCCCCGTCGTTGAATTCAACCATCACATCCTCAGCCACGTGAACGAACGCAGCTTGCAACGCGAAATCAAGGTGCTTAAACAGGAGACAAAATAATGCCGCGAATTCAGGACATCAGCTCGTTCAACGCGGTACGTGAATCCGGTCTAGCCAAATTAATGCCGCAAGTCCCTCGCATCACGGTGGGCATGGGTACATGTGGACGCGGCAACGGCTCTGAAGAACTGTTCCACGCGCTGAATGGCGCAATTCAGAGCAGTGGGCTCGACGTAATGCTGACCGGCGTCGGCTGTTTCGGCTCATGCTTCCAGGAGCCCTTGGTCGGCGTGCGGTTGCCTGGCGGACCGCTCGTCATTCTGAAGCGCGTGCATGCGCACGACGCCGGACGCATTCTTGAGGGCATCCACTCAGGCGAAATGCCGCAGGATCTCGTCTACTGCAAAATCGAGGACTGGGATCACATCACCGGCCAGTTGAAGTATGGGCAGGGCTACTCAAAGATTCTGCTATGGAATCAGGTTCCATTCTTCAAAGGCCAGAAGAAGATCGTCCTCCGCAACTGCGGCCTCATCAACCCATCCGACATTGAGGAGTACATCGCCGTCGGCGGTTACCAATCCCTCTACAAGGTGCTCATTGACGGTCGCAAAGATGCCGTCATCGATCAGATCAAGGCATCGCGCCTGCGCGGTCGCGGCGGCGCAGGCTTCCTCACCGGCAACAAGTGGGACTTCCTCGCCAAAGCCGAGGGCAGCACCAAGTACGTCATCTGCAATGCCGACGAAGGCGACCCCGGCGCATACATGAACCGCAACGAGATCGAAGGCGATCCTCACTCGCTGCTCGAGGGTATGATCATCGGTGCTTACGTGATGGGAGCTACCGAAGGTATCATCTACGTGCGTGCAGAGTACCCGTTAGCCGTGCGCCGCCTGACCCGCGCCATCGAGCAGGCGCGCGAATATGGACTTCTCGGCACCAATATCCTCGACCGCGGATTCAACTTCGACATCGAACTGGTGCAAGGCGCGGGAGCATTTGTATGCGGTGAAGAAACGGCGCTGATCGCATCGCTTGAAGGTTTCGCAGGCCGTCCGCATCCGCGCCCGCCATTTCCTGCGCAAAAAGGTCTTTACGGCAAGCCAACGAACATCAACAACGTCGAAACCTGGTGCAACATCGCTCCCATTCTTGCCCGCGGCGCAGCGTGGTTTGCTGAAACCGGCAGCGTAAAGAGTCCTGGGACAAAAGTCTTCTCACTCGTCGGCAAGATCCAGAACACCGGACTGGTCGAGATGCCTCTTGGTACGCCGCTCAAGAGCTTCATCTACGACATCGGCGAGGGCGCAGTCGCAGGCCGCCGCGTAAAGGCAGTGCAGACCGGCGGGCCATCCGGAGGTTGTATCCCGCTGGAGATGCTCGACACGCCCGTCGACTACGAGTCGCTCGCGCAGCTCGGTTCCATCATGGGCTCGGGCGGCATGGTCGTCCTCGACGAAGACAACTGCATGGTCGACGTAGCCCGCTACTTTGTAGAGTTCACTCACTCTGAGTCCTGCGGCAAATGCGTGCCATGCCGCGTAGGCCTCAACAAAGCGCTCAGCCTGCTCAGCGAAATCACCAAGGGTGAAGGCACCGTCGATCATCTGGCGTTACTCGACGAGCTAGGCCGCATGGTGCGCGAATGTTCTCTCTGTGGTCTGGGACAGTCCGCACCCAACCCCGTTCTCACCACCATCCGCCACTTCCGCGACGAGTATGAAGATCACATCCTCGCGCATCGCTGCCGGGCCGGCGTCTGTCAGGACCTCGCGCTTTCACCCTGCGAAAACAGTTGCCCGCTGCGCATGAACATTCCGCGCTTCCTCGAACTGTTCCAGGAGGGCCGGCTCGAAGACGCATTCGAGTCCGTCATCCTCGACAATCCGCTTCCTGCATCGACAGGCCGCGTCTGCCAGCACCCGTGCGATAACCGCTGCCGCCGTCAGGGCTTCGACGAAGTGGTGAACATGCGCGAAGTGCATCGCTTCATCGCCGACGAAATCTACCAGTCCGACCGCTTCGAAAGCATGGTCGAGCGCATCAAAAAGCACCGCCTCGCCCCCACCGGCCGCAAGGTAGCCGTCGCCGGAGCAGGCCCTACCGGCCTCACTGCGGCGTATTACCTCGCCATGCTCGGCCACGACGTCACCATCTTCGAAGAACGCAGCGAAGCAGGCGGAATGTTGCGCTTTGCCATTCCCGAATACCGCTTGCCAAAATCGGTGCTTCTCCGCGAGCTCGACCTGATTGAAGCCATGGGAGTCACGATGGTCTTCAACACCCGCGTCGGATTTGATCTCCCTCTGAACGAACTGGCCGGCAGCTTCGATGCAGTCTTCCTCTCCATCGGAACATGGAAAGAATCGTGGCTCTACCTTCCCGGCACTGAGCTTAAGAATGTCTACCCGGCGCTGCCATTCCTGGAATCGGTTGCCAGAGGTGAGCCTGTCACCGTAGGTTCGCGCGTGGCCGTCATCGGCGGCGGTAATGCCGCCATCGATTCAGCGCGAACAGCAATGCGTATGGGCGCGCAGGCAACTATCCTCTATCGCCGCGAGCGCAAAGATATGCCTGCCATCGACGAAGAGATCAGCGCCGCCGAGGAAGAGGGTGTACGCATTGTCTACCTCGCAGCACCGCACCGCATCGTCGGCGGTGCCGATGGCAGCGTCAAGGCAATCGAAATCGTCAGGACGCGCCTCGGCGAGTACGACAAGTCCGGCCGCCGCCGCCCCGTTCCTACCGACGCAGTGCAGCGCTTCGAGTGCGACAGCGTCATCCTCGCCGTTGGTGAAACCTTCGACCAGGATTTCTGCCGCGCATCCGGCCTGGCACTCAAGGACGAAGGCACCCTGCTGGTAGATCGCTTCACGCTTGAAACAAGCCGCCCCGGATTTTACGCAGGGGGCGATGTCATCACCGGCGCATCCAACATGTCGAATGCGATGAGCGGCGGTAAGCAAGCCGCGCGCAACATCGACGAACGTCTCATGGGCGATGCGGATCACTCTGAAAGTCGCTGGGCCGGCCTCTTCCCGGACTTCGAATATAGCCGTCAGATTCCCGGCGAGCCCAGCCTCAGCCGTCGTCATCAAGCGCAGTCTCTGCCCGCAGAAAGCAGATCTCATACGCAGCAGGAAGTCGTCGCAGGACTCAGCGAGCAGGAGGCGCTTGAGGAGTGCCGACGCTGCCTCCGCTGCGATCTCAAAGTCACCGTAAGTGCGAGTTGAAAAGGAGCGAGCCGATGCCGAACAAAACGATTTCAGTCCGCATTGATGGTGAACTGGTTGCCGCGCGCGAAGGCGACACAATCCTCGATGCTGCGCGCGCCAGCGGAAAGCATATTCCCACGCTCTGCTACCTCAAGGGGATTCACGCCGTTGGTGCATGCCGTGTGTGCATGGTTGAGCTGGCCGGAACCGAGCGACTTCTCCCGTCTTGCACCACGCCCATCCAGGATGGCATGTCCATCAAAACCACATCGGCGAAGCTCACCCAGTATCGCCGCATGGCGGTCGAGCTGCTTCTTGTCGAGCGGAACCACATCTGCTCGTCGTGCGTCAGCAACGGGCATTGCGAACTGCAGTCCATGGCACAGTCGCTCGGCGTAACGCATGTGCGCTACGCCTACAACAATCCGAGCCTTCCCGTGGATATGTCCCATCCGCGCTTTGTTCTCGACCACAATCGCTGCATTCTGTGCACGCGCTGCGTAAGAGTCTGCGCGGAACTCGAAGGCGCAAATGTGTGGGAAGTCTCCTCGCGCGGCATCCACTCGCGTCTGGTCAGCGATCTGAAAGATGACTGGGGCCACTCCAGCAACTGCACCGGCTGCGGAAAATGCGTGCAGGCGTGCCCAACGGGAGCACTTGCGGAAAAAGGTTTCTCTGTCCACGAGATGGTCAAGCAGAGTGAAGTGCTTACGCGCCTCGCCACGCAGCGCAGCGGCCACACAAACAACGCGGGTTGATGGGTGGCTCGTTCCGCGTCCCTGGTGTTACTATTTGGGGCAACCGTCCAGCCCCATGCTTATTGACCGCATCGTCGCCCAAATGTGCCTCGGCGTGGCTCCGCGCAGAACGCCGGTGCTACACCTCGCGTCCGTTTTGTCTGCAATCGTGATTTTGATTGCAGCAACGGCACACGGACAGGCGCCCGCCAACCCCTGCGCAAGCTGCCATGCGGATCTGGCCAAAGGATTCGCGGATACTCCGCACGGCACGGCCGCCGCCGCGCATGAAGGCAGCGGCATCGCCTGCGCTAGTTGTCATGGCGACGGAAAGGCACACGCAGACAGTAACGGCGACATCACCCAGATCAAGAATCCTGCCAGATTCACCGCCCAGCAGGCCGACGCGCTCTGCCAATCATGCCATGCCGGCCGGCACCCTGACTTTGCCCGCTCCGCTCACGCCAAGGCAAACATCGGTTGCGTCAGTTGCCATTCCGTTCATGCAGGTAAAGCAGGGAAGTTGCTGAAATCATCGCAACCTGCGCTTTGCTATCAGTGCCACGCGGATGTCAAATCTCAGTTCTCCGAGCCGGCCCATCACATGGTGAGCGAAGGGGGCATGAGCTGCACTTCCTGCCACGATCCGCACGTCGTGTCGCAGCCACAGCTGGAGGCATTCATCGCACGTCAGAATTCCACGTGCCTCAAATGCCATACAAAGATTGCCGGACCATTCACGTATCAGCACGGAGCTGTCCGCCAGGTTGGCTGCACAGCCTGCCATGAACCACATGGCGGAGCAAATCTGAGGCTCTTGAACCAGCCGAAGATCAACACCATCTGCCTGGAGTGCCATCTGCCCGCGGCGACAGTCTCTGATGTCCAGGTCAACGCGGCCCACATGCCCAGCTCCACCACGTCGTGTACCGACTGCCATTCGTCCATCCACGGTTCGAATCACGACCGGTACTTCAGCGCACCATAGCAATCCGCCAACTCACTTTGGCAACCAGGGTGAGCCTTCCGGATCACCAATCTTCGTTCCTCTGTTCCAGGTGCCCCATTGCCTGTAGAATCAAGGAGGGGCCGACGGCGTAACTGCCGTCAGCCCTATAGGGTACAGATGAGCGATCACGAATTTGGGTCTTCTCACGCAGCAGAGAAAAGCTCTCCAGCGTGGGTCAGAATTGAAAGGGCGCGCCATCCCCAACGGCCTTACCCCATGGACTTCATCGAGCGGATCTTTACGGATTTCAGCGAGATACACGGGGATCGCGCTTTCGGCGACGATGAGGCAGTAGCCTGCGGCATGGCTCGCTTGGGCGAGCATGAGGTCCTGGTCATCGGCAACCGGAAGGGTGGCACCACCAAGGAGCGCGTCAAGCGCAACTTTGGTATGCCGCACCCCGAGGGGTATCGCAAAGCCCTGCGTTGCATGAGGATTGCCGAGAAATACGGCCGCCCCATCATCTCGTTTATCGATCTCCCAGGCGCATTTCCCGGTCTCGGCGCTGAAGAGCGCGGGCAGGCCGAGGCTATCGCCCGGAGCATTTTTGAAATGTCGCGCCTCCGCGTCCCCACTATTTCTCTTATCAGCGGTGAAGGCGGATCGGGAGGCGCTCTCGCTCTGGCTGTTGCCGACCGAGTGCTGATTCTCGAAAACGCGCTCTATTTCGTCATCACGCCGGAGTCTTGCGCAGCCATCATGTGGCGAGACGCATCACATAAGCAGCTTGCGGCTGAAGCAATGCGGATCTCCGCCCCGGAAGTTGCGGCGCTTGGTTGCGTCGATGAAATCCTAGGCGAACCTCCTGAAGGCATCCATAGCGATCACGAAACTGGCACGGGAATGGTTGGCGCCGCTCTCAGAAAGCATCTGGAAGAGTTGAAGAGCATGCCAATCGAGACCGTGGTATCTGCACGGCAGCACAAGTTCCGCAACATCGCACAGTTTTATACGGAAAGTTAATCCCCTTGGCGGACTGCTCCTGATAACTGAAATCTCTGGTGGCAAAACGGATTCAAATGTTCAAACTCCTGACGGGATGTCATGGCGCGCCGAGGGCGGCTTTACGATCCTATCTAATCCGGCAGCTTCCCGTGGTCATCGCCACATCGATCGCGCGCGGAGGTGTCCGTGAGCACATCTAACGGCACGCCTAAGCCGGACAGCCGCGTTCGAGCCTATTTCCAATTCATCTTTGCGGTCGTCTATTTCTTTATCGCCAGATCGCTCGCGTCGCACAGTGCCGCTGGGCTTGCATCGTACTCGTGGTATCCACTGCTCCAGCAGATGATCCTCGCTTTTCTCTTGCTCGTCGGCTACTCGTCCATGGGCTTCTGGATGAACCGCCAGTTGCACCCCTTCAGCGCGCAAGGCTTACCGCGTCGGGAAGGATGGCTCAAAGAAGTGGGCTTGGGCCTGGCCACCGGTTGGGGCCTCGCGATTGCCTGCGTTTTGCCGATGGTCCTCATCGGTGGAATCGCAATCACACTCTCCACCGACGCCTCTTCGTGGGGTTGGCTCATCGCAGACGCCGCTTTCTTCGTCTTCGCTACCATGGCTGAAGAAGTCGCTTTCCGCGGATACGCGTTCCAGCGCTTTGCGCATGCCGTCGGCCCGTTGGGCGCATCGCTCGGCTTCGCCGCATATTACGCGATCATGCAATCGCTCCTGCCCGGAGCCAGCCGTATCAGCATCTTTGCCTCCCTGGCGATCTCTCTGGTGCTTTCGGTCGCCTATCTCAGAACCAGGGCATTATGGGTAAGCTGGGGCCTCAACTTCGGCTGGAAGGCAAGCCGCGCCTTGCTCTTTGGCTTGGCCGTAACCGGCGTGAACAATAAGTCACCCGTGATTCAGGGCAATCCGATGGGTCCATTCTGGGTAACCGGCGGCGGATTTGGACTCGAAAATAGTTGGATCACCGTTATCCTCGTTCTGGTCGCGTTGCCGGTGGTGTTTCGTATGACTCGCGATCTCGACTATCGCTACAACGCCCTTGAAATCGTCCCCGGAGGAGTTCCCGTGGATCTGAGCGCAGCAGCACAGGCTCAGCACACGGCCGGTATGAGCCCGGCGGCGGAACCAGCCGCTCCGGCCTTGGTTCAGATCGGTCCGGCTCCCCCTTCCAGCGTTGAGCAGAAACAGAATACGGACCACGGTTCTGAAGCCGCCTCCTGATCGCCAGCCCTTCAATTTCCCGAATATCGGCAGCTTTGCATGGTAGAACCTGACTGTCGAAATACGGTTCACCCTGTTCACTTCGATAGCATCGAACTATTTGGGCCCCGAAATCTGCAATCGGCTATCCTGAGGGCTGACCGGTCTTGCAGTTTTGCGCCATAATAGTGGAATTACATGGGAGGCTCCCATGATCCGGGCATTCTTCAGCGCGCACGCTCGTCCCTTTGGGTTCCACCGCATTAGCTGTGTCAGGTTGATAGCGCTAGTTTGCGCCGCATCAGGAATGTGCGCTGTGTGGCCGGCGTCTGCGCAGGTCATCACCATCGACACCAGGAACGGCGGAGCGGTCGCCGTGCCGGAGGGTGAGGAGAGCCATGTTGATCTGCGCTATGCGCAGATCACGCCGACCAACGTCGAGTTGCCCGCCGCTCCCATGGACGAGAGGACCCGGCATCAACTGATTCGAGTGCTCGAAGCGGAACAGGGTTTCGCCATGCGCCCATTCCCGCGTGGACACAAAGGCATCAAGCTTGTCGCTAATGGCAAGCTCGACCCGGCGGGCGATAAGTACCTCGACATGGCCATCAACAACGGAATCTCCGCAAAGCCCGGAGACCGCGTGGTAATTACCGACCTCAAGATCGACCACGGGAAGATGATCTTCCAGTTGAACGGCGGACCCGACGCTAAGCATCGCTTCCTGCGTCACATTTCGATAGGCACCAATCCCAACTACACCAATCCCGTTGTGCAGGACCTGAAAGATCCAGAGGGCGCGCGCCTGACTCTTGACTTTGGACACACGGTACCCGCCCTGACCGGCAAGCAGGTCAAGGATCTTCTTGCTCCGCTCATCTCGTTCGATGTGAAGACGCCCGTTCAGGCATTCACCGATACGCTTCCGACTCCGCTCAAGGACGCCATCCTGAACCACAAGGTAATGGTGGGAATGAGCACCGAGATGGTGGTGTTTGCCAAAGGATCTCCCCGTGCCAAATCGCGCGAAATGGATGGCCAGATGCCGTTCGAGGAGTGGATCTACGGCATGCCGCCTCAGGAAGTCGAGTTCGTTCGCATCAACGGCAACCGTGTCATCCGCGTTGAAATCGCAAAAGTCGGCGAGCCCCCAGAGATCTTCACCCAGGATGTGGTGTCTGAAATGATGCGTACCGGCGGCAAACCAGTCATCGCCGACAACAACATCAAGGTCGTGAAGGAAGGCGACGTGCATCGCGATCCCGACAGGCAGGCTCCCGCTCCGCCTCCCACACTGCGCCAGCCGGGTGAGCCGCTTCCAACCGATCCACAGGATTCGAGACTTCCGCCGGGCCAGAGAAATCGCGACACGATGCGTCCGGTGCAGATGCCTAAGCAGAAGCCGCAGGACGTGCCCGGCTACAACCCTGACACCGTGCCGGATTCGCAGCAGCAAACCACTGGCCAGGCTCCGCAGACCAACAAGACCAACTGAAGTCGTGGGCCGGACTCATGTAAACTGAAGGGAGCGAGTCCCGCGCCTTCCGCGCAATTCCATTGCAATGAAGGGCAGCACATGACCGCGACGTTGAAGCCGCGCGCACTCTGCTGCGCGTGAGTGCAGAGACACTTCACGAAGGAGAAACACTCAACCCATGGCAAAGATTGCAAAGACCGGTGATCGTAAGAAGGTAATGGACACGACGAAGTCCACCGACTGTCCCAAGTGTGGCAAGCCCACGCGCATCGTCAAGCGCGTCAAGGATCGCGAACGCAACATTCCCGGCGGTGTCTATATCTCGTGTTCTGCCTGCGAGTTCTACGAGAAACTTTAAGTAGCACTCGAAAGTTTGGATCAATCAAAAGCCCGGCAGACCGCCGGGCTTTTTGCTGAAGCTCAGAGCATTCGGAGAAGGGCAAAACCATCCGGTTACTCACCAACAGGCGCCGAAGCGGTTGTCATCCCGACCGAAGGAGAGGGATCTGCGATCGCCCTTCCGTTAACTCAATGAGTTATGTCCGGTTAGCCGGTTCGCCCGGGATCTGTTCGTGAGGAAAAGCCCGCTTTAGGATGACCCTCTGTTTCTTGATAACTATTGGCTCGCAGGCGTCGTCGCGCGCATCCGGATGACTGTAATATGGACGTCCTGCTTCCCGACGTTTCGCAGCTTATAGGGTTCATCCTTTGGCAGAAAGAGGATGACACCTGCGGTCATGGCGATGGGAAGGACTGGTGATTTGGCCTCGTTCGCGAGGCTCCCTTCTCCCTCTCCAACGATGAGATCGTCTTCGTCCGGAATCCACCTCGTTAAGAGCCCGCCGGGGTGGAGAGTAATTAAGTCGCCGACAATCTCTCGGCGTCCGTCGCACACCGTCGGCTCGTTCACAATTTTCCCGGTTTTCTTATTGATCCCTCCGGGGCAACTACAGCCTACTGTCGAAGACGAAACGCCACAAGCGCAGCCGGGGAGTGGGACTTGAGCAGCCAATGGCCACGAACCGCACAGAGCGAACACCAGAACACCTATTGCGAGCTTCATAGGAAATCCCCCGTACGTCTTTCCGATAGCAGGACCAGCTTAGTTGATCGGTCAGAAGTTTTAGTCTAATTTTGGCGTTCCTCGCTGGGTTCTGAGCGAGTTGCCGCCAACTCGGAAGCAATTCCCCCTAAACAGATTGAAACTTCCTGGCCTCGTCTGCAACGGTAAGCAAAATAACACCGAATCCGAATCGACCCCGGTAGCAACATAACACTGTGCCACTTAACAGCAATCACATACCGAGCAGTGATTATCCCTTTGCCGGAAGAGCCGCAGCCATCTCCATCACAATCGCCTCAGCCGCCCCTGCCGGATCAGCCGCCTGCGTAATCGGCCTGCCCACCACCAGGTAGCTCGCCCCATTGCGCAAAGCATCTGCCGGCGTCGCCACCCGCTTCTGATCGCCCACCGCACCTCCCGCAGGCCGAATGCCGGGAATCACCAGCTTCGCCTCGGGGCCCGCCATTGATCGCAACGTAGCCACCTCTTGCGGAGAGCACACAAAGCCGTTGATGCCCGCGTCCAGTCCCATCTTCGCCAGCAGTTCCACCTGATCCGCCGGACTGCGGTCCAAACCAACCGCCGATACCTGCGCCTGGTCCATGCTCGTCAAAACCGTGACGGCCAGCAGTTGCGGAGGATTCTTCATGCCCTCCAGCGCCGCTTGCGCAGCCGCCAGCATCACCGGGCCGCCGTTTGCGTGGACCGTAATCATGCGCGCGCCCAGTGCAGCGCCGGAGCGCACCGCTCCAGCCACGGTGTTGGGAATGTCGTTAAACTTCAGATCGAGAAAGACTGAAGCGCCCCGCTCCACAAGTCGCTCAACGACCCCGGGACCCGCCGCCACAAACAACTCCAGCCCCACCTTGAACCACAGGCATCGCGATTCCAGCCTGTTGATCAGGTCGAATGCCGCGTCGGCATTCGGAAAATCGAGGGCAACGATCAAACGCTGCCGGGCATCTTCAACAGGATCAAGGTTTTCCGATGCCGTCGTGACGCTTTGAGCTGCGGCCGTATTCGGTCTCTCTGGAGGGTACATGCCTTCATGTTAAAGCAAACGGTTTGTTGCACAAACGAGAGTTTTGGCGCGTCTCAGGGCAATCGTATGAAAAATATTCGATGACTCCAGTGGTTTCCATTTGTTCGCGCCGGAGGCGCAGTGTTCGTTAGCCCAGCGTTTCAACGCTGGGAACAGGACAAGAAACTACTCCGAAGCCCCGTCGGGGCGGCGCAAATGGGCGAAATCACTCAAGATTGCCCATTTATGCGATTGCCCTGCGGCGCACCTACAAAAACACGTAAATGCCCAGTGGAATAAAGTAGTAAGGGTGAGCTCCGTGATCGCAAAGGGAGTGGTTATGCGCAGGGTTGCGTGGATGATCGCGTGGCTGGGCTTTGCCGGATTTGCCTGGGCTGCGGCGGGCGATACCAACCCCATGAACTACGATCCCCAGGTCAAAGAGGCCTTTGCCCACTTCTACAACCTGGACTACTCCGGCGCCATCAAACGTTTCGAGCACGTCCGCGCCGAGCATCCGGGCGACCCACAGGCCACCGCCTATCTCCTTGAAGCGGTGCTCTTTCAGGAGCTTTACCGCCAGGATCTGCTCGATACCACGTTTTACGCCAACGACGGTTTTCTAAGCGGCAACCACGCCACGCGCGACGACCCCGAAGCCCGCAAGCGGGTCATGGACCTGGCCGAAGAAGCAATCCGTGAGGCAAATGCGCGCCTGAGCAAGAATCCAAATGACGTAAACGCGCTATTCGCGCGTGGTTGGGTATATGCCCTGCAAACGACATACGACGCCATGGTCAAGCGCGATTTCCGCGGCGGATTCAAATTGGCCACCAAGGCCAAAAACGATGCAGCACGCGTCCTGCAGCTTGACCCGAACTATGTTGACGCCAAGCTGATCGTCGGTGTCTACGAATACGTCGTCGGTGCGTTGCCCTGGCCATTCAGATTTTTCATTGGCTTTGTAGGAATCACCGGATCGAAGTCAACCGGAATGCAGCTGCTTCACGACGCAGCGGATCGCGGTGTAAATACCAGCGTCGAGGCACGCACCGCCATGGCGCTTTTCCTGCGCCGCGATGCCAAGTACCAGGAGGCCATCAAGGTGATTCGCAGCCTGGAGAAAGAATATCCCCACGACTACCTGTTCCATCTTGAGGAGGCGAACCTGCGCAAAGATGCAGGCGAGGGAATGGCGGCAGTAAATGCGTATCGAGACGTGCTCGCCTTGGCCGCCAAGCCGGGGTATTTCGCAGAACCCCAACTGGAGCTGGCCTACTTCGGGCTTGGAGACGCGCTGCGCGGACAACGGCACTTTGCTGAGGCCGCTGAAGCCTACGAGAAGGCCGCAGTCGCAAAAGATGTGGGGCCGGAGCTCAAAATCCGCTCGTTGCTCGCCGCCGGAGAGTGCCGCGACCTGACCGGCGAGCGCGAACAGGCTGTGAAAGACTATCACGGAGCCATCGACGCGGGTCCGAGTACTTCGCGCGCCGACATCGCGCGCAAGCGCCTGCGCACGCCATACAAAGAGAAAGGGAACTGAGAGCCGGCGGAAAGGGAACCGGCCCACCCCGAAATTCGTATCATTTGTTAGGAAGAAGATTCCTGGTTAAGGAGCTGGCCATGGCTGTTTATTGTCATCAATGTGGAACGGCGCTGCCCCCGAGCGCGCGCTTTTGTTCAAACTGTGGATCTTCCATTAACGTTCCGCAGCCCATGCCTGCCCGGCCCCTGATGAGACCGCGTGAAGGCCGCCAGATCGCCGGTGTCTGCCTGGCACTGTCGCGTTCCTATGGATGGGATGTCGCCGTCGTGCGGATCATCACCGTGATTCTGCTGTGTGTCTCCGGCGGAGTATTCGGTGTTGCCTATCTGGCCGGCTGGATCGGAATTCCAGAGGAACCCCTTGGGTTGCCGGCAAGCACCCATCCAGGAGCGTATCCTCCAGGTATATGAGGTTTTTCAACTCCTCCTCCGGTGCTCGGCTGGCATTTATTGATTTCGGCACCGGTGTCCCCGTGGTATTCCTCCACCCCACTCCTTTTGACCATGATTATTGGCGGCCGCTCGTCGGGCTCTTGCCCGGCGTGCGCGCCGTTGTGCCCGACCTGCGCGGCCACGGAGCCTCGGAACTTGGAACCGCCCTTTCCACCGGCGGCTTCGCTCTCGTTCCCGATGCGCCGGTGCTTGCCATGAAGCAGCTCGCGCAAGACACCCTTGAGCTGCTGGATCACCTTGCCATCGAAAAGGCTATCTTTGCCGGCTGCTCCATCGGTGGATATGTTCTGCTCGAGTTGTGGCGGCAGGCTCCGGTGCGCATGCGCGCGCTGGCATTCGTCTGCTCCAAGCCGCAGCCCGACACGGCCGCAGGCCTCCAGAAACGCGCTGCCATCATCGAACAGGCCCGCAAGGGAAACCTCAACGCAATGTTCGACGGAATGGCGCAGACACTGATCGGCGCAACGGCCCGCGGCCAACAGCGGGCCATTGTGACGGAACTGCGCAGCCGCATGACGCTTACGCAGAATGCGCTGGTGGCGGTGCAGGCCGGTCTTGCTGCCCGCCCGGACTCGCTGCCCACTGTGGCAACCATCAACGCGCCTGTACTCGCAGTCGCGGGAGGCGAGGATGGATCGGTGACTCCAGAGGAAATGGAAGTGTTTCGTGCCGCGCCCGGAGGATGCGAGTATCACCTGCTGCCGGACGCAGGGCATCTGGCTGCCTACGAGCAGCCTGAAAAAGTGGCTGAAATTATGCGACGCTGGCTTGCGAAAATTCGGGACTGACGGGCTCGGGATCACCGTACCGGGGATAATTCACCATCACTTCTTCGACCGCTTCCACGGTCTTAACGCCACCCCGCGCACCCGTATACATGCAGTTCAACGCCGCCGCTGCGCATGAGAAATCGAGCTGCCGTTCCAGCGGCCATTCCTTCAGTAAGCCGTAGATGAAGCCCGCACGAAAGATGTCGCCGGCTCCGGTCGTGTCCACTACGGGGACGCGATACGCGGGCCTTTGGATCAGCTTTTTCCCATCCCAGGCCATCACGCCACGCTCGCCCAGTGTCGCCGCCGTTACCCTGCATCCGTATAGAACCTGCATCCGGCGCAGGCAGCGCTCGGTATCGGGTTCATTCATCATACGGCGCGAGAAATCGTTGTTCACCAGCAGATAATCAACATGCTCCAGCAGATCGTCGATATCGGGATACGGCTCATCCAGATCGGCTGAGACCAGCACCCCCGCTTCGTGGGCCCACCGTGCTGCCTGGATGGCTGCGGCAGTATCGCGCCCATCTACATGCAGTACCCGAGCGTTCACGATCCAGTCGCGGTCAAGATCCTCCGGCTGCAAAATCAGACGGTCATTGCGCTGGCACAGCACGGAGCGGTCACCGCTTTTGTCAATAAGGATCACGTTTTGCAGGCTCGGCTCGCCTGGAACCGTTTTGACCTGTGTTTCCACGCCCGCGCTGCAAAAGGCCTCGGCGTGAAGCTGCGCGCCTTCGTCATCGCCAAACTTGCCCACGTAACGCGTGCTCATGCCCCAGGTCTGGCAGGCAATCACGGTAGAAGCCACCTGGCCGCCGGGAGCTGTGGCGCGCCCGGTATATTCCACTTTTGAGCCGATGGTGGGGAAGTCGGCCAGAGAAATCAGAGTATCGATGGCATTCAGCCCTACTCCAACAATATCCACCTTAGTAAACTCTGCCATGCCGCCATTGTAGTAGTAATTCTGCCTCTCACAAACGTTACTTCGGATGCTGTAGGCTCAAGATAGGCATCATTCTCGATCTGGACCCCATTTGTGACCCAGCAAAAGTCATCTTCGCGCCCTTTCGTCCGTCCCCAGCCAAACGCCTCCCTCCATTGCGGCAGGGTTTCTCTGGAAAGCCTTGCGCGCCGGTACGGCACGCCGCTCTATGTCTATTCCGCCGACCAGATCGCCGAGAGGCTCGCGCTTTTTCAGCATGCGCTGGCCGGTCGCGAGCACCTTGTTTGCTATGCAGTTAAAGCCAATTCGGCGTTGGCCATTCTCAAGCTGCTCGCCGGCCGCGGCGCAGGTTTTGACATTGTCTCGGGCGGCGAACTTGAGCGCGTACTTACCGCGGCTCCCGATGCTGCCGGCCGTGTCGTCTTTTCGGGCGTCGGCAAAACCGCTGCTGAAATCGACCTGGCCCTTCAGGCCGGCATTCTGGAATTCAACGTCGAGAGTGAAGCGGAACTCGAACTGCTTGCTGCCCGTGCGCGCAAAATCAAGCAGCCCGCACGCTTCGCTCTGCGCGTCAATCCCGACGTATTCGCCGACACGCACCCCTATATCTCCACCGGCCTTCGCGAGCACAAGTTCGGCATCGACATCCGCCGCGCGCTCGCCATCTACAAGAAAGCGGCAGGGAATCGCTGGCTCATTCCTCACGGCATCAGCGTGCATATCGGTTCTCAGATCCGCTCCGCGCAGCCGTTTGGCCAGGCCATGATGCGTGTTCGAAAACTAGTTGATCAACTCAAGCGCGACAGCATCGTCCTCAAATCCATAGACGCAGGCGGCGGTCTCGGAATCGACTACCACGGTGGCCCGTTTGATGCTGCTGCCAAAGTGGCCGAATACGCCGCGGCCATTCAACATGCGCTTGCCGGATTCGAAGGTCGTCTCCTGATCGAGCCCGGCCGGTTCCTTGTCGCGCAGGCCGGTGCGCTGGTCGCGCGCGTGCTCAATGTAAAGCGCAACGGCAAAAAGACCTTTGTCATTACCGACGCGGCCATGAACGATCTCATCCGCCCCGCGCTCTACCAGGCACATCACGATGTTGTGCCCGTGCGGCCTCGCGCAGGAGCAGCACGCGCAGTCGATGTGGTTGGTCCAGTGTGCGAGTCAGGTGATTTCTTTGCACGCGATCGTAAACTTGCGCCCCTCCAGCCCGGAGATTTAGTTGCGCTGCTCGACGCCGGTGCGTATGGAATGTCGCAAAGTTCGAACTACAATACGCGCATGCGCCCCGCAGAGGTGCTCGTCGAAGGCACGAAAGCCCGCCTCATCCGCCGCCGCGAATCCATGGCCGACCTGCTGGCTCCGGAGCGTGACTTGGGACATGATTAACGCCCCGGAACAGTGCAGCATCAAACCTCAGCATCATTAACTTTGTTATCGTAAGCTCGGGAGAGATCGAGCATGCATCTCCGCAACAAAGCAATTCATATCTTTCTTATCGCCATGTTTATGTTGACTGCTTCTTCAAATGCCATTGCCGATCAGCTCACTGTCAAAACCGAGCAAGGCAAGGTTCACGGTAAGCACATCAACCACGGAAAAGTCAGAGCCTTCCTCGGCCTGCCGTATGCGGCGCCTCCCGTCGGCGATCTGCGCTGGAAAGCTCCGGAACCCGCGGCCAGTTGGAAAGGCACGCGCAACGCCACACGCTACGGCGCTCGTTGTGAACAGCGCGACATTTTTGGCGATATGGTCTTTCAGGACGCGGGCCCCAGCGAAGATTGTCTCTACCTGAATGTCTTTACTCCCGCCAAAGCCAAGAGCAAAAGCAAGCTGCCGGTCATGTTCTGGATTCACGGCGGCGGATATTTGGGAGGCTCGGCTTCGGAACCGCGCCACAACGGCGACTTCCTGCCGGCCAAAGACGTCGTTCTGGTCACCATCAACTACCGCCTCGGCGTCTTCGGATTTCTCGTTACTGCCGATCTAGCCGGCGAAGCGAACGGCTCGGCAGGGAACTACGGGCTCATGGACATGATCGCCGCGCTTCAATGGGTCCAGGCCAACATCGAGCAGTTTGGTGGCGACCCCGACAACGTCACCATCTTCGGAGAAAGCGCAGGCTCAATGGCCGTCAGTACGCTGATGGCTTCTCCCATGGCGAGCGGGTTGTTTCATAAAGCCATCGGCGAAAGCGGCGCAGAATTCCGCCAGAGTATCCCGATGGAAGCGTTGTCAGTCCGCGAACAGCAGGACGGAAAGTGGGTCGCTTCTCTGGGCGTCAACTCGCTTGCTGAGCTGCGCGCCATTCCGGCTGCGGAAATCCTTGAAGCCACAACCCGGCCGGGATCTCCCCGCTTCCGGCCGGTTATCGACCAGCGTGTACTCATACGGAGAGTGCCCGACACCTACGCGCAAGGCCTGCAAGCGCACGTTCCGCTGCTGGCCGGTTGGAACCGCGATGAAGGTTATGCCAAGGGAATGACCGCTTCGAGATGGAAGCTCTGGGCCGAGGTCCATCTGCGGGATCGCGCGCCGGAGTTTCTCCGCCTGTATCCGGGCAACACCGATGAGCAGGCTGAGCGCTCGACATCGGACTACGCCGGCGACAGCTTCATTGCATTCGGCACCTGGCAATGGATCCAGGTGCACACTCAAACCGGGGGCTCGCCGGTCTACCGCTATCATCTTGAGCTGCCCGCTCCTCCCAGCAAATTCCATCCAGAGTGGCAGGCCTTCCACTCGGATGACATCGAGTATGTATTCGGCACGCTCGACACGCGCCCCGGAGCCGTGTGGCGGCCGGAAGACCGCAAGCTGAGCGAGGAGATGATGACCTACTGGACGAACTTCGCCAGAACCGGCGATCCCAATGGTGAAGGTGTTCCACTCTGGCCCAGGTATGGGCCAGACCACCTGGTCCTGCACCTCGACGATCCCATCGCGGTGACGCCTTCAACGGTTGAGGCGCGATATCACTTCTTGCAAGACGGAATGCCGCCGTTCCGTCCATAGCGCAAAAGCCGTCACAAATGCTGGAGGCCGCTGATAAAAGCAGCGGCCTCTGGTGCAAATACTGAATATCGAAATTGAATCAGCGCCGGCTCACTGACAACTGTTCACTGTCTTTACTGATTTACACCTGCAGCCGAAGCAAACCCTGAGGCCTGCTCCGTCGGAATCGTGCTCTCTGGAGGCGGCGGACCAAAATTGCCTTCCTTGGCGTTAAGCGCGGTGGAATAATCCGGTCCCAAGCCGAGTTTCTTCAGCGCGCGCGCATCTGGCGTCAGCTTGGTCTGCCAGCCGTGATCAGACTGAAATTTCCGCATCGCCGCCATCGACGCCGAATCCCATTCGCCCGAGGGGGCGCCAGACAAATAGTGCTCGCGGATCAGCGCCTGCTGGATCTGGGTTGCGCGTTCCGAATCGATCTTCTGCTGGCCGCGGACCCTGCGCGTACTGCGCCTCGTGCGGCGCGACTTACTGCTGGTCTTTGCCCTGGTCGTCGTCTTGTGGGCCGATCTGCTGCTGCTCGTCTTTGATTTTCCGCTGGTGGGGGCGCGATGCACGCGAGCCGCGAACGCACAGGGGACAACAAGCGCAGCTGAGAGAACCAAAGCTAAAGTTGAACGCGACAAAAACACTTTGATGCTACCTCTAATGGACTTCAGAATGTCTCGGGCTGTTTCGAGCAGTGTAGCGAAACGATGAGCACTGCGGCAAGGCCTAAAATCGTTCCCGTTATATAAGTCCTAACCTACTGGTGAATTGCGGCGCCTCGCCCCCTGTCGGAGACAAAGCGCCGTTTCGCACTATTGCAAGGTTCCGCCGATGTAATTGATGCCTTGCTCGGGATGCCGTGGATCCACGATCTCGAACACCACATCGTCACCGGTTTTCAGTTTGCTCGCCACGGCATTGAACTGTTCCTTGTTTGCCGTAGGCTGCTTGTTCACGTGCGTGATCACATATCCCGGAGCCAGTCCCTGTAGATCTGCGAAGGATCCCGAACGAACCGAGGTGATTATGACGCCCGGCGTCTTCAGTTTCGAAGCGATCGACGGAGATAGGTCACGAACCACCACGCCGAGCTTGCTCTCGCCGGCATCGCTTTCATCGCCGGGCGCGGATTCGGTCTGGGTACCGGTCATCTGCGCGAACACCTTGTCGCGATCGCCGATCGTCACCGTCGTATCGCCCTGCTTGCCTTCACGCAAATAACCCAGGCGTGCGGTTGAACCCGGCCTGCGGCTTGCGATCTCGCCCACAAGCTCGTTGCCGTCCTTGATCGAGTGACCGTCGATGGAGTTGATGACGTCGCCAGGCTTGATGCCTGCCTTGTCTGCTGGTCCGCCCGGTTGAACCTCCTGCACCAGCACGCCGTTCTTGAAGCCGTAAACACGGCCCACGGCGCCCGAGAGTCCTTCGCGGAACTGGATGCCGATGGACCCGCGCGTTACCTTGTGACTCGGGCTGATCAGGTCGTTATACACCGACACCACGGTGTTTGAAGGCATCGCGAATCCAATGCCCTGGTACCCAGCCGACTGCGTGTAGATGGCGGTATTCACGCCAATCACTTCGCCATTCATATTCAGCAGCGGCCCGCCGGAGTTGCCCGGATTGATGGCGGCGTCGGTCTGAATAAAGTGCTGGAACTGTCCGCCCGCACCGGGGTCGATGGTGCGGTTCTTGGCCGAGATAATGCCGGCCGTCACCGTCTGCGAAAGCGCAAACGGACTTCCGATCGCCTGCACCCAGTCGCCAACCGCCGCATTGTCTGAGTTGCCGACCTTTACCGTCGGCAGCGGGGAACTGGTGTCAATCTTGATTACAGCCAGATCGGTCGCCTTGTCGGTTCCAATTACCCGCGCCGGACGGCCCAGATCCTGGGTGTCTGGATCGGTCGAGAGCTTGACGTAGATCTTGTCGGCCTTGTCGACCACGTGAAAGTTGGTAATGATGTAACCCTTCGGATCGACAATGAAACCTGAGCCCAGAGATTCTCGAACGCCGCTGCCCTGGTCGCCGCCATCCGGAGCCTGACCGCCAAAGAAGCGATTGAAAAAGTCCTGGAAGTTATCGGAGGGACCGTTCTGATCGTCGTCACCGCCGCCCGGAGCTTGCTGGTTGGGCGGCGTTCCAAAATGGAAGTTCCGCGAACCGCCCCGGTTGGTGGTCTGTTTGGGCAGGGTCTGCGTGTTGATATTCACAACCGCCGGACCCACTTGCCGGGCAATCTTTACGAAATCATTTGGCGGAACAGAAGCATTGCTCATCTTAAGCGGAGTGGCATCAGAGCTGTTGTTTTCCTGTTCCTGTCCACGTACGCCGTGAGCCGCATAGGAGCCGGCAAGAATGGCGGCTGAAAGCGTCGCGAGCATTACAAAAGCTGAAGCCATGCGGCGTTTCCAAAGCCGTTCAAAGAGCGATTTCATTCTTAATTGACCTCGATTGGTTGCCAATCCGATGATTGCACCAGTTCCTAGTATAGCGATTTGCAGGCAAACCGGTCTGCCTCGAACGAGTTAGACCGGCTATGCTTCTCCGGTAACCTATACGCCAGGCCTTCGGCTTCACGGGTACAGACTTCCTGTCACTGCCGTTTAGACGCGATTCTTTTCAAAAGAGTTGCGAGCCCAGGCCCGCAAATAATGCACTGTCCGGCCATTTTCCGTCAGCGGGTTTTTATCCCGGCGGCAAACACCTGTCGCCCGGCGACATATGTCTCCAGAACCGTAGTCTTCAGCAGGTCCGGTGCCGGAACCGTGTAGAGGTCCCTGTCCACCACAATGAAATCCGCATCGTATCCTGGTTCCAGCTTGCCCTTGGTATTTTCGGCAAACTCCGCAAAAGCCGAGCCCTGCGTATATGCAAATAGCGCCTGCCCTCTGGTGATCTTCTGTTCGGGGAAGTAAGTCTCGGTGCCGGCTTCATTCATGCGTGTCACCGCGGCATACAATCCGCGAAACGGCGTGATCGGCTCCACAGGATAATCCGTTCCAAACGCCAGCGGAACTCCAGCGTCCAGAAATGCCTTCCAAGCATAAGAGAGTGCCGCGCGTTTCGGGCCCAGCCGCGCCTCTGCCCAGTTCATGTCAGTTAGCAAATGGCAAGGCTGCATCGAGGCAATCACGCCCAGCTTCGCAAAGCGCGCCACGTCGGCTTCGTCCACCACCTGCGCATGCTCAATCCGATTACGGGCTTCCGTAGAGATTCCCGGCTGAGCAAATGCGTCGAGCGCCATCTCCGCGGCCTTGTCTCCAATGGCGTGAAAGCCCAACTGGAATCCTGCCTTCACGCGTTCCAGTGCCGGCGCATTCAGTTCCGGCTGCGTGAACTGCGGCAATCCCGTGTTGCCGGGATCGTCCGAGTAAGGAGCTTTCATCGCCGCCGTGCGCGAGCCCAGCGAGCCATCCATGAATCCCTTCAGCATTCCCGTATGCAGCATCGGGTCGTTCGCATCGTGATGGCTGCGCATCTGTTTTAGCTCATAGACGGGCGTTTTGAATGGAAGCCACTCCGTAATCCGCAGATTCAGCTTACCCGCCTTTTCCAGTTCCTCGTAAACCAGAAAGTCTTCCCAATCGCTGTTGTCCTGCACGCTGGTTACGCCATGCGAAAGCGCATCGGCAATGGCCAGCTCCGCCCCACGCATCCGCTCTTCATGGCTGCGCGGCGGAATCACATTCGTCACCAGGTCCTGCGCCGATTCGCGCAATATCCCCGTCGGTTCTCCCTCAGCATCCAGGTCGATCGCACCGCCCTCCGGCACGGCAGTCTTGCCGGTAATGCCCGCGGCTGCAAGCGCGGCGGAGTTGGCGATTGCTATGTGCCCATCCACACGTTGGAGAAGCGCCGGATGTCCCTCCGTCACCTTGTCGAGTTCCTGCCGCGTTGGCAAAACCTTGTCGGCCCAGAGCGTCTGGTCCCAGCGTCCGCCTGTAAGCCAGCGTCCCGTCGGCGTGTCCTTGGCGTAACTTCCCACGCGCACCAGCATGTCGTTGAGTGATCGCGCATCGGTCAAGTCCACATTCAACTTCGTCAGCCCTGCATTGCCAAGATGTACGTGCGCATCGTTGAACCCGGGAAAGACAAATACTTCCCGTCCAGCCCCGCGCAGATCGCGCATCCGTGTCGAGGGACCCGCAAGACGCCTGATCTCTTCATTGTTCCCAACGGCCAGAACTTTTCCGCCGCCGATGGCCATCGCCTGCGCAATTTGAGGTCTGTCCTGCCCCAACCCTTCGCCGGTATAAATCGTTCCGTTGTAGAAAATAACGTCGGGAACAGAATTCACCATGGGTGTCTTGCTTTCGGAGGTTGTCATGGCGCTCACGCTCTGCCGTGCGCGGCATCCGCATACCTGTACGGCTACCAGCAAAGTGCAAATCAAATGGAGGCAGGTCCGCATGCGCGGAGTGTAGCAGATCACTGTGCTACTGCTTCGCAGCTCTACTGCTCTGCAGCCCAGTCAACCAGCGCGAGAGTAAACAGCAGCACGCGTCGCAGTCCCGTCTCTCGGTCGCGAGCGGAATACCATTCAGCCTGCGTGTGTGCTCCTCCGCCTTCGCCTCCCGCGCCCATTGAAAGCGCGGGCACGCCAATTGACAGCGGAATGTTGGCGTCGGTCGATCCCAGCCGGAGATCGGTGCGCAAACGCAAATGCCTGTCGATCGCGCGCAGCGTATCCAGCACCGCCGAGTCGTTCGGCAGCGCTCCCGCCGGTCTGTCGCCAATCTTTGTAATCGTGAAGGTCAGCGGCTTGTTTCCATTGCCTGCAACCACCTTGCCGCGGGCGTTCCAGTGCGCAACCGAATCTTCAACCGCGCGATGCAGCGCTACTTCCAGCCGCAAGAGCTGCTCCGGATCGATTGAGCGAAGATCGATGTTCGCGCTTGCGCTCTCCGGAATCGAATTCACGCTGGTGCCGCCGCGAATGGTCCCCACGCTCAGCGTGGTTTTCGGCTCTTCAGGCAGCGGAACCTCGGCCAACTCCGCCAGCGCAGTAGACAGCGCAAAGATTGGGTTCACCGTGCCCGCATCCGTAAAGCTGTGCCCTCCAGGCCCGTTGATCGTCACCTGAAATCTGCGGCTTCCCAGGGCCAGTGTCACTGCGGAGTCGGCCCCAGCACCATCCAGAACCACATGTGCGGCGATTCTGCCCGCCAGAGCTTTCTGGTTGTAGAAGTGGCGAACCCCGCGCAAGTCGCCCTCGCCTTCTTCGCCCACGTTGCCCAGAAAAATCAGCGGCGCGCGCATCTCAACCTTTGCATCCATCAGCGCATGGGCAATTGCCAGCATTCCAATAACGCCTGCGCCGTTGTCGCATGCCCCGGGCGCGCGAAGTACATCGCCATCGAGCACCGGATTGATCGGTGTTCCGGCAGGGAAGACCGTATCGAGATGCGCAGAGAGAACAATCACCGGCCCCGTGCTCTCTTCAGGCAGATGCGTCGCGGCGAGCGTGCCGATTACATTGCCCACCGCGTCGATCTCAACGCCACGCAGGCCAACTTCGTTGAAGCGCTCGGCCAGCCACTCCGATCGTGCCTGCTCGCCGAACGGCGGCGCGGGAATTGCCACCAGCTCAGCCTGCCAATCCATGATCTTTCCGGGATTTCCATGCAGCCACGAGAAAGCCGCATGCACCGGCCTGAGAGCTGCCAGCGCCGTCACGCGGGAGTAAGACGAACTGCGAGTAAAAAGCCCCATGCAGATGGATTCAGACTATAGCAAAACCGGATTCGACGTACTTCGATGGCCGAATATTCTAACGGACCATCAAGCGGAAATTCGAATGTGCGCCGCCAGATCACATTAACTTCGTTCGCAGTACTCCACCGAGTGCAGAAACAGCCCACGTGCCGGTGCGGTCGGCCCCGCTGCAGTCCGTGCCTTTGCGGCCAGGATCTCTGGAATCGCATCGGCCTTCATCCGTCCCCGTCCCACATCGATCAGCGTTCCCACCAGGTTGCGCACCATGTGGTGCAGAAATCCGTTTCCGCGCACGCGATAAACAAGCAAGGCTCCCGCCGCATCCCGATGCTCTTCCCACGTTGACGAAAACACTGTGCGAATAGAACTCTTTGTCGGCTGATCCGCATCCTCTTCCTCGCTGCGCGCAGCGAGGTCCGGATCGGTGGCCGCAAAGCTCAGAAAGTCGTGTTCGCCTTCCAGCAGTTTGGCCGCAGTCTGCATATCTCCAAGGTTCAAGGGCCAGGTGCATGGATAAACGTACCGCGCAAGAAACGGCGGACAGGTTGCTTCGCGATACACGCGATACTCGTATGTTTTTGCCGTGGAGGAGTGGCGCGCATGAAACCACTCCGGAACCGTCTCCGCGTTCAGAATCCGTATCGCGTCCGGCAGCGTGCGGTTCAGCGCGCGCCGAAGATTATCGGCTGGGATCGGCGCCTGCAAGGCAAAGCTCGCCACCTGCCCAAGTGCGTGCACACCCGCGTCAGTGCGCCCCGAGCCCTGGGGCAGGGGACACTCGCCGGTCACGCGCTTGAGAGCCGCCTGAATCTCGCCCTGAATCGTCAGCTCGCCCGGCTGCACCTGCCAGCCGCTAAAGTCGGAGCCGTCATAGGCGACCACGATCTTCCAGTTCTGGAGGGTAGGCAAAATTGGAACCGTTTCAGACATTGAAGGCTTTGCATAACAGGGTACCTGACCGTGCCGGTCACCGAGGAGAGCAGCGTCATTGGGATATACTCAGACTTCTGCATGTGATTGGCGCGGCGTCCCTTATTAACTTTCGCAAAGCTGATGGTTAATAACGGATTACGGGCACCGGCAGAAGGCATGCAATGGGCTGAACGGAACGATTGGGCCAGGGGTTGCGTATGGTTGAGTGAAGCAATCATCTTCCCGACGCGAAAATCGTCCCGGAGCCTGACAAATTGCGTCCGGAAGGGGTTTCCGAACGTCTTGATGAATGGCACCCCACATGCCTCAGCAACCCTTTGTGGAGAAAAATCATGCAATTGCGCCGTATTTGTGCGTTTGAAAGGCAAAAATTGATATCGCCGGAAGTTCAAGACCATATGGCAACAAATCGTTCACGGGGTAACAAGGGAGAATCAAAGCTGCGCGCATGTGCGGCCGTCATGCTGACGCTGGTTTCCTGCATGCCCTCGAGCCTCATTGCGCAAACGCCGGCCGGTTCAAAGGGACCAGACAAGGAAGCATCGGCGCTGCCTGCGGCGCCCGCCCCCATCGCTACTGAGCCCTTCGACCTCAATCGTGCTAGCCGGGATTTTTCCAAACCCTACGCTGGAATCTGGAGCTTTAACAAGTACCGTCCCACCAGCATCGGCAAGGCGAGCTTTGTCAATTCAGTCCGGCTTTCTGACATGGTCAAAGACGGCAAGATCTACCTCAGTCTTTCCGACGCCATCGCGCTCACTCTCGAAAATAACTACGACCTTGCGATCGCTCGCTACGACCTCAGCATTGCCGATACCGACATTCTGCGCACCAAGACCGGAGCGGCCCCGTTGGGTGTGCCTTCCGGCCTCGTAACCAACACGTTGAGCAGCGGCACCTCCGGTGCAACCCTCTCAACTGGCGGCGGGCCCGGCGGAACCACCGGCGGCTCTGGCGGTGCTGGATCCGGCACCAGTGGTCTCACGCTAACCACAGGCGGCGCCGGTCCAACTCCCGCATCCATCGATCCCTCCGTGACGGGCACGGTTTCCTTTGACCGCGATCATCTTCCCGCAACAAGCTTCTTCTCCACCGGTACCAGTTCGACCAACAAATACAACTTTGTCCTTAACAAAGGCTTTGTTACCGGCACCAATTTCCAGTTCACGTTTAACAACACCTACTCAACCACCAACAACACTGTTACGCTGTACAGTCCACAATTGCTCTCAACGTTCAATGCACAGGTCACACAACACCTCTTGCAGGGCGCCGGAATCTGGATCAACAAGCGTTTCATGTATCAGGCGCTCAACGACCGCCGCATCGCCGATGCCACCTTCCGCCAGCAGATTCTCTACACCGTAAATCAGGTGGAGGGAATTTACTGGGGCCTGGTGCAGGCGTACGAAAACCTGCAGTCCAAGCAGCGCGCTCTCGACCAGAGCACGCAACTCGTGGAAGATAACAAAAAGCAGCTTGAGATCGGCACCATGGCCCCGCTCGACGTAGTAAACGCCGAGTCGACGCAGTCCAGCGACCAGCAGAATCTCATCAGCGCTCAAAATGCGCTCAACTATCAGCAGCAGATCATCAAGCAGGCCATCGCCCGAAACCTTAACGATGCTGTCTTATCGAATGCGCCCGTCATCCCAACCGATCGCGTCGGACTGGAAAAGATTCCCGAGGAATCGGAAGACACCGAGGCACTGGTGAAGGCCGCCTTCCAGAACCGTCCGGAACTTGAACAGGCTGTTTTGACGCTCAAGAACGACGAGATCACTCTCAAAGGCGCGCGCAATGCTCTGCTCCCTACGCTTGATGTCTACGGTTACTACCAGGGACAGGGTGTTGCAGGTGATATCAACAAGAACCTCAACCCCGCTTATTGCGGTGGCACCTGTCCGACCGGAGGCACAGGCTATGGAACGGCACTCCAGCGCGCCTTCAACAGTACCGCTCCCGACAAGGGCATTGGCTTCAACCTCACCATTCCTTTGCGGAATCGATTGGCGCAGTCAGTCCATGAACGCTCGCTGATGGAGTACCGGCAGGCCGAACTTCGCCTGGCTCAGCTCTACACGCAGATTCGCATGCAGGTGGTGAATGCCAAGTTTGCAATTACCAACGACCGCGCCGCTGTGCAGTCAGCGATGGCAGCACGCGACTACAACCAGCAGAGCCTTGATGCCGAAGAGAAGAAGCTCAAGCTCGGCGCTTCCACCACGGCGAACGTCCTGCTGCAACAGCGCAACCTTGCCAATGCCGAATACAACCTGATCGCTGCCCATGCGCAATATGCGAAAGACCGCGCAGGTCTCTATCAGGTGCTCGCGTCCACACTGCAGCACTACGGCATCAACCTGCCCGAGGCCGCTTCAGGCGACATCAAGACCACACCGCAGGTTCCGGGCCTTCAGCCCGCGCCGCCAAGTGAGGAGCCGTCCATGACGCCTCCGCCACCGGCCACAAATTAAGTGCGGTTCACCAACTAAAATGCCCGGCTTTGTGCCGGGCATTTCTTTTTGCCATGAATTCTGTTCTTATCGTTCCGCAGCTTGATCCAGCAGGTCGAAGAACTCCGGAAAACTGATCGCGGCAGCTTCCGCGCCCTGGATGAGCGTATCGCCCGATGCGCGCAGCGCCGCGACGCTGAATGCCATGGCAATGCGGTGGTCTGTCCCCGAATCGATTGTGGCTCCGTGCAGACTCTGTCCGCCCGGCACATCGAGCCCGTCTTCGAACTCCGCAACCTCCGCCCCCATCGCCTTCAGGTTCCTCGCGACCAGCGCAATGCGGTCCGACTCCTTCACCCGCAGTTCCTTCGCATCGCGAATGCGGATGCCTCCGCTTGTATAAGGTCCAATAGCCGCAAGAACCGGCAGCTCGTCGATGAGCTGAGCAGCCAGCGCTCCACTGATCTCCGTCGATCCCAGCCCTTCGGCCGGCGCCGTAATCTGTACTGTGCCCACAAGCTCCGCGTGCTTTTCTTCAATGTGCAACACCGTGATCTTGGCTCCCAGCGCCGACAGCACATCAAGCAACGCCGCACGCGTCGGATTCAAACCCAGCCCGTCGAGCACCAGATTCGATCCGGGAAACAGCGCTGCCGCACACAGAAAGAATGCCGCTGAAGAAAGATCGCCCGGAACCGTTGCCTCAATCGCGTGCAACGCTTGCGGGCCCGTAATCGTAATCGACTCCTGATCGCGGCTGAGCGTGGCTCCGAATGCGCGCAACGCCAGCTCGCTGTGGTCGCGAGTGCGAACAGCCTCACGAACCGTCGTCGCGCCTTCGGTCTGCAGTCCCGCTAGCAAAATGCAGGTCTTCACCTGCGCGCTGGGCACAGGTGTCGTAAAGTCAATCGTCTTCAGCTTTCGCCCTTCGATCGTGAGCGGGGCATGTCCATCCGTCAGCGTAACGCTCGCTCCCATCGCTTCCAGTGGTTTGCGAATCCGTTCCATCGGCCGCTTTGAAAGGGAAGCGTCGCCGATCATCGTGAACCGCCCTTCCTGGGGTGCAAGCAGCCCCGACATCATCCGCATCGTCGATCCCGAATTGCCGCAATCGAGAGGATAATCGGCCGGTGTTGCACGTCCGCCTACGCCGGTAATCTCCACCGCGTCGCCGTCGATGCGCTTCACCGTCGCGCCCAGCGCCTGCATGCAGCCAAGTGTTGATGCGCAATCGGCTCCCGTTGAAAAATTGGTAAAACGCGAAGTGCCCTCGGCAAACGCGCCCAGCATGGCGTAGCGATGGCTGATGGATTTGTCGCCGGGCAGCCGTAGGCTCCCCATGATGTTGCGTGCCGGGTGTATTACGCGTTCCTGTGTTGTGGTTTCCAAGCATGCTCCAGGGAAGATGACCGTTCTCTTTGAGTTTATCCAAATCGGCGGCAGATCGGTTCAGCAGACCTAACGCACCCTCAGTACGATGATCGTCTCATCGTCAAACCGGTCTTTGCTTCCCTGGAATCGCGTCACATCTTCCAGAATGGCGTCGGCAATGGCAAGAGCCGGTTTGTTCCGATTTGCGCAGAGAATTCCGGCCAGCCGCTCCTCGCCGTACATCTCTTCCTTTTCGTTCTCAGCGTCCGTAATTCCGTCTGAAACAAAGACGATCACATCTCCCGGCTGAGCCGCAACTGCGATCTCCTCGTATGAAACCTCGGGAAAAAGACCTAAAGGGAACCCCTCGGCCTTAACTGTCGCGGACTTGTTCCCGGTGCATGCCACAGGCTGAACGGCACCGGAGTTCGCAACCGTAAGCGTCCGTCTCTCATCGTCCCAAAGCGCAAACAACATCGTTACGTATTGCGATTCGAGCTTCCTCTCCTGCAGTGCCTCATTCAACAGTTCCAGCATCTGCGCCGGCTCCGGCTGTTGTGCAGCCGCAGCGCGCATGATCCCGCTCACCATTGCTGCAAACAGTGCCGCCGGGGCAGCCTTGCCGCTCACGTCGCCCAGCACAATGGCCGTACGATCTGGTGTGTACTCAACAAAGTCGTACAGATCGCCGCCGATGGTCCGCGCCGGCAAAAAGCGCACCGCCATCTCCGCATTTTTGTGCTTCGGCGCCGTCTCGGGCAGCAAACGTAGTTGCACCTCGCGCGCCATCGCTATATCGCGCTCCAGTTGCCGCTCCTGTGCGCGAACCGCCTGGTACAGGTTCGCATTCTCGATGGCAATCGCCACCTGGGCCGCCAGCGTCGTCAGAATCCGCTCATGCTCTTCGGTAAAGAACTGTGGCCTCGTGTGCTCCAAGTCCAGAACGCCAATAATTCGACCCTTGTAGAACAGCGGCGCCACCAGCTCCGAGCGCGTCTCTTCATTCATCGGCAGGTAGCGCGGATCTTTCGTCACGTCAGGAACGTTGATGAACCGCCATTCACGAACCGCCGCCCCCACCAGTCCGGTGTTTGCGGGAATCCGCCTCAGTGGAGCATGAGAGTAGCCGAACCTCCATGCATAACGCGTAATCAGCGTCTCGCCTTTTTCGTCCAGCAGCATGATGCTGAACATCTGGTAATCAATCAGCCTGCGCAACAACTGGCCCACGCGCTCAAGCAGCGGTCCCAGCTCGAGAATCGACGCCAGTTCCACCGCGATTTCGTTCTGAACCTCGAGCGTCTGCGCCTGACGCGAAACGCGCGCATACAAACGTGCGTTCTCAATCGCCTGTGCAATCCGTGATGCCGTCAGAGTCAACACCCGCAAGTGTTCTTCCGTAAAGTAGTCCGGCTCCGTGCTTTCCAGGTCCATCACGCCGATCAGCCGGTTCTTGGCGATCAGCGGAACCGCGAGCTCCGACTTCACTTCCGGATTGGCGTCGATGTAATAATCCGCTGACTTCACATCGTTCAGGAGAATGGGTTGGCGTGTCAGCGCCACCTGCCCCACCACTCCCTTGCTGACAGGGAGCCGGCTCCGTTCCACCTGGGAAGTATGGCCAATCTGGAAACGCATCCGCAACTCGCGAGTGCGGTCATTCAGCAGAAAAATGGCAAAGATTCGGTAGTGGATGATGGCGCGCACCAGCTCCGACGTCCTGCTCAAAAGGGTTTGCAGGTCCAGCGTGGTGTTCAGCGCATCCGTCAGCTTCATCAGATACGCCACATCCGCGGGCTCTACCCGCGGGCTTGCATCCAGACGCGAAGACGCGGCGGGGCGGTAATCGCCCTCGAATTCCGATCCGTGATGGGGAGGTTGCTGATTTTCTTCCATGAGGTGCCGAAGGCAATCATAACCCAGCGAAGGCAAGCCACTTTCGAGGAAAAATCCGGGCCATCGTCGTCCCGTCTTGGCGTCCTCGGATCTTCGCTGGAATAGTGTTGTCCACTCAAGATACGAGATTCATCGCGAACCTGTTCATACCCGGAGAGCGGGAGGTTTTGGTCGTTACCGGGCTCCAAATTCACGCATGATCGAAACCGCCGCCGATGTGCCGATGTGATCGGCTCCGGCCTCCAGTAGGCTCTTCACCGCAGCCAGCGTCCTTACGCCCCCTGCCGCGCAAACGCCACACCGTGCGCCGGCAACACCGCGCATCATGGCCACGTCCGCCACCGTAGCGTCGCTTGTTCCAAACCCGGTGGATGTCTTGATAAAGTCCGTGCTGGCCTGAATTGCAAGCTCGGCAATCGTCAATTTTTCCTGCACAGTAAGTAGCGGTGTCTCAAGGGTTACTTTAAGTGTTGCGCCGCGGTGGCGGGCAACACTCGCAATGGTGGAAATGGCATGTTCCACGCCATGGCGGTTCCCACTCTTAAGCTGCCCGATCGGTGCAACCATGTCCAGTTCGCGCGCTCCCAATCGGAGCAGCGCTGCTGCTTCATGCCGCAGAGTGGAGGTCAGCGACGCTCCCAAAGGGAACCCCAGCACAACGCCCACGGGAATGCCCGTGCCTGCAAGAACTCTCACAGCCGTAGTGACCCATATCGGCTGAACCAGTACGCTCGCAAAGCGGAACTGCACGGCATCGATGCATAGCTTCTCCACTTCATCGCGGGTGGCGCCCGGCCTTAACAGTGCGGAATCAATGACCGAGGCAAGCGCCTGCGGACCCGACATGGTCTGGGCATAAAATGCCGCTGAATCAAAGGTGCCGTGGTTGAACTCCAGCTCTGACCGATCGATTGGCTTAATTGCGCCCAACTTGCTCCTTCTTCAATGGGTTACGCCCGATATTGCCGGTCCTGTCCCAGCAGACGAGTAAAAGATCTGACTTCGCAAATAGCCTAGGCGCAGGATCACACGTGATGAGCCGGAGCGCAGGCAACCCGCTCATCCAGACTGATGATCGGCAGTTGCAGCTTCTCTTATGGAATGCCGCACTCTCAACCCATCCGTCAATACAACCTTCGGCCTATCGTACTTGGAGAGCCGGCTCATCTGCTCCGGCCTCAATTTGGTTAGACGCTAATCTGGTTCACCCGGTGGCATCAGGCAAATGTCAGGCAAATTGCGGAATCGTTCCGCGTAATCCATCCCGTAGCCAATCACGAAGAGGTTGGGAATGGAAAAGCCTACGTAGTCCGCATCGATCTTCTCGATGCGCCGCGATGGCTTGTCGAGCAGCGTGGCGATACGCAGCGTCTTGGGATGCTGTTGCAGGAACAGCTTCCGCAGGTAGGCGAGCGTCAGTCCGGTGTCCAGAATATCCTCGACTACCAGCACATTCTTGCCCTCGATCGAGTGGTCAAGATCCTTGATCAGCTTCACCGCGCCGGAAGAGCGCTGTCCCTTGCCATAGCTTGAGACAGCGACAAAATCGAATGTCGCGTCCACCTGGATGGCCCTCGACAGATCGGCAAGAAACGGTGCAGCGCCTTTAAGAACGCCGATCATGACAAGTTTTTCGCCCTTCAAGTCATTTGTGATTTGAGCGCCCATTTCCGCAACACGGTCGGCAATCTGCTGGCGCGAATAGAGAACCTCGAGTCCCTGATCTGTCGTGGTAGCCATGAACCCAGTATCGCCTGAAATCGCGCATCACGCGAGTGTGCAAAATCACTCCTGTTGCTCGATCGGAAACTTTCGAAATTCCCGGGAGTCTATACTGGGAGAGGCATGTATCCCTTTATTCACATTCCCTTTTGGCCGCACGAGATTGGCACATTCGGCTTAATGCTTTGGGTGGCTTCAGTCGCCGCTGCCTACGTCATGGACCGGAACTTTAGACGGGGCGGGCTCTCGACCGATGCGGTTGAGATGGTCGCCGTAGCCGTTGTGGCTGGAATTGTTGGTGCCAAGCTCTGGCACGTGATCGACACCCCCAGCGAGTTCCGCGACTTCGGTTGGAGAGTCTTATGGGACTCGGCTGGTTTTGCCTGGTTCGGAGGGCTCCTGTTTGGCATCTCCGCACTCATTATCCAGGGCTGGCGGGCAAAGATTGGAATGCTCAGGACACTGGATCTGGCTGCGCCATCAGCGGCCATCGGATACGCCATCGGCCGAATCGGATGCCTGCTTTCGGGAGACGGCTGCTACGGAATCGAAACCAAGCTGCCTTGGCCATTTGGCATGAGCTTCCCTGACGGCGTAGTGCCCACCCCTGTCGGCGTGCGTGTGTATCCAACACCTCTGCTTGAGTTCGCTGTCGGCCTGCTGATTGGCTGGTGGCTGTGGCGTCGGGCAGGGAAGCCACATGCCGTCGGAACCATCGTCGGCTACTACCTGGTCCTCAGCGGATCAGCTCGCTTTCTGGTTGAATTTATCCGCCGCAACCCACACGTACTATGGGGCTTGTCGAATGCGCAGCTTGCCAGTCTCGGCTCCGTGGTCGCGGGTGTAGCTCTCATCCTCTGGGCGGCCCGCAGGCCGGTCACAGAGCGGCAGTCTGCCGTCTCGGCCGTGCAGAAACCTGCCTGACGTGCCTCTGCTTCGAGAGGCTTAGAACGAGAAACTGGTCTGGAAGACAATTGCCCGGTTGCCCGGTGTGGGATTGGCGAATGCGCCGCCCGCCAGCGACTGGGACTGGTTGAACAGTGGAGAGCCCAGCACCCCGTTCGGAGTTCCCCAGTTCACGATGTTCAGCACATTCGAGCCGCCGGCCGTAAACGTGAGGTTGAACCGGCGCGGAGCGCTGGCATTCAGGAGGATTGCCCCGCTGTTGTTGCTCAGGCCGCGGTCGCTTACATCTTCGCCACCGCTCAGAGTCCTGCCCGCCGACTCAACCTTCATTCTCGGGCCAATGCCGAATGTCTTACTTAACCGCACATCCAGCAGAAGGTTCCTGGGACCCATTCCGATCCCGAACGGCACAATACGCTCACCCTTACCTGCCGGATTCGGATCGAGACACCCATATGGCGTTGAAACCACGCCCGGAGCGCCACATACGCCATAACCCGGCCGCGCATTGAATTGATTGTTGCCGGTGAGATCGGAACCGGTCGTTACGTTGAACGGCGTACCGGATTGCCCGGCAAGCAACGACGCAAAGACGAATCCGAAGGGTGCCGTGAAGCTCTGCATTACCGTAAACCGGTGGCGAACGCCAAAGCTGGCCGTGCCGTAATCGTAGCCGGGGTTTTGCGGCACCGAAACAAAGGAATTGACACCCTGCGTATCGCTCTTCGCCACGTTGAAAGTGTAGGAGCCGTTCAGCATCAACCGATGGGTTTGAATGTTGACGGTCGCCACCGCTTGGTGCTGCTTGTAGAACCCGCCTGACTGGTACTGGTAGTTGTTTACCGTTGCCGGAGGGCCGGTTACGCTGTAGCTCGCCGTGTCAAAGACAGGAGCCGTCACGTTATTCGAGAAATACTGGTGAACACCCTGGGTGAAAAGGTACGTAAGGCTGGCCGTGAAGCCCTTAATGAACTGCTGGTCAACCCCCACGCCGCCCTGCATGTTCAGCGCCGACCGGAAATTGGGATCAATCGTATGATATGAGGGCACGGCAGAAGGCGAGGCCACAATTTGGCCCTGCGAAGCCGGGGTATTTGCGTTAAAGAAGGTCGGGTTGTTCACGACATAACTCTGCTGGTTGACCCGGTTATCGTGAATCGTCTCGATCACGTAGGGCGAGCCATCATACGACGATAATGCCGTGGGAACCGTAAACCGGTCGTAGAACCACCCGTAACCTGCACGAATCACTGTCTTTCGACCGCCACTGGAGGGCTTGCCGGGACTCCAGGCCAGTGCCACGCGCGGGGACCAGTCCTTATGATTGCGAATCCAGTTCTGTGCTTCATAGCGGGCACCGATCCCGAGCATCAGGTTGGGTCTTATCCGCCAGTCATCCTGAAAGAATGCCGCCCCATCTGCCATAAACACCTTGGCAACAGGATTGTTGATGATGGTCGCGGCGTATTGTGAGGGAGTCCCTGCCTGGTAGGAGGCCAGCGAGCTGAACGTGTAAACGCCGTTGCTGCCGGAAGTTGAATAGTTCGAATCCAGGTAGCCGCGCAGCGCAAGGCCAAACCGCAGCGTATGATTGCCCGCCGTCGCTGTGCCGATATCCCTCAATTCAAAGATGTTCTGGTTATCGCGGATGACGCCGCCGAGGTTGCCGCCACCGACAAATGCGCCGGAGACGATCACAGCAGGGGCACTCGATGCAGCCGTCTGGCCGTTGATCAACCTGCGCCATTCCGCGTGAAGCTCGTTCACCATCTTCGGGCCGACCATCCACGTATCGCCAAACTGAAAGGTGTTCGCCATGAAAGAGGTCTTAACCGATTGAGAAGAAAGGTTTAAAACGCCAACATCGCTACCGTTTTCTTCGGATTTATAGTAATAGTCCCGGAGAGTGAGGATATGCTTTCCAACCTGGAAATCGATCCGCGGATTGACCACCATCACGCTCGATGGATTCGGAACCGCCTGCCTGATCCTGGTCGAGGGATTCTCTGGGTCTACAGCGTTCACAATGCTCTGGTTTTGCCGTACGATCTTGTTCGCGCTCAGCATGAATGAAGCGTTCTTGCCCAGCGGCCCGCCCAAATCACCCCAGTAGGAGTACATGTAATACTTCGGCTGAGTGCTGAGCATGGGATTAGCAGAGTTCAAGTCCGATGAATTGCCGTAGGCGCTCAGACTTCCATGCAGCTGTTGAGATCCAGGCTTGGTGATGATTTCAACCCGTCCGTAGCCGATTCTGTCGTATTCCGACGAAAACGGGTTCTGGTTTACGCGAATCTCAAGGATTGAAGACTTGGGAGGCAGACGGCCGCCCGCAAAACCGTCCACATAGATCTGGCCGCCATTTGGCCCGGCCACGGCGCCTGCCAGTTGCTGCAGCTCGCTCTGAAGCTCGTTCGGATCGTCCGAAAGTGCGTTGAGGTCCTTGCCCCTGAAAACCATTGAGCTTGCATTCTGGTCTGAGCCAATGCCCACGCTCTTCACGCTGGCCATCACGGTCACCGACTGGCGATCTGATGCAATCTCCAGCGGGACGCTGATCTGCTTCACCGTGCCTGTCGAGAGCTCCACACCTTTCCATGCGGTCGTAAAACCCTTGGCGCTGATCTTCAGCGTGTAGGAGCCCGGTGGGGTGTAAAACTGGAAGCTTCCGTCGGCGTGCGTATGCGTTTCGCGCACCTTCCGCGTGCCCGCAAGCGTCACCCGCGCGTCCGGAACAACCGCACCGGTGGGATCTTTCACCTCACCCTGCAGAACTCCCATCTGTGCATTGGTTTGCGAATACAAAGCGAGCGGACAGAGAAGCATCACCAACAGCACCACGGATTTCATGTGGAAGGTCATGGCCTCTAGCTCGCAAACAGGTAGAAAAACGCCTCTCTAGAACATAACCTTGGTACTCTGCTTTTGCGTTACCAAGTAAAGCATATAGAAGGTTTCTGTGCCAGATGCGTTAATAGTTTTTTAGTGATGGCAACCTGCAGATTTGCCTAAGCCTGTCTATCGCCATCACTGTTTTTGCGGGTCGCGGGATATCAAGGAATTGCAGTAAAGTTTTACTTTGAGTGAAACATCGAGACTTTCAAATACCACTTTAGGTGTGCATCGGCAGGTTACTGTTGAAAAGTGGACTTATAACTCAAAAGCCGCATCATCCGAGGGAATCTCCCGAAAGATTGTCGGTATTCTGCCCACTTCACCCATAGTTACCCGTGCCGTCGAGCAAAGCCGTGCTTCAATTGCTATCTTTCGGGTCGGAGTCATGCACCGAGCATCAAAAATGGCGCTATCATGATCGCCGGAGAACGGCCATGTCCACTTACATATTTCTTTGTCGGGACTGCAACAAGGAGTTTACGAAGTTACTGCATATGACTGATGTTGAGAAGGTTGAGGTAGCATGCCCACATTGCGGCAGCAAGCGAGTGCTCCAGGCCGTGGCTGCGTTTTCCGCAGTCACATCCAAAAAGAGCTGAACACGCGCTCGCCTGAAATCTCGGGCCCTCCCATTAGAAGCAGGAGAGCCCCTTGCGCCTAAACGTGCTTATAGGGTGCCCTGTAAGGTCTGGTCAGTAACTCACTGGCCGCACTGTCTCCAATGATCTTTTCGCTTGCCACATCCCACTGCAGTTTCCGCCCCACCATCATGGAGATCAGCCCAAGGTGCCCCGGAATTGTGGAGTGATGCGCAACCTGAACCGGAGTAATGGTCGGCTTGCGAGACTTCACGCAGTCCAGGAAGTTTCTGCGGTGTTCCGGTGATTCATAAAGCTTTACCTTGCGCAATTCCTCGGGCAGTGACTCCATCTTGACCCAGTCCTCGTTGGAGGCGTCAAAGCCGCTGCGGTCAACCCACACCCAGCCATTGGTGCCGATCCACTTGGTTCCCATCACAATCGAGGGGTGTCCACCGGCGATCGTCATCATCACGTCGTTCGAGTAGCCGGTGACCTCTTTCTTGTACTTGCACTCGATCCGATATTTTTGGCAGGTGTTCCAGAGGGCGTTCGTGGCCGGGAAATCTCCAACTCCCTCAATCTCCGAGGGGCCTGACAGGTCGAATCCCAGTCCCCAGTGAGCGATGTCGCCGTGGTGGCCAATCCAGTCCATCAGTTGCCCGCCGCCGATGTTGTAGTTCCAGCGCCAGTTCATGAAGTGCCGCGTTTTGGCGTAAGGCTCCATGCGCGAGGGGCCGATCCACGTTTCATAGTCGATATCTGGCGGAGGATCCGAGATGGCCATATCCCATGCCGGCGTCCCCGGAACTATCTGCGACAGATCAGTAACCTTTGGCGTCAAGGTAGCCAGCTTTGCCAGCAACTCCGGGGTCGTGTGCTTAAAGTCGTTATCCGGGCCAGGCAAGCCGACCTCTACCTTGATCACATCTCCGATCAGTCCGTTCCGGACGATCTCGGCCGCCTTATGGAAGGGCTTGAGCGAGCGCTGCCAGGAACCTGTCTGCCAGATAATGTTGTTCTTCTCCACCGCGCGGACAATAGCTTGCTGCTCCTCAACCGTCTTGGCCAGTGGCTTTTCGCCGTAAATATCCTTCTTCCGGTTGGCAGCTTCAATAGCCACCAGCGCATGCCAGTGGTCCGGCACCGCCAGCATCACGGCGTCAATATCGTCCCGGGCCATCATCTCGCGATAGTCGCGATACGCCTTGCAGTCCTTGTTCCCATACTTGTTGTTTACCGTGTCGACCGCTCTCTGCAGCGGCTCCGTGGCCAGGTCGCACGCCGCCACAATCTGGCAATCCGGCTGCTCCAGAAACACCTTCGTATTCGTCGGCCCAATCATGCCCCAACCTACGATGCCCAACGTAATGCGATTCGAAGCGGAAGGCCTGCTTGACTGTCCCCAGCGCGCGCCGGGAGCAATGGCTGCCGTCCCCGCGGCAGCGCCTGCGGTCTTCATAAAGGAGCGGCGAGAAACGGAGGAGTCGAGAGTTTCAGAAGGCTTGGGTGCGGGATTAAGAGCATCGGTCATCGAGATCTCCAAGTGAGAGCGTTCGCCATGTTCAACCGTGCTCAGTCAAATGCTTAATCTGGAAATTTGATCGCGGAAAACGGCTGAAACAAGCGCGCGTGAAGTGTAGCACGGTCGGGGCTGAGTGATCACTCGTCTCAACTAGAGCCGCTTGATGAACGCCATCGCCTCAGCCAACTGCGGGAAGAGCGCTTCCTCGGCTTTGAACTCGGCTGAATGGACGCAGCGGCGCGTCCCGCGCATGCGCACCGGGTGTTTCAGATGCAGCATTTCGTGGTACAGCAGATACTCGATCGCATAACGTGGGCTTGAGGGCCGGTCGAAGACGCGGCTTACCACGATGGTGTTGTGCGCGGCGTCGTAGTGGCCCAGTGAGCGCTTGGCGTGATTCTCGCTCCACGTAAGCTCCGGCCTGCCCAGCATGCCGCCAAAGAAGCGCACGTTCAGCGAGTCGAACACTTCTTCAAGGTTGTAGTAGCGCCCTTCAGGGCCAAAGTAGCGCTTGCTGCCGCGCGCGTGGCGAATAATCTCCGTCTGCCGCGTTACCGCCGCGCTTGAAGCGAATCGCTTGTACCGCAGATTGTGCGCCGCGTCGATCGGCTTCTTATAAAGCTTGGCCAGCAGAATGTGCGCAATGGCCCGTATCACCGATTCAGGCGCACCTTCCAGCAGATCCGAAAGGTTCACCTTGATCTGTCCCTCGCGCAGCCGGATCGTCGTGTTCAGCGAAGTGAATCGCCTGAAGCGCACAGAGATCGGCGGCATCGGCGCACGCGGGCGCAACACCCTGTACTCTTCCTGAAAAATAGGGACAAAATCGGCGCTCACCATTGTGGAGATTAGCAGATCACCCCCGCCTTGTCAGTGGTGGCAGGCCACGCTAATCTGCCGATCTAGTGTGTGGCCTCTGCGCCCGTTATCTCGGCAAGCAGATTGAAGAATCCGCGTTTGCGCGCGCTGCTGATGCCCCAATCCACAGGCACGCTCTGATATCCGTCTTCAAACCCCTCGCCCTTCATTCTGTAATCGAAGAAGCCCCACGAAGCATGTTCGCGGATCGCCGCGGTCATGTTGTTCTCCGGCTGATCGAAGTTGTAGTGGTCGTCCTCGTTGAACAGAATCGGCTTGGCCGTGTAGCCGGGAACTGCGCGTGTCTTGCGCACCATAGCTGCAATGTCTTCCGGATTCGAAACTCCGTTGCCGTGCAGCAATAGAAAGTCGGATGCGCGCATCACGGATTCATTCGGAATCGCACCGCCTATATAGGACGTCCCCGCCAACAGATGATGTCCTTGAACTTGCTTTGACCGGACCCGCTCAATCAGCTCCGCCACTCTCTCCGGGCCCAGAATCTCGTGGCTGAAGCCGATGTCGCACTCGTTATCGACCTCGACAATCACGTTGCGCCAGCCATGCTTCAGCAGATATTCCGTAGCGTTATCCGTTGCGCGAATCACCGCGGCTTCATCGCGCAGATGCGCTGCCTGCGCAGCGTAGAAATATCCGACAATGACCACCATTCCCAGCTCATCGGCACGATTCAGAATGCGGTCCAGCCTTGCCATATACGCGGGCTTTAGCTCTCCATCGTCTGTGAACGCCGAGTTCAGCCAAGGTTGTCCCTTTGAGTAGCCTTCGGGTGAGCCGCCTTGCAGATTGATCGTGAACGCCGGCAGCCCATGGCGCCGCCACTCCGGCATGGCGGCAACAAACTCGTCCGTGTTCCGATTTGCATCCCAGGCGTGCGTGTCAGGATACGCCCATCTTGAAACCGTCTCGGGATTCGCGTCGTCGAAGATGCCCTGCACAAGGCGCGCGTTGAACAGCAATCCTTCAATGCTGCGGCCATGCCGGCTTCGGCCTGCGTAGGTCGGCTTGCCGTTAATCAGGAACTCGTCGCCACGAATTGTCACTGTCGTCCGATGCGCTTTCGACTGCGCACGCAAAAGAACAGGGAAGAACAGCACTGGCAGGACTGCCAGCACACACCACGTCCTGCAGATGGATTTCATTCGCTTACATTCCATTTCTATTTGGGTTCCCAACGGTCCTGGCCAACCTCGTCGGGATGCTGTTTGAAGTACTCCTCCTGCTCCCGCAGCAGACGTTGCGCCTCGCTTGCTAGGTCAACTCCGCTCTCGATCGCCTCTTTGCGCGCAAGGTCGAATCCCGCTTCACCCATGAGCGCGCGCAAAATCCCCTGCCAGCGGGGAGTGGCTTCCGTCAGTTTCTGAAGCGACTTGCGAATATCGGCTTTGCGGTCGGTGAGGGTGTCCAGATTATCGCCCAGTTCGTCCTGCAACGCCGTAAAGTCCTGAAGCTCGTAGTTCAGCTTGTTTGCGCGTGCATCGGACTTCGCGCGGTCGCCGAGCTTCTTGATCGCGTCGGCGTGTTCGTTCAGATATTGGGTGTACAGCTCAACGCGCGCGTTGGGATCGATGCCCGCCTCGGCGATCTTGTCGATTTGCGCAGGCGTCAGCGGCTCACGCTTCCTCTTCTGAGCCTGTAGAGACGTGGCAACCAGCAAACCGCAAAGTACTGCAACAGCAACGCGCATCGGAAATCCTTCTGGCGCAATTATTCAAACACACAACGGCTTCACCGGGAAAGTGCGTCAGAAAACACACTCCCAGCCTTCAATCTTCCGATGTAAGGAATTTCGTTCTATTTCTTGAAGACCTGGAACATGGTCTCCTTCTGTGCCTTGGACACATCTGCAAGCGTGTCCTGCACCAGAGGGCGGTCTTCATAGCTGCTTGAGTGCAGCATCTCCGTAAGCCGGTATGCTGTGTGGCTCAGCAGAATCTCAGCATTCTTGATGCGCTTGTCGTTCTTCGTCATTGAATCGCGAATCTTCTGCGCGAACTGCTGCACACGTTTCAAAAGGTCGGTGGCCTTTCCCGTGTCCCCCTGGGCATACTGCCGAACGCTCAACTCAGTCATCTGGTGAACCAGTTCGGCGTAAAGGTAGCATTGCTCGCGGGGCTCAGCCTGACCGGCACGGTTCTCCAGTGCCAGAATGCTTTCCATGTCGGGTAGCTTGTTATCGATTCCGCTGGCGCACGTGGGAAGCGCAGTTGTGGTGAGGAGGACGGCGACTGCCAGGCTAGCAATGGATCGCATAAGGAACCTCCGCTCTGTTGCGGTTACTCCTCGTGCCGTGAATATAGGACTTTACCTACGCGTATGCAAGAGCAATCTGCATACACGTATTCATCGCGGCAAAAGGGAAGGTATACGGCTTGGATTGCTGTCTACTGCTTCTGCCTGTGAAAGAACTTTCGGCCCGTACTGCAGTTATTTTTGAAGAATTTGGAGCCGCTGACGCGCCTGCCATTCCTGGTCGGGAAACTTGCCCGCTGCGGCCTCAAGAAAATGCCGATAATACTCTACGGCCTCACTCTTTTGATGCAGCCTATCGTAAGAGGTGGCCCAAAGGAAGTATGTAGATGCATTCTCCGGCAACAATTTCGATCTCATCGAAAGAGCATGTAGCGTAACCGTAGGCTGGCTGATCTTCGAAGCCGCAAAAGCCAGCCCACTCCATCCGTCACCGTTCGCCGGATCCACCCGGGTCGCCTTGTCGAACACGGCTACTGCCTCCCCGTCCTTGCCCAGCCGTACCAGGTTCTGCCCGTGAGAGACCAGCAGGCCGGCATCGTTGGGAGTCGCCGCCAGCATCTGCACATAAAGCTTGTCTGATCCGGCCACATCGCCTGCAATTCCAAGCACTTCCGCCAGCATGCCCGTTACGTCCATATTCCCCGGATGGGCAGCGTGCAGCTTCTGCAGCAGCGGCAAAGCCTCGGCCTTGTCCTGCGCCGTAAGCGCAGCTGCCAGTTGAGCCGTCAGTGTGGGATCGTCCGGCAGCTTTTCCAACGCCTCGCGCAAAAAGGTCTCCGCCTCGGGGTACTTCTTCTGCTCGATCAGCAGATGGCCAATGCCTGCATTGGCCTGTTCAGACTTGGGGTCGTCTTCCAGCAACCGCCGATAGGCCTTTTCAGCAGCATCGTAATCCCCAGCCTGCTCCGCCAGATTTGCGGCCAGCAGCTTATCTTCCGGAGTTTCCGGCGTTAACCTGAGAGCTTCAAGCAGATCGTTGGTCGCGGCATTCACGTCGCCCGTATGTCCGGGTGTGGGGCGGTCGATCTGGGCCAGCGCACGCCACGCGCGAGCCTTCAGCGTCGATCCTGCGTCGCCGGGGTCAAGTTCGGTGGCCGTCGCCAGCTCCGGACGCGCCTCCTCCGGCTTGCCCTGCCGTGCCAGCAACAACCCAAGTGAGAGGTGCGCTTCAAACGATTTTGGATTTGCCGCGATTGCCCGCCTATAGAAACTGGCCGCGGCATCGAGCCGGTTCTGGGCATCGGCCACATACCCGGCATCGAACAGCGCCCGCCCGTCTTCCGGATGGCTCGCAATCCAAACGCTCAGCTTGGCCTCGGCCGCCGCCCAATCGGACTTGGAGATCGCAGCCTCCGCAGCAATCACCTGCTGCGGCAAATCCTGCAAATTGGCATCGGCGGTGTCGGGACCGATTCCCGATACCTTCAAGCCTCCACTTGAACTTGACGAAGGATCCTGAGCGGAACCAATTGCAGCGGACAGCAAAGCGGTGAGCAGGAGTGAAAGGGCAGCGCGAACCACAAATTACCTCAACTTCTAGTTTACCGGCCGGAGTTCATAAGCCCCTCCAGACATTAGACGCATGGGCAAGACACACCGCAGAAAAAGTCCCTTGGCACGCAGTTCTGACCGGTCTGTACCGTTTTGAAAGGGCACGGATTTATCCGTGCCGTCAGCTAATGGACTGAAGGGTACGGCCTTTAGGCCGTACATCATGTCCTCAAAATCAGTCGGCCTTCAGGCCCTGAGGGAATGACTTTTTCACTTTGTCAACGATCTCAAGCCGAGGCATCCCTGCCTTAACCCGTTGATTGTACTCAATCGGACCGGCGAAGGTAATTGAGCCTTCATCGCAAGGTAACCACTCCAGGTGCCTCAAGCGCCATCATCCTGTAACGCTTTTCCGGAATCGCGCACTATCTCTATGACGCGCTACGTTTACTCATGATCGCAATGTGCGATCGGTGATTTTCCCCAGATATGAAGACGACAACACTCAAAACAGCCACATCTATCGAACATGGGAGAGGTGATCGTAGGCCGATTCGCATTTTTAGGCGGATCGCACAAGCCTCTCTCGCATCCCGAAAAATCACGGGTGGAGTACTCGCATGACCATTTCCAAAATGCAGCACATCCCTTTGACCTCAGCTTATCTGTGCCAGGATTGCAGTTGCGTCGGTAACAGCGCAAACCATTGTCCGGCGTGCGCGTCAACAGCCCTGCTCGGGCTTTCCGGAATCCTGAATCGCGAACCCGACGTTCGGCTGGGGTTGGAACTCGTCGAAGTTCCGGCAATTGCCGCCTGATATTCCACTGTCGCTTCCACCACCACCAAGGCCGCAACTCCAAGTGGTCTTCGCATGCACATAAGCTGCTGAAATCGATCCGTTCAAAATTCCCTGGTGTCGGTTGCATAAACCCGTTTTTGAAAGGGCATGGCTTTAGCCGTGCCGCAAAGAGCGCATAAATATTGGGCTTTAGCCCCTGAGGGACGCTTCCTTAGCGGCTCAAGCCATGGATGCAACCAGTTCTGGTGAAAATCTGTAAGTCCGCGTACAAGTCCTTGCCGCTTCCAAGCCCGGCTATATTGCGTAAGAAGGCGGCAGAAGAAGCGTTCTCCTCGGAATAGCGTGCGCGATGCCCCCCCGCCCACCGTCAGCAGTAATCCCGGTCAATGAGCGCATCGACGATGATGGAATTATTGACAACGTCGTTATTACTGGACAGTGCTCAGTTCATACCGGAATTCGCAATTTGTCCCGACTCGGGCATCGCCGAATGCATGGCTCAACAAGACGAACGTACTTCCGAACCGCTTCCTGGCCTTAAGCCGGTCCACTGTTCCTTTGCTCCCCAGAGGCCTAAAAGCTGTCAGACATCAACGCGCCCAATCTGAGACGTAGGGCGCTGCGCACCAGGAACCTGAAAGCGGCGGCCGCTGACTAAACCCTATTGGCCCCGCTGTAGGCCACGCCAAGCCTGAACACCGCCCACATCACTCCAGTCGTTGCGGTCGCGACCATCGTCAGCACCAGATCAGGCTGGAAAAGACGCAAAGTCCCTATCGATGCGCCAAAAAACTTTGGGATAAGGAAGAAGAAAAACCAGGCCATCACGAGCGTCGTGAGCAGGGGAAACCACAGGCTGAACAAGCCGAATGGACCGGATTTGGCGCGGAGTGCATCGCGATGAAACCATGCCCAGATCATGCTGGACAAGAACGCAAGAGGCATGAGAGCTAATCCGACAAACACCGCTTTTTGTTGCCAGCGGCTCCCTTCGCCAGCGTACTCCAGGCCGAGGGCTCTGGCGCTGATTCCGTTGCGGAGTTCCATGGTTTCGCCAAACCCGATTCCACTCCCCGCGTTGACCAGGACGACAACGCCTTTCTTCTCTGCCGGAAGCATGGTTGCGAGCGTTTCGATTCCTGGGCTGGAGCCGGAGTGGAACACGGTTCCTTTTTCGTTATCGACGAACCAGCCGAAGCCATAGAATGGCGACGCCGCGCTGGCTGGGTGCAGCATGGCGGCCTTTGCCCTTGCGCTGATGATGTCATCCTCGCCATTCATCACGATCGCCAAATATCGAGCCAGATCACGGGCGCTTGCTATGACGCCGCCTTGCGGAGCAGTTGCGCGATCGGTCATGCTCCCTTCGATAGGGCGCCTCGTGCCGAACCAGGGCCGATGCCCTGTTGCCATCGCGTCATGGCTTTTTCCGTCGGCGACGAAGCTGTGCTCCATGCCGATAGGTTCGAGAATCTCTGTCTCGATGTAGCTCGCATATTCCCGGCCGCTCACAGCCTCGATGAGGGCACCGAGAACTTGGTAGTTTGCGTTTGAATACTCCCATTTGGTTCCGGGTTCGTAGGCAGGAGTCCATTGCGCAATCCGTTTCACCTGGCGCGCTAGCGCGTCCTCGTCTTGGCTCGGGTCAGTCGGGGATTGGTTGCCCTGTAGCGTTGAATAGCCACTTGTGTGGCTCAGTAGTTGGCGGATTGTGATTGCGCCGGACGGGCGGCCTGAGAACACATCCAGATAGTGCGAAATCCCGGTATCCAGATCGACCTTGCCCGCCTCCACCAGTTGCATCACGGCCATTGCTGTGAAGCTCTTCGAGATTGAGCCAAGCACGAACGGAGTATCTGGCGTTACCTTCCTGCCGCTTCCGATCAGCATCTCGCCACGTGCGTCTGAATGAATCCTGCCGTCTTCGACGACCGCATAGGCGAGGCCCGGTGCTCCAGAGATCGGCATCTCGGTCGTGATGAAGTCATCGATCGATCCGGAGGGAACGCTTGCCTGTAGTGCTGAGGCAATTCCCAATGCAAGCAAAGCCAAGATAGACCGCATACCGTCGCCTCCCCATTTATGCGCCGCTGCTGGCATGGATCGTCGATCCACCACATGAACGGCAGTTTTGCTGCGGCTCGCAGAAGTATCGCAATACCCTTGCGGCATATTATCAAAACGTCGGCAGACGGATCGCCAGCAGTCGGCAACTATCGGGTGGAAAATTGGATATGTTGTTTTCTCGACTGATTTTCAGTCTGCTAGAAAGCAAAAACCGGCAGGAGACTTGTATAGCTATATCGACGACAAAGGGCACAACCATCGCTGCAAGCAATCTTCGATTCCAGTAAAGCCAGCCATAAAGAAAGGACGCTCTCCGACTGCTCTTCGATCTTGTTGGAAGACTCCGTGGGCGAGCCGCTAGGCAATGATCTCGCAAGGGGCAATCACGGTGCTTCCCTCTACGTGATTGCTGATAGAAATTTTGGGTAGGTGTCTTGCTTTCGTGCGTCTCTCCTGCGACCGGTATCATTGATACTGGATATTCAATTTCATCGGATTGAGGGGATCGTTGATGTCAGTTTCCGCAAATCGCATTTGGCGGCAAATGCCGGAAGAGCTCCGAATTGCTGCCGGCAAACTTTTTTGGGCTGAATCGAATGGCGCCGGGAAGCAGATCTTCATTGCATCGCTCGCAAAAGCAAAAAACCTTCGGGAGGTCACAGTCCGCAAAGCTCCGATTGAGAGACTGGCCAACTGGACGGCGGCAACACTGTCGCTTCCCGACCGGATCGTGGACGATCTTGTCAAGAATTACCTCCTCCATGAGCATCGTGCCGTGATTGTCAGCTTTCTTGAATTGCTCAAGATTCCCCATGCCGACGGCATGATCGACGAGTCGTTTGACCTTACAGCTCTCTCAAACGAGCAGGTTCAAAAGGCTGCTCACAGCTTGCTCGCATCGGCTGACCGCATGGGAGCGGTACTCTACCTGAAATACCTCGTGCTTCAAGGTGGACCATGGGCAGCGGTTGAAGAAGTCCTGGCGGCTGAAGAATAAAAACCACAAAATGAAAGAGACCATGAAGACGCAATCAACAGTGCCGCAGATACAAGCTCAGGACTTTATCGACCTTGAAAGCCAACATGGAGCGCACAACTATCGTCCTCTGGACGTGGTGATTGAACGTGCTGAGGGCGTTTGGGTTTACGACGTCGAGGGCAAGCGTTATCTGGATTGCCTGGCTGCATACTCTGCGGTCAATCAAGGCCACTGCCACCCAAAGATTCTTCGAACCCTCGAAGAGCAGGCCGGGAAAGTCACTCTGACCTCGCGCGCATTTCGCAACGCCCAACTTCCTCTGCTTTGTAAGGATCTTTGCGATCTGACGGGCTTTGAGATGGTGTTGCCGATGAATTCCGGCACCGAGGCCGTGGAAAGCGCCATTAAAGTAGCGCGCAAGTGGGGCTACAAGGTCAAGGGTATCCCCAAGGACAAGGCTGAAATTGTCGTCTGTGCCAATAACTTCCATGGGCGCACTGTCACCATCGTTGGCTTTTCAACCGACGAACATTACCGTGATGGTTTCGGCCCCTTCACGCCCGGATTCAAAGTAATCCCCTATGGCGACGCTGAGGCGCTGCGCAACGCCATCACCCCGAACACCTGCGCCTTCCTCGTGGAACCGATCCAGGGAGAAGCTGGAATCCTCATCCCGCCCGGCGGATTCCTTCGCCAAGCGGCTGAGATCTGCCGCACCAACCGCGTGCTGCTTATGACCGACGAAATCCAATCCGGTCTGGGGCGCACCGGCAAATTGTTCGCATACATGCACGAAGGCATCACGCCGGATGTGCTGATTGTGGGCAAAGCGTTGGCGGGAGGCTTTTATCCTGTTTCGGCGGTCATTGCGTCTCGCGAGATTCTGGGTGTCATCACTCCCGGCGACCACGGCAGTACGTTCGGAGGAAACCCGCTCGGATGCGCCATTGCCAGAACCGCCCTCCGTGTCCTCATCGAAGAGAAAATGGTCGAGCGGTCAGCCGAGCTGGGAACTTACTTCCTCTCTCGGCTTCAGTCGCTCCGCAGTGCTGCCATCAAAGACGTTCGTGGAAAAGGCCTGTGGATCGGTATCGAACTCCACGGCAAGGCTCGCCCCTATTGCGAAGCCCTGAAGGACGAAGGAATCCTGTGCAAGGAGACTCACGATCACGTCATCCGCATCGGGCCTCCGCTTGTCGTCACACGGGAAGAACTCGATTGGGCATTCGAGCGGATCGCGAAGGTCTTGGGGGCGAGCCGGTAAACTTTTCAGTGGATCCGAAACACGGAGCAGCTCAAGCGTTCTGAGCTGCTCCGTGTTTTTGAAGAGTTCGCCCCATGGCTCACTGGCGTGGGATTGTTGCCGGTCCGAAGGACAGAATTCAATTAGCTATTCTTCATTCTCTATTCCAATCCGATTCTGCAACCCAGGCGCGTCAACTGCCCCGTACAGTCCTTACCGCCCATCGACAGCGTTGCGCCCCCATCGTCGGCAACCCGGACGATAGCTAGGTGGACTTGCCCCACCACACCCCTGCAGCCTTCGAAATCTAAGGTCATTGTTTGGGCGCGCAGCGTCGCCAGGTGTCCACCTCCAACCCCTCAAGAAATCCACCGCCAATCTCCTCGGAACGCCGCGCCCTATAATAAAGAATGGCCGGTTGCGCTCTGAACCTCTCTGAGGCCTCATGGATGCTGCCGGGAAACTTCTCCTTGCCGGTGCACTCCCTTTGAATGACAGCATTACCATCCGCAACGCGCGGACTCACAACCTGAAAAACATCTCCTGCGAGATACCGCACGGCAAGCTCACCGTCGTCAGCGGTGTCTCAGGTTCAGGCAAGAGTTCGCTGGCCTTCGACACCATCTATGCCGAAGGACAGCGCCGCTACGTCGAGTCACTCTCCGCCTACGCGCGCCAGTTCCTTGAGCGGATTGAAAAGCCCGACGTGGACGAGATCGACGGCCTTGCCCCGGCCATCGCCATCAAGCAAAAGAACACCACCCGCAACCCGCGCTCCACCGTAGCCACCGCCACCGAAATCTACGACTACATGCGCCTGCTCTACGCCCGCTGCGGAACCGTCCACTGCATTCACTGCGATGGACTGGTCAAGCGCGATTCGGTAGACGAAGCAGCGGACGTAATTCTCGCGCTGGGTGAGGGAACTCGCCTGAACGTACTCTTTCCCGTTCAGACCGCAACACCCGCGCCCGAGTCTGCCGCGCCAAAGCCGGCCAAGTCCACAGGCCGCGCCGCAAAACCCGGCTCCAAGGCCAAGCCATCAGCCGGCAGCGGCGACTCGCCGCACACCGAAACCCTGAAGGCCCGGCTGACCGAACTGCGCACCGGCGGCTTCAATCGTCTATGGCAGCAGGGCAAGATCGTCGAGTTCTCCACTCCTGAATCGCTGCTCGATCTCGACTTTACACTTCCCGTCTTCGTGCTCCTCGACAGGATCGTCGTGAATGCAGAAGCCCGCCCCCGCATCGTCGATGCCGTCGAGATCGCCTATCGCGAATCGGGTGAAGTCATCTTTGAAGAAGCACCGCGTGACCGGGGTCCCCAGGGACAGGTCTTCGTCCCTGGGGTGGGTGATGAATCTGCCGAGCGCCGCAGGCTGCGGTTCTCCGGCGCCTACGAGTGCACCAGTTGCCATCGTCCCGCCACCGAGCCCGAACCGCGTCTCTTCAGCTTCAATAATCCCTTCGGCGCTTGCCCGCGCTGCCAGGGCTTCGGCAACACTGTCGATTTCGATCTGAACCTGGTCATTCCCGACAAGACTCTGAGCCTCTCCCAGGGCGCAATCGATCCCTGGAACCGGCCCAAGTACCGGCCCTGGTATACCGACCTCCGCAAACAGGCCGCCGATCTCGCCATCCCCCTCGAGGTGCCGTGGCGTGAGCTGCCCGAGCAAACCCGCGAAGTCATTCTGCGCGGCAAAGGCAGCTACGCCGGCATCTTTGGATTCTTCGCGCAGATGGAAAAGAAGAAGTACAAGCTCCATGTGCGAGTCATGCTCAGCAAGTACCGCGGCTACGCCGAGTGTCCCGACTGCCGTGGCCAGCGTCTGCGCGCTGAGGCCCGCTCGGTTCGACTCAACGGCAAAAACATCTGCCAGGCCGCCGCCCTCACCATCTCTCAGGCCCGGGAGTTCTTTGACGTACTCAAACTGACGCCGATGCAGGAAGAGATCGCCGGCCCCATCCTGACGGAAGTCCGTCACCGCCTCGGCTTTCTCGACGCCGTCGGCCTTGAATACCTCACCCTCGATCGCCTCGCCTCAACGCTCTCCGGCGGCGAGGCCCAGCGCATTCAATTGGCCACATCGCTCGGTTCGCACCTCGTTGGCTCCCTCTATGTTCTCGACGAGCCATCTATCGGCCTGCACACCCGCGACACCGCGCGCCTCATCCACATCCTCGAAGCGCTCCGCGACCTCGGCAACACCATCATCGTCGTCGAGCACGACGCCGACATCCTCCGCGCCGCCGACTACCTGCTCGACCTCGGCCCCGGCGCCGGCGAGTTCGGCGGTAAGCTCATGGCCGAGGGTGTCCTCGCCGAAATCGAAGCCAATCCAAACTCCATTACCGGCCGTTATCTCTCCGGCAAGATCTCAATCCCCGTCCCCACCCGCCGCCGCGCGCCGGGAAGGGAAAAGCTTGTCCTGCGTGGCGCTCACGCCAACAACCTCCACGGGCTCGACGTCGAAATCCCTCTCGGCTTGCTCGTAGCCATCACCGGTGTCTCCGGCTCCGGAAAATCCACGCTCGTTCACCAGGTGCTGTACCGCGCCGTGGCGCGCGCACTCGGCCAGGCCGACGGCGCCGATCCCTCTGGAACCTTCACCTCGCTCACTGGCGTCGAGCGCCTCAACGACGTCGTGCTGGTCGATCAAACTCCCATCGGCCGCACGCCGCGCTCCAATCCCATCACCTACATCAAAGGCTTCGACCTCGTCCGTGAGTTGTTCGCCTCGCAACCCGAGTCCAAACGCCGCTCCCTTACGCCGGGTCACTTCTCATTCAACGTTCCCGGCGGCCGCTGCAATACCTGCGAAGGCGACGGCACCGTCACCGTCGAAATGCAATTCCTCGCCGACGTCGAACTGCCCTGTGAAGACTGCAACGGCACGCGCTATCAGCCGCGCATCCTCGAAGTAAAGTACAAAGGCAAAAGCATCCACGACGTCCTGCAACTCACCGTGAAGGAAGCGCTTCGTTTCTTCGCCGGTCACACCCGGCTGCTTGAAAAGCTCTCCGTCCTCGACGAGATCGGCCTCGGCTACCTGCGTCTTGGCCAATCGGCCACCACGCTCTCCGGCGGCGAGGCTCAGCGCGTCAAGCTCGCCGCGCATCTCGCGCAGGTGCGCGCCGCCAACGCGAACGCCAAGCCTTCGCAAGCCAGCCGCGTGCTGTACATCCTCGACGAGCCAACCACCGGCCTGCACTTCGACGACGTTTCAAAGCTCCTTACTGCCTTCCGCAAATTGATCGACGGCGGCGGCTCGCTCATCGTCATCGAGCACAATCTCGACGTCATCAAAAGTGCCGACTGGATCATCGATCTCGGCCCAGAAGGCGGCGAAGGTGGCGGCCACATTGTCGCCGAAGGCACGCCGGAACAGGTCGCCGGCAGCCTGCACTCCCACACCGGCAAGTGGCTCGCGCGCGTGCTTTAGCTTCACTTTAATTAGCTGCTAATTCCATCAATTTGCCTTATTCAGCAGTGATTGATACAAAGGGTGGAGCGTTTTTTCAGGCCTGAAAGTGCCCTGAACGAAAACGCTTTCGAAAACCCGTGTTCTTCTACCGCAAGGAGGGTTAGTTGGCATTTCAGGTACCAGCCTCTTCCGCCGATTCCGCATCACCAAACAACCAGGACATTCACGCGCCGCTGATTCCCGCGGGGCGGATGTTGCCCTTCGTTCTGGTTACCGCGCTCTTCTTCCTATGGGGCGTGCCCAACAACCTCAATGACATTCTGATTCGCCAGTTCATGAAGTCGTTTGAGATTAACCGGCTTCAGGCTGGGCTGGTGCAGTCCGCTTTTTATCTTGGCTATTTTCTGCTGGCCATGCCCGCGGCAAAGATCATGCAGCGCTTGGGATACAAGGCCGGCATTCTCATCGGCCTCTGTCTTTACGGTGTGGGCTGCATTCTGTTCTGGCCCGCGGCTCTTGCCGGCAGATATTCGTTCTTCCTTACCGCGTTGTTCGTCATTGCAAGTGGGTTGGCGTTTCTTGAGACTGCTTCGAGTCCCTTCATCATCCAATTGGGTGATCCCGGCACCGCGGCGCGCCGCATCAATCTCGCGCAGGCGTTTAACCCCCTGGGCAGCATCTCCGCGGTGCTGGTCGGCAGTCAATTTATCTTCTCGGGAATTGAATTGAACTCCACGCAGGTTGCAGCCATGCAGGTGCAGGGAACTTACCAGGCATATCTGCGTACTGAAACGTTACGCGTGGTTGCGCCGTACCTCGTGCTTGGCGCAGTCGTACTCTTCTGGGCGATTTTGATTGCGCGTACGCCATTCCCGCACACTGGCCTGGACTATTCGAAAGACACGATGGCGCACGATGACTCAAAGCCTCTTTGGGCACGCAAGCATTTTGTTCTCGCCGTCGTGGCGCAGTTCCTGTACGTGGGCGCGCAGGTCAGCACCTGGAGCTACATGATCCCCTACGTGATCTCCGGAACGCATGTGGGCGAGCGTGAAGCAGGCTATTGGCTCACGGGTGCGCTGGTCGCCTTCACGGTGGGCAGATTCTTCTCAGCGTGGTTGTTGCGGTTCATCTCGGCTCCAAATCTGCTCGGCACTTACGCCGTCTTGAACGCGGCCATCTGCGTACTCGCCGCAGTCAATCCCGGTTGGCTGGGCGTCGGCTGCCTGGTCGCAGTCAGCTTCTTCATGTCCACTATGTTCCCGTCAATCTTTGCATTAGGCACTGAGGGACTTGGCACGCGGACCAAGACTGGCGCGGCCCTCATCGTAATGGCCATCATCGGCGGTGCACTGGTCACCCTCGCGATGGGCAAAGTTGCAGACGATGTCAGCATCTCCGCGGGTTATTTCGTACCTGCGGTTTGCTTTGCTGGAATTGCCCTCTACGCGTGGCTTGGCTCGGAGATTCCGCCTGAGGAGTTGCTGGATGCTGAAGCGCAAGCTGCAGGCTGAAGCACACGCCCGTCGGCAGGTAAGAAAGATCAACCAAATACAACAGAGGCCCTCCAAGGAGGGCCTCTAGCTCGTTGACCAGCTTTCAGTTCTAAAAAGGACAAGGTTTCGGTCGCGAAGGGTACGGGCTTTAGCCCGTACACAACATCGCCGGAATCGGCGGGCCTTTAGGCCCTGAGGGAATACTCATTCTTGATCTTGGAAATCCGCTGAACTTCCGTCGACCACACTCCAGCCGCGAAGCCCCGCGCTAACTCGCTGACTCGCCGGCCAGCTATTCAGCCACCACCGGGTTCGTCAGCTCGCCCACTCCCTCCACCGTCACCGTCACCACGTCGTCCG
>CAWJLD010000005.1:0-540606 GCA_963843655.1 uncultured Acidobacteriaceae bacterium | reverse complement strand
TCACGGGTTATGCCTATGGTGAGTTTTTTGACTGGGATTTGTATTTTGAGAACCTTTATCTCTCTTATTACGGCGTGAGCCGCTACGATTTCACGAATCTCAAGGTATTCCTCGACCGCCAGCAATCCGACGGCTTCGTCCCGCGCACGTTAGGGATTAGATATCCTCGCCCAACCCAGATGTTCAAGCCCTTCCTCGCCCAGATCGCTGTTCTTGGCTCGAAGCAAAACGGGGATAATTACGAATGGCTTCGTGACCGCTACTACCAGCGCTTGCAGCGCTATCTCGACAGATGGTTTGCCTACGACAAAGACGGCAATGGCTTGCCTGTATGGAACAGTTCTGACGCGAGCGGAATGGATAATCAGATTTCGCGTTCAGGAGATCTAGAGTCCTACAAAGATGAAGGTGTGGATCTGGCCTGTTATTTGTATCGTGAATTGCAGGCGATGGCCGTAATCGCGAAGGCGCTTGGAAAGACCGGCGACGAAAAGAAATACATCAAGCACGCTTCTCAATTGGCTAAAGCGATCAATAAGGTCTTTTGGGATGACAAAGACGGCTTCTACTACGATCGAAACGAGAAAACCGGCAAAAGAATCAATATCAAATCAATTGCCGGATTCCTTCCACTTTGGGCTGGCGTTGCCGGCCGGACCCAGGCAAGCCGGTTAGTGGATGAGCACCTGCTGAATCCAAACGAATTCTGGATGAAGTATCCGATCTCAACCTATGCCCGTACTGAACCCGAGTTCTATGAGGGCAGCAGAAAGCGAGAGTGCAATTGGGAAGGCCCAACTTGGATTCCGACAAATTACTTGGTCTTCCACGGCCTGCTGCACTACGGGTACCGAGACGCCGCAACGAAATTGGCTTTGAAGACTTTTGAGATGGCATTGGCCGAAAATCCTGTGACCAGGGAGTACTACGATTCCGACACCGGCAAAGGAAACGGGATGAATCCCTTCTGGGGATGGTCTTCACTGGCCTATGTGATGCCGATTGATCTCCTCGAGAACTATAACCCAATGGATCTTAACGGAGAGATTAAACCACTGGTCAATATTGAATTGGGTAATTCCCCTGGCCCCGCCTTCGCGGCTTCTACCAAATGAGGTTGGGCAGATTAGCGATTGTATTCGGTGGTGTTCTCTATCTGTAGAGTCACCTGAACCGACCTGGTCGTGGTTGGAAGTGGCTGATGTCCGCGTGGCCCTCATTACGGGGACCGCAGCGCGCAAGACCGTGCAAGCCCTCCGCTTCGTCTGACAGCACAAGATGAAGACGTGGGATCTTTGGATGACCGCCCGTCAAATCAACCTCGTCCCGCAGGGTGAGTCGACCCAAAAGATCAGATATGCGCGCATCATCGCCAAGCTTAGGATCGCGGAATGGATAGTGAATCTGAGCGGTCAGCTCCGACGATGAAATGGATAGGACGACATTACAATGGAAATCTTGCGGACACCTTCGGCATCACTTGGTCCTCTTGTCTCAAAAGTATCAAATTGAAGCAGATACGTCCCAGCTTGCGGCTCCTTTCACCACAAAGATACGTAGGGGAGATGCTGGGAAGACTTTTGATTCACTAAATAAAAGGGAGGGCCGGCAAGATCAAGCCGGCCCTCATATTTGGAGACACTAGAAGCTGGCGCGCAAATGCATTTGCATGCTGCGCGATGGCAATTGACTGGTGGATCTTCCGAACGAACTGTCGACCATATTCGAGTCGACGCCTCCGAGGTTAGAACGATTGAACACATTGAAGATTTCAGCTTTGGCTTCGATTTTCATCTTCTCCGAGAAGAAGAATGGGAGGCTGAAATACTTCTCCAGGGTCAGGTTGAAATTCTTGAATCCGGGAGAATCATAAGTGTTGCGACCGAGAGTCCCTTGCATTCCAAGTGCAGGAGCCGGGAATTGAGAGGCATTGAAAATACCGGTCAGGAACTTCTGCTTCGATTGGCCGCTTAGGTGTGCACCAAACGATGGAACACCCGGCAAATCGTAGCCGTAACCGTCTGCGTTGTAATCGCCACCTGCATTGCCGGTAAGTGTGCTGCCTGCCGGACAGTGATTATTGACAGGGGCTGTTGAACCGTTGTCGCATACCGGAATGAAGCTCTGGCTGGTATGAACCGTAAAGGGCAGACCGGTATACCCAACCCACACGCCTCCGAGTTGCCATCCCCCCAGCACGTTTCTGAGTGCACGGCTGGAATAGTCATTCGGAAGATCCCAGGTACCGTCGGCCGTGAACTGCTGGCGTATATCGAAGTCTGCACGGCCGCGCTGGAACTTCAGATTGTTGGGTTGGATCACGTCTGAGGTTTGCGTGATAGAACCGCTGTCGAGTGACTGAGAATGGCTCATCTCGTCCAGCACTTTTCCATAGTTGTAGATTCCCCGCAGCGACAGACCGTGGCTGAGCGTCCGAATAACGGTCACGGAGCCGTAATTACCAATAGAGTTGCCGTCTGAGGAAGCCCATCCGGTTCCAGCGAAGTTCGGATTTAACCGCGTCAACGTGTTGTTGTTCTGAATCAGGTCTCCAAGATAACGGTTGATGTCGTTATTGAAGACGAGCAAGTGATGTGCCGCGGTACCGGAATAGTTCAATTCGACAATCAAATTATTCTTGAGTTGCTGCTGCACGCTCAACGACCATGCCTCTACTTGTTGCATCTTGAAATTACGATCTATGCCGCCCATGCTGGCTCGCGAAATTACCCCGTTGAGTAGGAGGCCTCCACTGGAGTTGAGCGTGGCGTTGCTGGTGTCCACAACGGGGCAAGTCAAATCCCACTGACCTGCCGGTGTGCACAAGGAGAACGTTGGTGTGGGATCGCCCGCGGTAACATCGATATTCGGAGTGAAATAGTTGGGCAGGTTCCCGGCGGTTGAGTCCGTGACATGGAGATACGGCGGTTGGTCCTCGAACATGCCGAATCCGCCGCGTACAGCGGTCCTCCCCGTACCAAAAACATCCCACGAGAATCCTACGCGCGGGGTGAATCCTCCGATATTGTGGTCCAGAACGTGGCTGGTACCAGCGAGCTTCGCGGTACCCGAAGTAACTTCGGTATTCCAGGTCGAGCCCGAACCCAGATAGAACAAGCTGAGGGTCGGTCTGTTGACCGAAAAGAAGTTCGCCATTCCGTCATAGCGGATGCCCAGGTTTAGAGTGAGTCGCGGCGTAACCTTCCAATCATCCTGCAGGTAGTATCCAGAGACGAAGGCGCGATAGTCGCGATCGTAGGGCGCTTGTTTATGGTTGGTCAGGTTCACCTTGGAACCTGATTCAGAAACGGCTTCATCCTGAACGAAATCAAGGATATTTCTGAAATTGTAGGTTGGACGGGTAAACGCGCCTCCCTGGTGATCCACTTCGCGTACATTGAAAAAGTCCGCTCCGAACTTCAATGTATGCGTCTTTACGGTGGCAGTCATGACATCGTGCCAGCTATAGGTGCTTTGAGTAAAGTTGCCCGGAGCCCAGCCAGCAAACCCCTGAAGGTTCGTGACGTTTACGTAGGGAATTCCTTCAGCGGGATAAGGCAGGTTCGATCCGTATGGCCGAATGAGATTTGCTCCGGCTTGATTGATGAGATGCGAGTTGAAGGTGTGAGTCCAGTTGATGTTGATAAAATCGGCGCTGTTGGCGTTACCTGACGCCGCAGCTGGGCGAACTCCATTTCCTGGAGTCGAATAGTAGGTTCTGATCGCATCTACGTAGAGCCGGTCGCTATCGCGAAGGTAATCATCTACGCGGAAGCTCCACTGGTATCCGTTCTTGGCCGTGGTCCAGCTGTAGTTCGATGTGCCGATGACATTGAGATTTGCGGGAATGCCGCCGGGGGCTGCGTAGTAGCCGGGTGTGTTCGCTTCATATTGTGCTACCGTCTGGAAACCTGAAGTCGGGTAGTGCGACGGAGGAGTGGAAGTTAGTATCTGGGTGGCCACGGAGTTGGGAAGATTGGCCTTGGCCCAGTTGACGAAATCCTCAGTCTCAACCGTTGCTGTGCTGTTACTGGGGTTGCCCGAACGCAGAACGTCAATGGCGCCGAACCAGAAGAGCTTGTTCCTTAAGATCGGCCCTCCCATCGTCGCGCCCATCTCATTCCGCTTAAACGGAGAAACGGGGTTCGAGAAGTGCGTCGTGGCACTCAGCATGTCGTTGGTGAAGTACCAGTCGATGGTGCCGTGGAACTGGTTGGACCCCGAGTTGGTATAAACGTCGACGGTTGCGCCGGCATTCCTTCCCTTCTGAGCATCAAAGTTGTTGGTGCGCACATTCACGGACTGGACGATCTCGGGATTGGGAGAAATGGAAGTTCCGCCGCCACGCGAAGGAGTATTCGTCTGGGCGTCGTCGATCTGGTACCCGTTCTCCTCTTGACGCAACCCGGCTGCGTTGATATTGATTGCGTACTCGTTGGTGTAGTTATCGTTCCCGCCGGTAACCACGCCACCTCCGGTCATTCCCGGCGTCAGCGAAGCGAGCCCGTAGATGTTCTGGCCGCTCAACGGGGTGGTCTGCAGGGTCTCGTTGGAAATGATCGACCCCGTCGTCGGAGTGACCAGATCAACTGAAGCCGCTGAAGCGGAAACCTCAACATTCGCGGAGACTTCACCGACCTTCAATTCCGGCGATATTGTGCGGACCTCACGTATCTGCAAATTGAGTCCGGCTTGCCTCCAGGTTTGGAAGTTGGTCATCTGGATCTCGACGGTATAGGTAGACGCAGCTAGATTGTCGATGTGGAAATAGCCATTATCACCAGTGGTTACGGTCCTGGTCACTCCGAGTCGAGTGTCCGTGACCATGACTTTCGCTCCAGCGATCACAGCTCCGGATGGGTCGTGAACTACGCCTTCAATTCCGCTCGAGAATTGAGCCAGGGCTGGCCTCACCCCCAAGCCACATAGAAGTAACAGAAATATCACGATTCGCTGCGTACGTTTCATGCCGGTCTCCTCTTCTAGATCCGCAACCTGTCTTTCGGGTTAGTGGGTTACACAACAAAGCTTCTCGCACCTCTTGCCGAGCATTTCAAGGCTCCATCAAAAGGTTGAGCTTTTAGCCGTAGCCGAGTCTGATGCCACACGAGCCGGCTGACAAGTGTAAAACGGTGGTCTTACTGTGTAAGAGTAGAGGTAGATTATTTATAATCAATACGATGTGAGTTTAGGTGCAGTACGATCATGACGTTGATTATTCTCGAAGTTAGAAGACCGGCATAATCATGGACGATCGAAAACAAGCCAAACGGAATTGGCCGTCAACCGATCGCCTGCGGCATTCAGTTTAGGTTTCGACCACGTGTATTGAAAACCGCATGCTCTGCTAAGTAGTGGTCCATATTTTGGAAGACAGGTCTATTGTTGAAGCAGTATGAAGGTTTTGGAGATGACCGGAATTCTGGTTTCCTAAGAACACTTTCCCTATTGACTTGTATCCCCACATTCGGGCTATGATTCGATCGCCGTCATTGCGCCTGGGCTAGCATCTTTTACAGTAAGAATTTTTGTCAACTTCCGCCGATTCAGCCTCGGAAAGACCGAGCTAACAGGTAAGCTCATGAATACGATCCCAGCACAGTCGAAGTGGAACGAAAGCAGTCCGAATTCTCCAGAATCTTCGGCGGGTGAACGCGAAACCGTGCTGCAGGAACTGGAAAGAATTCTTGGCAGCCGCCATTTCAAGAGTTCGGATCGTTCCAAGCAATTCCTTCGCTTCGTAGTTAACAGCAAGCTTGAAGGCAAAACGGAACGACTTAAGGAACGGTCCATCGGTGTAGAACTGTTTAATCGGCCTCCGGGGTATGCTACCGGAGAGGATCCGGTAGTGCGTGTGCAGGCAGGTGAAGTCCGCCGACGCCTCGACCAGTACTACCAGGAGCAGCACGAGCCACTGAAGTTGCGCATCGAATTGCCTGTAGGTTCGTATTCCCCGGTTTTTCTCCGGGAAGCCGAAACCGTGCCGCCGGATCCGCATCCACTGATCGCACTCTCTAAGTTGGATCGGACGCCTCGCTGGAAGCCGATAAACAAAATACTTGTGGCGTTGGCAATCCTGATTTTGTCGGCTCTCTCCTATGAGGCCTATTTTTATCTGCAAAACAACGGCACGCCACAAAAGACTAAGATCGATCAATTCTGGGGGCCCGCCCTTGCGAGCCAACAACCTGTCCTCGTCTGCATCGCCAATGCCACCGACCATTCGGCCGAAGAGAAAATTCTGCAGACGTTGAATGGGCGGACCGGCAAATCTCAGCAGGAAGTTCAAGAATCCTCCATAGCAATGCCTCTCAGCTCGGATGAAAACGTTACCAACGAAGGACTGCCGATCTCGCCCGAAATTGTTCCCGCATCAGACGCCTCTGTCGCATTCATTTTGTCGGGCCTGTTCGGAAGACTTAACAAACCGAGCCAATTGCGTATAGGCTCCACCGCCACTTATGAAGATCTGCGTAATTTCCCGGCCGTCATCATTGGTGGGTTCAACAGCAAGTGGACCATGCAACTGGTATCGAATTTACACTTTGCCTTCGCTCGAGACGGCGAAAGATACATGATTCGCGAAGAGGTACCCGGCGGAAAGGTCTGGATTCCTCGACTCGGGCCCACAGGTGAAACATTGGAAGACTTCGCGATCGTTGCGCGTCTGATCGACTCCAAAACCGGCCAGTTCACCGTAACGGTAGCTGGGATCGGTCCCCGCGGAACACAAGCTGCAGGTGAATTCGTCAACTCGCCGCGTTATCTCGCAGAAGGGTTGGCGAGCGCTCCCGCAGATTGGCAGAAGCGGAATTTGGAAGTTCTGCTGCAAACCAATGTCACCGATTCAATGGCGGGACCACCTCATGTAATTGCGACTTACGAATGGTGACGTAAAGAAACACATTGAAAATCTCTCTGTCACTATAGAGCAAACCAAATACAGCTATAGAATGAGGGGATGGAGAAGTACTCTTGCGATTTCTCAGTGCAACTTTCATCGCGGTAATTCTTTTCATCGTTGCGCAGACATCCGGCCACGCTCAAAAACCCGAGCATCCAGAACAAGGCGGGATGGGAGGAATCTCTTCAGCTGGCGTTTTTGCTCCTGTCTACGACGAACATCACCGGCCTATTACAGCAGGCGGATTTGTCGACAAGGGTACCGTCGTTTTTGAAGATGCAACACGCGCAGCCGGCCTCTCTGGTTGGCGTCATGAGATGGGAACCCCTCAGAAAAAGTACATCATTGAAACTGATGGATCGGGTGTTGCCTTGATTGATTATGACAACGATGGCTGGCTCGATATCTATCTCGTCAATGGTTCTACCTTCAATGCGCTTAGCGGTAAGCGCACACCTCCTCACGCCGCACTCTTCCATAACAATCATGACGGAACCTTCACTGACGTGGCCGGAAAGTGCGGCGTCACCAACGAGCGCTGGGGATTTGGAGTTGCGGTCGGTGACTACGATAACGATGGCTGGCCGGACATCTTTGTAGCCAACTTTGGAGCGAACCGCCTCTACCACAATAACCACGATGGAACCTTCACTGACGTGGCGGAAAAAGCCGGTGTAACGCTCGGCAACTGGTCTAAGGGTGCAACATGGGGCGACTACGACGGCGATGGCCTCCTTGACCTCTACGTTTCCGGCTACGTCCACTATGACCTGAAAAATCAGCCAAGTTCAGAAGATGGCACGGCCTCCACTGCCAACTGCCAAATGCGAGGAGTCCCGGTGATGTGCGGCCCGCGCGGCCTGACTGGTGAACCTGACCATTTGTTTCACAACAACGGCAACGGCACCTTTACAGATGTAAGTGTGAAAGCAGATGTATCCGGCCGGGACGCGTTCTACGGATTCACTTCGATCTTCGTAGATGTAAACAACGATGGCAAGCAGGATCTGCTGGTCGCGAATGACTCCGAGCGCAATTTTCTATACATCAACAAGGGCGACGGCACTTTTGATGACCAAAGCATGATCTCCGGATTTGCATATGACTTCGACGGTCGGGAAATTGCTTCAATGGGCTTGGCTGTGGGCGACTATCTGAATAATGGCCTCGTTGACATTTTGGATACCGATTTTTCAGACGACTATAAGGCTCTCTATCGAAACGACGGTGGCGGTAATTTCACTGACGTTGCCCGTGAGGCGGGAATCGTCAGGACCGCTGTTCCATTTGTGGGTTGGGGCGACGGTTTGATCGATTACGATAATGACGGCTGGAAAGACATCATGATGATCAATGGTCACGTATATCCCCAGGTTGACGAACATGATTGGGGTACAACTTATGCTGAGCGGCCATTACTGTTTCATAACGATCATCATGGTAAGTTCGATTACATTTCACCGGTGATTGGATCGGGGTTAGCGATTGTCACTCCGGGACGAGGCGCCGCCTTCGGTGACCTCTTCAATAACGGCAGAATCGATGTGGTGATTAATCCTGTGGATGGACCTCCCGTCTTGCTTAAAAATGTGAATCCGGATCATCATCATTGGGTTGAACTCAAACTCGCCGGAGGCCCCAAGGGTCCCCGTGACGCCGTCGGCGCTACTGTTTACTTGACCGCGAATGGGATTCGCCAGCGCGAAGATGTGATGAGTGGAGGGAGCTATATTTCATCCAATGATCAACGACCGCACTTTGGCCTGGGAGACGCCACAGATGCCGGAATCGCGGAAATTCATTGGCCTTCAGGTCGAATAGAAAAGATCAAACTGCCCGCCGTTGATCGCATCTTTACTGTCACTGAAGGGCAAGGAATTACTGGCGGATTTTGACTGGTGCAGCTAAGCCCGTGAACTTGAAGCTGACCTTTGGAAGTAATGTAGATTCGAAGTAGAAATTCGAATCAGTTCAACAACGAAAGTTCGCAGAGATGCCATCGAAGACGCAGAATCTCGGACCCGGCCGTCAAGACAAAGGAACAAGCTGGAGTCGTGCGCTCATTACGAGCTTCTGCTTGTTCACAGTTTTTGCATGCACGCAGGTGTTGACGGCCAATGGTCAGGACACCAGGACTTCAATCTCCGAAATTGAATCGCTGATCCGGGCACAACAATATGATCGGGCTCTTAACATCTTGACTCCTGCGCTGCGCAGGAGTCCAGGTGATTACAAACTCTGGACGCTCGAGGGACTCTGTCATGGATTACAGAATGATGAGAGTCAAGCTCTCGTGGCGTTTGGTCGCGCGCTTCGCATTTCTCCCAATTACACGCCCGCGCTCAGGGGCGAGATACAGATTCTTTACAGGACAGGAGACAAGCGTGCGATTCCTTTACTGCAAAGGCTTTTGAAGTCCGATCCAAATGACGCCACTGCGCACGAGATGCTGGGTACGCTCGAAACCAGTGCCGGCAACTGTCCGGCTGCGGTATCGCACTTCGATCTGATTAGAGACACAATCCTTGATCACCCAGGTTCGCTTGAAGCGTACGGTTATTGCCTGTATCAGCTGGACCGCACAGCCGATGCGATTCCTATATTTCGCCAACTGATCCTGATGCTTCCCGACCGAACTTATCCGAGCTACGACCTGGCCGTTCTTCTTGCTTCAAGTCACAACAACGACGAGGCCCTCAAGGTCCTTGAGCCTCTTCTGAATTCGCGGCAGACCGACGCGGATATTCTTAGCCTTGCTTCGCATGTTTACGAAGCAACAGGCGATACACCAAAGGCCGTCGCACTGCAGCGCCAGGCTATTGTTCTCAACCCGACTGACCCCTCCAACTACATCCGATTCGCAATTCTCTGTCTCTCGCATGATTCCTTTCAAGTGGGAATCGATATGCTCAATGCCGGACTTAAGCGAGTCTCCCAACCTTCTTCGCTCTATCTCTCACGCGGCGTCTTATATGCCCAATTGGCAAAGTGGGATAAAGCAGAGGCTGATTTTAAAACGGCGGAACAACTCGATACTTCGCAGAGTATTAGCGCCTATGCCGGAGATCTTTCTATCCTTCAGAAAAATGATCCCGACAAGGCGCTTCTGCGCGTGCGTGAGCAGTTAAAAGTCCACCCGGAGAGTCCTCTCCTGCATCTTCTTCTGGCGCAGTTGATCATGAACCAGACACCCGAGTCGGATAGCCCCGCATTTAAGGAAGCCATGCGAGAAGCCATGACCGCCGAGAAAGGCAAACCGGACCTCGTTGAGGCACACAATCAGCTAGCGAGCATGTATATGACCCTCGGTCAATATGAAAGCGCGATCAAGGAGTGCCGGACGGCGCTGAAATACGATCCAGCAAATGAAACCGCAATGTACCACCTCATCATCTCGCTACGTCACAGCGGACATAACGATGAATTGCCCCCGCTGGTCAAGCGTCTTGCCGAATTGCACAAGGAATCCCTGCGGCATGAGACTGACCGCAAGCGCTTTCGACTGATGGAGGAAGATGAGACAAAGCCAAAGCCTGAAGGTAACCATTAACCCCTGGCCTGTCTTTTGATTTGTGAAACTCCGATCAATGCAGCGAAAAGGTGTTGTTACACAAAATAAAGAATATTGAAGACCGACGCTCACATCCTGCGTTAGTCAAGTCTGAACGAGGAACATTTTGTTACGAACCGTAAAGTTCATCCTTGAAATTGCCGGTGTCACTATCGTTCTGACAACGTCATGTCTGGCTCTGAGAGCGCAAGCCCCTCCTCAACAGGGTGGTGGCATGAGCGGGATTGCGTCAGGCGTAGTATCAGCGCCGGTCTATGACGAGCATAATCGGCCCATAACTGCAGGGGGGGTCGTTGACAAGGGTCCAGTCGTCTTCGAAGACGTTACCAAACAGGCGGGACTTTCCGGGTGGATCCACAAAATGGGCGTTCCCGAAAAAAAGTTCATTGTGGAGGCGAACGGTTCCGGCGTGTGCCTCATCGATTATGACAACGACGGTTGGCCCGACATCTACCTGGTGAACGGATCGACCTTCGCTGCCCTCGACGGCAAAGAAGCTACACCTCACGCTGCACTCTTCCACAACAATCACGATGGTACTTTCACTGATGTCAGCACCAAGGCAGGCGTAACCAATGACCGTTGGGGATATGGCTGTTCTGTCGCTGACTACGACAACGACGGATGGCCCGATCTGTTCATTGGAAACTTCGGCAAAAACCGGCTGTACCACAACAATCACAACGGCACATTTTCAGATGTCGCTGAAAAAGCCGGAGTCGCGCTGGGCAACTGGTCAACCGGTTCGGCGTGGGGAGACTACGATGGTGATGGACGGCTCGACCTGTACGTCACCGGATACGTGCACTATGACCGTAAGCTGGCCGAAGCACTCGCCAAGGATTCCTCCAATGCTGCCTGCCTTTACCGTGGATTTCCTGTCAACTGCGGTCCTCGCGGCCTGCCCGGTGAACCTGACCATCTCTTTCACAACAACGGTGACGGCACCTTTACCGATGTGACGCAAAAGGCAGGCGTCGAAGACAAAGGCCCATACTACGGGTTCGCCGCTATTTTTGTTTCTCTCAATGGCAATGGTCGGCCCGACCTCCTCGTCGGTAACGATTCTGAACCCAACTACTTCTACCACAACAACGGAAATGGCACTTTTGAAGATCAGGCGTACATTTCGGGACTTGCTTTTAACAAAGACGGGCGCGAGATCGCATCAATGGGTATTGCTGCTGGAGATTACGAAAACAACGGGCGCGTCGACTTTTTCATCACTGACTTCGGTGACGACTACAAAGTTCTCTTTCATAGCGATGGCGAGGCTGGCTTTACAGACGTGAGCTATGATGCGGGAATTGCACAAACAACGATCCCATTCGTCGGTTGGGGAGATGGCTTTATCGATTATGACAATGATGGCTGGCTCGATCTGTTCATGACAAACGGCCATGTCTATCCGCAAGTAGACGAACACAACTGGGGTACCACCTTTGCCCAGAGGCCGCTGCTCTTCCACAATGTCCAGGGAAGAGCCGACAAGGGGCGAAAGTTCGAATACGTTCCGCCGGTAACTGGTACAGGACTGGCCATCGTAGTGCCCGGCCGTGGCGCTGCATTTGGAGATCTTTTCAACGACGGCAAGATCGATGTGGTCATCAATCCCATTGATGGTCCTCCCGTACTTTTGCGCAACGTAAATCCAGACCATCATCATTGGGTGGAAGTGAAATTGGTCGGAGGTCCAAAGGGTCCGCGCGACGCAACATGTGCAACCGCGTATCTCTCAGCAGATGGAATGCGCCAGCGGCAGGATGTTTTGTCAAGCGAGAGTTATATCGGTTCAAACGATCGCCGACTGCACTTTGGTTTGGGAGACGCAACCAATCCGGGTACCATCGAAATCCACTGGCCTTCCGGCGCAAAGGAAACCGTCAAGCTCCCCGCGGTTGACCGAATCTACACCATCAGTGAAGGCAAGGGTATAACCGATGAACAGTGTGGCAGCAAACACTGTACAGACAGGCGGGAACCTCAATAGGCCATTTCACGAACGAATCCATAATTCCTTAGCCCATTACCTCCAAATTTCCTTTGGAGGAAGTCAACCATTTGAGCGGAAAAGCCCAATGTTCGGTAGAAGACTGAACGACGAGGCTTTGAATGCTATCGCGATCAGATCGCCGTGACTGCGAATTTCGACTTCGCTCTCCACAATCAGGCTCAATTGCACGCTGCAGGAGGAATTTGGCATTAAGTCTTTTATGTCAATTGGGGCGGCTAGTGGGGATCGAACCCACGACATCCTGAGCCACAGTCAGGCGTTCTGCCGCTGAACTATAGCCGCCATGTACCTTATCGATTGTAGCATCGAAGCAGGCGCTTTCGCCCCGGTTGGGCGGGCGATGATAGCCACCTCTGATCGACGTATGACCGACCCTAAATTCAGTACGGCACCCCCTATCGAGTCCTCCGGGACCGATCGCTGGAACCGCGGCGCATGGCTCTTCCGTGACCAGACTCTTGAGCGGTTGGAGATCCTTCTCGATGAGGCTCTTCGAATTCCAGGCACCGGAATCCGCTTTGGACTCGACGGGATCATTGGGCTCATACCGGGATTCGGCGACGTGCTCGCCGGTCTTCTCTCGCTCATTATTCCGCTTGCTGCCTGGACGCGCGGTGTACCCTATATCACCCTGATGCGCATGGCCGTGAACCTCGGCATCGGTATTCTTGTTGGCACCATTCCTGTCGCGGGCGACATCTTTGATATCGCATGGAAAACCAACCGGCGTAACTATCGATTGCTGCGCCTGCATCTGGGCGAACCGCGCCGTCACTCATGGCGCGATTGGGTATTCCTGGCCACCCTGGCCGCAACTTTGGCGGCGGTATTTGCCTTACCGATTCTCTTGGTCCTGTGGGCAATCGGATGGCTGTTGACTCACTGAGCCAGCCCGAGTGCGATCTAATTCCCTTCCGCGATACAATCAAATCAAGACGTCGGGGCGTAGCGCAGTCTGGTAGCGCATCTGCTTTGGGAGCAGAGGGTCGGGGGTTCGAATCCCTCCGCCCCGACCATTCCAAGCCATAGATATCTCAAGCAATATGACCGCGGCGGACCGCGCATCTGCCTTTTACCGCTACATAAGTGTCGATGATTTTGTAGCGGTCGTTGCTTCCGAGCATTTCCAAAGAATCTGCAAACCGAACTCCCATTGGGAATTCCTGACGGGTTCCTCGGCTCACCTAGTGTCATGTCCCGGAAATACGTTGTATAACGATTGAGCCGGCGGTAGTCTTGGGTATGACGATCGGACGCCCTTTACCTGTACTGAAGTTGAGTGCTGACGAACGGCGACAGTTAAACAGTTTTGCTTTATCACGTAGCCTTCCGCATTCTCTGGTTTCCCGCGCCAAGCTGGTTTTGTGGGCTGCCGAGGGCGTGCCCAACCAGGAGATCGGTACTCGTTTGAGTTGGTCCAAGCCTACGGTGGGCAAGTGGCGCCGGCGCTTTGTCGAGCATCGCATCGCCGGTCTCTACGATGAGCTTCGTCCGGGCCGGCCGCGTTCAGTTTCTGATGAGCAGGCAGCGCTTCTGCTGCGCCGCACCCTCAGGCAGAAGCCTCCGGCAGGGACTCACTGGACGGTGCGTCTGGCTGCTGAAGCCAACGGGCTGTCGAAGTCCTCCGTGCATCGGGTATTTCAACTCTTTGCTCTGCAGCCGCATCGTAGCAAGAGCTTCAAGCTCTCGACCGATCCGTTCTTTGTGGAGAAGGTCCGCGATGTGGTCGGTCTTTACTTGAATCCACCCGATCATGCGCTGGTTCTTTCTGTGGACGAGAAGTCTCAGATTCAAGCCCTGAATCGCACCCAGCCGGTTCTGCCCATGGGACTCGGCTATGTGGAAGGCGTGACCCATGACTACGTCAGGAACGGAACCACTACGCTGTTCGCCGCGCTCGATATCGCCTCGGGAATGGTGTTGACCGAGTGCAAGCCGCGTCACCGCCATCAGGAGTTTCTGGGCTTCCTCAAGCGCATCGACGAGGCCGTGCCGGCTGAACTGGACGTGCACCTGATCGTCGACAACTACGCCACCCACAAACACGCCAAGGTGCGGACATGGCTTGCATCGAGACCACGCTTCCATCTCCACTTCACACCCACCTACTCCTCCTGGCTCAACCAGGTTGAGCGATGGTTCGGCCTCATCACGCAACAGGCCATCCGCCGCGGATCGTTCAAGAGCGTCAAAGAACTCATCGCCAAGATCAACCAGTTCGTCCTGCACTACAACAGCAAATCAAAACCCTTCGCATGGACCGCTACCGCTGACGCCATCTTCAAGAAACTATCCAAACTATGTAACCGCATTTCCGGGACAGGACGCTAGGGCGTATGTGACAACTGGCACACTCGCGTGTGATACCAATGAGCATTCACGCAAGCATGAGAGCTGGCAGACATGAGCAGAATTCGGAGTCGCGCTTAGGCAAAGAATATAGTTGCCGACGACGAAAATTGCTCCTGGGGCGAGAAGAATCCTCGCAGATCGATAGGATCACTCCGGAGAGGATCACTTCGTATCACAGCAGCCTTTGGCAATGTCCACTCGTATTACAGCGAGCTGTTTGTTATGAGTGGTGAGCTCGCTGGGACTCGAACCCAGGACCCACGCCTTAAAAGTATTAGGGATTTCCTCGTCAAAGGCATGACCCACCCTTGGAACTCGCATGTTGGCATTTTCAAACTGCAGTAAGTATCCACCGTCCGAAGCGAAAGCAAGAACAAAAGCAAAAACATCGTACTACTGTCTTCACCGCCACAGCACAGGCAATTCGCGAGAAGATATACTCCCGGAATTCTCAAAGTTCTACGGCCACCCCGGAAGAGTCGGGAGATCTCTCTTTTGAATTAGAGCTGACATTGTTTCCGAGAACTCATCGGATCGCATCTTCGGCCTCAGATCAGGGCCGACTCCTGTCGTAAGAAGTATTGCGCGCGTCGCTACTTCGACTTCGCAAAGTTCGACGGCGTACGAAAGCGACTTTTCAGCATCTCGAACAACTGTTTCATCGTCTACAGGTTTTGCGGGTTTTGCCCGAAAGCTGATGTGTCGGTGTGGTCGCGGCTAGTCCTCCGTATCGACGAAGAGATCAAGCTGCATGGCCTGGAAAAGGCAAACCGGCTGTTCCTATTCACTTAGACGGCATACAACTCACCCAATCTTGTGCCAGCGCCATGCGCATCGTAACGGCGTAATTCTCGCAACTTCAAACCCTAAAACCAAGTCGAGGATATGGTATGGCAACAATCTGCTATTGCCGACTGGCAGCAAAACGCCATGAGAAAAGGCAATGACTCCCGATGTGCCACGACGTCAACCCAAGTTATTCATGATAGTGAGCGCTTGATTCAGAAGAGAACGCGGCATGAAGTGAGATCAAAGAAGACAGACATAAGGCATTTGCGAACCGAGACTTTAATTGCTAAGGAGAAATCAGCTTTCCATGCAGAGTCTTCCAGGCAATACGTCAATGATTCAGGAAACCAACACGCTTCGGCCTGTGGTAGAGGCTGCATTTCGCTACCGCCGGCTCTGGATGTCGACAGTGTTGGGGATTTTGATAATTACATTGACCTATGTTGTGCTCGTTCCCAGAAAGTATCGCTCAGAGATGGATATCCTCGTCCAGAACAAGCGCGGCGATGAACAAATTACGCCCAGTCGCATCAATGGCGAGATCACAATTAATGGCGTTACAGAGGAGCAGATAAACTCGGAGATCCAGTTACTAATCAGCCGAGGCCTTGCGGACGAAGTGGTGGACCCTGAATGGGCCAGCCACCCCGAAACTGGAAGGACAAGCGATCAGTTGAAGGCACACGATAAGGCCGTGAAGGAATTCGAAAAGCATCTCTCCGTCAGCATGGTGAGAAAGTCCAACGTCATTCATGTAACGTACGAGGCATCGAATCCAGGTGCGGCGACCGACACCATGAACCGTCTTCTAACGGCATTTTTGAAGAAGCAGCAGGAGATTGCACAGCCACCGGGTACCTCGAAGTTCTTTGCCTCGCAGGCTGGGGAATATAAGAAGCAGCTCGATCAGGCGCAGCAGCAGCTTGCCGAATTTCAGCAACAAAACAAGATTGTTTCGCTAACAAACTCGGAACAATCTCTAGATCGAGAAATTGATGACGCCAAGTCGGATTTGCGCACCACGGATGCCCAAATCAGCGAACTCACCCAGCAACTTGGGTCACAAACAAGTCACTTACACACGATTCCCCCCCGGCAGATGACCCAGGTACGCACCATTCCAAATGACTATTCCATTGAGCGGTTGAATACGATGCTAGCCGAGCTTGAGAACAAAAGAACCTCCCTGCTGACGAAGTTCACCCAGAATGACCGGCTCGTTCAGGAGGTTGATCGTCAGATCGCAGACACAAAAGCCGCCCTGGCGAAGGCTCAGCAGATGACGTCGCAGGAGCACGACACGGACATAAATCCCGTTTGGCAGTCGGTCACCGGATCGATCATACAGAACGAAACGCAGCGCGAGGCACTGAAGGCCAAACGAGCCGCGCTTGCAAGGCAGATCGGGTCTTTGCAGAGCCAGTTATCTAACGTGGAAGGGTCAACGGTTTCGTTTAACACTCTTCAGCAAAAGGTGACTGACCTCCAAAATAACTACCAACTCTATGCGCAAAAAAGTGATGAGGCTCAAATTGCAGACTCAATGAACGCCAACAGGCTGCTGAATGTGGCAGTTGCGCAAAGCCCAACCTACAGCGCCACGGCATATCGCCCAAAACCGTTGATGGACATGGTGCTGGGAACTTTTACTGCCTTGTTTTTTGCGTGTTTTCTCGTGTTTTTCGCCGAGATGGGGAGAAACACCTTTTCATCGGCAATGGAAGTGGAAAGGGGCCTGCAGTTTCCAGTCCTGGCCGAGATTCATCTCATTCCCGGTCGAATACGAGCGGAGAAGTATAAGGACTTTGCGCCCGTCTTCTTTGGTATGACGTCAGACGGAGCCTCTTCGAACCAAGAGAAGAACCCGGTTGCAAAACTTGTTCCTTATCGAAGGGAGCCGCGCGTCCTATGAACACAATCCTGAACCTTTCGACCGGAATTGAGCAGTCTAGCTTTGATGTCAAAGAGGGGCACGACTTCGACTTGCTGCTGTATACGGTCTTTCAAAAACCACGCGAGAGCGATTCCGGCGGAATCGTCGTGGCAATTAGCTCTGCCAACCCCGGAGAAGGTGTCACATATGCGGCAAGGGCTCTGATTCAAGAGCTTGGTAAATGCGAATTAAGTTCAGTTGCGGGCGTGAACATGAGCTTCCTTCGTAAGCTTCATGAGCCAACGCTTGAGGCGATCAAGAGTTCGCTTCACGCGACAGAACGCGGCTCTGGCGGAGAATCACACGCCATTTCAAATAGAAAGCGAATGGGACCAGCAGTGGCGGAGTATCGCAACGGCCCATGGGAAGGAAGTTGGCAATACCGTCGTGACTGCATCGAGTTACTGCGTTCGGAGTTCGATTACAGCATCATCGACTGCCCTTCGCTCAAGGCCTCCGGTGATTTGCTTAGCATTGCCCCATTCGTCGACGGCGTGCTGCTCGTAATAGAAGCAAATCACACGCGCCGCAGTGACCCGCGTGTGGCGGAGCAGGGTATCGCGGCAGCGGGCGGAAATCTACTTGGATTCATCCTCAACAAGCGGACATATCAATTACCCATGTGGCTCGACCGCATGCTTTAAGGGAATCGCGCCCGTTAAGGCGCCAATGAGGTTTCGATGATGAGAGTTCTTTTCGCAATCCTTTTGCTCGGTTGCACTCTCCCGCCGACCGCCTGGAGTGATCAACAGCTTCACCAGAGACCGATCTACACTCTGCACATAGGCGATGTGATCGTGCTGAACTACCGATTGACGCCGGAATTCAACCAGACAGTCACCGTACAACCGGACGGCTATGTGAACCTCGAGGTCGTCGGCAGTATCAAGGTCTCCGGACTGAGCTTGGATCAGGCTCATGATCGGATCGTCCGGCTTGCCTCAAGTCAGCTGAATCACCCAGAACTTGCTCTGACCCTCAAGCAATTTCAACAGCCTTATGTGGTCGTGGCAGGTGAGGTAGCCAAGCCCGGCAAGATTGAGATTCACGAAGACACGACGGCACTCCAAGCTGTCATGCTGGCTGGCGGGTTTATGCCATCGGCGCGCGATACACAAGTTATCCTGTTCCGGCACATTAATGGAGACATGGCTGAGGTGCGGCGTTTGAACCTGCACAACATAAGGAAGCGTGTTGAATTGGAACACGATACGGAGTTGGAGCCGGGAGATATGTTACTGGTCACGCGCAATAAGTTAGAGCACCTATCTCGTTTCATGAAGGCTGCCAACCTGGGAGTCTACTTCAACCCGTTCCCAACTATTCCCTGAGGCCGAAGCATCGCTACTCACGCATCAGGTGCGCGCCGTGTGCGCAATAAGGAATTCTCTATTCATTTTCATAGGAACAGAGGGGGGACTTATGCGATCAATATTAAAGTCTGAGTACGAAGGAGCAGCCAGCCTGAGATTGATTACTTCTTCGTCGTGGTTGAAAGATCAGACGAAATCCAGGCTGCGCCTGTCCGCAGCCGTTGCGAGAGGCATCACCGGCAAGTTTTCAGGAATTGCCGACCTTTTCATTCTGAGCGCCGTCTTGATCTATTTCGCGCTGTGGGCGGTCAACCGCCGCCCGGCCGACGATCCGTTTGGACTGTTGTCGATGAGGATATCGGTGGGCCACTGCGTCGTGTTGGCTGCGTGCTGGGCCTTTTGGCGGACTGTCTTCTACTATTGCGGCCTCTATTCGTGGCAGCATAATCAATCGGCGCCGGGTGTGGTGGGTCGTGTGTTTCTCGCGACGGGGCCATGTGCACTTTTCTCAGCCTGGGTTATAGCATCGCAATGGCATCACGGAAACCTTTTGCACTTCATGTTCAACATCTGGGTGGTATCCGCTCTTTTTGTGGTGCTTTCTCGAATGTCGATCGGCGCAATTCAGGCCTATGTCAGGCCGCTCTTTCGGAAAAAACGAAATGCTGTGATTGTGGGTAGTAGTTCCAGTGCTCTGCGCATCAGCGAGGAATTGAAGGCGCACTCAGACTGGAACTACACCATCTTGGGAGTAATCGAATCGACCCCGGCAAAGGCTGCCGAAGCTCCGTTTCGGATACTCGGAAGCATTTGGGATCTTGAAAAGATTCTCATGTGCACGGTTGTTGATGAGGTGATCGTGACTCTTCCTCTGAAATCTCATTACTCCGCCGTCGAGCGTGTAATTGCTATTTGTGAACGGGTCGGAGTGGAAGTCCAATACCCCGAAGACCTCTTTGACCTGTCATGGTCAAGCCACTGTCATCCAGCCGATCAAGATCGACCGAAGATCATTTTTAAAATGGTGCCGGAGGACTACCGTCACTGCATCAAGCGGGTTATTGACATAACTGGGGCACTCTTCGGAATGATAGTGTGCGCCCCGCTATTCCTCATAGTAGCCATCCTCATTAAGAGTACGAGTAAAGGGACAGTCTTGTTCAGGCAGGAGCGCTACGGCCTGGGTAAGCGCACTTTCCGCATCTATAAATTCCGTACCATGGTGCTGGATGCTGAAGCAGCCCAGCCTTCGCTTGAACATATGAATCAGAATAGCGGGCCAGTCTTCAAGATATTCGACGATCCTCGCGTGACGAGGGTCGGCGCCTTTCTGCGCAAGACATCCATAGATGAGCTTCCTCAACTGTTGAACGTATTGAAGGGAGAAATGTCGTTAGTTGGCCCGCGGCCATTGAACCTACGTGATGTAAGTCGATTCTCGGAGGCATGGCTGATGCGCAGGTTCAGTGTGAAACCAGGCCTAACCTGTCTGTGGCAAATTAGCGGGCGAAGCAATGTCAGCTTCGAGCGTTGGATCGCTCTCGATCTTCAATATATTGATCACTGGTCGTTACAGTTGGACTTCAGAATTCTCGCTATGACCTTACCAGTTGTGATCAGAGGGACGGGTGCAGCATGAGCAACATCAGAAAAACGCGGATTCTTTATGTGAATCACACTGGACGAGTGAGTGGCGCGGAGAAAGTTCTGTTAAACATCGTGCGATGCCTTGATAACGCTTCCTACAAACCTTATGTGCTCTGCCCCACTGATGGAGAACTGATCGGACAAGTTCGAGCATTAGGAGTAGAGTGTTTTCCGCTCAGTACGATTCGCGCGAGGTTCTCATGGCGGCCGGACTTGCTGTTGCAATCGTTAGTCACCCTTTGGATGGCCTTGAGCGAAATGCGAAAGAGCATCCGAGCCCTTGCACCGGACCTGGTCCATGCAAATTCGATTCGCTCTGGCGTCGTAGCTTCCCTCGCCGCGATAGGTACCCGAAAGCCGGTCATCTGGCATGTACACGACACTCTCCCAAGTCACTCGATGAGCAATGTCATTCGTTTGCTTGCTTACTTGATCCGAGGCACCCGAGTTATCACCGTATCACGATCGACAGAAGAGGCGTTTCGCGGTTCCTTTTCGTTTGGTGAGCGAGTACGCACGATTTACAACGGTGTAGACTTTAGCAGATTTCCCCATAAGGGAACAGGCAATTCCGCCTTCCGGGAGGAGATTGGGATTTCGGAGAGAGACTTTCTGGTTTGTGCTGTGGGCCAGATCTGCGCCAGAAAAGGACTTCTCGAACTTATTGATGCACTTTGGGCAATTCACACAGAAGCGCAGCACATCCATCTTGCGATCGTGGGAAAGGTGGTGTTTCCTCACGAGGCGGGATATCTCGATGTACTGCACGTTGCGGTGAAAGAAGCAGGACTCGAAGCATGCGTGCATTTCACGGGCGAGCGTGACGATGTGCCTCCTGTGCTACAGTCCGCAGATCTACTTGTTCTGAATTCGACGGATGAGCCGTTCGGGCTCGTTCTCATTGAAGCCATGGCTTGCGGAACACCCATCCTCGCAACACGTGTCGGCGGAGTGCCCGAAATTGTTACTGACTCCGAAAGTGGTTGGCTGATAGACAGCGGCGACACCGCTTCGCTGTCGCAAAAGTTACTGATATTGTCGCAAGACAGAAGCTCGCTCTTACGGGTTGCTCAAACGGCCTATTACACTACTTGCCCCAAATTCTCGTTGCAGCAGTTTCAGAGAGAGCTCGTTGGGTTCTATGCCGAGTTGGACCCAAACGCGGGATTCGATTGGAACGTACGAAATCGACCGACGCTTGCACGCAGCGTCAACAACCAAGGAGCCTGACATGCCCAGGATCGCGATCTTTCAAGACTATCTAGCACAGCACGGCGGCGCAGAGCGAGTAACCGAAGCAGTTCACAAGGCACTGCCGGGAGCGGATTTGCATACGACTCTCTCGGTGCCGGAGAAGATGTCCCCGTACTTGCGCAAACTTCCGATTAAAACCACCTGGATGCAGTGGCTGCCCGCCAAGGCAAAGCTTTATCGGCACTACTTCCTGTTCTATCCATTCGCGGTGGAATCGGCACATCTGGATGACTATGATCTCATCGTAAGTAGTTGTTGCGGATATGCGAAAGGTGTGAAACGTGGACCGAATGCCCTCCATGTTTGCTACTGCCATAACCCAATGCGTTGGGTTTGGAGGTTCGACGAATACATGGCGAGAGAAAGATTCGATCCATCAACGAAGTTTGTGCTGCACACAATGGTGCAAGGATTAAAACAGTGGGAAATGAAAGCGGCGTTGAGACCCGATTATTTCATCGCCAACTCGCATATTGTGGCCCACAGGCTCAAGTCGACATTCGGCATTGACGCCACCGTGATTGAGCCGCCAATTGAAACCTCGCGTTTCTGGATTAGCAAGAATGTCGACGACTATTATCTGGTTCTTTCACGGCTTGTATCGTACAAACGGATCGATCTTGCTGTGGAAGCGTGCACGCTGACGAACCGCCGCCTTATCGTAATCGGTGATGGTCCCGATCGTGAGAGGCTGAAGGCGCTGGCAGGTCCGTCTGTGGTCTTCCTTGGACGACAACCCGACCGAATCGTAAATCGCTATGCCAGTCAATGCCGTGCCCTGATCTTTCCAGGTGAAGAGGATTTTGGAATGGCCCCGCTTGAAGTGAACGCAGCTGGACGGCCCGTGATTGCTTACGGCGCGGGAGGCGCAGCGGAAACTGTAATCGAGCGCGTGAACGGAATCCTGTTTCGCGAACAGACAGTTGATGCGCTCATCGGAGCGTTGGAAGTGTGCGAGCATCGTACGTGGGATCCGGTAACGATTAGAGGAATTGCGCAGCGTTACGACGTCCATCTCTTTCAGAAACGCCTTCTTGATTTCCTTTGCGGGGTTTCGCCGTCCCTGCGCGAACACAGTTTGCTATACCGGAGGGCCGGATGAGTTCTGTGCCGGCAAAGCCAGGCGCAGCCATTCCGGGGCTTCCGGTCCGGTCGACCGGAGGCTTACGGGCAGTCGCGCAATCGGTTGGGAGCAAGACCACGATTCTCGCGTTGCAGGCGGGCACCGGCATTCTGACCGCCAGAATGCTTGGGCCCGCCGGACGAGGCGAATTGGCCGCCATGATTCTGTGGCCCCTTTTCGTGGCAAATGTAACCACTCTCGGAGTACCCAGCTCTCTTATCTATCATCTTCGGAATCGAGATTGCGATCGCGATTACCTAATTGCCAATGCATTTGCAATGGCGCTCATGATGGGTGTGGCCGCCGCCGGAATTGCCGCTATCGTCCTTCCGTGGTGGCTTCGGCAGTACCCTCCGCAAATCATCCATTCGGCGCAGTGGTTCCTCCTTACTGTGCCAGTATGCTCAATTACCCTTGCCGGTCGGGCTGTGCTTGAAGCTGGGCATGACTTTGGCGCATCCAACGCAATTCAAGTTCTTACTCCTTTTGCGACGCTTACTGCATTGCTACTTATGTTGTCGATGCATCACCTGAACCCGTACACCGCAGCGGTATGCTATATCGCCGCTTGCATTCCTTCACTCGTGCTAATGACATCGCGCGTGATTCAGACTGGAGTTCGAGTAGCGCGACTTCGTATCCCGGTAATCCTGCAAATATTGCACTATGGCGTCCGGTCTTATGGGATTGATGTGCTGGGAACGCTTTCGTTACAAGTAGATCAGGTGCTTGTCGTGAGCCTCTTAAGCGCAGACGCAATGGGATCTTATGTCGTGGTGTTAAGCCTTTCGCGCATGCTGAGTGTGTTTCAAACCTCAGTCGTGATGGTGTTGTTTCCCAAGGCCGCCGGCCACAGTGCAGATAAAGTGCTGACTATGACCGGCAATTCGGCGCGGATCAGTGGCCTGGTGTCGCTGGTCTGCGGTGCAATTGTGTGTCTTGCGGGACCGGGGCTGCTCAGGGTACTTTACGGAGCGGAATACGCTTCTGCTGCTGCCGCGTTGCGTATTCTCGTCCTTGAGGCAATTCTCTCCGGGGTCACCTTTGTCCTGGCCCAGGCCTTCATGGCTTTGAATCGACCTGGCGTTGTCACGCTCCTGCAGGGCATTGGTCTCTCCTTGAGCGTTCCTTTGATGTTATGGCTGATTCCGCGTTATGGAATCTATGGAGCCGCGATTGCACTTCTCACATCGACTTGCGCGCGACTACTGTTGGTTTGTGCAGGCTTCAGGATCTTTCTTAAAACGACTTCGCCGCGCATTGTGCCTGGATGGCGTGACCTCCAGGTCTTACTGGGTGCTTGCTTTCTCCTGGTGCGGGAGCGCGCCGTATGAGTACTGCCGTGCAGAACCGCCGCTATCCTCTTGCTGCACCCATCACTCGCACCACCGGGGCCAGGGTGCAGATCCTCTCCACGTTCGCAATCATGATTGTCATTCCCGCGCTCTGTATTGCGGGTGGACAGGCGGGCTTGCTGAGAATCGTCTTTCCTGCCTTGAGCCTTCTTACTGGGGCATTCTTGCTATGGCGCTCCAAGCCTGCTTACGTCGGACTTGTGTTTTGGCTGTGGTTTGTAACACCCTTCCTGGGCCGCATGGCGGACTTTCAGGGAGGCTGGACCCCGACCAGTTCTGTGGAGTTGGCGCCATACATTACCACCGGTCTTTCAGGACTTCCGCTGCTCGCACACTGGCGCAGCCTGGGGAGCCGCAAGACCCTACCCTATGTTTGCGCATTCGTCGCCATCTTGTACGGCCTGATCCTTGGATTAATGAGCCTGCCGCTGTTCGATGTGCTGCGCGCATTGCTTAATTGGTTGGTACCCGTGCTCTTCGGGCTTTTCATTTACGAGAACCGAGAGCAGTATCCCGAATTCAGAAGGACTATCGAGAGGGCCTTTTTATTCGGAGTTCTAATAACGGGAGCCTACGGCATCTATCAATTCTTCGCTCTGCCGGATTGGGACCGACTGTGGATGCTCAACGTGCAATTGAATTCATTCGGTGCTATCGAAGCCATGAAGGTAAGAGTATTCAGTACGATGAATGCTCCCGCAATCTTTGCGGCAGTTACAGCCTGCGGCCTGTTGCTGCTTAGCAACCTTAAAGGGAAACTGCGCCTGCTCTCAGCGGCCTGCGGATTTCTTGCGCTGATGCTCACCGTCAGCCGCTCTTCGTGGTTGAGCCTTGCGGTCGGAGGTATCTATTTGATGTTGGTTGCCGGAATGCGTCAGCGTGCGCGCTTAGTGCTTGTTGGGCTTGCGTGCGGCGTTTTTCTGCTCGGGCTTACCCAGATTCCAGTGGTTCACGATCTGCTTATGCAGCGGGTGGCAACATTTTCTGACCCTCGCGAAGATGTGAGTTTTTCCGCTCGTCTTCGGGGACATGAACAGGCGTTCCGCCAAATTGCGGGGGAGCCTTTCGGCGAGGGGCTCGGCAGCACAGACAGCAAGCATAACACAGAAGGTGACGACGACATCATCGGTCCTCATGACAGCACGATTCTGGAATTCCTGTACTCTCTTGGCTGGATTGGAACCCTCGTTTATGTAATGGGAATGGGATCATTGGCCTTGCAAATGATGAGGTCCGGCCACAGCGACTCGTTTATCGATTCAGCCAGGGCTATCATCATGGGCTTTATAGTTCAATGTCTTTTGAATAGCGTGATGATTGGAGTACTCGGATTCATGGTGTGGACATTTGCATCAATGAGCCTGGCGGCAGCGGACAGATCAATGAAGGCAAACGATGCCAGCGAGCAAAGGGGCAACAGGTTCATTGGCGTAGCAGCTGCATAGGAGGCGCTGATGAGGGTTCTGCACATCCTCAATAACGTAACAGACCGCGGTAATGGGATTGTAAACACTGCCGTGGATCTGGCGATCGAACAAGCAAGGCAGGGAATCGAAGTTGCTGTTGCGTCGGCGGGCGGCGGTTACCAGCCGATGCTTGAGCGCGCAGGTGTCCTGCACATCATGCTCGATCAGTCGCGACATCCTATGCAATTGGTCCGGACTTTCCGCGAACTAAAAAGCCTGCTCTACAACCTTCAACCGGACGTTGTGCATGCGCACATGCGAACCGGATTGATGCTGGCCTGGTTCTGCCGACCGTTTTGCCACTTTGCGCTAGTCGGCCATGTGCACAATGTGCATGACCGTGAATCAATTGTCATGGGGCTGGCGGATCGTGTAATAGCTGTAAGCGAATCAGTAGCGTTAACCATGGGCGATCGTGGAATTGCAGAGAAGAAGTTGCGAGTCGTATTAAATCGAACACTTGGAAGCGTTCGGGTCCCCCCCTTGGCGGCGATTAGACCAGCAGTTCTTGAACGACCTTCAATCGTGACGGTTTGCGGGATGAGCCGACGTAAGGGAATCGAGGAGCTCATCAAATCCTTCGAGATTGTTACGCGCGACTTCCCAAAAGCCCATCTTTATCTCGTCGGCGATGGTCCGGAGAGGGAACAATTTGAAGACCAGGCAATGCGTTCGATCTCACCAGACAAAATTCATTTTGAGGGCTATCAGTCCTTGCCTCAGGCATACATGCTCAGCGCCGATGTCTTTGTCTTGGCCTCGCGGCGTGAGTCATTTGGGCTGGTACTGATCGAAGCTCGCAAAGCAGGCTGCGCAATCGTAGCAACCAACGTAGATGGAGTTGCCGAGGCTCTGGACGGCGGCTCCGCCGGCATGCTCGTTCCACAGAAGGATGTGCAGTTGCTGGCGGAAGCATTGAGGACGATGTTGGTCAGCAAGACTGAGCGAGAGCGCTGGCAGAACCGGGCCAAAGAGGGAATTGATCGATTTTGCGTCGGACGCATGGCTGTTGAAACGACGAGTGTCTATGATGAGTTGATTGGTTGCAAGAGCAAACAAATCTCTTTCGCTGCTACATCGGCTCCCAATCGGCAGTCTCCGTTAAAATGACAGTTCCACAACGACCGGATAATCGGGAATCTCAAGCGGCACGGTCTTGACATCGTTCCAAGTGTGAACCGGTTTGGCCTGTATTACCGGATCGTAGATGGTAATATTGCGCGCCGTTCGCTCAAGCGTTAACGCTACGGATAATGCGGAGTTCTTGATGTCGGTATGACCTTGAAGATCGTAGCTTGGGATCTCCTGCCACAGGACCAGATCATAAGTGCCATCCGACTTTTGCAGCAGAAGGTGATGAATGTGCGCATCATCGAGACTTATTGACCAGGCTAAAGGTTGTAGATTTGCTGTCTTGGTTTTATCGCCCAGCTCTGCAATCAGGTTTTTCAAGACAATGAATCCGGGCTTCTCAGAGCCATTCGCACGGATCAATCCCCAATGCATCTGTGGATTCGTTAATCCTGGTTCGGGCTCCTCGTCCATGAATTCGTAGAGGTAGGTGCGCGGCACACCGTGCGCAAAATCCTCGAGAAAAAGTCGGGGGATGTACTTCGCAGCTGCGGCTTCCGAAACACCCGGCTGATTATTGTGTTCATTTATCGCGTTGTGATATCCGCTTTCCGTAAAGACAATTCCCTTATCGTCGCAGACGATTTCTTCCAAATCGATTTGGTTCGGGAAAATGGTTGAGGGTATTTTTCCAGCTGGGTACGGGTGTAAATTGCCGTTGTCTAATTGTCCACTTAGATCCCCGATCTTCGAACTGTTCGATGCGAAAGCCAGTGATGGCCCAAGGACCTTTATCGCATTCAGTCCCTTTATAGACCTCACCGCGCTATAAAGTTCGCCCTGGTAGGTACGATCAATGGAAGGCCAATCACTTTCCTCGCTAACGTCCATTTCGTTTGGCCCTTCGATAGATTCGATCGTGCGGCCAGAGAGTGTTTCAATTTCCTCGAGTAACGCGCTATTCAGCGGACCGAGATTACTGCGGGGGTCAAGAACCGCATCGAAGCGAATGCCGAGATCGCCGATTGCTTTCCAGCGCCCGTAGAGTACTGAATTGTAATCGGCGTTCTGAAGGTGGATGCCATCGCGCACATGAAGGATGCCTATGGATTTTAGTTCGTGCTCAACAAGTGGAAAGTTACCGTAAATGAGGTCGAAATAGTTCAGATGGGTGTTAACTCCAATACTGTTGATGAAATCAAATGCGCTTTGTGGGGCTTCATTGTGGGGCGCAGAAGTTGTTGACACACTCTTCCCGTAGTCAATTTGTGACCGGCAGGCCATTAGGAAATTCAGCAGTAGCGACGCCAATGCAATACGGGCTAGCGAGGTGCTAGACGGGAAAGAGGTTACTTTGATCATCCGTGCTGCTCCAACCAATTGACATTCCAAGGCGTCTAACCAAACACAAAGTATTGAACGGCTTCAAGAGAAGAACAGGCGGCAGAACTACCAACATATCTTAGTTAGACTCGCGAATGACATTTCGGGCACTCGCTCGATCAAGCCGTCAGTAATTGCTTACTTGCAATTGAAATCCTTTTTGTTGCCTTAAACATTACTCGCGAAGGATCAGGCAACTTTTCGGCAGGTGGCCTTGTATCCACTACGGGGGGTTTATGGGCGATATTCAGGTTGTGATTGCAGACAATCAACCTCTTACACTTTCCGGGCTGCGGACAGCGGTCGCGGATCATACTGACATTCAGGTATTGGCGGAATGTCTGAACCATGACAGACTGATGGATGCAATGCGCCAACATTCCCCAGACGTGTTGTTGGTGAGTACCGACATCCTTCAGGAGGAGCTTGAAGCGTTGCAGAACTTAGTCATGAAAATTGATGAAACGCGCGTGATCGTTTTGACAAGCAGAAAGGACATTGGGTTTCTTGAAGGCGCTTTGCGTTGCGGCGCTAAGGGAGTGATTCAAAGAGAACGTCCCATTCAGCACATTCCCAATGCGATTCGCAAAGTGACAAATGGAGGCGTCTGGATCGAACGTATCGTCGCAGAACAGGTGCTCGGAAACCTGCTTAGCGCGCGGAGTGCAGAGGGTTCCGAAAACCGCAAGATTGCAGCCCTTACTCCGCGCGAACGCGAGGTTATTGCTCTGCTTTGCCAGGGATTCAAGAACAAGTGTCTGTCCGACAAGCTGAATATTAGCGAAGCGACTGTTGCTCATCATCTAACCTCAATCTATAGAAAACTCGAAGTTGACGACAGAACCTCGCTCGTCATTTATTCCGCAAAGCACAGCCTAGTGACCTTCTAAGTTGCGCCGCAAGTGATTTGCGAACGCTCTGGCTGACTCTTGCATCAAAACTGGCCGTGTCCGGTGCCGATCAACTCGTGAAGGGCATAAAAAGCGATCTTTCTCAATGAATCGAAATTCGTCGCAAATAGAAAGGAGCAGAGGTAGAGGCAGATGTAGAAAGATGATTGTGAGTAACTGAGAAGGCGGAGCGGTTGTCGGGCAACAGAATCATGCAGCCTTGCAATTCTTGAAAGGTTGCCCAGGCCAATGCCGAGAATTGCGCCTGCAATGATGTCCGTAGGATAGTGCTCTCCCAAATATACCAACGGCAAACAAACAATGAAGAACGCATGGCAGTATGCCAGAAATCCTATCCGCCTCGAAACGAGAAAGATGCATGTGGCAAGTGAAAAATAGAGTACTGCATGGTCGCTCGGAAACGAGCTCCAATGGATCAGGTCGTAGTAGTACTGTGAAGTCCCGTGGGGCGGCTTAAAACCAAGCTCCGTGTTGAGATATGGCCGCGTGCGGAATGGCAGCGATGTCGCAAGGGTTCGTGCGACGAACAGCGCCACAAACGACGCTGACAGCCCGCAAAGGATGATCTCTCTTGTCTTTTCCTTTCTGCTGCTTTCGGCAAACCATGCCCACCAGAAGAAACTTGTCGCCACTCCTCCGCTGACAAATGGGTCTGTTGAAAGGAATACCATCGTCTTATCGAACAGCCAGGATCTTTGCGCGAACTGGTTGAGAAAATGCAGGATGTTTGAATCGAAGGTGCCGCTCATTTAGGTCTCCTCCCTTCGGACCCGCTGATATCGAAAATGGTCAAACCTTCATGCAACCCACTTTACTGAGATAGTCACCCCACAACTGGCTTAAAGCCGGCATCGTGATTGTCAGAAGATCGACGGCAAAGTCATGGCGCAATCCTGATTTGATGCAATCGCCTCGGAATTCGTAGCCAGAAATTACATCTTCATTTGTGTTGTGCTGGGTATCCAGCGAGAAGCGCAATCGATTCGACGACTTAATGCCGTTATAAGATACGCCGTTGGATCTTTATACCGAAGCCGTGCGCGCATCTTGTGCTGACTTTTCTCTTGTAGGCTTCTATTATGTCCTCACACTAGGGATCAACTGGCCGAATCTCTGGGCCGACCGTATATTCGCTAGCGTTGATCAGTAGCGCGATAGAGCTCTATGCTGGCGCTGCGTATCTCGGTACGCGAGATTCAATCAATCCACGGTGCAGCGGGCTTGCTCGGTCCCGCGAAACGCCCCAGCTCCTGATAAGTGCGATCCAAGCTTCTCTGGCAGAAGCCTATGGCGTTCCAAAAGGCCTTGAAAGCCTGATCACCACAGCCGATGGTGTGAACCACTGCCCTGACGCTCCTTGACGTATTCTCCGCGGTGTTCGCTGCGAAACCGGAGATGCGCGACGCCTGATGTGAATGAGACTACAATACGAGTGCGCCATGTCGGCGATCGAGCAATCTCGACATATGAACCACACTTCGGAATATCAACGCCGGGTTCTGGCTTGTTTTATGGCGCTCGCATCAGGTGACGCGATCGGCAAGCAGACGGAAATGCTGTCCTACGGTGAGATCCAACACTGGTATCCAGAAGGGATCAGTGGATTTCAGGGTCAGCCAGGGACAATCATTCCGCGCTACAAAGGAAATCCGAAACACGAATGGCGGATTGGAGAAACGACGGACGACACCGAACAATCCTTAGCCGTGGCACGGGTTCTGGTGAGTAATCGAGAACCGTCACATACGGATTTTGGTCGACAGTTGCTTAAGTGCAGAAAGTCTCTACATCCGGGTGTGAAGTCGCTCTGGATGCTTCATCAGTCTGATAACCCAAGTCATGTCGCTCTCGAGGGTGACGGCTGCGGTGCAGCTATGCGAGCTGCACCTATCGGAGTCTTGTACTCCCCGAATCGTGTAGAAGAGTTAATTGGTGTGGCACGCGAGTCATCTATCCCTACCCACGGTGGTCAACTGGCAATCTGCGCCGCAGCAGCAGTTGCCGGTGCGGTTTCTGCTGCAATCGAAGGATGGGCCCCCAAAGACGTGATGGAATTCGCCATTCAGGCAGCAAGAAGAGCTGAAGCCTTCACGCCGCCATCGAAGGATAAGGCGACACCGACAATGGCAGATGCGATCTGGAGGATGTACAACGATCTGTCTACCCACGAAACACTCATGGCAAGCAATCTTGCGGACACATACTTTCCAGACAGCCCCCAAACCAAGGTCCCCTTAGCGATTAATCTAGCCATCCTCACAGAGTCCCCCGAGCAAACAATTCTGCTCGCCGCCAATATAGGCGGCGATTCCGACTCCGTCGCATCAATCGGTGGAGCAATCGCAGGTGCACTGCGCCCGGACAAAGTGAACGACGATTGGTTCGATGTCGTTCAATCAATCAATCAGGATGATCTCGTAGGAATAGCCAAGGCCCTCGTCAAACTCCGGCATTGATGCGGGCTCGATATCATCGCTACTGAGGATCTATCGAATAAGTTGATGAACGCATATGCGAAGATGCGTGTGGTAAAAGAATTCATCCGGGCGCGCGAAAACGCAACGCACCTGTCTCTCCTTCAGAGAACTTTCTGTATAATTCTGATCTTGCGGAGGTCCGAGTGCCCCAACGCATTGTTCCTATGATCCACGTCCCCGACGTGAATGCCACCGCACAATGGTACGCATCCATCGGATTTGAAATCCGCAATATCAATCGCGAGTGTGATGATGGCGAGATCGACTGGGCGCTGCTATGCCTGGGACAGAGCGAGATCATGTTGAACATCGGCGGGCGCCCCAGTTCGAGCTCGCGCCGCGACTTCGATCTCTATACTTATGTTGACGACGTGGACGGCCTGCGGCGTGAACTCGATGGCAAAGCCGAAATCATCGAAGATCCGCACGACACGTTTTACGGCATGCGCGAGTTCATCATTCGCGACTGCAACAGATTCTGGATTACTTTCGGCCAGCCGATTGGCACAGACGGATACTAAAGCAAACTCGTGTCGGATTATGCAATATAGCCAAGTCAATCATCGACCGGGGGAGAATGGCCTCGGCAAGTTGGCGACTGCGGCCTCTTCGTTGACAGGCAGGGCTCTGATCGACTGAGCTACTTCCCCGGCCAGCTTATGATGGATGACTTCCCTGCTCTGCATCTTCTTCGCGAAATCGAATGAAGAGCCATATCGTCGCTATTACTCGGCGTCAAGGCAGCGCCTGTGTCGGACAACTACTCAAGATGATGAAAATCCATCTTCGGCAAGCGACTCCACATGGATGGCTTTGCTTCCCGCAGGCCAGCGCATGAACCTCTGCTCACAAATCTAAACTCGATGAGCGCTTGGCGATCTCGCACGATTCCAGAAATGCTCCTGACCGTAGGGTGCTTGTCGTTACCGCTTCGACTGAATTTCAATTCACAATAGCAAAGGCGCTGCCAATTTCTCGATTTGTAGCGCAGAGCCACTATCCAGTCGGCGTACCGGATGCGGGCAGAAAGCCGGCCATCCTGATCAGATAGGCCGTTCCCTAGTAGGTGTTAGCCGCCCGTGCGGCGAGGCCATATCGTCACAGAGAATTTATGCATAAGTATCCTTGCGATTCCCGTCGCCATGCCAACTTCGGGATACAAATCCAACCTCGATGCTTGGCTTGGCTCGGCTCAGCTCGGCTTTGCTCTGTTTGTGATTCCCGCTACCAAATGACGCGACCGTCGTGCCGGCGTTTTCTCTGGCGATGATCGATGAGTGGCCGGGATGTCGGACTCTGTAATCTGAATCTTTGGCGTGCTTAGACAGTAAGAAACAGAGTCTCCTACTCGCGAATGGCACTTCTATTCGCCTCGCAATGCTTCAATCGGATCGACAGCTGCTGCGCGGCGCGCCGGCAACGCCGACGCTAGCAGCGCCAGCGCGAACACGGCAATAGCCGCCAGCGCCAGCACGCAGGGATCGAATGGGCTTACCTGGAACAAGAAGCTGCGCAAAAGGCTCGAAGCTGCTGCTGCTCCAGCCAGGCCGATCAGGACTCCGGTCACAGCCAGTTTTGATCCGGAGATCAGCACCAGCCGCACGATGTCTGCGCGCTGCGAGCCCAGGGCCATGCGGATCGCCATCTCCCGCGTGCGCATGGCGGCGGAAAACGCAATCACGCTGTAGATACCCATCAGTGCCAGCACCACGGCCGCCGCGGCAAAGCTTGAGATCAGCACGGCGTTGAACCGGTGCGGCGCCTCCGTCCGGCTCAACGCCTCGTCCATCGAATGGACCTTGGTGAGCGGAAGCTGCGGATCGATGGACATAACCGTCGCATGCAACGATTCCACCATGCTGTCGGGCGGCAGTGCCGTGTGCAGCACGATACTTCCAGCTTGCCCGCTCAGGATGCCGGGTGGAGCCAGCGATCTGATCGAAGCCATGAACTGGCTGTAGGGCTGGTAAATCTCGTCCTGTGTCGGAGCGTCCGCGGATGTCTGCTTGACATTACCCATCACGCCCACCACAGTTATCCAGGGCGTTGGGCTCTCGGGCATCCCCCAGCGCAGACGCTTGCCAATCGGATCTTGTCCGGGCCAGAAATGCTCGGCGAGCATGTGGTTCACGATGCAGACCAGCGGTGCCTTCGCGCCATCCGCAGGAGTAAATTCACGGCCCTGAAGCAGCGGAATTCCCGCCGCCCGGAAGTAATCGCCCATCACCTGAGACGGCCAGGCAACTTCCAATCCAGCGCCCTTGGGCGGAACGTAGTCATCGGCGACGAATCCGCTATTGCGGACCATTCCTGAAGCGGGCAGGTAGGACGTAATTCCGACGGCCTCGATGCCCGGCAAACGTTCGAGCCTGCCTAGCAAGGTGCTATTGAAAGTGTCGATGGCGGCCTGCGTCGCGTACTGCTCCTGCGGCAGGTTGTAGTTGGCTGTCAGCATGTGATCGGTGCGGAAGCCGAGATGGACTTCGCGCAGCTTCTCAAAGCTGCGCAGAAACAAGCCTGAGGCGATCAGCAGCACCAGGGCCACGGCAATCTCCGCGACCACCAGTGCGGAGCGCAGGCGCGCTTGCGCGCCACCCGCCGATCCCTTGAGTCCGCCCTCTTTGAGCGTCTCGTTCATGCTGGTGTGCGCCGCGGCCACCGCCGGCGCCAGTCCGCACAGCAAGCCGGTTAGCAATGCCGCGCCCATCGCAAACAGGACTACCTGCCAGTCGAGCCCGATAGAGCTGATGCGTGGCAGCGTCTCCGGCAAGAAGCTCACGCCAACCCGTACCGCCAGCGCCGCCAGACCCAATCCAAGCATGCCTCCCGCGAGGCTCAACGCAAGCGTCTCCACCAGGCTCTGCCACAGCACTGCCGCGCCGCTCGCGCCCAGCGCCAGCCGCACCGCAATTTCCCGGCGCCGCCGGATCACGCGCACCAGCATCAGGCCGGCAAGGTTGGCGCAGGCGATGAACAGCACAACCGCTACTGCGAAAAACAGCGTGTGGATCAACGGCCGGGCCTGCACAACCGTGTCTTCGGCCAGCGGGCGAACCACGGCGCCGATACGCTGGCTGCTCATGAAGGCGGGAAAGTTGTGCGTGATCTGCCGCGCCACGCGCTCGGCGTCCTGCTGGGCCTGCGCAGGCGTCACGCCCGGCTCGAGGCGCCCCACCATTCCGCAGCACCAAGCAGCCGCCTCTTTCATCTCATCGGGCGTGGGACTCAGGGGTACCCACAACCGGCTCTGATCCATCTGGCCGGGGATGAGCGGAAACTCGAACCCCTGCGGCATCACGCCGATGATCTCGTAGGTCTTGCGGTTGAGACCGATTTTGCGCCCAAGTACCTTTGGATCTCTGCTAAAGTGGCTACGCCACATCGCATAGCTGATCACGGCTACCTGCTGGCTGCCGTCGTCTTCCTGCTGCGTAAAGGTGCGGCCCATCAAGGGCGCAACGCCCAGCAGAGGAAAGATGCTGGCCGTAACTCGTGCTGCACGGATCTGGGCGGGCGCGCTAGCGCCGGAGAACTCGTAGCCGGCCTGGTCAAATCCGCCCAGCGCGGCGAAGCCCCGCGTCTCGCGCTCATAGGTAAAAATCTGCGGCAGGGTTACTCCGATATGGCCGCTGCTGCCCATATTTATGCCTGGCACAGTATCCCCCAGCACCACCAGCCGCCCCGGATCGGCAAACGGCAACGGACGCAACAGGACGCCTTCCACGATCGAAAAGATCGCCGTGGTGGCGCCGATGCCGAAGGCCAGTGTGAGGATAGCGGTCACCGCAAACCCGGGCGACTTTCTCAGTTGACGCGCTGTAACGCGCAACTCACGCACAAACGAATCCACCGCCGACTCCCAGCCAGCCGACCATACCTTATGCCGCACCATCTCGCGGCTGCCTATCTCTGCATGGGCCTCACGCTCAGCATTCTCCCGGCTCACACCGCGTTGCAACTTATCCTCCACGGAGGCCGCGAAGAAGCTTCTGAGTTCCTCTTCGATCTGGGCATTGCGCTCGGACGGGCGAATCAATGCTCGCATACCAGCCATGAGATTTCGCAGCATGTCTCCCCTCTCTCAGGCTTCCAGAATCCGTTCGATAGCCGCGATCTGGCGGCCCCACCGGCGGCATTCCTGTTCCAGAGCTTTACGCCCTGCGGAAGTCAGCGTGTAATATTTCGCCCGGCGGTTGTTTTCCGTCGAGCGCCATTCCCCGCGAATCCTCCCAGCCCGCTCCATGCGGCTCAGTGCGGGAAGCAGCGACCCCGGATTCACCCGGAACACACCGTTGCTCACCTGCTCGATGCGAAGCGCTATTCCGTACCCGTGCACCGATTCGAGAGCCAGTGTCTTGAGTACCAGCATTTCCAGCGTCCCTTGAACCAGTTCGCCATTATTCGCCTCCACGCCAACCTCCAGTAGATAATCAAGAGGTATACGGCTTTCTCCTCTAGTCTGTCAAGGGGAGAGGAAAAAGATAATGAGAATCGCCCCCTCGTCTAAAGGGCAGTTCCGAGGCCGGTGGCGCACGTCGGAATCTTGTCTTCAGGAATAGGGTACGGATCTCGATTACTAAAAACCGGCCAAGGTGCTCATGGAACTCAGGTTATTCACGACCCCAGGGATAGCTACCCTGAAACGCCGTCCTAGAAACTGATCAATCGTCGGACACAAGCCGACCAGCCGATACTAGTCCGGTGTCGGTGTGCGCATTGGCGATTTGGCACTTGGTCACAAATTTGTGTGAGCCAGGGCGGCACTGAAGCCAATTTCGCTTCGATGTGGACGATCCGCTCTGGCCGAAGGGACATCGGCGCACCGATACATCCATCACTGAATCTGCTTTGCCTGAACATGTTTGGCGAAGCGATCCAGGATCGCCTGCCAGCCTTGACGCTGTTGCTCTTCGGAGTGGGTCGTCTCAGCATCAAATGTCTCACGGACGGTGACCTGTCCGTCGTGTACCAGGAACTCCACACGAAGAGTCCTGTCATCAAAAGTGCTCTCGATGAGCTCGTGCTCTAGGATGCGGGTATAAGTTCCTGCAAAGTCGAATCCAGTGCTGCCGTCCTTGGCCTCCATGCGCGACGAGAATGTTCCTCCCGCGCACAGGTCAACCGTAGCCGCTGTGGTATGCCAGTCATCGGAAGGCGAATTCCATTGCTTGATATCCTCGGGGTTGGTCCAGGTTGCCCAGACAAGCTCGATGGGTTCTGCGACAGTGGTTTCAACTGTGATCTTCATTGTTTTCTCCTCAATTAGTGGTGAGTTGATGGGAATGACCACTACTTCTACCAAAGTTCTCGCAACTTCTTAGTTTCGCGAGTGCATTGGGGAAGGTGGCGATCAGGACAGAAGCGCTCGGGCGCGCGTGTCCCGAAGATAAAGGGCGGCCCAGACCAGGCAAGCAAAGACTGCAGGGAACAGGATATTGAACCATGGCGCACCGATGCGGACCTGCGAGGCGACAGCTCCTCCCAGGTAACCGGTGAGCAGAATGGCGCCAAATACGGCGGTGCGCCGAACAAGATAAAGAACTGTGCAGACCAGCAGCGCCATGCCGATGGGAATGATGGAAGTTTCTGCGAATCCCAGTTGGAGCGTTCCGGCCACAACGGGTGCTGGTTTGGCCAACTTCATGACGGCGTCAAAGAGGAAGAAGGCTCCGAGCAGACCACTCAGGATGCGCCAGGTCCAGACCTTCCTTCCGGAGGAAACGGGTTGATGCTTCGTAAGATTGCCGGCGGTTGATTTTGAGACGGCATTCATGGATCATGTTCTCCTTCTGATCCAATAACTGGCTGCACGCCGGAAACTCATCGGTCTGCCAAGATCTTTTCCGAATTTATCGCGGAGGCAGTTCCAGGGGGAAGCCGAACCGAGGGAACAGCCTATCAACGTCAAGAAAGCTGTTGACTCCGGCAATGCCATCGCCCGAAAGCTCCAAAACGATCAGTGCCCATGCCTTGTGCCCGCCATCGGGATGTGGGCGGTATTGGGCAAATGCGGGCCAGCCCGAGGCGAACGTGGGAACCAGGCGCGAGCCGCGGCATCCCGACCCGAGACCGAGCATCCACGTTTGCACATCCAGCGGACCCTGCAGCCAGAGCGAATAAGGAGGCATGCAGAACGTGACTTCCTGCTTCATCAGTCCTATGAGACTGGGGACGTCATAGCTCTCAAATGCAGTGACATATCGGTCCAGCATCTCCCGCTGAGAAGGAGTCAGTTCGGCCGGCTCGTGAGGGCTTCGCTTGGCAAGTGAACCGCGGGCTCGCTGCAGTGCGCTGTTGACTGAGGCGACCGAGGTCTCGAGGGTCTCGGCGATCTCCGCAACCGGGCACTCGAGGACTTCCGCCATCAGAAGTGTGGCACGCTGATTGGGAGGGAGTTTCTGTAGCGCAGCCACGAAAGCCAAACGAATGCTTTGACGAAGCGAGGCTTTCTCATCGGGTCCTGCATCCGTCGCTGCGATATCCGCATCCAGGATTGGCTCAATCCAGTAGCTGCCGGGCTGCTGAGTCAGGGCTTCTACGGATGGCGTCCCAGGACCAGGAGATCCTTCTTCAATAGGACGCGCACGGCGGCCCCGCCTGTTCAACTCATCGAGACAGACGTTGGTCGCGATGCGATAGAGCCAGGATTTCAGAGGTGCGCGGCCGTCGAAGCGATCATATGCCCGCCATGCGCGGATCATGGTCTCTTGTACAGCATCGTCTGCGTCGAAGGCCGACCCCAGCATGCGATAGCAATGACCGAGGAGAGCGGGTCGGTAGGCCTCAAATTGGATGGTGTCGCGGATCACGCCAGCAAATAATTCCCAAGCCCAGTATAGATTGATGCCTTCAGGATGGAAGCACTGGGTTGCTTCGAAAGCCGATCGCTGCGAAGCCTGGTCCCAACCCGATCGGTCCTGAAAACTCGGTCAGGTTCAGTTACTTGGCCCTGCGCTGAAGGTCAACTGGTGCCTCTGGTGTTTGTTGAAGAAAGCCTTTGCGGCGGCGCGTCGATACCAGGTGCGCATTTCTGAATCCGCAATCGCGCAAACCACATCTTTATAGAACATCGTTGAACGCCGGCTTCCCCGAAAGCCAACAATCGAGTCGTTGTCGAAATCTCAAGCCAAATGGAGATGAGGTTGTCGTGTACCCAAAATCGAAGGCCAGAATGATAAGCCCACATCGTCCCGCAGTGCCTGTTGCCCTAATTGGAGCGCTGGTCATCGCAAGTGGACTCCTGACGGGCTGTGACAACAAAACGGTTTCAGCAGAATCAGCTGCTCCGGCGGCAATACCAGTGACGGTCGTGCGAGCCGATCGAAGCGACGTGCCGGTGACAGGAGAGTGGGTAGGGACACTCGACGGATTCGTCAACGCTCAAATCCAACCGCAGGCCAATGGTTACCTGGTCCGCCAGGATTACCGGGAAGGCGCGCAGGTAGAAAAGGGCCAGGTCCTTTTCGAGATTGATCCTCGTCCATTTGAGGCGGCGTTGCATCAAGCAGAAGGGCAACTCGGTCAAGCAAAAGCGCAGTTCGCACTTGCCACGATTAACGTCAACCGCGACACCCCACTCGCCGAGGCGCGTGCGATTGCGAGGAGTCAGCTCGATAACGAGATCCAGCAAAAGGCTCAGGCTCAGGCGGCAGTAGAAACCGCGCAGGCCGCGGTGGATACGGCAAAACTAAATCTCAGCTTTACGCAGGTCCGCTCGCTGATCACGGGTGTGGCAGGGCAGGCTACTATACAAGTCGGAAATCTGGTTGGCACGCAGTCGGTCCTTACTTCCGTGTCGCAGCTAAATCCAATCAAGGTATATTTCTCGATCAGCGACAGCGAATACCTTGCCCTTGTGCAACGCGCTCGCAGTGGAGGCAGAGATCTGCTTCAAGGGGGTTCCAGAATTCCTCTAACGCTGACGCTTGCCAACGGAGAGGTTTATCCGCACGAGGGACACATCGAGTTTGTCGACCGTCAACTCAATGCGCAGACTGGAGCGATCAGGATTGCGGCAGCATTTCCCAATCCCGGTAATGTACTTCGGCCCGGACAGTTTGCACGCGTACGGGCAGAGACCGAAGTCCGGCACCGCGTGGTTCTGGTGCCCCAGGTTGCAGTCTCAGAGTTCCAGGGGCAGGAACAGGTCTACACCGTAGCCGCAAATCACACCGTCCATGTAAACAATGTGCAGCTAGGCCCTCAGTATGGTGACAGTTGGGTAATTGAAAGTGGTCTCGCCGACGGCTCCCTTGTGATTGAGGACAACCTCCAAAAACTCCGGGAAGGCGCGCCAGTCGATCCACATCTGACACAATACAAGCCTTCGGCGGTCTTTCAAACCACGCAGCCTACCGGGCGGTAAATCATGTCCAAATTCTTCATCCGCAGGCCCATTGTGGCCATCGTTATCGCCATCCTTACTGTGATCGTTGGGGCTGTATCAATGCTTCAGCTCCCGATTTCGCAGTTTCCTAATATTGTTCCTCCAGAGATCCTTGTCACTGCGACCTATCCTGGTGCGGACGCCAAAACAGTTGCGCAGGCCGTATCGACTCCCATCGAGCAACAGATGAACGGAGTCGACAACATGATCTACATGAACTCCGTGAGCGCGAATAATGGAGTCGATCAAATCTTCGTTGACTTTGACGTCAAGACTGATCCGAACATCGATCAAGTGCTCGCCCAATTACGTGTGGATCAGGCCCAGTCACAATTGCCGTCACAGGTGGCGACTGCGGGGCTCACAGTTCAGAAGGCGCTTACTTCTCCACTCATGCTGGTTGCGATCAATTCGCCCGGCGGCACTTTCAGTCAGGATTTCCTGACCAACTACGCCATCATTAACCTTCAGGATCAGCTCGCCCGTGTCAAAGGAGTTTCGCGCGTACAGGTTTTTGGAGGGCAATATGCGCTTCGCGTCTGGGTTCAGCCTGACAAACTCGCAAAGCTAGGCGTCACTGCGCCGGAGGTCATTTCGGCGATCCAAACACAGAACAAGGTCAATCCGGCCGGACAAATCGGCGGCGAGCCGATCCCGCACGGACAGCAATTCACTTATACGGTTCGGACGCAGGGCCGTCTCGTAACACCTGAGGAATTCGGCAACATCATTCTTCGCGCGAATCCAGACGGCTCAATTCTGCACCTTCGCGACGTTGCTCGAATTGAGCTGGGTGATCAGGCATATACCATCTCGGCACGTTATAACCAGGCTCCTTCTGGCGTGATGGCGATCTACCAGCTTCCCGGCTCAAATGCGGTCGAGACCGCGCGCGCTGTCACGCAGCGCATGAAGGAACTCTCCGCAACCTTCCCCTCGAACATCAGCTATTCCATTCCACTCGACACAACCAAGGCGGTTACGTCCGGGATTCGCGAGATTATCTATACCCTGCTTGAAGCGCTAGCACTGGTGGTCATTGTCGTCTTTATTTTTCTTCAGGGCTGGCGCGCCACACTCATTCCTCTGCTCGCCGTTCCTGTTTCGCTCATCGGAACGTTCATCATCTTTCCTGCGCTTGGATTTTCGATAAACACGCTGTCTCTATTCGGCCTGGTACTCGCCATCGGCCTTGTGGTTGACGACGCAATTATTGTTGTCGAAGCCGTCGAACATCACATTGAGGAGGGACTTGATCCGAAAGCAGCCACAGAGAAGGCCATGCAGGAAGTCGGCGGTCCGGTGGTGGCGATCGCGCTCATCCTGGCGGCAGTCTTTATTCCAACGGCGGCAATTCCAGGAATCACCGGCCGCCTCTATCAACAGTTTGCCGTCACGATCGCTATTTCCGTCTTGATCTCGGCATTCAATGCCCTGACTCTGTCGCCGGCGCTTGCCTCTCTCCTGCTCAAGCCCAAAGATGAGAACCGCAAGCGGGGACCGCTGGGTATTGGCTTCAACCTTTTCAATCGCTTCTTCAGCCGCGCCACCGACAATTTCATCGGTACGTCGCGCGTTCTAATCCACAAATCTGCCTTTGCGATGGTCGCTCTTGTTCTGGTTACAGGGCTGGCTATCTATCTTGGCAGCACGTTGCCCGGCGGATTCCTCCCGACAGAGGACCAGGGGTACATGTTCCTGGCGCTCCAGCTCCCCGATGGCGCATCGGCTCAACGAACAGACGCAGCCGAACAGAAGATATCGGACGCGCTTCTCAAGACGCCCGGGGTTGAAGGCGTAATCGCGGTCACCGATTTCTCATTGTTGACGCAAGTGCAGAGCACCAATGCAGGATTCTTCTTCGTCAACCTGAAACCATGGGAAGCACGCAAAACCAAGGACCAGCAACTTGAATACCTCCAGAGCAGTATTCAAAAGAAACTCGCTGCCAATCCAGATGGAATCGCATTTGCATTTCCTCCCCCTTCCATTCCCGGCATCGGGACCTCTGGCGGCGTAACCATGATTCTTGAAGACCGGTCGGGTGGTGACGACCCAGCGGTTCTGACAAAGAATGTCTTTGCGTTTCTGGGTGCTATTTCAAAACGGCCGGAGATCGCAGCCGCAATTCCGTCATACCAGCCTGCGGTGCCGCAACTCTACGTAGACGTTGACAAAGAGAAGGCACTTGAACAGCAGGTGGATCTGTCCAACATATACACGACCATGCAGACCTTCATGGGCGGGTATCTGGTCAACTATTTCAATCGCTTCGGTCGCCAATGGCAGACATACGTGGAAGCCGAGGGCACATCGCGGACCAATATATCAAACATTAATCAGTTTTACGTACGCAGCGCGAATGGAAGCCAGGTGCCACTCAGTTCGCTCGTTAACGTCAAGCGGATCACGGGCCCTGAATTCATTTATCGCTTCAACGAGTTCAACGCGGCACAGATCAACATTACAGGAGCTCCCGGCTATAGTTCCGGACAGGTAAGAAAGGCACTCGAAGAAGTCTTTGATCAGACGATGCCGTCGGGTGCCGGCTTCGATTATTCGGGCATGTCGTTTCAGGAGCAACTGGCGGAGAGAGGTATTCCGTCCTGGGCGGTATTTGGTCTCTCTATCGTTTTCGTGTTTCTGATCCTCGCGGCTCTGTATGAAAGCTGGACCTTGCCATTCAGCGTTCTGCTCAGCACCCCAGTCGCGATCTTGGGGGCCTATGTGGCATTGCACGCACGCGCATTCGAGAACGACATCTTTGCCACTATCGGCCTGGTGATGTTGGTAGGTCTGTCCGCAAAGAACGCGATTCTTATAGTCGAATTCGCCAAGTTGAATTACGAGAAAGGGGAAAGCATCTGTGACGCGGCTCTCAACGCTGCACGCCTTCGACTTCGGCCTATCGTGATGACTGCCCTGGCTTTCATTGTCGGCTGCTTGCCCCTGTGGGTGGCAACCGGATCGGGAGCTGCATCGCGGCGCATTCTTGGGACCGTCGTTGTCGGAGGAATGACACTCTCCACAGCGCTGGGCCTGCTATTTATCCCAGTAACGTTCGCAGTTGTTGAGTACCTGTCTCATCGATTCATTCCGGGAGGGAAAGGTACCACGATGGATTCCAGTCACGGTCTATGCGGACCGACGTCGGAATCGAAACAAGCGGTCTCGCTTGCGCAAGCTGACGGAGGAGAAGCATGAAACCACGCATTGACCTTTCGCGATTCGCGCTCCTCGTCATTGCCGCTTCTGGTGCAGTTCTTGTTACCGGATGCAACGTGGGGCCTAAGTATGTTCGTCCCAGCTATACGGCGCCGCCTGCTTTTCGAGGCTCGGACAATGCAATGGTCTCGTCGGAGGCCAAGGGCTCGCTGGGCGACGAGGAGTGGTCGAAGGTCTATCGAGAGCCTGAGTTACAAAACTTGATTCGAAAGGCTCTTACTCACAACTACGATCTGCGCATCGCTGCTCAACGCATTCTCGAGCAGCAAGCACAGGTTCGAATTGTGCGTTCGCAAGAATTCCCATCCCTCGCTGTCGGAGGTACAGGCATCGGCGCATCACTACCCGAGTCTCTGGGGACGCAACTACCGAGTCCCTTGGTCGCAGGCTCGTTCAGCGTCTCTGGCTCATGGTCGCCTGATTTCTGGGGGCTTTATCGGAAGCAGACTGAGGCGGCACGCAAACAGTTGCTCGCCCAGGAATGGGCTCGACGTGCAGTCCAGATGACGCTTGTGCAGCAGGTTGCAACGGATTATCTGCAGCTTCGCGCGCTTGATCGGCAACTCGATATCACGAAGGAAACACTGAAGGTTCGCCAGGATTCGGTCGAATTGACGAGAAAGCTCGAAAGCGGCGGCTCGGTGCCGCTCTCCGATGTTCGCCAGTCGGAACAACTACTTTACACAGCATCCTCCCAGATTCCCCAACTCGAAGAGCAGATTCAGCAGAAGGAAAACGCACTGGCGTTTCTCATCGGGGACAACCCGGGGCCCGTAGCACATCAGGACCCAAACGCGCTCGCTCCTCCGGTACAAGAGTTGCCCGTCGGCATACCCTCTCAGCTTTTGGAAAGGCGACCTGATATTCAGCAATCGGAAGCGCAATTGATGGCTTCAAACGTGCAGATCGGAGTGGCTCGCGCGCAGTTCTTTCCAAACCTGACCATCAGCGGTTCAGCGGGCATTGGAGGAGACAGCCTGTCTAGCATCTTCGATACCGCCGGAAAGACGATCTATGGTCTGGGATCACTGACGCAGCCGATCTTTGAAGGTGGCAAATTACGTGGTCAACTTCGGCTCTCAGAGGCTACCAAAGAAGAAATGGTTCTGAATTATCAGAAGACGATTGCTGGAGCTTTCCGCGATGTTTCTAATGCCTTAATTGCGCTAAATAAGCAGCGTGCGTATCGTGAGCAACAGGAAAAGCTTGTCGCGGCCGCGCAGGATGCCACTCGGCTGGCGCGAATTCGATATCAGGGCGGTTCGACGGCCTATCTTGAAGTGCTCACGACCGATTCGAACCTCTATACTGCCGAATTGAACCTGGTGACTGCTCAGCAGGACGAGGCGCTCAGTCTCGTCCAACTCTACAGTGCGCTCGGCGGAGGGTGGCAGCCCTGATTGCGGCCCATCGTGAGCACTGACGCTCAGGATATGAGCCAAACGCCTTAGAACAAGCGTTGCGGATTGAGTTATCGTGGGCTTTCTCACTTCTGCCGAAAGCATCAAGCGCTCATTGAAAGTAAATTGTGCGTCGTTGGAGGGTTACTACCCCGAAACGGGAAGACAATAAGGAACCGTAAACTCATCGCGAGCGTCAAAGGCTTGATCGGGGCGTGGAGATGGCGAGTTCTCCGCACCAGTTGGGGTTATCGAAGCAACAGGGCCTCCTCTGGCCGGCGTTCACGAACGAACTCAAGGAATGCGCGCACCTTTGGGGACGAACTGAGCCGGGTCGGATACACGGCATTAAGCTGGACTGGTTCCGGTTCCCATTCGGGCAGCAGGCGAACTAGGCTGCGGTTTTCCAGATCCTTGCGAACCATCCGCTGCGCGAGTATCGCGACACCTGCACCGCTTACAGCAAGCTGATGATTCATAGCGGGGTCGGGCACGGCGACACGCACGTGTACTCGCACGTCCACAGAATCTGCACTGCGATGCAATCGCCATGTTGTGAAGAGCTCCGCGTTTCCGTGACGGTTGCAGGAGGTTGTAACGCATGGATGGTCCCGCAAGGCAAACGGCGCATGAGGAGCAGCGTGGCTCTTTAGATATCCGGGGCTCGCGTATATGCCCATCGCCACAGTTTTCCACCTGCAGGAGTGACCCATAGATAGAGGCTCCCGCTGTCGCTCATGCGATATGCCTTGTCCTTTGCCTTGGCCTTGCGAATCTCCACATCCGTTAGTGGCATTTCTACTTTCTAAGAAACACCGCTGCAGAAAGTACCCCCCGGAACGGAAGCAAGATACCCCCGAAGTACCCCCGCGAGACCTGACTTTAATCGTACCGCTTCGGGTGGCACAATCCACAGAATTGTTGGTTTTATTGAGTATTGTTTGGGATTTCGTACTTCTTCGAACCGCATGGAACTGATTTGTGGTGGGCAGTCAGGAACCGTGATACGGCCGGCTGTAGTGCGTCGACCACTCGACGAGATTCTCATTGAGGAAGCGGTACGACCCAGAATCCGGGTCAATCTCAAGCAACATGTAGGCGTTGGGATCGTAACGCGTCGCGGCCATGATGTAGTGCTGCGGACCGTATGTATGCGCAAAATCGATCCACTTATGCACGTGGCCGGACACGACAAGTTGAATTGTGTTCTGGTGCTTGCGCAGGAGCGGATGCAGACCGTAATCGCGAAATTCCGTCGCCTGGATTTCAAGCAACGGATAATGTACGAACACAAACGAAGGTTTACCCTGCGCAAGCTGCGCCTCAAGCCAGTTCAACTGCTCTTCGCCAAGCGAGCCGGTGCTCGGACGAAAATCCGGCGACTTGTTGTCCTGCGTCGAACCAAGAAAATTGTTCAGATGGATAAACTTGTAGCCCTTGTATTCAAAGACCCAGTACGGATCTGTATTGAACTTTGCCTTGAAGAGCCGATGGCTCATCTCGCGTGGAATACGCCGCACATCGTAGTCGTGGTTGCCGAAGCCAATATGCACCGGCATGTGAAATCCATCGGTAATGGCTTTGGCGTTGTCCAGGCGCGTGGTGTTCTTGAAATAGAAGTCATAGTCGGTTGAAGGATAGTTGTGAAAGTAATCGCCCAGCAAAAAGACCTGCTCAATGGAGGGCGAGAGCGAGTTGATGAAATCGCGTGCTGTGGTCAAGCGCGGCGTGGTCTGCAGAATGCTCTCATTGTCTTCGACACCGTTCTCACTCCCTTTCACATAGAAACGGTCAATAATGTGCGTGTCGGCAACGAGCGCGACATAGAAGCGGCGACCATTGGCCTGTGAAGCAACCTCACGCGCCCAGAGCGAGCGCGTGAGATTGGCAGTGATTGCGGCTGCGGAAAGAGCGCAGAAATTGCGTCTTGTCAGCTTGTTCATTGAAAAACCTCTCCGTTAGAAGGATAACTTGGCGGCCACCTGCAACTGTCGAGGCGGGAAAGCAGAGGTGATGGAACCGAAACTGCCCGAACTACGATTCGAGTTCGGTGCGCTATAGTTCACTTTGTTCAGAATGTTGAATGCTTCACCACGCAGATCGAACGACGAGCGGTCGTTCCACAGGCGGAAAGTCTTGCGCAGGCCGAGGTCAAGCTGGTTAAAGGTCATGCTGCGCAGTGAATTGCGGCCGGCATTGCCATAGGGCTGAGAGGGATCGCTAGGTAGTGTCACATCCGTGGTGCTCAAGTATCCGTTCAGCGCGGAACTTGTCTTAACCCAGCTGCTCTTGGGGTTGATGGGACTGCCGGCTGAGTTAGGCCGCTGCTTGAGCAGCGGGCTCAGCTGATAGGCAGCGGAAGGGCTGTAGTTGAGGTTCACCGGTTGACCACTGGTGTTAGTGTTGATGGCGGTTAATTGCCATCCACCGACGGCCATGTCGAGCGCGCGAGGCATCTGATGCGCGAAGCGCCGGCCACTGCCAAATGGCAGGTTCCACACCGCGCTAAGAATATTGCTGACGGGCTGATTGTAGGCAGACTGGCCACGCTCAGCATCGAGATTGCCAATATTCACACGCGAATTGTCGCCGTTCGGCGCGTCTAGATGACCGGAAGCATTATCGATCGCATGCGACCATGTAAATGAATTCAGCAGGTAAAGACCACCAGAGAAGCGATGCTCCAGCACAGCCTGCAGAGCGTTATAGCTAAGGAAACCCGAGGATAATGACTCTTCAATGGTGGTAAACGTCTGGATTGGGCGCCGGGCATCCACGCTGAGCGAACCGGTGGCGGTGTTGGCCGCTGCCTGGTTGTAGTCGGCAAGCACCCAGATGTGCACGCCGTGCTCACCAACGTACGACGCTGTGAAGACCGTGTTGCGAGCAAGTTCGCGCTGCACATCGAGATGCCACGACTGCACATAACCCGTCGAAATGTCCTTGGGGATATAGCGGGTCTGCGAGATGCTTGTGTTGAAGTTGCCGGCATCGACAAAGTTCGACGGGTACCCCTGCGCCACGGTTCTGAAACAATTGTCGTAGTTGTCGCCTGCGCAGAGTGTCTGCGGTGTGCCGGTGCCTGCGTAGGCATATGGCGCAACCTGGTTCACCTGGGAGTTGATGACGTAGGGACCGTTGTAAGCAAGCAGGTTTTCGCCGCCCTCACGGTTGAACTGATCGAAGCTGATTCCGTAAGCAGAACGAACTACAGTCTTCGGATCAAGCTGGTAGGCAAAGCCAAAGCGCGGTGCAAAGTTGAGTTTAGGGGTGTTAACCAGTGCACGATTGTACATCGAACCGTCGCTGGCTTGAATCATTGTCTCTGTGGTGGGGTCAAAGTTGGCAAGGTGGTTGCCATCCACGTACTGCGGTGTTACCAACTCATAACGCATTCCCATGTTGACCGTGAGAGAAGGCAGTAGCTTCCAGTCGTCCTGGAAGTAGAAGAAGTTCATCATTTGGTGGTAATTGACGATGCGAAAGTTGTTGAGCTGGTAGCTGTCGCGAGCGCCGGTCAGGAAGTCGGTGAGATACGCCGCCTGGGCTGCGCCTGCGTCCTTGGTGCCACCGCCGCTCTGGCTGAATCCCTGGTTGAAACTCTCGCTGCCATACACAGGATTGAAGTCATCCACCTCAGTATTGATTGACAAGAACTCCCAGCCGAACTTCATGCTGTGACGGTTCTTGAAGAGCGAGTAGTTGACCTTGGGATTGATGACGAACGGGTTCTGGAACTGTGGGTTGGAGCCTTGCGCGCCCCAGCTTGTGAAGTTCTTCACGTTTTCGCTGCTCAGACGGCGAATGACGGACTTGTCCGCCGGCAGGCCCGGAATGCTGGCGTCGACATTGATACTCTGTTGACCCGAGAGGTACGGCAATTTGCCGCCTTTGGTCCAGGTGAAGCCAATACGTGCATCGAGCGTGGAGTTGCCTGTAAAAGCATGCGTTACACCTGCGGCGATCTGACGATTGTACGCATGAATGGTTCCGTTGCCGCCGCCGCCCGCATCACCCGGAATGGATGTAGCGTCAACAATGTCACCCTTGTGATCGCTATAGCGGCCGAAAAGCGTTGTCTTTGCGCTCCAGATGTAATCGAGACGGCCGTCGCCTTTGTTGTCAGTAAGCGTGGCACCGGGAAATGAAGCGTAGTTGTTTGAAAAGCCGGAAAGGTTTGGCGCAGGAAGCGCGGCAATCACCATCGTGGCGAGTGGCGTCCAGTCGCTTTTGGGAACTAAGCCATCGGCATATTGGACGCCGGTGATTGGGTTGTGCAGCGGCACGGGCGTACCAGTTGTTGTCTGGAAGTTACCCTGACGTTGCAAGTCAGTGGGAACTGTCGCTGTTGCATACGTGGCTTGAACCTGGCGGTTGCCTTCGTAGTCCGCAAAGTAGAAGAGCTTGTCATGAACAATGGGGCCGCCGATCGCGCCTCCGAACTGATTGCGGATCAATTTAGGCTTCTGCTCCTTGCCGGTAAGAGCGTTCGTGGGCGCGGCAAAGGGACCAATCGCATTCAGAATCGTGTTGCGGTGATACTCCCATATCCTGCCATGAATTTGGTTGGTTCCGCTGTTGATGGATACATTGATTACCGCGCCTGAGGCACGGCCGAATTCAGCGCTGTAGTTGTTGGTCTCAACGCGGAACTGATTGATGGCATCAGGCGACGGCGGGATAGCCTGGTTGGAAAAGCCCTGGTTAGACGTGCCGTAGGCGTTGTTGTCCAAGCCGTCGAGCAGAAAGTTGTTGAACTCCGAGCGTTGTCCGTTGACATTGTAGGATGCGTCGCGGCTCGTCACAGACTGATTCTCTAAATTGTTGCGGCGCACGCCGGGAGCCAGCGACATCAAGTCGGCATAGGCGCGGCCATTGAGAGGAAGATCATGCACCTGGGTTTGGGAAATGGTGGTACCTGTCGAAGATGTTTCCGTTTCAAGCTGAGTCGCGGCGCCGGAAACCGTGATTGTTTCGGATACATTACCGAGCTTGAGCGCAAGATCGACACGCTGGCGCGAATTGACGTCAACCGCAAATGGATCCGTCACTGAATCGCTGAATCCAGGAGCCGAGGCACTGACCTTGTAGCGGCCCACATGCACATCGGAAAATTGATAGTGGCCTTGGCTATCGGTAATGGCGGTACTCGTAACTCCCGTGGCGGTATTCGTGAGCATGACCTTGCCGCTCGCAATCGGAGCACCGCTCGAATCGCGGACAAATCCGAGCACTGCAGAGGTTTCAAATTGCGCCCAACCAGCGGAAGTGAAAAGTGAGAGAAGGATTAAAACTAAAAAGGAACTACGTCTCATTTCGATGAACTCCAGGATGCATGCTGCCTGTGTACGCGCACGCAAAGCGCGTCAGATTCAACATAGAAAAGCCGTGTCACCGAAGACAGGGGTAAAAGTCCGTCGGCAAATGCTTCCACAAACCGCACACCTCCCCTCACCCCTCTGCCAACATTGGCGATGCTCACTTTTACACAGATGGCGTTTACAAACAATTCATGCGGTATCGATAAGGTGAGGGCATGCTGGCTACCGCAGGAAATGCTCTTCAACAGAACCCAATCCTGGAGCCGGAGTTCACGCTGGCAACCACAGCGGAGTTTGAATTGGCACGCCGCATCGTAGCCAGCCGCGGCTTTCGGCGCTCAGAGTTGCTTCAGCGATTTCTGCTCGAGGTCTGTGAACTCGCGCTAACGGGACGCGCTGAGGAAATTAACGAACAGCGGATTGGCACTCGGGCCTTCGGGCGGCCACAAGGATACGACCCCGGCGAAGACAATATTGTGCGCAACTACGCCCGTATGTTGCGCCGACGCCTGGACACCTATTATGAAGAAGAAGGCGCCGGAGAAACGATCCGGATCACAATACCTCGCGGCGGGTATATCCCGGTATTCAACTACGTGCAGAAGGACGCCGGGAATAAATTGACACTGCCGTCTGCCCAGGCTGATGTCGTGGAAATTCCGGGCCCCGTGGCAGTACCTAACCTGCGCAGCAATCGGTCCACAGCCGCAACGCATTGGCGCTCCATCGCGCTGGGTGTTGTTGTGGGCCTGATGTTCGGCTTAGGCGCATGGATGTTTTCTGTCTTGCTGAACGCACGGCAGACTCGTACTCCCGCACACGCGCTCTGGGTAAAGCTGTTTGACAAGAACCACAACACGTTCATTGTCACAGCAGACAGCGGCTTGGGCATCCTTGAAAATCTCACGCACACGCAGGCCTCGCTCGAAGATTATCTCGATGGCTCCTACTTTGCACATCTCATGATGCCGCACTGGCTGGATGCGGCCAACTTCGACAAACTGAGCCAACAGCATTACACCAGTGCTGTTGCGCTGGGCATCTGCTCTGAGTTTGAACGACTACCCGAATTCACGCCCAACCGGACTCAGATTCGTTATGCACGTTCGATCACTGCGGAGGAGATACGCAAATCCAACATCATTCTCCTCGGTTCGTCACGAACTAATCCTTGGATAACGTTGTTTGAATCCCGGCTCAATTTTGAGATTTCCCATCCGCCCAACTCCAATCGCTCTCTTGTCATTAATCATCATCCGTTGAAGGACGAACCCGCAGTCTACGGCGATCCACCCACATCGAATCAAAAACGCACATACGGGACTATTGCTTATCTGCCTTCCGTGGGAAGTACCGGAGATGTCTTAATCGTGCAGGGTCTGAACATGGCGGCAACGCGGGCTGCAGCCGATATCCTCTTCAACTCGGCAACCATGGAAAGTGTTCTTAGCCAGGCAGCTACTCCTGATGGCCAACTGAAAGCATTTGAACTGCTGGTGGAGACGACCAGCATTGGTGCATCTACTCCAAATGCGCACATTCTCGCCATGCGTGCTTATCCGGGAGCCGGAGTTTTTCCCGGAGCTCATTAAAATCGCGTCCCTCGCCAAAATTCCGAACTGGCGATGAATCAAGCAATTGAGATCTACGCCTCAAGCAGACGGTCTCGATGCGAAAATGAAGGCAGTAATATACTTGGATCCCAAGAGTCCGCAACAGATCCAGGAGTTCGGTCAACAGCGGCGGCTGGATGGGGGAACGAACGTTCGCCATCCGCGGTCCGCTTAACGGATAGAGTCGAGATTACTATTTTTCTCAGGTAGCTTATTCGGGCTGAGGAGCGAGCGGACCAGGGTGTCGGCCAGCCAATCCTGGTACTTTTGAGAACTCCATCCGCGCTCGCGCACCAGCATTCGGTACATTTCGCCGCCCGTCAGTGCCCAGAAAATGTCGCGAGCCGTTCTCGTATTCAATTGCTTTCGGAGCCTCTTGGCGGCCCGCAGAGAAACGATCATCTGCTTCTGCCGCACGTAACGCATGCTCTCACGCTCCTCTTCAAGCCGCGCCAGTTCCGGCGCAACCATGCCTGCTCCCCGCAACAGATCGAAGCCTGCCTGGTGCGCATCGTGAATTTTCCGCGCGATCCGGGCCGCTCCGCGAAGCCGGGTTTCCAGGTCGGTTTCCTCCAGGGTTTGCCTGACAGTGTCCTCGTAGTCGGGCCCAAAAGTGGCCTGGTTGAGCAGCTCCGCGAGGATGCCCGTCTTTGAGCCGAAGACGGCATAGACAGTCTGCACGGACACTTGAGCCCGCCGGGCGACAGCTTCAATGGTCATTCCGGCATAGCCCTCTGTTTCGAGAAGCTCGCGCGTCGCCTCGACAATCCGCATTCGGGTTTCCGCGGCCTGGCGCTGACGAACCGGCGAATTGTAGGTGCGCCTTTCGTTTTTTGGCATTCGTAAAATTCTAGCAACTTCTATTCAATAGAGTCATCTCTATTGGATGTGCAGGCTCGAGAATAGGCCGCGGAAAGCTTTTGCATGCCTTTTTGCCTGTGTGCACGTGGATTGCGAATTCACATTCGCAGGGAGATTGAACGCCATGACAAACACCAATACATCGACGCGTATCTTCATTCTGGGCGCCACCGGCGGCATTGGGCGGGAACTTGTCAGCCAAGCCCTGGAGCGGCACAAGCGCGTCACGGCATTTGTTCGGACGCCACAAAAGCTGGGGCCTCCGCGCCAGGGCCTGACGGTGATCCAGGGCAATGTGCTCGACTCGGACAAGGTTGCCGCCGCCCTGGCGGGCCACGACGCAGTGTTTTCGGCGATGGGGCCGCCGGGACCGCGACGGAGCACAATCACCAGCGAAACCGCGCGCGCGACGGTGGCGGCGATGAAATCGGCAGGTGTCCGCCGCCTGCTGATTGTCGGCGTCGCCGTGCTTTTCCCGGACGCAGGGACTCTTGCCCGCGTGTTTCGCGCTACGTTCTTGCGCAATGTTGCCGACGATTCGGCCGAGATGGAACGCATCGTAATGGGGAGCCAACTCGATTGGACCATCGTGCGTCCGCCGCGTCTGACGAATGAGCCGCGAACGCAGCGATACGGTATCGTCGATGGCCACCTGCCGGATGGGGCAGGCGGAGCGGCGACGATAAGCCGGGCCGACGTGGCCGACTTCCTGCTGGACGAGGTCGAGCGCTCGGCGCATCTGCGGCGCATCGTGGGCATTGCGTACACGAAGCCTATGAAGCGGTGACGGATCAGCACTTCAGATGCAGTCGCCGCAAGCAGCAAGCGATCGCGCGGCTGGGCTGCAAGAAGGCATCAGCCCCAACCATCCTGATAAACCACAATCCAAGGAGGAACTATGAAGCCCATAACGCAGATCAACTTCATCTCAATCAAACCCGAAAAAGTCGATGAATTCTTCGAAGTGGACCGGAGTTATATTGCATCGGCCAGTCTGCCGAAAGGTGTGATCGGCAGCCGCCTATACAGGAGTCTGGACGGCAGATCGGTTGTGCGGGTGACTCAGTACGAGTCGGCCGAAGCGCAAAAGGAGATCCTCCAGAACGATGCTCTTCGGCAGCAGATCGACAAGCTACGACAACTGGTTGAGTCGTCGAGTTCGAGTCTTTGTGAAGAGACCTACACCACAGGCGATTTCAAATAGTTTTCGCCTCTACTGCTCGGCCACAAGCGCGCCCACCTGTCAGCGTGGAGAATCCAGCCCGCAGGCAGTCGGGCTGATGTGGCGCCAGGGCCCTCTGCGCAAATTCTCAACGAAAGCCCTACGAAGGAGAGTCGAATGAACCTCTATACCGCCGTTCTCTTTGTCCATGCGATCGCCGTCCTTGTTCTCACTGCTGCATTGACCATGGAAGCGTGGACGCTCATGCAGTTGCGCCGGTCTGCTCGTCCGTCCGCTGTCCGGCCATGGACCGAGGCAACGAATGCCATCGCGATAGCGGCGATCAGCTCATTGGTCATCATCTATGCAACCGGGGCCTGGCTTACTGAGAGCCTGCGTTCCTGGGAATACGCCTGGCCTCGCTTGGCCGTTCTTGAAATCGTGCTCTTCGCTCTCTTCGGCGCAATCACAGGCCGGCGCATGCGCGCAATCCGACGGTACGCTGTGAACGAAAAGGCCAATCTGTCTCAATGGAATGCTCTGACACAGAGTGCGTTCCTCAAAGTTTCACTTAATACAAGAATCTGGATCGTCATGGGAACGATCCTGCTCACGGCCGCCAAACCGGGCCTGAGGGAGTCTCTCCTCATCGTTGCCTCTTCCCTGATTCTCGGCTTGTTGTTCTCGCTTGTTTCCTTCGGGCGCCGGTCTACGGGTTCGACGCTCCAGGCCGGCTCCTGATGAATCCGCGGGTCTGAGCTGGGTTCTACCTTGGATCATCTAACGAATTTCTCGCGGAGGTTACCTATGACGCTCGGTACGGAAAGACTCAAAAAGGAAGTTTCATCCTGGCCGGGGATTTCAGTGCATCCTCATCGGTTCGTGGCGCGGGAGTATCGCTTCCGTCAGGCGGAGGTCGGCCACGTTCATTTCTGGGAAGATGTGGACATTCCATTTCCGCGTACGGTTCATGATTTCCTCCTTGAGCAGAATCTCGCCATGCGGCACCGCTGGGTTCCCGATTCCGGCTGGACAACCTTCCGCATCGGCCGCGGCGAGGATGTGAAACACGCGATCTGGCTGATGCGCCTGTCCTATCTTCGCTATGCTCTCAAGTCTGCGGAAAATCCCGCCTCAGTCCTTGCGACTGAAGGTGACCGCCTCCACCTCCATGCGGAGCTGATGGCAGCGCTGGCTCGCTTCATTCCAGCGAGCGCAAATGTGGCAGAAAATCGCTGATCCCTTGTGTAGGTGTTCGTTACTGCCACGCGATGAATTGTATATTGGTGAATGGGAATCTTCCGTTTCCTTAGCGCCAACATAACCCAACATTCGAAGGCGATTTCCACTGGGGAATAACAGGCTAAATCGCTCATTAAACGCGACATTAGAGCGACCCACCTCCAGCCATGTGAATTCCTTCCCGCGACTTGCGACTTTGCGAGCGATTGTTCGCATCCGCCCGCAGTCGGGCACGCAACCGGCACACAGGGCACCGGAAGATCGAGTTTTGTCGAGGTTCCAGAGCGGTGGCATTGATCCGGGCGACTCAGCGACCGTTTCGTCGGAGCCCTCTCGCGTCGAAAGCCAGATCCTCCGCCTGGCTGCATGAATGCGAAATTGCCGTCATAACGGTAGGCTGTCAATATGTGAATTCTCCACCGCCTAACAGGCGGTGGCTTCGGTTACGGCTAGAAGCCGGATTGATCGGCCGTGCGGCCGATTACACCACGTTGAAGTCATCGTCCGGCTCCGGGGGCTTTTGTTCCTCGATATACTTTTTCCAGTCTTCGTCTGTCACATTGCCACTTGTGGATACCCAGTACCCACGCCCCCACAGGTGTTGTCCCCAGTCTCGCTTTCGCAGTTGGCCGAATTCGCCCAGCAACTTGTACGAACTCTTCCCTTTCAGATACTGCACCGCTCGCGACACCGAGATATGAGGCGGTATCCCGATAAGCATATGAACGTGATCCCGGTTGATTGATCCGGCGTAGATAATCATCTCTTGGCTCCGCGCTAGCTCCCGCAATAGTTCTCGCAACGCCGCCCTACGTCACCCCCAAGCACCTCATATCGATACTTCGTCGTCCACACAAGGTGATATTTGCAATCCAACACCGTGTGGCTGCCACGCTTGTAGTCTTCCATCCAAAAAGCCTAGTACCATCCGTCGCCTGAAGGCGAGGGGTTTACCGATCCCTATCGGGGACTCTAAATCGACGCCGTCCCAAGCCGCGTATGACTCCATCGGAACGGCTCTGCTGGGTAGCCCTGCGCCGATTATTTCGTAGCCGCCGCTCACATTTCGCACAAGACTTCCATTGCATCATAAACAACATATATTGCAGATATGAGGCTCCTCATCCTGCAAACTCGTCCCTTCATCTTGAGTTCAGCGGCGGCGTTGGCATACTGGCCAGACCAGCGAGCAATCAATCTGCCGTATTTCTCGGGGGCTGAACTTAAGCGGATTCGATTAAGAATGGCCCTCGCAAAGTGGTCTTGAATCAACCATATACGCTCACGCTAAACGCGCCGCTTTGCGCGCTTAAATTCCAGGCAATATTTCCCTTGACTGTCGCTATTTTGCGCAAATACGATTGTGTGCGCAATAGGCATTGCGCCATACGCAAGATCGTGGCGTGCACTAACCAGCCAACAGCAATGGAGGTCTATGATGCAGAAAGTGAAAGGAGTGCTATCTCGATTTGTCTGGATGCTTTTCACGGTGGCGTTTTTGGCATCTCAAGCACACGCACAAAACATATTTGGTTCAGTCGTTGGAACCGTCAGTGATCCCTCTGGCGCAGTAGTCCCCGGCGCTACGGTCACAGCAACCAGCCTGGGAACGGGTCAGAAACGAACCGTTACGACAGGCGACCAAGGCAATTTCTCGATTCTCTCCCTGCCTCGCGGCCAGTACTCGCTCGATATCGATGCGTCGGGCTTCAAGCATCTCTCCCGCAGCCCCATCGATGTGACTGTCAACCAGGAAGCGCGCATTGATGTGCAGATGCAGATTGGCGAGCAGAGCCAGCAGGTTGTCGTCACTGGCGCTCCGCCGATCATGCAGACTGACAGCGCTTCGCTCGGCCAGGTCATCGGAGGCCAGGCGGTTACCACTCTGCCTCTCAACGGGCGCAACGTGCTTAACCTGGTTTCCCTGGTTCCCGGCGTGGTGCCACAGGGTGGCGCATCCACCAACCTGAGCGGCCAAAACGTCTTCGCAGCCGGCAACTACCAGATCGGCGGTGGCGCTGCCAATCAGGGCTCGATACTCGTCGACGGCGCATCGGTCAACACGCTCTACGGCAACGCCGTGGAACTGGTGATGGACCAGGACTCCATCCAGGAGTTCAACGTTCAGACACACAACAACACCGCTGAATTCGGCAACTACAACGGCGGCGTCATCAACATGAGCACCAAGTCGGGCACGAACCAGTTTCACGGCAGCGCGTACGAGTACGTGCGCAATACCATCTTCGACGCCAATGACTTCTTTGCCAACCGCTTGGGTAAGCAAAGACAGTCGTGGCATCAGAACCAGTTCGGCGCGAACCTGGGCGGCCCGGTCATTAAAAACAGGGTGTTCTTCTTTGGCGCATATCAGGGCTACCGGCAGACCAACGGCCAGCCCATCAGCGTCACGGTTCCCACAGAGGATGAACTGAAAGGCGATTTCTCTGCAATTCAAGCCAAGATTTACGATCCGCTCACCAATCCTCGGCAGCAGTTCTCCTACAACGGCATTCCCAATGTCATCGATCCGGCCCGCTTGAGTACTGTTGCCAAGAATCTGATTGCGTTCCCGATCTATGGCAAGCCGAACGTGACGAACCCTTCCATGACGGCACAGGGCCCGGTGAACAACTTCTTCAGTCTCAGCACCGCCGGTGGCAACAACGACCAGTACACCGTTCGCAGTGACCAGAACCTCAGCTCAAAGCAAAACCTGTTTGAGCGCTACACCCGGTGGAATTCGAAGAATATTGACCCGCAGCCTTTCCCCGAGAACAACTTGTATTACATTGCTCTCGCTCCTGAGGCTTTCGTCACCCATCAGCTTGTGGTCGGCGATACCTATGTCTTCAACCCCACCACGGTTCTCGACGTGCACCTCTCCTATTTGAGGTGGAACTATACCCGAATTCCCACGAACCTTGGTATCAATGAAAGCACCGCCTTCGGCTGGCCGTCGTACATGGACTTCGGCCATCTCAACCAATTGGAAAAATCCACCAGCGTGCCAAGAATATCGACGGGTGGTCCCATCAGCTACTATCAGGGCGCGGCGGGATACATCTTCTCGATCAACAACAACTACGCGATCTCTGCGACGCTGCAGAAGATTATGGGCCGGCACACTTTCAAGTTCGGTGTCAACGCCCACCGCTGGGATATGAACTACTTCCAGAACAACAACCCCGGCGGCATCTTCACCTTTGACAACGTATTTACGGCTCAAGACCCCGGAAACGCTTGCAGTACGTGCGGCAACGGGCTCGCATCTTTCGAGTTGGGCTACTCGTCCAACAACTCGCTGGTGCAGATCTCACCAACGGTCTTCCAGAAGCTCTACTACCAGGGCTACTTTGCGCAGGACACCTGGCAGGTGACCAACAAGCTGACTGCCAGCCTCGGACTTCGCTACGAACTTCCGGGCACCTTCATTGCAGGGCATGGCTGGGAGAGCGTCTTCAATCCGACGGAAATCAACTCTGTAGTGGGTATTCCCGGCGCCTTTGACCTCGTCAGTACTCCGCAGCATCCGTCAGCGGGCGCAACCAACGAGAACTACACCAACTTCGAGCCGCGCCTCGGCGTAGCCTACCGCTTTGCCAACAACTGGGTGGCGCGCGGAGCCTGGGGAATTTACGTGACTCCGGTCGGCCTCGCCTTCTACAGCGAACCGTTGCAGGCGGGCATCAACTTCCTCAACAATGCCATGGTGAACTCAAAGGACGGGCAGGTGACGCCCTTCAACACGCTCGACGATCCATTCCCCGGCGGGTTTTTGACGCCACCACACCGCGATCCGAGTTACCAGCAAGTTCTGCTGGGCGGCAACCCACAGGCGCTTACCGCTGACCAGCCTGCCGGCAAGACCTATCAGTGGAATGTGTCAGTCGAGCATCAATTCCCAGGGGAAGTCGCTGTCACCGCAACTTACGCTGGCCTGCTCGGCCGTCACCTGCCGCTCGTCCAGCAGCTCAACGCGCTCTCCGACAGCGTGACTGCACAGGCAGCCAATGATCCCAACTGTCAAGCTGGGGGTACCTTCTCAAATTGCATGCTGGTCGAACAGGTAGACAACCCCTGGTATGTCGCCCCCGGGGGCAACCCTATAATCACTCAAGGCGTAATTGCCTCTAAGAATGCGAAGGTTACGCAAAACCAGCTCCTGCGGCCATTCCCCCAGTACAGTGGCCTCGGGAACAGCGGCTCCTTCATTGGTTCCAGCGCATACCACGCGTTGGAGCTCAAGGTGCAGAAGCGGTGGGCGGACGGCGGAACACTGCTCGGCTCCTATACCTACTCCCACCTGATGACCAATACCGAAGGTCTCACGAGCTGGTTGGACGGCATTGTCGGATTGAGTACGGCAGGCTGGCAGGATTACAACGATCCTCAGAGCAACTACTCACTCGGCAGCTTCGATGCCCGGCAGCGCCTCGTGATCAGCTACGTCTATCACCTGCCCATCGGTACGGGCAAGCGCTTCCTGCCCAACGTCGGCAGTGTAGCCAACGGTTTGGTCGGCGGCTGGGGGCTCGAAGGCATCACAACCTTCCAGAAGGGGTTCCCGCTCCAGATGACCGTATCGAACAACCCACTCGGTACCTATGCCTTCCAGGGCAGCTTGAGGCCGAATGTGGATCCGAGTTGCGCAAAGGCCAACAGCGGCGCAATTGGTGAACGGTTAGGTGGAGGCGGCGGAGCCAAGACGTACTTCAACACGACTTGTTTCACCACCCCGGCCAACTTCACCTTTGGTAATGAACCGCGTGCCGACAACGACCTGCGTACACCGGGTATGGACAACTGGGATATGTCCCTGTTCAAGGACTTTCCTATCAAGGAAGGCGTCACCCTTAACTTCCGCGTGGAGGCATTCAACCTGTTCAACCGCGTACAGTTTGGAAGCCCCAACACTTCACTTGGTAATTCGCAATTCGGTTGGATCACTTCGCAGCAAAACAACCCGAGACTCCTGCAGTTCGCAGGCAGGCTTAGCTTCTAACCTCACTTAAACATTCCTTCCACGCTCTCGCCTCCATTCATCATTTGGAGGCAGGGGGCGTGGGAGGTATCGGAAAACTCCCAAAAATATACTTGACAGACACACAAGTGCGGCTCGAAAGAGCCGCACTTGTGTGTCTGTCCCGCTCCAGACTTTAATCCCTGCTCGGAATGACACCCTTCTTCAAAATTAGGTTGCCGTACTTGCGTACCTCTCCCGTGATCACGATCGCGAATGCTTTCTGCGTTCTTTCATAAAAGGCATAGCGGTCAATGCGTTCAGGATTAGGCGCCGCTGAGACCTGTTGCCGCACTGCCTGCATGTAATCGCGCTCCACGCTTGAGTCTGGCTGGTCGCCTGGTACGTAATCCATCATGATCAGTGGGGGTGCGTATGAATCCAACTCGAACAAAGGCATGATGCCCTCAAGCAGTTGAGTAACGGTAATGCCGTCGGCACGGATGACCTGGGGACCCAGGCTATGACCGGGAAAATGAGCGTCGGCCAAAACAATCTCATCTCCGTGCCCCATGCGGCAGAGCACAGCAATAAGCTCCGGACTAAGATACTTTGAAATTCCCTTCAACATGATTCAACCTCTCGCGAGCAGCACAACGCTTGTTTAACAATGTTGCTTCAGGATTCTCTTAGATTACACCGTGCACACGGTCAGTCGTGCATGTTGGCGGTCACTCCCACCCTGATCGTTCACTGTGCCGGAGGTCGTGTTGACCTTGAGCGCCGTTGCCGGCTTCGCACCCCATGGCCGGCAAAGCTCTCTCGCGTCACTTTCCGCTCACGAGCATCCAAACCGGCAAAGAACAACAATCGGAATTCAGCCTGGAGATCTATACCCGTAGCGAACCCCGGAACCCTCTGGCGGCATAGTAAGATTCCGCACCGTTGTGATACAGAAAGACGGTATTGTATCGGCGATCGCAAAAGAGCGCTCCGCCAAGCTTTCTGATCTCGGAAGACGTCCTGACCCAACTCGAAGTCTTCGTATCGAAGTTGCCCAGTTTCTGCAGCTCTCTATATTGCTCTTCGGTCAAGATCTCAATGCCCATGACAGCGGCCATGTTCATGGCGCTGTCTTTTGGTTTGAACTCTTTCCTCGACTCCAATGCTTCTCGGTCGTAACAGATACTTCGGCGGCCCTTGGGACTTTCAGCGGAGCAATCATAGAAGACATACTCGCCCGTCTTCTTGTCGCGACCAACGACGTCCGGTTCCCCGCCGGTCAGTTCCATTCCGCTAAGCGACCGCAGTTTATCGGCATTCGCTTCCAGCCTCGCCTGTACTCCCGCCCATTCCAAACCTCGATGACGGTTCATGTTCTTTTCAAAACGGGCTTTCAACACCAGCAACAATTCCACGCTTTGTTTTGGTGACAGATCTTTTGAACCTTTAGCAGTTTTCGCTGTGTCCATCGCTTGCGAACCTCTCTACTTACAAATTACGAATCGCCTTCCTCATCAGTTTGCCGTTTCAAGGCCAAATTGCTTTGCATATTCGGCAATCAAGCGCTGCCAGGCGTCGAACTTCATGGCATCGGCCCCCGCTATGCGGCCAATTGGATCGCCGTCGAGAAGACGATCCAGCACATCGAAGCAGATATGCCAGCCCGCTGCCCCCCATGCGATGAAACGCCGATCGATGCTGTGCCACAGCGTCAGCCGAGTTCCTGCTCCAACCTTTTCGAGTTCCCACCGAAGGTCGAGATACTCAAGCACTCTGGGGATTTCGGCACGTGTCACAGTCGCTTCGGAGACGCGCGACGTTCCTGTCCACGTCAGCTTCACAGCACTTCCGGCTGCGCCCAGGCTTCTGTCGGCATCAAACGGTGCCCACTCGGACAGATGCGTTGGGTCAGTCAGGGCCTGCCAGACTCTTTCCGGCGGGTGACGCAGTTCGCGGACAAGAACAAGTGTCCACTTGTCTCCACCCTTCCGCACCTCGGCCCCACTTGCGGGCCCAGGTACATACTGCTCTCGATCACTCACGATGCACCCCTGTCTGCTTCGAGGCCCGCTGTCACTGAATCAACTTGACTTCGCCTTTACCAACGCTTCAACTGCGTGATCTGGATGAGATTGCCGCAGGTGTCGTTCAGCATGGCAATCATGGATGCCGTCACATCCGTCGGCGGCATAGTGAACTCCGCACCAAGCCCTTTGGTTCGCTCGTAATCAGACTGCAGATCGTCAGTAAAGAACATAGCTGCCGGCTGGTTCTGTTGAAACAAAGCCTGCTGATACGATTTTGCTGCGGGATTGTTATTGAGCGCCAGTTGCAGCTCCATGCCGTCCGGATCGTCCGGCGACACCACCGTGAGCCAGCGAAAAGGACCCTGGCTGAAATCTGCCTTCTTCACAAAGCCCAGCACTTCGGTATAGAAGCGAAGAGCCTTCTCCTGGTCGTCGACATACACATTCATAATTTTGATATTCATCGGTTTCCTCTTTTTGGATTCTTCGCAGATGCGGAAGTATTTCTGGACTTCTTTCCCGATTGTTCCGCCTGAGCCATGCTGTCGAGATGGCGTTCCAGAGCATCTACATGGGAAGACCAGAATCGCCGGAACTGAGCCAGCCACGCATCCATCTCTCGGAAAGGCTCGGGCTTGAGCCGGTAGAGACGGCGCTGTGCGTCTACCGTTGACTCCACAAAGCCTGCCTCGCGTAAAACTCGCAGGTGCTTTGACACCGTCGGCTGCGACATTTGCAATTGACGTTCAATCTCTCCAACCGACTGGTTTGACAACACCAACAAGCTCAAAATCGCTCTGCGGTTTGGCTCGGCAACAATCTCAAATGCACGTTCCATTTCCTAGATATACTCACTTACGTATATACTTGTCAAGGAATATATAGCGGGATGTCTGCGCTCAAAGCGATACAGGCTGTGTCGGCCATATCTGCCGAGCAAAACTATGCGCGAGAGCATGGCAAAAGAAAAAGCCCGCGAGATGGGCGGGCTTTTCTTCTTCAGTGGATTGGGAAGCGCTTATTGGACTAATTTAGTCCTATTTGGTTCAAATTGCAATAGATATGTCCTTGGCATCCACACGTTCTGACCGTAATTCGACCGTTCCCTTCTCGACGGTGTAAGGCAGTTCGGAGCCCGTCAATCTCCGATTCAGAACCGGAAGAGGTATGAGGCTTTCAGAAAGACCTGCTTTCCATCGTTCAGCAGAGATTCGTCGCGGGGCAGCGTGGTGTTGTCCGGGTCGCATCCCCCGCTCGGCAACATGTTGCACAGGCTCCGGTCGATGTTCTGCAAATCATTGGTGTAGCCCAGATAAACTGCGGTGCCTGGGTGAGGGAGCCAGGTAAGCAGGGCCTGGGTGGATATCTGCTTCGTGCGCAGCAGCGAAGTCTGAGCAGGATTCGCCAACGTCGAATCTAACTCTGCAATTACGCGCGCTGAAAGCGAGCGCGTGAACTGGAAGTTGGCCTTGGTCCGCATGCTCTGGCTCTCGTATACAAACTCCCCATCGGATGCCGAGTGATTGCGGTCAAGCAGGTACGAGTTCTCAACCGTCAGCTGGTGAATTGGCTGCACCGTAAACCGCAAGTGCATACTTTGCTTATCGAGCAGAGATGGTGTTTCTCCATCCACAGGGTTGTAGTTTACGTTGCCCCCGCGATACAGGTTCGCATGAAAAGTAAATTGCGACCAAGGAGATCCCCGCATCGCGAATTCTGCAAAATTCTGCGTAAAGTTCCGGTAGCCCGTCAACGCCGCGTATGACGACGGGCCGACCGTGTCCGAGTTCTGCCCGACCGACGGCGAAATCTCGAACTTGCGCGGCAGACGCCACGAAGGACCGAAACTCGAGTAGCTGAAGACGCGGTTGCCGTCATGATCGAATGCCAGTTGCTGGTTTATTTCCAGCCCGAAGCTCTGATAGAACGGGTTGTCTGGATACCATTGATAACTGGCATTCAGATGGTTACTGCGAATATTGGACGATCGAATGAATCCCAACTGTGTTTGGAATCCCTTGCTGAAGTCCCCAAAGCTGTCGAAAAGATTGAAAGAGTGACCGAATCGCGAGATCTGAAAAACCCCGGCTGGACCAGCCGAGTAGACAGGCGGAGTATCGCTGTCCAGGTCTCCCATGGTCGAACTCGCAGCAATCTGTCCCTTTGCCGTCCAGTGTCCATTCATGCGGGCGGTAAAATCGGCGCCGCCAATCCTGTTCCAGCCGTCACCAAATTCCCTGTCCGTGTACATCAGTCCCATATTCGATCCAACGCCGAAATCCTGTGACACCCGGCCCACCGCGGTAATGGTGCGCCGAAGGTACAGTGGATCGTAGTTCGGCAAGCTCTCCCCAGGATCCCTGTCGTCCGTGGCAAAGATTCCCACGTTTGTGTCTCCGCTTTTGCCTGTGAGCCGAATGCCGAACGATGGGTGCACAACATTGCGCGTATACACCAGATCGATGGGAGTTGCGAAGTACTCAGAGTTTTCAAGGAAAAATTGGCGCAGCTCGGGGAAGAAGACCGAATAGCGTTGATTGACTGTGAACTGCGGCTGATCACTCTCCACATCGCTGAAATCCGGATTCACCGTTGCATCCAGAACAAAGCTGTCCTTCAAAATCAGTTTCGCTTCGCCCCCTGCTGTGCTCTGCAAATGCCGCGAGCTGAAGAACGGATTCATCGGATCGACCACATCAAGTCGGCGCTCATTCTGCGCCAGGACATATGGGTTGATCTGAAAATTATGCGAGCCGGAAACGCCCTCGATCCCCTCCAGGGTGCCCTCCTGGCTCAGTGTGCCGCTCACATTCGCAGCCACTCGCGGCCAGAAGTCTGTCTCAGAGTTGCGGGGCAGGTTACGCGCAAACACAATGCCCCAATTCGATTGATTGGGATTGAATCGCAGACTGCGGAACGGAATCGCCACCAGCGCCATCCAGCCCTTCGGCGTTACCCGCCCTTCCGAATCCCACACCGTATCCCAGCTATACCGCGGACGGTTATTTTCTCGCCAGGTGGCCTCAGCCTGCACTCCCGACGGGTTCACACGAAAATAAACACCGATGCGCCGGTCCTGAAACGGATCCAGCAGCACGCTCACCGTGTCGTCGTTGAAGATGTCTTCACGCCGTGCCAGGTGATTGCGGATCAGGTTGGGATGATTGTCGTAGCAGATGAAAACGAAATATATCGTCGATTTCGTATACGCCATCCACACCTGAGTCTTTTCCGTGGCCAGGTTTCCGTCCACGGGCTCACTCTGGATGAAATCGGAAACTGAAACGAGCTTGTCTAGAAGATCCGGCCGCGGCGTCATGTCAGGGAAATCGGATAGATGCAGGGCCTGATCGATCTGGGGAATGACGACCCGGGTCTGCTGCGCAGCCACAACGGCAGCGGCTTCAGCCTGCTCGGCCTTCTTTGCCGTCCTTTTCGCCGCGAATGCCTCCTGGCCCATCAATACCAGGCAAAATAGCAATCCTCCCGCCAGAACCTTTTTCATCATCCCTGAACCCAGATTGACCGGCCAAAACAGCATTTGCCTCACCCAAATTCGCGCTGCCAACCGAATCGATTGAACGCTAAAGACATCCTTTGCCGCTCTGGAATCAAGGGCTCGGGAACAGCACCGTGTGCGGAGCGCCCGCAAATGCGCTATCGAGGAAAATAACATATCAGACAATATGATAAGTGAGACGCACCACACCTTGTTGTGAGTTGCAGCACGCAGAAATATGTGACCGATAGTTTCCCGGCTGATAACGTGACGAGCACCTGTCCCTGGATTGCTTCGAGCCTTGAAGTATGCCGTGCAATCCGGCACACCCCATCCCACCTCGACAACCTCCGGTACAACAAGTATTCGTTAACGCACATCAAAGTATATGTAGACACCATACTCGGCTTATCGCGACGACGGTGAACGAAGGAATGAGGAGGTAGTTGCTATGTCTATTAACCTTTTGGAAAAACGCGAAAGACCGGCTACGGTCGAAGATGTCTTGAACGAAGTGTCAAAGATGAGGTCTGCTGTATCCGAAGCAGTCGACGACGGTGTCAGATCGGCACTTCGAGTTGTCAAGAACGGTCGCTATGCCGCCGAAGACGCGATTGACGACGCCAAGCACATGGTCAGGAAGAAGCCAATCCAGGCAATGAGCGTTTGCTTCTCAGCAGGGCTATTCCTCGGGTGCCTCCTGGCATGGGCCGGAACGCGCCGTCGCTAGCATTCAACTTCAACGTTAACGCACACAGGAGTCCCGCTCCGGAAATTCTCTCATCATCCCCGGAGCGGGCAACCTCTCCCTCGGCTCCATCCTCGCGTGGAAGCGAGCATCCAGATCCGCGTGGAAGCGAGCATCCAGATCCGCGTGGACGCGAAGCAACCTTACTCCAGCCCCAGCAACCTCGCCGGATTCACCTTCGACATCTGATCCATCTCCGCCTGCGTGAATCCCTGCTTCCGCAATCCATCAAACAACAACTCCAGCCCGTCGGGATGCAGCGGGTTTCCCGGCTGCCCCATGTCCGACGACAGAATGCAATGCTCCACGCCAACCGCGCGAATTGCCTTCGCATAGTCGGCAAAATCGAACTCCTTATTCGGTCCCACGAGCCCGTTATAGACGAACTCAAGATACGCGCCCTCCGCTGCCGCTTCCTTCATCTCGGCAACGCTCATGTGAATCGGCGACAACATGGCGTGGGTCACAACCATGTGCACAATTCCCTGCCGGCGCGATTCGCGAATCAGCATCAGGTCGTCCTCCGGTGAGTTGTGCCCCGTCGCCATCACCAGTTTGTATTTCGCAATCATCGCGATCACCGCCTTCGCCTCGGGCAGCAGTTCACCGTCGCGTGAGACAGCAACAAAAGGACGATCTCCCTTTGAAGCCTGTACCTGCGCCCGCGTGTCGTAGGTCGCCATCCACACCACTCTGCCCAGGCCGCCTGTCGTAAGCGCCATCTTCTCTACCGCGGCCGGATTTATGCCACCCACGCTCAAGTTCAGGTCAACGCCCCCGAACACCTGAATGCCGGGTACAACCTTGTGAACCAGGTAAGCCACATCCGCCGTCGGCTCGTAGTGGTTCTTGAACACGATTGCGCGCATGCCACGGCTCTCCGCCAGCCGTGCCAGGTCAATCGCGTCGATGCTGCGCGGCACTGAGTCCGGCGCGGTATGCGCGTGGATATCGATGACGCCTGCAAGGGGCTTGGTCTGTGCGCGGCTCTGCACTGCGATCAGCACAGCACAGGTTACCGCAGCGTACAACAGGATTGCGACGCGAATTCGATTCATGGAAAGCCTTCACTCGGGGAATAAGTAAAACTGCAGTGGCAATCCTATCTGTTCGCAAAGCTGCTTTCAATTGGAGCCCGCCTAACTCGGAGCAATAGGAAGCCCCGGACCGCGAATCCACGGCCCGGGGCACTTGAATGAACAACCAAATCAGGACCGCCGCCCCGTCCCCCGACGAAGCAGCGCCTTCTGCGCGGCATCATTCTTACTTACATGCCGTTGTCAGAGTTTTGTGCTGGATGGACAACGCGATAGGATGCGCCGCCATGCGACCACACCAGCAGCAGGATGTCCTTGCCGGCAGGAATGGAATGAAGGTCGCTCACCATTGCGTCCGCATTCGCCACCGGCTTGCGGTTCACTTCCATGATTACGTCGCCCTGCGAGAGGCCTGCATCGTCTGCCGGGCTTCCCGGACGAACGCTATCAATGACCGCGCCCTTCACGTTCGGCGGAATATTCAACTGGCTGCGCAGATCCGGAGAAAGACTTTGGACCGTCACGCCGATCTTGCCGTGTTGCTCCGAATTGCCGCTGCCGTTCCCTGCCGCCTCGGTGCCGCCGTGGAACTGTCCCACCGTGGCCTTAAGCGTCATGGGCTTGCCGTCGCGCAGGATTCCCAGTTCAATCGTGTCGCCGGGTCGCATCTGCGAAACCGCAACCTGAATTGCGCTGGCGTTGGCAATGTTGCTGCCGTCGAGTTTGCGCAGCACGTCGCCGGATTTCAACCCAGCCTTGCTGGCCGGCGAGTCAGGCGTTACCTGGCTGACAATGGCGCCTGTTGCATCCGGCAGGTTAAAGAACGAATTATTCTCCGGAGTCACGTCGTTCATGCTGATGCCCAGGTAGCCGTGCTCCACCTTGCCGTCCTTGATGATCTGATCCACTGAAGCCTTCACAATTTGCGTGGGAATCGCAAAGCCGGCGCCGGCAAACGATCCGCTGCCCGAGATGATGAAGGTGTTGATGCCGACCAGTTCACCATGCGCATTCACCAGCGGCCCACCGGAGTTGCCCGGATTGATTGCAGCGTCCGTCTGGATGAACGCGCCCGGTCTCCGAGCATCGTTTGAGTACGGATTCGGCCGGTTCAGTCCGCTGACGATTCCGCGTGTCACCGTGAATGGGAAGTTACCGAACGGATTGCCGAACGCGAGCACCGTCTGTCCAGGATGCAGCTTGGTTGAATCGCCCCAGGCAATGCTGGGCAGGTTCTTCGCATCAATCTTGATCACTGCCAGATCGTTAAGCTTGTCGACGCCCACTACCTTCGCGGGGAACACCCGCCGGTCGTCGAGCGTCACGCGAACCTGTGTTGCGCCGTCCACTACGTGATTGTTGGTCACAATGTATCCATCGGGCGAGATAATGATGCCGCTGCCGACGCCGTGCTCAATCTGCGGCTGCTGCCTTCCACCCTGCATTGGGCCATTCGGACCAAAGAAGAACTGGAATCCAGGCGGAAGCTGATTCTGCATGCCGTTCGATTGCTGATTGTCGTCGGATTTATCGGCACGCGCCGTTACTGACACGTTTACAACCGCAGGCGTTACACGCGCCGCCACGGCTTCAACCGCATTGTCGAGCGCCACCAGTGACGATACGCTGCTGTTGTCTAGGGGCGCCGCTGCCCCAATGGCCGCAGCATGCGCCACGGTGCGGTTGAATACGAACGTTACTGTCAGCAACAGCGCTGCAACTGTGCCGAGGGGAATAGCGAAACCCTTTGCCTTTGCTACTAATGAATTAGTTGATGCAGACATGGTTACCTCTCACATGGGTGTTAAGTTGCTGGTTAAAGTTGAATCACGAGCCAGCCATCACGAAACGTCGCAACGCCGGGCTGGCTTGTCGGAGGACTCGCCGCCTGCTTTGCCGCGGTTCCCGAACCCGCGTTCGCAGGCAAAACTCTAAAGATCAATTGCGTTACTGTGATTTGTCCGCCGGGCATCTCTCTCGCCGGCATCATGAATCCCGCGCTCGGGTTGGTGGAGACAACAGTGTCATAGTCCGCGATTGTGCCCGAGGGTGCGTACGTTTCCACCCGCTCCCAAGCGGTCAGCACCACCCAATGTTGCTCCGGCGTTGCCTTTGCATCGCTATGATCAGAATGTCTCGCCATCGCAGGTAAAGCCGCCTGTTCATCCTTCTCGCGCAATGCTTTCAGGTTGATGACCTGCGCGTGTGAAGGCTGCCGCAGCGTTACGTTGGTCGCAACCACACGTTCGCCGCTTTTCGGCGGCCGCGACATCACTGCACGCGGCCCATTCGCGCTGCCTTTCAAACCGGCTACCGCCGCAACCGGAACGGGAGTCTGCAATGCTGCCGTCACCGGAGACACTGCGCTTTTCGCGGCCACTACAGGGTGCTCCGGAACAAAAGCCACCAGTTGCGGACCCTGCGCCAGTTCCACTGAACCGGCAAGCAGGCCGCAGCCGAGCATGCCCATCAGCACGCGCGTCCCTACCGGACTGAGCACACCTTTGCCGTGCAGAATGCTGTGCACGCGATGAACCAGTTCAGGCCGCCGCTGCCAAACGCCAAGGGATAGCGCCTCCACGCGCCGTTCAAGCCCGCGTTCGGCAAGGCTGGTAAGGCAGGCCGCATAGGCGCGCGGCGCTCGCGTAACGCGAATCACGCCGTCGTCGCAGGCCATCTCGCGCTCGCGGCACAACCTGCGCTCGATCCAAACCAATGCGGGATTAAGAGGAAACACCACAAGGCAAATCTTCTGCGCTAGATTCGTCCAGTCATCGCGGCGGCGCAGATGCTCCGCTTCATGCAGAACAATTTGTTCCAGCTCGCCCTGGGTAATGCGCGCAAACAACCAATCGGGAACCAGAATGCGCGGCTTGAAGAATCCAATTACGCTGGGACGTTGAAGTGTTTTCGTTGTGCAAACCTCGACAGGTCCGCGGCTGCAATCAGCCACCGCGCCGGCCAGTAGCCCTTCCACTCGTTCGTCGAGTTCAACCAGCTCTGCATCCTTCCACAACTTGCGCAACCGCAACGAATGAATTGCCAGACCCGCACCGCGATAGAGTGAAGCCGCCAGCCACAGAGCGGCAATCGCCAGGCTCCAGCGCGCATCCACGCTAAACCACGGTTGTGTCGTATGCTCAACCGACTGTGCCGACATCGCGCTCGCAGCGCTGGATGAAAACTCCGGAAGAAGCGAAATCAGTGAAAGACCCACCAGCGCAACAAAGGCCGCCGACCAGACGGCAAACCGATGCGCGGCAGAAACGCGCGGCGCAAACCGCATAAACAGAGCCAGTGCGCCTGCAATCAACGCACCCTGCCACAGTGCATCAATAGCCATCGCAGCAGCCATACCAGTCGCATGACCGGAAACGCCGTCGAAAATGAAGTCGAGTGCAGTAACGGGTAGAGACGGGTTCATCGGCTAAACCTCCCCCACTTGGTCCGGCTCAATGTCGGGCCCTGCACCGTTGATTGCTTCTTTCAGTCGCTGCAGTTCCTCGGCGGAGATCTCCCCGTCGCCCAGCAATGAAAGCAAAAGCTGTTCACGCGAGTTGCCGAAGAACCGGCTCATCAGGTGCTTTACCTCCGAACGGCCTGCTTCGGCTTCAGCCACGCAGGGGCGATACACAAACGCGCGGCCTTCCTGGCGATGATCGACGTAGCCCTTCTGCTCAAGAATGCGAATCGTCGTCAGCACGGAGTTGTAGGCCAGCTCCTCGCCCTCGGGCATCGCGGCCACCAGGTCGTTGACTGCCGACTCGCCCCGGCGCCACAGAATCTTCATCAGCCTCAGCTCGGCTTCAGTCAGCGTGTTTGATTTCTTTGGCGGCATTTGTAAAGTGTTGATTTCAAAACGCAAGATCTGGGGGATTACTGGCCGTTACACAAACTTAGACGCACAACTAAAGATTTAGTTGCCCAGCCGGCCTCGATTTTTCAAAGTGTTCTTGCCTCATTGAGCCGGCTTACATTCCACGTCTCGCTTCGCCGCTGGCCGTACATTTGCATCAATATAGGCTTCATAGGATCACAATTAGGGTATGGATTCCAACTGCCCTGCTGCCGTTCAGTTCAATTCAATCTGTCAGGTATCCGCCCGGTCTAAAGTGTCAGCTATGTCCCCGGTCCGTACCCACCCCCTACCCCCCTCCCCCTCTAATACTCCGGGGAGGTAACCACTTTCCTCTCACAACCCAAACAGAATCAACAGTTGTTCGTAAAAGCCTATGTGCACATCGGTAAACATCAAGCCCTCGTTATGCCTCAAAATCGGCCATTTTTACCCCGAAAATGCCAAAAAACAGCCGCAAACTGCGCCAATTTCGCCAATAATTGACCGCTGAAAACTGACAACTGACCACTGACCACTGGTTCCGATATGATGGCCTAGACCGGAATCAGCCATATGGATCTTGGACTTACAAACAAAACAGCATTGGTGCTCGGCGGAGGCGGCGGACTCGGCCGCGCCATCACACTCGCGCTTGCAGCCGAAGGTGCAAAAGTCGCCGTCGCCGACATCGACAGCAAAGCCATCGCCGAAACTGAAGCCGCCATTGCATGTGCAGGCGGCGTCAGTGTCGGCCTTACCTGGGATCTCGCCGACCTCTCAAAGATCGACAATCATATCGCCCGGATTGAATCTGACTTGGGAGCAGTTTCCATCCTCGTCAACATCACCGGCGGCCCACCGCCCACCGCAGCCGCAGGCCAGGACCCGGCCCTGTGGTCAAAACATTTTCAGGCAATGGTGCTCTCCATCATCGCCATCACCGACCGCGTGCTGCCCGCGATGCGAGCATCAAAATGGGGACGCATCATTACAAGTACCTCGTCAGGTGTCGTATCGCCGATTCCGAATCTCGGCATCTCCAACGCACTTAGAATGTCGCTCGTTGGCTGGTCCAAAACGCTGGCGCGCGAGGTTGCCGGCGACGGAATTACGGCCAACATCATTCTGCCGGGACGTATTGCTACAGACCGCATCAAGTTCCTTGATGAGGCGAAGGCAAAGCGTGAAGGCCGCACAGTCGAAGACGTTTCCGCCGAGAGTACACGCAGCATTCCCGTTGGCCGGTATGGCAAACCAGAGGAGTACGGCGCAGCAGTTGCTTTCCTGGCAAGTGAGAGCGCCGCATACATCACCGGGTCCGTCATTCGCGTCGATGGTGGGTTGATCGCAAGTATTTGAGTGCTGTTTCGACTACGCATAGAACCATAGCCGAGGGCCAAAAAAGTGGTACATGACGAAAAAACAATCAAGATTCTGGAAGGCGTTTCAACCGCCACGCTAACTACCGTGCTGCTCAAGAAGGGACTGCGCAATGTTTGGCTGCGTGGAACCAGGCCGTTACAACCAGGCCAGAAGCGCATTGCCGGTCCGGCGTTTACGCTGCGGTTTGTGCCGGCGCGTGAGGATCTGGCTACCCCGGAGTCGTGGGCTTCGCCTATCTCTACGCGTGCGGCCATTGAGGCCATGCCCGCGGGATGCATTGCGGTCGTCGATGCAATGGGCGTCACCGATGCCGGTATCTTTGGCGACATTCTCTGCGAGCGCATCAAGTATCGTGGGGTGTCCGGCCTCGTCACCGACGGCGTTGTGCGCGATGTAGCCGGTGTGATCGCCACCGGCCTGCCCGTCTGGTGCCGTGGCGCAGCCGCTCCACCGTCCGTCGCCGGACTTACTTTCGTCGCGTGGCAGGAGCCGATCGCATGCGGCGGCGTTGCGGTCTTTCCTGACGACACTATCGTGGTCGACGAGGATGGCGCGGTCGTGATTCCCAAAGCGTTGCTTGAAAGCGTGCTTGAAGCTGCCGTTGAGCAGGAGCGATTCGAAGGGTGGATCGTGAACGAGGTACGCAGCGGCGTTCCGTTGCCCGGCCTTTACCCCGCTAACGCCGAAACCAGGGCGCGCTATGAAGCATTCCGCGCTGAACAGACGAAGAGCAAGTAGCTGAGTTCGATCAAGGAACAACCGACCATGTCCAACGGCCTGCGCAAAGGGTTGACCAACTACGGCGATGACAGCTTCTCGCTCTTTCATCGCAAGGTCTTCATCAAGGCCATGGGATACTCCGACGATGCTCTCGACCGTCCCATCATCGGCATCACCAACACCTACAGCGACTACAACCCGTGCCACGGCAACGTTCCCGACCTGATTGAAAGCGTGAAGCGCGGCGTGCAGCTTGCGGGCGGCCTGCCGATGGTGTTTCCCACCATCTCGATTCACGAGACCTTTGCGTATCCCACATCGATGTTCCTGCGCAACCTGATGGCGATGGACACCGAGGAGATGATCCGCGCGCAGGCCATGGATGCCGTTGTGGTGATTGGCGGCTGCGACAAGACGCTGCCCGCGCAGGTAATGGCCGCAGCCAGCTTGGATCTGCCAACCGTTGTAGTTCCTACCGGACCCATGGTTGTGGGCCACCATCGCGGCGAAGTGCTGGGCGCTTGCACGGATTGCCGCCGCCTGTGGGCGCAGTTCCGTGCCGGCCAAAAAGACATGGCCGAAATGGACCTGATCGGTGGACGACTCGCCCCCTCCGTGGGAACCTGCGGCGTGATGGGAACGGCCAGCACCATGGCCTGCATCGTTGAAGCGATGGGCCTTGCGCTGCCTATGTCCGCAACTGCTCCCGCACCACATGCGGACCGCCGCCGCATTGCGGAGGCGAGCGGCAAGCGCGCAGCCGAGATGGCAGCGTGCGGATCGCCTGCACCGAGCGAGTTGATCACGAAAGCATCGGTCCGCAACGCGATGATTGTGCTGCAGGCAATCGGCGGATCGACAAATGGACTGATTCACCTGACCGCCATGGCGGGCCGCGCGGGCATTCAACTCGATCTCGAGGAGTTCGACAAGCTGGGCCGCGAAGTACCAGTCCTGCTCAACCTGAAGCCCTCAGGCGCGCACTATATGGAGCACTTCCACTATGCGGGTGGATTGCCCGCGTTGCTGCGCGAACTTAAAGCCCTGCTCGATCTCGACGCGCCGACGATCTCCGGCAATACGCTGGGCGATGTGATCGCACAGGCCGAAGAAGCACCGGGGCAGGATGCAATTCTCAGTGTAGCTGCGCCGTTGAAAAAAGAGGGCGCAATGGCCGTCCTGCATGGGAACCTTGCTCCACGCGGAGCCGTTATCAAGCAGTCGGCGGCCTCGCCCGAACTGATGCGTCACACCGGCCGCGCCGTCGTCTTCGACTCGGTAGAAGACATGGTCGCGCGCATCGACCAGCCCGATCTCGACGTCAACGCCGATGACATTCTCGTGCTTCGGAACACAGGCCCCATCGGTGCGCCTGGTATGCCGGAGGCGGGCTATCTGCCGATTCCCATGAAGCTGGCAAAGCAGGGCGTGAAAGATATGGTCCGCATCTCCGACGCGCGCATGAGCGGCACGGCGTTTGGAACCATCGTGCTGCACATTACGCCGGAGTCGGCGGCCGGCGGTCCGCTCGCCATTGTGCGGACGGGCGACCAGATTGCACTGGACGTTGAGGCTCGCCGCATCGAGCTTCTCATCGACAGCGCCGAACTCGAACGACGCCTCGCCGCATGGAAACAAACGACACATCGAGAGCCGCCCGTGCGCGGCTATGCGAGGCTGTTCGACAGCTCGATCCTCCAAGCCGACCAGGGCTGCGATTTCGATTTCCTGCTTCGTGAAGGACCAGCAGCCAGAAAGCACCCGTAGGCCTGATATTGCATCCAAATTACTATGAGCAACGGCCGCGCAGAGCTCGGCTACCGCTTTTGATTGACTTGTGTTTTGCAGCCGCGAATAATTGAAGCTGTTGTTGACCGACAATCGATGGATATCTACGAAGAGATCGTGAAGCTGCAACGCAACGGGCACAGGGGCGCCGTGGCGACTATCGTCAACGTGCGCGGCTCCATCCCTTCGTTCAGGAGCGCCAAGATGCTGGTGCGCGACGACGGCACGATTGCCGGGACCATCGGCGGCGGCTGCGTTGAAGCGGAAGTTTGGCAGGCGGCGCGCGAGGTGATGGCGAGCGAAAAGCCTCGTACGCTGACTTTCGATCTTAATCAGGACCCGAAGTACGACACCGGACTGGTGTGCGGCGGTACGCTCGAAATCTTTATTGAGCCGGTGCTGCCGACGCCGCTGCTCTACATCTTTGGCGGTGGACACGTAGGTTGTGAACTGAGCAAGGTCGCAACCCGCGCGGGTTTCGACGTGATTGTGACCGACGACCGCGATGCGTATGCCAATGAGGAACGGTTTCCTGAAGCTTCAGAAGTGATCGCCGAAGATTTCGATCAGGCGTTGGCTCGTCTTGCGCCTGGCGAATCGTCGTACATCGTCATCGTCACACGAGGGCACCGCGACGACATGCGTGTGTTGCGCTGGGCAGTGCAGACAAAAGCGCAATACATCGGCATGGTCGGCTCCAAGCGAAAGGCGATTACGGTCTTCCGCGAGCTGGTGAAGGGAGGTTTGAAGCCCGAGCTTTTTGAGCAGGTCCACTCTCCCGTAGGGCTCGACATTGGCGCCATCACGCCGGAAGAGATCGCAATCGCGATCGCGGCCGAGTTGATCGGCATCCGGCGCAAAGTGGAGCGACCGCTTCCGCACATGAGCTGGTTCCACAAGTACAAACTCGATGCAGCTGGGGTTGCAAGCGAAGAAGCCAGCGACTCCTGCGCAAATGCAGATAATCTCACCTGATTTGCTAAGGTTTCACCATGGAAGGTAAGAGCAGAATCTGCGGCGTCATTCTCTCCGCGGGAGCTTCTTCGCGCATGGGGCGCGACAAGGCGCTGCTGCCCTGGCCCCCCTCTGCACCAGGCGCACCTGCAACCGGCACAGGGACTCTGCTTTCAGCTTCAATTGAAGCGCTGAAGCCGTTCACGGAATCCGTGATTGTTGTCGCCGGGAAAAATGTTGCTGTACTTGCCCCGATCGCTGCCGCGCACGGAGCATTTCTCGTGGAAAATCCAGCACCGGAGCGCGGGCAATTCAGCTCACTGCAAATTGGACTTGGCGAAGCCGTCGCACGAAGGTTCGATGCGGCCATGATCACGCTTGTGGATTGCCCTCCGCTGCGCTATGCGAGCCTGCAAAAACTGCGCGCTGCGTTCGATGCGGCGATCAGGCGCGGCATGTGGGGCGTCGCTCCCGAACACGGCGGTAAACGCGGACATCCGCTGATTGCCGGCAGCGCGCTTATGGACGCATTTCTGGCTGCGCCGGTTACGAGCAATGCACGCGCAGTAAGACGCCGGCACGATGAGCTGATTGAATTAGTTCCTGTGCCGGATGCGCTGTTGACCGTGGACATGAACACACCGGACGAGTATGCGGCTCTCGCGCCCGGCAAGATAACGCAGATCTAATTTGTGAAGCTATTGCTTTGCGACGATCTGGTTGAGAGCCGCAGTGAGCGCATCGATGCCGAGGTGGCTAGCGTGCACTGAGGCAGGAGGAAGCCCGCCCACAGCTTGCGTCAATTGCTCTCGCGTCAATTCCCTTGCCTGCTGAATGGTTTTGTCCTGGACCAGCTCAGTGAGTGCCGAAGCGCATGCCATGGAGCAGACGCAGCCCTTGGCGAGAAAACGGATTTCCTCGATGCGGCCGCCGGCAACTTTGAGTGAGAGTTTGAGCACATCGCCGCAGGCAGGATTCTCAATTTGCACTGAGGCATCCGGCTCCGCAACTGTACCCGCGTTGCGCGGGTGTTCGAAATGATCGAGGACTTCAGGAGAGTACATTCAGGTCGGCTTGCAGACGCATCTGCCTGAGCTCGAGAATCTCCGTAATCAGAAACAGATCGGTAAGCAATGCGCGCACATGCATGGAGGCATTCAGGTTGTCGATGAGCTGCGAACTGATGGCCGGCTGCACCAACACCATTTCAATGACGGCGAGCGCATTTTGCGCATCTTTTGCGAGCACCGCAAAGAATGCCTGGTAGCGACCGGCAGGAGAGAACTGCTCCTGCTTCACGAGCTCTGCGCAGCACGCATCTATTCCACGCAGTGCATCAATCATGCGGGCGAGGTGGTCACGCAACTGCTTGCCGGAGGGACTGCCTTCATCTGTCTGCAAGCCTTGCGCCGCATACGAAAGCATGTATTCGTATCCGGCTTCGATTTTCTCGCATCGTTCCTGAATATCAGTCTGCATCGCTGGGAGCGTAACCGGGACCTTTCTTTGACTCGTCAATCATCCATCGCTGCGGATCATGCTCCTCAAGATAGAAGTCGCGGTTCATGTAGCCGAAGACCATGGACTTGGTGATGGGCAGCTTCTCAGGCCTGATGCCGAAGTACACGTGAACGATGATCAATGCGATGAGACCGACGCCGGCGAGGCCGTGCAGCACGTACATCATGCCCCACGTGTAATCGCCAAAGACATACGGGTTGCGGGTGAAGATGCCGAAGGTGTTCACGCGCTTCATCATAAACAGACCCGTGATCATGGCGGCAAGGCCCGAGCACAGAATGACGAAATGATAGAACTTGTTTTCGAGCGGATACTTCGCAAAGCGATCGGGCGGCGGAGCTTCCTTGCCGATCGCGCGCATCAAGCGGCGCTTCGCATCGCGTATGTCGATCTTGTCGGGCCAGATTGACCAGAAATCGAGCCAGAATGACGCATGCACGATGTGGAAGATGATGGACGCCGAGAGCACGATACCCGCGATCCAGTGGTAGGTGACCCAATCGAACTTGATGCCCACCTGCGGCAGGAATGCGGTGATGAGCAAAGCGAGCATCGAAATGGCCATGATCCAGTGGAAGGCGCGCGCAACGAACGAGTGACGTGGAACGCGCTCTGGGACAGACGCGATAGTTGCAGGCGAGTCGTTAACAGCGAACTTCTTCGGCTTGGCGAAGATGCCGACGTAAAGCGCGTGCACGATCATGAAGAGCAGACCGGCGATGGCGCATACCCAGATGAGAGACCACGCAATATGAGTCGGGACCGAATTGCCCCATGGACCGATTGCCCACTGAATTAAGCCCATGTCGCCTCCTGCACGCCGCCGATGGCGCGCTTTACAAGGTTTCTCATCAACGGAATCTTATACGCGTTGAACTGCAGCGGAACCGCGCCCTGAACGGCCAGTTTGCCGGCCATCTCTCCGGTATCGGCATTCGCGGGCTTGCCGCGAACCGCAGACTCGACTTCTTTAAGCCGCATCGGCCTGGGAGAAACGGCGTTGACCGCGATACGCATGCTGTCGATGTTGCCGCCCGACATCTTGATAGCCGAAGCCACGTTCATCAGCGGGAAGTCCCACACGTTGCGGTCGCGGACCTTCTCGAAATAGAACTTTGCGCCTGCCCAGGTGCTGGGAATCCGAATTGAAGTGAGTAGTTCACCGGGCTTGATGATGTTGAGGCGCGTGATGTCGATTTCCGGCCCGACAAAGTAGTCTTCGGCGTCCACAACCTTCTCGCCCTTCGGTGTCTGGATGACGAACTTGGCATCAAGCACAATCAGGGCCGGAACGGAATCGGAAGGATGAACGGCAACGCAGCGGTCAGCGCCAAAGATTGCGTGCTCGCGGTTGCGGCCTACCGGCGTGTCGGCGTAGCAAATGTTGCCGCCGGCGCGGTAGCACGGCCATCCATCGCGGTAGTACCAGCAGCGCGTGTCCTGCGATACGTTGCCACTGAGCGTTCCCTGGTTGCGGATCTGGGGTGATGCAACCAGTTCCACAGCGTCGGCCAGTACGCTGTACTTTGACTTAACGGCCGGGTGTTTCGCAATCTCGGTCAGCGTGGTCATTGCGCCGATCTCCAGACCGTCGCTCGTCTCACGAATAACCGTGAGTTCATTTACGCCGCTCAGATCGACGAGAATCTTGGGCTTCTTGATGCGGTCTTTGAGCCAGTCGAGGCTGTCCAAACCGCCAGCCATGATCCAGGCGTCTTCCCCGTGCTGCTGCAGCAGCTTTTGCGCATCTGCCGCCGACGTTGGCTGCAGCAGATCAAAAGCCGGCATTACATCTTTTATTACCGCCATCGCTCTCTCCGTTCACATCGCTATCAGATGTGGGCCATCAGGGGATGTTGCATCGGACGTCCGGCTTCCAACGACGTCAGAATGGTATCGGCATTGACAGGCGTGCGCTGGAAAACTTCGTCGCCGAGGGCGTCACTAATCGCGTTTAGAATCGCCGCACAACCGCCGCCTACGGGGGGCTCGCCACAGCCACGCGCACCCACCGGGGTCTCCGGGTCGGGAATGTTCAGCGCATTCCACTGCATGCTTACCGGAAGGTCTAGAATGGTCGGCGGCTTATTTTGATAGAACCGCCGCGCTACAGTGGCCCCATATTCGGGGTCCATCACCCATTTGTGTCCGATCGCATGGGCAATGCCCAGCGTGGAACGGCCAAGCACCTGGCCACCAAGAGCGGCGGGGTGGACCACCGTGCCCACATCCGCATACCCGAGGTAGTCAACGATCTTGTAGATGCCGGTTTCCTTGTCGACTTCCACTTCAGCAAAACACGCCAGGTAGGAATAGCTATCGCCATCGTGCGGGAACTTGTCACTGGCCGTTGCAATCAATCCCTGCCCGGCAAGAGTTGCGACTGCCTGCTTGGTGATCTTGTTTACATCCGGATTCACTTCATGCCCGTCGTAGATGCCGCCAAGTTGAATTGCTTTCTGCGCGGCCTGCGCGAAGCTCATGCCATTGCCGCCACCCTTGTGGAACACGCGCAGGTTGGCAACCAGGTAGTCATCCGGCTGACCGCCAAGCGATTTGGCTGCGACTTCTTTCAGCCTTTGCTTGCACTCCAAACCGACGGCGTGCCCTGCACGCGTCATGGCATGGACGGTTTGGCTTCCGCCGGAGTGGCACGTGAACGGCAAGCCCTTGGAAGTGTCGCCCCATACGATGTCGACTGCATCCCACGGAACATCGAGAACTTCGGCGGCTGCGCGATGTACATCGATCACTGCTTCCGTGCCGAGGTTGCCGATACCGGTATGGATGCGCACGCGGCCCTCTGGCGTGAGCACGATAAGCCCATCGAAGCCGACTGTGCCACCGTGATAGCCGCTAAGCGCTACGCCAACACCGCGAACTTTTGTCCCACTTTGCTTTTGCTTGCGCGCCACTCTCTCATTCCACTTGAACTGCTCTGCGCCATAATCGATCGCCTGCTTCAGGAAGCAGCTGGTCACGTAGCTCCGCTTGCCAGTTCGCGGGCTGACCGGCCCGAGCTCCGCCTTGCCTTCAGGGCTATTAATGCGGCGCACGGCCACCTGATCGAGACCGAGTTTACGTGCCGCCTTGGCCAGAATCGGTTCCATGATGGCGACTGCCTGCATGCCGCCGGGCGCGCTCTGCGCGCTTCGCGGAATCGTATTTGTCGCCACGGTTACGTTGCGCCACCGCATGGTCTTCGGCTGATACAACAACGAAGCGATACTGCCGCATGCGCCGCCGTCTCCGCTTGAGCCGTAGGAACCTGCATCGGATACCAGGAACATATCCAGTGCGGTAATTCGGCCATTCTTATCGAAGCCGGCTTTCACCCGCGAGCTGATGCCGGGACGCGCACGGCCAATGAAGTGCTCTTCCTCGCGGCTGATGCGCATCATCACCGGAGCATTCAACTTCTTTGAAAGCAAAGCCGGAATTACCAGCGACAGAGCGCCGGTGATCTTGCTTCCAAACCCACCGCCCGTGTATTCGCTGACGAATACGACCTTATCCTCAGGCATCTGCATCCAGCGGGCAATTGCAGGAACGGTTTGTTGAGTGCTTTGCGTGCCGGTGTACAGGAAAAGCTTACCGTTTTGCCAGTGGGCCATGGTCGAGCGTGTTTCGAGACACTGATGGCTTACATCCTCGGTGTGAAAGGTCTCGTCGAGCACGAGTGCCGCCTCTTTGAAACCTGCGTCGATGTCTCCGAAGGACCATGTTTCCGGTGCGTGCCCCATCGGCATGCGCCCCTGCTCCAACTCGGCAAAATCCTCTTTTGTCCACTTGAGCTCAGTAAGCTCCATTCCCCTGGGAGCAGGCGGCGGCGGTTGCTGCCACACATTGCCGTCGGTCCGTGCATTTGGACCACCGGGACGGAGGCTTTCGATCGGGTCGATGACAAACGGGAGCGGCTCAATTTCGATTTCGATTTTTTCGATGGCCTCGGCGGCTGTGAGTTCATCGACCGCAACTACCGCGAGAATTGGCTCGCCCTGATACATGGGTTCGTCGGCCAGCGCCAGTTCACCCCACTTATCCGCCTTGATCGTCGTCCCGTTGTCATTCACATAGTCGGCGTGGCCGGGAACATCGGCAGAGGTCAGGATGCCCTTGACGCCGGGCATGGCGAGCGCCTTTTCCGCATTGATGCTCTTTACCCGACCATGGGGCACGGGGCTGAGCACCAGCCGGCAAAAGAGCATGCCTTCGGCTCGGAAATCCTCGGCGTACTTCGCTCGCCCGGTGACCTTGGGGACCAGATCAACGGTCGAATAATCTTTGCCGATGAGTTTGTAGCCGGAGCCAAATGGACGCGGCTTCTCATTTTCAGCTTGCATTGACTGATTTGGCGCCTTATCAGGCATGATCAAGCCCTCCTCATATACTCTGCAGCGCGCATCATGGAATCCAGAATCTTCATGTAGTCCTGGCACCGGCAAAGATTGCCGGAGAGTCCCTGGGCCATCTGTTCACGCGTCGGGTTGGGGTTTTCCTTTAAGTAGCCGACGCCCGACATGACGAAGCCCGGCATGCAGAAAGCGCACTGGAAACCCTGCTCGTCAACAACTGCCTGCTGCACCGGGTGCAGCTTGCCGTTTGGCGCCTGAAGGCCCTCGATAGTCGTCACTTTTCGGCTGCGGACCGTGTGGGTGAGAACCGAGCAACTGTAGACCGGCACATCGTCGATCAAAACCGTGCAGGAGCCGCACTCGGCGCGGTCGCAGCCAAGTTTGGTGCCGGTTAACCCCAGCTTGTAGCGCAGCGTCCACGCCAGAGTTTCCTGCTTCATCACATCGACGTGCCTTTCGGTGCCGTTCACGTTGATGGTGATCAGACGGTCGCCCAACGACATTTGACCGTGAACAACCGACGAGATGAGCTTGTAATTTGCCGCGGCAACCACGCCACCGCTCGCGATCACCCCGAGGATGAACTTGCGCCTGGTGACATTCCTGGACGTGCCTTCGGTCTCTCTCAGCTCCGGAATCTCTGACATGGCCGATACTCCCGATTTTCAGTTTTCACTTGTTTCTGTTTTCACGCGATCTAGCGGAGGAGCAGCATTCGGGTGCAATGCTGGGCCCTATCTTAGCTCCGCGATCCGACCTTTGTGAAGGGAGCCACAAAAAAATTGGTATGACAGCATGACAACCCCGCACAATTGACCCGCGAAAGATAGATGGCAGAGCACAAAGGCATTAATATACTTGACTAACCATACCGCTTGCTGTATTGTTGGTTTATGGAGAACACCATGGACCAGCTTCCAACAACACTGCAGCAAGCGATTCTTCACTTTCAAGACGAACTGGTATGCGTAAGAACTGTCGCCTTGTTGCGTTGGCCCGACGGCATACCAACTTGCCCGCGCTGCGCCAACAAGGACCATTATTGGCTTGACACGCAGAAACGATGGAAGTGCAAGAAATGCAGCCGCCAGTTTTCGGTCAAGCAGGGAACCATTTTTGAAGATTCTGCCCTTGGTTTGGACAAGTGGCTGGCTGCTCTCTGGCTTATTGTCAACTGCAAAAACGGTATCAGCAGTCATGAGGTTGCAAAGGATTTTGGCGTCACCCAGAAGTCTGCTTGGTTCATGCTCCACCGGCTCCGTCTTGCGCTCGAATCGCGTTCCATTGATGCCAAACTCGGTTCTGGCGGTGGCCCAATCGAAGTGGATGAGGCATTTGTTGGTCCTAACCCTCAAAAGATGCATCGGGAGCGGCGCTTGAAGTTGAAATCCGCCGAGTACGCGGGAAGCAAGACCGCAATAATGGGAATGCTGGACAGGGATAGCCGCCAAGTCCGCGCAAAAGTCGTTCCTAACGTCAAACGTGAAGTGCTTCAGAGCGAGATTCTCAATCAAATTGAGCGTGGCTCGAAGGTTTACACCGACGGTTGGGTTGGCTATGACAATCTGGCGGCTCAAGAATACATCCATGAGACGGTCAATCACGTCGAGGAATACGTTCGCGGCGCGGTTCACACGCAAGGCATCGAAAACTTCTGGTCGCTTCTGAAGCGGGGTCTCCGTGGAACATACGTTGCTGTTGAACCTTTTCATCTTGACCGCTATGTCACCGAACAGGTGTTTCGTTTCAACAACCGGGCCACCAAAGACAACCCTTTGAATGATGCCGACCGCTTCGCGTTGGCAGTATCGCAAATAGCAGGAAAGCGCCTTACCTATGCAGAACTGACCGGCAAGGTGGGAGGGGGGACGATCAACTAATTCTTTTCGGGAGAAGCGCGGTCCGAAGCGGAAGTCTTCTTAGGCTTCCGCCTTCGCGGTGCAATCTCCTTCTTGGCCTTCTCCTCTGCTTCCCGGCTCTTTATTTCGGCGTGGGATACCGATAGCACCTGCTCAAGTGCCTTAGAAAACGCCTCATATTCTTTGCTCATGTCGCCTTCTTTGTCGTTGATGCCTTCCATAGGTTCCCAAAAGTAACCGCCATCTCACTGTCGGTCATGACTTGATAATTGGTGACTACGGTCGTTTCGAGAGCGCGCACAGAACTTGGGCTCTTTAGTTCTCGCTTGTAGTCAAAAAGCTTTTTAATGTCCTTGGTTGCCTCCGCATCCTTTCGCCGGACTTCACCGTTAACAATCCGCATTACCACCTGGGCGACTCTATCTACACATCCAAGCAGGTGGTCCCGATCTTTGCGCGTGCTGATGAAAGGAGCGGGATGGGTACAGAATTTCTTGCCCAATGGATCGGTCTCCAATACTTCCCGAAGGAGATACATCAAGAAGAAATGTGTCAGCCGATACTTTGCAAAAAGCTGATTTTCGATCATCCCCAACTTGGACATGATGATTTGGTAGATGCGATACAGAATCACGATTCGGTCTCCATTAACTTCTGGCCGGCCAAAAATAGGTGCGTGAAGTTCATCGAACAACTTATATGTTTGGTGACAGGTCCAAGGTTCTTTTACGTCGAAGGCGAGCAATATTCGAGCGGCAAGATCGTTTTCAATAACCGTATTCTGATCCCAGTCAACGTGCTCACCACGCTTGATTCTGTAGCAGAACTCTCCTTTGCTGTTGATCTCTGTCTGCAATTTCGTTTGGATCAAAGTGTTTGACTGCAAATCGCGAGCTGTAGTCCCGTTTTGGTTATTCGTGTGATCGGTGATGGTGGCCGCCAGTCTTCCGTCTGGGGGCGTCTGGATAAACTTCGTGAGGATGCGTAGGTCTGAGCTAACCTTCGATTTGTTCACGTTCAAACTAGTCAGACTTTGGCAGCCATTCACAACCGCATATCCAGAGATTGTGATTTTGTCTTTGGTCACATCAAGTCGCTTGCAGAGAATCGCTAGACCGTTGTGAAAGGCGGGGAAGAACCTATGTTCATCTTGATTCTTAATGCTTATCTCAATGTCATCGTTGACTTTGGTTTTCCGAAGCGATTGTCTGACGTTGTATGCAAAAAGTTCGCCATTGGTTATGCCTTCCATTCTGAGTAATTCGAGGGCAGCGACCGGCGCGATCGCCATTTTTACTGACGTTGTAATTGGATATTCCAATGTTGGAGTACCGGATACGTCAAAGCTGATCTCCTTCGCTATCGGGTCTGTTTTGTCAATGTGAATGAAGGACTTCTGCAACTCGGGTTCATCGAACAAAACTAGGTTCGGCGCAGATTTTAGGAACGTAACTGCGTTGTGATCACGTGCCGAATTAGTAATGAATACTCCCTTGACAGTGAATCCACCCGCGACCTTTTCGCCAATCTCAAGTTCCTTGAGCAGCTTGGCCAACTCCTTGTTCTTTGTGGATGCGGCGATATGGTCAACAGATTGTTTTGTAGACCACTGCGCCAGTGAGCCATAGAACTCCTTCAGTGCAACATCTCCGAGAGTCTTCGGCCCCTTAGCTATGCGCGCCTGAAGAATGTGGATTTCGTTGCTCTGTTCCGCAACGTAGATGCCATCCACAGTTTTATCGTCGTGTCCGTCGCAAATGCAATCGTCTACGTCGCTCTCTTCAAGACGATAATAGTGGTGAAGAAACCACGCCAAGAATTGCCTTGATTCCGTTCTCTGGCTCACGGCAAAAGGCTCGATAAGTTTGATGAGGTTTGTGTATTGAAGAGAAAGCTTAGCCATTGCAGAACACCTCGAAATGAAGTGTACCACAGTGATTGGTTAGTCAAAGATATTGGTGCCAGCACAAATTGTTGATTTGATGTGAGCTGACACCAATTCATGCCTCGGACATGTCTCTCCCTTTCGCCTCATGCCCCATTGAGGCCAACCCCGCCAACGCAAGCGCTACAACGATAACGGTAACTGCGAGAACAGCCGGGTAGTTGCCCCAGCGCTCGGCCGCAAGCGCCTGGCCTTTGCCGTTCCACGATGTGATGAGGCCTCCTAATTGATACGCGAAGCCCGGAGCGGTTGCGCGCACCGGTGCAGGAGACAGCTCCGTGAGGTAAGCAGGAACCACTCCCCACGCACCCTGCACCATGAACTGCATGAGGACGGCACCTGTGCCCAGCACGAAGGCCGAATGCCCGTAAGCGTATAGCGGGATCACAGGAATCGAAAGCAAAGCCGCGGTGACGATGGCGCGCTTGCGCCCCCACTTGTCAGACAAGATTCCGAAAACAAAGCCGCCCGCAATGGAACCAAATCCGTAAAGAACTCCGATCAATCCGATGGTCTCCGGCGAAAGCTTTGCCGCTACGGCAAGGAACGTTGGATATACGTCCTGGGTGCCGTGCGAGAAGCTCATGAAAGCCGTCATCAGCAGCACAAGGAAGATAAACGTGGGCATGAACGCGGTAAGGTTCTGCAGCATTTGGGGAGTGGCCGTTCCCATCGCGGATCGAGCCGCCCGTTTTTTTGCGCTTGCGAGCCACACGGGAGATTCCGGCACGCGCACCAGAACCAGGATCACCAGTAGCGCCGGTATTGAGCCGAGAATAAAGAGCCCTCGCCAGCCAATCTTGTCGAAGAAGAGCCCGAAGGCTGCAGACGCGAGGATCGAACCCAACGCGTATCCCTCTTGCAGGATGCCGGAAAATACGCCGCGTCCTTCTTTGGGCAGCGATTCAAACGCAAGCGCCGCTCCAACGCCCCATTCGCCCCCCATTGCCACGCCGAACAGCGCGCGAAGAACCAGGAGCACGTTCAACGACGGAGCAAAGGCACAAGCAAATTCGATCACGGAAAAACTCACAATGTTGACGATCAATACGGGCTTGCGTCCGTATCGATCAGCCATCATACCGAAGAGCAATGCACCCACCGGCCTGAATGCCTGCGTCATGAACACGGCGCCCAGGATTGCCGATGGCGCAGTTCTGAACTCACCCGCGATGGCCTTCACACAGAACACCAGCAGGAAAAAATCGAGACTGTCGAATGTCCAGCCCAGAAATGTGCCGGCAAAGGCGCGCCGCTGATCCGGGCTCAGCCGGCGAAAATCGTCCATGACTGACATAGGCGCGAGGATATCAGACAACTGCCGCGTCAGGCACTTCTTTCGTGGCCATTATCCGCAATGGATGCATACACATCCGCGCGACGCCCTGTTGAGACGCTCCACCCGTGGCGACATTCCATATTGCAATTACAGATATTTGTTGGAACAAATATCGAAGTTGAACGTCTATATGGATAAAGCGAGTTCGCTCCGGACGGTTATTCCCCTTCATTTTGCCCTTCATTCCGGGCCGGTCTGCTCGCCACACCACTAACCGAACGGCCTTGCAGGCCGAATGAAGAGGAATACATGATGAAACGTGCAGCTCTCGCAGCCGGCATTTTTGCAATGTCGGCTTCCTTCGCACTGGCGCAAACCTCCACATGGATCTCCGATCAGGCTCACAGTGAAGTGACTTTCACGGTGAAGCATCTGAGCATCTCAAACGTTCATGGAAGCTTTGGAAAAGTTGATGCGAAGATCGATCTCGACTCGGCCGACATTGCCAAGTCGACCGTTGAGGCAACCATCGATGTTACGACCGTCGACACCGGCGTAGAAGCCCGCGATAAAGACCTGCGGGGCACCAACTTTTTCGATGTCGACAAATACCCAACCGCAAAGTTCACCAGCACCGCAGTTTCAAAAAACAGTGCCGGGCTCACGGTTGTAGGCAATCTGGAACTTCATGGCACCACGGTTCCGGTAACGCTAATGGTTGAAGGTCCCACCGGCCCGATTACCGCAAGAGGGGGCAAGGAGCACTCGGGCTTTTCCGCCACCACTACCCTCAGCCGCACCGCATTCGGAATCGCTCCTAAAATGCCCAACGCCATGGTGAGCGACGAAATTAGACTGAACATCGACCTCGATGTTGTGAAGCAGTAAACTCGGACTGGGGCAGCAGCCGCTCAATCACGCGAATGGCCCGCTGCCACAATATTCGCCGTCTTTGGAAACCTGGAACCCCGTAATGGCAAGCCTGAAACTCGAAATCGCGCAGGAGCGGCCTTTCTCAAGTATCGAAGAGGAAGCGCTGTTGAACCTGATTCGCACTTCCGATTCGGTGAGCCGTGCTTTCCAGCGCAGGATGCGCAAGTGGGGCGTCACTTCGACCCAGTACAACGTGCTGAGAATCCTGCGCGGCGCGCAGCCGCGCGGGCTTACCTGCGCCGCGATCGGCGACCGTATGGTTACTGCCGAGCCGGACATCACACGCCTGCTTGCGCGGCTTAAGGCACTCAAGCTGATCAAGCAGCATCGCGACCGAAGCGACCGCCGCGTTGTGTGGACGCAGATCTCCGATGCAGGGCTGGAACTTCTGAAGTCGATGGATCCGACGATCAACCAGCATCCGCAGGAACTGCTTGGTCATATGAGTGAGCCCGAGGTTTCTGAGCTGATCCGCCTGCTGGAACTGGCGCGGCAGAAGAGCGCGGCGATGCTGGCGGCGGAGAACGGCTCAGAATAAAACGGCACGGCATCAATCCGCCCGTGTCATGGATTTGAACGCATCCGAAATTTAAAGGCATCCGCGTAGCGCACTCGCTCCTGCCGCTTACGCTCCCATCTGCAAAACCGCAACTGAGTGGGGTGGCAACTCGATCTGTCCGTCACCAAGAACCACTGCGCGCGTTTCAGGAACAACGCGATCCGGATGAGCCACGTCGTTATATGCGTCGGGCGAATCACCACTCAGAATGGTTACTTTTGCATTGGCGGGATTCATGGCGCCGCCCAGATTCAGTTTCCAGCGCGCCGTCGTTTCAGGATGCCGGTTGACCAGTGCAATGGCGAAACGCTGCTTGTCGTCGCTGCGCGTGATGACTGCGTCGAGAGCAGGCACAGTGTCGTTGTCCACGGTCAACAAATCGCTGGTCACCTGGCCGTCAATGACATTGGGCTGGAGGAGATCGGAGTACATCTTGAGAACGTGGAAGGTCGTGCGCTTTACGATGCCCTGGGGATGAACGAAGATGGGGCCACGGGCATTGACCACCGGGGCCATGCATGCCATGTGAACGTACTTTGCCTGCCGCAAACATCCGTTGAGGAACGACGCGGAGAAGATGGCGTCGGCCATGGTGTAGGTTTGGTTCAGATCGTTTTCGTCTCGCTCCTGGATCATACCGAGCTGGTTTCCGCCGCCGCCGGGGAAGCCCGGATGATGCCAGCCGCGCAGATTCCACTCGTCGAACGCGATTTTGATCTTGTCGCCGAATCCGCTCGCGTTGAGAAGATCGACGGCCTGTTTGATGTGCTGCTCCGGAATAGGGCCGGCAAGCATGCACTTCAAATACGGTGATGGATGAGTGCCGTGCTGCCACAGCGCGTCCCAATAGTAGTGAATTGAAATGAAGTCGAGGTAGCGGCCGGCGGCCTTCAGCATGGGAGGAGTCCAGTTGCCGGTTACCGTAGCGGCAGCCAGAATCTTCAGGTTACTGTCGACCGCGCGCATCATCTTGGCCGACTCGCGAACCAGAGGCGCCCACTCTTCCACGGTTTTTGCGCCGATCTCGCCGCCGAGGTAATTCTCATTTCCGATGCTCCAATAGCGGACATTGAATGGCCCGGGGTTGCCGTTCTTCTGGCGAAGACGCGCGTTGCGGCCCTTGTCCTTCAGGTTGCAGTACTCGACCCAGTCGCTCATCTCCTCTGAAGTGCCGGTGCCGGCGTTGGTGCAGATGTAAGGCTCGCAGCCCACACGATGGCACCACTTCACGAACTCGTCGGTGCCGAAGGTGTTGGGATCTTCGACGCCCCAGGCTTTGTCGAAGCTGGGCTCACGGTCTTTTCCCACGCCGTCGCGCCAGTGGTAGGCGGAGGCGAAGCAGCCTCCCGGCCAGCGTACGACCGGCACCTGCAACTCGCGCACTGCGGCGATGACGTCCGTGCGAAAACCCTCTTTGTCTGCTAGCGGCGATCCGGGCTCAAAGATACCGCCGTAGACCTGACGGTGGAAATGCTCGAGGAATTGTCCGAAGATCATTCTGTTAAACGGTGTTGAACCGGCTTGCACATCCATGGTGAGGTTGCCCGAAACCTTTGCGCCGGCATCCAGTGCCGCGAGTTTGCCGGCAACCGCCGTGGAGCCCAGAAATGCAGCCGCGCTTCCCTGCGCGAACTCCCGCCGCGTCAGGTTGAATTCTCCGATTTTCATGTCGTTCATCCTCTCGCTTGTGCCCAGGCTGGATTTTTGCATCCAACGCGACACCGCCTATACTGCACCACGCAGTATTATGTCCGGACACGGGTTGCGGCAAGCGCCGGCAGTGGGAATCTCGAACATTTTTGGGCGTTCGTCTCGAATGTGCCCAAAATGCGAAAACGGCCCAAGGCTTTTGGCCTTGAGCCGTCGCGATTCTGTTCCGCACCCAGCTATTTGCAATCGGAGCCTAGCTACCCGCCACCTTCTGCGCCGTTGCCTCTTGCTCCGCTTCGTTCTGGATGATCTTGTTGTGAAGGCAATAGAGAGCAAGCTCAAGGCGGTCGGAGACACCGAGCTTGTCATAAATCTTGCGCAGATAGTTCTTGACCACTTGCTCAGTAGTTCCCAGTTGAAAAGCGATTTCCTTATTGCGTTTACCCTGAGTGATACAAGTAATGATCGCCATCTCCTTGGGAGAGAGCCGGGGTTGATTGCGCGGGTTGACCAGCGCGGCCGCCTGAGAACGATAGGCTTCAATCACCCAATTCACGGACTGATTATCGATCCAGGTTTCACCGGCCGCGATCCTTCGCACGCAGCGCACCAGCAGGTCAGGTGAAATGGAACGGGAAATGATGCCGCGCACGCCGCGGCGATAAAGTTCCACGGTGTGGTTCTCGTCCGAGGCTACCGCCTGCACTATCAGCTTTACTTCAGGGGCCAGACGCATCAGTTCGGGGATCACATTTGCAGTTCCGGCAAGCAGGCCGCCTTCAAGCAAAACGATATCGGTGGGATAGCGCTCAATTGCGGCGCGCAGATTCTCAACCGAGTCGGCCTGGGCCACGACTCGAAGGTCGTCCTCAAGAGCAAAGATTTTTCTGATTCCGACGCGATAGATTGCCTGCGAATCCGCAAGGATAATACGTATTGCTCCCGGCTTAGCGGGAGAATCAACAACTTCGCCTTCGGAAGAATCTTCCAGAAATTCCATAATTGGATGCCGCTACGAGAGCCATTGGTACTCTCAATTATCCGCGAAACGATAATCGTCGATCGTGGACGCCGCAAAGTACTGATGTTGGCTTAGAGAGCAGCGTACCACACGACCCGAACAGTGAACCAGAATATCGTGCGATGCGCCCAATACCGGGCCGGGCATCCGCATCGAGAAGCGGATATCGGAACCTACCTTCAATTCACGATCCACTGCAAAGAGCACGCCGCTCGCCGAGACATTGCGGGTCTGGGCGGGAAACTCGGATTTGCCGATGTTTAATACCACAGGAAGCGAGAGGGGAAAGCGCACTGCACAGCGCACCTCCTGCCGCAAATCCGCGGGAATGGTCGACTGAACTTCTGCATCCGATTTTATGGCATTCATGTTTTGCACCCGGACCATAATTAGGTCTCATTCGTCACTCTAGCGGACTTTTCGCTTTCCACACACGGCACGAAAGTTTTAAATGAGGTAACAGGCTGCAAAACCCGCGATTTACCACCTAAATCCTGCCGCCCGGACGAAGGATTCTGAAAACGGTTACATCCAAAACCCCTAAATAAGGCTCTTTATTTGAAACATTTAGAGGGACCACGGATATTACCGCCGCAGCGGCCTGATGCTATTTTCAAACGCTCCCGGCGGGTATTGACACTTTGGATTCCGATGTTGTTCATTCTTCGGAGTTTGGTCGGTATTACTCTTGCCGGGACGGCGTATTACCGGGTATCCGCCAGTTCACTATGGCAAATACTTGCGGTGCGCCAAAAGACGCCGAGCTGCAAATGGCTATTACGCCACGGCCACAGTTCGCCTTAGCGCGGCCCTGATATCTGGAAGCAGGTTGCAGTCTGTCGTGCCGAGCAGGAACCGCGCGATCTTCGCTTGGGCAGGGCAATTCTCTCAAAGTTTTCGATGGATAGAATCTGGCGCACAGGTAACACTTTTGTGTTACGCTGACCGAATCAGCCTGTGAATTTCTTTGGCAATCAAACCGCATCGAGCCAGCCAAAGGAATCCAGGCAGGGGAATATATAGCGAATATTTGCCCTGAATTTTCCCAGAACCGCGCCAAATCGGGAAATTCTGCCTGGATTTGAAAAAAAAATCTCCTCAAGTTACTTTTGTTGTAGACCCAATGACACTTTCGGGTTACTCTTTACTTGCATTGTTCTCTCAGATGTCAAGGAGCACAAGAATCATGACAGCCCGTTCGAAGATGTATCGCAACCTGGTTTTGGCTAGCGCATTAACAGTGATCGCGAGCTATGCAGTTGCCAGCCCCCTCACGGTTCCGCCAATGCCGCCCAGGCCAAGTGTTGTAATGGCTGCCAGCCCCCTCACGGTTCCGCCGATGCCGCCCAGGCCGACAACCCGCCGTGTTCAGGTAGCGGCTAGTCCATTGACAGTGCCGCCAATGCCGCCCAGGCCAAGTGTCGTAATGGCTGCCAGCCCCCTCACAGTTCCGCCGATGCCGCCCAGGCCGACAACCCGCCGTGTTCAGGTAGCGGCCAGTCCATTGACAGTGCCGCCGATGCCACCCAGGCCAAGCGTTACTGCCTAGATAGCGGTAGACAGTATTCGTAGATGCTCATACTAGAAACGGCCTGGCCATCCTGCTAGACTTTGAGAAGTCATAAGTTTGGCTTGTCCTTATAAGAGGAGGCCGGGGTGGACTGGGAATTTGGCATACTAATTTGCGGCGTTGTGGCTGAAGTCGCCCTTCTCTTGATCCTCATCAAAGATAAGGTCTATCGAACCCTGCCGGTATTTTTTGCCTACCTCTGTTGGAGCCTTCTGAGCGACAGTATTCTCTACTACGTTCGTATTTCCTCCCCTGAAGGCAGATTCTTCCAGATATATATAGTCCAGCTTGTGCTCGACTCTCTGATGATCTTCGCGCTGCTGGTGGAAGTAGCTTGGAGCGTACTGCGTCCGATTCGCAATTCTCTTCCAAAGAATTCCTGGATCGTCATTGCGGCTTTGGTTCTCATCGGTGGCGTACTTTTGTGGCCAATTGCAGGTCTCGCCAGCCCAAGCTTTATCACTGCTGCTGGAAAGAGCTTTTTCACCCTACAGCAAACGACAGCAATTCTCCGCGCAGTTTTCTTCCTTGCGCTAGCGGGATTCAGTCAGTTTCTCTCCATTGGCTGGCGCGACCGCGAACTCCAGATCGCAACGGGACTGGGCTTCTTTTCAATCGTTTCCCTGGCCGTTACCATATTGCATACCCATCAGGTGAACGGCTCTTCTATCTATCACTGGCTTGATCTTGCAGGATCGTTGAGCTATCTCGGTGCGCTTGTTTATTGGTGTGTTGCATTCTCAACCAGGACAGTGGAGCGCCGCGAATTTACGCCGCAGATGAGGAGCATGCTGCTGGCGGTAGCAGGCGCCGCACGGACAGCCCGTATTGATTTAGATGACCCCACCAAATCGCGCAAATAATGTAATATCCCCAGCCTGCACACTTGCTGATCCAGGCACTACCGCACAACTGACGGAGAGAATCGACTCGTGACGTGGGACAGCATCGATATGACGATGTGGCTGTTCGCCATCCTTCTGGAGGGTACGGTGCTGGGTGTCGTCATCTGGCGCCGCATTTATCTAACGCTTCCAGTCTTCAGCAGCTTTCTGGTCTGGTGTCTGCTGAGCGATGCGGGGATGGCCGCGATGAAAATGATCCCCAATGCCTATCTACCGGCAACCATCGTGAACATTACTGTGGATGCGCTCTTTCAGCTGGCAATCCTGAATGAATTGGGAAAGACTGTAGTGCGGCACAACCGGGTGGATCCCCCAAGCCGTGTTGTTTTAGTACTTCTCGCCACCCTGGCGGCGGCGCTGACGCTCATGCTGAACCGCTGGCGAATACCTGAGGGCTGGCCGCTGCTAAATATTATCTATATGGTATTGCTGCAGTTACTGGCGGCCTTGCGGCTCTCAGTCCTGCTGACCCTCGTATGGTGGAGCAGTTTACTTAAGCTGGAGTGGCAAACACGCGAACTGCGCATTTTCACCGGGCTTGGCCTGTATATTCTCGTCACTTTTTTAGTGGTTATTCTCCACACCCACAACATGACGAGCATGAATTATCACTGGCTCGACCAGCTTATGGTGGCAAGCTATTTATTGGCGCTTTGCCTGTGGATGCTTGCATCTACCACTAAAGTTGCAGAGCAAGCCTAATGATTTCAAGTGAATACGAATCGAAAGTCTGGTATTAGTAGGAGTGTACACAGAAGTCCAGATGGGCTGGTTGTAGTCGGCTTCGGCTGCCAATGCCCGTTTTGAGGAGTACAAATGATTTTGCCCTTGGTTCAAATCGCCGCCCTTGTTGCAATTACGCTGTATCTTGTCCGTTGGCGGATGAGCGTACGACGCCGCAACACAGAGACTTGGGATTCCCTATTGGCCAGACTCCGCCCCGACTGGAGCGCACGTGAGCTTAGCGACCACTTTCTGTGGAAAGAAGGCCTGAGCACAACTCCTGAAGAGGCCTGGCGCCGTATGGAAGGCCCCAAAGGATTATGGGTAATCTACCAGAACGCAAAAGTGATGCTTGAAATGGCGGACTATGCCGCTAAGCATTGCGAAGGCGTTGACCGTCTTCTTATTGAAACCTTGCACAGCGACGCCATGCAGATCCGGCTCTGTGTCATGACGGCGCTGGTACAGTATGCTTTCACAAAGGCCAGCGAAGGGGTACGCGTTAACGCCTATCGCGCCGCGTCAATTTACACGGGAATGGCCGCGAGGACGACGCAGTTGCTCCAGGAACATGCAGCAGTCCTTGTTCCGGACTTTGTTGCAGCCATGTAAAGTGGCAGCGTAGCTTAGAAGAGATCAAGCCCCGGCAACTGCCGGGGCTTTTGTTTGCGTGCGCTAATCAGCAACTAAGTCAAGCCTGGTTTTCCGCCAGAAATGCATTGATGCGCGCGTATTCCTCTTCTCTCACTCGGTATTGCAGCGCGGGAGTGAGTTCCTCCACCTGTTTGCCGCTGCGGCCGCCTACAATGGCTGCGGTGATGGCCGGATGATGCAATGTCCAGGCAACAGCGACCACGCCAGGGCTTACCCCGTGGCCGTTGCCGATCTCACGCAGAATCTCTACCAACTTGAGATTTTGGCTCAGGCGCGGTTCATTGAACTCCACTGCGCCGCGACGCCAGTCGTCGGCGGGCATGGCAGCCACACGTTCTGCCGTCATCTTGCCTGTCAGCAAGCCTGAAACCATGGGCGAATAATTGATGACGCCAATGCCGTTCTGCTGAACATACGGCAGGATCTCTGCTTCAATCGCGCGGCGCAACATCGAGTACGGCGGTTGCAGGCTGGTGATGGGGGCAATCTTCTGCGCGCGCTTCATCTGCTCCACGTTGAAGTTAGAAACGCCGATCCAGCGAATCTTGCCCTGCTCCTTCAGCTTGGCCAGTTCCTCCCAACCCTCCTCAATCTCCGGATCGGGATTCGGCCAATGAATCTGGTAGAGGTCGATTGTGTCCAAGTTCAACCGGCGCAGAGAGTTCTCGAGCTCATACCTCACTGAGTCGGCCTTGATTGAGTTGTAGATGGTGCGGTCATCGTTCCAGCGCAAGGCGCACTTGGTAAAGACGTATGGCTTGTGAGATGTGGATTTGAGAGCGCGAGCCACCACTTCTTCTGAGTGGCCCAATCCATACACCGCGGCCGTATCGATCCAGTTGATGCCGAGATCGAGAGCGCGATGGATCGCCTCGATGGACGCATTGTCATCCTGCGGTCCCCAGGCGAACTTCCAGTCGCCACCGCCGATGGCCCATGCGCCGAAACCGATGGGAGTGAGATGAAGGTCAGAGTTGCCAAGAGTGCGAAGGGATTTTGCTTCAACCGTTGTCATAGCTACACCTTAGATCATCCTGCCGAATGCCGGCTTACGATTTTCATGCGTTAATAGAGGAAAACTGTTTGCGGCTCATGCATCCGATTCAGCTTTCGCGTTGTTGAAGGCGGCCGCTCCCATCAGCACCAGAGAGCGCTGCGCGAACGGAGAGTAGACCAGCAGAGTGGTGCATGCGAGCGCCAGGCCGAAGTTGAGGTGATGCAACAGCAAGAACGGCGACAGCGACCACAGTACATCGAGAGCAAGGAGGAATGGCCACAGCTTGAAGAACTTCGACTGGAATCCAGGCGCACGGAACAATACAGCGAAGACCAGAAAGGCACGCACGGGCAACATGATGGCAGCCGTCGTGACCAGCAGCGCGAAGCCCTGGGTTGCATATTGCAGCGGCGACAACAGGTCCGCGATTTCCTGCAGATTAGCGAGCGCGCCAACGTAGAATGCAACGTACATCAGTTGCATGGCGACGAAGAGGATCAGCACAAGGCGAGGCGAAGCCTTTGGCAGATCCTCCGGCGTGGCCAAAAGCCTGGGAAAAAAGCGCGCTTGCTCGTCCTGAGAATCCAGAGTCTGATTGGTACGGCTGCTCTCTACAACCTTCTCAGGCTCCGCTCCGGACTCGGACATATCGATCCGCTCTACAGGAGCCACAAAACGGTAGCCGCGCCGCGCCAAGGTCTCTACGAATCTTGAATCTGCGGCCGAGTCTCCCAATGCTTCGCGGATGCGGTTTACGGCTGAGTTGACGCCGTGTTCAAAGTCAACGACCGTGCCATCAGGCCAAAGCTCTCTGGCGATCTCCTCGCGCGTCAGCAATTGGCCATGCCGTTCCAACAAGAGCAGAAGCAACTGAAAGGGCTGCCCATGGAGCCGAACCAGCAGCCCTTTTTTGCGCAGTTCTCCGGTGCGGGTATCTGCCTCAAAGGTTCCGAAGCGATAGCGCCGGGCTGGATCTGGCACTGTCATAGCTTTTGGATCAGTGTACCCGATTGCGAACCCCTCAGAAAACTTCCCAGGCCAATGTACATCTTTCTACAAATTATTCAAAACACAGGTGCTTCCTGCGTGAGAAACATACCTGCTCGATTGCTGTTCGATGCATTGCTCCGACCGCTGGCATGGAGTAATGTGCAAGGAATGACGCACTCCTTATCGAGCCATCATCCCGGCACTTTTGTACTCAGAACAGGCTCGGTCCTGATTGCAGTGTTGCTTTTCCTAGCTCCCTGCCGGGCGATTGCCGGGCCCAAGCTCCAGGCGGTTGCCAGTTTTAGCTCCTACACGGCAAAAGTTGAGGCGCGTCTTGAGCAGCAGCACCGGAATGTGAGCAGCTTTATTGCCCCGCAGGATATAAACCGGCTGCGCAACGGCGAACTGATTGTTGAAAAGCTCTCGCCGGATTCACCGGAAGGCTTTCCAGGCGCCATGCTTCACCACTGGCGCGGAACTGCTTTCGCCGCCGGCGCAAAAGCCGCCGACTTCGAGCGGTTGATGCGCAACTTCGGTGGCTATCCCCAGTACTACGCCCCGCAGGTGACCCAGGCCAGAGTGTTGTCGCAGCAGGGTGACCATTATCGCGTCATGATGCGGGTGCGGCAGCATCACGTGATCACTGTAGTGATGGATACGACCTACGACGTTACGTTCGCGCGGCTCGATGCCCAGCACGGATACAGCATTTCGCGCAGTACGCAAATCTCCGAGATCGATTCACCTGGCACGGCAAAAGAACGAGCACTGGACCCCGGTGACAATCACGGCTTTCTGTGGCGGCTGAACACCTACTGGAGTTATGAGGAGCGCGACGGCGGACTCTACATGCAGATTGAGTCAATCTCGCTTACGCGCGCCATTCCCACAGGCCTTGGATGGGCCATTGGTCCGTTTGTTGAGAGCGTTCCGCGAGAGTCGCTGGAGTTTACACTGCGCTCTACGTGCGATGCGCTCAAGAAATAGCGGCGGAGAGGACGAGACGATGAATGCAACACTCGCAACATCAGACCAGGGAACGGGATTCCAGTCCGCGCGCAGGGTCAATCGCTCGCTTACTGCTTCAATGGAAAAGCGCGTGCTGGTCTGGATGGCTGAACGCGCACCGTCGTGGCTTACCTCCGATCAGCTCACGGTGCTCGGCCTTTCGGCGCAAATTGGGGCGGGCATTTGCTACGCGCTTTCGCGTTACAACCGCTACCTGCTGCTGCTTGCCGTCCTCTGCATCGTGCTGAACTGGCTTGGCGATTCGCTCGACGGCACGCTGGCGCGCATTCGCAATCAGCAGCGTCCACGCTATGGCTTCTACGTCGACCACATCGTCGACATTTTCGGATCGATCGCGCTGATGACCGGGCTGGCCTTTTCGGGTTTTCTCCACTGGCAAGTCGCCATCGCCATGCTGGTGGCATTTCTGCTGCTCTCGAGCGAGAGCTATCTGGCCACGTACACGCTGTCGCGCTTCCAGATGTCACAGGGATTCTTTGGGCCCACGGAGATTCGCATTCTGCTCATCATCGGCAACCTGGCGCTGCTGCATAGCCCGTACTCAACACTCTTCGGGCACAGATTTCTGCTGTTCGATGTTGGCGGAGCGATAGCAACCGCAGGCATGTTGGTTATGGCCGTCGCCGTGACAGTGAAGCACACGGTTGAGCTCTATCGCCAGGAACCGTTGACGTAATTCAGCGAGTCATCGGAAACGCATTCCGGAACAGCGTTCTCTAGCCGCGACCAACGAATGGCATCTTGGTTGCCATCACGGTCATGAACTGCACGTTGGCATCGAGAGGAAGCCCGGCCATGTACAGAACGGCATCAGCCACATGCTGCACATCCATTCTTGGCTCGGCCATGACAGAACCATTCGGCTGCTGTGCTCCAACGCCAAGACGCGCGCTCATGTCGGTCGCGGCGTTGCCGATGTCGATCTGGCCGCAGGCGATGTCGTAGGCGCGGCCATCGAGCGAGATGCACTTGGTAAGCCCGGTTACAGCGTGCTTGGTTGCGGTGTAAGGCGCGGAGTGAGGCCGCGGCACATAGGCCGAGATAGATCCGTTGTTGATGATCCGGCCACCCTGCGGCTGCTGCGACTTCATTATCTGAAAGGCCTGCTGCGCGCAAAGAAATGCACCGGTCAAATTCACGGCGACGACCGACGACCACTGCTCGCAGGTCAGCTCCTCAAAACCTACGCCCGCAACATTGGAGCCCGCGTTGTTAAACAGCACGTCGAGCCTGCCGAATTTCTCGCGGACGTAGTCAAACAGTGCCTTCACGGAGTCTGGCTGGCTTACGTCGGTAGCCACGCAGTGGATTCTGCCGTCCGTGTCGTTAGCCAGTTTGGCCGTCTCTTTCAGAGCGTCGAGCCTACGGCCTGCCAGCACCACCGTGTAGCCCGCGCCGTGCAGCGTAACCGCTACGGCACGGCCAATGCCGCTGCCCGCGCCTGTAACTACGGCAATCTTCCCTGCCCCGCTGGCCTCGCTCTTGCTCATGACTCCGTCCTCCGCGCACCTTGGCTGAACATTTTTTCCACCCTACCGATTGTATGGGTAGAAATTGCCGGGGGCACATCCGGGCCAGTCAAAAGACCAGACCGATTCATTGTCGTGAGTGTGTATCGCGGCTAATTCAGGAACATGGTGCGATACAGCGTGTCTCGCTGCACCGGCTTGAAACCTGCGTCGCGGATAATCCGCCGCAGTTCTTCCTCGGTAGTGCAGTTTGATGTGCCGGCCGCCTTGACCACGTTTTCTTCAAGCATCACCGAGCCCACATCGTTGCCGCCAAAGTGGAGACCAAGTTCCAGGACCTTGAGGCCCTGCGTTACCCAGCTTGCCTGTACGTTCTCAATGTTGTCGAGATAGAGCCGCGCGATTGCGAGCACCTTCAGGTACTCCACGCTGGTTGCTTCATCCCAGCCACGGCCACCGAGTGCAGTGTGCCTGGGCTGGAAGCTCCAGGGGATGAAAGCGGTAAATCCGCCGGTCTCTTCCTGCAGGCGGCGGACAACTTCGAAGTGGTTGATTCGCTGATCGAAGGTTTCTCCAACACCGAACATCATGGTGGCGGTGGTCCGCATGCCGAGTTGGTGCGCGGTGCGATGGACGCTGACCCAGTCCTCGGTATTGCACTTGAGCCGCGCGATGCGGTGCCGCACTTCGTCGTCCAGAATCTCCGCACCGCCGCCGGGGATAGAGTCGAGGCCCGCGTCGCGAAGGCGCGCGATGGTGTCACGCAGGCTCAGGTTGGAGTACTCGGCAATAGCCAGCACTTCAGACGCAGACAGGCAGTGCAGCCAGATGTGCGGAAAGCGCTGCTTGATGCCGGTGAACAGTCGCTCGAACCAGTCGATCTTCAGGTCGGGATGGATGCCGCCTTGCATCAGCACGCCGGTGCCGCCCATCTCCAACGTTTCGGTAATCTTCTCGTAGATCTTTTCGAAATCGAGGATGTAGCCCTCGTCCGACCGTGGATCGCTCTTGCCATTCTTCGGCAGCGGCCGGTAGAAGGCGCAGAAGGTGCAGTATTCCGTGCAGAAGTTGGTGTAGTTGATGTTGCGGTCGATGATGTAGGTGACGACGCCTTCAGGGTGCAGACGGCGGCGCACCGAGTCAGCCTCAAAGCCGAGGCCGATCAGATCGGGCGAGTTGAAATAGTCGAGAGCCTGTTGGCGGGTCAATGCCATTGATTTGATTTTAGCAAGAGTACCGGCTGATTATTTGCCACGTAGGCAGTACTCTGAAACGCATTGCCTGTTGGCCGCAAACCATCGGTAGCCCGCCCAAATCAGCAAGTTAAATCCAGGAAGGCTGAAAAGAAAGCCCAGGGGCCAAGCCCACCAAATTCTCCGCGCTACATGCAAGTAGACATCGGCGCCAGCATAGGATTCACCCGTCGCGGCTAATAATCTGATGTCTCGCAGGATTTGATCGCGCGGGAGACCAAGCGCTTCCTCTGTCCACTCTGCTTGAAGTGCGTCGATTTCGAAACCACGGCGGCGCAAAACGGGAGACCAAAAGCGCAGCCAGCGAACGCAGAATTCGCAATCACCGTCGTAGAGCACCCAACCGGCCGTCGCTGGAACCCGCATCAATTTATCCTCGTTCTCCTAAATACTGTTACCGGCGATCCTTCTGCCAAGAAGGCCGAGTCTGGATTACGTGTCAGGGCTCTGGCTATCTCGGCTCCAAAAAGCCCAGCGAAGTTCCCGGCGAATTCTGCTCGTTTTGCGTTCCTGATGCTCCATTGCACGTGTTGCACTTCATACTCGAGGCATCCGCCATCTGGCTGCGCAGCATAACCCCAGTAGTGCTCTGTAATGAATTGGCTCAAGATGCCGTCGACCGGAAGGAAGCTCGGCTCTTCGGTCTCGACCCGCATCATACATCGATCCCGCCCCGAAGCCCACGTGTACTCGGCCTCCGTGGCACCACGATCGGCATGCGATACGATTTGATGCGACATGGGTAGGCACGAATAGTTCTCATTGAATGCGAATCGTGCAATGGCGGCGACCATATATTTCGGGACGAGTTCCCGGATGAATACAACACCCCTCTTTGAAGAACGCCGGACATAGAACCGTAGATTCACTTCTTCGAAAGCCTGATGGAATGGCACCGGGCACCCAAATATACGTGTGCGATTGAATTCGAATCCGACGAGACTAAGGTAAATAGTTCCTTCAAATGAATCCAATTCTGTGCCTGCGGGAACAAAACGCTCAAGGAGCGATGCATCAACCGCGTAGTTGAGCATAACCAGATTTTTCCACTCTGCGGTCAGGAACCTTTTCTGATTCTCCATCTCTATCACTTTCCGGCAAGAGAGTTGATAAGGTTCTCAAACTCACGACCGTCCAGTCTATCTGCTTCTGCCGGAACGGAAGAGGAACATGCCGCGGGTCAATAACGGTTTTCCCTGGGTACGGGCCAGGTTTGAGGCGGTCGAGATCCCGCTGAAGAGGACAAAGAAGTCGACGAACGTGCGCCAGAAACCCGATTTGCTATTCGCTGCCATCCGGGGAAGACCTCTCACTGCCCTGCTTACACCTGACAAGAATTATTCAATTCATTTGATGACGCAACGGGTCACCGGGGATTCAACATCGGCGACAGCAGCCAACCAGGTTGAATGCTAATTGGCGTAGTGCTTCTGATGCCATACCCACGCGGTGCGGACGATGTCGTCGAGCTTGGTGTAGCGGGGCTTCCACTCCAATTCGCGCATCGCTTTTTCTGAACTCGCTACGAGAACGGCGGGGTCACCGGCCCGGCGCGGACAGACTTCAACCGGGATTGGATGCCCGGTAACGCGGCGGGCAGCCTCAATCACCTCGCGAACACTGAAGCCGCTGCCGTTACCAAGGTTGTAGATCAGTGGACGAAAGCTGTAGTGTCCATCTTTGGTTACCGGTTCATTTTCAAGCGCATCCAGGGCCAGAAGGTGTGCGTCGGCCAGGTCGGAGACGTGAATGTAATCGCGGATGCAGGTGCCGTCGGGTGTGGAATAGTCGTCACCAAATATCTTGATTGAGTCGCGCCTTCCGAGCGCCACATCAAGCACAAGCGGAATCAGGTGGGTCTCCGGCTGGTGGGCTTCGCCTCGTGTGATCTCTCCATTGGGACCCTCCGGCGCACCTGCCACGTTGAAGTAGCGCAGCGAGGCATAGCGGAGGCCATGGATCTGGTTCAGCCAGCGGAGCATATGCTCGACAAGCAACTTGGACTCACCGTATGCGTTGGTCGGGGCCTGCTTTGCATCCTCTTGAATGGGAACCACTTCCGGTTCTCCATACACGGCGGCCGTGGAGGAAAACACCAGCCGGCGCGGCCCTTCGGCAAGCATCGCCTCGAGAAGTGAAAGAGTGGCGGCGGTGTTATTTCTGAAAAACATCTCGGGCGATTTCATCGATTCGCCGGCTTCAATCAGTGCCGCGAAATGCAATACGGCGTCGAACGGGGAGCCTGATTTTCGCGCCTGTTTGAAAAGGTTTTCAATTTCGATCCTGTTTTCGACTTCTCCCTGAAAGAAATCCACACCCGGTGGAAGCAAATTGCGATGGCTATGGCTAAGATTGTCATAAGCAAGTACGTTATGCCTCTTTTGGGTGAGCAATCCCGCAACAGTGCCACCAATGTAACCTGCGCCTCCGGTCACCAAGATCTTCACAGAAATCGCTGTCCTTTCACGAACACTTTGGGTAACCTTGAGTCTATTACAATTAGGGCATGGACGAACGGTCCGGCAGTGTCCGGCAAGTTCCCTCTTGGCCGATTGCCCCGTGTCCTGAAACAGAAGTTTGTGCAGGTTTTTGATTTTTGCCGGGTCGGTTGAAATTCCGGCACTTGATTGCGAGACGCGCAGCGAAAGATTGCTGAAAGGCAACGGAGATGCGCGATCTGTTTGGATGCCTTGGAAGTAACGTGGAGAGTACCCATGCAGATGCTCCATGCTGCTGCCGCATCGAATGGCGCAAGTTTCTTCGAACTTCGGTTTTGCACTTGTAGTTATTCCATCCCCGCGCCCTTCGCCATCAACGGTAAGCCAGCGCCAATTGGGACTATGCCTTGGAAACCAAAAACAGGGCATTCCGTCCAAGCCACTACGGGCTTCGGTCGTGAGTGCTTTCAATCGCATAGTACGGGCGCGGGCCTGAACTCGGCGTTAACAAATTTGGCTTTTAGGGATCTATGAAACTGATGACTTGCACAGACGTTACCGGCTTGATGGATCATCGGGATATCACTCGCCAATGCAAATTCCCGAGCCTTAGCTCAAATGCCGAGGACAATTATGTTGTGCCCTCTCCGTGCTCCCAAGGGAGGACTAGATAAATGCAGATAGAGTACACACCGGGCCGAACCAATTTTGGTCCTCTTCCTGAAGCAGAGCGCAGCACCGCTTCATTCGTTACCAGCACGGTAATCAATGGCATAGTGCTGGCGTTGGTCCTTTACATCGGAGCCACGGCAAAGCATGTTCTCGAGCAGCACCACTACGAGATCACTGAGCTGATTGTGCCCACAACGCCGCCTCCGCAGCCAAAATTCAAGCAGCCGCCACCGCCCAAGCTTCCTCCTCCGCCTCAAACTCCCAAGCTTGAGATGGAGGCCCCCAAGATTTCAATGCCCAGGATGAAGCCGCCTGAGCCTAAGCCGATTGAGATGGAGGCCAGGGTGGCCATGCCGGAAATGAAGCCCGCCAAGGCGGCTGTCATTCTGGCTCCGCAGCCCAAGGCTGCACTCACTGCAGCCATGCCGGCGCAGTCTGCGGAGGTTAGACCCTCAACGGCTCCGGTTCATCTTGGAGAGACTTTCGGCGTGACGCCTAATCCACATGCCACGCGCCCGGCAACGGTAGCCGCGATTGGCAATCCCTATGGAGGAGACCGGGGCCCTGCCGTTGCACCCCATGGTGTTGTGGGATCAACCGGCATTGGCAACGGACTCAGAGCGGGCTCGAATTCCGGTGTAGTGGGCAAGGTTGCGTCGGCCGGTATTCCAGGCGCGACCGGTTCAACCGCCGGCACGGGAAACTATGGCAAGGTAGCTTCCGCGGGAATCCCGGCGATGACTGCCGCGGCTCCAGTAACGCCTAAGATGCAGGTTGGGCCAACCACCACCAGCCTGGAAGTCATCTCCAAACCGCCGGTGCAGTACACCCCAGAGGCCCGCCAAATGAAGGTGGAAGGCGACGTGGTGTTGCGCGTAACCTTTCTAGCCAACGGTCAAGTGGTTGTTGACCGTATCGTACGAGGATTAGGGCACGGACTGGATGAAGAAGCACGCCGAGTGGCACAACACATCCGATTCCGCCCGGCCACACGCGACGGTCATCCTGTTGACTTGACTACAACGATCACCATCAGTTTCCAACTTGCGTAAGAGCAATGACCGATTTGACCGTCGAACATAACACCGCTGTGGAGTTCACACCGGGCGGCAATAAGCTGAAGCTGGACCTGGACGAAGCATTTAGGAGCTTGACTATGACTTTTCGGAAGATTTCCCTCACCTTCCTGATGATCGCAATCGGGGTGTCTTGTGCCTACGCGAAGAAGACCCCAAAATACGAGACGCCGCGGCAACTTACACCAGAGCAGGCCGCGCTCGTGGAAAAGGCGATTCAACGCGAAAAGGTACTGATTGATGACATTAAGCTGCGTACCCCGCTTGTTGAAACGTATATTCAGGACACGCGCCCAGACCCCAAGCTGTACGAAGTTCCCGTCGACGATCACTACATTCTGAGCCGGGTGGACTTCGGGTCATCGTTCTTCGACAAGACCTATTCTCCGCGATCCGACGACGCAAAGAAGAAGGGATTCTTTAAATCTTCGTTGGGAGCGATCACCGGACTCACCAAGCTGCTCGGCCTTGAGAAGTTCACCTATTCGGATACCGGCTTCATGGAAATGATGTTCATCGATCCGAAGGGCTTCGATCAGCAGCACTATGTGTTCAGTTTCGTTCGCCGCGAATTTCTGGGTAACGTAAGAACCTGGGTCTTCGACGTGCATCCGCGGCCGCAAGTGAAAGACGAAGGCCGCTTCTACGGACGTATCTGGATTGAAGACGACGCCGGCAACGTAGTCCGTTTCAACGGCACCTATACCGGCTCGTCGCACGAAGACAGCTCGAAGTATTACTTCCACTTCGATAGCTGGCGCATGAACGTGCAGCCGGGCATCTGGCTGCCGGTGGCGGTCTATGTTGAAGAGACTGAGCGTACGGAAGGCAAGAATCCCACCGGCCTGAAGGCGCAGACGCACTTCTGGGGCTACGCGCTCAAACTGCCCACGCGTAACAGTGAAAATGTCAGCGTGAAGGTGGACGATGCAGTAGACCGCAGCAACGACTCCAGCGATGTGGGTCCGCTGCAGGCTTCGCGCATGTGGGTCGCACAGGCTGAGAGCAACGTGATTGACCGTTTGGTTGAGGCGGGACTGGTTGCTCCCTCGGACCAGGGTGGCTATGAACAGAAGGTCCTCGATCAGATCATCATCAACCTGATCGTTCCCAATAACCTGAATTTCACCGATCAGGTTCACGCCCGCGTCCTGCTCACCGACACCATTGAAGCAACAACCGTGGGCAACACGATTCTGCTGAGCCGTGGCCTTCTCGACAGTCTGCCCAATGAAGAATCGATCGCATCCGTGATCGCGTTGGAATTGGCTCACGTCGCCATGGGACACCACATCGACACACGTTACGCGTTCAACGACCGGCTTCTGTTCCCAGACGAGGCATCGTTCCAGCGCATCAACATGTATCACAGCGACACAGACAACGAAGCTGCAGCTAAGCAGGCGATGCAGTATTTAGAAGCCTCCATGTATAAGGACAAACTGCCGAACGCGGGCCTATACTGGGAGCAACTGGTGCAGCGCAGCCCTGAACTGAAGGCATTGAATACTCCCAAACTGGGCGACTCACTGCTGAAACCGGATGGCACCGCCTGGTTGGCGGACCTGGCACACATGGCGCCCAAGATCGACTGGGATGACCTGAATCAGAGCGCGGCTCTACCGCTGGGTAGCTGGCTCAAGATTGATCCGTGGGACGATACCGTGCATATGCTGGACGCAAAGCGATATGCACCGATGAACTCGCGCGACAAGATGCCGTTTGAAGTAACGCCGATCTTCTACAAGCTGCAGCGTTACGAAGCGGCCAAAACAACAACGTCGGCTTCGCCCGCCGGATCAGTTGCCGGTGACACGGCAGCAACAGATACGGCATCACAGCAACCTGCTGCGCAGGAACCGTCAGTGCCCGAGGCTCAGGCCCCGGCTGCCGGTACAAATGGAGCGCAGCCAGAACCTCCTGTAGCTTCAACGGCAACACCGCAGTAATAACGAACTTCTTGAGTCTCTGGCAGGCGTCAATCAAGCTCCTCGCCGTGCCAGAGACCGCTGTTTCGCCTTGACCAATTCCAAATGGAGCTGGCATCCCCAAAAAATGGAGCGCTCATGCCTTCAATGCGATCGACCTTACTTCTGTTTTGCGTAGCATTTCTTGCAGCTACACTGTCCGTTGACGCGCAGGTGCAGCCTGCCGCGAAAAGCCATCAATCCCGGTTGTCCGCCGGAGTATTCGGATCCGCCTTCCAGCCTGATTACACAGGCCATGGAGTCGCTGTGGCGAGCCCCAATCCGCTCATAGGCATTGGTGCGTACTTCGACTACAGATTGAGCCGTTACATTGGTGTCGAAGGCGAAGGCAACTGGATGCACTTCAACCAGTACAACGCGATCTCTGAAAACACCTACCTCATCGGACCGAAGGTATACATCCATGACTTCGGGAAATTTACTCCCTACGGTAAGTTCCTCATCGGCGCCGGCAACGGCAGTTTCCTTAACGGCAGCACAACCGTAATGTCCTACGGCGGCGGGGTAGATTACAACCTGAACAATCATTGGGTAATGCGCGTGGGCGATTTCGAGTACCAGCAGTGGCGCGTAACACCTCGACTGCATCCTTACGGCGGCAGCTTCGGCGTCGCCTACAAAATCTTCTAGAGATAAGTAGTCAAGCAATCGTCCAGGGGCTGCTCACGTAGGCAGCCCTTCTTTTTCAGCTTGCCTGCTTCGGCTCTGCGCAATGGGCTCTGCTCGGCAAGTAGCGAGTGTTCGTTGCCGTTCAGTTGCGCTACGAATCCTGCGGCGTGCTGCTGGGCAGAGATCGAATTGCCGAAGCCTCAGCCTTGATGAAGTGCAGAGCAACGGGCGCCAGCACCATACCGGGCACGCCCATCAGTTTCTCACCCAGGATGAGCCCCACGAGCGTGAGCCACATCGGGCACTTGATCCGGCTGCCGATGATCCGGCTATTGAGGAAGTACTCCAGCTTGTGAATTGCAACGAGAAAGATAAACGCGTAGACCCCGGTCCTTGCGGTAATGGTGAAGCCGACACCAACAATCAGGCTATTGCTGATAATGTTTCCAATGATGGGTATGAGCCCGCACAGAAAAACAAAGGTGGCGAGCAGTCCGGAGTACGGATATCCGTTCAGCAAGAGGAAAGCTGCAGTAATGGCAGTATTGATTGAGGAGATGAGAATCTGCGCGCCCAGCACCTTGGCAAAACTTCTGTAGAAGGACTTGAACCTCGCCGTCAGTTCCCGAGTCATACTCAGATAGTGATTGTCAGGCTGGCTCAACTCTCTGCGATCCGTAGTCCATCCGGGACCAAGGAAGACGCCGAGAGCCACTACCAGTCCCGCTATCACCAACACGAATTGAAATGATGCCGCGGTCGCGTATTTCCCAATGACCGCAAAACCTTCCTGGGCCTGATCGAGCGCCGCAGTCCTCAGACTCTCGTAATCAGTAAATGGCAGCTCGATTCCCTTCTTTTCAGCGAACCCAACAACCGCGGGAATCGCCGTTTCCGCGATTCTGGGGAAAGTACGGTACGCAAGGCTGGTAAAGTAAACCAACCCGCTGCCCACTGCGATAACCGTGACCAGATACAGGGTTACGCTCAGCCACCTTCTGCCGCCGATGGAAAATGTCCGTAGAGCCAGGTAGCCGAATAGCGTAGCCAGCAGGAAGGTGCCCAGGTGAAGAACGCCAACGAGAATAGCCAGGACAATGACGATGACGAACGAGTTGCGGGTGGTTTGGCTCATGGCACGATCAATGACCTGAGTTGAGGTCTCCCGCCCAACATCCTTGGACGGACCAGTTGCTGAAGAGGTACTCATCCATACTCTAGTCCACCAGACTCTGCCCCGCCAGCAGCTTCGAATGCGATCCGGTACAGAAAGGGCTGCTCCTGAGAGCAGCCCTCGTTCTTTACCGATGCATGCAGTTCACTTATGCCGGTGACGGTGAACCTTCCGGATAACCGGGGCCACCGCGCTCCGGCTTGAGCACCTGCTGGGGCGTTCCGCCGGTATCAGAGGGCGAAGCCAGCACGGAGCGCATCGGAGGCAGTTCCAAACCTTCGATCAGCATTCGGACCTCTTCGGCGTCAATGGTTTCGCGCTCCAGTAGGGCCACGGCTATGCGGTGCATCGCATCCTTGTGTGAGTCCAGGATGGTGTGAGCTGACTGATAGGCTTCATCGATGAGGCGACGAACTTCAAGGTCGATCTGCCGGGCCGTCTCCTCGCTGAAATCGCGATGCTGCGCAATTTCACGGCCCAGGAAGATTTGCTCTTCCTTTTTGCCGAAGGTCAGCGGGCCGAGGCGGCTCATGCCATACTCGCAGACCATACGGCGAGCCAGGTCGGTTGCCGTCTCAATGTCGCTACCCGCGCCGGTTGACATCTGGTTGAGGAATATCTCCTCAGCCACGCGGCCACCATAGGCAGTAGCCAGGCGAGTCTCGAGATACTCGCGCGTGTAATTGTGGCGATCGTCGGGCAGGTACACGGTGACACCAAGCGCCATGCCACGCGGAATGATAGTGACCTTGTGGATGGGGTCGGAGTGGTCGCGGAAGAACGAAACCATGGCGTGGCCAGCCTCGTGATAGGCGGTCACCTTCTTTTCCTCATCCGTCAGGAGCATGGATTTGCGCTCGGCGCCCATCAGCACCTTGTCCTTGGCCAACTCCAGGTCGTACATGGTGACCTGTTTGCGGTTCACTCGCGCCGCGTTCAGCGCAGCTTCATTGACCATGTTGGCCAAATCGGCTCCACTGAATCCCGGCGTTCCGCGAGCCAGAACATTCAGGTTTGCATCGTCGGCTATCGGGACCTTCTTGATGTGGACGCGCAGGATTTCTTCGCGGCCGCGTATATCGGGCAATCCGACAACCACACGGCGGTCAAAGCGTCCGGGGCGCAGCAGTGCGGGATCGAGCACATCGGGCCGGTTGGTTGCGGCCACCAGAATCACGCCGTCGTTGGACTCGAAGCCGTCCATCTCGACAAGCAACTGGTTGAGGGTCTGCTCGCGCTCGTCGTGTCCGCCGCCGAGGCCTGCGCCACGATGGCGGCCTACCGCGTCGATTTCGTCGATGAAGATGATGCAGGGAGCATTCTTCTTGCCCTGTTCAAACAGGTCGCGAACGCGGCTTGCGCCAACGCCTACGAACATTTCCACGAAGTCGGAACCTGAGATGGAGAAGAACGGCACATTGGCCTCACCGGCAACCGCACGTGCAAGCAGAGTCTTGCCGGTTCCTGGAGGTCCGACAAGCAGGACGCCCTTGGGAATTCTTCCGCCAAGCTTCTGGAACTTCTGCGGCTCGCGCAGATATTCGATGATCTCCTTCAGTTCTTCCTTGGCCTCGTCAACACCGGCCACTTCCTTGAAGGTGATTTTTTTCTGCTGCATCGAGAGCAGGCGTGCACGGCTCTTGCCGAACGACAACGCCTTGTTTCCGCCGGATTGCATCTGGCGCAGCATAAAGAACCAGATCGCGCCCAGCAGTATGAACGGGCCGACGTTGAAAAGCAGCGGCAGCAGGATGTTGCTCTGCGGCTCCTTGATGGTGACGTTAACCTTAGCGGCGGTCATCGCCTTCAAGAGGTCATCGTAGTTGGCAGGCAGCGTAGTGTGGAACTGATCTTTTGGCGAGGTCTTGAGGTGTCCGCGCAATTCGTTGCCCTGAATGGTCGCATCCAGCACCTGTTGATTCGCCACCTTGTCGTACAGGTCGGAGTAGGGAGTCTCCGCATCCTTGCCCATGCTGGCGCTCTTATTCACCACCGCCCACAGCATCAGCAGGCAGATCAGGATGAAGACCCAGAACATGATTGTTTTAACGCTTGAATTCACCACCAACTCCTCTATCCAACCGTGGAAGTTTCGCCGGCCGGACCTCCATCAACAAGAACACTACACTCGTATAGACGTCGCTGCCTTCCTTAAAGTGTCAGAAAGTACACGACACCCCTGCGGCGTTCGTGGAACCCGGCCGCATGGATGAGTGGTAACCCCGATTGTACTCTCATAGACACCGGATTTGGAGTCCCCGCAAGTGGCGTGGAAGGAAGGCATCAGGCCTGTCAACCGGATAAAAATGCGACGCTTAAGCGACCTAAGCGCCGGCGGAACGGGCCTGCAGAACTTCCAAAACGATCCCGTGCTCGGGCTCAAGTTCCACACCTTGCATCCAGATGATTCTTCCATCCAGCTCAAGCACTGGCCAAAGGCTCCGGGAGGAACCCGTAACTTTAAGACGCTCAAGCACTTCCTTCACTTTGCGAGGGCCGCTGGAGTAGCGCAGCCTGACTCGGTCTCCCGGTTTCCAGTTGCGCAGCGTTACCGTAGCGCCCATCAGCCCCCCTGAAGATCCTGTTCCCAAAGCCGCCACGACCTTTAACCTGAGGCCAAACTCGGGTGCGCTGATCTCGCAAGGGATACAACTTTTGTGCTCGGTGGGTAGCGCTTCGGTTTGGCTCCCAATTTGGGAAACCGGGCCCATTTCCAGGCGCAGCTCCCGCGGGGTCCGCTCAGCGCGCAAGCCTTTCGCCAGTTCAAGTTTCTGTCCGGCATGCCCGGTCAGGGCCAGGCCGCGCAGTGACTCCGTGGCCTCAAAGTCGGGGGCAGCCCCCAACTGACCCGCCGCGTGGCGCAGCAACCTGCGCTGGAGAGCTGTCGGGAGAGCGGTAAGGCGGGTTACGTCGATGCCGACGGAGGAATCGCTTCCCGCGGCCCGGCCACCGCCACGTACCGCGCGCCCGGGCAGCAGGATCTGGGGTGCAATCCGCGTCAGCTCGGCCCGCCACCATGCCTCTTCGTCGGCTGCCAGCGCGGCCATCTGGGTGAGGTGCTCGCGCAAGCGCGGATTCCACTCCGTGAGCAACGGCAGAAGTTCGTGACGGATGCGATTACGGGTGAAGGTAAGATGCCGGTTCGATGAATCCTCGCGCCACTCCTGACCAAGCGCGTGCAGGTAGGCTTCCACCTCAGTCCGGGTAGTGCCAAGCAATGGGCGCACGACAGAGCCCTCCGCGAAGTCCAGCTTGGGTGAGATTCCGGCGAGTCCTTCAGTCCACGCGCCGCGCAGGAACTTGGCGAGCACGGTCTCGGCCTGGTCGTCGAGGGTATGCGCGGTGGCTACTGCATCGATCTCTCCGGTTGCCAGCAGTTGCCGGAACCACGCGTAACGGACGCGCCGGGCAGCTTCTTCGAGCGACTCCGCAACCTTACCCTTGGCGGGATCAGCCTGGGACTCCTTCGCCACGTCAACATAGGCTTCATGAAACGACAGACCGAGCCTGACAGCGAGATCGCGGGCAAATGCGAGATCGCCGTCTGCTTCCTCGCCACGCAACCCATGGTGCAGGTGCGCTGCGTGGATGACGAGCCCGAGTTCCCTGCTTCGAGCAACGAGCACGCGCAGCAACGCGACCGAGTCCGCGCCTCCGGAGAGGCCAACGGCGATGCGCATACCGGGCCTGAGCAGTTGCGTGTCGATGGCGGGCACACCGGTTGCATGCGGTTTAGCCGCAGGCCGCCGTATCGATCGCTTCTGTGCCGTTTCATGCTGCATCATTATTCAAAATGATATGTTGGCCGCCTGCCGAATGCGGAAAAACGATACTGCGCCACCAGAGTGGACCGAGGTGCTCTAAGCAAAATCACAGATGCACTCGATGCGATTGCCTTGGGAACTTTGGATCTTTACAAACTCGTAAACTTGGCGCCTTGGAGCCTCCTAACCTGCTTTCCGGTGTATACTCCACGAGTTATGCAAGTCTTTGTGATTCTTCCTGCTGCCGGTTTGGGAACCAGGATGGCGGGGCCTCAGCCAAAACAGTTCCTTGCCCTCGATGGAGTGCCGATCCTTATCCACTCGCTGAGGGCGTTTGCCGCGGTGCCGCGCGTCAGCACCATTTATGTCGCCGTGCGCGGTACGGAGCTGGAGCGCGTGCAGGCACAGATTGCCGAGTACGGCTTTGCAGATCGCGTCAAGGTGGTCGAGGGCGGTGACAGCCGCCAGGAGTCGGTGTCGCATGCGCTGGCCGCCCTGTCTGCCCAGCCGGACGATATTGTTCTGGTACACGATGCCGTACGCCCGCTGATCGACGCGGCAACCATCGAGCGCACCATTGACGCGGTCGAGAAACATGGGGCCGCAATCGTGGGCCTGCCTGCGGTGGACACCATCAAGCAGGTGGAGCGGACCGCCCATGGCGCACTGATTACCTCTACGATTCCGCGTGAATACGTTGTGCTGGCGCAGACGCCGCAGGGCTTTCGATACGGCGTGCTGCAAAAGGCATTTGCCGAGGCGCAGGCTGATGGCTTTGTGGGCACCGACGAGGCTTCAGTCGTGGAGCGGGCCGGAAATCCGGTAGCCGTGGTGCACGGTTCTCAGGTTAATCTGAAGATTACGCAGCCGGGCGACCTGGAGCTGGCGGAGTTTTACCTGAAGCAGCGCCATTAATTAAGAGAGTATTGGACGAAAAGAGGAAAGCACGATGGACGCCAATCAACTTAAGGAACTAGTACAACGATTCGAAGCTAGCAAAGAGTACATCGAAAACGAGGAAGCTACAAAAATGAGCCTCGTTGTCCCTTTCATTCGATTACTCGGGTACGACACAAACTCACCCAAAGAAGTCCGCCCAGAATATGCTGCTCCTTTCGTCCAGGGGGATGGAAAGAAACAACCCGATAGGATGGATTTTGCTATCTTCGACATCACTGGTACCAGGCCGCTGATTGTGTTCGAAACCAAGGCATTGGGGGCAGATATTGCCTTTAAATCGAACCAACTAGCAAGATACATCGCCCAAATGCCTGAACTCCATTTTGGGGTAATCACGGATGGGTGTCATTACCTGTTCTACGGTGACCTCGAAAACCACAATGTGATGGATAAAGAACCGTTCTTCACATTTGCGCTCGATGATCCCAAGACCGACTGGGCCAAGGTTGCAGCTTTCCTTACAAAATTTAGCCGTGAGTCTTTTAATGCTGAAACGCTCATCACTGAAGCAGAAAACAGCAGATATAGACAAGCCATGATCGAAAAGCTCGCGCGCGTATTGAAAGCTCCTGGTGAAGACGAGTCATTCATGAAGTGGCTTACTGCAGACATTTACAAAGGGAATCGAACTGCGCCTGTAATGGCCCGATTAAGTGAGGTTGCGCGTGATTCCATCGAGCCTACGCTTCTTAGAATCATGAGTAACGACTTTATCGAAAGGTTAAGGGAGGGACTCCAGCGTACACTCGATAATGACAAGGACAAGACCAGCGGACCCCCTAACCTCCCGAAAGAGATTAGCCCACCGAAAGTTGAAGAGAAGCCAAAGGTGGATTTGCAGGCCGCTGATTCCCAAATCGTGACAACTGAAGAAGAACTTGAATTTCTTCGTATTGTCCGCGATATCTGCATCAAATCTGGCGTATCGGCAGAAACGATTCTGAGCAAAGACACCATTTATTACTTCAACGTGTCATATTTGAAACCGACATTTTGGTTTGTTCGTTTCTTCGGAGATGCAAAACGAAAGAACATAACAACCCTGGTTCCGGTGGAAGAAGCAGTCAAACTGGCGAACGGTTATGAGATTGAACCTTCCCCGGAAGCATTTGGCGCATCGCGTGTTTACATCAGTGATGTTGCCCAAATGTGGGATCTCAAACTCTTGATTATCAGGAGTCTTGAAATTCTCCAGGCGCAAAAGAACGGTTCTGATGTAGCCAGTACCGTTAAGTAGTTAGAATTATCGTTGACTCATCAAGAAAAGCAGATCATGGATATTCGCATCGGATTTGGTTATGACTCGCACGCTTTTAAGCCGGGTGTGCCTCTGCGCATTGGCGGGCTGAATATCGACCACCCCGAGGGGCTGGCCGGCCACTCCGACGGCGATGTGCTGCTGCATGCGGTAACCGATGCGATCCTGGGCTCGGTTGCCGCGGGTGATATTGGCAGCTTCTTTCCTCCTGGCGATCCGCGCTGGAAGGATGCCGACTCGGCCATCTTTATTAATCTGGCCATGGAGGAGCTGCAAAACGCCGGATACCGCATTGTCAACGTGGACACGACTCTGATTCTGGCGGCTCCACGCATCGGCCCCGTAGCCGGCGAGATGCGCTCCAGGGTTGCCGATGTGCTTTGCGTCGGCATCGACCAGGTGAGCATCAAGGCAAAAACACCCGAGGGCTTGAACCTGGATCACGTGGCGCAGTGCCACGCCGTGGTGCTGGTTGAGCGCGTTCCCGAACCTGACGACCTGAAGAGCATGAGCGCCGTGATTGAAAGCCAGCGCCAGCTCGAAGACGTGGTCGAAGATTTGCTGAGCTCAGTGCATGGCGTGCCGAAAAAGCGCACCGTCGCGCCGGTCTACGACACGGAAGACATCACGTAGAGAGTCGCAGCTAGAAAAGGCCCGCGGCAAACGATCCTAGTCTGCCGCGGGCCTTTTGCTTTAGCTCCGATTTTTATTGCGGAATCGCAGGCGAGGCATTACCTTTGCTTCGAGTTCCCAATCCCATTCTGGAGCGTTCACCATGTTCAACCTTGCGCTCTTCCTGCAAGACGCACCCGACCCATCTCAGATTCAACACGTCGTCCTGGCCATGATGGCGATCCTTCCCCTCATCATCGCGGTGGGAGTGGCTATCGTCATTGTTCCCACCTGGTTTATCTGCAAGAAGGCAGGATTCTCGCCCTGGCTTTCGCTGTTGACGCTGATTCCGTTCGGCGGCCTGATTCTGCTGTACGTGCTTGCCTTTGCGGAGTGGAAGGTGGTCCCGGTGCAACAGGTTGCCTGGCAGCCGCCGATACAGCCACCGCCGGCGCCGCCGGTGATCCCACCGCAGGCGTGAGACAGGCCCCCGAGCGAATGCGATAGCATCGTGAATAGAAAGCAAATACGCCACGATGCCCGATTCAATACCAGCGAACGCGCCGCGCGTTCGTTTTGCTCCTTCGCCGACCGGTTACCTTCACGTAGGCAGTGCGCGCACGTTCATTTTTAACTGGCTCTACGCGCGCCATAACGGCGGCGCCATGGTGCTGCGCCTTGACGACACTGACGTTGAGCGCAACACAGATGCCAGTGTGCAGTCCATCTTTGACGGGCTGCGCTGGCTTGGCCTCTCCTGGGATGAGGAGTACAGGCAGTCCGAACGGCTCGCTCTGCACCACGAAAAGGCTGAGGCCATTTTTACGGCCGGGCTGGCCTACCGCGACTTTACCCCCGCGCACGCCGGCGACGACAACCAATCTGGGTCTCAGGGGGCATGGCTCTGCAATCCCGGCATGCGCGAGCTTTCGCGCGAGGAGAGCGACCGCCGCGCCGCAGCCGGCGAGACCTTTGCACTGCGGTACCGGGTGCCGCGAGGCGAAGGCCGCACGCTGCAATTTACCGACGGCGTTTACGGCGTGCAGACCAAGCAAGCCGACGATGTAGAAGATTTTGCCCTGCTGCGCTCAGACGGCATGCCGACGTACCACTTGGCTTCCTGCGTGGACGACGCCGACCTGCGCATCAGCCACATCATTCGCGGACAGGATCACCTTTCCAACACTTTCAAGCATGTGCTGATCTTTGAGGCCTTGGGCGCTGCGCCGCCGCGATTTGCGCATCTTCCGCTGCTGGTGGCGCCAGACGGAGCCAAGCTCTCAAAGCGCAAGCACGGGGCCGTTGTCAGCGTGACTACCTATCGTGACGCCGGCTTTCTGCCGCAGGCGTTTGTCAATTTTCTTTGCCTGCTGGGCTGGTCGCCCAAGAACGACCGTGAGTTTCTTACGCTCGATGAGCTAAAGGACGCGTTCACGCTTGAGGGCGTGAACCGCGCAAACGCCGTCATCAACTTTACTGAAGTGGATCCATTCGATCCCAAGGCCGTGTGGCTTAACTCCGAGCATATTCGCGCACTGCCTGTGGAAGAACTCAGCAAGCAGTTGCAGCCGTTCTTCGATGAGGCCGGTATGGACGCCACGCCGGAGAAGCTTCTGGCTGTGACGCCGCTTATTCGTGAGCGCATCAAGCTCATGCGCGAGGCAGTCATAGCAGCCGACTTTTTCTTCATCAAGCAACTGCCTGCATATGACCCGGCAGAGCTGATTCCGCAGAAGGGCGACGTCGCAATGGCAAAACGCGTACTCCAGACGGCGCTTGAAGTGTTGCCGAACACGGTGTTCGAGCACGATCCGCTGGATCAGGCGCTTCGTTCTACCGCTAATCAGCTTGGATTGAAGGCTGGGCAAGCCTTTCAGCCGATACGGGTGGCGGTGTGCGGGCGCAAGAATGCGCCGCCGCTATTTGAGACCATGACCGTGCTGGGCCGCAACGTTTGCCTGGCGCGCATTCGCCAGGCAGAAGCCAAACTGCGGTTGCTCGATTGAGAGTCTCCGGATCGACTTCCGGATCGAGAGATTGCTCCAAGGAATTGCTGTAATGACAAACGAAAACACGTCTATGAACGCATCGAATACAGAAAGCACTGAGAGCCGCGCGTCATCGAATTTTTTGCACGACATCATCGCTGAAGATGCACGCACCGGTAAGTTTGGCGACGCGGTGATTCAGACTCGCTTTCCACCCGAGCCTAACGGCTATCTTCACATCGGCCACGCCAAAGCCATCTGCATTGATTTTGGGTTAGCCGACGAGTTCGGCGGCAAAACCAATCTACGCTTCGACGATACGAACCCCGAGAAAGAAGAGCAGGAGTACGTTGATTCCATCATGGCCGACGTGCACTGGCTCGGCTTTGACTGGGAGCGGCTCTGCTACGCCTCAGACTACTTTGGCCAGCTCTACGAGTGGGCGCTGAAGCTCATCAAGGATGGCAAGGCGTATGTCGACGATCTCTCCGCCGAGGAAATTCGCCGGCATCGCGGCACGCTGACCGAGCCCGGCAAAGACAGCCCATATCGCGGCCGCTCCGCCGATGAGAATCTTGACCTGTTTGTGCGCATGAAGAATGGTGAGTTCCCCGATGGCTCGCGCGTGCTGCGCGCGAAGATCGACATGGCCTCGCCGAACCTGAATATGCGCGATCCGGTGATGTACCGCATTCTTCACGCCTCGCATCACCGAACCGGAGATGATTGGTGCATCTACCCGATGTACGACTACGCGCACGGCCAGTCCGACTCAATTGAGCGCGTCACGCACTCAATGTGCACGCTTGAGTTTGCCGATCATCAGCCGCTCTATCGCTGGTATATCGAGCAGCTCGGCATATTTCCTTCGCAACAGATTGAGTTCGACCGCCTGAACATTACCTACACGCTGCTGAGCAAGCGAAAGCTACTGCAGCTTGTGCAGGAGAAGCGCGTGAGCGGCTGGGACGACCCGCGCATGCCTACCCTCTCAGGTATTCGCCGCCGCGGCTTTACGCCGGAGGCCATTCGCACCTTCGTCACGCAGGTTGGCGCTTCACGCACGAATGGAAGCGTTGACATCGAGATGCTTGAGCATTTTCAGCGCGACGACTTGAACCACCGTGCTATGCGCGCCATGGCCGTGCTGCGACCGCTCAAGCTGGTGATTACGAATTATCCCGAGGGACAGGAAGAGTACGTCGAGGTCGCGAATAATCCTGAAGATCCGGCGGCCGGAACGCGGCAAGTGCCCTTCTCGCGTGAACTTTACATTGAGCAGGACGACTTTCGCGAAGTTCCACCGCCGAAGTACTATCGGCTGTCGCCGGGCAAAGAAGTTCGCCTGCGCAATGCCTACTTTGTGACCGCGCAGAACGTGGTGAAGGATGCGGCGGGCAACATCGTTGAAGTGCACTGCACGTACGACCCGGCAAGCCGTGGCGGCAACTCGCCCGACGGCCGCAAAGTGAAGTCGACGATGCACTGGGTCTCCGCCAGACATGCTCTGTCGGCGGAGGTACGCATTTACGACAAGCTGTTCTCGAATCCCAATCCCGGCGAAGTGCCGGAGGGCGGCAGCTTCCTCGATAATCTGAATCCCAACTCGCTTGAAGTGGTCACGGACGCCAAACTGGAGCCGTCGCTGGCCAATGCGAAGATCGAGGACCGCTACCAGTTCGAGCGCGTGGGCTACTTCTGCCTCGATCCGGATTCAACGCCCGGCAAGCTGGTGTTCAATCGCACGCTGCCGTTGAAGGATAGCTGGGCGAAGATTGAGAAGAAGGCAGGAGCGTAGAACAGCAAGTCAGCGAGTTAGCAAGTCGGCTAAAAGCCCCGGTGCCTGCGGCGACCGGGGCTTTTGACTGATGCCTGTTCTCCGGCCACTATTCACTGGCCACTGACAACTACTTTCCAATCACGTCGATTGGCACCGTGATGGTTTTCGGCGGCAGGCACTGGTTGTTGTTGCAGGCCTGGTAGCGCAGCTTGCCTTGCACCAGGTGATTTCCCCGCGGAGCCACGATCATTGCCTGAACAATAAACTCGCCCGTATACACGCTCAGTTTCGTCTTGGGATCGGACGGGAGCGTAATGAATGCGCCGTTGGGATAGTCTGCAACTTTAAGCTTTACGCCCTCGCTGCCGGGAATCGAGAACACGGTGGGAATCAGAAACTCGCCGCTGGGCGTATGAGAGTTGATGTGCAAGCCTTGCGCAATGCGAAAGTGCAATGCCACGGGGCTCGACTTGCCGGCGGGCACCGTAACCTGCTCCGGGAAGAGATACTGCACAGCGTCATCCTTGGCTGACGCACGAGGCTCAGCGCCGTTGGGGATAAATTGTCCGAGTGCAAACGTTGCACTCAACGTTAGTACCGCTGCTGTAACCAGTGCCTTCATCTCTCGCAATTTCCTCACTCAATACCCAACGCGAGCTTTGCAAGCTCCGCTGCATTCAGTCTGCCAGCGCCTTCTGGATGTTCGACTCCATTTCACTCTCTGAGGAGAGTCCCATCTGAGCCGCGACCACCTTCCCCTTGCGATCGACGTAGAACGAGGTCGGCATTGCGTCGAGCCCGCCGTAGGTCTGGCTCAGGCTGTCGCCGTTGACCAGCACTGGATACGGCATGTGCTCTTCATCAACAAATTTGGCGATGGCCGCCTTCTGTTTTGCCCAGCCGGCCTTGTCATCGGCTTTCAGATCGTCGCCCTCAGTGGAGATGCCGATCACCTCGAATCCCTGACTTGCGTACTTGTTGCGCAACTCGATGAGCCAGGGTGTCTCGACCTTGCACGGGCCGCACCAGGTGGCCCAGAAGTTGATAAGCACCGCTTTGCCCTTGTAGCTATCGAGCGATATTTTCCGGCCCTGCAGATTCTGTAATGCGAAGTCTGGCGCGGGCTTGCCAATAAAAGGCGAAAGGTACGAAAGGCTGCCAGTGCTGGGGTCGGCTACCAGCTCACCCTTGGCGACCGAGGCCAGCCGCTTCTCAGCGGCCTGCCGGCGATACGCCCAGTTGGCCCAACCCGCCCAGCCAAAGATTGCAAGAATCACCAGCACTGCAAAAAGCACGATTTTATTGCGTTTCAACGGTATCGACCTCTTCTCCCTATTGTACGAGCGTAGACAGTGGACCGTGAACTGCACTTAGTTAACAGAGGTTAGTTCTGCAGATTGACCTACACTGTTATCATCAAATGCCGATGAAGCAGCCCGAATCCCGTGAAGACAAAGCAGTTGCCGAATCGGCTCCGGCCTTGAAGCCGGCCGACCTGGTCCGCACGGAAGCTGCTGCGCTTGAGGCGCTGGCCGCGCGGCTCGAAGGTCCCATGGCGAAGCCATTTACGCGCGCCGTGGAGATGATTCTTGCCTGCGGACAAGGCAACGGCCGCGTCGTGGTCACGGGCATGGGCAAGAGCGGCATCATTGCGCAAAAGCTGGCCGCGACGCTAAGTTCCACCGGTTCGCCTGCGCTGTTTTTGCATCCGGCGGAGGCAGTGCACGGCGACCTGGGCGTGCTGATGCCCGGCGATGTGGTGATTGCGCTCTCAGGCAGCGGCGAAACGGAAGAGATACTGCGGCTTCTGGCCACACTCAAACGCAAGGGCGATGCATTAATCAGTTTGTGCTGCAATCCGAGCTCGACGCTGGTGCAGGCAAGCGATGTTGCTCTGGACTGCAGCGTTGAACGCGAGGCCTGCGGCCTGAATCTTGCGCCCACGGCCAGCACTACGGCCATGCTTGCTTTGGGCGATGCGCTGGCAATTGCCGTAAGCGTGCGCAAGGGTTTCCGCGCCGAGGATTTTGCGGAGCTGCACCCCGGCGGCAAGCTGGGCAAGCGATTGGCGCGCGTGCAAGACCTGATGCACACCGGCGAAGACGTACCGGTGGTTGCGCTAAAGACGCCCATGACCGACGTCATCTACGAAATGTCGTCGAAGAAACTGGGCATCACCACTGTGCAGTGCGACGGCAAGCTGTGCGGTGTGATCAGCGACGGCGATCTGCGCCGCCTGCTGGAACGCGAGGGTGGGGCCGCGCTAACCAGAAGTGCCGGAGAAGCCATGAACGCACATCCCCGTACAATTGGCGCCGACGAACTCGCTGCAAAGGCGCTGGCGATTCTTGAGGAGCGCAAGATCACATCGCTGGTCGTGGTCGATACCGATGCCAAGGTAGCCGGCGTTCTGCACCTGCACGATCTTTGGGGTGTGGAGCTGATCTGAAACGCTCGGGAGTGGATGCTGCCTTATTCCAGCATTGTTGCGAGCTATCGTTTCCCGTCAGAGAGAGAGACCGCACGCAAGGCAATATGCCGAACCTGTTCAGGGCTTATGGCACTCGACGCCCAGGCAGTTCGTCCACCTGCCGGGATTTTCAACTTCCTTGAACCGTACTTCATCGGAATCGCCGTAGACGGCTCTCCGAATACCCACAAAGCCCGCTTTGGAAAGCTCCTGTGCCATATTCTTGTAATCCCACATCCACAGATGCCTGCTTCGGCTGAAAAGCAATTTCGGTAATGCGCGCAGACTCCGAGAATTAGAATCTTCTCCAAGGCATGCATCCAACATCAGCTTTGAAGCCGCTTCCGGCGCGGGGTCGGCCACATACTGCTTCACCAGAAATTCAATATCCGGAACAACAAGGCGGAATCTGCCTCCCGGCGCCAAGTAGGCATAAACATTTGAGATGGTCCGGCGAAATTCATTGAGAGCCAGATGCTCAAGTACATGTGAGCAATAGACCGCAGAAACAGAATTGGATGCAACAGGAAGTCCCGCGATTACATCCCCGTACTCAATATTGCGAACCGGATAGTCCGGATAACCTCTTCGGATGAGAAACGATTTTGAGAATGGCAGGTATTTCTGCAACCAAAAGGCTGGACCAGCGTCGAAATTTCTCCACCCTTCTGGAGCACAGGTACCGCACCCGAACTGAATATATTGCAGGCTCATTCACCTGGAGTATAGAGGAAATTTTCGGCAAATTGACTTTGTTCCATCCTCATAATGTTCCATTCGTGTCTTAGATTGCGGCCATATCGATGTTGGTGGATGACGAGCAAAACTTGTCAGAGTATAGACACCTGCACGATCTTTGGGGTGTGGAGCTGATCTAGAGACAGGGATCAGAAATGCCCTTGCTTAATGATTGTGCGATCCTAGGTTCGAAAATCCTGATCTGAGTACCTGGCTGCTTCACCCGTTTGTCACTCATAAAGTTACGCGTGTCAGCACTTCCACAGGTGTGGGCCTGGTGACACGGCCGGACCGGACGTTTTCTATCTACATCGTTTGTTTTCAATCGCAGAGAATTTGGGCCTCCACTTGCATTTCATTCCGGCAGACGCAGGTGAGGAGAACCCAGGCTGATGGCATCTTCAGTAGCAACGTGGCTTGCATTGGGAGGCACGGCAAATGAGCCGAACCGGCGATTGCCACACCTTGAACATTTAGAATGGGATCTGGATTCTTTAATCGCCTTGCGTCCATGTTCGACTGGGTGGTCCGGAACTTCAATCCGCCGCGCTCGAACGGACGGGAAAGCATGTAAGCCCTCTATTATGCACCGCTGGTCAAAGCTCTTTATCCCAACCCTGCGCGAGGCCCCGGCAGACGCCGAAGTGGCCAGTCACAAGTTCCTTCTCCGAGCCGGCTATATCCGCCAACTCGGCGCCGGCATTTATAACTACCTGTTTCTTGGCCAGCGCTCGCTGAACAAGATCATCGGCATTGTCCGCGATGAGATGGACCAGATCGGCCAGGAGTTCTATCTTCCCGGCATTCTGCCGCGCGAGCCGTGGGAGCAGAGCGGCCGCTGGGCCGGCATGGGCGACAACATGTTCCGCCTGAAGGACCGCAAGGGCGCCGACTTGTGCCTTGGCATGACTCATGAAGAGATTATGACCACGATTGCACGCAGCGAGTTGCGAAGCTACAAGCAATTGCCGCAGATCTGGTATCAGATCCAGACCAAGTTCCGCGACGAGCCGCGCCCCAAGTCGGGCCTGCTGCGCGTGCGCCAGTTCACTATGAAAGACAGCTACTCCTTCGACATCGACAAGGCCGGGCTAGACAAGAGCTTCGACCTGCACGACGCCGTCTACCGCAAGATCTTTACACGCTGCGGCCTGAAGTTCGTCGCCGTCGAAGCCGATTCCGGATCGATGGGCGGATCGCAGTCCCAGGAGTTCATGGTCTACACCGACGCGGGCGAAGACCTGATCGCAAGCTGCCCGATGTGCGACTATGCGGCAAATCTCGAAAAGGCCATTTCCACGCTGGAGCCAGTGACCGAGATGGAAGCCACGGGCGACGGCAAGCCGGAGCTTGTGTCTACGCCGAACTGCGCGGCCATTGCCGACGTCGCGGCCTTCTTCAATATCTCACCTGCCTCCGACATCAAATGCGTAGCCTACATGGCCCTCAAGCGCGGCAAGGACAAAACACCTGACACATGGCACGGCGTTGCAGCTTTCCTGCGCGGTGACCACCAGGTGAATGAAACCAAGCTGATGGGTGCTGTGGGCGCAGCCGAAGTGCGTCCGATGGTGGCTGAAGAGCTTGAGAAATATCTGAATGGTCCGGCAGGATATCTTGGCCCTGTTGGTTTGTCGCCCGATGCAAAGGTGCTCGACGCAGGGCTCACAGTTGTGGTCGACAAAGCGTTTGAAGGCCGCAAGAACATGGTGTGCGGGGCAAACAAGAAAGACTATCACCTGCGCAACGTAGTTCCGGGCCGAGACTTTACCTGGACGCTGGTGGCCGACATTCGCAGCGTAAACGAAGGCGAAAACTGCCCCAAACCGGGCTGCAAGGGCAAGCTTGTGGTGGGCAAGGCGGTTGAGGTGGGCCACATCTTCAAGCTGGGTTACAAGTACTCAGAAAGCATGGGCGCACGAGTACTCGACGAGAACGGCAAGGAAGTCACGCCCATTATGGGCAGCTACGGCATCGGCATCGAGCGTATCCTCACGGCGGCTATCGAGCAGTCAAATGACGCCAACGGTTTCTGGCTACCGGCCGGCATTGCCCCGTTTACTGTTGTGGTTACCGTAACCAATATTGCCGATGAAACACTGCGCCAAACCGGCGAAAAATTAGCCACGGAGCTTGAGGCCGCTGGACTTGACGTTTTGCTGGATGACCGTGACGAGCGTGCCGGCGTCAAATTTAAAGATGCGGATCTTGTCGGCATTCCTTTCCGTATCAATGTTGGAAAGAAAGCTGCGAGCGGTATGGTGGAGTTGGTGACGCGCGCCACCGCAAGCAGCGTGGATGTGGCGATCACCGACGCCGTTGCTCTGGTAAAGGAACGTGTGGAAGAAGATCGCCTGCTGGGCGGCGCGGCAGACGCAGATCAGTGATTAGGGTTAGATACGGTGCGCTGCCATGTTGTCCACGGCGCATTAAAGGCTGTAAGAAACTAGCGGATAGAGCCTAGCACCCAGGAGCTTAATTTGATGGCACTCAAGATCAGGATCAGGAAGCCCACGGGAAAGTTCTTCACCTCGTCGCTCTTCCTACGCTCGGTTCTGGCCATCGCAGCTATCTGCATCATTGTCGTCGGCTCGATCACTGCGTACTACTACTTCAAATATCAGCGCATCGTGGATGCGCGCCTGAAAGAACCGCTCTTCGCCGATACGGCCAAGATTTTCGCAGCTCCGCGCGAAGTTCGTCCCGGCCAAAAGTTTTCGATCCAGCTCATTGCGAATGAGCTTCGCTCCGCCGGATACACCGCGGAGGGCGCCGCACGTCCCTCTCAACTTGGTACTTTCACGCAGGGTGTACAAGATATTACGGTGCGCCCCGGGCCGCAGTCGTATCATGCTGAAGATCCCGCAACCATTCACATTGCCGGCGGCAAGGTGCAATCCATAAGCGATGCCCACGGCCAGGCGCTGGCCAGCTACGAGCTTGAGCCGTTACTGATTACCGGCTTGAGCGAAGATGCTCACCGCACCAAGCGCCGTCTTCTCGCCTATGACGAGATTCCGCAGAACCTGGTGCATGCCGTAGTCGCCATTGAAGACCGCCGCTTCTTCGAGCATGGCGGCGTGGATTACATCCGCATCATGGGCGCGTTGGTAAACGACCTGAAACCCGGGCATCGCTGGACCGAAGGTGGATCGACGCTGACCATGCAGTTGGCGCGTGGATTCTTTCTTACGCCCGAGCGCCGCATCAAGCGCAAGATCATTGAGATCCTGATCACCTTCCAACTTGAGCATCGGTTCACAAAGCAGCAGATCTTTGCCATGTACGCCAACGAGATCAATCTGGGGCAGCGTGGCAGTTTTTCGATCGACGGCTTTGGTGAAGCGGCAAAGGCTTACTTCGACAAAGATGTTCGCCAACTTAACCTGTCGCAGTGCGCACTGCTGGCAGGCATTATTCAGAGCCCCAATCGCCTGAGTCCGTTCAGGCACCCCGAGCGCGCCATCGAACGCCGCAACCTGGTGCTGGACACAATGGTTGAAACCGGCGCCATCACCAAGGAGCAGGCTGAAGCCGCAAAGGCCGAACCGTTGCAACTGGTGCCCGGCAGCGTTGATGCGAGCGAGGCGCCATATTTCGTGGATCTGGTGCGCGACCAACTGGTGCAGAAACTCGGTGACCGCGACTTCAATCGCGAGGGATTGCGCATCTACACTTCGCTCGATCCCGACTTGCAGCGTGCGGCTACCGATGCAGTCGAGTCCACGATGCATGAAGTCGATGCGCGGGTCGAAAAGATCTATGAGCGACGCAAGAAGCGCGGCCTTGTGAAGAACATCACCTACCCACAAGTCGCACTCGTCGCGCTCAATCCCCACACCGGCCAGGTACTGGCACTGGTAGGCGGCCGCAGTTACGGCGTTTCGCAATTGAACCACGCCGTTGCACAGCGCCCCACGGGTTCCACATTCAAGCCTTTCGTCTACGCCGCGGCCTTTAATACTTCGGTGCAAGGAATCACTCTTCCGGGCCTGACACAACCATTCACCGAAGTAACGATGCTGAGCGATCAGCAGACCACATACGACCTGGGGAACGGACAGGAGTACACGCCACGTAACTTTGAAGGTGAATATCACGACGAAGTGACAGCGCGCTATGCACTGCAGAAATCGTTGAACAACGCCACCATCGGATTGGCGGCGATGGTTGGATTCGATCAGGTGGCCGCGCTTGCGCGTGATGCGGGCATCAAGAACGCGCGCGGTACGCCGTCCGTCGCCATCGGCTCCTACGATGCCACGCCTCTAGACCTGGCCGGCGCTTACACGGTGTTTGCCAACGGCGGAGTATATCTTGATCCGTGGATGCTTGCCAGCGTGCGCACGCCCACCGGCGACATCATCAGCGACTACACGCCTTCCTCACGCCAGGTGCTCGACCCGCGCGTTGCTTTTCTCGCCACCGACATGATGGAGAACGTGATCAACCACGGCACTGCGGCCGGTGTGCGCTCTCGCGGATTCACTGCTCCTGCAGCAGGCAAAACCGGCACGGAGCATGACTCGTGGTTCGCGGGCTATACCAGCAACCTGCTTTGCGTGGTGTGGGTGGGCAACGACGACTATAGCGACCTTAAGATTGAAGGCGCGGATGCAGCCGCTCCCATCTGGGCGGAGTTCATGAAGAAGGCCGTGCTGCTGCCGGAATACTCCGATACGAATCCTTTTACGCCGCCTGACGGCGTTGAGATGGTTACGCTCGACAAGAACAGCAATCTGTTAGCCGACGATACCTGCCCTGACGACTACCAGGCTGCATTCCTCGATGGCACGGCGCCCACAGTGCCCTGCGATCATCCGCTTGACCGCCGCAACATCTTCCAGAAGATATTCGGCGGCGGCAAGCCTGGCAACTAAGCTTCATCCATCCACGTTTGAACCATCCGGCATGGGCTGACACCGCTGGCACCAGAAGGTGACGCGCGCATCCGGGCCCTGAATCCGGCGCCGCACGCGCTCGCCGCAGCGCCGGCAATGCTCGCCATTGCGGCCATACACCCAAAGGCTCGCGCCCGGATCGGATTCGTGTGTGGTGCGCCGATGCCTGCCGCCATAGGTCACGATCGTGTCACCGGAGTCCACCAGAACGTTGGCTCCAACCAGCTTTTGTGCAGCGGCCACTGCGGCGCGCACTTGATCGCGCCCGAGCGCGGACACTTTAGAAAACGGATTGATTCCGGTTACGAAGCAGACCTCCGACTTGAACACATTACCCACACCGGCCAGCACTTCCTGGTGTAACAACACGTCGCCGATCTCCTCCTGACCATGCGCGCAGATTCGTTCCACCACTTCTTCCGCATCGAAGTCCGGCCGAAGCACGTCTATCTTCGGCTGCGGAATCCTGCGTTCGCGTTCGAGCGACTGGCGGGTATGCATCTCTGCCACCGGTACCTTGAAACCGACCGCGACAAAATCGCTGGTTTCAATCACGACGCGCATGTTGAACCGTGGCTGTTGCCAGCGCTCGCCGTGCCGATAGATATGCCAGCTTCCATTCATCAGCATGTGCGTTGCCAGCGTTCCGCCGCCTGAGAAGTGAATGAGCAGCCACTTGCCACGTGCCTCCACACTCTCCACGTGCTGGCCAACAAGCGGAGTGTCGTCGTTGAAACGCGTGAGGCGCGAATACGTAGATCGGAAGACTGTCACCGGCTTGCCTGCCAGTGCACGGCCAAGCGAACGCGCAGTGCGAAAGATGGTATCGCCTTCGGGCATCGGCTATTGCACCTCGCCACCAGTGTTCATGCGGGTCTCGTGGATTCCCATGGACATGGGAATCCGGCGCAGATGCATGCCGAGCGGGCCGGGGTGGAAACCTGCGTCCATGAGGTAGCGCGCCATGGGATGCGCCGCAACCGGCTGCCCGTTGATGGTAGTGATGAGCACTCCCTGATGGCTGCTCGTGCGCATCTTCTCCTGACCGCGCGTGCAAAGAAAGTGCGCCAGGCTTGCCGCAACCTGTCCACGCTCCGGCTCTTCTGCGGGCAGGAACACAAGGATGTTCGGATTGCCGCGCCGCAGCCAGGCGACAAGCTGTCCGTTTCGCAGAATGACTTCGGCATACGCCGCGCGCGTAAGAATGCGTGGAGCAGTCTCAGAGTCTTCTTCGGCGACAGGAAGATCGGGCCAGCGCAAAACCGAGCCATAGGGATTTGCCGGATCGGTGGCCGCGAGCTGTACAAACTCCGGCTTCTCTGCCGGAGGAGCCGTGCGTAGTTGCCGCAGCAGATCCACCGCTGCCGGCAAAGCAAACTGTGTGGCCCCCAGGCCGGCTACGAAATAACCGCGCCGAATGCGGCCACTCTCTTCGAGCACTTTCAGCACATCGTAGACTGCACTGAAACCGCCTGGCACATTTTCTGCCGCGACGTGCTCGCGCATCAGCACTCCGTAGCGATTGAGCAGTTGCAGCGCCAGCGCGTGGCTCGCTTCAGTCCGAGTTGGCGCACCGTCATGGTTCTTTGCGGCGCGCAGTGGGAGTAGCGACCAGCGGCCCTGTGCCGTGGGCGGCGTGGTGCGCCGCGAGCGGAATACATGGCCGGTCTGCAAGCGACGCGGAGTGCGCGCACTTTCCGGCCGCGCCGTGTAGGCACGCAACGCGTGCAATGAGTCGTTCGTGATGAATCCGCGCCACGCCAGACTCCACAACGCCTCAATGGTTTCGCCGGGGTAGCCGCCGCCTGCGGCCTGATGAAGCGGATCGAAGAAGCTTGCGCCGGTCGATTCCAACACCGCGAGGATTCTTTCTTCGCGCTCCGTGAGCGGGTCAACCAGTGGGCGCTGTTGTGCAAGCAGCGGCAACTTGTCCGCGAGGAACAGCGCTATACGCCCGTCGCGTTCGCCGATCGGCTCAACGCCGGCCCATGTCACTTCGCCTGCTGCGATCAACGTGTCGAGACCACTGGACGCATAGTCTGAGATGCGCGCCGGCAACACCTGCGACTCAAGCAGCGACGCGGGAATGGGTGCGCCCTGCAGATTCTCAATCGCGTCAAGCAGCGCGTCGAGATTTGCATGGCCTGTACGCCGTGGCGTCAGCAAGCCTTGCCAGTGGGTTAAGAAGCGGGCCAGCGTTTGCTGCTCTACCGGCTCCACTTCGCGGCGGAGTTTTGCGAGGGATTTGCGCCTGATCTGCCGCAGAATATCCGCATCGCACCACTCACGATGGAGCCCGCCAGGACGGAAACCGCCTTCAAGTACGCGCCCTTCCGACGCAAGCAGATGCAACGCCTGCTCCACGACCGGAACGTTAAGCGCGAACCTTTCCGAGGCCTGACGCAACGTGAACGGCCCATGCGTACGCGCGTAGCGGCGCACAAGTTCAACCACAGGATGCGCCACCGGCTCCAGCAACGCCGATGCAAGTCCCGGCGGCAGCGGAATTCCAAGCCCATCGCGATACCGCGCCGCATCTTCAGCAGCGATCAAGCGTCGTTCTCCGGCGATGCGCACTTCAAGCAGACGGCGTGCGCGGATGAGCCGGTCAACATGTACTAGCAAATCCTCCGATACTACGCGGCGCTCAAGTTCCTCGCGAGAAAGATCACCAAGCCGTAAGCATAGATCGTGAATACCGTCTGCCGAGCGCGCGCGATAATTCTCACTCAGGCACTGCGCATTTTCTTCCACTTCCGCGATTGCGTCCGCATCGAGTAATTCGCGCAGGTCTGCTTCGCCGAGTAACTCGCGCAACTGATCCTGATCGATCGTCAATGCCTGTGCGCGCCGCTCAGCGAGGGGCGCGTCGCCGTCGTACAGAAAGTTGGCCACATAGCTGAACAGCAATGACGACGCAAACGGTGAAGGCTTGCGCGTCTCAACCACGTGCACGCGCAACTGCCGCTGCTCGATTGCGCGCAGCGTTTCAATCAGCGCGGGCATGTCAAACACGTCGCGCAGACACTCGCGGTACGACTCGAGCAGCAACGGAAACGATGGATAGCGTGAAGCCACGCTAAGCAAGTCGTACGAGCGCTTGCGCAACTGCCATAACGGCGAGCGCCGATCTGCACGGCGGCGCGGCAACAACAGTGCACGCCCCGCAGCCTCGCGAAAGCGCCCTGCAAAGAGAGCCGTGGAGCCGAGCTGCCGCAGAACTAATTGCATCACTTCAGCCGATTCAACCAGAAACCAGTCGGGATCGGGCGGTTCGTCCGTATCGGGAAAGCGCAGTACGAACCCATCGTCGCCCCAGAGTGTCTCCACCTCAGGGCCGCCCGCTGCGCGAATGCGAGCGCTCACTGCCATTGCCCAAGGGATGTGAATGCGGCTGCCGAACGGCGTGAGCACGCAGACACGCCAGTCGCCCAGTTCGTCGCGGCATCGCTCGATGACTACAGTACGATCGTCGGGAACCGATTCCGTTGCTTCCTGTTGATCGGCGAGAAACTGCAAAAGATTCTCGGCCGCACCGGGATCTAGATCGTGCTCGGCAACGAGCCGCGTGAGTGCCGCGGGCTTTGGTAGCGCGCGCAGTTCGCGCACCATTGCGCCGATGCGCCGGCCAAACTCCAGCGGACGGCCCGGCCCGTCGCCCTTCCAGAACGGCATCTTGCCGGGCTCACCCGGCGCAGGCGTCACCAAGACGCGATCGTGCGTGATATCGACGATGCGCCATGTTGATGCGCCAAGAATAAACGTCTCGTTGGTGTGCGACTCGAAGACCATCTCCTCGTCGAGTTCGCCTACACGCACAGCCTTGCCCTCGTTGTAGGCAAGAAAGACGCCATACAGACCGCGATCGGGAATAGTGCCTGCGTTCAAAATCGCCAGACGCGCAGCGCCGTCGCGCGCCGTGACCACATTGCGCACGCGATCCCACGTGAGCCGAGGACGCAACTCGGCAAACTCGTCAGAGGGGTAGCGCCCGCTGAGCAGGTCCAGCACGCCTTCAAATGCGGATCGTGCCAGTCCGCCGAACGGCGCGGCGCGGCGCACCATGTCATAAAGCGCATCCACGCTCACTTCCGGCTTTTCTTCCAGCGCGGGCGATTGGGCGTCGGCATCGTCAAACAGTGGTGGCGATTGTTTCGACCGGAGCTTCTTCATGCGCGCAGGCCGCGCTGCATGCGGTGGATGCGCGACGATGGCTACCAACTGCTGCGCCAGCACATCCAGCGGATTGCGCGGATAGCGCGTCGATTCGATGTGGCCCTCGTGCATGGCGCGCGTGACGGCCGCGCACGCTACCAGGTCGGCACGATACTTGGGAAACAGAATCCCTTCGCTGACCGCATCCACATGATGACCGGCGCGGCCAATGCGCTGCATGCCGCTTGCGACTGACGGCGGCGACTCGATCTGGATGACCAGGTCAACCGCGCCCATGTCTATGCCGAGCTCTAGCGTGGATGTCGCGCACAATGCGCGGATCTGCCCAGCCTTCAACTGCTCCTCAATCACCGAGCGCTGCGCCGCGGCCAGCGATCCGTGATGCGCGCGCGCTATCGGCTCGCCGGCAAGTTCGTTGAGCGCTCCGGCCAGCCGTTCGGCCACCTGGCGGCTGTTCACAAAGAGAATCGTGGAATTTCGTTCGCGAATGATTTCGAGCAGCCTTGGATGAATCGCATTCCATATGGAGACGCGGCGCGGCATCTGCGAAGCGGGTCCTGAAGGAATGTCTTCCATCTCGCCCAGGCGTGCCATGTCCTCTACAGGAACCTCAATGCGCAGCTTTAGCTGCTTCGGCGCGCCGGCATCGACCACCGTAACTGGCCTGTACCTGAGCCCGTGCGCCTCTTCTTCCTGCGAATGATCTCGTGCGAAAGCCGCCGATATGCTCTGCTCACTGCTCACTATCTGCTGTTCACTGTTGAGATCCACTCCGCCCAGGAAACGCGCCACTTCTTCGAGCGGCCGCTGCGTCGCCGAGAGGCCGATACGCTGAATGCGCCGCTTGGCAAGCGCCTCAAGCCTTTCCAGCGAGAGCGCCAGATGCGCACCGCGCTTGGTTGGGACCAGTGCATGAATTTCGTCGATGATCACCGTATCAACCGTGCGCAGAGCCTCGGAAGCCTGCGAGGTAAGCAGCAGATACAGGGACTCGGGAGTGGTGATCAGAATTTCATCGGGTTGCCGTGTGAATCGTGCGCGCTCCTTCTGCGGCGTGTCGCCCGTGCGCACGCTTATGCCTGGTTCGCGAAACGGCACGTTCATGCGCCGGGCCATGTTGGCCATTCCTGCCAGCGGAGAACGAAGGTTGCGCTCTACGTCTACCGCAAGCGCTTTCAGTGGAGAGACGTAAACAATGCGGCAGCCCTTCTTCGCTTCCGGCACGGGACGCAGCATCAGCCGGTCAAGGCACCACAGAAACGCGGTCAGCGTTTTGCCGGTGCCGGTAGGCGCCAGGATCAAGGCGCTTTCACCGCGCGCAATCACCGGCCATCCCATGCGCTGCGGAGCCGTGGGCGTATCGAAGACAGCCTTGAACCACTCCGCCGTTACAGGATGAAAACAGGCGAACGGATCAGGGTTCGGCGCTGGCTGCTTGTCATGTGCGGGCCGGTCGGCAGGCATATTCTTGAGCATAGCGCATGGCGAACATGAAGCGAAGAAGATTAGCCTGTGCAAAGTTGATTTGTAATTAGTGGCACTACAGACCGCCGGATGGTCATTGGCCGTCTCCAAAAAAGGTTGCGAGAAGGAATTGCCCCATTTGGTACAGCCGAATTCGATTCGAACTGCAAAAACAATTGTTGCGGAAAAAATTGGCGATTGCGCTGCGACCGCAGCAACAATCGAACATCTAACCTCAAAGAAACGTTACACATCCTGTTTGAGTATCCTTTTCAACAGTTGTCCCTCGCGACATGACTTCCGCGCCGGATAGACTGCTCTCCAACACATGTGCCGAGCTCTGTGATGCGGACAAACCTGGCCACACTTCTGGACGATTTCCGGCGCCGGCCTGGCGAGATTGCCGTGGTGCGCCACAAAGGCAATCGCCGCCTGGTAACGACCTACGGAGAACTAGCTCACATGGCCGGCTGTTTTGCCGCTGAGTTGGACCGGCGTGGGATTGGCCAGGGTGATCGAGTACTGCTGTGGGCAGACAATGGCGCAGAGTGGATTGCGGCATTTCACGGATGCATTTTGCGCGGCGTGCTGGCGGTTCCGCTGGATGCGCATGGTGCTGCCGATTTTGCCAACCGCGTTGCTGCCGACGTTTCCCCCAAACTGGCGGTGGGCGATGCGGTACTGCTGACGCAGCTCTCTTTCAATGTGCCGCGCATTGCATTTGAAGAGTGGCCTGCGGCGCTTCCTCACGAAGAAGTTGCGCCGGTTCCAGGCCTTTCCGGCGAAACACCGTTGCAGATTCTGTTTACCTCCGGCACCACGGGAGAGCCAAAGGGAATTGTGCTGACGCACGGAAACGTGCTGGCCAGCATGGGTCCCATAGAGCAGGGCGCAAAACCGTACATGCGCTACGAACGGCTCGTGCATCCGCTCCGTATTCTGCATACCCTGCCGCTGAGCCATGTGTTCGGGCAGACAATGGGGCTATGGGTTCCACCCATCCTTGGAGCGGAATTGCACTTTGAGGAGCGGCTGGTAGCGCCTCGACTCATTGAAATGATCCGCCGCGAACGTATCTCCGTGCTGGCGGCCGTGCCGCGCGTTCTTGCGCTGCTCAAAGCGCACCTCGAACTTGAATACCCAGGCCTCACACAACGTCTGAATGACGTAAAGGGAATCGGCGCAGCACGGCGGTGGTGGCGCTTCCGAAAGATCCATCGGGCCTTCGGGCTCAAGTTCTGGGCCTTCATCTCCGGCGGCGGCGCGCTCTCGGGCCCGATGGAGCAGTTCTGGAACGCGCTTGGATTCGTTCTGGTCCAGGGCTATGGAATGACCGAGACCACTGCTCTGATCACGTTGAATCACCCATTTCACGTGGCTCGCGGCACCATTGGCAAGCCGCTGACCGGCCGCGAAGTAAAGCTTGGTCCAGATGGTGAAGTGCTGGTGCGCGGAGCATCTATCTCGGGAGCAACCTGGTCCGGCGGCAGGCTGCACAAGCGCAAGAACGAGTGGCTGCCGACGGGCGACATTGCGGAGATGGCGACGACCGGAGATCTGCGCTTTCTGGGCCGCAAGAGCGAAGTGATCGTAACCGCAGCCGGGCTCAACGTGCATCCTGAAGATTTGGAAGCCGTGCTCGAAGAGCAGCCGGGAGTAGCCGCCTGCGCGGTTGTGCCCATGGAAACAGCCGAAGGGCCAGAGCCTTGCGCAGTGATCGCCATGCGTGGCTCAGGCGAGCATGCGGCCGCAGCGATTGAAGGTGCGAACGCGCGGTTGGCCGATTTTCAGCGTCTGCGCCGCTGGGTGCTGTGGCCTGAGCCCGATCTGCCGCGCACATCCACCGGCAAGGTACGCCGTAAAGCTGTTGCGGAATGGCTTGGCAGAATTCAATCCGCATCGGCGGCAGACGGCGCTGCCCAGGGACACGGAGGTGGAGCTTTTGGAGCAGCAGACGACTGGCTTCTGGGCCTTATCTCTCAACTTACCGGAGAGACTTATCGCGGCGTGGGCGATGAGCTTCGCCTGACCGAAGACCTGCATCTCGACAGCCTTGGCCGCGTGCAACTTGCTGCCGCCATCGAGGATCGGCTGGGAATCGTAAGCGAAGATGGAATGCTCAACGGTGCGGAAACCCTGGGCGATCTGCGGCGAATGATTGCAGGTAGTGGACAGGTACAGCAGCAGGAAATCCCATCGGTCTCCCCACGCCGTCAAGGCCAAGAGATTACTGGGCAGGTTTCGCCGCGAAACACGGCAGGCGGCGGCAACGCTGCACCCACGGTGGAGCGGGTGCGCTACGTTTATCCGCGCTGGCCGTGGCTGCTGCCCTTCCAGCTGATCCGAGTGGCATTTGTCGAACTGGTAGTGCGGCCTTTGGTATGGTTGCTCGCCAACCCGCGCGTGACTTCTCCGCAGTCCATCAGCGCCGGCGAGCCCATGCTCATTGTCGCCAATCACGTAACCGCCTTCGACGGCCCGCTGGTTCAATATGCGTTGCCGGGAGCGATTCGTCGCCGCATCGCCATCGCCATGTCAGGCGAGATGCTGAATGACTACCGGCATTTCCGAAACCCGGAACCGCTGCGGCCCAGCGGACGGTTCTTCCTTCCCGGTCCGCTGTTCTACTACCTCTTGACTGGCTTGTTCAATGTGTTTCCATTGCCGCGGCTCCGCGATTTTCAGCCCAGCTTTGCGTATGCCGGTAAAGCCATGGATCACGGCTACAACGTGCTCGTCTTCCCGGAGGGCACACGGTCGGCTGCGGGAAAGCTGGCGCAATTCCGCTCCGGCATTGGGCTGCTGGCAAAACAATCCGGAGCCAGAGTGCTGCCGGTGGCGCTACGCGGCGTCGGTGAGTTGAAGGCCGGCGATCAGCGCTGGTTCCGCTCCGGCAAGATCGAGGTGCGAGTAGGAGAACCGCTGCTGCTTGCCGGTACGGAGTCAGAAGCGTCCATCGCTGCCCGGCTGCACGATGCAGTGGAACGTCTGCTTGAGGACTGAAGTTCCTGGCTTCTGGCCTCTGGCTTTGCCTGTTCCCTGCTCCCTGCTTTTTCGAAGTAGCAGGCCCCGGCTGTCAGCACAGCTCTCCACGATTGCGAATCGTTGGGCTGCTCGCTGGCGCCGAGAAGCAGATATCCATCCGGTTCAAGCACACGATGGATACGCGTCAGCACCGTTCTTCGGGTTTCAGGTGAAAAGTAGAGCATCACGTTGCGCAGAAAGATCACATCGAAACGGTCTGCCGCGCGCGAGAAGGGAAACTGCGGTCCGCAAAGGTTTGCCTGTCTGAAGTTGCACATTGCCCTCACTTCAGGCTTCACGACCCAATCTTCGCCGGAGCGGTCAAAGTAGCGAACGATGAAGCGGGCGGGAAGGCCGCGGTTCATCTCAATGCGGTGATAGCGGCCCTGCTTTGCCCGCTCAACCACTTCGGCGCAAATGTCGGTGGCCTCGATACAAATGTCCCATCCAAGAAGCATGGGAAATGAATCCCGTAAAAGCATGGCCAGGCTCAATGCCTCCTGACCGCTGGAGCAGGCAGCGCTCCACAGGCGCAGGCTCCGTGTGTGGCGGCGGGCCTCAATCAATTTTGGCAACAACTCGTTGCGAAGCAGGTCGAAAGGTCTGTTATCGCGAAAGAAGCTGGTTTCGTTAATGGTCATCGCTTCCGCGATGCTGCATTCGAGCGCCGGATCGCTTTCAGATTTTAGATGACGGACCAGTTCGTCGATACGACTCATACCGTGGTTACGCAGGATCCTTGTGAGCTTGGCGTCAAACAGGTAATCGCGCGATGGGTCGAGCGCATTCTGCGAACGGTTGAAGACAAGTTGGCGCAGGAATCCGTACTCAGCGCTGCAGGCCTGCGCCATAACTACATCACCTCGCTCAAATGAACGTGAACAGGCTGAGAGGGAACATCGGCAGCGATGCGAAGAATCTCAGGAGCCATCATCTCCAGCGGAAGAACCTTGTGGGCGAGCCCCGCACGCGCCACTGCACCCGGCATTCCCCACACCGCGCTGCTAGCCTCGTCCTGCGCCAGCACTGTGCCGCCCAGGCTGCGAATCGTGCGGCACCCGTTCAGCCCGTCAGAGCCCATGCCCGTCAAAACAACGGCAAGAGCACCCGAGCCGTAGATGCCCGCAATGGACTGGAAAAGAACGTCCACCGATGGCCGGCAATGATTTTCCGGCTGCTCCTGGGTCAGGCGCAATACCGCATGAGCATTTGACAACGATGCGGCCACCGCCTGCATGTGCCAGTTGCCGCGAGCGATGCGGATGCAACCAGCCTGCACCGCATCGCCGTGCGACGCCTCTCGAACACGAAGATTGCAGCGCTTGTCCAGCCGTTCAGCCAACAGGCGCGTGAACAACTCGGGCATATGCTGCACCACCAATACCGGCAGTGGAAAATCCGCGGGAAAGCGTGGAAGCAATACCTCAAGTGCCGCCGGGCCGCCGGTTGAAACTCCGATGGCGACAATTGACGGCTTTGCGGCAATCGGCTGCATCGCCGGAGGAATCGCTGCGATCTCGGTCGATGCACGTGGCCGCATTGGCCAGGCCGTGCGTTGCTGGAGCCCATCTGGCGCGGCGGATGCCGGCAGATTTGCAGAAGCGTTCAGCAATTGTGCCGTCAGGGCGCGAATCTTCGGCAACAGTTCCTGCGCGAGATTGTGCACAGCGGTCTCGCGATCGGATTGCCCTGCCGGCTTCGCCACGTAGTCCGCGGCGCCGCTGGCCAACGCTTCGATGGTGACCTTGGCGCCCCGCCTGGTGAGCGAACTGCACATGATAACCGGTATTTTGCCCGGGCGGCGGCGTAACTCGCGAAGTGTGGCCAGGCCGTCCATCCCCGGCATTTCAAGGTCGAGCAGAATCAGATCGGGCTTAACTACCGGAACGCTATTAAGAGCGGAAAGGCCGTCCCCTGCCGTACCGGCGACTTCAAGCTGCGCATCCGAGCTTACAACTGCGCGCAATAGGCTGCGCATCACCGCCGAGTCATCGACGATGAGTATGCGCGCCCGGCGAGGTTGCGTCACTGCCCAGGCCCCACAAGACCCAGCATCGTCAGCTTATCGTCAAAAGCCTTATGGTCGAACGGCTTCATCAGATACTCGTCGGCCCCTGCATCGAGAGCGCGCATGATGTGGTCGTTCTCCGCCTCGGTGGTCACCATCAGGACCTTGATTGCGCCGTTGCCCTCGGCCCTGAGCCGCGTCAGCATTTCCAGCCCATTCATCACCGGCATGTTCCAATCAAGCAGCACCAGGTCGAACTTCGCGCCTTCATGCAGACGTTCAAGTCCCGCAAGTCCATCCGGGACCTCTTCACACTCAATGCCTTTCTCCTGAAGCAGGCCCCGCAGGTAGCCTCGTACGAAACGTGAATCGTCGACAATGAGCGCGCGCACAGTATCCTCCACGCCGATTCGGCTGAAGCCTCAACCCAGGCCAAGGCAATGCCAATCGGCGAATAACTAATTTCCAGCGTTCTGGCCAAGCCGCAGCGGGTTGAGTCTCTCCGGATCGAGCATGACCAGCAGCTTGCCCGCAAGCTTGTACGCTCCGGTAAACAACGCTTTTTGCCGATGGTCGAGAATGGATGGATTGGGTTCGTAGTCCGCGGAAGAGACCGTCATCACTTCGCCCACGACGTCAACGAGCAAACCAAAGCAGGAGCCCTCCGATTCAAGCACCAGAATGTCCTGCGCACCTTCGCTGACCGGCATTCCCAGAACATGGCGCAAGCCTACCGTGGTCAACACGTCGCCGCGATAGTGCACCAGCCCACCCACAAACGCCGGAGCCAGAGGCACAGGCTGCGGCCGCGCACCGCCCACGATCTCGAGAATGTGCGTAATCGGCACGCCAAACCACGAGGACCCCAGCCGCACCGAGCAAACCTCAATGAATGACAACGCCTTTTCCGGTTTCCGGGATACTGCTGCCGAACTCATGCCATGGCCTCCGCTACCTGATTCCACTCGCTCGAATTGCTTTCGTCGGCGGGCAACGGCTGCACAGAATTCAAGCCGACAATTCCGGTGACGCGATCATTGAGCAGCGTCACGCCGTCGGTTCGCTGGTGGGTTCCCGCCTCGAACAACTCGCTGCCCGCGGCTACATCCAGTACCTGCGAAACCGCGATGCCGACGTGACGATTGCCCTCGCGGCAAACCACTACAATGATGTTTGGCTCCTGGCCTATCCTCATACCGTCGCCGGCAGCAGCAATCAATCCACCGGTGTCCTCGACCGGCATCAGTTGTCCTTCGAAGTTGAGTACCGGCCTGTAGCCGATGTACTCAATGCGCGAATGCGGAATCTGTTCGATGCGCAACACGTCGTCGAGCAACACCGCGGCACGATGTCCGGCAACTTCGACCAGCAGGTATTCAACGGTCTTCTCCTCACCCTGCTCCTGCCGGCCCGCCGAGCTCGACGTTTCTTCGCCGGCAGCAATGGTGACTCCGGCCTTTGCCGCAATGGCTCCGGGGTCCAGAATCAGCGCCAGATTCGCGTTGCCCAGCACGGTGGCGCCCGAATAGAGTCCGATGTTCTTGAGAACCGGCGACAACGGCTTGACCACAATCTCTTCAGGATCGGCCAGCCCATCCACAATCAATCCAAAGCGCCGTCCATCGACATCGAGGACAGCAATGAACCTCTCGCAATCCTCCAGAACAGCATGCTCAACTTCCGGCCTGAGCAATCCACCGAGAAAAACAAGCGGCAGCAGGTTGCCGCGCAGACGATAGAGCGGCGCGCCTTCAATCCACTCGATCGCCTTGCATACTTCCTCCGCTGAAACGTGAACCAGTTCTGAAAGCGCTCCCTGGGGCAATGCAAAACTCTGACCCAGACTGCGAACGATGAGAGCGGGAATGATGGCCAGCGTAAGCGGAATACGCAAACGCAGCGTGGTTCCCTTGCCAACGCGCGACTCGATTTCGACTTTGCCGCCGATCTTCTCCACGTTGGTACGGACCACGTCCATACCTACGCCGCGGCCGCTCACGTTGGTGATAGATGCGGCGGTTGAGAAGCCCGGCATGAAGATAAGCTGCATCAATTCGCGGTCGTTCATCTGCGCGGCGCGCTCGTGCGAGACAACTCCTCGTTCGACGGCCTTACCGCGGACTTTATCGACGCCGATGCCCGCACCGTCGTCGGATACCTCGACGATGACATGGCTGCCTTCCTGCACCGCGCGCAGCCTGAGAACTCCCTCCGGGTCCTTGCCGGCCGCCACGCGCACTTCGGGTGGCTCGATGCCATGATCAAGCGCATTACGTACGGCGTGCGTCAGCGGATCTTTGATCGCTTCCAGCAGGCTCTTATCGAGCTCCGTATCCTGGCCTTCCACTTCAAGACGGATGCGGCGGCCCAGCACCTGCGACAGATCGCGCACAATGCGCGGCATCTTCGAGAAGATATTCGACACCGGCTGCATGCGCGCCTTCATCACGCTTTCGCGCAGATCGGCGGTCACCATATCAAGCCGGCGCGAGAGCATCGTCATCCTTGGGTCGGCTGCCGTGGCCTGCAATACCTGGTTGCGCGTGAGCACCAGCTCGCCCACCAGGTTCATCATCCGGTTCAACAGAACGATATCGACGCGCAGCGTGCTCTCGGCTGCGCTTGCAACCGGAGCGTTAACCATCTTCGCTCCCATGCGCGCGGCATCCCCTTCCGGCCCGTGCGCGGGGGGTGCTGCCTGCGGCTTCTCCGGTGCTGGAAGCGCGGCCATGATCGCTTCTTTCACACGCGGCGTACTTACTCTTGCTCGCCCAGTCCGCTGCGCTTTGGGCTTACTCGACGAAGAACGTGCCCTTGACCCGATCGTTTGAAGCGCGGGCGCCTGGAGAGCTTCAAGCTCCGCGATCAGGCCGGCATCGGCACCGCTGCCTTCGCCTGCCCCATCCTCACCCGCATCGGCCTCAATGGACCTGAGAATCGAGCGCAGGCCGTCGAGCAGGTGCAGCAGTCCGGTAACGATCGGCTGATCCGCCTTCAGTTTGCCGTCGCGTAACTGGCCCAGCAGGTTTTCCCCCGCGTGCGCCAGCTTTTCCAAACGCTTGAAGCCCAAGAAGCCCGTGGTTCCCTTGATGGTGTGGACCGAACGAAAGATCTCGCCCAGAAGGTCCGCATCATCGGGCCGCGTTTCAAGGTCGGTCAGGCATCGTTCCATGCGGTCAAGCCCTTCCTGACTTTCAATCAGGAACTCTCTGGTTAATTCGTCCATCGCACCAATTCATCCGGCCGTCCGGGATTTGACCTCCCGGCGCGGCGAGCATACACCTGAGTTATCGGATGAAGATGGCGGTAACTTGAGCGGAGTTGAGGAGACCTGTCACGCGGAAGCAAAAAGAATGAGAGTCGCCGGTAACCAATCCGCTTCGGGCCGGGCCTGCCCAGTGTACAGAAACGCAGAAATCAGTTAGCCTCAAAGTCTCCACAGCGCTGTTTAAAGGAAGCCGTGATGAAGATGAAGAGTCGGCCTGCGGTAACTGAACTCCAATTGAAGGCCCTGCTCAGCCAGGCACGGAAGGCCGCGGGAAAATCGTATTCACCTTATTCCAGCTTCAAAGTTGGCGCTGCGCTCCTCTTAAGTAATGGCGAAGTGGCTACCGGAACCAACGTGGAGAACGTCAGCTACGGGCTGGCGATCTGCGCTGAACGTTCGGCAATGGTGGGCGCCGTTTCCCACTTCGGCCCAAAGATTCGCGTTCAAGCCGTAGCCGTGGCCAACCTGAATGACGGAGCCAGCCCTCCGTGCGGCGCGTGTCTGCAAATGCTGTCTGAGTTTACCGATGGCAAATCGCCCGTGATATTTCCGGCCGTTGATGGCGTACGAACCATACCGTTCGCCGAACTGATGCCGCATGCCTTTGGAATCGAGCGGAAGTAGCGCAGCCCAGCTCGTATTTGTGCCGGCTAACGCAAAATAGTGCGCTGATTTGAGGTTGTCGCCGTAATGCCTGCTGCTCCAGCACTCCATGCTATTGACCTGATCCGAAAGAAGCGCGACGGCTTTGCGCTCGACGACCGCGAGATCGGGTTCATTGCGGAGGGCGCGGCGTCGGGATCAATCCCGCAGGAACAACTTGCAGCGTGGCTGATGGCAGCCTGGCTTCGCGGGCTTTCGCTTGAGGAGACACGGGCACTCACGCTCGCCATGCGCGACTCCGGTGAAAAGCTCTCAACATCGCATCTCGGCAAGAAGTGCGTCGATAAGCATTCTACCGGCGGCGTGGGCGACAAAACCAGCTTCCTGATTGCTCCGCTGGCGGCGGCATGCGGAGTTGCGGTGCCCATGATCAGCGGGCGCGCGCTGGGCCACACCGGTGGCACGCTCGACAAGTTGGAGTCGATTCCGGGCTTCCGCGTCGGTCTCTCGCTCAAAGAGTTTGAGAGTGTCCTCAGGCAGTGCAGCGTTTCTATTGTGAGCCAGACACCACGTCTGGTTCCCGCTGACCGCGTACTATATGCATTGCGCGACCGGACTGCGACGGTCGAGAGTCCCGGCCTGATCTGCGCGTCGATACTGAGCAAGAAACTGGCTGCGGGTCTCTATGCACTGGTGCTCGACGTAAAAACAGGTTCAGGCTCATTTTTGCGCAAACTCGAAGACTCCGAATACCTCGCCGCACTGATGGTCGCCACGGCAGAAACCGCGCATACTCGTACCGTAGCACTGCTGACCGACATGAGCCAGCCGTTGGGAATGGCAGCCGGCAACTGGATCGAAATTGCCGAGTGCCTCGAATTGCTGCGCGGCAAACGTCCGGTCGAGAGCGAAGACCTGCGCGAGCTGGCGCTGGTGCTTGCCGGATGGATGATCCACCTGGGCGGGCAGGCCGCAACGCCGCGGGCAGGCTACGCTCGGGCTGAAGCAGCCCTGGCCGATGGCTCCGCATTGCGCAAGTTCGTGGCCATGGTTCAGGCGCAACAGGGTGACGTATCGGTGTTTGACGATCCGCAGGGATTCCACAAACCCGGCGCGACAGAAATGGTGCCAGCGTGGGAGAGCGGCTACGTAGCCGAGATGGATACCACCGCGCTGGGATGGGCTGTGCAGCGCACCGGCGCAGGCCGCGAACATGCAGGTGAACCCGTTGATCCACACGCCGGCATTGTTTTTCATGCGCGGCGTGGAGCACGCGTGGAAGCGGGCCGGCCACTGGCCACCGTTTACGCAACCATGCCGGAAATGCTGCGCGAGCCCATCGCTATTCTCCGGCAGGCTATTCGTTTCTCGCAATCTGCTCCAGATCCCGTTCCGCTGGTGGGCCGCATCTTCACTCGCGAATCGGCCGAGGAATACCTGCAGACCGTGCCCAGCCGCTAGCCACTAGCTTCCAGCTTTTTCTGAGCACCACCATGGGCTTCCGCTCATAACTCGACGCAATTTCCGAGCAGATGCTGTAATTTAAAGCAATAGCAGTTTTATGCTTTCAGTCTCATTCCGCGAATGGCGTCTAACGGACTCTCTGTTGTCTTATCCGCTGCCTTTCGCTCTTGCAATGCTCAAGCTAGTAGCTAAAGGCTAAGAGCTAGAAGCTGTCTTCTCAGGAGGCATTCGCCTTGGCGCGATTTACCGGGTTGCTTGGGATTGTGGCTGTGCTCTTTGCAGCCTGGCTGGGCTCCACTGACCGCAAGCACATTCGCTGGCGCACGATTCTCTGGGGTATCGGCCTACAGGTTTGCTTCGCATTCCTGGTGCTGCGCTTCAGTATTGGCCAGCGCTTCATGAACTGGGCCGGCGACGTGGTGACCAGCATGCTTTCCGCAACCTTTGCGGGTACCCAGGTGCTGTTCGGCGAGTTCGGGCTCCCCAACTCCGGCGCCTTTGGCGCAATGCTTGGACCGAACAAAGGATCTGTCTTTGCCTTCCAGGTGCTGCCCACTATTATCTTCATCTCGGCATTTTTTGCTGTCCTCTACCACATCGGCGTAATGCAGATCATCATTCGCGGCATGGCGTGGGTCATGCTTAAAACGATGCGTATCTCAGGCGCGGAGAGCATGAACGTGGCCGCCAGCATTTTTATGGGCCAGACCGAAGCGCCGTTGACGATTCGTCCGTTTCTTTCGAAAGCTACGCGCAGCGAGCTGATGACGATCATGACCAGCGGCATGGCGCACGTCTCCGGCGGCATCATGGCCATGTACATTGCGCAGGGTGTTGAGGCCCGCCATCTTCTCTCGGCTGTCATCATGACATCGCCCGGCACCATTCTTATGGCCAAGATGCTGGTACCCGAGACCGAGACGCCGGCCACCGAAGGCAAGGTCGTCATTCCAAAAGACGAGTTGCACGCCGACGAAAACCTGATTGGCGCCATCGCGCGCGGCACCATCGACGGCGGAAAGCTGGCACTGAACGTGGCCATCATGCTGATCAGCTTTCTGGCGCTGGTTGCTTTGCTGGACATGCTGCTGGGTTGGGTTCACGGCGGGCTGCCGTGGATTCCGGGCTCGCTGGGGCAGATCCTCGGTTACCTGTTCGCTCCCGTCGCATGGCTCATCGGCGTGCCGTGGCACGACTGCATGGCGATCGGCAACCTGCTGGGCACGCGCATGGCACTGAACGAAGTGATCGCGTACATCAGCCTTGGTGCGCAAAAAGCCGCGCTCGCCCCGCGTTCATTCACCATCGCAACCTTCGCGCTGTGCGGTTTCGCCAACCTTGGCTCAATCGGCATGCAGATTGGCGGCATTGGTGCGCTGGTGCCCGAGCGCCGCAACGATCTTGCGCGTCTAGGTGTAAGAGCGATGCTGGCAGGAACGATGGCCAATCTTATTTCCGCCGCGATTGCAGGCATCTTTCTGGGGTGAGCGCGGCGATGACGCCGAAATGGATGATCGTGACTCTGGCATTGCTGCTGTGCGCCGCAGACTGCGGCGCACGAGCGCAACAATCCACTGAAAGATCTTACACGGGCTTCGACCGCAACGATTATCCAGGCGACGCAAACCTTGCTGCTTTGCGCAAGAGCTTCCGCTTTACAAGCTATTGGCTCAACGATCCTCCCGGCGCGCAACACAACACATGGACTGGCAAGCGTGCGCTGCTCAAGAAGAACGGCTTTGGTTTTCTGGTGCTGTTCAATGGCCGTTTATACGAAGACTTGAAAGGGAAAGACGCAGCCGCACTTGGAACAGCAGACGGCAAAGCCGCTGTTGACGCAGCCTTGCGTGAAGGCTTCGCCCACGGCACGCTCATCTTTCTCGATCAGGAGCAGGGTGGCCGTATGCTGTCTGAACAGTCAGCTTATCTCTTTGCGTGGGTTGATGCAGTACACGCTGCGGGCGGCCGCGCTGGCATCTATTGCTCCGGCATCGAGGTTCCGGATGGCGCCGGAACCATCAGCACCGCGCGCGATATTGTTGAGAAAGAGAAAGCAAGGGCGGCGCAATCGTCTACGCAAAGCAAGACAACGCCATTGCAGATTTGGATCGCCAACGATCAGTGCCCGCCTTCCCCCGGATGCACATTGAAACATCCACCGCTGAGCAGCGCGGTTCCATCAGAACTGACTGCGTCCACTCTGGTATGGCAGTATGCGCAGTCTCCGCGACGCGCACAATTTACTGGCGGCTGTCCCGCAAACTACGCGCCCGACAATCGCTGCTACGCGCCGGGCCTGCCGAAGGGGCCGGACGGTTTCGTCGATCTCGATCTGTCAAGCTCTCCTGATCCTTCAACGGCGCATTGAAGAAGCCATTCAGCCTCATCCGCGCAGGCGGCGCATCCGGTAAATGATCGTCAACGTAGTGACGGTTCCACAGGTGAGCAGGCTCGCTGCCATGCCAAGCGTGAGTGAAACGTCGTGCTGGTACGAGCCGTGAATAATGCCTATGAACTGCAAGACGCTGAATCCTCCGAAGGTTAGCAATGAGATGCCTTCGTCCGACTTTTTACGCCACACCGCCACAATCTGCGGGACAAATAACAGCGCGTTGCATCCAAGTCCCAAGCCAAAAAGCAAAGCGACGATTTCCTTCATCTCACCTCTCTCGGCGTCCATGAGCTGTTCCGGATAATCAATCCTCGGTCACGCCTCAGATTACGTCTCCGATCAATTTCAACATATGCCTGCGCACATCGCGTGGCCATTTGACGGTCAGGCTTTCCAGCCTTGAGCGGTCCTTTGCGTACAGAGCGCGCGTGGCCTCTTCGTAACCGGCCAGATCGCCCGCCATGGCCGACATGAAGCGTGCCGCCGCATCGAGCGCGATGCGTACGCGTGCCCTGCCCTGCTCGCGGTGTCGTGCTTCATCAACCAGCCTGCGCAACGCCGCCGACGCGCCGCTGGGCTGCTCCTCCAGCCACTCCCAGTGCCGCGGCAGCAGCGAGATTTCGCGACTCACTACGCCGAGTTTGGGACGCCCGGGCCCGGTGCGCTGGCCCGGCAGCGCGCGCGCAAGTACCTGCGCTGCCGATCCACGCAAATCGAAATCTACCTGGCGGCCTGTGGCGTCATCGAATACGAGCATCATTGCGCTCTTGTCCGCGTCGAATCGCTTCTTGAGCTCCGGCAACACGCATTCAAGCGGTCCGGACACAATCATTCCATGCCCCTTGAATGCCGTAAAGGTCTGTTCACTTTTCATGAACTTAATTTACCCGGATAAAATAAACCTGTCAATATTAGCCGGGTAAAATAATCGAGCCTTACTCCTCACGCCCCGAAGCGTTCGGCATTGCGTGCCCTGGCTTTGGCAGCCTCTTCTTCCCGGTTGCGAGGCGGGGCATTGGTTTCAAGCGATGCAAGAAGACGCGCAGATGCCGCGGCTATCTCGTTAACTGCCAGCAAGAACGCCGCTGCCTGAGGCATACGGCGGCCGGTTTGAGTCGGCCTTCGTCATCCTGCATCCGTTTGTGCGCGTGCCAAGGCATCTTGCATGGAAAGCTGTTCCGTCCTATCCCGATGACGAACAAATTCTGGCCCATGGCGCGAAATGCAATTGGACTGAGGTCTATAAACAAACAGGTCTGAATAGTTGCGCAAAGCTCAATCAGGCTCTGCTTGCATCCATCGGATCCATCGCGGAAGAACTCACCGATTTCGAAGCCTGCAAGCGGCTGCGAAGCTACCTTGAGCGCGAGCCGGTGTGGATGCCTACCGAGGGGCGCTTTGAGCCATTGCTGCAGATGGACCTGCCGGCTGCATTCGAGGCGGCAGGCAGCGAGACGCTCATCTTCGTGCCGGAGTTTCCTGAGACCGATGAAGTACGAGGGATCGATGTTGCGCAATTGAAGAATCGCGATGTACCCTTCCCCACGCGTGGCAGTCTGATGCCGGCCGATGCCTCGTTCCTTTTCACAGTCGACTGGGATAGCTTCTTCACGGTGTTCTACGGTCCGCGGCAATTCGTCACAGATGTTGCGCGGCAGCGCAATCTGGAAGGCTTCTTCGCTTATCCCAAGATGGAGCACTTCTGGTTTAACTACTCGATGGGTTGCGCAACCGTTACTATCTCCCCCGAACACTGGCCGCCGGTGGTTGCCTAGGGTCCGCTATTGCTTACGCCAACACCTAATTGCCAGAGGACCGAACGCGCGCCCTGTAGAATGTCACGATAGCGCGTGTGAGGATTTCCAAATCATGACCTACTACGATCAAGTAAATGAAGCAGCAGCGTTTCTCCGCGTCAAGTTCGATGTGCTCACCCCCCGCATCGGCATTGTGCTCGGATCGGGATTGGGCGCGGTGGCCGATGCGGTTACCTCCCAGGTGACGATTCCTTACGGCGAGATTCCACATTTCCCACAATCGACAGTCGAAGGACACTCCGGCCGACTGATCGCGGGCAAACTTGGCAAGGTTGCGGTTGTGGTAATGCAAGGACGCGTCCACTCCTACGAGGGATACACACCTCAGCAGGTCACGTTTCCCATGCGTGTACTGGGCATGCTGGGTGTTCGGTCGGTGGTGCTCACCAACGCTGCCGGAGGCATCAAGGAGGGCTACAGTATCGGCCAACTCGTTGCGTTGGGAGACCACATCAACCAGATTGGCTGGAATCCGCTCACGGGCCCGAACGAAGAACGCTTTACCGTCCGCAAGGGCGCCGGGCTGCGTTTCTTCGACATGACCGAGGCCTACTCAAAGCGTTTGCGCGCGCTGGCAAAAGAAGCGGCCACCGAAGAAGGCTTTGAACTCGAAGAAGGCGTGTACCTTGCGACACCTGGGCCCAGCTTTGAAACGCCGGCCGAGATTCGCGCCTTTCGTACCTTGGGTGCAACGCTGGTGGGCATGTCTACCGTGCCGGAGACGATCGTGGCGCGGCACATGGGTATCGAGGTGCTGGGCATCTCATGTGTTACCAACCTCGCCGCGGGGCTCGGTGCAACCAATCTGAGTCATGAAGAGGTTTCCGAGACGGGCAAGAAGGTCGAGAAACAGTTGGCGGCATTCATCACGCGCCTTGTGCCGCAGATAGCGGAAGCGACGGAAGCGGAAAAGTGAGTGAGAACGATAAGCCGCCGCGGCTTCCCTTTCCTCCGGTAGTGCTGGGAATTGCGGGCTGTTCCGGCTCAGGAAAAACGACGCTTGCAGCCGAGCTGGCTCGCACTCTTGGCGGCATTCATTTTCGTCTGGACAACTACTACCGCGATCTCGCGCACTTGCCTTTAGGCGAGCGCGTCAAGCAGAACTTTGACGATCCGGCAATGATCGAGAACGCGCTGCTCGCCGAACATGTAGCAGCCTTGGCAAAGGGTGAAACAATTGAGCGCCCCATCTATGACTTCTCAACGCATACCCGCGTCGCCGGACAAACAGAGCGAGTCGCGGCGGAACAGTATCTGGTCGTGGAAGGATTGTTTGCGCTTTACTTCACTGAACTGCTGCCGCTCTACAGCCTGCGCGTCTATGTGGACACGCCTGATCAGCTTTGTTTTGTACGCCGCATGAAGCGCGATATCGAAGAGCGCGGCCGCACACCGGCGTCGATAGAGCAGCAGTATGAGGCTACAGTTCGTCCCGCAAGCATTGCTTTTGTTCGTCCATCAGCCGCCAACGCCGATCTGACCATCGATGGCACCGGCGCATTGGACTGGAAAGTCGAGCGCGTACTCAGTGAGCTGCGCACGCGCGGACTGCTGCGAGCGTTTTAGGTAACGGCTCCACTGTATTTCCAGGCGTGAGGTCCTGGCCTACTCAGCGCGCAGCGCCACCAGCGGATCGATGCGCGACGCGCGGCGCGCTGGTATGTAACCGGAGACCATCGCCACTGCAAGCAGTGCAACCGCAATTGCGCAATAGATGGTCGCATCCCACGGCGATGTTTCGTACAAAAGCGACTCTACCAGATGTGCAGTCGCAATAGAAACGGCGGCGCCGATGGCGATACCGATGGCCACAAGCCAAAGTGACTGCGAAATCACCTGGCGCTGGATCAGGCCAGCACGCGCGCCGAGCGCCATTCGAATTCCGATCTCTCGAGTACGGCGCGTAACTGAGTACGAAACGACGCCGTAGATGCCGAGTGCAGCCAGCAACATGCCGAGCAAGGCAAAAGCGCCCACCAGCAACATGAAGAAACGCCGGGGCGAGTTGGCATGATCCACTAACATGCCGATCGGTTTGAACTCGGCGGCTGGCTGATTGGGATTCAGTTCGCGCAAAGTACGCAGAACGCTGCCGGCCAACTCTGCCGGGGGAATCGTGGAGCGAATTGCTAATTCGGTTCCGATTGGGTTTTGCTGCGTTGAAGGATAATAGATCTGCCAGCCTGCCTCGCCTTCCACCGTCTCCTCATGCACATCATCGGTCACTGCAATTACCCGAGCATCGCCGCCATTGGCGCTAAGGATCTGGCCAATCGCATCGGAGTTTGGCCAGTTTACAAAGCCGGTCAGGAAGCGTGCGTATGACTCATTAATCATAATGACGTGTTCGCTTTTCGGACCGTCGTCCCAGGTAAAGTCGCGCCCGCGTATCTTGGTTCCCATGGCGCGCAGGTAGCCTGGTGTGACGACATACACCAACGGCCCGCCGTTAATATCTTTCGGACGCCGGACACCTTTCGGGAAGGGCGTTCCCCACGAACGATTTCGATCCAGAGGAAGATAATCCGTGATACCTGCCGCTTCCACGCCCGGAATGGCACTCACGCGGTTCAGTATCTGCTGGTAAGTAACCATGCGATTTGGCAATCGGGAATCGGGTATCTGCGCATTGTCGTCAAAATCCACTTTGATTGCTGCCACACGTTCCGGCTGGAATCCCAGATCCACATCGAGAACGCGCATAAAGCTGCGCAGTAACAAACCTGCGCCGACTAACAGAACGCAAGCCAGCGCTACTTCAGTTACAACCAATATCGAACGCAACCTCTCGTGCTTGCGTCCCTGGCCGGATCCGGCGGAAGAGTCTTTCAGAGACTCATGCAGATTTCCAGTTGCCACGCGCAAACCGGGAACCAGCCCAAAAATCACCGCTGAAAAAGCCGCCGTCAATAGCGTCCATCCCAAAGTGGCTCCATCAATCCGCACCTGGCTTAGAAGTGGCAGAGCAATAGAGCCTTGATGCGCCAACCATGTGAGCAGCACAACTGCCAGCAAAAGGCCAAAAAGCGCGCCAACTGCTGAGAGGACCATGCTCTCGGTAAGTAGTTGCCGCACCAGCCGGCCTCGCCCTGCACCCAGAGCAACGCGCATGGCGAACTCTCTGGAACGCGCCGCGGCACGCGCCAACAGCAGGTTCGACAGATTCACGCAGGCGATGAGCAGAATCATTCCCACCGCGCACCACAGTACAACCAGTGAGCGCTGCAGCCGCCCGCTCACGTAGTCTTTTAGCGGAACTGGAACCGGTGTCTTGTAACTCCCGCACGATTGAGGATTCCTGTTGTTGTGGCACATGCTGGGCGCAACCACTTCGGCTTCTTGCCGCGCATGTGCAAGCGTTACGCCGGGCTTGAGCCGTCCGATAAATGTGATGATGTTGCCCCAATCGCGCGGGGGCCCGTAGAGAGGGAGTGGCGTAAGCGCATCGATTTTCGCACCCGGCGAAAATACCGCGCCGAAATCAAAGGTCTTGGGCAAAACGCCAACCACCGTCGTCTGCCGCCCATTAATGTCAAACGATTTGCCGACGATATTCGGATCGGCCGCGAACTGGCGCCTCCACCACGCATCTGTAAGCACAATTACCGGTGCCGAACCCTTGAGCGCGTCATCAGAATTCAACAGCCGCCCCATTGCGGGATATACACCCAGCACCTGAAAGAAATTTGCAATCACGTCGATGCTCGTTGCGGGGACCGGAGTGCCCCGGCCCGTACTCACACGCAAATTGCCGGGCTGCGAAAACGCAAAGTATCCCGTCACGTCTTGATAAGAGCGGCTGCCGACACGGAATTCGTCGTACGCATCAGTCGAATATGTTGCGCAGGAAAGGCCGCATTTTGCAGGCGGAGGCGCAATCCATACAAGTTCCTGCGCATTTGGAAATGGGAGCGGGCGCAGCATGAGTGTGTTTACTACGCTGAAAACCGCAATATTAGCGCCGATCCCGAGCGTCAGGATCAGTACAGCCACAACGGTAAATCCGGGATCGCGCAGCAGCTTGCGCACGGTGTACTTCAGGTCCTGGAGCAGGATGTCGATTTGCATAAGCCCGCGTGCCTCCCTTTGCTTTTCCCTTGCCTGCTCAACTCCGCCAAAGTCAATGAGAGCCTGGCGGCGCGCTTCGGCAGGATTCATGCCGTGTTCCACGTAATCGTCGATGGACAGTTGCAGATGCGCTTCAAACTCGGCTTCTAAGTCGGCGTCGAGCGCACGCTTGGCGAAGAATGCCCACATCCGCCCGCGCAGCCGCTTGAGCCCGCTCACGCCTCGCCGGGCTCCTCATCCCGGGCGGGTCCCATCGCAAACATACGTTCCATCACTTGGGTCAGGCGCTGCCAGTATTGGGCATTCTCAGCCAATTGGCGCTTGCCGGTGTTGGTGATGGAATAGAACTTTGCCTTGCGGTTATTGTCAGAGACGCCCCACTTCGAGCGGATCCATCCGCGCTGCTCAAGCCGCACCAGCGATGCGTAGATCGTCCCCTGGTTCAGCAGAACCTGGTTCCCACTCACCTGCTCGATGCGTCGGGCAATGCCGTAACCATGTTGCATGCCAATGGCCGTCAGCGTCTGCAGGACCATCAGGTCCAGAGTCCCCTGCAAGAGATCGAGTCTTGAATCGTTCATTCTGCTCCTGTGGCGTTACCACATAAGAATGCCGCAGATCCCTGTGGTCACGCCACAGGAAGATACGCTGAAAAGTTCCCCCTGGTTCAATTCTTCCTGTTTTTATTCTTTTGGCCCGTAATGCATGGGAGATTCAGCGCGAAGAAGCTGTGGCTACTTGCCGGCCGTAAGTGCCGCAACCGGAACCAGCATGTCTTCCTTGCGCATCACGAGGTTGGTGGCGTTCAGTGTGGCCAGCTCAAAACCGTGACCATGGGTAATGGCATCGGTGGGACAGGCTTCAACGCAATAGCCGCAGAAGATGCAACGGTTGTAATCGATGTTGTAGACCTTGGCGTAGCGCTCTGAAGACGAAATGCGAACTTCTTCAGTGTTCTCGGCAGCCTCAATATAGATACAGTTTGCCGGGCAAGCCGCAGCACACAGAAAACAAGCAACACATTTTTCAAGCCCGTCTTCATCGCGCTGCAGGATATGCTTGCCGCGATAGCGCGCCTCAAACACCGCGCCGCGTTCGGGGCCGGGGCCGTCAGGATAGTTCTCCACCTGGCTCGGTTCCAGCATCTCCCTGAAGGTGATGCTCATGCCCTTCACTACGCCAGCCACATTGCGCACAATCGACATAACCCCAGTATACGACGGGTCTCCACCGGCATCGAATCAGCCGAAACCTGGACAGCGGGTCGAATGGCTGCTGCGCTGTTGTTGTTGAATTTAGCGCAGAGCGCAAATCACTTGCGCGCTCCCGGCAATCCCATCCTGCCGCGATTGTTCGCCGGGGGCGTGGTGACGGGCTTGCGCTCCGTTCGCGGCAAAATCTTCTCGCAAACGGCAGAATCCTGACCGCGCGAGAGCCCGGCCACCGCATCCTGGCCTCGGCAGATGCGCATCTCCATCTCGGTCGCCATCTTGCCGGTAAGCTGCTCACTGCGGTCCAGGCCGCTGATGGGGTCTTGATCGTACCTGTAAACGAAATCGTCCGGCTTCTTCTTTTCGCCGTAGTCGAAATGGCTCCAGGTAACGATGTACTCGCGCCCGTTTGGCTCTGCAAAGGCCGAGTAGGCCTGCGTCCACTCCACGCCCGGCGGCGTGTTGGCGCTGTACATGGGCACACCCTGGCCGTCGCGAATCCATCGCGCCAACCACTTATGCGTCTTCAAGTCGTAGCGAAAGGTGGTGAAGTACGTGTTCGCAACGCAATCGCGGCAATTGTCGTAAAGAACCGCAAGCTCGTACTGCCCGTCACTGGAAAAGCGCATCCAGTTAAGCCAGCGCAGATTCACGCCATGGATCAGCGGCTCATAGCTGTGGTCGCTGAGCGACACATTCCAGACAGTGAACGAGTCGGAGTTAGGTGGCGACTGCGGTGTCTTGCGATCGGCGGTGACAACCAGCGCCGCGTCGTACTCGGCAGCAATTTCGCGAATCGCCGTCCAGTCTGCCACAGCCAGCGAGCGCGTCACCCAGGTCACAGTGTTCTGATCTTTGGGCGCATGGAAGTCGATCCAGTGGAAACCTTCAGGAGCCTGCTGCGAATAGACAGAAGATGCTGCGGCCAGAAAGACAGCAAAAAGGACAGACCTGGCGAAGAAGCGACGCATGAATCTAGGTATAGCAGACGCGCGGTAACGAGTCAGGTGAGCGACCCTAGCGATCACAGCCCCAGCTTCGCCCAGATGGCGTCCACCTTTTCCTTCGTGGCACGATCCATCTCGATCATTGCCGGCCACTGGCGCTCGAATCCCTCGGCCTTCCACTTGCGCGTTGCATCAATGCCCATCTTTGAGCCGTAGTTGGGCAGGCGCGATGCGTGGTCGAGCGAGTCGATGGGGCCAAGCGTGAATTGGATGTCGCGTTCGGGGTCGATGTTGTTGGCCACGCGCAACACTACCTCGGCAATGTTCTGCACGTCGCAGTCTTCATCCACCACAATGATGCACTTGGTAAACATGGCCTGGCCCAGTGACCAGATGGCGTTCATTACCTTGCGCGCCTGCCCCGGATAGCTCTTCTTGATGGAGACAAGCATCAGGTTGTGAAAAACCGCTTCGACGGGCAGGTGAATGTCGACCAGCTCGGGAATCTGCAACTTCATCGCGGGAAGAAAAATCCGCTCAACGGCCTTGCCCATCCATGCATCTTCCATGGGCGGCTTGCCCACGATGGTCGCGGCGTAGATGGGGTTCTTGCGGTGCGTAATGCAGGTGAGGTGGAAGACCGGGTAGTCGTCAGTCAATGTATAGAAGCCGGTGTGATCGCCAAAGGGTCCCTCGCTGCGCAGTTCGCCCAGTTCGACATAGCCTTCGAGAACGATCTCGGCGTTGGCCGGCACTTCAAGATCGACAGTCTCGCACTTCACGATCTCCACCGGCTCGCCGCGCAGGAAGCCCGCGATCAAGAACTCTTCTACCTCGGGCGGAGCGGGAACGATGGCTGCAAACGTGGTCGCCGGATCGGTGCCGATGGCCACGGCAACCTCAAGCCGCGAGCCCTGCAGCTTGCCTATGGCCACCTGCGGGAGTCCACCGATAGGTCCGTCGGGAATGGCGACGGCGCCACCCGCAGACTCAGCCATTGCTGCGACGCGAGCGGACTGTGTTCCAGCCTCGTCACCCGTCCAAAGGGCCGCCGCCCGCAGGGCTTCGCGATAGTGCTCGGCCGCGACCTTCTGACGCTGCCAGTGCATGCCAGTCGTCTGACCGTCGTAAACCTGCATGCGATACATACCGATGTTGCGCTTGCCGGTGCGCGGATCGCGCGTGTGCACGCAGGGCAGCGTGATGAAACGGCCACCGTCGTTAGGCCAGCACTTGAGAATAGGAAACGCGTTCAGGTCGAAATTATCCTTGAGCACAACCTGCTTGCAGGGTGCGTCCTTCGCGCTGACGGTCTTTGGAAAAGCGGAAGCAAGCGCGCCGAGTTGGGGCAGCATCTTGAGCTTATCCAGCATGCCCGTTGGGGGCTTTACATTCATCAGCGTGTGGATGCGTTCGGCGATCTGCTCAAGGTTGTCCACGCCCAGCGCCATGGCCATGCGCCGCTCGCTGCCAAACTGGTTGATAAAGACCTTGTGCCCCGGATGGCCCTTCACGTTTTCAAACAGCAGCGCAGGGCCGCCGGGAGCGTACTTACCCGCAACCTGTCCGGCAGCGGGCGAGCCGAGCTGCGACCCGATTTTAGATACGCGATCGGTGATCTCGGTAATTTCGAGCTCAGGCGAAACTTCCTCGCGAACCCGCTTCAGTTCGCCTTGCTTTTCGAGAGTCTGAATCCAGTCACGCAGATCTTTATAGGCCAAGTGTTTGCTCCCCGCTTACTTACGGAACCCTTTCTAGCTTAATTCCAAGGCGGGCAAAGCGCACAGCTACACTTGCCCATTCCGGTATAGAATTGCCCGTTTCAATTAAAGGAGAGCAAGTATGAAACGCATTCTTAACCTATCGGCTATCTTTTGCGTCATGGTCCTGGCGGTTCCATCGTTCGGGCAGAGCACAGCGGAACTCTACAAATCCAAGTGCGCCATGTGCCACGGCGCGGATGGCAAGGGCAAAACGCCGATGGGCCCAAAGACTGGAGTCCGCGACTTCAATAGCCCAATTGTGGCCAAGCAGACCGATGCGGAGATGTTCACGCTGACCAAGGAAGGCAAGAACAAGATGCCGGCCTACAAGGGCAAGCTGACCGACGCCCAGATCAAGGACCTGGTCAAGTACATCCGGACGTTGAAGTAGGCGACGGGAAAGTGGAGCCGGTGTATATCCGGTTCCGCCTTACGATACTGCTTCAGCAAGTCGTGGAAAGCCTGGATCGCTGACGGCCTCAAGTGGATAACCCAGCCGCTTCCACTCATCGTAACCGCCACGCAACGGGCGTACGCGGTCGATACCCAGCTTGTGCAGTTGCATGGCAGTTTTGGCCGCCGTGGCCTCGCTCGGACAGGTGCAGAACAGCACGACGTCACGGTCGCGCGGAATCTCGCTGTGCCGCGTGGCCAGGACTTCGGGCGAAAAGTGCAGGGCGCCCGGCAGCGTGAACGGATCGGGCAACAGTTCGAGCGGATGGCGCAGGTCGACGATGAACACAGGGTGGCCTTCGTCAAGCTGACGCTTCAGTTCGGTAGGCTCAAGACGCAATGCGGCAAGCTCGTGCATAATCGTGCGGCGGCGCCAGAGCCGTGCAACCAGGAAGCCCAGAACGCCGAGCAGCAGCAGCGCGCCGGAGAAGCGTCCAGCCCAGTCGAGCACGCGGGTGTCGTGCTTGAGCAGATCGCCGAACACCCGTCCGCATGCCAGCAGAGTGCCCACCCACAATGTAGCGCCAACGCCGTCAAAGAACAGGAACGTCGCAAAACCCATTCCGTTTTCACCGGCTACGGGCGGAGCTACGGTGGCCAGGCCCGGCACGAACTTGGCGATCAGGAGCGTAGCGGCACTGCGGCGGCTGAATGAGTCCTGGGTACGGCGTACGCACGTGGTGGGTTCCAGCGAGAGTTTGCAGAGAATGCGCAGGACATGGTGGCCATATTTACGGCCGATGAGGAACCAGGCACTGTCGGCGATGAGGGCGGCGATGACGCCAACCGCCAGGGCGGCTGAAAAGCCGATCTGCCCCTCAGCGGACAGGGCACCGGCAGCCAGAAGCACCGGCGTGGCAGGCAAAGGCACACCAACCTGCTCGACCAGAACCCACGCAAAAAGCAGCAGGTAGCCGTATACCATCAAGATATGCGTGGGTAGTTCCATTGGAGGGGTCCTGCCTTTGCGCCAGGAATCCTTGCTTCCCTTTAAACCGTTAGACCTGATCCGGTGGAAGAAGGCACAAAACACCTGGCGGGTTCATTCTATCGGATGTTTCAAGAATGATAACGTCGCAGAAGAACGACAATCCCACTTCGACAAGATGGAAGAGCCGCCCGTGGGCGGCTCTTCGGTTCGGTACCAGGGAGTCTTACTGGGAAGCAGACTGGCCTGTTTCAGCCGGAGTTGACGTACTGGCAACCGCCGCCTTTTCCGCAAAGTAGTCGTGATCCCATAGGTTCTTATAGAAATCGCCGGTAAGCTCCGCTGCGCGGGGTCCGAAGGTGGGCCGGCCGCCCTCAAGGAAGAAGACCGTCACCAGGTTGCCCTGGGGCGTTTCAGAGTAGGAAACAAACCAACCGAAGCGGGTTCCGTTATCGGAGCAGGTGCCGGTCTTTCCGAACACCGGAAGCTGCGTAAAGCTGGCGCGCAGGCGGCGGGCGGTTCCGTACTCCACTGCCCCGGCCATGCCGTCCTGCACTTCCGGTACATAGCGGGCAATATCGAGCTTCCGCTTCACCTTGGGTACCATGTGGGCTGCCGCATCGGGCGAGTCGGGATGCTGCAGATAGTAGAGGGTGCCGCCGTTGGCAATGGCGGCCACGAAGGCGCCAAGCTGGAGCGGTGTAAGCGATACTCCCTGCCCAAAGCTGCACATGCGGCCCACGCCGCCCTGGGCGGCCGGGATTGCCTCATCGGGATAGGTGCCGAGCTGCTCGCCAGGAATGTTGTAGCCGGCCAATTCTCCCAATCCAAACTCAGTGGCGTAATGCCGAACCCGCTCAAAGCCCAGTTCGCGGCCCAGTTCTTCAAAATAGAGATTGTTGCTCTTGGCAATCGCCTGCGTCATGTTCATGCGGAAGCCGGAAAGTTGCACAGGCGTATCGCGCGTAACCAGCCCCTCTGACAGCGCCGCAAAGGCAACGGTGAGCTTAATGGTCGAGCAGGGCTCAGCACCGGGCGAGAGCGCCAGCTTCTGGTTCACCATGGCCAGAATGCGGCCGTTCGACGGGTCGATCACCACGGCGGTGCCGTTCATGTCGCCCAGGGCGTCAATCGCTGCCTGACGCACAGCGGGGTCTTCGCCGGCTACATTGTCGTCCGCGAAAATATCGCCTTTGGCAAAGGAACTAGCGGTAAACCGCTCGTAGTAGCGGCGGCGGCGAACGGTGGTGCGGCGGAGTTTAGCGCGCGTACCGGTCTTCACGATAGCTCTGGCCTTGGTGGCCGACGCTGTTTTTGTGCTTCTGGCGGTTTTCGTGCGCTTGATGGCTTTAGTGCTTCCGGCAGTCTTTGCTTTGGTGCTTGCTGCCGAAGCGCGTGCGACGGTGCGGGAACTGGAAGCGCGCGACGCGGCACGGCGCGTGCTCTTGCGGTGCGATTCAGTAAGGCGAGATTGCGATTTAGCGCGATGCATCGTCTGCGGCGCGTCTAATGCAACCGCAAAGGACGAGAGACCAAGCAACCCAAATATAGCTATCCCCAAGGCCCAACCGCGCAACAACTTCATCTCTATTTGTTCCCTTCAATGTTGAATGTCTTGCGCTATCTCCGCCCCAGGCGGCACAACTTTAATTTGCCTTTATCATCCGCCGGTTCTCCACCCTTGAAAATGACCCCTTCGTGTCGATCTTCCGCTTACTATGCCAGACTCGGCGACCGATCTGTGTGAATCAAATCACTATGTTTTCTTGCAATTATGCCAGTTTTCCACAGATTAATCGACCGGCACGATTACGAAGGTACTCTGCGGCGGCAACTGCGCTCCGCGAAGCGCCCGACAAACCCGGTTGTAGGGGCCAATATCAGCACTATACAGGCTGAACCGCCTCTTCAAGGCGGATTTCCCCCTAAAATCTATGGCGCCTCATAAATGCCGGCACGTCCAGATCCCGTTGTTCCGCTTCGGTCGGTTCGGTAAACAGCGAGGCGACCGGTTCCGCCTCCTGAGGTTCCCGAACCGCTTCGACTGCGGGCGGCTCTGCAAAGTCAATCGCGAATTCTCTTTGCTGTCGCTCCGCCACTGGGTGCTCCACAATCAAGTGCTCTACAACCTGCTGCTCCAATACACGTTGCTCCAGCGGCTCTTGAAAGTGAACCGACAGAGGCTGATCGCTGTCGGCCAGCGCTCTCTCGTAATTGACGTCCGGCGCGTCTTCCACGATGGTGGGCGCGGCGGTAACCGGAACCACATTCACTGACGTCTGTGCCGGCGGAGTAACGAACTCCTCCTCTTCCTGCTCGTCCGCCTCATTCTCTTCTTCGCTCATAAAGCGCGGCGCAGGGGGCGGTGGAGGGGCAGCGGGCTCAGCAGGAGGCTCGGGAGACGCGGGCTCAACGACGGGTGCGGGCTCAACTGCGGGCTGCTCCTCGTTCATCCAGGTCTTTGGCGACTCAACCGGAACAGCCACCAGCGGTACTGAAACTACCGGCGCTTCTTCCACACTCAACATGCGGGCGCGGCGTTCCGGCATCATCTGATCGCGAAATCCGGTGGCGATGACCGTGATCTTGACCTCGTCGCCCATCTTTTCGTCGAGCACTGCTCCAAAGATGATGTTGGCGTCTTCATGCGCCGAAGACTGAATGAGCGTGGAGGCCTCATTCACCTCGGAGAGTTTGAGTGAATTGGAGCCGGTGATGTTGATGAGGATGCCGCGAGCACCGTCGATTGCACCCGCTTCAAGCAGCGGCGAAGCCATGGCCGCTTGCGCGGCCTCAACCGCGCGATTATCTCCAGAGCGAACAGCCGTGCCCATTACCGCGTGTCCCATGCCGGCCATAGTCGTCTTAACATCGGCAAAGTCGCGGTTGATGATGCCCGGGATGGTGATGATGTCTGAGATGCCCTGAACACCCTGGCGCAGCACGTCGTCGGCGATGCGGAAACTCTCAAAGAAGCCCGCGTCGTTGGCGACGGCCAGCAGCTTCTCGTTGGGTATCACGATCATGGTATCGACACTCTCGATCAGCTCCTTCAACCCACGCTCTGCCTGCTGCATGCGGCGCTTGCCTTCAAACGAAAAAGGCTTGGTAATGACGGCGACCGTCAGGATTCCCATTTCGCTGGCCAGCGAAGCAATCACCGGTGCGGCGCCCGTACCGGTGCCGCCGCCCAGGCCCGCGGTCACAAACACCATGTCGGCGCCTTCGAGGGCTTCAATGATCTTCTCGGAGTCTTCGAGCGCGGCACTGCGGCCGATGTCGGGATTGGAACCTGCGCCAAGTCCCAGCGTAAGCCGCACGCCGAGCTGTAGCTTTACCGGAGCCTGCGAAAGTTTGAGCGCCTGCACGTCGGTGTTGGCGGTGATGAACTCCACGCCCGCCATCTTGGCCTGAATCATGCGATTGACGGCATTGCCGCCGCCGCCGCCCACGCCAATCACCTTGATGCGGGCTCCGCGCGGAGTTTCATCGTGAAAATGTATGCGCATCTCCCCGGCTTGATCTTTCTGCTGTTCCATGTCGCTCAAACCTCCTGCATCATTTTCATCTTCCACATCTATCTTCCTTCTAGTAGCTGGCCGCAAATATGGCGCGCAGCTTGGCCTTCAGGCTGTTATCTTCAGCGGCGCGCATCGCGCGCGTGCGTTGCACGTACAGGAGCATGCCGATAGCGGATGCAAACCCCGGGTGCACGAGTTCGCCCGGCATATGTGAGAGGCGAACCGGCATACCCGTGCGAGCCGGTACGCGCAACTGACTCTCCGTAACATCAAGCATACCGGGAAGCAGGCTTCCGCCTCCCGTGAGCACGCACCCGGCTCCCAGAGCCTCTATGACGCCGCCTTGGCGCAAGCTCTCTTTTACGTAATACATAAGTTCCCGGGCGCGCGGCTCAAGAATTTCCGCAATCATACGCAGGCTCAGCATCCGCGGCTCCGGATTGGCGATTTCAATCTCCGCCAGTTGCGGCACCGACGTGACCACCGCGCTGCCGTACTGCCGCTTGATTTCCTCGGCCTGCGTCACCGGCATCTGCAGACCGATAGCAAGATCGTTGGTAAAGTGCGCGCCGCCGATGGGGACCGACGAAGTGTGCGCGACGGCTCCCTCAAAAAACACCACCAGATCGCTGGAGTGCGCACCAATATCGAGCAGGCAGACGCCCAGTTCGCGCTCATCCGCAGAGAGCGTGCTCTCGGCTGCGCCAACCGATTCAAGAATGACTTCGGAGACCTCGAGCCCCGCGCGATTCGCGCAGGTGACCGAGCTCTGCATCGAACTGCCGGCACACGTGGCGATATGCAGATCCACCTCAAGCCTCGCACCCACCATGCCCACCGGGTCAAAGATGCCCGGCTGCTCATCGAGAATGAACTGGCGCGGCAACAGGTGCAGAATCTCACGGTCGGGCGGCAACGCAATGGCGCGGGCTCGATCGACCGCGCTGCGCACATCGTCGCGCGTAATCTCGCGCATGCGGTTGCCCAGATTGAATCCTCCGTTGGTGTTGAGCCCGCGAACATTCGGGCCACCTACGCCAACCGCGCATTGCACGATATTGAGCCGCGCCGTGCGCTCTGCCTGCTCGCATGCGGAGCGCACCGTGCGTGAGGCCGGACCCAGCTCAGCAATGAGCCCCTTGCGCATGCCCGCCGATTCCACAATGCCGTGGCCGCGATAACGGGCCACGCCCTCGTTCACGTCGGCGGCCAGCACGCGGGTCCACGCGCTCCCGATGTCGAGTACCACGATCAGATTGTTGGTTCTCGGCGGCATCGTTTCTTACTCGCCTCCCGCAGGCGTTGCGCGTGTTGCAGGTGAAGGTTTCTGTCTGGCTGTGACGTGTGCGATGGTTCGGCTCGCTGCAGTGCTCTTGCCGGGCGACTTCATTTCAGCTCTGGCCGCCGGCTTGTTGCTTGAATGCTTCTTTTCAGCCGAGGTCTTTTTCGCCGTGCTTTTTGACTTCGACGCGCTCGACCGGGACCTGGAGGTTGTGCTCGATGTCTTCCTGGTGCTCGTCTTCACCGAACTCGCCTTGGAGCTCTTGTCCGCTTCCTTTTTTGCCGGCTTCGGTTTCGCCGGCGCGCTGGTACTTGCCGCGGGTTTCCTGTCTGTTTCGGCCTTGGCGCTGTTGTCGCCGGAATTCACCTGCGCATGGCTTACGCCCGAGGCCATCTCCAGCACCACCTGGTGCTCATAGCGAAGGTCGACTTCGGCCAGCTTGGGATACTGCTGCTTCCACTCGGCAATGTGATCCTTGTAACGCTGATAGCGCTCAAGAAAATGGCCCTCGCCGAAGTGAGCAAGGATGTCGGTTCCCTGCTCCGGCATCAGGACGCGCGCATCTTCAGGATCGGTGAGATCTATTTCGGAAATCTGCTGGGAGTTATGCTGCCCATTGCTGTCGAGCTCGCCCATCATGCGCAGGTACAAAGCAATGCGGGCTTTGCGCGATTCGGGCTTGTCGCCGGCGTCGATGCCGGTGAGCACCGGAAACGAATAGTGATGCGCGGCCATTGCCGAAGGGTCCATGTCGAGCATGACACCGTTGGCGTCGACTAATCCGATCTGCTGGCCGTGCCGCGTAAATGCCACCGGTTTGCGTTCAACTACATCCACGCGGATCTCATCGGGCAGCAGACGCATGACGGTCGCCTGCTGAATCCATGGAATCGCTTCCAACTGTTTGCGGCGCGCATTCAGAGGCACAAAAAAGACGTTGCGCCCGATGTCTTCTCCAAACACGGGCAGCAGTTCCGCGCGCGTGACTTCGCTGAGCCCCACCGACTGAATCTGGCTTGCTCCCGCAATGCGGAAACGCGCATCGCGCTCCAAATAGGTTTCAAGGTAGTGCGCCGCAGTAGCGAACACAGCAATGACGGCAACTACGCCAAGCCCCAGAAACACGCGTCCCACCTTGCTGGATGGCCACCACCAACGGCCACCCTGCGCGCCGTTCTTTCCCCATTTCGCGCGCGGAAGGTCGTCACCGTCAGGATCGTCCATTTCGATCGGCATGCCCGGCAGTGAGCGCCCGGTTCGGGGCACACCCTGCTGCATGCGCCGAAAGCGAGATGCCGCGGGCGCTTCGTCTTCCCAGATAAGGGGCCGGGATGTGGTGTCACTTTGATTCTTCACGGCTTGAGCACGAGTCGTGAGAGTCGCCAGACTCAACTATAGCCCGCTGGTTGCTCGTGGAATTCCGGCCTTAGGCAGAGGGGAACCCATGGGGTTACGGGCACGGAACCGCTGTGGAACGGGCTATGCTTTCTGAAGCGTAGCAAGAATTTGCGGGCCGAGCTGACTCACGCTTCCAGCGCCCAGCGTCATCACCAGATCGCCTTCACTTGCCAGCGCCGCCACCGCCGCGATTGCGGCCGGAAAATCCTGCACAACCTGCACCTGCGGACCGTTGATTCTGGCGGCAAGATTCTCAGCCGTAATGCCCGGTATCGGCTCCTCGCTGGCTGCGTAGATGGGAAGCACCAGCACTGAATCGGCATCGTTGAACGCCGCGCCGAATTCTTCAATCAGGTCCCTGGTGCGCGAGTAGCGGTGCGGCTGAAAGACCACATGAATACGGCGGTGTCCGCACTCGCGCGCCGCCGCAAGCGTTGCGCGAATCTCAGTCGGATGGTGACCGTAATCGTCCACGACGGTAACGCCTCGTGCAGTGCCCTTGCGCTGGAAGCGCCTGTCGACTCCGCCAAAAAGCTTAAGTCCCTCGGCGATCTTCTCCGCCGGAACTTCAAGCTGGTGAGCGATAGCCACCGCCGCTGTCGCGTTCAGGACATTATGTCTGCCGGGAATATGCAGTTCGAACGGCCCCAGTCTTCCGGCAACAGTATCGACGGCAAAATGCGCGAAGCGTTGCGCACCGGTTCCGCCTTCACCAGGCGGCAGCATGTTCAGCCGATAGTCGGCATCCTGAGATTCGCCGTAAGTGAACACCCGCCGACGCGTACGCGGCAAAATGCTTTTGAGCAAAGGATTATCGATGCATGCCGTGACTGCTCCGTAAAACGGCACACGATTCACGAAGTCGAGAAAGGCGCTCACCACATCGTCCATGTCACGATAGCAATCCATATGCTCGCGATCGAGATTGGTAATCACGGCAAGGATGGGTGAAAGCTTGAGAAAGGATCGGTCGCTCTCGTCTGCTTCGGCCACGAGGTATTGCGTAGTTCCCAGGCGCGCATTCGAGCCCATGGCATTCACGCGGCCACCCACTACGACGGTGGGATCGAGCCCGCCCGCAGTGAGCACGCTTGCCACCATGGAAGTCGTCGTGGTTTTGCCGTGCATGCCCGCAATAGCGATGCCGTACTTGAGGCGCATGAGCTCCGCCAGCATCTCAGCGCGCTGAATTACCTGAATCTTGCGCGCATGCGCTTCAACTACTTCAGGATTCGAGGCGCCCACGGCCGAACTTGTCACAACAACCGTTGCACCTGCCACATTGCCGGCACTGTGGCCCTCGTAGATGGTGGCGCCAAGTTGCGCCAGCCGATCCGTGACAGGACCGCGGCGCAGATCGGAGCCCGAGACTTTCATTCCCAGGTTGAGCAGAATCTCGGCAATACCGCTCATGCCGATTCCGCCGATACCGATGAAGTGCGCGTGCTGAGAGGTAGCGAACATGGAGGGTGAAGGTTCAGGTTAACAGAAATGAGAGGCGGTTCCATGTTTACGAATGATGCCGAAACCTGAAGATAACCTGAAAGTGCACATGCCTCAAACACCAGAAACGACGAAAGTTGCGCGACTTTATTTTCCCTCTGAAACCACAACCTTTCCCCTGAAGCGTGTTTGCACAGGACATAACCGGCACGCCCGGAGGCAGCAGGAGCCAAGCCTCATGCGGATGGAGCCGGGCCGGCGAAAGCTGATAACCGGCAGGGACGGAGAGGTTATGGCAAGCATGAAGAGTCTGATGTTGGGAGCGGCAATCCTGGCTGGCGCAGCCGGCCTTGGAACAACGAACGCGAACGCAGCCCAATTTGGCATCTACATCGGCGGACCAACGGCATACGCTCCGCCCAGCCCCGGCCCTGGATACGCGTGGGTTGCAGGCTACTATGACGGCGGCTATTGGATTCCGGGCCGCTGGGCATTCGTAGGTCATTTTGACCGCGATGACTATTATCGTGGCCGCGATTGGGATGGGGACCGCTACTACGACCGTGGCCGGAATTACGACCGCGACGATCACCACTATGATCGCGGCCGGGATCGCGACCGCGGCGAGCGTGACCGGGGCCATGATCGTTTCCGCAGGTAGTTGCAGCTCTGTACCCTGCTGACTTTTGCTGCAACTCGTCAGCAACGGCCTCTCCTCGGTGGAGGGGCCGTATTTTTTGCGTTGCTTCGCTGCGAATTTTTACGGCCTGGAGCTATCGGGCCGAACGCCAGATGATCTAAGAAGAAATACATTGCCGCAGATGGATGATCGAATTCTGCAATTTGATCGAGAATTTGTGGGCAGCGTTTACAAATTCTTTACAAAGACCGCAACTTAAAGGCGCAGCGGTTGTTTGAGACAGTAGGACCTTTTGGGGAAAATGCCATTCAGGGCCGGCAAGTTGCTGAAAACGGGGCTAGTCTCCGGATCCTGGCGCCGATATACGGGGACCGGGCAGCACAGGAGGGTGTCATGCGAAAGCTTGGGGTAGTGATGTTTGCAGCGCTTTTGGCCCTGCCGTTCGCGGCGATGGCGAGAGCCCAGGTTGCAGTTGGAATTGGCGTTGGTCCAGCGGTAGTGGCTGATCCCTACGCTTACGACTACGACAACAGCTACGACTACAGCTACGACAATGGCTATGATTACGATTACGGCCCGCCAGTGTGCCAATGGGGTTACTATCCCTACTATCCCTATGGATGCGCTCCTTACGGTTATTACGGACCGCAGTGGTTCGTAAGCGGCGTCTTTATCGGCGCGGGTCCCTGGTATGGATGGGGATGGCGTCACACCGGCTGGTATGGCGGACGCTACTGGGGCGGCTCAAGATATTGGTACGGCGGCCATAACTACGCCTATCGCGGCAGATACGGCGACCGCGGATATCGCGGTGGCGATCACTACCGGGGCAGCTATAACAGAGGAAACAACGTATACGGCGGCCGCATGGGCGGAAATCGCGCCCCCTACGCAGGTCGTGGCCGGATAGGCGGCGGCTACGGGAACGGTCCTGCAAGAACCTTTAACGGCGGCACTTATCGCGGATCCAACGGCGGTGGCGCACGCATGGGTGGTGGTGTACGCGCCGGTGGTGGCGCACGCATGGGCGGAGGCGGACGGCCCGGTAGCGGCTTCAGTGGCGGTGCCCGCATGGGCGGAGGCGCTCGCAGCGGTGGTGGCTTTAGCGGTGGAGCACGTATGGGCGGTGGTGGACGCTCCGGCAGCTTCGGTGGCGGTGCCCGCATGGGTGGTGGCGGAGGCGGATTCCACGGCGGCGGTGGTGGTGGTGGTCGCGGTGGCGGACGTCGCTAATCGAAACATTATTCCAGCAAGAAAGCCCGTCTGCTTCGGCAGGCGGGCTTTCTTGTTGAATAAGCGAGCGCTGCTATGCTTTCCGGACCGCCAGCTCCGCCAGCCGATCGGCGATGAGTTCGGCTGCGGCAGGGTGGGCTTGCGATCTGGCCGCGGCAGACATGGCTGCCAACCGCGAAGGATCCTTCAGCAGTGACACTAGCTCCTCCAACAACTTGCCCGGCTTTTCAACGTCAGTTTCCTGCAGCATGACGGCTGCGCCGGCCGACACCATGGCCTCGGCATTTGCACGTTGATGATGATCCGCTGCGGCGGCGAATGGCACCAGAAGCGCAGGCTTGCCTGCAGCCGCCAGTTCCGCCACGGTTGAGGCTCCGCTGCGTGCCAGCACAAGATGCGCCTTGGCAAAGTGCTCCGGCATATCGTCAAGAAAAGCGCATACCTTCCAACGCCCTACATCGGCGCCACTGGCGTGATATGCCGCCTCAGTCGCGGCAAAATTGCGCATACCGCTCTGGTGCAGAACAGTTAATCCAGGGACAGCGTCGAGCAACGCATGCACAATTCCAGGCAAACGCGTGTTGAAGATGCGTGCGCCTTGAGAGCCGCCGAATATGAGCAAGTGTGGTGGAGTAGCCGGAGGCGGTTCAAGCTGAAAGAATCGTGGACGAACCGGGATACCCGTAACCTGCGCATTCGAGAACCATCTGGCAGCGCCTGGAAAATTAACAGCCGCCGCCTGCACTCGTTTCCCCACCAGCCGATTGGCAAATCCGGGCATGGCGTTGGGCTCGAATGCCATGGCGGGCACGCCCATCATCAGCGCGGCTGCCATTCCGGGGCCGGAAGCATAGCCGCCAACGCCCAGCACGGCTTGCGGCTTGAATTCGCGGATCAGCCGCCGGCACTCCCCAATGCTGCCCGGCAGGCGCAGCAGTGTGCGCAGACGAGTGATAAGCGAAACATTCTTAAGCGGCCCCACGTCGATCAGGCGAAGGCGGAATCCTGCTTCAGGCACCAGACGGATTTCAAGCCCACGTGCAGTTCCAACAAATAAAACATCGGCGTTGCGGCGGATTTGCAACTCGTGCGCAACGGCGAGGGCAGGAATGATGTGGCCGCCTGTACCCCCGCCCGCAATTAAAATCCGCAGATCCGACAATGAACAGCCCTTCCTAACTAACGCAAAATTGCCCGAAACACACCTGCAAGTGAATCTAGAATTCTAATTCCGGCGCTGATTTACCCGACGAAATATACACTGTATTGCCGGAGACAGCCCTTATCATAAGACGATCAATTCCGCACAAAGACGCATTGCCGGCCGCCCTTCCTGCTAGTCGACCTGTCTCGAGATGTTCAGAAGTATTCCGATTGAGGCAAGAGTACAAAACAGCGATGTACCTCCGGATGAAATCAGCGGCAGCGGAATGCCCTTGGTGGGCACAAGTGAAAGCACCACGCTGATATTGAAGAATGCCTGCAGAAGAATCGTCGTGGTAATGCCGAATGCAACCAGCCGCGCGAACGGATCCTTGCTCCTGAATGCCGTCCGCAGACCGCGCACGCCGAGCACAACAAACAAGCTCACGATGATGATGGCCCCGATGAAGCCCAGCTCTTCGGCAATGTTCGCAAAGATAAAATCTGTCGGCGCTTCGGGCAGGTAAAACAGCTTCTGCATGCCCTCCATGTAACCGCGGCCGCTGAAGCCTCCGCTGCCGACGGCAATCAGCGATTGGCAGACGTGATAGCTTGCCTTAGCCGCTTCTTTTGAATCGCAATTGGGATTGAGAAAAACCAACATGCGGTCGCGCCGCCAGGGAACCAGAAAAAGCAGTGCTATCAGGCCCGGCAATGCGGCAAACGCCGCTCCGAACAGATAGCGCCATTCCATGCCCGCCAATAGCAGAAGCATGGCCGTTACGCCTGCCAGCACCAGCGAAGTACCCAGGTCGGGCTGCTTGACAATCAGCAGAACAAATACGATTGGAACCACCGCGGCCCGCAGCAGCGTATGCCTCCAGTCGCGGATGGCATCAAGCCGCTTGTAAAGAAACCATGCCAGGAAGAGCACCAACACAGGCTTCGCAATCTCAGAGGGCTGAAACGTAAAGTGACTTCCGAAGCGAATCCAGCGGTGCGTATTGTGCGAGCCGGGAATAAAGAACACCAGCACAAGAAGCAGCGTGGTAACGCTCAACGCCGGATAGATAAACCGCGGCGATTTGTAAATGTTGTAATCGACATTCATGAGGGCCAGCATGGCCCCCACACCTGCGAGCGCCCAAAGCGCCTGCCGGCCCACATCGGTGAACTCAGAGTGATACTTTGCCTCTGCCACCACCGCTGACGCGGAGAAGACCATGGCCAGCCCCACCACTACAAGTGACAGGGTAGTGAAGAAGAGCCATTTGTCCACGCCTATGCGTGCTGCCATGTCTTCCATCCACGCCGTTCGCCGACCAGTTCCTTGAAGACTCGGCCACGGTGTTCGTAGTTTTCAAACTGGTCAAAGCTCGAGCACGCCGGCGCCAGCAGCACCACCTCGCCTGGATGCGCGGCGGTTGCAGCTTCGTTTACCGCCTTCGCGAGCGTCTCGCAGGCAAGTATGGGAACCATCCCGCGCAGTTGCGCTTCGATTTTGGCCGACGCGGAACCGATGGTGTACACCGCGCGTACACGCTCGCGCAGCAGATCGTTGAGGATCGTGTAGGGCGAACCTTTGTCTTTGCCGCCCATGATGAGATGGACACCAGATGAAAAGGCCGCCACGGCTTTTGCCGTTGCGTCCACGTTAGTTGCCTTGGAGTCATTGTAGAACTCCACTCCATTCACCGTGGCAACATACTCCAAACGATGTTCAACCGCCTGGAAGCCTTCGACCGCACTTCTGATCACCTCGGCAGCCACACCCACAAGCCGCGAAGCCACTACGGCCGCAAGAACGTTTTCAACGTTGTGCGTGCCCTTAAGCGGAATCCCTTTCAGCGGCATGATCTGTTCCACTTCTCCGCCCTTCGCTGCGCGAAAGACCAGCGAGCCTTCCTGCAGCCATGCTCCCTGGCCCACCGGATGTTCCAGCGAAAACCAGTAGGTTTTGGCGGTGGTGCGTGCAGCGGCTTCGGCTGTGGGTGCGTTATCCGCGTTCAGCACTACGCAGTCGTGTTCATCCATGGACGCAAAGATGCGTTCCTTGGCGCGCGCGTAATTTTCAAACGTGCCGTGGCGGTCTAGGTGATCGGGCGTGATATTCAGGATGACAGCAATTTTGGGATGGAATTCGACGGTGCTTTCAAGCTGAAAGCTCGAAATCTCAAGCACGGACCACATGTTGTCCTTGCTCTGCTCCACCAGATCGATTACCGGCACACCGATGTTGCCGCCGACCAGTGTTGGCAGACCGGCCTTTTCCAGAATCTCTCCAACCAGCGCGGTCGTTGTCGTCTTTCCGTTGGAGCCGGTAATGGCCAGCATCCTGCCTTTCAGAAAATGCGCGGCCAATTCCACTTCGCCGATGATCGGCAAGCCGAAGCTCTTCACCTGCAGCAGTTCGGGCGTATCGAGCGGAACCCCGGGGCTCACCACAATCAGATCCTGACGCCGGAACGTGAGCAGGCCGTGGCCGCCGGCCTCAACCATAATGCCTTCTTCGAGCAGCGCCGGAATATCCTTGGCCAGCGCCTCCGCGCTCCGCACGTCGCTCACTGTCACCTGTGCGCCCTTGTGACGCAGAAAAAGTGCCGCCGCCAGGCCGGACTTCCCCAACCCAACCACCAGAACTTTCTTGCCTTTGAGATCTATCATGCGAAATTCGTCCTTAGGCGTGAGCGCATAGTCTTATTTTGCACCGCGCAGGGCCGGGCACGCTCGCGTCCTAACGCAGTTTAAGAGTAGTAAGTGCAAACAATGCAAACACCAACGCCATAATCCAGAACCGCGCAATTACCTTGGATTCGCTCCAGCCCAGTTGCTCGAAATGGTGATGCAGCGGCGCCATCTTGAAGATTCGCTTCCCATTGCGCAGCTTGTAGCTGCCCACCTGCAGGATGACCGACAACGCCTCAATCACGAACACGCCGCCGATGAACGGGAGCAGCAGTTCCTGCCGGATGATGATAGCAACCGTGCCGATGGCTCCGCCCAGTGCAAGCGAACCCACGTCGCCCATGAATATCTCGGCGGGGTGCGCGTTGTACCAGAGAAATCCGATGGAGGCGCCTACCATCGACCCGCAAAACACGGTCAGTTCGCCCACCAGCGGCATGCGCTGCAGTTCAAGGTAGTCCGCAAATACAACGTGGCCGCTGACATAGGTGAGCACCGTCAGTGCCGCCGCGGCAATGATGGTGCAGCCGATCGCCAGTCCATCCAGGCCGTCGGTCAGGTTCACCGCATTGGTTGAACCCAGCAACACCACAACCACGGCAATCACAAACGGCAGAAAGCCGAGGTAGTAAAGATGCGGCACAGATATGAGCGAATGCCACAGCAGATCGGGCCTGAGGCTCTTGATAAACGGCACCGTCATCTGCGTGGAAAACATCTTGAACTGCGTGAGCACAACCAGGGCGATGGCAACACCCACCGCAGTCAGCCCTTGAAGGAAAAGCTTTGCGCGCGCCGTGAGCCCAAGGCTGCGCCGCTTGACCACCTTGATGTAGTCGTCGGCAAATCCAATGGCCCCGAATGCGAAGGTTGAGCCAACCGTGATCCAAACCAGCGGATTGGCTGGATCGGACCACAGGATCGTCGGCAGCAGAATCGCAATCGTAATGAGCACCCCGCCCATCGTCGGCGTTCCTGTCTTTTTCAGGTGCGTCTGCGGGCCGTCTTCGCGTACGTACTGTCCAATCTGGAACTCGCGCAGTTTCTGAATGACGTAAGGCCCGATGAACAGCGCAATCATCATGGCGGTAAGGGAGGCAAAGGCCGTGCGAAAAGTCAGGTAGCGGAAGATCCGGAAAGGATGGAAGAACGGATAGAGCTTTTCGTACAACAGCCAGTAAAGCAAGTAGCCTCCATGCCGGACACAAGACGGAATATAGCTCGATTCTACCGGGCTGAGCCACATGCACCGAGAAGGCGCACTGGAGTCCCATTCTTCTCTTTTATCTATCCGTTGACCCGCCTTAGGGCAGTCAAATTTGAGCCGTCGTATCCCTCACGACAACAGTCTTCGCCGAAAACTAAAACGCCGGACGGCATTCAAGCCATCCGGCGCTGTTACCCCAGGCTGCAACTTAGCGATTCTTAGCCACTTCTTCCACCGTGACTGGATCGAGGAACGGCATGGCTGCGCGCAGCCGCTTGCCGACGATTTCGATTGGGTGCTGGGCCTCTGCATCGCGGAAGGCCTGAAACTCTTTACGGCCGGAGTTCTGGTCGGCGAGAAAGCGCTTGGCAAAAGTGCCGTCCTGAATTTCCGCGAGGATCTGCTTCATTGCCTTCTTGCTTTCAGCATTGATCACGCGCGGACCGGAAACATAGTCGCCCCACTCCGCGGTATCGGAGATCGAGTAACGCATGTAGGCCAATCCACCGCGATAGATGAGATCGACGATGAGCTTGAGCTCGTGCAGCACTTCGAAGTACGCACTCTCCGGCTGGTAGCCTGCTTCGGTCAGCGTCTCGTATCCCGCCTTGATAAGCGCGCTGACACCGCCGCAAAGCACGGCCTGCTCGCCGAACAGATCGGTCTCGGTCTCTTCTTTGTAGGTGGTCTCAAGCACTCCAGCGCGTGTGCAGCCAATGCCCTTCAGGTAGCTGAGGCTCAGAGCATGAGCGTTGCCCGTCGCATCCTGATGCACGGCGATGAGGCCCGGTACGCCGCCGCCTTCAGTGAAGACTTCCCGCACGCGATGCCCCGGCGCTTTGGGAGCGGCCATGCCTACGTCGATGCCCGCTGCCGGAATAATGGTCTTGAAGTGGATATTGAAACCGTGCGCAAACATCAGCAGCTTGCCCGGAGCCAGGTTTGGTCCAATTTCTTCGGCGTACAGCGTGGCCTGGGTCTGATCGGGAACAAGGATCATCACTACGTCGGCCCACTTGGTTGCGTTGGCAACCGTGTCCACCTCAAGGCCGGCTTTCTGCGCCTTGGCAATCGACTTGGAGTTTGCGGCCAGGCCCACCTTCACCTGCACGCCTGAGTCCTTGAGATTAAGGGCATGAGCATGCCCCTGCGAGCCGTATCCGATGATCGCCACCTTCTTCGCCTGGATCAGGGAGAGGTCAGCGTCGTGATCGTAATAAGTCTTGGCCATGATTTTTCTTGTTTTCCTTTTTGCTTGCGCAGTTAAGTTTCGTTCAAAAAACGGTTGGGGCGGCCGTCAATCCTGTTACTTCGATTTCGCAGCCGCGCTGTCTTCCGTGAGTACCGCGGTCTGCTCAATCTCCGCGTCGTGAACGGCGCCCATCGCACGCAACACACCGCTGGTGTGATGGCCGCGGCGCATTGTCATCTTGCCGCTCCGGCAGATTTCAAGAATGCGGCTTTCGTCCTCGCGCAGAATCTCAATAAGGCCTTCAATCTTGCTTTCCACGCCGGTCATCTCGATCATCAGCGACTCCGAGGTCAGATCGACAATGCGCGCGCGAAAGACTTCAACCAGGTCAAAGATCTGCGAACGGGTTTGAGGCGTTGCGGACACCTTGATCAGCGCCAGTTCGCGCGTGACTGACGGCGCCTGTGCAATGTCGTCGACATCGACAACATTCTCAAGCTTGAACAGGCTGGCGCGGATGCGATGGCTCGCCTCGCCGCTTGCCTCGCAAACCAGCGTAAGGCGCGACAGGCCGGGCCGCTCACTACGGCCAACCGTCAGCGAGTTGATGTTGATATTCAAACGGCGAAACAGCGACGCCACGCGCGTAAGCACGCCCGGCAAATCTTCAACGTATGCAACGAATGTATGCAACATAAAAGCAGCTCCTAGCTTTTAGCTTTTAGCTTCTAGCTATTAGCTCTGGCATCGGTATTCCAGCCTGCGTGCATCCCGACAAGGATAAGAGTCTAATTGGATGCAAACGTCATTTGGAATCCGTTACGGCTCATGGCTGCACAATGCAGCTAAGAGCTGGTAGCTAACAGCTAAAAGCTGTCTTCTATTTGTCGTCCGCACTTTCTTCGAGCGGGTCGCGTTCGGGCCGGCGGATCATCTCGTGCAGCGCACTGCCGGCAGGGATCATGGGATAGACCGAATCTTCCTTCTCCACCATAAAGTTGATCAGGAACGGCCCATTGTTTGAGCGGGCCTCTGCAACGGCCGCTTCCACTTCAGAACGCTTGCTGACCGCGCGTCCCGAAATGCCGTGCGCATCTGCCAGTTTCACAAAGTCGGGGCTCACCAGCGGCGTGGCTTCGTAATTGCTGTCGTAGAAAAATTGTTGCCACTGCCGCACCATGCCCAGGTAGCCGTTGTTGATGATGGCGATGTTGATCTTGATCTTCTCCTGCACGATGGTGGCAAGCTCGGCCGCCGTCATCTGGAATCCGCCATCGCCGGCGATAACCCATACTTCCTTGTCCTTGCACGCGACCTTGGCGCCGATCGCCGCAGGCAGTGCGAATCCCATGGTGCCCAGACCGCCCGACGTAACCAGCGTGCGCGGATGCTCGTGATGGAAGTACTGCGCCTCCCACATCTGGTGCTGGCCTACGTCCGTAGCCACAATGGCGTTGCCGCCCGTGATGCGCCACAGATCGTGCATCACATGAGCCGCGTACAAGTGGCCTGAGTCGGGCAGGTTCTTGATGTCGTGCACCGCAACCGCGCCCTTGCTGCCTTCGATCGTTTTTATCCACGCCGAACCGTCGCGGCCGCCGATACGCGGCAGCAGCTGCTCCAACACCTCGCGCAGATCGCCTACCAGGGCAACATCGACCTTGATGTTCTTGTTGATCTCCGCCGGGTCGACCTCGATGTGAATCTTCTTGGCCTTCAGCGCATAAGTCGCCGGAGTTCCGGTCACGCGGTCGTCAAAGCGCATGCCGCATGCAATCAGCAGATCGGCTTCCTGAATGGCATGGTTCACCCACGACTCGCCGTGCATGCCCATCATGCCCATGTTGAGCGGATGCGACGCAGGAAATCCTCCGAGCCCCAACAGAGTGAGCGTAACAGGAATCTGAGCGCGTTCAGCCAGCGTCTGAATCTGCTCCATCGCCTTCGACTCAATCACGCCGTGGCCTGCAAGAATCACGGGGCGCTTGGCATTGCGGATCAGCTCCGCCGCTTGTCCGAGAGCGTCGTCTTCCACGGTCAACATCGGATGCGGGCGATAGGGCTTTGGCTTGGCCGCCTCAAAATCGAAGATCGCCGTTCCCTGCTGCGCATCCTTGGTGATGTCCACCAGCACCGGACCAGGACGGCCCGACTTGGCGATCTGGAATGCCTGGCGAACCGCCTTGGCGATATCTTCCGCGTGACTCACAAGGAAATTGTGCTTGGTCACAGGCAACGTTACGCCGGTGATGTCCACTTCCTGGAACGCATCCGTGCCCAGCACCTTGCTTGAAACATTGCCGGTGATGCAAACCATTGGAATCGAGTCGAGCATGGCCGTAGCAATGCCGGTAACCAGGTTGGTGGCGCCGGGGCCGCTGGTGGCAACGCATACACCCACCTTGCCCGATGCGCGCGCGTAGCCGTCGGCCATGTGCGCAGCGCCCTGCTCGTGCCGCACCAGTACGTGGTGAATGGGGAACTTGCGAAGCGCGTCATAGACCGGAAGGATGGCGCCGCCCGGATAGCCGAATACGTCCGTAACGCCCTCGCCTACCAGCGTTGCCCACAGAATTTCGGCGCCGGTAAGGCGGGTTGGTGTGGTCAGATGTGAGTCCTGATCCGATGCCTTGCTTGCATTCGCGTTCGATTTAGTTCCCATAGTTGACTCCTCGTTAGCTGCGAGCTATTAGCTTTTAGCTCTTAGCCGTTAGCTCTTTTCTTGCTGTAACTCTTCCTTAGTCTTGCTCTTCTATCGAGTGACTCACTGCGTCACCCAAACACCAGCTAATAGCTGAAAGCTAAAAGCTGATAGCTGCCTTTACGTCGTCGCTCCCTGCGAAGCGGAGCTGACACGGTCCACATACTTGCGGAACACGCCCTTGGGCCAGCGCAATGCCGGCTCTTTAAAGTCCTTGAGCCGCGCGGCCATCTCCGCATCGCTGATCTCAACATTCAGTGTGCGGTTGGCAATATCGAAGTGGATGGTGTCGCCTTCGCGCACCGCCGCAATCGGTCCGCCTACAAAAGCCTCAGGAGCAACGTGTCCCGCGGTAAAGCCGCGCGTCGCGCCGCTGAATCGTCCATCGGTAAGCAGCGCCACCGTGGAACTCAGCTCCGGCATGCCGCTGATAGCAGCCGTAACCTGCAGCATCTCGCGCATGCCGGGTCCACCTTTCGGACCCTCGTAGCGGATCACCACTACATCGCCCGGCTTGATGCCGCCCGTCTGCACTGCCTTGAAGCAATCTTCTTCGCTATCGAACACCCGCGCCGGCCCGCGATGCTCATAGCGGCCCGCTGCGGCAATCTTCATAACGCAGCCTTCAGGCGCAAGGTTGCCCTTCAGAATCACCAGACCACCGTTCGGCTTGATCGGCTTATCAAAAGTGTGAATCACCACCTGTCCCGGCGTCTCCTGCGCCAGCGCCGCTTCTTCCGCGAGCGTCCTGCCGCTTATGGTCATCGTCGATCCGTCCGCATAACCGGCATCGATCATGCGCTTGGCCAACAGTCGCGAGCCGCCTGCCGCCTGATAGTCGGAAGCAACGTACTTTCCGGCCGGCGTCAGGTCGCAGATGAACGGCGTGCGCTTGCTGATCACGTCAAAATCGTCGATCGAGAGTTCGATGCCCATCTCGCGCGCAATGGCCAGCATGTGCAGCACCGCGTTCGTTGATCCGCCGCTGGCGGCCACGCTGGCAATCGTGTTCTCAATAGATTTGCGGGTGATGATCTGCGACGGGCGGCGATTGGCGCGAACGGCATCCATCAGGATGCGGCCTGCCTCGCGGGTCGCGGCATGTTTGTCCTGTGCAGTTGCAGGCACACCTGAAAGTTGAATCGGCGAAATGCCTATGATCTCGCCGCTCATCGCCATGGTGTTGGCGGTGAACTGGCCGCCGCATGCGCCCGCGCCAGGGCACGCATTCGCTTCCAGCGCTTCAAGCCCGGCTTCGTCGATGCGTCCGTCTGCAAATGAGCCGATACCTTCGAACACGTTCTGAATCGTGATGTCCACACCATTCAGCTTGCCCGGAGCAATCGAACCGCCGTAGAGCATCATGCCTGGAATATCGAGTCGGCAAAGCGCCATGATGATACCGGGCATGTTCTTATCGCAGCCGCCGATGCCCACCAGACCGTCAAACAAATTACCACGAGCCACAAGCTCAATCGAGTCGGCGATCACTTCGCGCGAAACCAGCGAAGCCTTCATGCCCTGGGTCCCCATCGTAATGCCGTCGGAGATCGTAATCGTGTTGAACTCCATCGGCGTACCGCCGGCCTCGCGGATTCCTTCCTTCAACGCCTCTGCCACTTCCCGCAGATGCACGTTGCAGGTTCCAATCTCGGTCCACGTGTTCGCAATACCGATGATCGGCTTGTGCAGATCGTCTTTTGCAAAGCCGGATCCACGCAGATACGATCGCGCGGCCGCACGGCTGGGCCCTTCTGTCAACGGGATACTCTGGCGTTTTCCTTCGATTGTCACTATTTGCTCTCTTCGTTCGCTAGCCCCTAGCTCTCAGCTTCTAGCTCCTAGCTTGTCTGTGCTGCCATTAAAGTTGTTCCAGTTCAACAATCTTCCAATGCCGTCCAAATTGCGATTCCGCTTCCGTGCCGACGAAAAGCTAGAAGCTAATAGCCAGCAGCTAAAAGCTGCTCTTTCACTTCGCCTTCAGCCAACCCGCCTCATCGTGCTGCTTCTCAAACTTGTCCAGCTCTGCCGCATGACGCAGAGTCAAGCCGATATCGTCCAGCCCCTCAAGCAGGCAGAACTTGCGGAACGCATCGAATTCAAAGCTCGCATTGAACCCGCTGCCGTCGGTCACCGTTTGAGCTTCGAGCGAAACAGTGAGCTTGTAGCCGGAAATCGTGCTGGCATTCTTCAGCAACTGATCCACATGCTCTTCGCTCAGCTTTACCAGCACAATGCCGTTCTTGCCGGCATTCGAGTAGAAGATGTCGGCAAATGTCGGCGCAATCACTGCACGGAATCCGAAATCCGAGAGTGCCCATGCTGCATGTTCGCGGCTCGAACCGCAGCCGAAGTTTTTTCCGGCAACCAGAATCTGCGCGCCCTTGTAACGCGGATCGTTCAGCACAAAATCCGCAACAGGCTCGCCAGCGGGCGTCTGCCGCCAGTCGAAGAACAGAAAGTCGCCGTAGCCGGTGCGCTCAATGCGCTTCAAAAACTGCTTAGGAATAATCTGGTCCGTATCGACATTCGCGCGGTCCAGAGGCATTGCCAATGATGTGAGAGTACGAAACGGTTCCATGTTAGGCTGTTACCTCCTCGCGCACATCCCATGTGCGGATATCAACAAAATGTCCGGCAATTGCTGCGGCCGCGGCCATCTCCGGCGATACCAGGTGCGTGCGTCCGCCGCGCCCCTGGCGGCCTTCAAAATTACGGTTGCTCGTCGATGCGCAGCGTTCGCCCGGTGAAAGAATGTCGGGATTCATGCCCAGGCACATGGAGCAGCCCGGCTCGCGCCAATCGAATCCTGCCTCGCGGAAGATCCGGTCCAGCCCTTCCTTCTCGGCCTGTGCCTTCACCTGCTGCGAACCCGGAACCACCATCGCGCTCACGCGGCTGGACACCTTGCGCCCCGCTGCAATGCGCGCCGCAGCCCGCAGATCTTCAATGCGTCCGTTGGTGCAGGAGCCGATAAACACGCGGTCGATTGCGACCTCTGCCAGCGGAGTGCCTGCCTTCAGATCCATATACTCAAGCGCACGTTCGAACGACTTGCGATCGGCCTCCGTAGCAGCGTTCGCCGGATCGGGAACCTTCGCCGTAACCGGAGCCACCATGCCGGGGCTCGTTCCCCAACTCACATAGGGAACCAGCGTCACGGCATCAATCACCAGCTCGCGATCGAACTTCGCGCCGGGATCGGATGGTAGCTTGCTCCACTCAGCCACAGACTTTTCCCACGCTTCTCCCTTGGGCGAGAAGCTGCGGCCCTCGAGATAGGCAAACGTCGTCTCGTCGGGAGCGATCATGCCCGCGCGCGCGCCCGCCTCGATACTCATGTTGCAGACGGTCATGCGGCCTTCCATCGAGAGCGCGCGGACGGCTGAGCCGGCGTATTCAATCACGCAGCCAGTCGCGCCGTCCGTCCCGATCTTGCCGATGATGGCCAGAATGATGTCCTTCGCCGTCACACCCTGCGGCAGCGCGCCTTCCACCGAGATGCGGAAGGTCTGCGGCTTCGACTGCGGAAGCGTCTGCGTGGCCAGCACGTGCTCCACTTCGCTGGTGCCGATGCCGAACGCCAGCGCGCCAAATGCACCATGCGTCGAGGTGTGCGAGTCACCGCAAACAATTGTCATGCCCGGCTTGGTGATGCCCAGTTCCGGCCCGATGACGTGCACAATGCCCTGCTCACGCGAGTCAACGTCGTAGAGCTCGATGCCAAAGTCGGCGCAGTTCTGGCGCAGCGTGGAGATCTGCTTCGCCGCAATCTGGTCCACGATGTTCAGCCGGCCCTCAATCGTAGTGGGAAGGTTGTGGTCCACCGTAGCGATGGAGCGGTTGGGCCTGCGCACCTTACGCCCGGCAAGCCGCAATCCCTCAAATGCCTGCGGCGAAGTGACCTCGTGCAGCAGTTGCAGGTCAATGTAGAGGAGCGTGGGCTCGCCCTTCGGCTCCACCACCACGTGCTGCTCCCATACCTTCTCAAATAACGTCTTCGGTTCGTTGCTCATGAAACTCCTGAATAGCCGCTAGCTCCTAGCTTGGCCTTGCTCATTCAAACTGTCTTGCCTATAATCTTCGACTTCTTTGCACATTGCCGTTTATCGCAGCAACGAAAAGCTAAAATCTAGCGGCTAGGAGCTAGAAGCTGCTCTTTCACCGTTTCTCTCACCTTCGCGCCCATCTCCGTCGTCGAAAGCACCGTCAGGCCTTCCTTGTTGCCGCGTGCCAGGTCCGGCGTGCGGAAGCCCTGCTCCAGCACCTTACGCACCGACGCTTCCACTACTACCGCCTCCGCCTCAAGCCCGCCGGAGTGGCGCAGTATCAGCGCCGCGGTAAGGATCGCGCCCAGCGGATTAGCCAGCCCCTTGCCCGCAATGTCCGGCGCAGATCCGTGAACCGGCTCGTACAAATTCACCTTGCCGCCGATAGTAGCCGAGGGCAGCATGCCCAGCGAGCCCGTAATTACGCCCGACTCGTCCGTGAGAATATCGCCGAACAGATTCTCCGTAACCACGACGTCGAAGTCACGCGGGCGGTTCATGATGTGGATGGCCATCGCATCCACATACTGGTGCTCCACCGTCACATCGGGAAACTCGGCCGCGACCTCATTCACCGTTGCGCGCCACAACTGCGAAACCTCAAGCACGTTGGCCTTGTCCACGCTGGTCAGCTTTTTGCGCCGCTTCTGCGCCAGCTTGAAGGCGATCCGAGATACGCGGGCTACTTCTTCGCGCGTATAGCGCATGGTGTTCCACGACTCGCCCTTCTGCTTATCCCACTCGCGCGGCTTGCCAAAGTAGAGGCCGCCCAGCAGCTCGCGCACAAACATGATATCGGTGCCTTCGACGATTTCGGGGCGCAGCGGGCTGTTGATCGTCAGCTCTTTGAACGAAAAGCAGGGGCGCAGGTTGGCGAAACCGCCGAGAGCGGCACGGAGGCCAAGCAGGCCGGCCTCGGGCCGTTTATCCGGCGCTAGCGAGTTGAATTCGTTGCCGCCCACGGCACCCAGCAGAACCGCATCGGACGCGAGCGCGGCATCCAGCGTGTCCTTGGGCAGCGGAGTGCCGTCCTGCACAATGGCCACGCCGCCAATGCGCTTCTCGTCGAATGAAAAATCGTGCCCGCCCTGCGCGGCAATTTCCTTCAATACAGCAACCGCTTCGTTCGTAACTTCGGGACCGATGCCGTCTCCGGCCGTTACCAGAATCTTCAGCTTCATTGCTTCCTCAGTGAACAGTAGTTGGTTCCGTGCACAGCCGGATGCGAGATTTTCGGGGTTATCGCTGGCCTGGCTGGCGCGGGGCTTAATCGAGTTCGGCTACCGGCTCCTGTTTACGCTCACGTATCTGGTCGGGCAGCAGCCCGACAAGATCCTGATCGTAGATATTCTTTTTGCGATCGGCCAGCGCGACAAATCGGTAGTACACATGTTGCAGCTCATCGCGGGTGAGCGTGTATCCAAGCTGCTCAAGCCTGTGCCGCAGCGCCGCGCGCCCGGAGTGCTTGCCCAGAACAAGATGCGTCCTGGCCACGCCCACCAGTTGCGGCGTCATGATTTCGTAGCAAAGCGGATTAGCCAGCATGCCGTGCTGGTGAATGCCCGACTCATGCGCAAACGCATTCGCTCCGACTACCGCCTTATTCGGCGACGGCTTGAACGTAATCAGGTTTCCGAGCACCTCGCTCGTCGGATAAAGCTGATCGAGCTTGATGGACGTGTCCACTCCGTAGCGGTCGTGCCGCACAAACAGCGCCGCGGCAATCTCTTCCAGCGCCGCGTTACCCGCGCGCTCGCCGATGCCGTTGATGGTGCACTCCACCTGCCGCGCACCCGCATCGATGGCCGCCAGCGAATTCGCAACCGCAAGGCCAAGATCGTCATGGCAGTGCGAAGAAAGAATGATGCCCTGCGCATCGATGGCAGGAATGCGCTCGCGCACTTCGCGGAACATCTTGCTGTACTCTTCCGGCGTCGTGTACCCAACCGTATCGGGCATGTTGATGGTGGTCGCACCCGCATCAACGGCAACCCGCACCATCTCCACCAGAAAATCGCGATCGGAGCGAGTGGCATCCTCCGGCGAAAACTCCACATCGTCGGCCAGCGAACGCGCCAGCCGCACCGATTCGCCGCAGGTTTCAAGAGCCTCAGCGCGGCTCATCTTGAGCTTGTATTCAAGGTGCAGGTCGCTCGACGCAAGAAAGACATGAATGCGGGCACGGTCGGCAAACTGCAACGCGCGCGCCGCCATCTCAATGTCCTCGGTCTTGGCGCGTGCAAGCGACGCAATGCGCGGCTTGCGAATGGCCTGCGTAATAGTGGCGATGGCCGCAAAGTCGCCCTCCGAAGCCATGGCAAAGCCGGCCTCGATGATGTCCACGCCCAAATCCTCGAGCGCGTGCGCCATGGTCAGCTTTTCCTGCGTCGTCATGCTGCAACCCGGCGACTGCTCGCCGTCCCGCAGTGTGGTGTCGAAAAAAACTACATGTCTTTGAGTCATGAATACGCCTGTCAGGGGAAATGATCTTCTCTGACTTATTTAGTCTCTCGTACCGGACCAATATAACGCAAAGTTATTATTTTTGTAGAGTCAATAAGCATTGCTTATAATCAATTGAGCCGCTCGCTTCAAGCTGTCGGCTGCCGGCTAGTCCGGGGATGCAACGAATCTTCAACCCGCGCTGAATTTGGATGATGTTGCATTCGCAGGCACTTGGATGAACCGTAAAACCGCGTTCCGCAATGAACCATAGTGGCTGAAAGCTTGAGGCCAGGAGCTGAAAGCCGCATTCCGGAGGAATGCCGTGGACCTTAACCAGCTTGAAACCTTTCTTGCCGTCGCCGAGGAGCGCAGCTTTTCTCGCGCAGCCGTGCGCCTGCATCGCACCCAGCCAGCCATCAGCCAGGTGATTCGCAAACTCGAAGAGTCGATAGGCGAGTCACTGTTCGACCGCGCCGCCCGCGACGGCTCCCTAACCGCGGCCGGAACTTTGCTGCGCGACTATGCGCTGCGCCTGCTTGCCCTCCGGCGCGAAGCGTCAAGCGCGCTCGGCGAGCTGAAGAGCCTGGAGCGCGGCCACCTGCAACTGGCCGCCAACGAGTACACCTGCATGTACCTTCTACCGGCCATCGACGCTTTCCGGCGCGAGTTTCCACACGTGAGCGTCACGGTTCACCGCACTCTGGCATCGCGCGTGCCCGAGGAATTGAATCTGCGTACCTTCGAAATCGGCGTCATCTCCTTCAAGCCCAACCCGGCGCAGTTCCGCACCATCGCTGTCTACGCTGACAGCCTTGCCTTTATCGTCAGCCCCGATCATCCTCTCGCTTCAGTCGAGCGGATCTCAATCAACGACCTCGGCAGCGAGCTCTTCGTCGCCCATAACGTTACCTCGCCGCTCCGGCTCAAAGTCATTGAGGCATTCCAGCGTTACCGCACGCCGCTCAACATGGGCATTGAACTGCCCACCATTGAGGCCATCAAGCGTTTTGTTGCCATGGGCAACGGCGTGGCACTGGTGCCGCACCTTACTGTCGCGCACGAGCTCGAAGCAGGCGACCTGGTCCGTGTATTTGTCGATGAGCTCGATATTCGCCGCGTTTTGCGGCTCGTGCACCGGCGTCAGGCAACGCTTTCCTATGCCGGCAAGGCATTTTTGCGGACATTAAAGGAACTCGCACATCGAAATGGACCGCCATTCTACTTTCAGGTGGAACGGCACGGCTAATTTCGGTACCCGATTCAGCAATCGTGCGTCTAATCACCAACTGAAGATTCCGTTAACGTTGCCCCCGAACCAGACCGCTCAGGCCATTTACAATTGCTGAGAGCGTGCCCGGGAAACCGGCGCGCCGGAATCGCCAAGCTTTTTGCCAGCCGACCGGTTGGACAGTCGTGAGGATCAGGATCGAATGAAGAAGATCGCTTTAATAGCTTTACTGATGGCCGGGTGTGTGGCCGTAGGCCGTGCGCAGGAAAGCCGCCAGGACATAAGCCTCAGCGGAACAGCGCTAATCGAGCCGTTCAAGGCTTCGTCAACAACCGTTCAGGTCAATTCCACCCCGGCCTACGGTGGTTTGCTCAGCTATCGTTTTATGCTCACGCCAACCAGTGCGCTTGAGGCCAACTACGGCCTTACCTACCAGAACAGCATTGGCTACTATGTGAACCCGAACCACTACAAGGTCCTTACCCGGACCCAGGAAATCTCGGCAGCCTTTGTTCACTCTTTCGTCTTCAAGAACTTCAATCCGTTCGTTGAAGCGGGCCCGGCAGCTTTGATCTTTCTACCTATCCGTAACTCTGGCACAACTACGGTCGACGTGAAGCAACAAACGACCGTGGGAGGCTTGTACGGCGCAGGTTTTGCCTATGAAATAAGCCCAAGCTTCGACGTGCGTGTGGAATATCGTGGCCTCGTAACCAAGGTTCCAACCTTTGGCTTGTCCCAGTTAAGCACCAACCGCTGGTACAACATCAGCAATCCGGCCATCGGCATCGCGTATCATTTCTAGTAGTTTCACCTAAAGCAACAGCAAGAGGGGACGGGCTGAGGCTCGTCCCCTCTTGTTTTGGTCATGCTATTAATTCCAGATTGCTACATCTCTGCTTCCCTGTAGCGTCCCAGTTCCTTCACCATGGCGCAGTGCCGGTTAAGCGCATCCAGGGCCAGCGACGACTCTTCGCTCGACCGTATCTGGCAGTCAACGTAGAAAATGTACTCCCACGGTTTGCCGTGCACTGGCCGCGACTCGATTTTGGTCAGGTTGGTTCCCAGCGCGGCAAGTTCGTTGAGTACGGCAACCAGCGACCCCGGTCGGTTTTCCACTGAAAAAGCCAGGCTGATCTTGTTCACCTCCGGATCGGGCTGCGAGTCCGCCGTGCGCCGGACCAGAAAAAACCTCGTGTAGTTCTCTGGATTATCTTCAATACCGGTGACAAGCACCTGTGCACCGAAGTATTTTGCCGCAGCCTCGCTGGCGATGGCCGCCGCGCGCCGGTCGTGCTGCTCCACGATGTGCTTTACGCTGCCGGCCGTATCGTAAAAAGCGGTCGCGCGCATTCCGCGATGCTCGGCCAGAAAGCGCCTGCACTGCGCCAGCGCCACCGGATGAGAATACACGCGGTCGATTTCGCTCATCTCCGCGCCGCGTATCACAATCAGGTTGTGCCGGATGCGGATTAACGTCTCGCGATCGACTTTTACATCGTGGGCCAGCAGAAGATCGAAGTGCTCCAGCACCGACCCGGCCAGGCTGTTCTCAATCGGAATCGCCGCCGCGTCAACTTTGCCGTCGTTGAGCGCGGCAAACACATCCGCCGAAAGCGCGCACGGAACAATCTCCGCGCCCGGCACCAGCTTTAGAGCCGCTTCGTGGCTGAATGCTCCCGGCTCCCCTTGTATGGCGATTTTCATGCGCAAATGAGCCGCTCCTGTCTAACGGTGTGCTGCGGCAATGCTCCCACGCACCATACTACCGTGCCTTTGCTCCGCAACCCCTCAGCTTCTCAACCAAAGATCGGCCGCGACAAATGCAAAGAACACCAGCGCGATCACGCCGTTCATCGTAAAGAATGCGGCGTTCAACCTGCGCAGATCGCGCGGCGATACGATGGAATGCTCATACGACAGCAACAGCGCCACTGCGGCGACGCCGATCCAGCCCGCCACGTCGAAGTGGAAAAGCACACCAAACCACACCAGCAGCGCAAGCATCGCAAGGTGCATCAACCGCGCGGCCCAGAACGCTGCCGTAATGCCCATGGCCTGCGGAAGGCTATGCAGACCGGACGTACGATCGTGCTCAAAGTCCTGGCACGCGTACAGCACATCAAATCCGCCCACCCACAGCGTTACCGCTGCGGTCAGCACCAGGATTCGTGGGTCCAGACTGCCGCGCACAGCAATCCAAGCGGCAGAGGGCGCCATGCCGAGAGCAAGTCCCAGCACCAGATGCGACCAGCGCGTCAGCCGTTTCATATAGCTGTATCCCAGCAGCACCAGCAGCACCACCGGCGAAAGATACAACGTGAGCCGGTTCAGCGCAGCCGCGGCACCCACAAAAACGAGCCCCGCAACGATCGTGAATCCAAGCACAAATTCCTTCGAAAGCATGCCCGCGGGGATCGCCCGGCTGCTCGTACGCGGATTGGCTGCATCAAGATCGGCATCGGCCCAGCGATTGAACGCCATGGCGCATGAACGCGCTGAAACCATCGCCACCAGGATCCATGCCACGGTGCGCCATGCAGGCAAGCCGTTCGCCGCCAGCAGTACGGCAGTCAGCGCAAACGGCAGCGCAAAGATCGAGTGTTCCCACTTGATCATTTCAAGAGTGACGTGGATTTTGTGGAGAATGCCTGCCATGATCGCTCTCCTCTAAGTGTACTTGGTGTACTTGAGGAGCGGTGCATCAATGCCCGCGGCGCGAGGGCCGGCCCCCAGCATTCAGCGCGCCACCCTCAGCCATTCGCCCAGTGCGAACAAGCCGCCGAGAACAAAGATGCTTCCAAAAATCTGCTTGTTGTATTTCGCTAGCCAGGCGGGCAGATAGATATCGAAGTTCGGCGCATCATCGGGGGCAAAGTGCGCGGCTACATCGGTCAGCGGGCATCGGCAACGATTCACCGCCAGCACCATGCATTCAAGAAGCACTAAACCTGTGAAGATCGCAGCCGGCTGAAATCGGTGCAGAGTTGCCGCAACCGGCACGGCCAGGATACAAGCTACAAAGAATGCCCACACCACCGTGTGCAGCAACTTGACGGCGACCAGCGCCGCATTCGCATTCGGCTCCGTCTTCATATGAAGAATCATTCTACGACAGTCCCTGTATTCCGTATCGCAACGCCGGGCCCCGGGTGTACCTTTCTTTTGAGCCATCTGGAGGACATGCTTGAAGAGATCGGAGATCAACCGCTTTATTGAGGAAGCTGGCGACTTTTTTGCGGAAAACCGTTTCGTGCTGCCGCCCTTTGCAAACTGGACACCCGCTGAGTGGAAACAACGCGGAAGCGAAGCCGATGAACTACGCGCCTACAGGCTCGGCTGGGATGTCACCGATTTCAACTCCGGCAACTTTGCGGCGCGCGGCCTCACGCTGTTTACGCTCCGCAACGGCCCGCCCGCCGGCAACGGCAAAGTCTATGCGGAAAAAATCATGTATGTTCGCGAAGACCAGGTAACGCCGTTCCACTACCATGTACGCAAAACTGAGGACATCATCAATCGCGGCGGTGCCGGCAAGTTGGCGGTGCAACTCTACAATCGTGGATTCGATGGCGGATTCGAGCAGGCTCCGGTAACGGTGATCTGCGACGGCGTGCGGCGCAATGTTGAAGCCGGCGGAACCGTAATCCTCGGCCCGGGAGAGTCCATCACGCTCACGCCGTATCTATTCCATCAGTTCTATGCCGTGGATGGCGATGGGTTGATCGGCGAAGTCTCTTCAGTCAACGACGACGCTACGGACAACTACTTTATCGAACCACTCCCGCGCTACCCGCAGATCTACGAGGACGAGCCGCCAGTCAGACTCCTTTGCACCGAATACTGATCAAATAAAACGGCCCCGGAAGCATTCCACTCCGGGGCCGTTCCGTGTCTGAAGGTTTGACGTGCTGCTTAGTTTTTCTCAGTTGGCTGATTGGCAACCCGCAGGTGATTCTCCACGCTGAAGACACCCGGAACCGAACTCGCCTGCATGTACGCGGCGTTCTTGTCAGCCGTCGAGTCCACTACGCCATACAGTTCTACGTGACCGTTCTGCACCGAAATGCGGATTGGCTTCGCCGGATCAAGCGCATATCTATTCAGCGTCGTGAACCCGTAGACTGCGCGAGCCACGGCCATGCGGGTCTGGTCGTCCATCATGGAAACGGGATCGACTTCGATGTTATCCACCATGTCCTTCACACCGGGCGTTGTTGCCACCAATGCCAGCGCTGAATCGCGATTGACATAGTTATGAGCATGTCCACCTAGTGTGACTACGCCGTCGTGCACCGTCACCCCGATTGCATCGAACACATTGCCGTATCCAACACGATCGTAGGACAGCCTGTCGACGAGCTTCGACTGCAACTTCGCGTCAGGCACGCTCTCGCCGCCTACTTCAATCAGGTTCCGCACGGCATTCACGCCTTTCGCACGAAGTGCCGACTTCTCTGCATCCATCTTGTACTCGTAAAGATCGACAGTGCCTGTAAGCGTTGCAACACCGTCGTTCACCTTTACGTGCACGTCCTTGTACTGTTTCTTATTCAGCCGCGACTGAACCGCCGAAGCCGGATTATCCTGCGCCTGCGCGCTGGCAGGCACCGCCACTGAGTTTGCAATCAACGGAGCCGATAAAATGGCTCCAGCAAAGAGAACCGTAGCGAGGATTGTCTCCAATCTCATGAGTAAGTTTTTCATCTCCGAAACCTCCTCGTTCCTGCAAAAACTAGTGATGCAGCGTGGAACGCAAGACCGCTGCACCACCCGTCTACATAGACACAATTCCGCTGAAAAAGTTGCCTGAATTTCGATTGAGAGGATGTTGCCGGAACGTCAGACAGGCTCGTTGATTGTGCGTTTTGCTCTTATCGAAACCGGCGGGTCGCTTTTACGACCATTGAGAAAACTCCTGCTTCGTCGCGCGCAACCAACAACGAGACATGGCGGTTGATGGCAATCTCGGCCTGCAGCAACTGCTGTCCGGTCGTATTCACGTCCGTAGCATAAGTGAGCGTGACGTTGCGGCCCAGTTGCTCTTCCACAATAATGCGCGACGTAGAGTTGCCGAATGGGCCAAGGTAGTTGGGATCCACCTTTACCGACCCTGCGCCGAATAATCTCTGCACACGGCTCGACACCGTGGCGTTCAACGCTCCGCCAAGCAGCGCATCGGTGGTGGGATTCGCAAGCGCCTGTTCCTGCTGCTGCGTATAGAGCCGTTGTTCGTTACCCGTTCGCCCCAGCGCCAGCAGTGCCATCACATCCGACTCCGGCATCGGCGGATCACTGCGAAGTGTCACTGACGGTTTGTCCGGTGTTCCATGCAGCGAGAGCGTGATGTCGTAGTCCTGAACGCGGGCATTCGCGCTCAGATCGATTGACGGCTCAATCCGCACCGGGTTAGCAAAAGTGATGTCGCCCCGCTGCAACTCATAGCGAGTACCTGCAATGATGGCGTTGCCCTCAGTGATCGAAACTTTACCCAGCAGCGTTGGTGTGGCAACGGTTCCACGTAACCGCAGGTCTACATCGCCCGCCAGCTTCGCAAAAGCATTCTGAAAGTTCAACTGCGGCGATGAGTGAATGCGAATGTCGAGCCGGACGCGGTTCGTCGGCGCGTTGGGAGGAGGCACTCCCTGCGCTGATTTGGCCTGCGAAGCGAGCGCCGCAAGATCGAGATCCTGGCTTACTGAAAAACGTGTAATCAGGATGTCGCCCGAAAGCAGCATGCTGCTCTGAGAGCCCTGCAGATGCAGCGTCGCATCGGCAAGCGAGCTGATGCCTTGGGGATAGCGAATGCGAACGCCTTTACCCGTCACCGACAGATCGGCGTAAATCCCGTGCTGATACGAGAGGTAGCCGCCCACCGTCAATGGGCCGCCGCCGCTCATCGCGGTCAGGGATCTCACTTCCAGCCGGTCCTGGTTGAACTCAAGCCTGCCGTGCAACTGGCTCAATCCGTTGGGCAGATCTCCAAACGACATCGCGCCGTTTTCAATGTCGATCCGTCCCTGCAGCTGAGGTTTCTTCAGCGGCCCGTGCGCCTCAAGCTGGAAGGACGTATTGCCCGAAGAAGTAATGTCCGAGTCCGCCATCTCCGCCAGCTTCAAATTCACTGATCCATTGGCGGCAATGTCGAGCTGCCGGTTTCCGTTCAGCGCCAGTGTTCCCTGTGCGCGCAAATCGGTATCCTCTCCGGTCACGTGCAGCGGGTCAAGGCGGATGCGCTCATTCGTCAGCGAAGCATGTACTCCGCCCTGGCTCTTCAGGTGAACGCCCGCAACCGTCACCTCCATCTCCTGCAGCCGGGCGTCGCCGCGTAGCTGCTCCGGATGCGCAAGCGGCCCTTCCACCGTGATGGTTCCGGCCAGCGCCGACTCGCCGCTCAATTGCTCAATGTGCGCAAGCCTCAGAATTGAGTCGATGTTGAACTGCGAAAACTCGATCTTTGCCTGCGTCTCATAGTCCGGCTTAAGAGTCGTTTGTCCGTGCACAGTCAAATCTGCCGCATCCAGGCGCGTTGAAATGTCGTAGATGAGCGCGTGATTCGCCGTGTGCGCATTCATCTGCAATGAGCCCACCTTTTCGCCGGCCAACGCCAGATTCGCAAGCGATGCATTGCCCCGCAACTGCGGATTGTCAAATGTACCGGTCCCATGGACTGTGAATCCCAGCCTGCCTGTTGCGCCCCAGTTTTTCTTGCGAATGGCCTCCACTTTCGCCACGTCCACGCCGGCCCCGTTCGCATCCACTTCGAATTGCTTCGACTGCAAGTTGTAACTGCCCGCGCCTGAGATTGCTCCTGCGTCGCTCGTCATCGTGATCGACGACAAACTGATCACCTCATTCGCCAAACTGCCTTGCGCGCGAAGGCGGCGTACCGGCTCACCATAGATGGAGCCGGAATCGAGCTGTACCCAACCCGAACCAGCGGGTGAGTGAAGCGGGCCGTTTGCCTGAATCTGGGCGTCGAGCGTTCCGGTCAGAGGCAGCTTCTGCGTCAGGAATGTCTGCATGTCGTCCGCATTCACTTTGACTGCGCTCAGGCGAACGTTGATCGTGGAGTTTTTATTGAAAACCGGAATGCCGGCGGCATGGCTCCCTTTAGTTGCAGCGCGGCCCGCCTTCACAACCTCAGGCACGGCCGTCAAAGTTCCACTCACATCGAGGCTTGACTCACCGCGAGTCACCACCCCATGGTCAACGGCGATTCCGGTTGCCGAGTAGCTGCCCGAAGCATCCACTGAATCCAGGTGCACAGTCCGCGTCTGACCTGACGCTGCGTTTTCGCCGGCCGCCTCCTCAGGCATTTCCAAATCGAGTTGCGTGGCGTTCACGGTTCCCGCAAAGCGAGGGTTTATCAACGATCCGGCCCATGACCCGTGGAAATCCGCCTGCCCGCCGAGAGAGATGGGTAGCGCAGCAACCCCGCTCTTCCCCTGGCGCTCAAGTCCAAGGCCGCGCAATACCTTGTCGAATTCGCTCAGGTTACTGGTGTGAAAATCTACCGACAAGGATGACGCACTCGAAATCGGATAGGCGCCCAGCGCACCCTTCGCTGTCAGATCGCTCTGCGGCAGATGCAACTCGAACCTGCGCACATCCACTGCGCCGTTGCGCTGCGTGTATGTGGCCTGCACAACACCCGAGCCCGGCACTTCTCCCTCGAGCGAATGCGACGACGGACGCAGATTGAAATCCGCTCCGACCGAAACCGAATTATCCTGGCCGTTCGTCCAGGTTGCCGTCGCCGGCCCGCTCACCAACGTATCGATACCAAGACGTTGAAAAGGCGGCTCGCTCACGATATCCAGGATCGCGTCGAGCGACACATCTTTGAAGTTGGCCCTAACCTTTCCATTCATGCCCACGGGAACATGTGCCGGCCGCGCGCTGGGAGCACCATTGTGTTGGTTCTTCCCTCGCGAGTCGTTCGCTGTCTCCTCCCGCCGTGGAGGCAGCCAGGGGCTGAGATCCACCGAACCGTCAATTTGACCGCCTTGCGGCAACCGCACCACTGCATGTGAGATCAACAACCGCTTCTGGTCAGCATGGATATTGGCATCTACGCGAAGGCCTTTGGCAGTTACGCCCGTTCCGAGATAGGCGCCGTCATCCACATGAATCTTGCCGTCGGCACTGAACTCTCCCGCATTTCCGGCCGCCTTCAAATCGAGATGAGCCACGCCCTGGGGAGCAAACGGGTATCCGGTGATGGGGTCAAGCAGCCGCATGTCCAGATCGCCCTGGACCTTTGCCTGCCATTGGGGATGATTGAAATCGTTAATCGCTCCTGAAATGTCGAGCGCGCGCATAGTCTTGTCGGAGTTGCGCGCCGTCAGCCGCAACGATTGCAGCACCGCTCCACCGCGCGTCAGGTCGAGCGTCACTTCAACAAAACCGTGTACCGGCTTCGGCTTCTCCCGCAAAATATCGCGCGCCACCTGGCGGGTAAGGTCCACATCCTGCGCCCCGGCATGTATGCGGTACGACTCGGGCGTGCGAAGGGTGGCCGCAATGTGGCGAAGCTGGAGCGCAACATCGTCTGCCTGAAAATCGAGCGGCGCCTGGCGCTTCTGGAAGTCGAACCCCGCCGAACGGTTCTCTATGTCAACAACTCCGTCGGTCAACGAGACGTGACCGGCCTGCAGATCGAAGAGCGTATCGATCGGCCCCTTGGACGACTTCCTGACGGTCTTCGGCTTTGGCAGGTTGGTTGAACCGTCCTCATAAGCGATGAGATGGAAGACCGGATGTACGATGCTGAGTTCGCGCAAACGGATCGTCGGGCTCCAGAGCCCAAGCAAGCTCAACCGCGCGCGCAGATGATCGATGCTTCCGAGCGGAACCTCATTGCGCGCCTCCAGACCGTGAATTACCAGCCCATCTGCCTCTGCCTCAAGATGCAGCAATTGCCAGTGAAAGGTCGTTATCTCAACCTGGCCGCCGGTCCCCTGCTCCAATTCGGCAATCAGACGCTTGCGCACCAGTTCCTCAAATCGCGAAGAGCTCATGATGAGATAAGCGCTGGTGGCCACTACGGCCAGAAAAAGCAGGATGACCCCGATCGCAAACGGAACATGGCGGAGGAAGAATCGCCGCACTTTGCTGGTTGCGCGCTTGCCTTCGGCCTTCAATCGCTGCCCTTCTTCTTTCAGGCGCTGTCCCTCGGCCTTCAGAGACGAAAGCGGTGATTTCTTCTCACTCATCGGCTTTCCTTCTCCTCAGGTCTGGGCGGTGCGTTCTGTGTCTCCGCGTCGTCTTTGGGGTTCTCGAGCGATGGATCAAGCACCTCGACATCGCCCTGATTGCGCAGGTTTGTCATCCACTCGTCGAAAAGAGCAGTTACATGTTGCTGCAACAGAATCTCTTCAATGCGCGGCGATACCTTATCCAGTGTTGGGATCGCTTCGCCCGGCTTGTACTGCGGCAGGAGCGTGTTTTGGTAATAGTCCTCTATGTCCTGCTGCGGTATATGAATGCCCGACCGGAAACGCTGCTCGATGAAACCAAGAATCTCAATGCGATAGCGGAAATAGGCCTCCACCCTCTCCTCGGTCAGATCGTGCTCCTCAAGAAACGCCTTCCACCCCGCTTCGGTTTCGCAGTTCTGGTGGACGCATGCTGGTAGCTCCTTGCGAAGCTCGGTAATGCGCTCCTTTACATCGTCCTGCGTCGGCTCGGCATTTTGCAGATCTTCGCGGCGAATCTGCTGCTGGATCAGCGTACGGCTGATCAGTAGATTGAGCGCGCTCTTGCCCGTAAGTTTATTACTCCGGCTACTGCGCGCAGGGTCAAGCACGCTTAGCCGGATCTCTTCGTCGAGATCGCTGGCCAGAATAGCTTGATGATTAACCACCGCCACCACGTGATCGAGCACCACCGGCTTTTGCACTTGATTGCTCTGCGCCATGCCGCCGAGGCACACGTCCGCAAGCAGCACCGCACAAATCGCTCGGGCTGCTGAAGACACGCGAAATGGGCGCAGTGGTCTCATCAGAATGTTTGCCCCAGGCTGAAGAAGAAGTTGAAGTGCGGCGCTTGACCCACATGCGGCGAGGAGTACGGCCCCTCGGGATTGGCTGTTGAATATCCAATCGAGTAGTCGATGTTCACCGGATAAATGGGAGGGTTCAGGTTGTAGCTGAAATCCAGCCGTATAGGACCGATCGGCGTATGGTAGCGGAGTCCCAATCCCGGCGTTTGCGTAAAGTAGTCAAACCGGCATTGCCCCTGCTTGCCGGTGGACGTCACCGGGCCGGTAGGACTCGGTGGCGTGGGGGGATTGGTTGAGAAATCCGCATACGACAGCACCTTGCAGGTGTCACGCTCGGGTTGATGAATCCGTGTAAACGCTGCCCAGGCATCGCCCGCATTTGTAAACACGTTGCCCATATCGTGGAAGAGCACAAAGCTTACGCTGTTGCCCAGCCACGGCAAGGTGGGCGGAGGCAGCCGCAACTCCGTGCTGTTGATCAATGCGCCCGCGCCGCCAATCGGAAATCCGGTTTCAGGATCGCGCGGCCCAGCGGCGTTGAATGAAAATCCGCGCAGTGAAGTCGCACCGCCCGCATACAGGCGCTCCGGCAGCGGAATCAGCCTGCTCGCGCCCTCGCCGAACGCCCGCACCTGCCCGTAGCGGGTGTTACGCGCCAGTACAAAGCGGTTCTTATCGAATCCCCAGTAGCTCGAATTGCTGATGTCGAGTCGGTTGAACTCCACCTCGGCTCCAATCGGCTTCTTCGAAAGAAAGTCCTGAAAACTCGTGTACGTCCCGCGGTGCGCGTCGAGTGTTGAATCGCGCGTGTCCCTGATCCATGTAAAACCAGGACCGGCAACGCGAACGGCAGTAGCCAGTAGTTGAATCTCGTCGGGAAATACCTGCAGGCTCTCGTAAGCAACCTTCACGCGCCTGAAATTGTACTCGTAGATGAATGTGTTCGCCTTCGACAACCTCGCGCCGGGAGTCTGAAAGTTCTGCGTGAACCTGAAGCCGCCCTGCAATCGCGACGCCACGTAGGTCGTCACATCCTTGCTGTTCGCATAGCCGCCGTTGAACGTAATGCTGAAGTTCCTGTGTCCCTGGAAGTGCGGAATCTGGAAGAGCAAATCGATTCGCTGTTCCAGCAGGCCGTACGTTCCTTGCAGCGAGGCTGACTGCTCGCGTCCGAAAATATTGTTGCGTGTAATTGCCGCCAGCACTCGCGGGCTCACTCCCGGCCTGCCGTTGGGGTTGCAGGCTACCCCGCGCGTGGTGGCACCTGCACAGTTGTTCTGCGGAGTGCCTGTCTGCGCCTCGAATCCCAGACCGTAGGTCAGCGCCCAGCGCCGCGCCTCCGCTGTCTGCAACAGCACCGTCTTGCGCGTATCCGCGCCGTTGGGATTCTCCACCGCAACATCGACCTCGTTGAACAGTGACAGGTCATAGAGGTTGCGCTGCGTATCCAGCAGGGCCGTCTGGTTCAGTGCGTCGCCGGAATGCAGCGTGATAGCGCGTTCCACCGTGCCTGGCCGCGTGTAATGCAGGCCCGTCAACAGCACATTACGTACGAAAATCTGCGGCCCTTCGACAATGTGAAAAACCACATTCATCGTGTGCGGATCACCGGCCTCCGGCTGCTGGGAAACATCCACCGCGGCCTGCTCAAAGCCCCGGTTAAGATACGCGGTCAACAGCGCATCGCGGTCGCCCGCCAGGTTCTGCGGCGAAAGCAACTGCCCGTGCGAAGTGTTCATCAGGACCGTCAGGTTGTCCGCATCCACATGATCGTTCCCCTGCAGCGTCACCTTGCCCACGCGCGTCTGCTGACCTTCGTCAACGTGGTAGACCACGTTCAGCTGACCGGTGTTGCCCTTCTTCTTCGCCGATTGCCCAGTAGCGTCTGATTCGTTGCTATCGGGCGTGGTCGCCTCCGGCGTAACCTTCACATCGGCAAAACCATTGTTGTGGTACACATTCTCCAGCGCGTTTACGTCGGCTGAGACCAGAGCCTGACTGTAGAGTCCGTGGCGATCGATGGTATCGGCTGCGCGTACTCTCAAGAGCGCCTTCAGCGTGTCCGAATCGAAGTATTTGTTCCCTGTCACTTCCACGCTGTTCACGCGATGCCGCTCTCCCTGTTGCACGTCGAAGGTGATCAGGACTTCCTTATCCTTGGTCGTGACCTGTTTGTGACTTACCTTTACGTCGAAGTATCCGAGCTGCTGATAATAGTCGCGCAGGCGGCGACTGCCTTCGTTCAGCAGGTCCTCGTCAACCGTGCCTTCCTCAAAGATGGGAATGATGCGCTTCAGACGATCGCCACTGATATTGGCTCCCTCAAGCATCACCCGCACCACCGGCCCCTGATTTGCGGTAAAGCTGTAGTTCACCGCCTTGGTCTTCGCATCGTATTGGGATGAGACCAGCTTGATTTCGGCCTCCATTCGTTCCTCGCCGCGATAGTGCTTCAATACCCCGGCCAGCGCCCGGTTCACGGTGTCGCGGTCGACGTGCCCATTGTTTTTGAGGTGCCCGTAGTGCCGGAACGACTGCACGCTCATTCCCGGGTCGCCGGTGACCTCAACTGTTCCAATGCGAGCCTGCGGACCTGACACAACCTTGAACACGATATCGACTAACTGCACATTTGGATGCGGTGTCTCCTGGAAGGTAATCTGCGGCTCGTAATACCCGTTCTGGGCCAGCGTCTCGCGCATCTGCTTGATTGCCGTGGCAACTTTGGCTTCAGTAAAGCGGGTTCCCGCCACCAGTTGACTGGCACGCTGCAACTGCGCATTCATCGTTGCGCCGCGTGCACCGTCTACCCACACCGTTCCAATAAAGTTGCGCGGCTCTCCGCGAAAGATCAGGTCGACACCGTCCTGGTCCGGCATACCTTCCACTTCAATGGTTTCATAGAGTCCGCTCGAATAAAGCTGACGCAGGCTCTCCCGAACATCATCGGCGTTCATCGGCATGCCGGCCTGCTGGGCAAGTTGCCCTGGCAGCGGACTCAACCGGCCCTGCGAAACACCTTCGAATGAGACCCGCCTGACCTGCCGGCCTTGCCACTCCAAAAGAGGCGGTTCGCTCCGCCGAGCCGAGCCTTGTGCGCCGCTTACGTCCAAGGCCGGTACGGGACTGTCAGGGAGGGGCGCCGCACCCGCGCCCGGAGCTTGTGCCGCTGCTGTCGGACAAAGGGCCCACCAGGAGATCAGGACGCAAACGAGCAGGAGGCTAGACGCAGATGGTCTGCAACGGCCGCTCTTTCGTGCCAGCTTATTCCGCAAATCCCTAATCTCCCAAAAAGCGCGGGGTGCTCACCCCATTGCGTAATTAATCTTTCAACGCAAGAAACTTCGTGGCAACGGCCTCGGTCATTCGCCAAAGCTCCGGCCATTGGAGTCCCATGCCCTTTCCCCATATACTAACGAGGAAGGGAGCCGAGTGCGCATGGCTTCCCTTAGCAAGAGAGATCCTATCCCCAAGGAAGCTCATGCCGCGTTCCCGATACTCGAGCCAGCCGCCGGAAGGAACCTCACTCGGTATGGACGTAACACCGCCTCCTCCCGCTCCGGCAACCAAGAAAGTTAATTTCCCGCGCACCTCTACGCCTGACCCCGCTGAGGCCGATGCCCTGGCCCGCGCCCAGGCCGGCGACCACCAGGCCTTTGCGCAGCTCTATTCGCTGCACAAACGGCGCATCTATTCCCTGTGCCTGCGCATGGTGGGCAATATCGCGGAAGCGGAAGACCTTACACAGGAGGCCTTCCTGCAATTGCATCGAAAGATTGCCACCTTCCGTGGCGATTCCGCGTTTTCCACCTGGCTGCATCGCCTCGCCATCAACGTTGTGCTCATGCAGTTAAGAAAAAAGGGCCTGAACCTCATCTCGCTCGATGAAGCCATGGAGCCGGTCCCTGAAGAGAGTCCCGGACGTAGCTTTGGCACACCCGACCTCACCCTCAGCGGCGCCATTGACCGTCTGGCCCTCGAACGGGCCGTGGCCGACCTCCCCGCCGGATACCGCCTCATCTTTATCCTTCATGACGTAGAAGGCTATGAGCATAATGAGATTGCCTCCATGCTCGAGTGCTCCATAGGCAACAGCAAATCTCAACTCCACAAGGCGCGCTTGCGCCTTCGCGATGCTCTGCATGCGAACCCGAAATCGGAGACGCAGCCGTGACCAACGATCCTGGCAAAGTGAACTGCGCGGAATTCCAGGCAAGACTGCCTGAACTGATCGGATCCGGGGCTGATGCCGGCGCCGATCCACACATTCAGAGCTGCGAGCTCTGCAGCGCCCTCCTGGCCGATCTGGAAACCATCGCCGAAGCAGCCCGCCAGTTATTCCCAACCGTCGAACCGCCCGATCACCTCTGGTCGCACATCGAATCGGCCATCAAAGGCGAAAACGGCGACGGCGAGTCTTCCGGTTCCCAATCAGTCACGCCCAGAAACTGACTCCCGTACCGACCGATCCTTAATTCAGTACCGATTCCTCACTTTCCTTTGTTTTCAGCCGATACATTCTTCGGGTGGAATTGCATCCAATTCCATGACAGGCAGTTGTAACCACGAGCCGGGGGAACCTTCGAGGTGCTCAGGCCGTACCGCTGGAATGAAAAGCCGGTTCCGTTCCATCTACCGCCAAGCCATTCGTTTCTTGAAACTTTTGGCTTCCTGCGTTGTCTAATGGAAGGTAAGTTGATAAAGGGACACTCAATGTCAAATCAAACCCCCATGCCGCAGCAGTCGCAAGATGTTGCAACAAAAGATATTTCCGAGCTTCGCCAGGTGGCGGTGCTTCCGGTCCGGGACACGGTCCTTTTTCCCCATGCCGTGCTGCCGCTGACCGTGGGCCGCGAAAGCTCCATCCAGCTCATCGAGTCTTTGGGTGATGAGCGCACCATTGTGGTGGCTGCCCAGCTCGATCCCCGGCTCGACACGCCAAAGCCCGAAGACCTGCACAAGGTTGGCACTCTGGCTACTGTGCACAAAGTCGTGCGCATGCCCAACCAGAGCCGCTTCGTCTTTACTGAAGGCGTAAGCCGCGTGCGCCTGGTCCGTTTCATTCAGACCGAGCCCTTCATGATCGCCGAAGTCGAAACGCTCGAAGATATCGCGCCGGCTGCCAGCTCAGGGGTTGAGGCCTTGCAGCGCAATGTGATCGCGCAGTTCCAGCAGATCGTGTCTGAGTCGCCCACGCTCTCCGATGAGCTGCAGGCCATCGCGGCCAACATCGAAGAGCCTAGCCGCCTCATCGATTTTGTCGCGTCATCCCTGCCGTTCCTCACCACCGACGAAAAGCAGCATATGCTCGAGACCGGCAGCATCGTCGATCGCCTGGAACAGCTCAACAAGCATCTCGCCAAAGAGATCGAGGTTCAGCAACTCCGCGCCAAGATTCAGACCGAAGTGCAGGACCAGGTGCAGCAATCGCAGCGCGACTACTACCTGCGCGAACAGCTCAAGGCCATCCAGAAAGAGTTGGGCGAGCAGGATGAAGGCCAGCGCGATGTGGACGAGCTGCGCCAGAAGATTGACGACTCCGGCATGCCCGAAGACGTGAAGAAGGAAGCTCTCAAAGAGCTCTCGCGCCTGCAGCGCATGTCTCCCATGGCCGCCGACTACTCGCTCACTCGCAACTACATTGAGTGGCTGGCTGTGTTGCCGTGGACCAAAAGCTCCGGCTCCAAGATCGACATCGGCAAGGCTCGCGAGATTCTCGACGAAGATCACTACGAGTTGAAGAAGGTGAAGGACCGCATCCTGGACTACCTCAGCGTGCTCGAGCTCAAGCCCGACATGAAGGGGCCGATCCTCTGCTTCGTTGGACCTCCCGGCGTAGGCAAAACCAGTCTGGGTCGCTCCATTGCGCGCGCGCTCGGCCGCAAATTCCAGCGCATCTCGCTGGGGGGCATGCACGACGAAGCCGAGATTCGCGGCCACCGCCGGACGTACATCGGCGCTCTGCCCGGCCAGATCATCCAGAGCATTCGCCGGGCTGAGACCAACGACCCGGTCATCATGCTCGATGAGGTCGACAAGCTCGGGCGCGACTTCCGCGGCGATCCGGCTTCGGCATTGCTTGAAGCGCTTGATCCGGAGCAGAACAACACCTTCCGCGACAACTATCTGGATGTGCCGTTCGATCTTTCGAAGGTGCTGTTCATCTGCACGGCCAACATGCTCGACACCGTGCCGCCGCCGCTGCAGGATCGTATGGAGATCATCCCGCTGCAGGGCTATAGCGAGGAAGAGAAGCTGCACATCTCCACCCGGTATCTGATCCCGCGCCAGATCAAGGCCAACGGAATCACGCCGGAACAGATCGAATTCCCTGAGGACGCGGTGCGCTACATCATCCGCCACTACACGCGGGAGGCAGGCGTCCGCAAGCTCGAGCAGACCATCGGAACCGCATGCCGAAAGCAGGCGCGGCGCGTGGTGGAAGGTCACACAGAACAGCTCGTTGTGGACCGTAACATCATTCGCGAATTCCTAGGCGGCATTAAGGTGCGCGTCGAAACCGAAGTCGAGGAGCGCGTCAAGCGGCCCGGCGTTGCCGTAGGACTGGCCTGGACACCGGCCGGCGGCGACATCCTCTTCATCGAAGCCAACAAGATGAAGGGCAAGGGAGGCTTTACCATGACCGGGCAGATCGGCGAAGTTATGCAGGAATCCATGCAGGCCGCGCTCACCTGGGTCCGCTCGAACTCTGCCGCGCTGGGCTTGCCGGAAGACTTCAACAAGGAGCTCGACCTGCACATCCACGTTCCGGCGGGAGCCATCCCCAAGGACGGCCCTTCTGCGGGCGTCACCATGGCGACGGTACTGGCCTCGCTGCTCACCGATACCCCGGTGCGGCCGCTTACGGCCATGACCGGCGAAATTACGCTCAGCGGCAACGTGCTGCCCGTGGGCGGAATCAAGGAGAAGTTCCTGGCCGCGCGCCGGTCGGGCATCAAAACCATCATTCTCCCTGCGGAGAATCGTCAGAATGCCGAAGAAGATCTGACGCCGGAGATGATGGAAGGCGTATCCGTGCACTACGCCGGCCGTATTGAAGACGTGCTCGATGTAGCCCTGCCGCTGCTGAAACCCGGACTGCATGCGCGCGAAGAAATCCGCGAACTTGCAGCCAATCCGGTTGCCTGAGCGCACAACAGCATATTGAAAAGGCCGGCAAACCAGCCGGCCTTTTCCTGCGCCAAATCCACTAACTCGCGAACTGTCCGCACCGGCGGCGTGCTAACCCGCCACCTCGCTGCTTGCCAACCTGCTGACCCGCTGTTTGTCAGTCTCCCGCGTCTAACCCACAGGCGGTATCCTCAATCCAGCGATGCGAGTTCGAATTCTTCCCTTCGGAGTGCTCAAAGACTGGCTCGGTTCCACGGCAACCACGCTGGAACTGCCGGAAGGCGCCTGCGTCGCCGATCTGCTGGAACGTTTGAGCCAACTGCATGCTGCCGCTCCCGCGCTGCGTGGCATCGCCGTCAGCGTCAACGCGGAGTACGCCACCGCCAGCCATCCTCTGGAAGAAGGCGACGAGGTCGGCCTGTTGCCGCCCGTCTCCGGCGGGATTGCGCCCCGGGCGGATGGCACGGACAAGGACCACGGCGCGCCCATGTTCGTCTCCCTCACCCAAAACATCATCGAAACGGAAAAGCTTGTCGCCGCCGCCAAGGGCGGAGAAGACGGCGCGGTCGTAATCTTCGACGGCATCGTACGCAACAACACCCGCGGCCGCAGAACCCTCTATCTCGATTACGAAGCCTACGAAGAGATGGCGCTCAAGCAGATGAACGTGCTCGCCGAAGAGGCACTGGCGAAATTCCCCGTCCGTCACGTGACCATCGTTCACCGCCTCGGCCATCTCGAGATCGGTGAAAGCAGTGTCCTCATCGTCGTCGCATCGGCACATCGCGGAGCAGCCTTCGAAACCTGCCGCTGGGTCATCGATACGCTCAAGCAGACCGTACCTATCTGGAAGAAGGAGACATTTGCCGACGGCGCAGTATGGGCCCCCGGCGAGCCCTTCCCTGCCGACCTCGCCGTCGAGCCGGAAGCAAGCCATGATCGTCCTGGATATGATCGTGGAGGCGAGCCGTGATCCCAAGCCTTCGGGCCTGTACTGCTTTCCTGGGCCTTGCCTGTATTTGCGCGCCGCTCACCCCGCAGGACACCACGCTGCGCATGGACGTAAGGCTGGTAAGCGTCTTCGCCAACGTGACGGACCGCAACGGCGCAATCGTCGGCGGACTCACCGAGAATGACTTCGCCGTCACCGAAGACGGCCGCCCGCAGAAGATCTCCATCTTCGAAAAGCAGTCAGAACTGCCGCTCAACCTCACCCTCGCCATCGACACTTCCGGCAGCGTAAAAAAAGACCTCCCCGCGGAAGCAGCAGCAGCGCGCCGTTTCGCGCATGCTCTGGTTCGCCCGCAGGATCAGATGAGCGTGATGCAATTCGCAACCGATGTCCGCGCCCTGGTCCCGTTCACCAACAAGCTCTCGCTCATTGACCGTGGCCTGAAACAGTTGCGCACCGGCTGGGCAACAGCAATGTACGACGCCATCTACCAGGGCTGCGAGCGCCTTGGCGCTACGGAGGGCCGCAAAGTGCTCATCGTCATCTCCGATGGCGACGACACAGCCCAGAACACCACCTACGCTCAAGCGCTTGAGCAGGCTCTCCGGAATGAAGTCATGGTCTACAGCCTTATCGACGTTCCCATTGAGGCCAGCGCCGGCCGTAGTACCGGCGGCGAGCACGCACTCATCACGCTTGCCGAGCAAACCGGCGGCAAATATTTTTACGTGAGCGACGGCGGCCTAGACAAAGCCTTCCAGAAAGTCAGCGAGGATCTGCGCACCCAATATCTCATCGGCTACTACCCTCGCAATCAGGAGCCGGGCCGCACCTTCCATCGCATCCGGGTCACCATTCCCCGCGCCGCAGCCGATAACTTAACCGTGCACCACAAGGTCGGCTATTACTCCGATCCAAATCCTGCCACAACCAATTAGTCCGATGAAATGCGTTACCCTTTCGGCATGAGTTTTTCGCCGCGCAGAACCGTGCCTCTGCTTTGCATCTTTGCGATCTTCTGTACCGGCACAGCACCGGCCTTCGCCCAATCGCAACCAGCTCCGTCACACCGGGGAACGATCCGCGTCCTCATCGTCGATGGATTCAGTAATCACGACTGGCGGCAGACCACGCGGCTTCTTCGCGGCATCCTCGAACGTGCCGGCGAGTTCGATGTTGACGTAAGCACCGCGCCGCAGGATCCCACCTCGCCGGAATGGGCTGCCTGGCGTCCGAAGTTTTCAAACTACGACGTCGTCATCCAGACGTGCAATGACAACGCCAATAATGGCCTGCTGCTGAACCTGAATCCAAAGCCCGACTGGCCCGAAGCCGTAAAGCGTGACTTCGTCGACTACGTCCGCAACGGCGGAGGCGTCTACATCTATCACGCAGCGGAGAATGCCTTCGTGGGCTGGAAGGAGTACGAGCAGATGGTCGGCCTGAGCTGGCGCGATGCCGGCTACGGAACCGCCATCCGCATCGATCAAGACGGCAGAATTGTGCGTATTCCGCCCAACGACGGCCGCGGTACCGGCCACGGCCAGCGCACCGACGTGCTCGTAACTCTACTCGGCAACGATCCCATCCACGACGGCATGCCGCATGCGTGGATGTCGCCCGACATGGAGGTCTACTACTACGCTCGCGGCCCGGCTGAAGATATCCACGTCCTCGCCTATGCGCGCGACACCGACCCGAAGCTCGGCCTGCTTTGGCCGGTGGAGTGGACCACTTCTTTCGGCAAAGGCCGCGTCTACATTTCCACCTACGGTCACATCTGGCCCGGAGATGTCGATCCCCCGGGAATGCGCTGCGCCGCCGTCCAGACCATCATTCCCCGCGCGCTGGAGTGGCTCGCTCATCGCACGGTCAAATTTCCGATCCCCGCCGATTTTCCGGGTACATTAGCGGTTTCGGTCCGCGCCGGCGTCAATTGATTCCTGCCAGCCACACCACGGCAACGCTCTCTGCATCTAAAATGGTGACATGACTTCACCCTTGTCTTCGCGCCGCCGCTCCAAGACACCTCCGCCCGGCGAGACCGGCCAGGAAGCTCTCTATCTACGGTCGCTCAGCGAGCGCCAGGTGATTGTTCAAATCAAGTTGCGCGATGGCGAAGTGGTTCGCGGCTGGATCGAGTACTTTGACGATTCCATGCTGCGCCTCACCCGTGAAGGTCACCCCAATCTCTTTATCTACAAAAACCAGATCCGCACCATCAGTGAGATGGGCAAGCGCCGCCCGTCGCGTCCCAAGCCGAATAACGGCCAGTCGCCGCATCACGAGGACGCCCATTGAGCTCTGAGCCCACATCGAAAGCTTCTTCCACTGGATCATCGCAGCAAGATTTCACCTGGGTTCCCAAAGCATCTGAGATCGCGCGCGAAGGTGGCAAACGCCTGCGCGAATTTCTTGCCCAGGGTGTCGAGACCGAGTACAAGGGCGACGTCGATCTTGTCACCGTCGCCGACCGCACCGTTGAAAAACTCATCCGCACCCGCCTCGGCGAAACATTTCCCACTCACGGAATCTACGGCGAAGAAGGCACCCGCGAGCGCCTGGAGAGTGAATTCCGCTGGTACGTCGATCCGCTCGACGGCACCACCAACTTTGCTCACGGCTTTCCGCAGTTCTGCGTGTCGATGGGCCTCGAGCAGCGCCCCGCGCACCTCAAGCCTGAAGAGGATGGAACGCTTGTAGCCGCCGTCATCTTCGATCCCATGCGCGACGAGCTTTTTACCGCCGAGCGAGGCAAGGGCGCGAGCGTCAATGGCCGTTCAATCCACGTCTCAGCAACACCTGAACTGGCTGAGGCCCTGCTGGCCACCGGCTTTCCAAGCCGCAAACGTCACGACAGCCCCAACGTGCACTTCTACCACGAATTCACCCTGCGCTCGCACGGCGTGCGCCGCGCCGGTTCCGCTGCGCTCGATCTTGCCTACGTGGCCGCCGGCCGCCTCGACGCATTCTGGGAGTTCAATCTGAATCCCTGGGACACCGCCGCCGGAATTCTGCTCATTGAAGAAGCAGGCGGCAGCGTCACCGACTTCTCCGGCAATCCGTACCGCCTGGACAGCCGCGAAATCCTCGCCTCCAACGGCAAGATCCAGGCAGAGCTTGTCACCCTGTTTGAAGACATGTTCGCCGGCCGCAATTTTGCGCCTATCCCCACAGCGCAGGAAGCAGCCCAGCGCCGCAGAAGCACAAAGACAGATTCCAAGGTTACAAGTTGACAAGTTTCCGAGGTTGAGAACCGGCAGCGATTAATGAACACTTAGCCCGCCAGGCCACATCCAGCCATCACACGCCGAAGTCCCCTCGCCCCCTTGTCAACTTGTAATCTTGGAAACTCGTCCCCTGCCTCTATTTCCCGCATCGCAAAACGCGGTCCGGCCCAGCAGGAGTCATGCTGCGGGGTCCTGTGCTACTATCAGCGTCGAGGAATCACAGTTCCCCGGAGAATAAGACAGATGGCCTACGTGATTGCAGAACCCTGTATCGGCACCAAGGACACCGCCTGTGTAGACGCGTGTCCGGTCGATTGCATCCACCCCAAGAAGGACGAAGACGGCTTCGACGCCACCGATCAGTTGTTCATTGATCCGGTCGAGTGCATCGACTGCGGCGCTTGTGTTCCTGCCTGCCCGGTTTCGGCCATCTTTGCGGCCGACGATGTTCCGGAGAAGTGGGCGCACTTCACCGAAAAGAATGCGACACACTTCGGCCGTTAAGTAGTTTTGATCGGCGGCGCCTGCTGAGCTGCCCCGTCCTCCTACAATCGAAATGACTCAAGCGCGCAGTCTGCCCACGGCAGGTTGCGCGCTTGTTTGTTGGTCGCAAAAGGGAATTTGGTCGCAAAAGGAAATAAGGATTGCCGGCCTCGCCGGCCATCCGCCATCGCCCGCTTGGGGCATCGCCCACCCGGGCGGTCTACTGAACGGTTTCGCTGGCCAGGGAAGGTACTGCCGTTCCCAGGTCCACAGCGTTTGAACCGCTTTCTTCCGCAACCGAACGCGGACGGAGAGCAAACTCGCCTTTGCCGATTTCGACAAATTCAACCTTGTCGCCGGTCTTAAGACCAAGCTGCTTTCGAATGTCAGTTGGGAGAGTAATTCGACCGTTGAAGGTGACCATTGCTGAAGGCATGTGGAACCTCTGAGGACGATTCTAGCCGAGATTCGATTTCGATTCTGTGGAAAATACCGCACTGTGGTCTATGTAAGCCACATCACATCAGCGAGATAAAACCTACCTGAAATTAAACTTCATCTGTCCACTTCGATATTTGGTTATCTTCGGCGAATCACCTGTCCACCGTGAAACAAACCGCTTTCTGCAATGGGGCTTAGACCTCTTCTGCCGCCCTCATCGCCCGCAGTGCGAAGATAGTAATCGCATGAGCGTGCTCACATCAGAAGCGGTGGTCCTTCGCACCTGGCCGCTGCGCGAATCCGACCTGATTGTGAGCTTCTTCACCCGCGACTATGGCCGTATGAAGGGCGTTGCCAAAGCAGCCCTCAAAAGCCGCAAGCGCTTCGGCGGTGCGCTCGAACCCATGACCCTGGCTCGCGCGTGGTTCGCCGAGCGGCCCCGTCAGGAGCTCGTCCGACTCGACCAGCTTGAAATCCTGCGCTCGCCCCTCTCCGGCCCCGTGGACCACGTCCGCCTCGCCGTCCTCAGCTTCTTCGCCGAACTCATCGACGAGGCCCTGCCCGAGCACGATCCGCAGGAGACCGTCTTCCGCCTGCTCGTCTCGGTGCTTGAAGTGACCAGCGCCGCGCCCCCCAGCGCACCAGCAAACGGAGCAGCCCTGGAGATCGCCCCGTCCTGGATGCCGCTCACTTATTTCTCTTTGTGGATGACGCGCCTGATGGGACTCTTGCCCGACGTCTCGCGCTGCACCGTTTGCGGCGATCCGCTGCAACCCGGAGAAGTCTGGTTCCACAATTACAGCGACGGACTGTTCTGCGCCGTACATCGCGGGGGCAACGCCAACGCCCTCTCTGCCGACTCGTGGCAACTGGCCCAGCGCATGCTACGCGCGCCCGTCTCAACCTTCGTCACCGAACCCTGGCCCCGCCGCCGCGCCCAGGACCTCCGCCGCTTCGCCCTGCAATCGCTAGAGCGCCACCTGGAACGCAAACTCCGCACCGCAGAAGCCCTGAATCGTTTGGGTGGATGAGTGCGAAGAATCCCAGCAAACGCCGCCAGCGATCTAAGGTGTCATGTGAGTAATTACGAGCGTAGATAGTGACCAAAACATGATCGGAATTGCTACCGCGAGAATCCGATTGAGTTGCCGATTCGGACCATCGTAAAGAAAAACTGATGCCCAAGGTTTGCTTGGAGCAACTCCTAGGCTAATCCAGGTCCAAAGCAATGAAATAACGCTGCCGAAAAAGGAGAGTACTGGAATCGTGACAATCAGCAGCATGCCCGATTGGCCGTCATGGCAAACGGGATCTCCTATCCTGCAGTCCCACCAGCTCGCAAGGAAGAGAGAACTGGTTGCGGTAAACTCACCCAAAATGCCGCCGGCCAATCCCAAAAGAACGTAGTGTATCTTCCGATCCGGCCCATCCTTTACAGGAATTCTCCAACGTGAATCTTCACTTCGAGCGACCATCGCCACGATTCCAACTGGGATCAAAGCAAATGGTACTGCTACCCATGAGAACCAGAGAGTTGCGAATACACCCGCAAGGACGTCGTCCAAGAGTCTTACCTCGATAGCCCCAATTGAATTGAACCTACAATTCTAGTCCGCTTCTCAGATTCTGTTGCTGTGTTCGCAATCTTCAAACTGGCGCCGCCAGACTGCTCATGCTTGTTTCTCAGTTTCAGACCACTCCAACTGCTAAAATTAGCTGTCAGTCCCATCAAGAGAGAGTCCAGTGCCATCTGCAACTAAATCAACGGTCAAGGCCGCCCCGGCCGCAGCAACATCGGCCTCCAAAGCATCCCCGCTCACCTTCCAGGAGCTGCTGTTCCGCCTTCAGGGTTTCTGGGCCGCGCGCGGATGTGTGCTCCAGCAGCCCTACGACGTCGAGGTAGGCGCCGGCACCATGGCCCCCGAAACGTTTCTCCGCGTGCTCAGCCCCAAGCCTTATCGCGTGGGTTACGCACAGCCGTCGCGCCGCCCCGCCGACGGCCGCTACGGCGAGAACCCGAACCGCCTCTTCAAGCACACGCAGTTCCAGCTCATCCTCAAGCCGCCGCCAGTCAACGTGCAGGAGCTCTACCTCGAATCGCTCGAAGCCATGGGCATCGACCTGAGCCAGCACGACCTCAAGTTCGAAGAAGACAACTGGGAGTGGCCCGCCGGCGGCGCATGGGGCGTTGGCTGGCAGGTCATGCTCGACGGCCTTGAAATCACGCAGTTCACCTACTTCCAGCAGTGCGGCGGCCTCGACCTCGATCCCATCTGCGCCGAGCTCACCTACGGCATGGAGCGCATCGCAAAGTATCTGCAGAACGCCGACTCCATCTACGACATCGTCTGGGCCATCGACCCAGGCACCGGCGCACCCGTCACTTACGGCGATGTTCGCCTCGAAGAAGAGCTGCAGTTCTCCGTCTACAACTTTGAATTCGCTGACGTGCCCAAGCTCTGGGAGCATTTCAACCTGTACGAAGCCGAAGCGCAGTCTCTGCTCACGCAGGCCAACGAACTGCTCAAGAACGAAGAAGCGCCAGCAACCGAAAAGCGCCGCTTCCCGCTGCTGGCCACCTATGAACTTGCACTCAAGTGCTCGCACCTGTTCAACCTGCTCGATGCGCGTGGAGCCATCAGCGTCACAGAGCGCGTAGGCGTCATCGGCCGCATCCGCAACCTCGCCGTAGGCGTAGCAAGAGCCTACGCATTGCAGCAAACAGCATAAAGCAGCTACGAGCTGTCAGCCTTCAGCTATCAGCTCACACGATGCAATGCGGAGCGGTATCGGACTGCAGGAAAGAACTGAAAGCTGATAGCTGAAGGCTGAAAGCTCATTGGCAAACGAGATTCGCAGAAAGCTACAACACTATGTCAGACTTTTTACTCGAAATCGGCCTTGAAGAAGTTCCCGCCCGCATGATCGCCTCTGCCGAGGCGGAACTCGGCCGCCGTGTCAACGATCTGCTTACGCGCGAGCGCCTGCTCTGCCCAGCCTCCGGCCTCACCACATTCTCCACGCCGCGCCGCCTCGCCGTGCTCGTCACTGACGTGCTGGCCCGTCAGGCTGACACTGAAGAAAAAATGACCGGACCCTCGTGGAAGGTCGCCTTCAAAGACGGCTCGCCCACCGCAGCCGCTGAAGCCTTCGCCAAAAAAGCCGGCGTTGAAGTCTCGGCCCTCGAAAAGGTCACTACACCCAAAGGCGAGTATGTTGGCGCAACCGTCACCCGCTCCGGCCGCACCGTCAATGAGCTGTTGGCCGCCGAGCTGCCCAAAGAAGTTCTCGCCATCTACTGGGCCAAGAACATGTACTGGCGCGCCGGCAAGCCCGAGCGATTCGTCCGCCCCGTACGCTGGGTCGTGGCCATGCTCGACAGCAAAGTCGCCGATCTCGAAATCGCAGGCATCGCCGCCGGCAACGCCAGCCGCGGCCATCGCGTGCTGCACGGCAGCAGTCCGGTCGTCATCTCATCGCCCGCTGCCTACGCCGAATCGCTGCGCGCTGCTTACGTTACAGTCGACGTCGCCGCGCGCCGCCACTCCATCCGCAAAGCGCTCGACGCGGCCACCCGCACCGTTCCCGGCGCGCGCTGGCGCGAAGACGAAGCCCTCGTCGAAACCGTAGTGCATCTCACCGAGTGGCCCACCGTCATCCTCGGCAACTTTGAAGCTGAGTATCTCACCCTGCCTGAAGAAGTCCTCGTCACCGTCATGCGCGATCACCAGAAGTACTTTGCCGTCGAGAGTGCTGACGGTAGGCTGGCTCCGCATTTCCTCGCCGTGCTCAACACCCAGGTCGACGAGGCAGGTCAGGACATCATTCGTGAAGGCAACGCGCGTGAACTGCGCGCCCGCTTCAAAGACGCGCGCTTCTTCTGGGACTTCGATCAGAAGACGCCGCTCGCCGAGCGTGTCGACAGCCTCAAGAGCGTCACCTTCCAGAAGGAGCTCGGCAGCTACCATTGGAAGACCGAAGAAAACCTGCGCGTAACTCAGAAGCTTGAAGCCAAGCTCATGAGCGACTACGGCGTCCGCTTCGACGGCTACCGCCTCAAGTCCGCCGTCCGCCTGGCCAAGACCGATCTCACCACCGAGCTCGTCAAGGAGTTCACTGAGCTGCAGGGCATCATCGGCGGCCTTTACGCGCGCACCCAGGGCGCGGGAGAAGTGGTTGCGCAGGCGATCTACGACCAGTACAAACCCGCTTCCACCGACGACTCCATCCCCTCCACTGTTGAGGGTCGCGTGCTCGGTCTCGCTGACCGCATTCAAACCATCACCGCCATGTTCGGCATCGGCATGGCGCCAACCGGTTCCAAAGATCCCTTCGCGCTTCGCCGTGCAGCCAACGCTATCGTCAAGATTCTGGCCGAGTCCGGCCTGCCGCTCACGCTCGGCGATGTCATCGACTCCGGCGGCGCAGAGGACGCAAACCGCGAGCAGATTGCTGCCTTCCTGCGAGAGCGCCTGCACTTCTATCTCAAGGACGTGCGCGGCTATGCCTACGATGTAGTCAACGCCGTCCTCGCCGCTGGAGCAGACGACGTCCGCGACGCCATCGCACGCGCCGAGGCGCTCACCGCCGTGCGCGGCTCAGACGACTTCGCCGCCATCTCCGCAGCCTTCAAGCGCATCAAGAACATCCTGCGCCAGGCTGAAGAAAAGAAATTCGCGCTCGGCTCGGCAACCGGTGTCAAGCTCTCGCCTGAGACCCAGCAGCTTAACGATGCCGCTGCGGCACTCGCGCCTGAGGTTGCGTCACTCCGTCAGATCCGTTCCTACAGCGAGGCGCTGGCGCTCATCGCAACACTGCGGCCAACCGTCGACACCTTCTTCGATAAGGTCATGGTGCTCGATTCCGACGAAAAGCTGCGCGGTGCGCACCTGGGCCTGATCGATGGCATCCTGCGTAACTTCTCCACCATCGCCGACTTCAGCGAAATCGTAGTCGGTTAACTGAAAGCTACTTAGTCCCGCCTCAAGCCTCCACTCGATCGCTGAATCGAGTGGAGTAACTCATTGCCCCGCAATACCCTACTTTCCTGTACCCGTTCGATTACCTTCGCGTGTAAGTTCCCGAATCCAATGCATGGCCTGGCGCGTCTAAATATCACCTGAAACAAAAGGGGCGGCTGTGAGAACGCCCGATGAAGCATACTGACTTCGACCCGAAGCCTGAAGCACTTTGAAATTCACACGTTGCCTTTTTCCCTCGGCGAGGATAACTCTCCGCCGCGGCAATAATTCCAACTCCCTTTTTCTGGAGCTGATCGTTTGACTAAGAAATCTGTGCGTTTCATGAATGTCCTGGCGGCGGCTGCGATAACTGTCGCCATAACATGCGGTGCACAACAGGCACTCTTGCCCGCGCAGCAGACCGGCAGCATCAGCGGAACAGCGATGGATGCGCAGCAGGAAGTGATTCCCGCCGCCAAAGTTGCCCTTGATGGTCCCAACCACACACACCGCGACGTTGTGGCAGATGACAACGGAGCTTTCACTTTCGATCAGGTCACATCCGGCGGCCCATACCGCGTAACCGTCACTGCGACGGGATTCACCAGTTGGACCTCGCAGGATCTGACCATCACTCCCGGCCAGTTTGTTTACCTCTCCGAAGTGAATGTTCCCATCTCGGGAGGAGAGAACTCCATCGTCGTCTCCGCCAACCCTCAGGAGATCGCGGTCGAACAGATCAATCTTGAAGTAACGCAGCGCGCCTTCGGCTTCATTCCAAATTTCTACGTTGCATACAACAAGGACGCGGCGCCGCTCCCGGCGCGTCTCAAATTCAAGCTGGCACTCAAGGCTGAAACCGACCCTATTACCTTTCTCGGCGTGGCCTTCATCTCCGGAATCGACCAGGCAGCCGCCAACCCAGACTACCCCGGCGGCATGAAAGGCTATGGCCAGCGGCTTGGAGCCAATTACACCACCGGATTTACCGACATCATGTTTGGCGGTGCGATTCTGCCCACACTGCTGCATCAGGATCCACGATATTTTTATCAAGGCACAGGCTCAACCAGGTCGCGCTTTCTTCACGCCATCGCCACTCCCGTCATCTGCCGCGGAGACAATGGCCGATGGCAGCCTAACTACTCAAGCATCGGTGGCGACCTGATCGCAAGCGCAATCTCCGAGTCTTATTACCCGCAGTCGAACCGCGGCGCATCTCTCGTACTGAATAACGCCTTGATCGCCGGCGCGGGCCGTATGGCCAACGGACTGGTGCAGGAATTTGTCATGCGCAGGTTTACATCGAATTCCCACGTTCGCTAGCAAAGTCGATGAAGACAATGTGACAGCAAACTTTTTGCGGGCGTGACGCTGTTGCGCCCCAGGAGTACACTGCCCGAAACATTCCAATGCAAGAGAGGCACGCCCCATGAGCAAGACCGAACTACTCTCCGTCAGCGTGGTCCGCCCCGAGCAGTTCAACGCCGGCACCTCGCAAACCTCGGGCTCGCTGCGCCATGCGGCCATCTGCGCGGAGCTGGGCATCGCGTCCAGCATGTGGGGTGGAACTTTCCTCGTCGAACCCGGCGCGCGCACCGGCATCCACCATCACGGCGCGCAGGAAACCATCGTCTACGTGCTCGAAGGCGAGTCCTTCGTGCAATGGGGCGAGCATGGCGAGCACTCCACCACCGTCCGCGCCGGCGACTTCCTGCACGTTCCCGCCGGCCTGCCGCACCGCGAAGTCAACCCGTCGAATGACAGGCCGTTCCGCTGGGTCGTCATCCGCAGCACCCCCGAACCCATCGTCGTCAACCTATCCGACGACTACTGGGGATAGTTGATTCTTCTTGCACTGACAGTGATCTCATCGGATGGGCGCGTAATATCCCGAACGCACCGAAATTACGCTCACACGATCAGGCGGAAGAATTGCTATGTGGTGAAACGAGCCATCGCGCTTCAGTTTGGCCGGATCGTACACGAGCCGATATTGATTCCTGGCCTCGGACTCGATTGTTCTCAAATCCTGCCAGATCTCATCTTCCGATTCGGGAGCACGAAACACACGGCCACCGCTCCTCGATGCCAATTCCGTCAAGGTCATTGGACCCAGCGAGTCGCGCCCCGCAGGCGGCGGGCTGCGAAAAACGTATATCGAAATGTTTTTGCCTTGGCAGGCCTTCAGCGCTTCATCGAGAGTCGTATGACTCGTGGTGTCCTCGCCGTCGGAGAAAAGCAGGAGGAAATTACTGGTTGCGTTGGCATCGATCTTTCCAAAGTCATAGAGGCAGGTGCGAAAGAGCGTGTCAAATATGGCCGTACCTCCAAGCGGGTTCATCCCTCCTGATTGGATGTAACCAACGCTCTTTGACAATTCCTCCGGCCTGTTCGTCCACGGCTGCGCAATCTCTGAAGAGTATCCAAAGTCCATAACGAAGGCCTGGTCGGACTCCTGCCTGAAAAACCTTTGCAGGAATCGTTCGGCAAGATTCTTGTCCATTGGCAGCGCTTGTTGCATCGATTCGCTCGTGTCGATAAGGACTCCGACGCGAATGGATCGGTTCAGCAGAGAATCAAAGGCCACAATCCTGCGCGGTGGCTGTTCGTTGTCGAAAACCCTAACCTCGCCGGCTTCTAGATCGTTGACAGGCAAACCATGTACGTCCTGCGCATGGAACGTTACCACCACTTCGTCCACTGAAAGCGGCAGCCTATAAACTCCCGTGCCTTCACCGGTACCGGGAGCCTTCTGTGCCTCTATCGCCGAGGGAAGACCCAGAGCTGCCACCAGCGCAACGCAGGCCGCAACCCGGCTCGGAACTACCTGAGACACACAAAAACCTCGAATCGTTGGGTCTGCCATAGCAATCTCTTCAAATAGACCTATCGGGATCGTAAATGTAGCTTTCCCATCTCTGAAGTTTCGTATTTCCCTTGCCGCCTGTCCGCGATAACTCCGCACCCGCTCAAGCGTCTAACACCTATCCAGTTGGTGGATACGCTGGCGGCTCAAAACCAGGTCGTCTAGTCGCCACAAAACATGGTGCGCTGATCAGTTTATCCCCACTCTGGCAACGGACTCCGTTTGCTCTGCATCTCTTGATGCAGGGACCCTAGAGAGTCCCAGAAGGATGCCGGTTTTCTTTCCCCAGATTTCGTTTCATCGATGCATGGGTTCGAATCGTGGGTTTTCCAAAGCCTCGAATCTGACCTTCACCTCACACGGAATCAATTTCTTCGGGATAGATTGTCCAAGCTTTCTGACCTTACCGCAGCGGAGAATTCATGAAGAAATCAGAAGTAGTTCGTGCTTGGGCCGGCATCCTGCTCGGCCGTGCGCCGTCGCTTTCAATTGAAATCACCAAGGAGTGCCCTCTGCGCTGTCCAGGGTGCTATGCCTTCGATGAAGCGCACTTGGGCGGCACAGCGGTCCTGCGCCGGCTTTCCGATTTCAAGGGAGACGAGTTGGTTACGCGCATACTCGCGCTTATTGACGAGCACAAGCCTCTCCATGTTTCGCTCGTGGGCGGCGACCCCCTGGTCCGATATCGTGAACTCGAACTCCTTATACCCGAAATTGAACGCCGCGGCGTTCATACCCAGATCGTCACCAGCGCCTTTAGAGAGATTCCCGCTACCTGGAAAAAATACAAAAAGCTGAACGTTGTTGTCTCAATTGACGGCCTCCAGCCGGAACACGACGCCCGCAGAAAACCTGCCACCTACGAACGCATCCTGAAGAATATCCAAGGTGCAAAGATCTCCGTTCACTGCACCATCACCGCGCAGATTGCAGGGCGCAGCGGCTATCTCAAGGAGTTCCTCGAATTCTGGACCAGCCGCTCTGAGGTCGAGAAGGTATGGTTCAGCATCTTCACGCCCCAGCGCGGAGCTACTGACCCTGAAATCCTGACCGCATCTCAACGAGACGCGGTCATCTCCGAACTGCGGCAACTGCGGCTTCAGTATCCAACTCTCGACATGCCGGAAGCTCTCATTCAGGAAATCGCAACGCCGCCGCAATCGCCTGACGAGTGCATCTTTGCACGAACAACGACAAACATCTCCGCCGATCTCAGCACTCGAATCAGCCCTTGCCAGTTTGGTGGAGACCCCGACTGCGAAAGATGTGGCTGCTTTGCTTCCATGGGCCTGGCAGCGGTGGGGCACTATCACGTGGCAGGGCTAATCACCGCAGGAGATATCTTTTTCGCCTCAGACAAACTAGGGAAGCAATGGGCTCGCCTCTGGCAAAAGCCCTTACGCAAACAAGCGGTGCCCTTGGCCGCGCCCCCATTCAATATCCTCGAGGAATAGCCGGCCCAGGCCGCTACCGGTAGGCTGCAACTACGCTCCCCTTCCCGCGTCTACAATCTATACAGATGGCAGACACGCTTTATCTGAGCCTTTGGTACCCGAATCTGCGCCTTGCGGCTCTTCCTGACAAGCTGGTAGCCGTGCTCGGCACATTTGCTGCTCATGGCGGTGAGGCGGGCGTGTACGCGGCTACCGTCTGGCCGGTCGGTTGGAGTGAGTCGCCCGTCTTTCAGCGCGTGTGGGGACGCAGCGGACCCAACGCCTCCACCGGCATCGATCCGCGCGCGGCGGTCGGGGAATCGCTGGAACTGCTCCACGAGGATTACGCCTACGAATTCCAGATAGGCTGGAGCCTCTGGGATCTCGAAAGTGGCAGCGGCCTCGACGACCGCTGGGTGCGCCAGCCGCGTTTGGTGCGCGTCACCGCCTTCGGCCCACTCTTCGACAACGGCGCATACGAGCAGGACGGCCACATCCGCGTCGACTTCGGCCACGACACTCCCTTTCTCGAAGAAGACCTCTCACTCGATGCCGGCGCAGCGCGGCGCGTTGAAGAAAACGTCCGTCAGCTCGTCGAGCTCACCACCGCAATCGAGAAAGACTCCGGAGCCACGGCGCGCCTCCTTTGGAGTGAATTGGGCGAGAGCCTGGCGCAACGGCTCGCAGCACGGCTGGGAACGAGGAACTAGAAAGTGCGCATCACCATCGAGCGGCTCCGAACTCTGGTGCTGGCAGCAGGCGTCATGCTGGTGGTGGTGTTGGTTGCATTTCTCGCCATAGCCAAATTCCGCAATCGCTTCAATTCGCGCGAGCTGCCCAGGCACCTCGCCTCCAATATCCGCCAGGAAGCCAACGGAGTTACCTACTCCCACGCGCTCGGTGCGCACTCGCAATTCAAGATTCACGCATCCAAAGCCGAGCAGCTCAAGAACGGCCTCATCCTGCTGCACGAAGTACAAATCGAGCTGTTTGGTGACGATGGCGAGCGCCTCGACCGCATTGAGGGCCACGAATTCGAGTACAACGAGAAGATCGGCACCGCGACCGCCGCAGGCCCCGTTGAAATTACGCTCGCACGGCCCAAAGTTGCGCCTTCCGTCGCGCCTAATGCCACTGCGGACAAAGCCATCGACAAAAAGAGCATCGCCAAACCGCTTGCCAACGCCGCAAAGCAGGCCGCAGGTGGCGAAATTTACGTGAAAACCAGCGGCGTCACCTCCAACTGGCATACCGGTGTCACTTCAACCGATCAGCGCGTAGACTTCACCCTTAACCAGGGCACGGGCAGTTCCACCGGCGCATCGTACGACTCGCAACATGGCATCCTCGTCCTGTCGCAAAACGTTGAGATCACGGCGACTCGGTCCGGAGAAACAGTTCGCATTCACGCTCAGCACGCCGTCTTCGAGCGCGGCGATTCCGCATGCAATCTCACCGGCGCAACCGCGGAGTACGGAGAAAGCCGGGCGTCCGCTTCGAAAGCAAAAATCCTGTTCCGCGAAGATGGCTCGGCCGTTCGCCTCGATGCCACCAGCGGATTCACTCTTGCTACCAACACCGGCGGTCATCTTGCCGCTCCCACAGGCACGCTTGAGTTTGACGAGCACAACCAGCCGCGTCACGGACTTCTCCAGGGCGGCGTCCGCATGGACTCCGTCACCGCCGACCGGCAGGTTCACGGCTCAGCGCCCTCCGCCGATCTTGAGTTCTCAACCAACGGCGAGTTGCACCATGCGCACCTTGAACGCGGCGTCGACTTCACCAGCGATACAACCATACGAACCACCGCAGACGCCAAATCCGGCAAATCTCCATCCGTAACCCACGCCGGCAGGCACTGGCGTTCTCCCGTCGTCGACATCAGTTTCCGCAATGCCGGCGCGGGCCGCGTTGAGCCCACATCGATCCGTGGCGCCGGCGGCGTTGTGCTCACCAGCGAAACCAAAAGCGGAAATGCTGCGCCTTCGCGCTCGCGGCTCGCGGCAGATGACCTTACCGGCCAATTCGGTCCTGATTCCACACTGGCCGCCATGACCGGCCTGGGACACGCGTCTCTCTCTGAAACCAACCAGGTTGGTGCAACCCAGACCGCCACCGGCAACCGCATCGAGGCTCACTTTGCGCCCGGCAGCGGATCAGGTACCGGCAACACCTCCGGCGAAAGCGAGCAGTTGGAATCCGCCGTCCTCGACGGCAACGTGGTGCTGACACAGCAATCCGTAGCCAAACCCGGCGCAAAGCCACAGCCTCCCATGCGCGCCACCGCCGGCAAGGCTGTCTATGAAGGCGCAGGACAACGGCTGCGCCTTACCGCAAATCCGCGCGTCACTGACGGCAACATGCAAGTCACGGCGGACACGATTGACGTTTCCGAGCAATCCGGCGAAGCCTTCGCGCACGGCAACGTAAAGGCTACCTGGATCGGCAACACCGCAAATAACAAGCAGCCCGCCTCCGCGTCCGCCGACGGGCTCACCTTCGGCGGCCAGGGCCCGGCCCACGCCATCGCTCAGGATGTGCGAATCAACCGCGCGTCTGAAACAGCCACGTTTACCGGTCGCGCGCGTATGTGGCAGCAGGACAACTCCATTGCGGCCCCGGCCATCGTTCTCAACCGCAGCCAGAAAACTTTGGTTGCCGGCAGCACGGATCCTGCGGATCCCGTGCGTGTCGTCATGCTCAGCGCTTCCAATCTCGATCCCGCATCGGCATCCGGCTCCGGCAAAGGCGTCAACCCTTCTGTTATCCGCGTCAGGGGCAACCAGCTCACATACTCTGACGCCGACCGCAAAGCCGTTATGACCGGTGGTTCCTTCGGACCCGTTGTTGCTGAAACCGGAACCGCTACTTCGCAGTCAAATCAGGTAGAGTTGTTGCTCATGCCACCAGGATCGCGCTCAGGCCGTCAGGGTCAGGTCGATCGAATGACCTCCTCCGGCAAGGTCGTCGTCTCAACGCAAGGCCGCCAGGGTACCGGCCAAAAGCTCACCTACACCGGCAGTACCGGCGAATACGTGCTCACCGGTACACCTTCTAACCCGCCTCGGATCAACGATCCAACCCGAGGCTCCGTCACCGGAGAAGCTTTGATTTTCCATAGCCGCGATGATAGCGTCAGTATCGAAGGCGGTGGGCGCCCAGCCAGAACTGAGACCAATGTTCGCCAGTTTGACGGCGGAAGAGAGCCACAAAATTAGATGGAGACACTGAAAGCCGAGGGAATTGGCAAGTCGTACAAAGGGCGGCAGGTCTTGCGCGGAGTCGATCTCAAAATCGCCCGCGGAGAAGTAGTCGGGCTGCTGGGACCAAACGGAGCCGGCAAAACCACCAGCTTCTACATCATCGTCGGCCTCGTCAGTCCCGACGGCGGTAAGGTGCTCGTAGACGAAACCGATATTACGCAGCTTCCTATGTACCTGCGTGCGCGCAACTTCGGTATCAGCTATCTTCCTCAGGAGCCCTCGGTATTCCGCAAGCTCACCGTCGAAGAAAACATCCTTGCCGTTCTTGAGGCGCAGCCACTCGACCGCAACGAACGCCGCACGCGCGCGGAACGGCTGATTGCTCAGTTGAATTTGGGTCACATCCGTACCACCAGGGGATACGCTCTCTCCGGTGGTGAGCGTCGGCGCGTTGAAATCGCTCGTGCGCTCTGCATTCAGCCAAACTTTATTCTTCTCGACGAGCCCTTCAGCGGCATCGATCCCATTGCCGTACTCGATTTGCAGAAAATTATCTTCGACCTCAAAGCCGGCGGAATCGGTATTCTGATTACAGACCACAACGTGCGGGAAACTCTAAGTGTTACCGATCGGGCTTACATTATTGCCGAAGGCCGCATCTTCCGTGCAGGAACTCCACACGAGCTAGGCAACGACCTTGAGGTACGGCGCGTCTATCTTGGCGAGGGGTTCACTCTGAGCTAAACAGTCAAGACATAGCGCTCAGGCACTGTACCGAACTAAAATCTTGAAAAGATTCCAGTATGGGGCTAAGGTCCATACCGGGAATTGATGACTCAAACTGGTGATTCGAAACGCGCTAGTTTTCCTTTAAGCTTTTCTTACGCGTTTAGACTCTCCTTGAGTTTAGGCAGGTACTGAGTCCCCCTTATGGCTCTGCTGCAGCCCAAATTGTCGCTGAAGGTGTCGCAACGCCAGGTCCTCACGCCGGGCCTGATGCAGATGGTCAGCGTGCTTGCCTTGAACAAGTTGGAACTCAAGGAGATGATCGATGCCGAGATGGTGGAAAACCCCGTCCTGGAAGAGATTGACGAGACGGTTCCAATGCTGGATGAAGTGGCCGGCCTCCAGGAACGCAATGAGCGCGAGGACCGCCTCGGGCTTATGGAAAAGGGGGCGGAAGAGCCTGCGGCGCCACCCAAGGACCCTTTCAACGAAGTTGACTTTGGATCGTACTTCCAGGAGTATCTCGATCCCGGCTTTGGCACGCAGCCGGAATACGAGGACAGTGAAAAGCCCTCGTTTGAGCACTTTCTCTCCTCGCCCACAACTCTCTCCGATCACTTGGCGTGGCAACTGGGTGCACTGAATCTCACTCCCTCGCTCCATACCGCTGCGGAACTCGTCATAGGCAATCTGGATGACGACGGCTACCTCGCCGCCAGCGAAGAGGAACTCGCCGAAGCCTACTGCCAGCTTGCATCGGATGCATCGTCCAAAAGTAACGGTTCCGCGGCCGACACGCCGTTGCCCGAGCGCGAAAAAGCCTTTGATCTAGCCCGCCGCGCCATCGACCTCGTTCAGCATCTCGACCCTGCCGGCGTCGGCGCACGCGACCTGCGCGAGTGCCTCATGCTCCAGGTTGAAGCGCAGCAACAGGAGTTCATCCAGCTTTACGGCAACCTGCCCGTCAAGTTCGACGAAAATTTGCACCGCAATCTCGAGGACGAAGCTGACGCAAAAATCGAAGAGCGCCGTCGCGCCATGGAAGTAGCCGCGCTCATCATCGATCGTCACCTGCACCTGCTGCAGAAACGCGACCTGAAAGACCTCTCGCGCGCCGCCCAGGTCTCGCTTGAAGATGCGCACCTCGGCATGGAGTTCATCCGCACCCTCGACCCCCGCCCCGGCCGCGTCTACAACCGCGAGCAAACGCGCCTCATCGAGCCCGATGTGGTCTTCGTCAAGAACGGCGGTGAGTGGGTCGTCGCCATGAACGAAGAAAATCTCCCCAGCCTGCGCCTCAGCTCCCGCTACCGCCGCATGCTTGTCGCCGAGGGGACCGATAAGGAAGTCAAGGACTACGTCAAGGAGCGCTTCCGCTCCGCCATGCAGCTCATGCGCAACATCGCGCAGCGCAAAAGCACCATCCTGCGCACCTGCGAAGTCATCGTGCGCCGTCAGCAGGAATTTCTCGACAAAGGCGTCGAAGGACTCCGCCCCATGATGATCAAGGAAGTCGCCGAAGAGATCGGCGTGCATCCCTCCACCGTCAGCCGTGCCGTCGCCAACAAGTACGCGCACACTCCCCAGGGTGTGCTTGAGCTGCGCTTCTTCTTCTCTGAGGGCTCCAACGGCCCCGAAGGCGCGGACACTCCCCTGCTCGTGCTCAAACGCAAGGTGCGCAAGTTCATTGAAGAAGAAAACCCGCGTCACCCGCTAACCGACGATCAACTCGCCGCAATGCTCCAGCAGCAGGGTATCCAGCTCACCCGCCGCACCGTAGCAAAATATCGCGAAGACATGAACATCCCCTCCACCCATCAGCGCCGCAAACGCGACTAGAACGTGTTTCATAAATGGCCCTTTGAAAGGGCACGGCTTCACAGCTTGCCGGAAAAGTCCCTTGGTACGGAGTTTCACGTCACGGCTCGACTTCAGTCGTGCCGTAAGTCGAACAAAATCGACGTGGCCTTTAGGCCCTGCTGATCTTCGCCTCTGCAAATGCAGGGGCCGCCGTCTTTTTCCGCAGCCTGTTCAGTCGTGCCGTAATCGATCAGTCACACATGAACGGTACGGGCTTCAGCCCGTACAAAAGCCTCAAATTGAAGCAGTGGCTTTAGCCCCTGAGGGAGTGCGAATCGCGCTTATGCGCACCCGCAGCGTTCGCCACGCCATGTCCGTCTTCCTTCCACAATCACGATCGGCACGGCAGCCAAAGCGGCTACTGTGTCGATCCACGCAATGTGCCACAGGGCAAACGCAGCCAAACCTGCCAGCGTAACGCCCGCGAGATAGGCACATGTTGCCGATTGAGCTGCGTCGGCGGCCAGTGCGCGGTTGCCCAGCACGCGAGCCTGCCTGTGCTTGAGCCAGGCCAAAACCGGCATTGCAATCAATGCCAGACTCGTTACACCGATGCCCAGATAGCTCGTCTCTTTGGGCACGTTCCATCCAAAGATGGCAATGCAGACAATCGCGCCGGCAAGCATATAGAGCAGAATTGCCGCCGCCCGTTGCGCCACAGCCTTGCTCAACGCGACGCCGGGAACAAACTGCAGCAGCACCACAAGAGCTGAGAGAAGTTCTACGAAGCTATCGGATCCGAAGGCGAACAGTGCAAGGCTGCGCGCCTGAGCAGCCGCATACAAAGCGATACCGCATTCCAGCAACATCCAGGCAATGGTGACGCCCTGCAGCCGGCGCACCTCGCGGATCGCTGAATCGTGGCCACCGCAAGAGTCGCAGCAGTGCACTTCTCCCGTATTGCCCTTAGAAGTTGCCGTCATCCAGACTTCAGATTACGTCAAATCTCTGACTTCATCGAACTGATCGGCACGGCAGGCCTTGAGCAATCTCACACCCAACGCTGTGAGCGTAACGTCAAAAGTCGTTTGGGAACTATGTGTGGAGAAGTCGAAATTCTTCTCAATCAAGCCGTAACCATGAATGTAAGCAATGTCGGTCGCATTTCGATATAGATCGTACATTTCGGTAACGCCGATCATCTCTTCCTGGGTAATGAACACCTCAGGTATTCCCTGTCCTGCCAGTGAGGCCATTTGCTCAACGTAACGCTTGTATGCCTCAACCAGGATGTGCCCCTGGCTTTTGGTTACCTGAACCAGCAGCTCGGCTAGATCCATGTTCGACAGGTCTGTTCCATCTTCATTGCAGGATGAAACCAGCAGGCCCGCCCAGAGCTGCTGCAGGACGTCGTCAGCGTGCCATGATGCCTCTTTCAGGATTCCTGCCACAACCTGTGGATGCGCGTGCATCTTGTCACCGTTAGGTTGCCCAGCCAACATTTTTTCCGCCGTGAGCGCAATCTTCAGCATGTTCTTTGATCTGAACTCGTCCATGTCGGCGGTCCAGGACTGCAACGGTTTCGCATCACTGGAGGGACACAGGCGGCTCAAGAACAGGATGGCTCGCACCATGCGAAAGATGAACTGTGTGTCCTCTGCTTCAGTTGGAGTATCTGAAATCTCGATCAGATGCCCCCAAAGATTTGCGTTCAAATCGATCGGCAACAGAAACCCCAGGCCAACTCCATCCTCGCCGTGTGAAGCCACTCGTGCCTGCACCTCGACCTGCAATTCTGAGCCTTGGGCGGCCATCCCTTCCTTTTGCAGCGTCAGGGTCAGAGTCTCTCCAATCGGCCAACGTTCTGCGGCTTTAATGTAGAGTCCTGTTGAACTGATGACTTCGATATGGAACTGTTTCCGCGAGGAAGGGCCGCCATAAAGCACGGTCAGTCCCGTCGGATTTCTCCGCGGAGCACGCTCTTTGAGGGGATAGCGAAAAGTCCGTAGCCAGAATCTCAAATCTTTTGGTGTTTTCACTTCACGATCTCGCTCAATCTGAATTGCTTGATGTCAGCAGAGGCTCTAAAGGAGTTACGGCGTTTGTGAAAACTGCCATGGTATTCAGATTCCAGAGTACGGAGGAAGTCTCCCAGCCAGGCAAACATATGCATTAAACACCGCAGATTTAGAGAAATTGCGGCCTCTATTCGCATTAGGTAGAGTCTGCACTGGCGCGGTTGCTCAAGTCCAGAAGAAACAGCCCCTGAAAGGGTTACCTAAGCGTTACGTCTATGACCGGCCTGAGCATACACAATTCCGACAAGGCTTCGCAGACTCTGCAATCGAATTTACATGGCCAGAATCTGTTCCCAGACAGCAGGTTCCACCGGGAGTCCCAGCTTCAGGTTCTCCTCACGCAGCCGCAGCGTCTGCTCTCCCGGATAACGCACGCGGCGTCCTTCCTGCGCCGGTCGAGCCTCGTGCAGTGAAGCAACAATCTCATCGGCGATCTGCTCCGTGCGCGTCGTCGGCCCCAGCGCCTGCGGATTCAGCGTAATAAATATCTGCGAAATTCCCACTTCAAGTAGCGGATCGGGCGCGAGCTGATGCGTGGCCTGCCCCAGCGACATCACCGCCGCAATCATATCCAGCACCACGGCGAGACCTGAACCTTTCCAATACCCAATCGGCAAAGGCCGCCATGATTTTTCAATTGCTCCGGGATCGCGCGTCAAATTTCCGGCCTCGTCAAATCCACCGTCCACAGGTAATTGTTCGCCGCGCTTGCGGTAGCTCTCCAGTGTGCCGTAAGAAAACTGCGACATGGCCATATCCAGCACTACATGCCCCTTCGCGCGCGGAATCGCGAATACCAGCGGATTGTTGCCAAGCACCGGGTCCAGTCCGCCCCACGGTGGAAGATTCGGCATCGTGTTCGTCCAGCAGATTCCAATCACGCCCGCGTCGGCGGCCTGCCGGCCGTAAGAGCCCGCGCGCATCCAGTGATTGGTATTGCCCAGCGTCACGCACCCGACGCCATGCTCCCTGCCTAACTCAATAGCCCGCTCCATAGCAGCCAGCGCATTCAAGTTTCCCGGCCCGCGGTTTCCATCCCATCGCTCAAGTCCGCCAAAGCCCGCAACGCGCTCCGCTGCTGCCCGTACATTCACCATGCCGTTGCGAATGGTGCCAACGAATCGTGGAAAGCGGTTGACGCCGTGCGTGTACACGCCGTCGCGCGTAGTTTCGGCAAACAGCCGCGCGCACACTTGCGCCCGCTCGCCATCCATGCCCAGCCGCACCAGCACACCTGCCAGTGTCCGTTGCACTTCTTCAAAGGAAAGTCGATTCATTGCGGAGGTGCGCTTTCTGTTTACGCGCCTTTGAGCGTTACCACGATCCGGCGCGAATCGCCGCCTGCAGAGGTGATCACAATTTCGCCTGTCGCCCGCTTGCGGATGCTCTTGAATTTATCGCCCCACTCAACCAGGATGAGTGCATCCGGGGTGAGCAGATCTTCAAGGCCCAGCGTCTCCAGTTGTCGCTCGCCTTCAAGCCTGTACACATCCAGGTGATAGACCTTTACCGGCTTGCCATCGCGCGTTCCGTCGTACTCATGCAAAAGCGTAAACGTAGGACTTGTAACTTCATCGGCCTCGGCAGCATCCAGCGCTTCGGCAATTCCCTTCACCAGGGTTGTTTTGCCTGTACCCAACTCGCCGCGCAACAGCAGCAGTTGCGGTGGATTGAGCAGGCGCGCCAGCTTGCGCCCCACTTCAATCGTGTCCGCGCCGCTCTTGGTCGTGAACTCGTATGTTCTGCCCTCGGCCGTCTGGGTGCCCTCACTCATGCCCGATCCTCGCGGGGAACCCTGCTCTCGAATGGAGCTCCCTGTATCCAAACATATCTGCTGGCACCGTGGTTGCGAAAGTATGAAAAGCCGGCCTGAAATGCTCGCGGAAGATATGCCGGAGAATCTGTCGCCAGCAGCGTGTGTTCATCGCCCTCACGTACTGCCATGTCCGCGCACAATCCATGCAGATAAACCGCCGCTTCCACCGCGCGTCCCGCATCGTGCGGAAACTGCGCAATCATGCCCGCGATAAATCCGGTCAACAGATCGCCGCTCCCACCCTTCGCCATCCCAGGATTGCCCGTCGTGTTCACCGCAACTCTGCCGTCGGGATGGGCAATGAGCGTTCGTGCGCCTTTCAGCACCAGTATGACCCCCATGCGTCGCGCGTAGGCACGTGCGATCTCCAACCGATTGGCCTGAATCTCCGCCGTCTTCTTCCCTGTCAGCCGCGACATCTCTCCCGGATGCGGCGTGAACACGAGCGTTCTTCCCTTTGTCAGCTTCTTCAGCAGTTGCGGCTTCGCGGCCAGAATATTCAGCGCATCGGCATCGATCACCGCGGTCATGTCCGTGGCCGACAACAAACCTGTAACAAATTTTGCTGTCTCCGCAGATTGCCCGAGTCCCGGCCCGATCGCCAGCACCGTCTTACCCGCAGTCAGCGCGGCAACCCGCGCAAGATTCACATCGGAGATAGCGCCACCCGAGTTATCCTCCAGGCCCCAGGTCATCAGTTCAGGCGCTATCGCAGCCACCGGACCCATTGCCCCCGCCGGAACCGCCGCTGTCACCAATCCCGCGCCAATGCGGAGCGCTCCCAGCGCGGCCATGGCCGGCGCGCCTGCCTTACCGCCCGCCGTTCCAAACGTGCCGCCGACTACAAGGACATGCCCATACTTGCCCTTGTTCGCATCCACCGCCCGCGGAGCGCCAACAACCTCCATCGCGCTCCCCGCCCACTCCAGCTTGAGCCTGGAAGCAATCGCTCCGTCAGGCGATCCAATCGGCGCAACCACCACCGGTTGATCCCAACCCCTCGTCAACTGTCCGAACACATGTGCCGGCTTGGGCGCGGTAAATGTCACCACCGCATCCGACGGAAAGACCTTCGCTCTCGCAGAAAACTCCGTTGAATCCGCCGGCCAGCCCGACGGCAGGTCAACAGACAGCACCGGCGCTTTACTGCCGCTCACCCACCTGAGCGCATCCAAAGCCAATCCCTTCATCGGCGGGCTAAAGCCCGTGCCGAGCACAGCGTCCACAATCAGATCCGCATGCAGCGCGTCTTTCAGTTTTGTAAGGTCTTGTCTCTTGGTTACAACATGCATCGCCCCACGCGCCGGATCGGTAAGCTCGCGCCACGCAACAGCCGCATCGCCCTTGATACCGTCCGGCTCACCCAGCAGAATCGTCGTAACCTGCAACCCGGCTTCGACCAGCAGCTTCGCCGCCATCATGCCGTCGCCACCGTTGTTGCCGCGCCCGCAAAGCACGGTCACCCGGCGCGCGTTAGGAAACTGCTTCAGCGCAATCTCAGCCACGGCGCGCGACGCCGCCTGCATCAGATTAATCGATGCAACGCCGAACCGTTCCGTAGTGGCGTGATCGCACGCCTGCATCTCGGCTGCGGAAAGAACCTTCATCGCATCCATAGTAGCGGATAGCGCGAGTTCTGCCTGTTTGTATTTGGAATGTTTTCAGTGCGGTGAATTCGCCTTCACCAGCTCCGACAACTCCCACACCACGCGCTCAAGTTCATCCACGATCTTGTTTGTGGGATGCGCACTGAAGACGGCAACCAGTTCCTTGAAGTACCAGAGCTGCTTATCCGCGCCACGCTTGAACCGGTCCCATACCGCATCTCCGATCAATCGGTAGTCGTCAAGAATCGATTTCGCGTTGTAGAGCTTGTCTGCGGCAGAGATCAGCAGAACGTCGTCCGTCTCTCTTCGCAAACGCGCAAGATATGCGGTCTTGCGCTCCTCCCAGCCTTCTTTCTTGTCGTGATCGTCGGCAAACGTGTCAGACAGCCCGGCCACCATACGCGCCACATTTGCTCCAAAGCGCTGCTCAACTTCGTGCAGACGCGGCATCCCCCCATGATCCTCGACCACATCGTGCAACAGCGCCGCAATCACCATGTCTTCTGTCACCGGCACGCGCCCGCCGGCCTCACCCATCACCAGCGAGGCAACACCCAGCAGATGTGCCATGTAGGGCACCTCGGTCCCTTTGCGGAATTCAGTGTGCCATCGCCGTGCATAATCCACCGCACTTGAAAACCGCTCGGTCAACTCCAGTGCCGCACCATCCGGATTCGGCATCGGCGTTCTCAGCCCCCCATCATCGTTTGTATCAGGAGCCACACATTCAGCGCGATGATGATGCTTGCCGTCACCCAGGCCAACCGCTGCAGCCATGGTCCATTTACGAACTCGCCCATCAATTTCCGGTTGCCCGTAAACTTCACCAGCGGCACCACGGCAAAGCTCAGTTGCAATGACAAAATCACCTGGCTCAGGATCAGCAGTTTCTCCGTGCCCTGCGATCCCATAATGGCCACCACTAGAATCGTAGGAACAATCGCAATTGAGCGCGTAATCAAACGCCGCTTCCACTGCGCAATCTTGATATGGACAAAGCCTTCCATCACAATCTGGCCGGCCAGCGTGCCGGTAATCGACGAGTTCTGGCCGCTCGCCAGTAAAGCAATTGCAAAGAAAGTGCTCGCAAACGACGCGCCCAAAAGCGGGCTCAGCATCTTGTAGGCATCCTCAATGGCCGCCACTTCAAATAACCCACGCGTGTGAAACACCGCCGCCGCCACAATCAGAATTGCAGCGTTTACAAACAGCGCAAGCGTCAACGCAATCCCCGAGTCCAGATTCGCCATGAAGATGGCTTCGCGCTTACCCTTCGGCGTCCGCTCGTATTTACGGCTCTGCACAATCGACGAATGCAGATAGAGATTGTGGGGCATCACCGTCGCCCCCAGAATGCCGATGGCAATGTACAGCATGGTGGGATTCATAACAATCTGCGCTGAAGGAATGAACAGGCTCTGCAAGGCCGCGCCATACTCCGGCTGCGACAAGAACATCTGAATACCAAACATGACAATGATGGTGCCGATCAACGCGATGACCAGCGCTTCGATATACCGGAATCCCCAGCGCTGCAATAGCAGAATCAGCAGAACGTCCAACCCGGTAATCAGCACGCCGTAGAAAAGAGGGATGTGGAATAGCAGGTTCAGCGCAATCGCCGACCCGATGACCTCCGCAAGATCGCATGCGGCAATGGCGATCTCGGCAGCCACCCACAGCGCAAAACTCGTCTTGCGTCCATAAGCCTCGTTACACATCTGCGCCAGGTCGCGCTCCGTAGCCACACCCAGCTTCAGGCTCAGACTCTGCAACAGAATCGCCATCAGGTTCGAGAGCATGATCACAAACAGCAGCGTGTAGCCGAATCGCGATCCTCCGGCAATATCCGTAGCCCAATTGCCAGGATCCATGTAGCCAACGGCAATCAGGAACCCTGGTCCAAGAAATCCCAGCAGCCGCCGCCAACCAACCGTAGAGGTGGTGAGACGTACGCTCGCGTTCACCTCAGGAAGTGAGGGTTCAGCCGCGTGAAAGATTTGGGTCTTTGTGGACATGAGCGCAGGGAAAAAGCAACGCCGGCCAGTCGATTGCCGCGTGCGCCGGCTAGAAACAGTATGCCACAGGTATGTTAATCATAGTTAATAAATTTAATTATGATTAATTACAGAGCCTACTCTGATCGCAGCCAGACCGCCTCGGCAGCAGGTCTCCCCAGAATGCAATTCCCTGTAGGTAACTCAATTGAAACGGTTTGATCGTAGTTCTGGCTGTTGACTTGTAGGTGCTTTCCCGGTCCTATCCCCGCCTGGTGGAGAAACAGCAGCAGCTTGGCGTCGCGCTCCTGCAAGCTGGTCACTGTATAACTTTTCCCTGCCTCCGCCTCGGACAGAGGAACCTCGCCACGCCGTTTGCGCTCCGTTGGATTCACAGGCAGAACCTCATTTCCATGCGGGCACGAGCCGCCTTCACCCAGCCGCTCCTTCAACTTGGCCTCAAAGGCAGGCGAAACGGCATGCTCCAGCCGCTCGGCCTCTTCGTGAATCTCGTACCAATCCATGCCGAAGATCTCGCTCAGCATCCGCTCAATCAGGTGATGCCTCAGGGCCGTGCGATAGGCTGTCTCTCGGCCTTCGGGTGTCAGCCGAACGATGCCGTCTTCGCCAGTCTCCACCAGTCCGTCGCGCCTGAGCCGCTTGAGCGCCATCGTCACGGCAGGCGCAGATACCTCAAGCCAATGCGCCAGCATCGCCGGGATCACCTGGTGCCCTTCAGCTTCCGCTTCGAGAATCGCCTTCAGATAATTCTCTTTGGAGACGTAGATTGAATCTCTCATGGTTGTGCTCTATCCACTCTAATCGCACAGGAGGCCAATTCACCATCGCACAACTGTGCCGCAGGTGAATCTCCATCCCAAAAGATGTCAGTTCCCCACAACCAGCCTGCCCCGTTCAATTCGAATGGACCCCTTACTGAAAGACCGTGCGGGTCCCAGAATGGTTCGGTGAACATATTTCCCCCACACCTCCGCCAGTCCCATAGGGCGGGGCCGAAACTACGTAAAGCATCCGGAATTCCAGTCCTGCATCCTTTTTTCTCCCTCTCGCGTATATAGGGGTACCATGAACGCGACTGCTTGCTACCTCGAGAATGCGATGGCGGACGAAAACACAGAGATCGCCCGTGGACTCCGGCGTCGTGACCCCGACCTGCTCGACCACCTGATCGAGAAGTATCAGCACCGCCTTCTGCGCTACCTTGTTTACCTGACCGGCCAACGCGAGCAGGCCGAGGATTTCTTCCAGGAAACCTGGATTCGCGTGCTTGAACGCGGCCACCAGTACGACGGTCGTCATGAGTTCAGCACCTGGCTGTTCACCATCGCACGCAATCTGGTCTTTGACTACCTGCGCCGCAAGCAGCCGGTGAGCATCGAGAGCCTGGCAACCGGCGACGATGCTCTCCCGTTCGATATTCCCGCTCCCCATTCGCCCACGGCCTTCGATTCGGCGCTTCAGCGCGAGCAGAACGAGCAGATTTCCGAGGGCCTGCAGCACATCACGGCGGAGTACCGTGAGGCTCTTGTCCTTCGCTTTCAGGAAGGAATGTCGCTCGATGAAATTGTTAGCGTAACCGGCGCACCTATGGGCACCGTGAAATCGCGAATATATCGCGGCTTGAGCATGATGGAGCCGTGGGTGAAAGGAACACGCTTATGAACACCGATCTCCATGAACGTGCACGGCTGCTGATCGCCTTGTCCGGCCCGGAACCTCACTCCAATCCAGAGCAATCGTGGCTGACCGCGCATCTGGAATCCTGCGTGCAGTGTCGCGAGTTCGCGCAGAACTCCGGCGAAACGATCCAGTCGCTACACACAACACCGATCATTGCTGACGTGAGGCTCGTCTCCACTACGCAGATGAGGGTGCGTTGGCGGGCGCAGGAACTGCAACGCCGGCAAGAGCGGCTGTGGGTGGCCTGGGGCTGCTGCGTGGCCGTCACGCTGTGCTCTGCATTCGGAACGGCAATAACTTGGCGCGGCTTTGAGTGGGCAGGCCGGCAGATGCAGCTCTCCGCTCTTGTGTGGCAGAGCTGCTTCACGATGTTTTGTCTTATGCCCGCGATTCTGGCGGCAATTCTGCTGCTCGCTCGGGGAACCTATCTCTCCGATCGCAGCGGCACATTCCAGGAATAACCGTGAGGCTCTTCGATTGACTGAGCCCGTTGCACGAAAACGAACGAAGGAGATTCGCCATGCAGATCAAGAGTGAAACTTCAACCCGCTTCTCGGACGAGATTCGAAGCATCTCGCCGTGGGCTAAATTCATTGCAGTCCTGATCCTTTTCGCGATGACCGCGATTTGTTCATTCCTTCCTGTCGTGGACAAGAACCCTCCTCCGTACCCGGTGATCGTGCTGATAGGAGTTTTCCTGGGAGCCCTTCTGGCGTTTTACGTCATGCTCATCGGTTACATCAACATGGATGCTGGTCGTCGCGGCATGAGCCGTGTTCTCTGGACGCTGATTGCAATTTTCGTCCCCAACGCGATCGGCATTCTCTTGTACTTCATCCTTCGCAAACCGCGCCCGTCGAACTGTCCACAATGCGGCGCGGCCGTGGGGCAGGGGTTCGGCTTCTGCCCTCAGTGCCGGTATCGCTTGGGCCCAGTGTGCCCGCAGTGCCAACGTGGCCTGGAAGCCGGCAACAAGTTCTGCCCCTTCTGCGGTACCGATCTCACAACTGTAGTGAACGCTTGAAATGTGAAAGGTGACTCATGCGAAAGCTGCAAGCCAAACTTTCACAATTTCACAGCCGCCAAATGTACCAGAAATTGGCCCTTCAGCTCTTCATATATCGATAGCTCTACAGGCCTCCCATCACGCTCGAAAACGAAAATCCCCCGGCCTTTGTATCGGCACGGGGGACTAACTGGTACCAGACTTCTATTCGTACTTATTTCACGCGAACCTTTGGCTCCACGGACAATCCGGGCCTCAGTTGGTGATCGGGATCTTCCTTCTCCAGGTCGGTAAAGTCGATGCGCACCGGAACCCTCTGCACCACCTTCACGTAGTTGCCGGTCGCGTTTTCCGGCGGAAACAGGCTTAAAACCGACCCCGTGGCTCCGCCGATCTGCGTCACCTTGCCGTCGTATTCGCGGCCGGTCGAGTCCACATGAATCTTGACCTCTTGTCCCGCCTTCATGTAGCGCAACTGCGTCTCCTTGAAGTTCGCAGTCACCCACAGATCGTCGAGCTGGACCAGAGTCAGCAAATTCTGCCCTGTCGAAACGTTCTGGTTCACCTCAACACTCTTCCGGGTAATGATGCCCGACACCGGTGCAACGATCTTCGTGTAGCTCAAGTTGAGCTTGGCCATATCGAGCTGCGCCTGCGCCTGCTGCACCTGCGCCTCAGCCTGTTTGTACCTTGCGGACTGCGCTGCAACCTGCTGCGGTCCCGTCTGGGCAGACTTTAACTGGGCCTGCGATTCCGAAATTCTGTCGTGCGCTACTCGCACACCTTGTACGGCGGCAAGACGGGTTGCATTCGCATCGGCGAGACCAGCTTTGGCGGCGGCAGCCGCAGCCACGGCCGCGTCCCATTGCTGTTTGCTGATTACGTCCTTCTCAACCAGCGGCCTGTAGCGTTCCAGGTCAGCCTGCGCCTTCGTGTTGTTTGCCTGTGCCTGCGCTACACGGGCCTCTGCTGCCTCAAGCTGCTTTTCGGCCTGGGCAACACCTGCCTGCGCGCTGCTGACGCCCGCATTTGCCGAACTCAGACTGCTGCCCGTGTTCACTGACAGAATGGGCACGGCCACGCCCGCAGCCGCGGCGTTAGCTTTGGCGCTGGCAAGCGCTGCCTCGGCATTCTCTACCGCTACTTCAAAGTCCTTCGGATCGAGCTCGGCGATCGGATCGCCCGCCTTCACAAACTGGTTTTCATTTACGTCGACATGAATGATCTGGCCGGCAATACGCGAGCTTACCTGAATCAGGTGTCCATTGACCTGGGCATCGTCCGTGTCTTCGGTGTAGGTCGAGCGCCACCAGACTCCGGCGGCAGCCAGCACTATAACCACAACCACCGCCACGAGAATGCCCCTGCGGCTTTTTTGCGGTTTCTCGATCTCAGTCTCTGTGATCGGCTCGCTCAGTTCCGGTGTGGGATTCGAATCCGCCACGTTTACTTTCCTCCCAAATAATTCCTGTAACTTGAACCGGCGCCCAGCGCGCGCGCCAAACTCAGTTTGGCCACATTGTGCCGGTATAGGCTCGTTACATATTGATCGTTTGCCTGCGCCACGGCCTGCTGCGCTTGGCTCACCGCCAGGTTGTCGCTTACGCCGCTTGCATAACGTTCCTGCGCTTCCTTTAATTCCTCGTTAGCAAGATCCACGCTCGACCGTGCCACTCCAACCTGCTGCTGCGCAGACTGAATGTCGAGTAGTGCGTCGCGCACATCCGCATCTACCTGCGCATTTTTGTCGCTCAACTGCGCATTGGCCAGGTCGAGCTGCGACTGCGCAATCTGCGCATCGCCGCGAAGCGCGAACTCCTTGAATAAGGGAACCTTCACCGTTCCGGTTGCATTGCCGGTACCGTGTGAACTCTTCAGGTTCACGCCGATGTCGCCGTAGTCCCCTGAAACCGTAACCGTGGGAAAGCGTTCCGCGGTGGCTGCCTTGCGTTGTTCTTCCGCCGCCTTTGCCTGCTCCACCATAGCCGCGAGATCCTTGCGGTTCGCGTGCGCCTGTTGAATCGCTGCATTCACATCGATCAGATCGAAGACCGCATAGGGCGCCTTTTCCGTTAGCGTGAAGCTTTGCGCCAGGGGAAGCCCAATGGTCCGCGCCAGCGCCAGCTTGTCCTTCTCCAGTGCATTGCGCGCCACAATAAGCCGCTGCTGCAGCGTCTGGTAATCCACGCGAGCCCGAAGCTCATCGAGTCTGGGCGCCGTTCCTGCCTCGTGCCTTGCGACCGCCTGGTCTAGTGAAATCTTGGCCGTGGCAACCTGCGCTTCAACGCTGCTTACCTCTGACTCATCCGCTACAACCAGCAAATATGCGTTGCCGACCGTCAACACTACCAGATCGTGCGCGTCCTGAGCGGAAAGTGTAGCCGCCGCAAAATTATGTTTCGCCGCAAGATAATTCCGCAGAGAGCTCACATCCACAATCGACCAGCTCAACGATGCGCGCAGATCGGTGTATCCGAACGGCCCGATGATGGTTGGAACCCCTGGAATGCGCAGACCCTGCGCCGGCAGATCCACCTGCGTAAGCGCCTCCTGCGCCTTGAAGTCGACCGTGGGCAGAAGCGATTGAAGCTCACTCAGGCGCTGACCACGCGCCGCTGCCGTCTGGGTACCGCTCAGAATGACTCCAAGATTTGCCCTCAACCCCCGTTGGATTGCATCATCCAATGACAGCCCTATCGGCTGTGCCGTGGCTTCGCCCGTGGGCACACTGCCCTGAAAACTTCCGGCCGTCGGCGCCGTCTGATTCTGAATGGTCACCGATTGCGCCTGGATCCCGCTTGCCATCACGATTACGAGGCCAAACAGCCCCACGCAGGCGCAGGAAAAGCTCGTACTCCCTAACAAATATTTTGACGTGGTCAAGTTATTTCAACTCACTGCGAAATGCTTTGGTCAGAAAAGATGCTGCCCCTAATAGATGCGCATTTCCGGCTCGGGGGTTCTTAATGTGGATTGTACAGAAGTGAGGGTGCCGGGGGACGTGAACGCCCCATCCGAGTTTTTGAAATAGTTGTGGTTCTCGATTAGTTTTCCACACTGCGGAAAACATCCCCGAAGCTGAGCCGGCCCCCCGTGCTTTCGAATCCTGGTTAGTTCTTCACGGTAGCTTGAATCAGCTGCGAGGCAAGCGAACACAGTCCCTGGCGGAAGATGGTACGCACTGCGCCCGGGGTCCAGCCCGTTGCTTTGGGTCCTCCGAATTCAGCCAGCAGAGCTGCGGTCTCCGAAGCGGTAAACCCGGCCACCGCCCGAAGCGCGAAAACAGTGCGCACATCCAAGGGAAGATTTCTCAGCCAGACGCGTACTCGGTCGCGATCCGGCCCGGACATCATGTGTTCGAGCTCGTCCTGGGACATGCCCGCCGCTTCAAGATCGTCGTCGTCAATGCAGCCGCCCATCGGCTCAATATTTTCTGGAGGCGCTAGGCTGCCGGGCTTGCGCTCAGCAATAATGTTGAGCGCTGCCCTGGACAAAGCAAGACGGCTGAGCCTGCGCCCCTGAACAGGATCATTACAGGCGGAGATATCGGTCGTGGCGACGGCGGTTTCTACCAGTTTTACGGCGTCTTCGCCTTCACCTACGAGCATGGATGCAAGGCTGTAAAGTCTCGCTGCAATCTCATTCAGCATGTCGTCCATGCCTTCAAGCGCCTGTGCCACCGTTGCCTCATCCTTCGCCTTTCCGTCCATGAGACCGCGCACGCGGGCTGAGAATTCACTGGCTCCTTCCGGTATCGGCTGTTGAGGAATCAGGCTGGCCTGCGTAGAAGAGTTCTGCTCATTCGGCATTATTCGATCTCCTTTTGCGAGCGGTCAGACGGGGCAGGAAGCGACAGGGCCAAGCAGCGTGAAAACACACCGATCCTGTTTGATCCGCTAGGCACTCTCAATGTCGCCAGACTACCTCAATTTATATCCTCAAGCCACTCCGTTCCGCAGTCAATCCTCGGAAGCGGCCAAATCGGAGGCAGCCAAAGTCGATGAGCCCAGTCGAAGGCGCAGCAACCGCTTCTTTCCATCTGGTATATACGACGCGGGTTGTTCGCATTTATTGTGTGGAAATCGAAGAACTCAGGAGTCTCCCCAACTCCAGTCAATCCTATTGAAAAATTTCGCAGCACACTGCTTCTACGGCAGTTCTCGCACCCAGATGTTTCTAAAGCTGATAGGTTCGCTCTTGTCACCATGCGCCTGCAGCTTGATAGGTGCGCGGTCATACTTTTTGTAGAACGGTTTGCCGATGAACAGGGATTGGCCTAAAAGCTGAAAGTGGTTCTGCACAAGCACACCGTTGAAGAATGCCGTCACAAAGGCCGGAGTCTTCAACGTTCCATCATCGTTGAAGGTCGGCGCCGTCCAAATGATGTTGTACGTCTGCCATTCACCCGGCTTGCGGTTGGCATTCACCAGCGGCGGGTTCTCCTTATAAATCGCACCCGCCTGGCCGTTCACATAGGTCGAGTTGTTGTACGAGTCCAGCACCTGTAGTTCGTAGCCGTCATCGCCCGGTCCTGTGGATGCAAGAAACACTCCGCTGTTGCCGCGTGCCTGCCCGCTGCCGGTGATGTTCTCCGGAATTCGCCACTCGACGTGAAGCTGAAAGTTCTTGAACTTACGCTTCGTCTGGATATTTCCAATCCCCTTCGCTTTTTTCACCGTGAGGATACCATCGCTCACAGTCCATTCGGCAGGCGCGCCGGTCTGCGCATTCGTCCACTCGCCCAGGTTCTTCCCATCGAACAGAACAATCGCGTCCGATGGAGGCGCTGCGTCCGTGGCTCCGGGCGTCACCACCGTGGGCACAGGAGTCCAGATTTCAGTTTCTTCCGGTTTCATTTTTGAGTTCTGTTGGGCAAAGCTACATGCCGCAAAAGCCACGAGCGACACAAAGGAAAGGAAATGCAATTTCCGCGCGGGTTTCATGAACAAATACGATACACCGGCTAACCCGCTCTAAGGCAAGCAAATGCTGCAGCCCCAAAACACATAACGTTGATAACCAGCCTGTTGTTCATCATGCTTTAATACTTGTCTTTTCCTATGTTTAAGGTTCCTGTGTTGTTCGCGTTTGGATACCGATCAGTGTCCTGCAGCCTGTGAAACCACACCCAAACGCTGTAGACTTCCTTCTACGGTAAAAGAAAGATATGGCCAGAAACTCGCAGAAAGCAAAGCTCTTCAACGGTCGCGACCACTCCTGGATGCAGTTCAATCGCCGTGTGCTTGAAGAAGCAGAGGACCCGACCAATCCGCTGCTTGAGCGGGTCAAGTTCCTAGCCATCACCGGCTCCAACCTCGACGAATACGTAGAAATTCGCCAGGCCGGTCTGATGCAGCGCATTGAAGACGGCTACCGCGAACCCGGCTACGACAACCTGCGACCCGCCGAATCTCTCGCCACACTGACCTCGGATATTCACGCCTTCGTCAGCGCGCAATATACCTGCTGGAATCGGCTGTTGCTGCCCGAGCTTCGCAAACAGGGCGTTCACCTTCTCGATTGGAGCGATCTCGACGAAGAGGCTCGTGCATTTGCAAGAGATTATTTCCAGCGCGAAGTCGATCCGCTGCTGACGCCGATCTCGATTGACCCCGCGCACCCGTTTCCGCGCGTGCTGAACAAGGCTCTTTGTCTTGCCCTGCTGTTGCGCGCCAAGCGCCGCAGCTCAGGCCCGCAGGTTCTGGGTGTTGTTACAGTGCCGCGCGCGCTGCACCGCTTTGTGCGGCTGCCCGCGCCGGAAGGCAAATACAACTATCTGCTGCTGCAGGATCTGATTGCGCAGCACCTGTCCGGAATGTATCGCGGCTACGAGGTGCTGGCCCACACAGCGTTTCGCGTCACCCGCAACTCAAACCTCTACTTCGAAGAAGAAGAGGCGCGCTCGTTGCTTGAAACCATTCGCGTGGAGCTGCACAACCGCCGCAAGGGCGATGCAGTGCGCCTTGAAATTGAAACCGGAGCCGATCCGGAGATTGTAGAGCGGCTGCGCGTGAACTTCGAGCTCGAAGAGGATCAGGTCTTTCATTGCGAAGGGCCGGTGAATCTCTCGCGCCTGATGTTCTTCTACGATGACGTGCAGCGCCTTGACCTGAAGTTCCCGCACTTTACGCCGCGTCCGTTTGTGCTCAGCCGAAAGTCCGCCAACATCTTCGACGAGATGCGCCAGCACGACATTCTGCTCCACCATCCTTACGACTCCTACGAGCCAGTGGTGGAATTCATTCAGCAGGGCGCCGACGACCCGGCCGTAGTGAGCATGAAGCAGACGTTATATCGCACCAGCGCGGACTCACCGGTGTTCAAAGCCCTTACTGAGGCTGCCGCCACAAAAGAGACCACGCTCGTTGTGGAACTGATGGCCCGCTTCGACGAGGCTTCAAACATCCGCTGGGCGCGCAGCATGGAAGATGCGGGCGTGCAAGTGTTTCACGGCGTTGTGGGACTCAAGACGCATTGCAAGCTGGCATTGCTGGTGCGCCGCGACGAAGACGGCGCTACCCGCCGCTACTGCCATCTGGGCACGGGCAACTACAACCCCATTACGGCGCGTTTCTACACTGACCTGAGCGTTCTCACCTGCGATCCGCAGATCACTGAGCGCGTCCACATGGTCTTTAACTATCTCACGGCGCACGCCGAGATCGACGACTACAGCCCCTTGCTGGTGGCGCCGCTGACGATGGCGGAGAGCTTTCTGCGTCTCGTTCGCCGCGAACGGGAGCACGCGCAGGCCGGCCGTCCCGCGCACATTGTGGCCAAGATGAACGCACTGCTGGAGCCCTCGGTGATTGAAGCTCTCTATCAGGCATCGCAGGATGGTGTTGAAATCGATCTCATCATTCGCGGTCTTTGCATTCTGCGCCCCGGCGTTCCCGGGCTCTCCGAGAGAATTCGCGTCCGCTCCATTGTTGGCCGATTCCTTGAGCACTCACGCATCTTCCACTTTGCCAACGGCGGCAACGACGAGATTTACCTTGGGTCGGCAGACTGGATGCCGCGCAATCTCTTTGAGCGTTGCGAGGTCGTCTTCCCGGTCCGCGATTCCGCTGTCATTGCCCGTATTCACGACGAGATATTGCCCGCATATCTTGCTGACACAGTGAAGGCGCGCATCCAGCAACCCGATGGATCGTACTTGCGAGCCGCAAAGCTGATGAAGGATGCTCCGGCTTTTTCAAGCCAGGAATTTTTGATGAGACTGGCTGAGGGCAAGGCGGATATCGAGTCTATCCCCAAACCACTGGCCATCGATCAGCATCCACGCATACCCGTCCGGCGCACAAAGGCCTCGGTAAAGAAACAGAACGCTGCCGACTGATATCTACCGTTACCTCTTGAAGCGGCATCAAAGCTTCAGAGGGTTCGCAAGTCCACTGGATTTTGTGTTTGCACATTATCACCCCGCATCTTAGAGCGATACAATTCAAATCGCGTACTGATGTAAATGGAAGGAGAGTTTCATGCGCAGCCGCTGGGTAAAGATCGCTTTGGGCGTTGTCGCCGTTCTGATTCTTCTCATCGTAGCGATTCCATTCTTCGTGAATGCCGATACTTTCAGGCCGAGGATCGAATCCGAACTCTCAACCTCGCTCGGGCGCAAGGTCACGCTGGGACATCTGAGCCTTTCAATCTTGAGCGGCAGCCTGGTGGCCGAAGACATTTCGATTGCCGACGATCCCACGATGTCGACGACACCATTTGTTGAGGCCAAGAAGCTGCACATCGGCATTGAGCTGGGTCCGTTCCTCTTCCATCATCAGGTGCAGATCACCGATATCACTATCGACTCACCGTCGATTCATCTGATCCACAATCAGAGCGGCATTTGGAATTTCTCGAATATCGGCAGCGCAGCGGAGACGTCAACCGCGAAGACCTCATCGCAGAACAGCATTATTCCTGCGCTGACCATCGGCGAGTTGAAGATCAAGGATGGCAGCGCGACCATTTCATCGATTCCAGCTACCGGCAAGCCGTTTACCTGCTCCGACGTCAACATCACGGTGCAGCAATTCTCTTTCCTCAAGTCATTCCCGTTCGAGCTTTCAGCAAAGTTCCCGGGTGACGGCGCTCTGGAGCTCAGCGGCAATGCCGGCCCCATCTCGCAGAAAGACGCATCGGACACGCCGTTCGACGCCAAGTTGAACCTCACACATTTTGATCCGGTAGCGGCCAATGTTGTGGCCGCGGGACAAGGCATTGGAATGGTGGCCGATTTTGATGGACAGGTTGCATCCAACGGAACCGACCTGACGAGCAAGGGAAAGATTCAGGCTTCGAAGCTGCTGCTGTCGCGCACGGGAACGCCTGCCCCACAGCCCGTTAACATCGACTACACCGTCATCAACCACCTTGACCAGCGCAGCGGACAGATCTCCAATATCTCGATCAACGCGGGCTCGGCCGCCGCGCGTGTAACCGGAACCTATCGTATGGCTGGGCAGAACGCAATTGTCGATCTGCACCTGTCAGCGCCGCAAATGCCCATCGATCAACTTGAAGACATGTTGCCTGCCGTTGGAGTGACTTTGCCCAGCGGTTCGCGATTACAGGGCGGTACACTCACCACGAATCTTGCGATTAGCGGCCCGGCAACCGCGGCAACCATCTCAGGGCCTGTGGAGATTGACAACACCGAACTGGCAGGCTTCGACCTGGGAGCGAAGATTCAGGGCATGAGCAACCTGGGTGGAACCAAGGGCGGCACGAAGATTGAGAAGGTGAGTACGGCGCTTGAATCATCGCCGCAGATGACGAAGTTCAGCAACATCTACGGATCGATACCGGCCATTGGAACGGCCACCGGGGACGGCACGGTTGCGCCTTCAGGTGCGCTGGATTTCAAGATGGTGGCCAAGTTCAGCAACGCGTCCTCGGTCGGTTCGATCGCCAACAGCGGATTGAACGCGCTCGGCGGACTGCTTGGCAACAAATCCGGCAATGCGGCCGACAAAGGCGTACCGCTCACCATCTCCGGCACAACATCGAATCCGTCGATCCGCGCCGACCTGAAGGCTTTTGTGAAGCAGCAAACCGGCGGTTTGCTTGGGCAATCCAATGGCCAGCAGCCGACAGACAAGAAGCAGCAGATCGACAATACGGTCAAGTCTTTGAAGGGACTTTTCGGCAAATAAGTGCTGTGCGGATAAAATCAGGGTAGTGTCACATCCCCTGACCCAGCACCGTACGCAACGCGATTCAGCGGTTCCGTGCTCCGTGACGCTCTGCGGCAATGCAGTGCGAGACGTTCCGGAACGGAACAGCATCACGCTACGAGCGAACTCTGGAATTAACGCTGGGGGCGTGTTGCGGTTCTGGCATCTAGCGAGCCTCGATGCATCTTCCGTCGCGCTTACCTGGAGCCTGGCCTTTGCGTGGGCCGCCCACGTTCGCCTTCCATGGTGGGTTCCTGTTCTGCTGCCTCTGGCAGTGTGGGCGGTGTACGTTGCAGACCGCCTGCTGGATGCACACACGGCGTTGTATGCAGCGATGCCCGACCAACTTCGTGAGCGGCATCTCTTTCACTGGCGCTTTCGACGCGTTCTTGCGCCGTTGGCTCTTGCCTCAGCCTTTGCCGCTGCCTGGATCATCTTCGTGCTGATGCCGCGCACTCTACGCGAGCACGATTCTCTGCTGGCAGCCGTGTCGCTGCTCTACTTCACGCGTGTGCACTCACGAAGCAGAATTCTTCAGCTACCCTCGAAGGAATTCCTCGTGGGTGTTTTGTTCACACTCGGGTGTGTTCTTCCGGCTTGGTCGCGCGCGGGGTTCTTTCGCTCACCGCATGCGTGGCCATTGCTGACAACGACAATTGTCTTTGTGCTCCTTGCATGGCTCAACTGTGACGCAATCGATCAGTGGGAATCGAAGAAGGGGGAATCGAATGACACGCCTGCGAGAAGTGCTTCTACCGCAACGTTTGGGCTGTGCCTTGCCGGCGTAACAGTTTTTTGCGCGGCGCTGTGGGCTTCGTCCAGTCCGCGATGCGCGGTGCTGCTTGGGTGCGGTGCTGCCGCTGCGCTGCTGCTTAGTTCACTCGACTGGCTTTGCGATCGCTTTGCGCCAGTTACGCTGCGCGCTGCCGCGGATCTCGCGCTGCTGACACCTGCACTAATTATCGCGCTCATTCCCTTTGTTCACTGATGAGTAGGCCTTCGAATCAAAGTCCCGCGACGCCGAATTTCAATAGACTTGCGCATGTCTATCGCTGGATGGAAGTGGTGAGCTTTGGTCCGTGGCTCGAGCGGTGCCGTTGCGCATTTCTCGCGTCGCTCTCACACTGCGAGCGTGCGCTTGTCATAGGCGACGGCGATGGACGCTTCACCGAACGACTGCTGCGCGTGAATCCGCACATTCGCGTCGATGCGGTCGATGCGAGTTCTGCCATGCTTCGCGAGTTGTTTCGCCGGGCGGGTGCGGATGCGAATCGCGTTAATGCCACGTGTTTGGATGCGCGCGAATTTCAGCCGGAAAGTTCGTCTTACGATCTTGTCGTTACGCACTTTTTTCTCGATTGCCTGACCACGAGTGAGGTTGAATCGCTGGCGTTTACTTTGCACGCTTCGCTGTCGCCTTCGGCAAGATGGATTATCTCGGAGTTTGCGATTCCTTCGGGCTGGTATGGACAACTCATTGCCCGACCGCTCATTCGGATTCTCTACTGGATGTTCGGCTTGCTTACCGGATTGAAGGTGCACTCGCTCCCGAATTATCGTGATGCGTTGAAGCGATCGGGATTTGAAATGGTCACGGAGCGCAAGCTGCTGGGCGGACTTTTAGTCAATGAGGTCTGGGCAATCGAATTATTACAATCGTGTTAAAATTGAATTTCAGGAAGCAGCTCCTCCCTCGCAAGAGCTCAGCTGGACCCATTGCCATGATCCTCTATTTAATGCGCCACGCGAATGCCGGCCTGTCGCGCGAGAATCCTACTCTCGATGCGAAGCGGGGCCTCATAAAGGAAGGCAAGGAACAGTGCATGCTGATGGCGCGCATGCTGGGCGCTCTCAAGGTGCAGGTAGATGTGATCGTCTCAAGCCCGCTGAAGCGGGCTATGCAGACTGCTCAGTTTGTCGGCACTGAACTGGGGTTTGATGGTAAGGTGGAAGCGAGCAAAGCTTTGTTGCCTGGTGCGGATTTTGGGGCCTTTCAAAACATGCTTTTGAAGTATTCCGCATATGAAGGGCTGCTGGCGGTTGGGCACAATCCTGTCCTTTACCAGTTCCTGGGGCGGCTGATCACGGGCAACGGAGGGGCGGCGATTCGGATGCGCAAGGGATCGATTGCACGCGTGGATCTGGATCACCATCCGCCAAGATTGCAGTGGCTCGTTGACCCGCGCTCGGCGCGCGGTATTTATGCGAGTGTTGGAAAGAGCTCTCGCCCGAAGACCTCGCGGAAGTAGTCTGCCTCTTTACGCAGCGACCACAGCTCAAGCTCCGCGCCTGTGCGTCCGGGGCGCAGTTCAAGATAAACGCGCTTGGGATAGACCTTCACCGATACGCGCAGCACGTCGCTGGCGCGATCCTGGTTGAGCGCTATCGCGAGGCGCAGCAGCACAATCGCGCGATGAATATTCTTGTGCTCTTCCGCAGGAATATTGCGCAGCGCACGGTCGCCCGGCTCTGGGCGACTCTTGCCAAGGTAGCGCGCAACCGCCGAAATTAAAGTGCGCTGCAGTTGAGTAAAGCCGTAGATCTCAGTGCTTGAAATGATGTATTGCGTATGCCGGTAGTGGCCCTGGTGATTGATGAATTTGCCGGTATCGCGCAGCAGGGCCGCGGCTGCCAGCCAGCTCTCGTACTCAGGCGGCAGCTTGTGCAGCGTCTGCAACTCGCGGAACAACTGGCGCACGTGGGCCCGCACCGGCTCCGCCTGCTTGAGATCGACGCCGTAGCGTTTTGCAGTGGCCAGCACGCTCTCCCAGCGTTCGTGCTCGAACTCCGCGTGCGTTGTGGCACGCGCATCCTGCTCGGCCAGCATCTGCGCCAGAATGCCGTCGCGCAGTCCGAGCGGTGAATAACGAAATCCCGCAAGCCCGAAGCTCTCGAGAAGTTCCGCATACACTTCAGCGCCGGCAACGATAATCTCCGCGCGGCGCGGGCCTATTCCGGGCACCGCCTCACGCATAGGCAGCGGCATTTTGGCAAGTGCATTGGCGAGTTTGCGAACGGTGCGCGTGGGAACCACCTCAGGTGTTCCGTTGCTTCCGCGCTTACCGGTGCGCGCTTTCCGGCCATTGTTCATTCGTACGCCTGCGGCGTAGGCCTCACTCAACGCAGCGGCCGTGCCAGAGGTTGCAATTACCAGCGGAACCCTGCCCGGCTGAATCTTGCGGTGGGCGCGGCGCATCTCGCGCGCTATCCACTTGCGCATACGCGCGAGCCCTTCGGCGGGTGCGGGACCGGCGGAAAGAAAACCCTCGGTGAGCCGCACGGCTCCAAGCGGCATGCTGATGGTGTCCTTAATGCGTTTGTGCTCCGACAGCGTGATCTCGCAACTGCCGCCGCCGAGGTCGAGCAGCAGAACCTTGCCACCCGCGCCCTGCTCGCTGCCGGTTACACCCAGGTGAATCAGGCGGCCTTCTTCAAGGCCGGAGATGATCTCCATATTCCAGCCGGTCTCCGCTTTCACCCAGGCTTGAAATGCTGCGCCGTTGCGCGCGTCGCGCATGGCGGAAGTGGCTACGACGCGAATCTGATCGACACCGTGCGCCTGCACCTGCCGCTGAAAGCGCTTGAGAGCACGGAGCGTCTGCGCCATCGCCTCAGGCGAGACAAGTCCCGAGTCAAAGACTCTTGCGCCGAGCCGCGTGACTTCGCGATCTTCGGCCAGCGTTTTGAGATGGTGCGCTACTACTTTGGCAATCTTGAGCCTGCACGAATTCGATCCGATATCGATGGCGGCAAAGGTAGGCATGGTGGCTGGCAGAGTTCTCCGGAGAGAAGAAATTTAATCTCTCGGCCTAAGATACACGACGCGCCCGCCGCAGTGCTGCAAGGAAAAGTAGGCGCGAACCTCGCTGGTTTACGCGGGTGGAATTCGCTAGCGAAACGGACGGGAAGAAGCGTGCAAAAGTATGTTTTGGGCTCTCGTTAAACGTATAGCCGAAACGCAGATTTTTGGTACATAAAGAGTTTGTGAAATTGTGAAGCGTACAGGGCGGTGTTCCAAGGCTGCGTTGTGGCATAACTCGGCTGGAAGGTTGGGCGATGACTTTGGTGGAATTGGTAGATTAAGGCCCGCTTTCCTTTACATATCCTGCATATTTAGTGAAAGGAGCTCTCTATGAGTGACTTGGCTTGACGGCGCCATTCGACTGACTCAGAGGGAAAACGCGCGAGATATTATGTGTCAGTCTTTCTGGAAGAGCAACTGCACAAAGTGAATCAGGCTAAAGTGCCACGCAGTCCAATCATGTGTTCCAGGCGTTTCGACAGCGGTGAGTGAGAACCCATTTTTCTTCAGATCAGCGATGAGTTGCTGGTTCTTGGGAAGGAGCGGGTCATTCACACCGCAGGAAATCCATAGCTGCCGAAAACCGGTTCGCGTGTGTTCCATAGGCAGCGGGTGAGGCAAATTGCGCATGTCGCCTGCGCTGAAACTCCCCACCGACGCAAAAAGTTCGGGATGATTGAAGGCTATATAGAGGCTCTCCATCGCGCCCAGCGAGAGTCCGGCAATCGCCCGGTGATTTCTGCCCCTCAGGGCTCTGTACTCCGATTCCACCTGTGGCAGGATCTCATTCAGGATTGCGGCGGAGCAATTATCGACGGCCCATCCGTAACAAACCGGCATGACCAAAATCATCGGCTTAGCTTTGTTCTCTGCGATGAGGTTGTCGAGGATGAAATTGGCTCCGCCCGGAACGGTCCAGTCCGCTGCCGTCTGAGCATACCCATGGAGTAGATAGAGTATCGGATATCGGTGGCTATTCTTTGGGTCGTAACCGGGCGGCGTGTAAACGTAGTAATCGCGATACTCCATGCTGTGGTTCGGTGCCGAGTACCGATAGTCCTCACGATGCTCCCCGGGGACTTCCTTGCTGTATTGCGACTTGTAGAAGTGGTGATGTATTTCCCCATGAGGAACATCCCTCGCCTCCCATAACTGCGGAGCTGCTCCGGGAACGACGACGACGTTGTTCAGATATACATAGTTGTGGAGGACGACGCCGTTCAGTGGGTCCATTTGCGGTTGGCTATCGACGATGAAGTAGTACCAGAAAATCTCGGGAGGAAGCTGTGGGGTAGTTGCGGTCCAGATTCCGCCTGTGTTTGTCATTGGGACGGGTGCCATCAACCCACCGACAGAAACCTGAACATGCTTCGCGCCCGTATCACGATAGCGGAAGGTAATAGTGCCGTCGGAATGAACCTCATGCGATTGAATTGGCTTCGCAATTTGTCCAGCCATACCACATGGCAGCGCGATCACAAGGAATGAGAAAATGAACAAGGCAGAAGCGCTGCAAATGCGCTTGCGACAATGAATGCTCATGAAGAGGTGAATTCCTTTCCTCAGTGATCTGACCGCGAAGTTCAAGGCTCACTGGAGAGATATTTCTTGAAGTAGGAAGCCTTCGATGTATAGCCAAGGGTTTCATAGAAACTTTTGGCGCCTGCGGTTGCGAGTGACACTAAAACGCAGCGATTCTCTTCAGCCCACCGTTCGAAATCCAACATAAGCTGCTTGCCGACACCACTCCTGCGTTGGTCTTCGTGTACATATATCTCGTCACACCAGGCGGTTTCGCCTCCTGCGTAGAGCGCGGCATGGCGATAGCCGGACAGATAGCCTATCACGGAGCTGTCCGCTCGGACGGCAATAGCCAAATAAGCCTTTGGGTCCGAGACAAGCTCCATAAAACAGTTGCGGATGCTTGCATCGTCTCGACGGGTTGGGGTAGGAAACGACCGTACAAGCGCGGCTACGCGGTCCAGATCAGACGATGTCGCTTGCCGGACCACGAAGGCTGTCATATGAACAATGCTACCTTTAAAAGCCCGTAATATGGACGACACTGCTGAAAAGCAACCGCAGATCTTTCTCTTCCTTCACTTTGTTCCGGTCGTTCAAGATGACATGGGCGGGGGTTTGGGTTCTTGCTATCCCACCTGAAGGGCGGGTTACAAGGAGACAAGGGGACAAGGTTACGAGTTCACAAGTTGACGAGTTTGTTTGGTAATTAGGTTGTTTGATATTCCGGTGCCCGAACGCGGGGCGCTGAGAGCGTGGCATCGTATGCCGGGGCTTCGCGGGCTGGGACTTTTTGTTCGCGCATCACATGCTCGGTCGCATAAGATGGAATACTCGCGAGCGGGCTTCCTGCCAGTTGAACTCCTGACCGCGGAATCCACATTTGAAGTGAGGAAACTAAATGTTCAACCGCCGACAGGCATTGAAGGGGATGGGTGCGCTTACGCTGGGCTCCACGCTTCTTCCACTTGAAAGTCTCGCACAAACTGCACAGCCGAAGCTTACGTTGCCTCCGCCGGGTATGGACGGATGGATTTCCCTGATCAACGATCGCGATTTGACTGGTTGGTATTCCATGCTTCAGAAGAGCGGCAAGGGTGTGGCGGAGAAGAGGCGCATTGTGGCAGTGGAGAGCGAGATGCTCCACATCATGGGCGCAGACGTGGACGATACCCAGTACGAGCCGGGCTATCTGGCGACGCACCAGGAGTTTGAAAACGTACGTATCCGCGTGGAGTACAAGTGGGGCATGAAACAGTTCTCACCTCGCTCGATCAGCAAGCGCGACAACGGGCTATTGTACGGGCTGGTGGGCGAGGACAAGGTATGGCCTCGCTGCATGGAGTGCCAGATTGAAGAAGGCGATGTGGGCGATTTCTTCCTGCTGGACGGTGTGCGCGGCGTGCAGTCTCCGCATGGCGCGGGGTTGTTCGGTCAGGGTCTTAGTCCGGAACATGGATGGCCTGAACCGGGCAGCGACGCGGCGAAGGCTGCGGGCAGGCCCAGCACCGAAGAACCGACCACGGGCCGCAAGATCAAGGACGGAAATTTTGAGAAGCTGGACGACTGGAATACGGTTGAGGTGCTGTGGCAGGGCGACCGGGCGACGCACATCATCAACGGCCGCGCGGTGAACACCATCACCCGACTCCAGCAACCGGACCCAGCAAACCCGGGCAGCTATATTCCGCTGACGCGCGGCAAGATTGCTATCGAGATCGAGTATGCCGAGATCTGGTTCCGCAGGATCGAGGTAAAGGCCTTCGCGTGATGGGGGCCTGAAGGGTGATTACGAGGGGACGAGTTTCCAAGTTGACGCGGTTACTTGGCGGACTGGTCTGTGCCGATATCCCAGGCGCGCAAATGCGAGGCGCCTGGGACTGATTCGTGGTCTGGAATTTTTGGATCGGTGGGTTTGCGCGTTAGTTTAATTGCAGTGAGCGATTCGACGAAGCGCAGGCGCGTTCCCCGCTGGTTAAAGTGGTTGGGCGGCATAACTCTCTCCCTGGCACTAGGAGCCGGGGGGACGTTGTTTGTCTACCGCTACTGGGTGAGGCCCCTGCCGTTCCGCATGCCTGCAATGATGGCCGTTCCGGCGATTGTGAATGGCGAAGTGACGCTGCAGATGCCGAACGGAAATCTGCTGGGGATGGTGGGCGAGTACGACGACGAGCTGACCGCCTATCTGCGCCTGCAGTATTTGAAGAGCCTGAAGCCGCTTGCGGGCCGCGAGATTCTGATGGTGAGCACGGCTCAGACTCCCCAGCCCGAGTTCAGGCTTTACGTGAAAATGGACAACGACGAGTTTGCGGCGGAAAGGCACCTGCTGGATTTGCGGAGCCAGCGCATGATTCCAGGGTTTGTGCTGGAGTCGCCGCCCACGCAGGAGATTGAAGAGTGGAAGAAGCAGACGGCATTGTTCGATGCGGCCTATCACGGGCCCGTCGCGGAGCGGCTGATTCACCTTCCGCCGGAGCAGCTTCACAACGCGGTGGCGCGATTCATTCTGTTCAAGGTGCAGACCGACCCTCGGGTGCAAAAGCAGCTTGAACCGGTGGCGCACATGATGACGCCGGAGGAGTCGAGCGACTTTGCCGCGGACATGATCGAGGTGGCGAAGTTTTACGATGTGCCGCTGGACATGCTGCTGGGCATTGGCGCAATGGAGAACAACTATCTGGATATTCGCGGAGACCTGCAGCATGCAGTGTGGAAGCGGCGGGCGCAACGGGGCGACATTGTTCTGAAGCGGCGCAAGGGGCGCGTGCTGGTGAGCAACTATTCGGTTGGGCCGTGGCAGATTACGCGCGAGACGCTTCGCTACGCTCATGCGCTTTATCTGCGCGACAAGCGCGACTACAGCAAGCTGCCGGAGCGTCTTGTGCCGCCGAAGAAGCTCGACCTGAACCATGTGGACTCGCATGTGCTGACCACGTACGCCGGTTTGCTGCTGCGCAATCTGCTGGACCACTTTCACGGAGACGTGCAGAAGGCCGTGGGCGCTTACAACGGCGGCAAGGGGAAGCCCAACCTTGAGTATGCGGAGGGTGTGTCGACGGTGGCGGATTATGCGCGCCGGGTGCTGAGCATGGCCGCGGGACGAAAGGGCCTGGCGGTGAGCGAGACTCCGCTGCAGGTGGTTACGCCGGGGGCGGGACAGTGAGTCGGCTGAGCGCGGCGTGCGGGTTTTGCGATTCAGGAGAGAGAGCCGGGGCGTCCGGGTGTTCCGGGGGGCAGAGACTTCTGAGCTACGGGGCCAGAGGCAATCTCCTGGAACAGGCGCTGCGCGAGGCGGTCCTGCTGCGTAGCGACTAGCGGGTTGAGCCACTCGATAACGGCGGCGTTGCCGAGGCTCTCGGGATCGTGCCGTAGATAGCCCTTTGCGACTGCGATGACGACAAAACCCTGGCGAAGCTGGAAGGAAAGGGTCGGATCGCCGATGTCACCCTTGATGACATGAAGGGCGTATTCACCGGGGCTCATCAGGGTGGCATAGTTGTGGTACCCGCGCAGGCGCGCGCCAGCCCGGATGCGCAGGAGCTTCACGCGTTCTACGAGTTCTCGCCGGGCTGTGTAGAGCTGCTTGCCGATTCCGCATCCCTGGTAGTCGGGCCGGACCATGACCTCCGCCCCGTAGAGGGTGCGGCCATTTTCTGCGTCGTGGTTGGTGAAGTACCCGTTTGCCGTGAAGTCTCGCCAGTTTGTATCGGTTTCGTAGTCATCCCAAAGCACGATGAGGCTGGCGGCTGTTCCCACGATGAGGCCCGATGCTTTGTGAAACGCGACGAATTGCCCTTCAGGGAAGATTTCCAGGTGGGACTCAAGTTGCGCCGGAACCCAGGGCGGAGTATCAGGATAGACCGCGCGCGACAGTTCGATGATCTCAGGAATGTCACTACGTTCAGTATTGCGAATTCCGAAGTCGTTCTTGTCGTGCGCCATTATTTCACGTTCACGATCTCCAGGTTCGACGCGATTTCCGCGGACCTGCGGCTATCGTACAAAGGGATCACGGTTCCGTTTGTGCGAGTGTCGGCAATTGTCTTTAGGTTCAATTCCCCTACGACCATCATCTCCTGATTCGGCGAACCTTCAGCGAGAATTCCATCGCGTGAGAAGGCGAAATCGCTTGGCGTCAGGATCGATGCTTGTCCGTAGTTGAGTGAGACGGCGGGCACGGCAGGAAGTGAGCCTACGGTGCAGGCATGAATGACGTACATCTGATTTTCGATTGCGCGGGCCTGCGCACAGTAACGAACCCGCATGAACCCCTGGCGATCGTCAGTACAACTGGGGACGACCAATATGTGCGCGCCATTGATTGCGGCCGCACGGGCGAGCTCGGGAAACTCAACGTCGTAACAGACGGTGATGGCCATTCTTCCGAACTCGGTTTCAAAGACACGCAGTTTGGATCGCGGCGAAACGATCCACTCCTCGCGTTCGAAGGTGGTCATGTGCAACTTGCCTTGCACGCCTGCCTGGCCCGATGGGTAGTAGAAGTAACTCTCGTTGTAGATCAGATCCGATTCAGGGTCATGCACCGGAATGGTGCCCGCGACGATGTGGATGCGACAGCGGCTGGCGAGTTCGCTCATCAGTTCGTTGACGCGCGGAGCCTGGCCGGCCAGTTCGCGTATCTGCTCGCGGATGGGCCTTCTGATGTTTCCCAACGTGAGTAATTGAACGCTGAAGTATTCCGGGAAGACAACAAGCTGGCACTTGTAATCCGCTGCTGTTTCTACCAAAGCCTCTACCTGGTCCCGGAACTGCTCGAACGTCTTGACCGGGCGAATGTAGTACTGCAGGGTCGCTACTCGGATCCGCTCATATTGCATATTGACTATTCTCCTCCAAATCGCATCTGGGGAGAAATGAGCAGGGCCCTCGGACACGAACACGACCGAGCTATCTGATGACGGACAAAGCGGATACGGGGCAAGATAGCTTGCCCATGAATTGATGTCGACAGAATGTGGGCACGCGGCGCTGTGCTCCAGCTTCAGCCTTCCGTACTTTCTTTGGCCCGCCTCCTGCGCTGCGAGATTCTGGCGAGCAGGTAGACCGGGACGCCGAGGAGAGCGATGGTGACGGCGAAGGTGAAGGCTGAGACACCCGCTACGGTTTCATTGCGCGAAACGTAGAGCGCATAGAAGATGAGCGCCGTTGGACCGATGCCGAGAAGAATCGGGAACCAGTCCGGGCCGGGGATGCGGAATGGCCGGGGCATGGAAGGCTCTTTGCGGCGAAGAACGATGAGGGCGAGAAACTCGAGGATGAGCGAGAACCCCCAGAGCACAAGGTCGATGGTGATGAGGCGCTCGAAGGTGAAGCCGAGAGCAAGCGCCCAGCACAGGCCGCAGACGATGACCGACACCCAGGGCGATCCGTTCTGCAGCCGGCGCGTGAAGACACGCGGCAGAAAGCCGTCTTCAGCCAGGGCGTGGGGCAACCTCGTATAGCTGAGGGTGAGATTGCTGAAGGTGCCAAAGTCGTCGATGACGCCGGCCAGGACCACTGCAATTGCCAGCGCGGGACCGCCCAAAGTGCGCGCTGCATCGACCCAGGCTCCGGTTGAGAATCGTTCGGCTGGAATTCCGGCCCATGCCACTGCAGCGATGGGGATGGTGTAGGTCATCATGACCATTACCACTGCCAGTATGACCACGCGCGGGTAATTGCGCTGAGGGTTTTCAACTTCGTTGGCGACGGTGGTGGCATTGTCCCAGCCCATGTAGTTCCACATGGCCACGAGCACGGCGGTTGAGAAATCGACGCCTACGGGGCGCGCCAGCGATGCATGACCGCCGAAGGGTCCGCTCGCACCCAGGAATCCCACATAGACAGCCAGGCCGACGAGCACCAGGTAAGGAGAGATGGAGATGGCCCACAGCTTCACGGAGCCTTCACCGACCGCGGCAGCTCCGCGCAGGTTCCAAAGAACTGCCGCGGCAACGACGGCGAGTTCGAGAAGAAGAGCGCGATGACCGACGGTGAGCGAGGGGGCGATCCTCTGGAGATAGAGAACGAAAGTGGTGGGATAGATGGCCATGTCGAAGACCGAAGAGGCCAGCGAGAGCCATGCTTCCTGAAAACCCCAGAACGGTCCGAGCGCGCGGCGGACCCACGCGTAAAAGCCGCCTTCAGCCGGAATGGCCGAGGCGAGTTCGCCGAGCATGAGCGCGGTGGGAAAGCTCCAAATGAAGGGCAACAGAAAGAGAAGCAGAAATGCGCCGTTGTAGCCGCCATAGCCGATGATGTCCTCAATATCGTAGGGGCCGCCGGACACCATGAAATATGTAGCGGCGAGCAAGGGCAACAGGCGCAGCTTGCGCACGCCGTTGACGCGTCGGCTTGAGGGCACTCTCTCCCCGTTGATCATTGCGATTGCGGAATACCGGACTGGCTATGGAGAAAAGGAACTTCCGAACCCATCTTAACTGCCTTTGCGGCAACGATCGGTGTGCATGCTCTTTGTACGCCGGAAATTTGAGCTTTTCGTTTTACACAGGAGGCAGTGGCGAACTCGGCGGTCTTTGCCGTGGAGTGTTTGGCGTTGGAAATGAGACGCTTGCCCCGAACTCGCGGCAAAATGTGGATTTTCTGCTGATATTCTTTAGGAAATGGCCAATTCAGCGATGTCCCCCGACGAGAAGCACGATACGGTAACTCTCCATCGCCCGCAGCAGGCGCCTAAAACGCTCGTTGTCTGGATCCTTTTTGGCGTCATCTTCGTCGCTGTACAGATTTTTTCGCTATTTTCTCCTCCTTTGCTTGACGACGTAGATGCCTCACATGCGCAGGCCGCGCAACACATGGCAGAGACCGGCAACCTGATCACTTCGAAGGTTAACGGCATCCGCTACATTGAAAAGCCGCCGTTGCCTTATTGGGTAGTAGCGGCGAGCTACAAGGTTTTTGGCCAGAACACGTTTGCCACGCACCTGCCCAACTCGCTAGCGATTCTGGGGCTGACGTGGTTGGCGTGGCTTTGGACGGGCCGCGCGTGGGGCAAGCGCGCGGGATTCTACGCAGGGCTGGCGACGCTGACCGCCATCGGGCCATTTCTGTTTACGCGCTTTATTATTCCCGAGGCCGAGCTGAGCCTGTTTCTTCTGATTGCGCTCTACGCGCTGATCACGGGCCTGGAAGACGACAAGCCCAACCGCTTTTACTGGATCTACGCCTGCGTGGCGCTGGCCATGCTGACCAAGGGCCTGATTGCTCCAGTGTTTTTTGTGGGAGCCGCAGTGCCCTATTTGTTGCTGACCGGGCAGTGGCGCAGGTGGCGAGTTCTTAAGCCCCTGACCGGCACGCTCCTGTTTCTGCTGATTGCAGCGCCATGGCACATTCTGTGCGGACTGGCCAATCCCGACCAGGGAAACCCGGTAGGCAATCATCCCACGATGGGTAATGTGCACGGGTTCTTCTACTTCTACTTCATCAATGAACACGTGCTTCGCTTCTTTGGCATGCGCTATCCGCACGACTATAACAAGATGCCCGGATATGCCTACTGGCTGGCGCACCTGGTGTGGCTGTTCCCGTGGAGCCTGTTTCTGCCTGCGGCGCTGGTGGCCGCATGGAAGACGCGCAAGAGCTGGATGCAGCATTTGCAGCGCGACGCCGGGCAGACGGTGGACTTCTACATCGACAACGCCATTCGCGAGGATGTGGGCAGCTACGTTGCGCGGCTCAAATTCAAGGTGCGCACCATCTGGCTGCTGAGCCTGTTTTCAGGATGGACGCTGCTGTTCTTCTCGCTCTCGACCAACCAGGAGTACTACACCTTCCCTGTGTGGATTCCGCTGATGATGCTGATTGTGGGCGTAGTGGCGGGGATTGAAGAGGGACGCGCGCCGCTTGGCGCCCCTGAAGGCGGCAAGCCGCTGCTCTCGACCAAATGGCTGACGGGAGCGCAGGCCGCGTTTGCGGTGATCGGCGTTCTTTCAGCAGTTGCGCTGGGTTGGGGGCTTTGGACTTCGCGCAATTTGCCGTTCGTGCCCGATATCGGGACCGTGCTTGCGCATCGCGGCGTGGGCGACTACACGCTTTCGATGTCACATCTGTTCGATTTGACGGGCGCATCGTTTGCGGCTTTGCGGCTGCCCGCGATTCTGGCGGCAATCGCGTTGCTGGTGGGACCGGCGGCGGGGTGGATTCTTCGACTGAAAAGGCAGCACATTGCCGCAACGGTGAGCGTGGCGCTGACGTTTGCGGTGTTTCTGATTGCCGCGCACATTGCGTTTGCGCGGTTTGCGCCGATGCTCAGCTCAAAGAAAGCGGCGGACACCATCATCGCCAAGGGCTCGCCTGACGATACTCTGATCGTCTGGGGCGACGAGTCGGTGGGTTCGTCGGTCATTTTCTATACGCGCAACTTCCTCACGGAGCCTTATGCGCCTATTGTGACGCAGCAGTGCGGACAGAACGGCGAAGGCACCACTCTGCTGTGGGGATCGTGCTATCCGGATGCGCCGAAGCTTGACTGGGGCAAGGAAGAGCTTTCGCAGAAGTGGGGCACGGGCAATCGCAAATGGTTGTTTGCCCAGGAGCCTGACCTGGTAAAAGCGGAAAGCCTGCTGAAGGGCCGGCTTTATCCGGTGGAAGAGATCGCCGACAAGGAATTGTGGACAGATCGTCCGCTGCAATAATCAGGAATCAATCAGAAAATCGAAGCAAGCGGCCGCCGGATACATTTGAGTTACGGGGCCGCGCGCATTTTTCCGCCGGGAAGCAGTTCGAATACGCGCCCGCGCCACATGATGCGTCTTCCCCAGTAGCTCGCAGCCCAGAATCCGAAGCCCAGCAGATCGCGCACCGGGTAGAGCAGTAATAACCCGATCCAGTCTCTATCTTGGACGACCATGGCGCCTACTGCGATGGAGAGAGCCAGCCGAGTAGCCACAGCCCAGACGAGCAGGGCTACTGCCCACCACACATGCCCGAGCCAGATTGCCGCCAGCCCCAGCAAACCAAACGGCATGCTAAACGACAGCGAGGTGCCAAAATGCCCCGCCGGCCGCGAAAACCGGGTTGACTTCATCCAGCGGATCTGATGCTTCATTGAATCAATAAAACGCGAATTGAGAACGATGTGATCGATGGCGTGATGGCTGAGGACAACGACCTTGCCAAGCTTGAAGGTTTCATTGCCGAGAACAAAATCGTCGGCGCAATAGTCTGCGGTGATTTTGAATCCGCCCAACTGCCTGACGATGCCGCGGCGAAAAGCCATCGTCGGTCCGAGAACAAAGCGCATTCCTTCTGTAAGGCGAGCCGCCAGCACACCTGCGGTCATCTCGACACTCATGCCCACGGCTTCAAGCCGGGCCCAAATGCCGCCTTCGACGGCAACACCGCGGTATGGGCAACACATGGCTCCCACCTGCTCGTCAGCGAAGGGCAGCGCCACTGCGCGCAGATAATCTGGCGTCACACGCACATCGCTGTCGCTGATAACGAGAATTTCGTGGGATGCATTTGCCTCCATCAGCTCCATGGACGCGACCTTGGCATTGATGTAGTCAGGCTGACCTCCGGTAACAAAGAAGCGTGCCGGAATGCCCGGATATTTTGCTGCAACACGCCGGGCAGCGGCCAAGCCGGCATCGTCGGCAGAACGCGCGCAGAAGAGAATTTCGTACTCTGGATAATCCTGCTCAAAAAACGTTGCCAGATGCGCTTCAAGGCCCGGTTCGGACCCATGCAGCGGCTTGATGAGCGTCAATGGAGGCGTAAACCCTGGGCGAACGGCTGTTGCAGCAAGAGCAGCGCGACGCTCGCGCAGATAGCCCGGCACGGCCCAAATTACCATCCCCGCAAAGACCGAGGACGTTATCAGCCCGAAGAAAGCCAATCCTACGAGAATGTAAGGCATGCAGTGATTAGGATACCCGGCTCGCCGCTGGGTGTCGTGTGGAAGGGTGCAATCGCCTCACCGCTACTGCTTACGCGGCGTCCCGGCTTTGGGATCCGCGACGGGCTTGCGGAGCGGAACAATAGCAGCGCCACCCTGCGGAGTTGCCTGCTGGAAGCGAGTGAGCATTTCAGACCGCACGTACTCCACAAAACTCTGCATCTGGCGGTTCATCTCTTCCATGCGCTCACGCATTTGCAGAATGATGGCGATGCCGGCGATATTCACTCCCAGGTCGCGGGCCAGGTTCAGGATGAACTCGAGCCGCTCCAGGTCCTCGTCAGTGTAAAGCCGGGTGTTGCCCTCAGTGCGCGAAGGCTTGAGCAGCCCTTCGCGCTCATAGAGGCGCAGCGTCTGCGGATGAATTTCGTACATCTCGGCGACTGCCGAAATCATGTATGCGCCCTTGGATTTACGCTTCGCGGCCATCGTCGTCACCCGAGAACAGATTACTCTAATCCGGCGACGCCTGCCCCCGGAAGAATGCGCACGGCGATATTCCCGTATATATCGATAGGCAGGGCCGAGGGGTGGGCAAACTTGACTGTGTGGTATGACCAAACTACCATTGCTTGCTGACTGTTCCTCTCACTTCGGCGCATCAAATTCGACGCGCGGATATCTGTGCCGCGAGAGATTCCGGGAGTCAATCCATCGCATGTCGGCCTTGCTATTCTTGTTGGTGCTGGAAGCGCCAGTGCTGGGAGTCTACTGATTGCTCCGGATCCTAATATTTGCCGATGATCTTTCAGGTGCGGCCGACTGCGGGGTTGCCTGCGCCGGAGCAGGGCTCGAGACCCTTGTCGCGCTCAGGCAGACGGACGAGGAGCCGGCGGCCGAAGTGCTTTCGCTGGATGCCGATACGCGTCGGATGGGTCCGGAGGAAGCCGCGAAGGAAGTTGACCGGCTCATCCGTGCAAACTGCGCTCGGCCAGAGCTGCTGCTGTTCAAGAAGATCGACTCGACACTGCGCGGGAATGTTGGACCGGAACTTGCGGCTGCTCTTAATGCGCTCAGGAGCATGCGCGAGCAAAGCGCGCGGACTGTAGCGATCATGGCGCCCGCATTTCCTGCTATTGGTCGAACCACAAAGGATGGCGCGCAGCTTGCCCATGGCCAGCCGCTGCACGAGCTCGACATCTGGCGCGTGCAGGGCCTCACGGGGTGCGCGCATATTCCCGACATGTTGAGCGCTTACGGGCTCGGCTGCGAGGTGCTTGGCCTGGATGCTGTTCGAGCGCCGCTTCATGATCTTGCCGAGAAGATGAATGCGGCTGCACCCGAGAGCGATGTGCTGGTGTGCGATGCGGAAACGGATGGCGATTTGCTGGCCATTGCCACCGCGTCAATACAAATGACCGCGAAACCGCTGTGGGTTGGCTCTGCGGGGCTTGCTTACCAGTTGCCGCAAGCTGCGGGAATTGCGAAGAGGAGTGCCAGTGACGGTTTCTCGTTGCCGCCGATTGACGGTCCAATTCTGTTTGCGATTGGAAGCCTTTCGCGTAATTCGCTGGAGCAGGTGCGAGTGCTTGCGTCGTTGTCGGGTACTGTTGCCATCAAGGTTCCGCCCGCAGTGTTGCTGGCCGGTGAGCAGCACGCCGAGTGGCGCACGATGGTGCTTGAGCTTAAGCGTGCCATCAAAGATGATCGCGACGTGGTGCTCAGTCCCGAAGCGGAACCGCGCATCGATCTCGACAAGCGGGCGTTGATTGCAGCAGGACTTGCGCGGCTGGTGGCTTCTGTTGCTGAGAATGTTGGAGCGCTGGTTGCATCGGGCGGCGAAACGGCGCGCGCGGTGTTCGAGTCTATAGGAGTAACGCGCCTCCGCCTGCTGGGCGAACTTGAAAAAGGAATTCCAATTTCGATCACAGAAAACTGGAAGCGGCCGCTGCCGGTGATCACGAAGGCGGGCGATTTTGGCGGGACCGATGCGCTGCTGAAGTGCTCGCGCTTTCTGCACGGGGCAATGATGAGAGATGCTGACGCAGGGACGAGCCATGTTGCCGCAAATCAAACTGGAAAGGTTGTTGAATGAGTCGACCGATTATTGCCGTCACCATGGGAGATGCCGCCGGCGTAGGCCCAGAGGTCATTATGAAAGCCCTGGCGCATGCCGAGCCGCACCAGTGGTGCCGGCCTCTTGTGGTGGGCGACGCCAACCGGCTGAAGCAGGCCGGCGGCATCGTCAACAGCAAGCTGAAAGTGCGTAGCCTGGCACTCAACGAAATCGACAAGGCTGAGTACACAAGAGACACAGTCGACTGCGTTGACCTGAAGCTGATCCCAGCGGATCTGGCATGGGGCGCGCTTTCTGCTGTATCGGGCGATGCCGCTTATCAATTTGTGAAAGAGGCGTGCGAACTTGCGGTCCAAGACAAGGTGGCTGCAATTTGCACCGCACCACTGAACAAGGCGGCATTGCACATGGGTGGGCATCACTTTCCCGGTCATACCGAAATGCTGGCCGCGCTCACGGGAACTGAAGAAGTTTCGATGATGCTGAGTACGCCGAAGTTGAAGGTGACGCACGTGACCACGCACATCGGGCTCATCGACGCCATTGCAAAGATTGAGCCGGGATTGGTGGAGCGCACCATTGCGCGCGCACATACGGTGCTGATGAAGTCGGGCAACGCCACGCCAAAGATCGGCGTGTGCGGAATTAATCCGCACGCAGGCGAGAACGGGCTGTTTGGCCACGGCGAGGAGGCAGAGAAGATTGTGCCTGCCATTGAGGCCTGCTGCAAGAAAGGCTGGGACGTGGTAGGCCCGCTGCCTGCCGATACGCTCTTCTTCCTTGCGCAGCGCGGCGACTACGACATGGTGATCGCGATGTACCACGATCAGGGTCACGGCCCGGTGAAGGTGCTGGGCATCGAGGCCGGCGTGAACATCACAATCGGACTGCCGGTGATTCGCACCTCGGTTGATCACGGAACGGCATTCGATATTGCCGGAACCGGCAAGGTTGACGAACGAAGCTTGATTGAAGCATTGCGCCAGGCTGCGGAGCTTGCGCCAAAGTAAGGGAACCACGCGATTAACGAACGATTCGTTACTGCTTAGGAGAGTGTATGGAGAGTACAAGAAGGACATTCATTAAATCTGCCGCCGGAGTTTCCGCGGCATACATGGCCGGCGTTGGCACCTTTGAGACGGCAGGCGCAGCGCCGCTGATGGGCGCGCCTGAGAGCGCGGGATCGGGAAACTGGTACGACCGGCCGATGCGCTGGGCGCAGTTGAGCTTTGTCGAGGACGATCCAGGCAACTACAGCCTTGACTTCTGGCTCAACTACTTTAAGAAAGTTCATGCGGATGCGGCGTTGCTGGACGCAGGCGGATGCGTTGCGTTTTATCCCACGCAGATTCCGCTGCACTACCGAAGCAAGTGGCTTGGCGACCGCGATACCTTTGGCGAAATTACCGCAGCCTGCCGCAAGCTGGGCATGAACGTTGTGGCGCGAACGGACTCGCACGCCTGCCACCAGGATGTTTACGATGCGCACCCGGACTGGATTGCGGTGGATGAGCACGGCAACAAGCGCCGCCACTGGGCCGACAAGGACTACTGGGTGACGTGCGCTTTGGGGCCATACAACTTTGAGTTCATGACCGCCGTTCATCGCGAGATTATGACGAAGTATATGGCCGACTCGATCTTTACCAATCGCTGGAGCGGGTCAGGCATGTGCTACTGCGAGCATTGCCAGAAGAACTTCCGCGACTTCAGCGGGATGGAACTGCCGCGTACGCGCGATCCGAAGGATCCGGCGCGGAGGAAGTACATGCAGTGGCATCCGCAGCGGCTGTTTGAGCTTTGCCGGGTGTGGGACAAGGCGATCAAGGAAGTAAATCCGAACGCGAGCTACCTGGCGAACGCCGGTGGCGGCACGTTGAGCGAGCTGAACATGCGCACCTTTGCGGAGCTTGCGCCGATGGCCATTGCCGACCGGCAGAGCCGCCGCGGGCTGATGGCTCCGTGGGCCGCGGGCATGAGCGCAAAGGAGTATCGCGCCACCATGGGCATGAAGCCGCTGGCCGGGCTTACCTGCGTGGGCATCGACGACAGCAACCGATGGAAGGATTCAGTTACAAACGGCGAGGAGATCCGCATGTGGATGGTGGATGGGCTGGCGCACAACTATCGCCCCACTTTCACCAAGTTCGATGCGAAGCCGTTCGACATGCGGTGGTTTGAACCGGTTGAACAGGTGTTCAACTGGCACCACGCCAACGAGAAGTACATGCGCAATGAGAAGTCGCTTTCACGCGTGGGGCTGGTGTACTCGCAACAGACGGGCGCTTACTACGACTGGCCCAATGCACGCGCGCGAGTGGAAGACGCATCACTCGGCTTCTACCAGGCAATGGTGGAAGCGCGCATTCCGTTCGACATGGTTCACGACCAACTGCTGGACAGCGAACATGTGAGCCAGTTCCGCACGCTGATTTTGCCGAATATTGCGTGCCTCTCCGATGCGCAGTGTGAGCAGATCACCGCGTTTGTCCGCAACGGGGGCAGCATTGTTGCTACGCTTGAAACTTCGCTCTACAACGAAGCGGGCGAGCGGCGTTCGGACTTTGGACTTGCATCGCTGTTCGGCGCTTCATTCGCAGGCAAAGTGGATGGGCCGATGCTGAACTCGTATCTCAATTTGCAGAAGGATGCATCGGGCAAAGAGAATCCGCTGCTGACGGGACTGGGGGATACGCAACGCATTATCAACGGCACGCACCAGGTGCAGGTGACCGCCAAGGGCGATTCACTGCCGACGCCGCTGCGGATTGAGCCGACCTATCCCGATTTGCCGATGGAAGCAGTGTTTCCGCGAGCGAATGCGGTGCACGATCCCGGCGTTTACATGCGCGAGGTGGGCAAGGGCCGCGTAGTCTACTTCCCTGCCGATATCGACCGCACGTTCTGGGATGTGCTGGCAGGCGATCACGCGCTGGTGCTTCGGAATGCCGTGCTGTGGGCCAGCAACGAACCGGGGCCGCTGGAAGTTGCGGGCAAGGGCGTGCTCGATGTTGCCCTGTGGCAGCAGAAGAACTCTGTGACTGCGCACCTTGTGAACCTCACCAATCCCATGATGCTGAAGGGACCGGTTCGCGAGATCATTCCGATTTCAAAACAGACCGTGCGCATTCGTGTGACGCAGGGTAGCCGCGGCGTGAGCAAGGCGCGTCTGCTGGTGGCTGGAACCGACGTTCCGTTCCGCGAGGAAGGCGGAGCGATCGTGGTCGAGGTGCCGACAATTGAGTTGCACGAAGTGGTGGCGCTGGATTTGAAGGCTTGATTTGAAAGTATAGAAGGAACTGCGGCATGAACCGGACTGAAGTCCGGTTCATGCCGGGCAATCACAGCTTGTCGAAGAGAGCGACGCGCGGGTCCTGATTGTTGAGGCGCGCAAGCTCGCGCATGATCTCACGGCTGCGCTCGTCCTGCAGGTGCGGAACCACCACCGTCACAGTAACGATCTGATCGCCACGCTGGCTGGGATGCTGCGCACTCTCAACGCCGCGTTCGCGCATACGAAGTTTTTGCCCGCCCTGCGTACCGGGCGGAATCTTGAGCTGTGCGCGGCCGTCGATAGTGGGCACATCCACTTTTGCGCCGAGCGAAGCTTCCGCTACCGTTACCGGCACGGTGATGTGAATGTCGTCACCCACGCGCGAGAACACCGGGTGCGAACCGGTGCGGACGATGAGGAACAGGTCGCCTGACGGACCGCCGTTCACACCGGCGTTACCCTTGCCCTGCAGCCTGATGCGCTGACCGTCGCGTGTTCCCGCTTTGATGCGGAAGTCCACTGTCTCGCTGCGGGTTACTGTACCGTCTCCGTGACAGGTGGAACATGCGTTCGAGGTTCTGCCGGTACCATTGCAGCGCGGGCACGGGATGTTGAACTTCATGCGCCCGCCCATCTGCGTTACATGGCCGGTGCCGTTACACTCCGGGCATTGCACATTGCCGCCGGTAAATGCCTGGCCGTGGCAGGTGGGGCAGGTTTCCTGACGGTTGATTTGAATGCGCGCCTGACCGCCGCGAATGGCAGTCCAGAAATCGACTGTGGCCTGGTACTCCAGATCGGTTCCCGGCTGCGGACCGCGCGGTTGCTGCGCATGTTGAGCGCCGGAAAAGATTCCGGAGAAGATGTCTTTAAAGCTGCCCCAACCGGCGCCGGTCTGCTGGCCACCGCCGCCCTGAAAGCCGGAGAAATCGAATCCGTCGAAATCCACACGCCCGCGGCCACCACTGCCCTGCTGGCGGGCATAGGCTTCGGCCTGTGCGGGATCGATCTGATCGGAGTAGAAACCAAGCTGGTCATAGACCTTGCGCTTCTTCTCGTCGCTCAGAATGTCATTGGCTTCAGATATCTCTTTGAACTTCTCCTCGGCCTTCTTGTCACCGGGATTCACGTCGGGGTGATATTTGCGCGCAGCTTTCCTGAAGGCCTTGCGGATCTCATCCGGCGTGGCCGTCTTCTTGATTCCGAGAATTGCGTAATAATCTTTGTTCGCTGTTGGTGGCATTGATTCTCTTAACTCAGTACTTCTTTGCGGATTCGTTTCTACCTGGTTGCATGACTCCCGATATTGGTTTCAACTTACTTATCGGCAAGACTCATGCAATGCGCAATGCCTTCTGCACGGCTTTGGGTTCGCGGTCAATCACCAGCAGATAAGCTCGCGTCGGCCCTTCAGGCACGCGCCGTCCCTGTTCCCAGTGCCGTACGGTGTTCACGCTGAATCCAAAACAGACGGCAAACTCCTGCTGCGTCATTCCCAGCCGGCTACGGATTGCTTTCACATCTATCTCCGCGGGAATGTGAACGACATAGGAACCTTCCTCGGCAGTGCCCTCAGCAATCGCAAGGGCCTGCTTCAGCCCGCGCAGAATACCGTCAGCAACTCTTCTGCTCATCGTCTCGCCCTCCGTCGCTTGTAAGATTCCACGATTAGTTCCGTAACCTTCCGCAGTTCGTGACACTCGGACTGGGTCAAATTCGCCCGATCATTTTTTGCAAATGTTTCCAGAATGAACAGCGGCATATCCAGGTCATGGAAGAAATAGATCACCCGTGCGCCACCTCGCTTACCGCGTCCTTCGAGACCCCAACGGATCTTGCGTACGCCCCCCGCGCCCTGAATCAGATCGCCCGCAGTAGGGTTGCATGCCAAAAACCCAACCAGTTCCGCCCGCTCTGCATCATCCATCAACTTCTTGGTCGCACTCAGAAATTCGCGCGTTTCAACTACCGTGATGGGCCGCGTATCAGGCAAGATTCATTGTAGTGCATTGCACTAGTCGCGACAATGGCTATTTCAACTGTGCGCCTCAGTAGAAATCTCTTGAAGGCGCTCGTAGAATATCGCGCCCTCCCGAAGTAGGACGTGCGGCTCAAGCCCAAACCCGTAGGACCGGGAAAAATCGGCCCTCATCAGAAATCCCATAGCTGCCATTCGAGATAGCGAGCTCCGGTACTGAAGATGGAACTGAGGATTCAGATCATCAACGAATTGGCTCCAAATACTCTCGAAATTGTTCTTCCAAGACGAAGGATGTCTCCCGGCACTCTGATGGACCATTTCTTGAGCTTGAGAATCGCATATCTTCCCAAGAAGGGCGATATCTGATTCCTTCAATTCGACCGCAGCTCGCATCATGTCGTCGAGGCTTTCCGGCTCAAGATCTTTTTCGGCAACGCCATTTGCTAAAATGAGCGCCATTCTTTCAAGTCTCTTCTTGTCTTTCGTGCGTTGCGCCTGCAAGGTTGCGGCTTTTATTCCTTCCAAAAACTCCTGGCCATTAAGCAGATGTTCAATTTCATCAACTCGAACACCTTGCGCTTCCAACTTCTTTTCGACTCTTGAGAGTGCAGCTTCTGTTGCATTTCCTAGGTGGTCTAAATTCTCGCTCAGGGTTGCGACGCCAAGTTCTGAAGTGAATCTTCTGGCGACACCAAACGCTTTGGCGATGCCGCCAATCGGAGCCAAACCCGTCGTCAGGCTGATGGCATTTGTGGCCGATTCCGCGCTTTCCAGTATGCGGTCTACAGGCGACTGATTCTGCCTTTCAGCGCGTCGCAGTTGGTTGTCTACTGCGACTTCATTCTCACCTGTAATTGCCATCTACATCGCCTTTCGAGCATCGCCGAAGAACAACCGCAGATCCTTCGACTTCGCTGCGCTCCGCTCAGGATGACAGCGTGTTAGTAATAAGAATTCGGGGTGGACAACGATTCGTCGTCCACCCCTCGGTTGTTCCGCGCGAAGCGCGGGATTGCCTGGACGGCAAGTCCTACTTCTTGTCGTCTACGTCCACGTACTCGGCGTCGATCACGCCTTCGTCTTTCTTCTGCTCGCCTGCCGAATCGGCCTGGGCCTGCTCGGCGGGAGTTGTTCCGGCGGCGGCCTGCGGGGCGTTCGCCTTGTAGAGTACTTCGGCAAGTTTGTGGCTTGCTTGAGTGAGCTTTTCGTGAGCTGCTTTCAGCTCGCTTGCGCTCGGCGTACCTTCAAGGCTCTTCTTTGCCTCGGCCAGCACCGACTCGACCTCGGTCTTTTCCGGACCCTGGATCTTGTCGCCGTTTTCCTTGAGCATCTTCTCGATGTTGTAGACCAGGCCGTCGAGCTGGTTGCGCGCGTCGATCTCTTCGCGCTTATCCTTGTCCTCGTTGGCGTGCGCTTCGGCTTCCTTCGCCATCTTCTCGACCTCTTCCTTGCTCAGGCCCGAGCTCGAGGTGATGGTGATGCGGGTGTCCTTGCCGGTGGCATTGTCCTTGGCCGTCACGTTCAGAATGCCGTTGGCATCGATGTCGAAGGTGACTTCGATTTGCGGCACGCCTCGCGGCGCCGGCGGAAGTCCGCCCAGCTTGAACTTGCCCAGCGTACGGTTCTGTCCGGCCATGGGACGCTCGCCCTGCAGCACATGGACTTCAACCTCAGTCTGGTTATCCGACGCGGTCGAGAAGGTTTCGGTCTTCTTGGTCGGGATCGTGGTGTTGCGCGGAATCATCGTTGTTGCCACGCCGCCCAGCGTTTCAATCGATAGGGTCAGCGGAGTCACGTCGAGCAACAGCAGATCCTTGACGTCGCCGGCCAGCACGCCCGCCTGTACGGCAGCACCCACGGCCACCACTTCGTCGGGGTTCACGCCGCGATGCGGCTCCTTGCCGAACAGCTTCTTGACCAGCTCCTGAATCTTGGGCATGCGGGTCTGTCCGCCTACCAGAACGACTTCGTCGATCTGAGCGGTGGTCACTCCCGCGTCGCTCAGCGCCTGCTTGCAAGGCCCGATCGACCTGTCGAGCAGGTCTTCAACGAGCTGCTCCAGCTTGGCGCGGGTCAGCTTGCGCACCAGGTGCTTGGGACCCGAGGCATCGGCGGTGATGAACGGCAGGTTGATCTCGGTTTCAATTGTGGTGGAGAGCTCGATCTTGGCTTTTTCCGCGGCGTCTTTCAAACGCTGCAGCGCCATCTCGTTGCCCTTCGAGGTCAGATCGAGGCCATTCTCCTGCTTGAACTCGCTGGTAAGCCAGTCGACGATGCGCTGGTCGAGGTTGTCGCCGCCCAGGTGGGTATCGCCGTTGGTCGACTTGACCTCAATGACGCCTTCGCCGACTTCGAGGATCGAAATGTCGAACGTGCCGCCGCCAAAGTCATAGACGGCGATGGTCTCGTCCTTCTTCTTGTCGAGCCCGTAGGCCAATGCAGCCGCTGTAGGCTCGTTCACGATGCGCTTTACGTCCAGGCCGGCGATCTTGCCCGCATCCTTGGTGGCCTGGCGCTGCGCGTCGTTAAAGTAGGCCGGGACGGTAATGACAGCCTCGCTCACGGTCTCGCCGAGGTAGGCCTCGGCCGAAGCCTTGAGCTTTTGCAGGATCATGGCAGAAACTTCAGGCGGCGTGTACTCCTTGCCGTGCGCCAGAACACCCACGTGGTCGCCCTGCTGGACGACCTGGAACGGGACCATCTTCATCTCGTCGCTGACCTCATTGAAGCGACGGCCCATAAACCGCTTGATGGAGAAAATGGTGTTCTCAGGGTTGGTGATGGCCTGCCGCTTGGCCACCTGGCCAACCAGCCGCTCGCCGCTCTTTGAAAAGCCGACAATGGATGGCGTCGTCCGCGCACCTTCTTCATTTGGAATGACTTTTGGCTCTCCACCTTCCAGGACAGCAACGCACGAGTTGGTCGTGCCAAGGTCAATGCCGATGATCTTTGCCATGGTTAAATCCCACCTCTTGGATAATTTCCAGTCGCTATATAAGATGCATGATTGAGTGTATTAGTGTCAACTTTTATTGATTCAGATTTAATAAATGTTCGGCTCCATTCCCGTCTCCACAGACGCTTTGAAAGTTGGAGTCTCACATGACGGAAAGATGACGCCAGAATGACTTGATTGTTATATGCGACTAAATTAGTCTCATATCCGAATCTAGGACCATTTTGGTCGTATTTCTGTTCAAGGAGAGCCCCGTTTTGTCCCTTTCATTGCTGAAACGCAGCCTAGGCGGTGCGGTCTTACTGGTGTGTATTTTGCCGACCAGTCACCCTGCCCACGCTCAGGAAAAGCCCTACTTTGTCACCTACTCCCACGACCTGGAAGAGCCCGGCAACCTTGAGATTGAAAACAAGAATGTTGCCGCCCACCCTAAGAACGCCAATGCCTTCTTTGCCCCGACGGTTGAATTGGAATACGGCGTAACCGGCTGGTGGACTGCCGAGGCTTATCTCCAGGGACAGGCTACAGCCAACGACTCTGCAATCCTTACCGGCTTCCGCTTTGAGAACCGGTTCCGTCCCCTGCCCCGCGAGTACTGGATTAACCCCGTACTCTACGTGGAGTACGAGGACATAAACAACGCCGACAAGAGCTTTCTTGAGGTGGTGGGCCACGACACCATTACTACGGTCCAGGTGCCGAACTCCACCCTGCGCGCCGAGCGGGAACGATCGGTGGAAGCAAGACTGATCCTTTCAGGGAACGGGCATGGCTTTAACTTTGCCGGCAACCTGATCAGCGAAAAGGCCGTGAACGAGTCCGAGCCCTGGGAGTTCGGCTATGCGCTGGGCGTCTCGCGGCCACTGGGCCTGAAGGCGGCAAGCCGGCCATGCACCTTCTGCCGACAGAACATTGCCGCGGGGGCCGAGTTGTACGGCGGACTGGGCGAGCGGTACTCCTTCGGCCTGAAGCAGACCGCTCATTATGCCGGTCCGGTTGTGGCGTTGAATGCGCCGAACGGGTTCACCTACAGATTCTCGCCGCAGTTTGGACTGAACGACAATGCCGCCGGTGTGTTGTGGCGGTTCGGCGTTTCCTATGAGATTCCTCAGTTCCGAGACTGGTTCCGGAGGTCGAAATGAGATTTTGCGTCGCGGTTTTGCTTGCGCTCGCACTCTTGTCGGCTGCCGGTTTTGCCAAGGCTAAAGGTTCGTGGCTTGAGAAAGTTCCAGCGGAGGACAGGCAGCGCACGAATCCCTTTGCCGGAGAGCCGGATGCAGTGGCCGCAGGCAGGAATCTGTTTGTGGCCAACTGCTCGCACTGCCACGGAATAAACGCCGAAGGCAAAGGATCGCGGCCGAGCCTGCGCAGCGAACGCATCAGGCAGGCCACCGATGGCGATCTTGCCTGGCTACTCAAAAACGGCGAGCTCTACAAGGGCATGCCGAGCTGGGCGAGCCTGCCCGAGCAGCAGCGCTGGCAAATCATCAGCTACATCCGCAGTTTGAACACACCTGCTTTGGAGGACCGGGAATGAGTTTCAATCGCAAGTTTCTTGGCGGCGCTTGTCTGCTGGCCGCACTGTTGATTATCTTTGGCGGTTTTATTGAAGGCTGCGGAGCAAGCCAGGCTCCGGAGGCTCTAACCGAGTCCGAGTCCACTCCTGCGGCTGATTCAATTGGAGAGGCACTATTTCTCGACACACGCTTCTCAGAGTTTTTTGCCGCGCATATGACCGGCGTAAATACGCCGTTGGCGTCGGGCGATCCCGTGGTTGCAACCGTAGATACGCCGAGCGGATCGTTGCCCGGGCCGTTCGCCAACCAGTCGATCAACTGCCGGTCATGCCATTTTGTTACGGAGTTCCAGGACGTGAGCGGTGCGGGCAATCGCACATATGCCGACTTTACGGCCCGCAGTCCAATTCCCACGGAACAGGCACAGCCCGGCGGCTTCGACCACACGCCGCGTAATGCGATGCAGATGGTGGGCTCGTTTGCTCCGCGCTCGGGTCTGCTGTTTCTGCATTTCGACGGCGAGTTTGCCAGCGGTGACGACCTTGTTACGGGCACTATGACGGGCCGTAACTTTGGATGGCTGCCGACGCAGTACAGCCAGGCCATCGCGCACATTGCACGCGTGATCCGCGAAGACAACGGCAGCGGAGCACTGGCTGCCGAGCGTTTGAACGGGCTGAGCTATGCGGTGCTGTTTAAGGGAACAGACGCGCAGATTCCCGCAGACCTGCGGCTTAATGCAGATGAGCGGCTGGATGTTGCAACCGCCAGCGATGCTCAGATTGTGGCTGAGGTGGCGCACTGCATCACCACCTACATGCAGGACCTGCTCTTCCAACGCGACAAGTTCAACCGCTATATCGGCTCGCCTTACGATAACTTCCTGCGCGTGAACCATCTTCCGCAGGCGCCGCTGGCAGGCGAAACCAAGCAAGCCTACAACCAGCGACTGCTGCAGCAGGTGGAGGCGTTGAGCAATCCCACGTACATCACTGCGAACGACGGCGGCTTCCTGTATCACAAGCAGGAATACAAGTTCGGCCCGCTTGAGCTGCAGGGGTTGAAGATCTTTCTTTCCTCGGCCGCAGCGGGAGCGACGAATGCGCACGCCGGCAACTGCGCCGCATGTCACCAAGCGCCGGACTTCTCTGACTTTGTATTTCACAATACCGGCGTAACTCAGACAGAGTACGACGCGGCGAATGGAACCGGCGCATTCATGAATCTGCATATACCCACAAATGCGGAGCGGATGGCCAACTTTGACGCGTACATGCCGGTGTCACCGCAGCATCCCAACGCTACTGAAGTATTCCGGCATCAAGCCGCCGCGGGGCATCCGGAGTATGCCGATCTTGGATTGTGGAATATCTACCTGAACTCCGATGCGCCCAATCCGCAGGCTAATCTGAAGAGCTTTGTCTGCGCTGCCGGAAAGGATTGCTCGGTGGATCAGGGATTGGCCTCGACAATTGCGCAGTTTAGAACTCCGATGCTGCGCGATCTGGAAGACTCGGCGCCTTACTTCCACAACGGCAGCGCGCCAAAATTCGACGACGTGATTGACCACTACATCAACGTGTCGCTGCTGGCGCGGCAGGGCCTGCTGCGCAACGCGCCTGCGGAGTTTGCCAACATGTCGATTTCGCAGGATGACGTGGCGGCGCTGGTGGCGTTTCTTCAATCGCTCACCGAGGACTACGACGACGCTTGATTGCAGTTTGAACCAGCAGCAGCGCCGGAACACAGGTTCCGGCGCTGCCGCTAACAAAGTGAAAGAGAATTCCCTCGGGGGCTAAAGCCCCGCTCATCTTTTCGGGGTTATTACGTACGGGCTAAAGCCCGTACCCTTCGGGACCCGAAACGTCATCATCAGTCTGGGCGTCCAAGTTCGCGTTCCGGCGCGGAGGCTGTATGCGACGTCGTGCAAGCAACAAGAGATACCCATCACAAACGGCCACTCGCCCAATCATTTACCCTTGATTGTTCGCTTGTGATGACCTCTGCTGAAGCTCAAGCTCGCTATCCACTTACTCAGGGCGTTAATCCCTGGCTGGTTACGTTCTCCGTAATGCTGCCGACTTTTATGGAGGTGCTGGACACCGCCATAGCCTCGGTGGCGCTGCCGTACATTGCAGGATCGCTGTCAGCTTCAAACTCAGAGGCGACGTGGGTTCTGACCAGCTACCTGGTGGCGAACGCAGTAATCCTGCCGGCATCAAACTGGTTTGCGCGCCGCTTTGGCCGCAAGCGGTTTCTCATCACCTGTGTCATCATCTTCACGATTGCATCGTTCTTCTGCGGCGCGGCGCCATCGCTTGCCGTCATCCTGCTGGCGCGGGTTATGCAGGGTGCGGGCGGCGGCGCGCTGCAGCCGCTCTCGCAGTCGATCCTGCTGGAAAGCTTTCCGGTGCAAAAGCGCTCCATGGCAATGGCTGCATACGGCCTGGGCATCGTGGTTGCGCCGGTTTTGGGCCCGACGCTCGGCGGTTGGCTCACCGACACGTTCAGTTGGCGCTACGCCTTCTACATCAATATTCCGGTCGGCATTCTGGCGGTCATCATGATCACCCGCTTCGTTCACGATCCGCCCTATATCAAGAATGCGAAGGTGGGTGCGTTCGACAACATCGGCTTTGGCCTGCTGTGCGTGTGGACCGGCTGCCTGCAGATTGTGCTCGACAAGGGACAGGAAGACGATTGGTTCGGAGCTCCGTGGGTGCGTATCGCAGTCATTGCACTGGTGCTCGCGCTGGTTGGCTGGATCTATCGCTCGTGGACGAATCCCAAGGGCCTGGTCGATCTGCACATTCTGAAGGACCGCAACTTTCGCACCGGCTGCTTTCTGATTGCGCTGCTGGGCATGTGCATCTACATCACCATTGCCATTCTGCCGCTTTATTACCAGGAGGTGCTGGGTTATACGGCCTTTGCGGCAGGCCTGGTGGTAGGTCCGCGCGGAATTGGGTCGTTTGTAGGCTCGCCCATCATCGGCATCCTCGGCTCTCGCATGGATCCGCGCAAACTTTTGTCAGCTGGATTCATCGGCTTCGGCGTCTGCTCATTCATCTTCGGCACAGTGAATCTGGGCATTGGGCCGTACACACTGCTGATCCCGATTACGCTCACCGGATTTGCGCTCAGCTTTGTGTTTGTGCCGCTGGCCACCATGACTACGTCTACGATCTCGCGCGACGAGATGGGCAACGCCACGGGACTGTTCAACATGCTGCGCAATATCGGCGGATCGATCGGCATTGCGATGGCCACCACCGCGATTATCCGCCGCGCCGACCTGCACCAGACCAACCTGGCCGCGAACCTGCCGCCCTCCAGCGCAGAGTTGCAGCAACACGCTGCCGCCCTGGCGCATTTTCTGGGCCGTCAAGTTGGGCCCGCCGACGCACATGCCGGCTCGTACGGCTTTCTCTATGGCGAAATGCTGCGGCAGTCCGCGATGCTTGCCTATATCGATGTCTTCCGTTGGACTGCGCTGCTGGCATTCTTTTGCGCGGGTGCGGTATGGCTCTTTAAGAAGCCCGAAAAACATATTGAGGCGCCGCCGGGGGCGCATTGATCGGTAGAGACTTAAGTGTAGACTCCAGCGACCATGCAATCAGGCACTAAGCGATTTTTCCGCCAATTGCTTAAGATCCCTAAGCATATTGCCAATAATACGATCTACGAATATTCCAAGTCGAATTTGTAGTACGCCTGACGCTGAACCCGCAAGTTCGTCCATGCGAGCACTGAATTCGACAATTGGCGCAACAGACATATTGTCTTGATGACTGCCTTTTAGAACAAAGACAATCTGAAAATCATCTTCACCTCCCGCGTCTTTTGGTACCCAAAGAACAAAATGACGATAAACAAGAGCGCGAGCAGGTGGTAGGGTTTCGAATTGAAGACTCCAGCCTTTCTCCTCTCCAACAGAAAACCTATGAGCAGGACCAGGCGAGCCTGGGATATTTCTGAGTTTCGTAGATCCCCCGCGAAGGTTCGGACCAGCAAGTTGAAGGATCGCCTTCTCGGCAGTATATTGAATCAAAGTCAGGAGTTGATTCGCAGCCTTCTCAACTTGGTCCTGGGTATATCCACCTTTGGTAATATAGAGCTTTTCTATCGCCTCTGCACCTTCCCCAGGTGCAAGCGACTCTTCGGTTAACATACTTTCTCTGGCGAGCGTGATGGTATCGAGCGATCTGGCCAGCATGAAATCGACAAAGGGTTTGTACTCTCCCTGATCCGCCTTCTCAAGAGTATCCAAGTAGTCACTCTTATGCTCAGATAGAATCATGATCGGTATAGAAATGGCGCGGTAAGTAAACGCCGAAGCAAGAGCCCGTGCAACACGGCCATTTCCGTCAGCAAAGGGATGGATTACAACCAATCCATAATGAGCGTAGGACGATTGCAATATGGGATGAGCCGCCAAGAAATCCGCGGTGCGCATTTCTTCAAGAAGACGCTGCATCTCAGCCGGCGCTGCATCTACCGGAGCATATGAGTGGTCAATGCCGTCCCTTGTTCGTACGTGATTTGGCAGAACCTTATAACGGCCCTTAATTAGTTCCTGGTCCTGTGGTCCTACAGCGGTCATTACGCGATAAGTGAGTTGTGCCTTACAAACAACTTCATGCAATACACGAATTGCAGCTTCAGAAACCGGCTCAGCCTTGGTTGCGAGGTCAAGGACATAATCGTATGCATGCAGCTGGGCTTCAAAGAGTGGGCGCACATTTTCGCCTTTCTTATCGAGTTCCAATTCCCATGCTGCCGTCTCAAATGCAACGGTATAGGTGAAGCCCCGGTCAACTTCGTACAACCCCTCAATCGCTCCAGTATCAAGCGCAGCAGCGCGTTTTACGATCTCGCGTGCGCGTTGAAATGCTTTCGCCGATGATTCCCCTGTGCTCTTAAGCGACTCGCTATAGCGATTCCACCGCGATGAATCAATGGATACTTTGGATATCCATTCCCTAAATGATGGAAATGGTCTATATGCAGCATCCAAAACGTGGATCTTCGATTCATTCTCAGCCATGGGCGCTTTAGCTCATCCCCTTCCTTGCAGATGATATCTCTACACATCTCGCAGAAGCTATTACAAACATATCGACCGCTGAATTGAAGTCTTGGGAAATTGCTGCCGTTTCGCGCAAGTATCCGGCCTCTTGAAGACCATTCGGTTTGCCGACTCCAAGAGATCGTTCTATTGAACGCTGAGACACTGAGCAGATCTTGCTACACCCTGTCGCCGAAGACGCGGACACCTGCGGAGCGCGCTGCGTCGGCCAGTGCGCGGTCGAAGGTGGCCAGAACCGTTGCGCGCCTCATTGCGAGTTCGAGGTACGTAGCCTGGTAAACGCTCAGGCTGTGCAAGCGCGCTAAATCGAGAACGCGCACCTGCCGATCACCACATGACTCTCCATCCTGCGTGATGGCCAGCAGCGCAATGTCGGCGAGGTAGCTGGAAGCCTCCTGCTGGGTAACCCGCTTGGCTCGTTCAAGGGCAAGCAGCGTGTTGGCCAACTCGGCAAACCACAGGGCCGGGACTTCTGCTCCGTAAGCCGCGACCTTGCCGAATAGCTGGTCGGCCGTGGATGCCTCGTCGCGGTCAGGCCGCGCAATGAGCCAGGCAAGCGCCATTGAGCTGTCGATAATCGTTTTCATGGGATGGTCTTCATGGCCGGCCCTTTTCAATGGCGGCGCGAATCTCCTCGGGAGAGATGTTCTTGATGCGCGGATTCCGGAGGCGGCGGTGCGCTTCCTGGATTTCCACAGCCGAGGGCCCGAGTTGGGGCTGCTGGATTGGCACGATCTCCGCCTTGGCTTCGCCGCGCACAGTGATGGTGTACCGGTCTCCGCGCTCAACTTTGCGAAGAATCTCGGAGAGTTTGGCTTTTGCCTCAAAGATGCCGATTTTTGGCATTTATGGTCCTCTTGGATTGATCTAGTTTATCAACTAGTTTGTTCTATTCGCCACCTCTTCTTGTGCCGATGTACCAAATCGGACTCGGATTATCTACTCTACCCACGGAACGAAGCGCTTTTCCTGCTCGCTGTATTCCTCAATGCGGCCGGTAAGAATGTCGTAATACCAGCCGTGGACATGCAGGCGACCTTCCTTCAGGGCCCGGGTGACCGAAGGTTGCGCGCGCAGGTTGTGCAGTTGAGCCACGACATTGCCGCGAATGAGCGAGGCCAGCTCTGCGCTGTCGCCGTCGGAGGGATTCAGGGGCTGCCGGTGATCAAATGCCTCTTCAACATGGTGTAGCCAGCGCTCGGCCATGGGCAGACCTTCGAGCGCACTGTGCCCAAGCGCAGCTTTCATAGCGCCGCAGTCGGAGTGCCCGCAGATGATGACGTCGCGCACCCGCAGCACGTCGACCGCGTATTCGATGGTGGCTCCAACGCCATCCACATCCTTGCTGGACACCGGAACCACGTTGCCAACAATGCGCGAGATGAACAGGTCGCCGGGGCCGGTTCCGAGAATGAGGTCGGGGAGCACGCGCGAGTCGGCGCAGGTGATGAACAGCCACTCCGGCGCCTGCCGGTCGGCCAGCAGGCGGAACTGGCTCTTCCGCTCGGGAAAAACTTCGCTTAAAAAGCGTTTATGTCCATCGATCAGTCGCTGCATATCGGCCTCCCGCGGGTTGGGACCGTTGGCCCATGTGCTTTCTGCCCGCCTATGACAGCCTAACCCAGCGCGCAAACAATCCATTCACGTTCTGATACCTTGTGTTTGTCACATACATATCCCCTGCCGAAAGGGTTCAGAGCCTTTATGAATCGCATTACAGCAGCATTTTCATTGTTCGTTCTTTGCGGCTTGATCTCCGCTTCAGCGCTGACGGCACAGACGGTGAACACCATCGATCCCTCAGTGCGTGAGCGCATTGACCGCATCGCCGCGCAAGTACTGGAGCAGACCAGCGTGCCTTCAGCCTCCGTCGCAGTGGTGCAGCACGGCAAGCTTGTGTACACACATGCGTACGGCAAGGCACGGCTGCAGCCGCCGGTTCCTGCCACGCCCGCAATGCGCTACTCCATCGGCTCCATCTCAAAGCAATTTACAGCAGCGGCGATTCTGCTATTGCAGGAAGAAGGCAAGCTCTCGCTCGACGATCCGGTTGGCAAGTACGTCCCCGGGCTCACGCGGGGTGACGACGTCACGATTCGTGAGATTCTTTCACACACCTCCGGATACCAGGACTACTGGCCTGAGGATTACGTAATGACCACGATGAAGCCGCCGGTCACTGCGCAGGAGATCATGGACAAGTGGGGGAAGAAGGCGCTCGACTTTGAGCCGGGCACGCAGTGGCAGTACTCCAATACAAATTTTGTGATTGCGGGCGCGATTGTTGAGAAGGTGAGCGGCGAGCCATACTTCAAATTTCTTACTGAGCACATCTTCCGGCGACTTGGCATGCACAGCGTGTGGAACTCCGACCAGACCAAGCTCACGCAGGCAGATGCGACTCCTTACTACCGCCATGCACTGGGCCCGCTGCGCGTTGCGCCGAAGGAGGGATTTGGCTGGATGTATGCCGCAGGCGAGTTGGCCATGACTGCGCACGATCTGGCGCTGTGGGACAAGAGCATGATTGCACAAACCGTATTGAAGCCGGAAAGCTACCGTGAGATGTTCACCGAAGTAAAACTCAAAGACGGCAAGGGAACGCACTATGGGCTGGGCGTGGATGTTCGCGATCTCGCCGGTCATCGAGAAATTGAACACAGCGGCGAAGTCTCCGGTTTCGTCTCAGACAATGCAGTTCTCGTTGACGATGGAGCAGCGGTTGTTGTGCTTACAAATCAGGATGCTATAGGCGCTGCCCAGACCATTGCGCGCCTTGCCGCACCAGTCGTTGCAGAGATTCCGCCAAACCCCGAAGAGAAGCTCGTACTCGACATCTATCACCAGCTGCAGCAGGGACACATTGACCGCTCGCTGCTGGCGCCGAACCTGAGCGACTACTTTACGCCACAGGCGATTGCCGATTTCGAGCAGAGTCTTGCGCCGCTGGGCGAACCGCTCTCAATCCGGCAGACGTCGACCTCTTTGCGCGGCGGCATGACGATGCACTCGTTTGACATCGTGTATCCCGGCAAGCGGCTTCGTCTTACCACCTACACGTATCCTGACGGCAAGCTGGAGCAGTACCTCATCAGTCCTGCGGGCTAGCAGGTGGCAAAAGAAAAAGCGCCGCAGAGATCATCTCCGCGGCGCATTTGTTTTACACGACCGTTATTGTCTTGGATCCACGTTGCGCGGTCCCGTTTGCGTGAGCATGTCTGCGAACGGTCCGGGGACGCGATCGCCGTTCACTGCATGGCCGAAGAAGTCAGTGTTGATGCTCTTGTAGGCCGGCCCCGGCTTGATATCGCCCTCTTTGATTGACAAGGTGAGTTGCAGCGTGTCGGGATCGAGCGTTCCATCAATGGTTGCCATTACGCCGTTCTTATCCCAGCCGTATTCTTCGCGCATCGATTCCAGATTGTGCCACTCCTGCGGCTCAGGGAACTTGACGCGCAGGAAAGGACCACCGCCACCGCGACGTCCAAAGGGCGACTGCGCGAGCGCGTAGACGTTCCAATCGGTATTGTTGCGTGAATTGGTAAATTCAATCGCCGAACGCCCGGGTCTCAGGAACACATTGTCGTGCACGGTGAGGTTGTGCACGTCGTTGGTGTGGCCGCCGATGGGCCGCGGTGCGCCAAGACCCGACCGGGTATCCACACACACTTCCTTGCAATCCATAAACAGGTTGTAGGCTACGATCACATTGTTGGTGTCGCGGATAAGAATGCCGCCTGTGAGATTCGAGAAGATGTTGTTGTCGATCTCGTTCAGTTCATTGCTGCCTTCGATGTGCACCGCATGCGGGTTCACGTCGCCGGGAATATCGGCGAACACGTTGCCGGTGATGCGATCGTTGGCGTTGCCGATGTCGAGCCAGATGCCGTTGGCGTGGCGGATGTGGCGGACCACGTTATTGCGGAACAGGAGATTGTGAGCGGTATGCATCTTGGTGCCGCCGGACTCAGACATCATGGCCGCGTCCTGCCAGCCGTCCCACTCAAACAGGTTCTTCTCCACCAGCATTCCCTGCGGGCCGCCGGTTCCGCCCAGACCCTCGATGCCGCAGTAGCGGAAGATGTTGTGGCGAAGTACGTCAAAGCCGACAGGTGACGGAGGCCGTGACGCAGCCCAGTCTTCGTTGCCCACGTCGAGACCGACACTGTTGGCCCACTCGAATGTGTCGTCTTCAAAGATGAAGTGGTTGCCGCGATTAGTGGAGACCATGCCGCGCTGCGGAACCGGGAATCCGTTACCCGCGTGCTGGAAGGTGATTCCCTTGACGCGGATGTACGACTGATAGCGTTTTGCAGGAGTAAACACCTGCTCCTGCGTGGTGATTTCGATGGTGTGATTCGCAGGGCTGTCGTCGTTGGCAAGGCGAATGTGGAGCGTCATGCCGTTCTGTTCCACCCACACCCTACCGGCATAGGGCTGGAACTCCTTGAACAGCGGAGTCCAGTGAATATCGCTGTTGAAGAAGTTCAGGGGGCGCTCAGACGATCCAGCAAGTTCTCCGGGGCCTTCAACCGGCTCAAGCGGTTTGCCGTCGACGAATACCATGCCGCGCCGCCTGAAGTAGTTCCACATGTTGTCCTTGGCGTAGTTGATCCAGTAGCGCGTGTCGATCACATTGTCCACTTCAAACGGGTTGTAGCCGGTGGGCTCAAACATGGACGGCACAAGTTTCAGCTCCCACGCCTTGACCGGCTGGTGAGTTTCCGAATCGATGCCGTAGTTGAAGCCCTCAGCCGGCTGCCAGTCCGTAACCACACGCGATCCCTTAACCACCACCTTGGCTCCGGGAGCGGCTTCATAGCTGATCATGGCGTCGGGGCTGGTGCCGCCGCGCGCGGGGCAAATCAGCTCGCGATAGACACCTTCCGCAATAACGACGCGTTCGCCGGGTTCGAGAATCTGCGCGGCGTGATTGATGGTCTTGAAGGGATGATCCTTGGTGCCGGGCCCGTTATCGTCGGCATTCTTTGCCTGGACGTCGACGTAGTAGGTCTTGGTAAAGTGCAGCGGCTTCTCCCACATGGGGAACTCGGTGCCGTCAGGCATTGTTGAACTGGAAGCAAATGCTGCGGCAGCAGCACAAATGATTGCAAGGGCACAGCATAATTTGCGCGTCATTGGGACACCTCTGGTCAGCTTCGATTCGCAAACGACTGGCGAATCGGAGTTTTGTGGGACGCACCATCCTAAATCGGTTTTCTGAGCGCTGTCGAGCGCAATGGTCTGACAATCCGCGGCAGGAGCAAAGATGTGCCCGCCAAGATGAGGGGCAAAGGCCGTATGAGCCTTATCTGCAGACACATCGGCCTTCACGATACACTTGAAGCTGACCTATGTTTGAGAACTTAACCGACAAATTACAGCGTGCATTCAAGAATCTGCGCGGCCAGGGCACTCTTACTGAGGAGAACATTGCCGAGGCTCTGCGCGAAATCCGTGTGGCCCTGCTTGAGGCCGACGTCAACCTCAACGTCGTCCGCGATCTGATTGAGCACATTCGCGAAAAGGCGGTCGGCACTGAGGTGCTGACGGCGCTCTCGCCCTCGGAGCAGGTGATAAAGATTGTTCGCGACGAGTTGATCGCGATCCTCGGCAAAGACACTGCGCGCTTCAAATTCGCCTCACAGCCGCCTACGGTGATTCTGATGGCGGGTCTGCAGGGTTCCGGCAAGACCACCACCAGCGGCAAACTGGCCGCATGGCTCAAGAAGGGCGGACATCGCCCCATGCTGGTGTCGGTTGACGTGTACCGTCCCGCCGCCCGCGAGCAGCTCAAAGTGGTGGCCAAGCAGGTTGAGGTGCGGCTGTACGAGGGCAAGATCAACGACGAGTCCGCCGGTTCGGCGCTGGTTGAGCGGCTGGCGAAAGAGGCGCGCCGCGAAGCCGTCATCATGGGCTGCGACACGCTCATCGTCGACACCGCCGGCCGTCTGCATGTGGACGAGGATCTGATGACGGAGATGGAGAGGCTGAAGAAGCTGCTCAATCCGGCCGAGATTCTGTTTATCGCCGACGCGATGACCGGCCAGGACGCCGTGAACTCCGCGCAGGACTTTCACAAGCGGCTCGGGCTTACCGGCGTGGTGCTGACCAAGATGGATGGCGATGCGCGCGGCGGTGCTGCGCTGTCAATTCGCCACGTGACCGGCCAACCCATCAAGTTTATCGGCGTGGGCGAAAAGCCTGACGCATTCGAGCCGTTCCATCCCGACCGCATCGTGGGCCGCATCCTGGGTATGGGCGACATGATGTCGCTGATTGAAAAGGCCGAGTCCACGCTCGACCGCAAAAAGTCAGAGGACCTGGCAAAGAAGGCGTTGCTCGGCGATGGATTCTCGCTCGACGATTTCCGCGAGCAGTTGCGGCAGATCAAGAAGATGGGATCGATGGAGTCGATTTTGAAGATGCTGCCGTCGGTGGGTCCTTTTGCCGGTTTGCAGCAGGCCTCGCAGAACGTGGACGAAAAGCAGTTCGTGCGGCTTGAGGCCATCATCAATTCCATGACGCCGAAAGAGCGGCTGAACCACGAGATCATCTCCGGCACTCGCCGCAAGCGAATCGCCGCCGGCAGTGGAACCACTGTGCAGGATGTGAATCAGCTGCTGCGCCAGTACGCGCAGATGGCAAAGATGTTCAAGCAGATGGGCCGCGGCGGCGTAGCCCGCCAGATGATGCGCGGCGGGCTTGGCAGCATGGGCATGGGAGCGAAGCAGCGGTTTGGGCGATAGAATTCCTGCAAGGAGGACGTGATGCGTAAGCTGACGGTCAAGAACTTCTCGGTCATTAAAGATGCCGAGTTGGAGTTCGGCAAAATCACCGTCCTTATCGGCCCGCAGTCTAGCGGAAAAAGCCTCCTCTGCAAGTTGGCCTATTTCTTTGGTACAGAAGTGATTGGTATTGCACTGAGTCCTGAGAAGAGTCGCGATTTTGCCGCATTTGAGGATGAGGTTAAAAGGGAGTTCGCAAAATGGTTTCCGCGATCTGGATGGGGAAGCAGCGACTGGGCGATTTCGTTCTGTTCGGAAGGATATGAGATTAACATCTCGACCGATGGCACCCCTGATGCGAAGCTGACTCTCTCTTTCGGAAGCGAATTCAGAAGTCTCTATGCCTCCTACCTAGCTTCTCAATTTCCAGACACATTCAAGGCTGCCCTCGACTTGAGGGACTTGAGTGGAAGAGGGGCGTGGGACAGGTTTACATACATACCATCAGAGAGAACATATTTCGTCGATACAGGCAAAGGGTACAGGTCCTTGGCGAGTGACCCCAACCCTTTGATGAAGGCTTTCGCCATTCTCTATGAGAACAGTCGGAGTCTAGAAATCCCGAAGCCGCGGATGCGACGTTATCTCAATGGTGATCTTGTTCGCGGTGAGGACGCTTGGCAATTTGCCTTTGACGACGGAAGAACACTGCCGTTAAGCGAATTGTCGTCTGGGAGCAAGGAGTTGCTGCCCTTATTTTCTGTACTCGAAATGTACGAGTTTCAGCGCCCCTCATCCGTATCCGATTCTGACCGACATTCTGGCACCAAGTCCCCAAGTTGGCTTAATTTCGATGATTTCTTTATCGAGGAACCGGAAGGACACATTTTTCCCGATATGCAGCAAGAGTTGGTGCGCTATTTTGCAGAACTGGCGAACTCCAATCAGTTGCGTCCCCACTTCACCATCACCACCCACAGCCCATACATCCTGACGGCATTCAATAATCTCATTGAAGCGGGCCAGGCTGCTCGCAGTAACCCAATATTGCACGATCAAATCGCCAAGATCGTTTCTGAGAAGTATTGGATCAATGAAGGCGACTTCAAAGCGTACGCTATTGAGGACGGCAAACTGAAATCTATCCTCAACGATAGCGGATTTATTGAAGGCAATTATCTCGATCAGGTCTCGGAAGTTATCGGGAATGAGTTCGACGCGCTTCTGAGGCTTGAATATGACCACACAAAAGCCTCCTAGCCAACCAGGATGCAGTTGGGTTGAAAAATGCATTGAAATTTGTACCGTGGATTCGGTCTACGTCGAAGATCACGGCGTGCGCGCGACATTCCTAAACCGAGGGCGAAAAGACGTTCGGAAGATCCATTACGATGGCTGCTACGCCTCAGGGAATCGCAGACAAGCGGATTTTATTGTGGGGCTTCTTGGAACTATTGATGTGATCGTCGAACTTAAAGGCTCAGATACAAATCTCAAGACAGCCGCTCTACAAGTTGAAAGCACGCTCGATGAATGGAAGCAGGATCCGAACTCTGAGAACAAAATCGCCGCGCTGGTCATTTATGGTCGCATTGAGGGGACGAAGAAACTGCCCGGAAGGCTCCCTCGCGCAGCCGCAGTGATTTTTGGGTTAACTGCCGAGTTTCTCAAAACAAAAAAGACTTTGCTTCGTATCCATGAAAATGGAGAAAGACAATTCACTTTCAATGATTTCCTCCGGAAAAGCGATGTCAGCTAGCCTTCAGGACCAACTCGACGAGATTACGGCGAACACGCGGCACCTTGTGCAGCAGGAGCGGCTGGCCGTGGGCGAGCGCGCCGTTGCCGAGTTGTTCGAGACCGGCATTGAAGACGGGATTCTGCCTGTCGGCGCTATCGCTCCCGATTTCGAGCTGAACGATGCCACCGGGCGGCTGGTTCGCAGCGAGGATCTGCTCGCGCTGGGGCCTCTGGTGGTGAAGTTTTTCCGCGGGCGCTGGTGCCCTTACTGCACTACCGAGCTTGAGGCGTGGCGCGATCTCTACGGAAAGTTGCGCGAGCACGATGCGTTGATGGTCGCTGTCAGTCCACAGACCGAGCGCCAGAGCGACTTTATGTGCGGCCAGCACGGGCTGCCGTTTCCGGTGCTCTCCGATCCGGGCAACATTTTCGCGGAGAAGTTTGGGCTGGTGTACACCGTCCCCGAATATCACCGCGCCTACTACCTATCAATACTTGTGAACATTCCGTTTGTGAACGGCAACGATAGCTGGCAGCTTCCGATTCCGGCGACTTATGTTATTGGGAAAGACCGTAAGGTCCTCTTCGCCGAGGCGCACGCCGACTATCGCGTCCGCCCCGAGCCCGACGATGCGCTGCATGTGGCGATTGCGCCGCATGTTCGCTGACTTAGCCGACTTTTGCCTGCAAAGTTTCCCGAGCTCTCTGCTCTGTCACGCCGCGCAATAGAAACACTTTGCTGCGCGAGAGATCGCCGCTTATCAACTCCACTGAGTTTTTCGGAATGCCGAAGCGATCCGCAAGAAAAGCGATCAGCGCTGTGTTGGCGCGGCCTTCAATCGGCGGCGCCTGCACGGCAATTTTGAGTTGCGCCGATGCGCCTTCGCCGTAGATGCCGGCGATGGCGGTCTTCTTGGCTCCGGGCTGAGCGCGCACGGCCAGCGTGACGCCGCCCTGCACTGCGCGCAGCATTACTCCGCACCCGTGTAGGGCTTGCGTTTGCCAAACAGCGCCGTGCCGATGCGGATGCGGGTTGCGCCTTCCGCGATGCCCAGCGCGAAATCGCCGCTCATGCCCATTGACAGCACGTCGAATGCGAGCCGCGGATGCGCTGCGGCCCAGCGGTCGCGGTAGCCACGCAGGCTGCGGAAACACGTACGGGTTACGTCCGGCGCTACGCCCCAGGGCGCGATCGTCATCAAGCCTCGTATTTCAAGATGCGCGAGATCGGGAAGCCGTTCGAGCAGGCGTGCAGCCTCGTCCGACTCGGGCTCGACGCCGGACTTGGTTTCTTCGCCCGAAAGCTTCACTTCTACAAGGATCGGAAGACGCTTGCCGAGTTTGCCTGCGGCATCATTGAGGCGTTCAGCCAGGCGCAGCGAGTCGACAGAATCAACTGCGTCAAAAAGCTCGGCGGCCTTTGCGGATTTGTTGGACTGCAGGTGCCCGATGAGGTGCATGCGCAGACTGGCATGGTCACATCTTGACCGTAGCGCTGCTGCATGCAATGCCTTGTTGGCGAACTCCTGCACGCGGTTCTCGCCGAATAGACGCAGGCCAAGCGCGGCAGCTTCGGCAATGGTTTCGGCGGGATAGGTTTTCGACACCGCCATCATCTCAACGCTGTCGCGGTCGCGGCCGGCCTCTTTGCAGGCCGTGCGGATCGCATCCTCGAGCCGGTCGAGATTGTCTTTGAGCGCCATCATCGAGCCTGACTGTTACTGAGTAGCGGCGATCTCAGTGGCCGTGCTCTTCAAGAAACTTTTCTGCCTCGAGCGCCGCCATGCAGCCCGATCCCGCCGCGGTAATGGCCTGCCGGTAGCGGCGGTCCTGCACATCGCCGCAGGCAAAGACGCCGGGAATCGGCTTGCCGTTGTATGTGGTGAGAACGTTGCCGGTGGTCTTGATATAGCCGTCATCGTCCAGATCCATCTGGCCGGTGAACATCTTGGCATTCGGCTCGTGGCCGATACCGAGGAAGAGCCCTTTGATTGGCAGTTCGCTGACGGCTCCGGTCTTCACGTCCTTGATGCGGACGCCGCGCACGTCCTTCTCTTCAACGCCGAGAACTTCTTCCACCACCGTGTTGGTGCGCAGCTCAATGTTGGGATGCGCGATGGCGCGGTCGAGCATGATCTTGGACGCGCGGAAACCGTCTCGCCGGTGCAGGATCGTGACCTTGCCGGCAAAGCGCGTGAGGAACAGCGCCTCTTCCATGGCCGAATCTCCGCCGCCGACGACGGCAATCTCCTGATCGCGGAAGAAACAGCCATCGCAGGTAGCGCAACTGGAGACCCCGTGGCCGATCAACGCTTGCTCACTGGGCAATCCGAGCCAACGCGCGCTTGCGCCCGAAGCGACGATGAGCGTGCGGGTGGCGATTTCGCCGATGGACGTGTGCAGCCTGATGGGGTGCTTCCCGAGCTCGACCCGGCCTAGATGCCCAAGCTCAAACTCTGCGCCGAATCGCCCGGCCTGCTTCTTCATGTTGTCGATGAGGTCTGGCCCCTGAATGCCGTCCGGCCATCCGGGAAAGTTCTCGACAAGTGTGGTGATGGAGAGCTGCCCGCCCGGCTCGTGGCCTTCAAGCACGAGCGGTTTGAAGCCGGCGCGTGCGGTGTAGATGGCAGCCGTAAGCCCGGCGCAGCCCGAGCCCAGAATTACAGTATTGCGTGTATCACTCATATGGTTTCCCGTCTCATTTTAGATGCTGAGAGCCGTGCCGGGACTCAAGCGGGGTCCATCGACGTGGAGAAGTGCGTACGAATGGCGGGTTTACATGTGGAAATCGCGGCGGAATGAAAACGGTTTGCGCGCCGACCCAGCACGTGTGTTTAGATTTGGATAGAGGTGAGGCACATGGCGAACCTGACGCTCGTCTACGGAATGCGGCTGCTGCCTGAGGGCGAAGTAACCGAAATTGGGGATGCAACGCTCAAGCTGGCCAACGGAAACGAAGCACACGTAACCATGCACGTGCTGGAAGGCTCGCGTGCGCAGATCGAGCGGCAACTGAAGCAAAGTCTGGATGCCTTCTTCGATTTTTATCCGGAGATTTGAACTCGGTGGTCGCCGGGGCGCTTCCTCTAGAATGAGTCCCTCCTAATCTTCTCCCTATTCCTAAGGACATTCCCATGCATGCATCAGGCCGCGGAGAGATCCCGTGCCTGGTTGCGTGCTATTGCGTTGTTTGTGGCGTGTCGCGTTTTGTGGCGCGGCTGCCCTTGCGTTCTTTCCGCAGTTGGCGTTTGCCGGTGGACCTAAGTTCGTTGCGGGTACCAGCTACTTCGATCCCGGTGTGGTGGGCCAGCCTGTGCGCTGGGCAAGCGGACAAGTAAATTACTTCGTCGACCAGGGGCCACTGAACGCCACAGTCTCGCACGAGCATGCCACGGCTATGGTGGACGCAGCAGCGGCGCTCTGGGGCGCGGTTTCCACCGCCGGGGTGACGCTGACCGATAAAGGGACACTCAATGAGGACGTAAGCGAAGCGAATACCGTTGCAGCGGCGACGGGCAGGTTTGCGCAGCCGAGCGATGCTGCGCCTTCGGCAACCAACTATCCACTGGCGGTGATCTTCGACGCAGACGGCGCGGTCATCGACGCGCTGTACGGCACCGGTGCCAGCGAACCCACAAGCTGCCGGAACAACGGCGTGCTGGTTGAATTAGACAACCTCAATACCGACGCTACAATTGCCCACGCACTGATCCTGATGAATGGCCGCTGTGCTACCAGCACAAGTCTGCTGCAGATGATGAGCTTCCAACTGGAGCGGGCATTCGGCCGCGTGCTCGGGTTGGACTACTCCCAGGTAAACCACTCGTCCGCGCAGACCCATGCGGCGGGCGGCATGGAAGGATGGCCTGTGATGCAGCCGGTGAGCGGCCTGTGTGGGCCGTCTGGAGGCGCGTGCATTCCGAACCCGACAGTGCTTCGCTACGACGACATTGCGGCGCTCAACCGCATGTATCCGATTACGGCGCAGAACCTGGCGAGCTTTCCCGGCAAGATGCTCACCGCGCCCAATACGGTCACAATCAGCGGCACAATTTCATTTCGCACCGGCGGCGGCATGCAGGGTGTCAATGTTGTTGCGCGGCCTCTTGATGCAAATGGAAATCCGCTGTACGAGTACACGGTAACAGCCGTATCCGGGGTGCGCTTTGCAGGCAAGCGCGGCAACCCTGCCACCGGATTCGCGGACTCTGATGGCGTTCTTTATACGCGCTGGGGATCGGACGATGCGGCATTGCAGGGCTACTTCGATTTGAGCGGTATTCCGTTGCCGCCGCAGATGACGACAGCCCGCTATCAGATTACGTTCGAGGCGATCGATCCGCTCTTCATTATGGGCAACTCCGTGGGCCCTTACATCGACGGACAGGTTCTGCCTTCAGGAACGCTCGAGCCTGTCACTATTCCGGACTTGGCGGCGGGCGGCTCGAAGACAGTGAATCTTATGGTTGCGGATTCGGCCGTGGGCGGCTACCAGGATGCCATCGGCACTGAGACTGCGCCGAGGCCCATGCCCGCAAGCGGCATGTGGGTCGGACGCCTGGGCAAGATCGAACAAACAGACTGGTTCGCCGTGCCGGTTCGCGGCAACCGCACGTTCACCATCGTGACCCAGGCATTCGACGAGAACGGCGCGCCCACCGGAATAAAGGCTCTGCCTTCCATCGGAGTGTGGGATGGGTACAGCCCAATCGGCTCGGCTGCGGTTGCCGGCGCGCCGGGACTGAATGGATTGGCCGTGGGCGAAACGTGGCTGCGTGTAGCGGCGGCGGACGATGACATCGTACGCATCGGCGTTGCCGATCTGCGCGGCGATGGAAGACCCGATTATGCCTATAACGGCTGGCTGCTTTATGCGGACAGCGTGCAGCCGGCGCGGTTGCCGCTGTCAGGCGGGCCGATTGTGATCCATGGAATGGGCTTTCGCGCTTCCGATACGGTCCTGGTTGGGGGACAACCGGCGACCGTCACCAGCATCTCGCCCAACGAGATTACGGCCATTGCGCCGGCGGCAGCTTCAGGCGTTACCGGGTCCGTCGACGTTGAAGTCGACGACCTGCCGATCTTTTATGCGGCGGCCATCATCACCGGCGGCATGAGCTACGACGCGGGTTCGAGCGATGCGCTGGCGCTGGTGACCGCACCCGCGAATACCGTACCCATCAATACTCCGTTGCCGTTCACCGTTACCGCGCTTGACGCCGATCTTGATCCGGCGGGCGGCGTCGTCATTACTTACTCGGTTGCAAGCGGCAACGCCGCGCTCGGTTGCGGCGCGAATGTGTGCAGCGTAACTGCGACGGGCGATGGGCGAGCCACACTTAACGTGACCGCCACCGACTCCGCATCATCCGTGGTGATTGCATCGCTCTCAAACGGTTCGAGCGTGCAGGCACACTTCTCAGGAGGCACGCCGCCCACGCTGCGTTCGCTTACACCGCAACTCTCGCTTGCAGCCGGAGCAACTTTCACGTGGACCGTGCAGGCACTGGCGCTCATCAGTGGAATGCCGGCCATGGGGCAGACGGTGACATGGCAATCTCCCAGCGCCGGAATCGTCATCACCGGTTCCACGTCAGCACAGACCAACACGAGCGGCATTGCAACCAAGGCGCTAACAGTCGGACCATTAGCTGAGGGCCAAACGGCCAGCGTCACGGCTTGTGTAAATGGAACAGGCTCGTGCGTTGTTTACACAGCATTCGGCGCGCGGCCACAGTATGCAATGCTTCAAGCTGTCTCCGGCACGGCACAGAGCATCGCTTCCAACACCACCCCTGCACCCATCACCATGCGGCTACTCGATATGAACGGTAATGCCATGGCAGGTGGCTCGGTTGCGCTTTATCAGGCGCTTTATGCGTGGACGCCGGCGTGCAGCCAACATGTTGTTTGCACGCCGGGAACGCTATTGAGCGCGCAGTCTGCAATCGCAACCTCCGACATCAACGGCCTGGTGACATTCTCACCCGCCACTTTGCCGGGAGTTGCCACCAATCTGCAGGCCATTGCAGCTACGGGAAACACCGGCGCATTGCCGATCGAGATCGAGCGGCATCCTTGATCAGGCCGGGCCGGCACTAATCGAAGATGACCGTTTTGTTACCGTAGCAAAGGATGCGCCGGTCAAGATGCCAGCGGACCGCGCGCGAAAGAACGATGCGCTCCAGATCGCGGCCGCGAGCAACGAGATCTTCCACCTGATCGCGATGGGAGATGCGCGCCACGTCCTGCTCGATGATGGGTCCGTCGTCGAGCACTTCGGTGACATAGTGACTCGTGGCGCCGATGAGCTTGACGCCTCGCGCGTGTGCCGCATGATACGGGCGCGCCCCGGTAAACGCCGGAAGGAACGAGTGGTGCACGTTGATGATGGCTGCGGGATACTGAGCCACAAATTCAGGCGAGAGAATCTGCATGTAGCGTGCCAGCACGATGAGGTCGATGTCGTGCTTTGCCAAGAGCTCAATCTGGCGCGCTTCGCCGTCAACGCGCGTCGCCGCGGTTACCGGGATGTGTTCGAAGGGGATGCCGTAGAAAACCGCGAGGCTCTCAACTTCGCGATGGTTCGAAACGATGATCGGAATTTCGCAGTCGAGCTCGCCGGAGTGCCGGCGGTAGAGCAGATCGGCCATGCAATGCAGGTACTGCGAGCAAAACAGCGCAACGCGCGGGCGGCGTGCCGAGGTAGTCAATGTCCAGTGCATGCCGAGTTCGGCAGCCATGGGTGCAAAGTCGGTCTTGAATGCGTCGAGATCGAATCGTTCCGCGGGCGCGTCGCCATTGCCGCCGGGCCGGTCGAGGCCCCACTCCACGCGCATAAAGAAAAGTCCGAGCCCATGGTCCTGATGCTGGTCCGCATGCAGGATGTTTGCGCCATGCTCGTAAAGCATGCCCGCAACGCGCGCGACCAACCCCTTGCGATCGGGGCAGTCGATCAGTAAGACAGCAGAGTCTCTCATACTCTTTACAGATTATCGCGGCGGAGCAAGCAAACCGGACCGCAAATGGCAGACCTGCTCAATCGCGTACCGGGTTTGCGAACAGGAACTTCCACGAGGGATCGAGAAACAGCCAGCGCTGATTGCTGAACCAGCTTGTAGGCAATTCAGGAACGTGGAGAAGGGTGTGGCCGCCGGTGCACATCATCTCAGTGCCGCTCCAAGCCAGAAATGTCCTGGAGAATTGCCCCACGCGCGCCGGATGGGCCACCAGAGCGAGACAGACCGGGCAACGCCGGCGCTGATCGCTCAGCGCCCACCACATGCCGAACAGGCAGCCGAAAGTAGAGACCGCAAGCTGTATGTAAATGGCCCGAATGGTTCCGAACGCTGTGAATCCATAACCAAGGTCGATGGCGGTGAAATATACGGCCGGCAGGAGCAGTGCGAATTTCGCTGCGAGGAATCCCCATCGCCTCACCTGTTGCCTCCACGAGATCTCATGGAAACTGACGCTGTACTCCGACAGTGAAACCGAAACGAGAGCAGGCAGTGCAAGCAAGGCAAGCATCAGAGCAAAGAGAAAAATCTTCCAGGGAGCAGGCAAGCCGCGGCCAACGGAGATGCCGAGGAAGTCATCCGGGGAGCGGTGGGGAGAGTAGGAGGTGATCCGCACTTGCGGAGAGCTCATCATTGCCATCCCCTGTGTAGACAGATGCGCCACCACATAGCCGGCTCCGTGCGAAGCCTCCTGCGCATGCGGATCGAGCAGCCATGCGTCCACCTTGCCGGGCAGGTTCCAGGCGCTATCCGGCACCACGCCGACGATGACGGCACGGCGGTGTCCTAAGTGAACTTTACTGCCGACGATGCTGGGGTTCGCGCCGAATTCCCTTCTCCATGCGCTCTCAGATAAGACCATGCTGGGCATGGCTGAACCAGATTGCGCTTCGACGGTCTGGACCGGCATGCCGACGAGCTGGAAGAAATTTGAGCTGGCCTGCGCCACGCCCCAGCCGGCATTGTCCTGCGCGCCGTCACGTCCCGATTGCCAGCTTACCTGTTCCCGCGTAACTCGATAGAATCCGAATTCGTCAAAGAACTCCTGCTTGCGGCCCTTCCACACCCGATACAAGCCTGCATAGATGGTCGACGGCGAGTCTTCGTTGTTTGCATCCTGAATAAGCACCAAGCCGGATCGCGTGGATACCTGCGCGAGCTGCCGCTCCGCGCGAACGCCGGGCAACATGCGCGAAAGTGCAAAGCTCGCACATAATAGAACCGCCAGCGTGAGAAGGCATCGCCAGGCGGCTCCGAAATGAACTCTATGCTCAGGCTGCGCGGGTGCCGAAATCTTTCGAAGACAGAGCGCATCCTGATAGGCGCCCAGGCAAAAACCGGCCAACGCACGTTCGGCTGCCCAGGAGATTTGGCCGTCACAGGCGTTCTGATGGCGGGCCTGCCACAGCTCTGCGCGCCACTCGCGCCACCACTCCGTGCGCGCGCCACCGGGGACCAGCAGCCATGCTCCGGCGAGCAACCCGAGATCGAGGGCGCAAGCCAGAGGACTGCCGGCATTGTTCATACGGATCGTGCCTCGTCGGTCGGGATAAGCCGCTCCAGGAGCGGATAGCGCTTCCGCGACGACTCCAGCGTGATCCGGCCGTCCGCGGTCAGCTTGTAATATTTGCGCGGAGGGCGCTGCTCGGCGTCGGCGATGGACTGCTTCTCCCATTGCGACCGGATAAGGTCGTCACGCTCCAACCGGCGCATGGCGGGATACACGGTGCCGCTTGGCAGCCCGGTCATCTCCATGATGCTGAATCCGTAGACGAATCCGGCGTCGAGCGCCTGCAGGATCATGGCCGCAGTGTGCGACAGCTTAGTGTCCGGGCTTTTTCCTCGAGCCATGCGCGCATTGTAACTATGTAGCGATCTACTTGACAAGCCTCTATATTGAATGCTACATAGGTTTGAGAGGCAGCCCATGCTCGAACTCCAGAATCTCTACCGGAGCTTCCGTACCATTCCTGCGATCCAGAACATAAGCTTCCGGATGGCCCCGGGGGAGATCGTCGGCTTTCTGGGCCCTAACGGAGCGGGAAAGTCGACGACGGTCAAGATCATCACCGGCATGCTCAGGCCCGATGAAGGCCGCGTTCTCTTTGAAGGAAAGGACGTTCGCCAGGACATTGTTACTTTCCGTTCGCAACTCGGCTACGTACCGGAAGAGGCTCATCTATACAGCTACCTTTCGGGCCTCGAATACCTGCAGCTCGTGGGCCGTCTGCGGGGAATGGACGAAGGCCTGCTTGAGACCAAGGCGACGCGGCTGCTGAAACTGTTGAATCTGGATTCGTGGCAATACTCGCCCATCTCCACTTATTCAAAAGGAATGAGGCAGCGTGTGCTGATTGCCGCGGCCCTGCTGCACGATCCCAAGCTGTTGATCTTCGACGAACCGCTTTCCGGTCTGGATGTCGTCTCATCCCGCATGTTCAAAGACCTTCTCGAACTGCTGGCCTCTGAAGGAAAGGCCATTCTGTACATCTCGCATGTACTGGAGGTAGTGGAACAGATCTGCCGGCGCGTGATTGTCATTGCTAAGGGCAGGATTCTGGCCGACGCTCCACCCAGTGAACTGACCCGGCTGATGAGCCTTCCAAATCTTGAAAGCGTCTTTGCGCAACTGGTCTCGCAGCAGGAGACCCTGTCGGTTGCCCGCGAGATGGTTGAGGTGATGCGGCTGAGCCATGAGTGACACATTTCAGCGATTGTTGACCATGTCGGATTCCCGCCCGCTCTCCATGAATGAGCAGGCGTCGCTCGGCGTGGCAAAGGCGCCTCATCGCAGTCAGTTGTCACTATTAATTCGCCACTTTCTCGAGCGTTTTTTCAATCATGAAACTGCGTCGAGCGATGGCGACGCCAAGACGCGCCTGGTTCAGATCGCGTTTGCTACCGGAGTGCCCGGACTGATGGTGGCGGTGTATCTTTGGCCGGTCTACCACCCGTTTCGCGGATGGCCTCCGGGCCAACCGTCAAGCGGCGGCCCTCCCCCTTTTTGGCTGCAGGTCAATCACCACTTCTTTTTCGTGCTCTATTCGTTTGTCGCCATCGGCATCGTCACTGTCTTCGAGTGGGATATGTTTTTCCCCGACCTTCTTGATATGTGGGTTCTGAAGAGCCTGCCCATCAGGGAAGGCCGAATCTTTGCAGCGCGGGTGATTGCCATTGCGATTCTTATTTCAGGCTTCCTGCTGGACGCAAACTTCATGGCCATCCTGGTGCTTCCGTCGGCGACCGACCCGCCAAACCTTGGCCGTTTTCTCTTGGCTCACACTCTGAGTGTGATGGCCAGCGGATTGTCTGCCGCAGCGCTCGTGCTTGCATTTCAGGGAGTGCTTCTATCGATTTTTGGCGAGCGGCTGTTTCGCAAGGTATCGCTGCTTATGCAGAGCCTGACGATTACTGCTCTGCTCATGCTGCTGTTTCTCTTTCCCGTCTTTTCAGGAGCGGTGCCGGTCCTTGTGAGTTCGAGCAGCCGATACGCGCTGTTTTGTCCGCCATTCTGGTTTCTGGGAATGTACGAGTCGATACTGGCGGGCGATGGCACTCTGCCCGGATTTGTGCAGCTTGCTCACATCGGCATTGCTGCGCTTCTCATCGCCGGAGCAATTGCGGTGGCTGCCTATCCGTTGGCATATCTGCGCCGCGTGCGCCAACTGGTTGAAGGCCCTCCTTCACGCTCAAGGTGCGGCTGGACGAGCACTCTGTTCAGCCGCATTCTGAATGCGGCCATTGTCCGTCTCCCGCTGCGCAGGGCAATCTTTCATTTTATCTCGCAGACGGTGCTTCGTGTCCCGCGCTATCGCGTCTATCTCGTGCTTTACGCAGGCGTAGGCCTCTCCGTTCTTGCGGCGACGCTGCTGCGCCTTTCGGTAACCCGCGGCGCGGTTCATCTGACGTTTTCTCCAGACGGCATTCGCGCCTCTCTGGCAATCACGGCATTCTGGACCATTGCCGGATTTCGCGTCGCATTCATGTCCGCGGGAAACCGCATGGGCAACTGGATCTTCCGCATCGTGCATGGCCGGCCGCCTCAGTTTGCATCGGCGGCCGCGCAACTTGGCGCCGCAATGACCTGGGTGCTGCAGTGGACCTGTGCATTGACGATTGGCGTTGGCCTGGCGCTGCGCAGCATTGCTCCGCCGGACATGCTCACCCGAACAGCAACGGCAGTTCATTTTCTGGTTGGGATCTCGATGTGCGTTCTCATCACTGACGCGCTCTTTCTGAACGTAACAACCATCGCCTTCACCGGCGAGCCGGAACGCGGCCAGCCGAACCTGGCCTTCATCGTGCTCAAATACTTCACCTTTTTCCCCGTGGTTGCCGCCATCCCGCTGATTGTGGAACCGTGGATTGCGGCGAAGCCTGCACACATGTGTGCGGCGATTGCAGTCGCGGCAGCGGGACACGTGATTCTGCGCACACGGCATTGCACGTCGGTTAGACAACACTGCAATATGCCGGCTCTTGAAGATGACGAGGAGGATTTCCCAATGAAACTCGGCCTTCGCTATTGATTAGAAAAAGTGCCGGAACAGGGCCCCGCTCCGGCATGCGCGTGCAGCGCAAAGTAACTGTCACTTACAGAGAGCGCTCAGGCTGAGATGTGGCTGCGTGCCGCGAGCGGCGTATTTAACTGCTGCCGCAGTGTTCCGGCTAGTTCGGCTACCACGCGCAGCCGGTCGGCGACGGGCGCGGGCACTCCACCGCCTTTGAGCGCAAGTTCCGAGTTCAGGAGCAGGCCGGCGATGGTGGACTTTAGCTCGGTTTCAATCGCGGCTGCAGCGGCGCGTCCGGCCATGGCCTGCTCTCGCCGGCGGCGATGCAGGGCCGACTTGATCTCGCGTATCAGTCGTGCCGCACCGGAGAGCGCAAAATTGATCTGCAGTGGAATAGCAAGACCTGCCTGTGCCCAGATGGCCTCCGCCGCGGCCGGATCGCACTCGGCGATGGTCTCGTCCACGACGATGACCTGGAACTCGCGCCGACGCAGCGCCTTTAGCACCGTGCGGCGGTTCTCTGCCACTTCAACTTCCATGCCCAATTGCGTGCCCACCGCGGCTGCGCAGTTACTGGCCCCTTCAATTCCGGTCACCATTAAGATGCTCATCTCAACTCCTTGTCTGCGGCCCCAGGACCAACGTGAACTTGTTCGTCCTTACCTGAATGCGTTGCCGTTGAATTCGGCCGTAAGCAGCGATTGTGCGGCGCAGTTTCCCTTGAAAGCGCACAAGAACCATGCGTTCACGGCCAACCTTTAAGTGTTCTTCAGTTTTCGCTCGGCGGATCGGGAATGCCGTATTCCTTGAGCTTTCGGTAGAGCGTGGTTTTGCCGATGCCCAGCAACCGCGCAGCCTGCAACTTGTCGCCATTGAGTGCGCGGATTGCGCGCAGAATCGCTTCGCGTTCAAGGTCGGCGAGAGCTCTCACGCCGGACACCGCGCCGTTGCCGATCTCGTCGCCCGCAGTCGCAGCCGATGCTTGCAGCGCTTCAAGCCCCTGCTGCTGCAACTGCGTGGGTAGATCGCCCAGGTGCAGGATCGGCCCCGAAGTGAGAGCGCATGCCCGCTCGATAGAGTTCTCAAGCTCGCGCACATTCCCCGGCCAGTCGTAGCGCATCATGGTGCGCAGCGCCTCGTCGCTGAGGGTGAATTTTGCGCCGCGCTCACGGGTAATGCAATCGAGAAAGTGCGCGGCAAGCAGCGGGATATCCTCGCGGCGGTCGCGCAACGACGGCAGCCGCAGGTTGACGACGTTGAGCCGGTAGAAGAGATCTTTACGGAAGGTTCCCTTCTCGACCATCGCCGCCAGATCGCGGTTGGTGGCAGCCACCACGCGGGCCTTGATCGGCACCCGGTGAGTGGCTCCCACCGGCCGCACTTCCTTCTCCTGCAGCGCACGCAGCAGCTTTGCCTGCAGATCGAGTGAGAGCTCTCCGATTTCGTCGAGAAAGACCGTGCCCCCTCCGGCGGCAACCAGCAGACCGTCCCTGGAGCGGTTGGCCCCTGTGTAAGCGCCTTTCACGTGACCGAAGAGTTCGCTCTCAATGAGAGTGGGCACCAGCGATCCGCAGTCGACGGGCAGAAACGGCTTTTGCGCGTTGGGCCCGTAGGCGTGAATGGTCCGCGCCACCAGTTCCTTTCCCGTTCCGCTTTCGCCCAGCACCAGCACCGGATGCGAGCTCTGCGCAACTTTGGAAAGAATCCGATAGAGCTTTTCCATCTCGCCGGAGCGGCCGATCATTGCGCCGAGGCCCTGTGAAAGGCGAAGCTTCTCGCGCATCTGCCGCGACGCATTGTCGGTGGTGTGGTTCTCTGCTGCGCGATCGAGCACCGCCGAGAGTTCGTCGATGGCGAAGGGCTTGGTGAGGTAGTCCGATGCGCCGCACCGCATGGCTTCAACAGCAGCATTGACCGACCCCGAGGCTGTCATGACAATCACGGAAGTGTTCGGGCAGAGGAGCTTGGTCTCTGAAATCAGCTCCAGGCCATGATTCGATCCCGCAGGGAGATTGACCAGCAGGATGTCGACCGGGTGTCCGCGCAACCGGCTGCGCACCATCGCCAGATCGTCGGCGCACTCAACCGCATAACCGAGGCTTGACGCGATTTCAGCGCAGGCAGAGCGCACCGCCGTATCGGGATCGGCGACGAGCAGATGCAAGCGCACTGCCGGCTTGGTGCTTCGGGGGATAAACTCCATGGTCTTTCTATAGCCCGCAATAGTTTCCAACATTGTATTCGCCTTTCTGGTGTGCCTGCGGAAGCGTTAAGCGTCAAAACACGTCAAGTTCCGGCACCGTCTCATCCTCGTGGAAAGCCGGCGCGTTTGCGGCTTGCGTTCACTGCTGCCCGCGAGCTTTCCGTACCGGGAGCTCGATTTCAAAGCGAGCTCCGCCCTGGGGACGATTGAAGGCCATGACGCGCCCACCCGCTGCCTCTACGATTGACCGCGTAATCTTCAGGCCCAGCCCGCGATGAGGCACGGCCCAGCTTCCGGCTGCGGCGGCGCCTTTGCCGTGGGTGGTGTAGCCGGACTCGAAGATTCGCTGCATGGCTTCCTCGGGAATTCCCGGGCCGTTGTCTTCAACGGTGAGCGCGAGAGCATCTGCTGCTCCGCCGCCTGCGGGAATCTCCCTGAGCTCGATCTGAATCCGTCCTCCCGAAGGCATTGCCTCGGCGGAGTTCTTAATCAGATTGACCAGCACGCGTGTGAGGTCTTCGCCGGTCATCCATATGGGGCGCGCACCTCCATCGACATCGACCGTAAGGGTGATCGCAGGTCCTGCAAGCGCCGCCAGCAGATTGTGATTGGCCAGCAGCTCAACGGCCAGGCTGCCGACAGGCAATCCGGGCTTGGGATCCCATCCCGACAGCCACTCTTTCGAAATGGCGGCCATGCGCTGGGCGTCGACGCCACTGCCGGCCTTTGGCTGCGAGCGGCGAACGCCGAAGGTGCCGACGCCGGCGTCGATAGCCACCAGCTTTTCGACAAGCCTGCGGCTGGCGGCCGCCACAAGGCGCAGTTCGCTGCCATAGTGGGAATACGGGTAAGCCAGCACGCCCGGCTCTTCAAGAAGATCGCAGTAGAGGCCAAGGGCCGCCACCATATTGCGGGCGTCGTGAGCCACCTCCGCCACTGTCTCTCCATGAGAGCCGACGTTGGCCAGCGTCTCCACTACGGCATCAATCCGTTTCTGCTCTGCTCGGTCCATACCGATCATCGTTTCTGCCTGCTGCATCACATGCTCCTCGCCGGCCGTTCGTGTTCAGCACTTACAAAATCGCCATGGACCCGCTTCTGCGCTTCGCGCTGGCACGTTGCCCACTTGCGCTTCCCATTTCTGGCCTGGCTGTTTGATTTGCACTCTTCTAATACACGTTGTGTGCCAAACCAGAACAGAATGGCTAAGTGGTTCAATTGGCAAAGGATAGTAGTGTTGTTCCGGAACAGACCGCACCGCGGCATTTAGCTTGCTCGTTCCAAAATGGGACAAGAATGGGAAGCGCGACCGCTGTGCTTAGTGCCAAGCCTTGTGTTTTCATCAATGTGGCCTCAATTCCCATTTCCGCATTGCGGCGAAACCAGATTCCCGATCTGGCGTGCTGAGCCTTCCTTCCCGATTTCGTCAGTCAACCGGCCTTTGACTGTCTGAGCTTAATGTCTGCGCGGAGCATCGATCTTCCGCACGCGCGGAGCGCATTTCGTACAATCGCCCTATGCATGCTCCAGGTACTTTCTTCCGTCCCGGCGGCCGATCGGCTGCACAGCTTCGCCCGCTTACTCTCACACCCGGCTTTGTCCAAACCGCGGAGGGCTCCGTTCTGGTGACGTTTGGAAATACGCGAGTTCTTACCAACGCCACCATCGAGCAGGGAGTTCCGGGCTGGCTGCGCAACTCGGGCCGCGGCTGGGTAACGGCCGAGTACTCCATGCTGCCCCGCTCCACCGTGACGCGCACTCCGCGCGAGAGCGAGCGCGGCAAGATCGGCGGCCGCACGCACGAGATTCAGCGCCTCATCGGCCGCAGCCTGCGCTCAGCTGTGGATATGCACGCGCTCGGCGAGCGCACCGTGATTCTGGACTGCGACGTAATCCAGGCCGACGGCGGCACCCGCACCGCGGCCATTACCGGGGCGGCGGTGGCGCTGGCCATTGCGCTGGACGCGCTGGTGAAGGCCGGCACGCTGAAGAAGTCGCCGCTCAAGCAGCTTGTGGCGGCCATCTCCGTAGGCATCGTAGAGGGCACACCGCTGCTGGACCTCTGCTACGAGGAGGACTCGGCTGCGGAGGTGGACATGAATGTCGTCATGACCGAAGACGGCGGACTGGTGGAAAGCCAGGCCACAGCCGAGAAGGGCTCGTACACGCGAAGCCAGCTCAATGAACTTCTCGATTTCGCCGAGAGCGGGCTGAAAGAAATCTTCGCGGCGCAGCACGCGGTGCTGGGGTAGAAACAGTGGACAGTGAACAGTAGCCAGCCTCCAGCTATCAGTTCCCTGTTCAAATCACAGACCGGCGTTCCTCGCACCACGTATACTCTCCGATTCAAACTCAGCTCCAACTCAGGAGGCACGATGCACACGCCTACGCGCCGCGAGGTGCTTGCTCTTTTGCTTGCCGCGCCCGCGGTCCATCTCTCGTTTGGTGAGAACACTGGCGAAAGACTTTCGCTCTTCGACGACAGGTCTCTGAAGGGTTGGAAGGCCGCCGGGCATCCGAGCACGTTTCGGATTTCTGACGGAAAGATCGCGGTACGCGGCGAACGCTCGCAGCTTTTCTATGCCGGGCCGTTGCACAACGCCGATTTCCGCAACTTCGAATTTTCTGCCGAAGCAAGGACGGAGCCCGGCGCAAACAGCGGCATTTGTTTCCACATTGCCCCCGAGAAGCCGCGCGCCGGATTCGAAGTGCGAATCAACAACAGCGACAAGGCCGACAACCGCAAGACGGGATCGCTCTATGGAGTGCGCAACGTCTACCAGCCGCTTGTGAATGACGGCGAGTGGTTCAGCCTGAACATACAGGTACGCGGCACGCAGGTTCTTGTCCACGTGAACAACATACCGGTTGTCGACTACGTTCAGCCGGACCGACCCTTCCAGGCCGATCCCGGTTTCAACCGCACCCTTCATCACGGCACTTTCGCAATCCAGTGCAACAGTGCATCCGGCACAACGTACTTCAGGAGCATCCGCGTGCGGCCTTTGCCCGACGGTCTCGCAACGCAGGAGCAACCACCGCCGGTAGATGACGTTTATCGCGAGATCGAACGGCTGGGCGTTGAGAACTTTCCGGTTGTCGATTATCACGTGCATCTGAAGGGCGGCCTTACGCTCGATCAGGCACTGGCCAACTCGCGCAAACTCGGCATCGGTTACGGCATCGCCATCAATTGCGGCCTCGACTTTCCGGTTCACGACGATGCGAGCGTTCACGATTATCTTGAGGCCATGAAGGGCCAGCCCTGTTACGTGGCATTGCAAGGCGAGGGCCGCGAATGGATGACGCTCACCTCGCCTGAATCGGTAGCGCGGTTCGACTACTGCTTTACCGACGCCATGACCTTTCGCGACGCCACCGGCTACCGCCGCCGTCTCTACGTCGCCGAGGAGTTGGGCGACCTGTCGGACCCGCAGGCATTCATGGAGATGTACGTGAACCGCATCGAAGGCGTGATGAAGGAGCCGATCGACATTTACGTGAATGCCACGTTTCTGCCGGAGCCCCTCCACCCACGGTACGATGCGCTGTGGACCGCGAAACGGATGAAGCGCGTGATCGATGCGGCGATGGAGAACGATGTCGCAATTGAGATCAACAATCGCTACCGGATTCCGAGCGCGGCATTCATCAAGGCGGCCAAAGCTGCGGGCGCAAAGTTCTCCTTCGGCACCAATAACGCCGAGGCCGAGCTGGGCAGTCTTGAGTATCCGATTCAGATGGTGAGGGAGTGCGGTCTGCAGTGGCAGGACATCTTTGTTCCCAAGCCTTTTGGTCAAAAGCCTATCCAGGTAAAGAAGTGGCAGATGACGCACGGATAGGGGACCTGCGGAAGCATCGGCGCCAGACCCGATTTTTCAGTTTCTGGACTGTATCTACAAATTCCGGCTATAGTGTTTCATCGCCGGTTCCGGGTATGCGCGGCAAACCGCTTTTATACGAAATGCGTCGAAAGGCGATCCGGAAATTTCTTGCGGGAGGGTTCGATGAAGATTACTGACACTATTGGATCGGTACTGAAGTTCAAGAGCCAATCGAGAATCCTCTCTATCGCACCGGAGCAATCTGTCTTTGAAGCGCTCGAGATCATGTCTCACTTCGACATAGGCGCGCTGCTGGTTCTTTCCGGCGATAAACTGCTGGGCATCATCTCCGAGCGCGACTACGCACGCAAGGGCGTGCTGCTGGGGCACCTCTCGAGGGAAACGCCGGTGAGCGAGATCATGACCAGCCCGGTTGTGTCGGTAAGCCCGCAGCATACCGTGGACGAATGCCTGACGCTGATGACTCAGCAGCACTTCAGGCATCTGCCTGTGTTGCAGGGACAGAGCGTCGTGGGCATAGTCTCCATCGGCGACCTGGTGAAATGGGTGATCTCAGACCAGGCGCAGACCATTCAGGCGCTTGAGGGCTACATCACCGGCGCCTATCCCGCGTAACATGTGATGCATGGCTGCCATATGAGGCGGTTGCCCTATACATACTGATGGTTTCAGAGATTGCCGGAAGTTGGGCAATACTCGTTCGAGCGCCCATCCATTTTCGCGGCGGGCGAATCAAACAACAGAATGGAATTCCAAACAGGCGGGTGCGGAAAATGGAGCACCCGGATTGAAATGAATGAGGTACAAGTGATGCGTCTTGTTTTTGCCGGGATCTCAGTGGTGATGATGGCGCTGCCTGTGTCCGTCGCCATGGCTCAGGCTCCCGCAGCCGCGGCTACAGCGGCCCCGCCCGCGGCACCGATGGTCTCGGTCTCCGCACAACTGCAACCTGCGTTGAGCGCGGTGATGCGCACCGTCAATTCGCTCAGGATCGATAAATGGAAGCGTGGAAATATTCGCGACGAGGCTGCGCAGAACGTCGATCAGATTCATCGCGATATCGACCGGGTATTGCCGCCCATGCTGCGCGATGCCGATGCCGCGCCCGCGAGCCTGAGCAAGCTGCTGCCGATCTCAAAGAATCTCGGCGCGCTGTACGACGTGTTGCTGCGGGTTGTGGAAGCTTCGCGCGTGGTAGCGCCCGACGACCAGGTGGTGCAGTTGCAGCATGTGTTGATGACGCTGGGCGACACCAGGCTCGCATTTGATCAACGGCTGCAAACAGCGGCAGAGGTGATGGAGAAGCATGTAACCGAATTGCGCACCACGGTTGACTCTCAATCGGCCAAGATCGCGGAAGCTTCTGCTGCCGCCGCGGTCCCGTGCAAGCCGCCGGAGCCGAAAAAGACGACACGGAAATCGACGACACGCAAATCGACAACCAAGAAGTGATAACCCATGCGCGCTGCAACAGCGGCGCGCAGACAGATTCGAGCAAAGCCCGAACCGCAACTAGTGCAGCACCAGCGACAACAGCAGAGCAATGGCGAGGCCGCTGGATGAGAGCACCGTCTCCACCAGAGACCAGGTGGATAGCGTTCCTTTTACATCGAGCTTGAAGAGCGAGCCAACCAGCCAGAATCCCGAGTCGTTCACGTGCGACAACATGAGCGAGCCGGAACCGGTGGCAATCACCAGCAATTCAGGCCGCACGCCCATCTGGCCTGCAACCGGAGCCAGCACGCCCGAGGCCACGGCCATGGCAACCGTAGCCGACCCCATGCACACGCGCACCAATGCAGCCAGCGCCCATGCCAGCACCAACGGCGGCATGTGCGCACCCAGCGCAAGCCCCACGGTGGACTGGGCCGCTCCGGAGTCGCGCAGTACGCCGCTCAGGCCTCCGGCGGCGGCAAGAATCACAAGCACACCGGCGATGGGCGTAAACGAGTCTGCCGTAAGCTTGCGCAACATGTCCGCGCCATGATGATGCTCGCCGCCGCGAGGCGCCTCGCGCGGAATACAGTTGCCGAGCATGCCCAGGGCAACCAGCACCGCGATGAGCATGGCCACGTCGGGGTATCCGAGCACGTGCATGATCTGGTTGAGCGTCGATCCTTGCTGCGTCAATGAATCGGCCCAGCTACCCACGAAGATGAGCGCGATGGGCAGCAGAATGGCAAACAGGGCGCGCGCGGGTCCGGCCGGCTTTGCCGAGGCGGATTTTTCGGTGGCGTCCATCGCAGCGGTCATCGGCACACTTGATGCTTCGCCGCGTTCCTTGCGCCGCTGCCAGCGCCGCACCAGCACATACCAGACGCCGGGGCCTGCGATGGCTGCCGCGGGCGTTCCGGCAAGCATTCCCCACAGAATTACGCGGCCCAGATCTGCGTGAAACACGGCTGCCGCCAGCAAAGCAGAGGGATGCGGCGGAATCAGCCCGTGGGTGATGGAGAGCCCGGCGAGAACCGGCACGGCCACCAGGATCGGCGGACGCTCCGCTCGATGAGCCGCCTCAACAATGATGGGCATCAGCAGAACAAGGCCCACTTCAAAGAAGACAGGCATGCCGACCAGCAGGCTCAATCCGAGCAAGGCCCACGGCAACCCGCGAGTACCGCAGTTCTCTACCAGGGCCCTGCCCAGCGACGCCGCGCCTCCTGATGACGCCAGCAACTGGCCAAGGATCGCGCCCATTCCGAGGATGATGGCAATGTGCCCCATCATGTTGCCGACGCCGCTTGTGAACGACAGCGGAACCTGTTTGAGCGGCATTCCCGCGGCAACGCCCAGCGCGAAGGCAGCCACGGAAAGTCCCAGGGCCGCATGCAGCTTGAACTTGCCTACCAGCAGCAGGAGCAGCAGCACCGTACCGGCCACACAGGCCAGCAGGTACCAGTCATGAGCGGAAACAGGCGTGGGTTGCACGGCCCCGATTATTCCATATCGTTGCAACGACGCGCATTACCCATCGAAGGCGCCAAGAAATCCCGTAGCGGATCGTATTTCACTGGGCCGTAACCGCCGTTTTCCTGCGTCTTTTTCTTTGCCGGTGTGTGCGCATCGCCACACTTTTCTGTTGCGCACCTCTGCTACCATAAGGATGATTGCAGCTCCTGCAGCCCTGCATTGGTTCGCCCATTCACATTTGGGGCTTGCGCACAGGCAAACCGGAGCCAGCACAAAAAGGAGAATTTCATATGCCTCTAGTCTCCATGCGGCAGCTCCTCGACGAGGCCGCCAAGGGCGGTTACGGCGTCGGCGCATTCAACGTCAACGATATGGAACAGATTCAAGCCATCATGATGGCAGCCAAGGAGACCAAGTCTCCGGTCATCGTGCAGGCCAGCCGTGGCGCCCGCCAGTTTGCCGAGGACCTCTACCTCTTCAAGCTGATCCAGGCAGCGGCCGAGTTGAATCCCGAGATTCCCATCGCCATGCACCAGGATCATGGCAACAGCTTTGAAACCTGCAAGAGCGCCATCGAGTTGGGTTACACCTCGGTAATGATGGACGGCTCGCTCAAGGAAGACGGCAAGACGCCCTCGAGTTTTGATGAGAATGTCGAAGTGACCCGGCGCGTGGTGGATTATGCACACGAGCGCGGCGTGACGGTAGAAGGCGAGATCGGCGTGCTGGGCGGCGTTGAAGACGGCCACGGCGCAGGCGGCAGCGGCCTGGACCACATCACCGATCCCGACCAGGCGGTAGAGTTTGCAGAGCGCACCGGCGTTGACGCTCTGGCCATCGCCATCGGCACCAGCCACGGCGCATACAAGTTCACCAAGAAGCCCGATGGCTCAGTGCTCAAGATGGATGTGCTCATCGCCATCCACAAGCGCCTGCCCAATACTCACCTTGTCATGCACGGCAGCTCGTCGGTTCCCAAGGAACTGCAGGACATCGTGAACCAGTACGGCGGCAAGCTGAAGCAGACCTGGGGTGTTCCGGTCGAGGAGATTCAGCTCGGCATCAAGAACGGCGTGCGCAAGATCAACGTCGACACCGACAATCGCCTGGCCATCACCGGCGCCATCCGCAAGGTGCTGGCAGAGAGCCCGGAGAAGTTCGATCCGCGCGACTACATGAAGCCGGCTCGCGAAGCCATGAAGCAGGTCGTTGCTATGCGCATGACGCAGTTTGGCCAGGCCGGCCACGCAGGCGACTATGCACCGGTTTCAATCGAGCAGATCGCCAAGGGCTACAAGGACGGCTCACTGAGCACCACCCCGCTGGTTGCCAAGTAAACCATTTTTCACGACAGGAAAACCATGGGCCGCTCCGCACTCGCGGGGCGGCTCTTTTGCGTGTGAATAGTGATATTTCGCAGCCTCCCCAAAAATTCCAGCGGCGGCCCCGGCACATCGGGGGTAATCTGGACGCTGGCTCACCGCCGGGAGGTTGATTATGAAGCACAAGCGATCGGTACTTCTCCGCATCAACAGTCTGACCATTGCCCTACTGTTGTGCGTCTCAACCATTTCTGCAGTTGCGCAGATCCCAAATCAATCGCGCAGGGTAGATAACGTGCCATGGAATGCGCAGGAATGCATGGCGCGCGCAAGACAGGCTCTGCAGCAGCAGGGTTACGACATCAACTGGACGGGCAACGATGCCTTTCGCGGAATCAAAGGCGCCAATTCCGCCCTTATTCTCTGCAATGGAACGCCGGATCGCAGAACGCGGGTCAATGTCATCGTTGCCGGCAACGATGGCACAGCAGACTCAGAGAATAATGGCCTTTGGAACAGACTGAGGACTCCAGCAAACGCAGGCATTGGCGGCGATAACACTCCTGTGGGCAGGTTCGGCAACGGGTTCAGAAATGGATTCAACAACGGAACCAGCAATGGTCAGTACCTGGGGTGCTGGAAGGACGACGCGTCTCGTGTGCTCAACGTCAGCGGCGGCAACTCAAATGACATGACAAACAACAAGTGCACCAGCATATGCAGAGACAAAGGCCTGCCATACTCAGGAACAGAGTTTGGCACCTACTGCTTCTGCGGCAACGATTACCGCCGCCTTGGGCAGTTGGATGAAAACGCGTGCAACGCTGGATGCAGCGGCGATCAATCGGAGAAGTGCGGAGGCTCCTGGGCCAACAGCGTCTATGCGACCAGCGATACCGGCGGCAATCTGGGCCTCGGTCCCGGAAGAGGCATGCGCAGAGGTTTCGACAACCTTCCCTCCGTCGACAACGCAACATATCTGGGGTGCTGGAAGGATGATCAAGCGCGCGTGCTCAACATCAGTGGCGGCGAAGCTGAAGACATGACAAACAATAAGTGCACCAGCATATGCCGCGCCAAGGGTCTGCCATTCGCGGCAACCGAGTACGGCAGATACTGCGCCTGCGGAACCGATTACCGGCGTCTCGGCCGGCTGGCTGAAAATGCGTGCAACGTCCAATGCAGCGGCGATCAATCGCAGAACTGCGGAGGCTCCTGGGCCAATAGCGTGTGGGCGGTTCAGTAGGCTTGCTGCTTCTGAGATAGACCGTCAACAGACATGGCCCAGGAGCGCCTGGCTCACATCTGGCGTAGCGAATGAGGCAGTCTACGGCACGATCGGTGAAGGCGTGGGAATCGATGCCACCGGCGCTGCATGCAGTTCCTGATCCTTGTACTGCAGCTGGTACAGCTTCCAGTAAAGGCCGCGCTGGGCGAGCAGTTCCTGGTGTGAGCCCATCTCGCGCAACTGGCCTTTGTGCATCACCAGAATCGTATCCGCGCGCTGTACTGTTGACAGACGATGCGCGATGAGCACGCTGGTGCGGCCTTCCACCATGCGCTCAAGTGCGCCTCGAATGCGCAGCTCCGTCTCCGTGTCCACGCTCGAAGTGGCTTCGTCGAGGATGAGGATGTTGGGATTAAACGCCAGCGCGCGCGCAAAGTTGATGAGCTGTTTTTGCCCGGTAGAGAGAGAATTTCCGCGTTCGCGCACCGGCTCGCTGAAGCCCGCCGGCAGGCTCTCGATAAAGTCGAGAACGTTCACGTCGCGCGCCGCGTTGCGCAGCTCGTCGTCTGTGATGTCGGCATTGCCAAAGCGAATGTTGTCGGCAATGGTGCCGGCGAACAGGAATGGATCCTGCAGCACCACGGCAAAGTGACAGCGCAGCGCATGCAGATCCTGTTTGCGCAGTTCCACGCCATCCACCAGGATCTCTCCCGCGGCAATGTCGTAGAAGCGCATCATCAGGCTGGTGAGCGTGGTTTTACCCGCTCCGGTGTGGCCCACGATGGCCACGGTCTGCCCCGGCTCGATGGTGAAGCTCACGTCCTTCAGAATCCACTCGATGTCGGCGATGTTGGCCAGCCGCGTTGCCGGCGAATCGGAAGTAGTGGCCGCTTCGACCTCAGCCTTTTGCTCGTCGGTGAGTTTCTGATAGGTGAACCACACGTGGCGGAACTCGATGCGGTTGCTGCCGTCGCCCGTAACCGGATGTGCGGGGCTCACGATCTCCGGCTTGGTGTCGAGCAGCTTGAAGATGCGCTCGCAGGCGGCCATGGCGGCTTGCAGAATGTTGTACTTGTCGCTCAGGTCCTGGATGGGCCGCCAGAAACGCTGCGAGTACTGGATGAACATGGCCAGCATGCCGATGGTGACGGCTCCGTGGGAGAGCACGCTGAATCCGCCGCGCCAAACCACCAGCGCAATGGCGACCGACGAAAGCAGTTCGACGGTGGGGTAGTAGAGCGCGTAGGCAAAGATGGTGTCTTTGAACGCGACCATGTGCAGCCGGTTGACTGCCTCAAAGTCCTGATAGGCGCGCTCTTCGCGGTTGAAGAGCTGCACCACGCTCATGCCGGAGACGTGTTCCTGGGTAAAACTGTTGATGCGGGCAATGGCCGCACGCACACGCCGGTAGCTCTCGCGGACTGAGTTGCGAAAGATCCGCGTGACGATGAGGATGAGCGGAAGCACGGCAAACGCCAGCAGGGCCAGCCACCAGTTGATGGATAGCATGACAGCGGCCATGATGACGAGCATGAAGAAATCGTTGACGATGGAGAGAATGCCGTCAGTGAACATGTCGTTGACGGCATCGACGTCAGACGTGATTCGCGTGACCAGGCGGCCCACCGGGTTTACATCGAAGAAGCCTACGTGCATGCGCTGCATGTGGCGGAAGATTTCTCGGCGAAGATCGAACATGATCTTCTGGCCCATCCACTGCATCAGGTAAGTCTGAATGAAGGCGAAGATGTACGCCGCCACCAGTGCGGCAAGGTACATACCGGCAAGGGCTGTGATGCCTGCAAATTTGTCGTCAGGCAGGATGCGGGCAATGGGGCTGCTGGTGTCAAGCCAATGTGCAATCGCGCTATCAGCTACGCTGCCGCCGGCGTTCGGAGCCAGGTAGCGGTCGATCGCCATCATCACCATGATGGGACCGAACACATCGCAGATCGATTTGAGGCTTACCGAGAGCGAAGCAATAGCAGCCTGCAGCCAGTGCGGACGCACGTACCGTGCGAGGCGGCCGGCCAGCCGCGAATCGTACACTTTGCCCACTGGGTCTTCGTCGGCCTTGCGGGTGCGCTTCTGCGCCTCGAGTTCACGGGGATCTTTGCTCTTATTGTCCGCCATCGGTTGGGTCAGTCAGGCTACCTTTACCATTGTACGGGCCGAAAGTTGCCGGCGGTTCGCCGATCCCCCGGTGGCCATTTCCAATTCCGCGCAGCCATTTTAAATTCGATGACATGAGCCCACTGGGGGCGCAAAAACATTGGTGCGATGGGGCCGATTTCGATACTGTGAGGGCGAATGGCTATCGAGCAAGAACGCCGGCTGCCGGATCGGGACTCGCAGCATTTTCGCCTGCTTTGATCAGGTTGGCAAAATCGCCTTCGGAAAAGTCCAGCCGCACCACCATGGTTGTCCCGGCAAACTCTTCCACGGGAAGCTGATGCAGCCGCAGGTAGGGCTTGTGGTCTCTCCACTCCATGGGTGCGATATTCAGACGCCACGCGACGGGCCGGCCGTTGTTGAGCAGAACGGCCCGCTGTGGCGCGGTAGCCAGCGGCCGCAGGCGAAGCTCCTCACCTTCAAGCGGCTGGTACATCACCACGTACAGACTCGTGCCTTTGCGAGTGAGCAGCACGTTGCGGTTTCCGGTCAGCGGCGAACAGGGAATTGCATCGTCGAATGCCTCGCGCACGTGTCCGTACCACGCGCCGATGCGGCCAAGCATTGCTACCGGTTTGTTGGGCATTCTTCCATCGGCATCGGGGCCAACGTTGAGCAGGTAATTCGCGTCGCGCGCGCGGTACTTGGCAATGCCGGCGGTAAGGTGGCGATGACTGTAGTAGTCCTCATCTTTACGGAAGCCCCAGCTCTCCATGCCCACGCTCTGGTTGGCTTCAACGCGTTGCTTAAAGCTGAGCGGATTGTCCCAGGTATTGTCGTAGTCGCGCTCAGGCGTCCCGAAATCGCCTGCGTCAAATCCGCGATTGTTGATAACTGCCTTGGGCTGGAGTTTGCGGATCATGTTGTTGATGGAAGGATCGACTAGTCCGGTCACGTTCATGTCCCACCAGAAACAATGGATCTCGCCATAGTTGGTGCAAAGCTCGCGCACCTGCCCCCTTACGAACTCAACGTACTTGGCCAGGTCGGGGTGATCGCCGGGCTGGGGCTCAAGCTCATGCGAGCGGCCCTGATTGGGATAAAGCGGGCTGTGCCAGTCGACAACGGAGTAATAAAGACCGAGCGGAAAGTTACGCTTGTGGCAGGCATCCGCAAGCTGACGCAAAGCGTCCTTGCCGTAGGGGGTGTTCATCACGTTGAAGTCAGTGAGCTTGGTGTCCCACTGGCAGAATCCCTCGTGATGCTTGGTGGTAAAGCAAATGTACTCCATGCCGGTGGACTGGGCCATATCCAGCCACGCATCCGGGTCGTAGTGTTTCGGATCCCACTGCGGAAAGTAGCGCGACTCAAATTCCTTGCGGGGCATTCCTCCGCGCCATTCAAGCTGCTCGTGCCAGCCCTCAATGGCGTAAAGACCCCAATGAACAAACAGGCCGAAGCGCTTGTGGAACCACCAGTCGCGCGCGTCGCCGAAGCGGGGCACCAACTGGCTGTTGCCGGATGCAGGTTCAGAGGGTGATGGCGCCGGAGCCTGGCCTACTGCACCCTGGCTCCCGAAGAGTAATCCGGAGGCTGCGGGAACAGCGGCGGCAGCGGCGCCAAGGAATTTTCTGCGATTCATCAGGGGGACCCTTTAGCAACACCGAAAGTATCGCATACGCAATTACGGTTGCGGCTTGGAGTCGGGCGCAGGTTTGGCGGCGGGCGCCGGCTTTTTCGGTGCGGGCCTCGACACACCCATGCTCATCAGCGCATAGCCGAGCCCCTTGCGCAATAGATCCACTAGACTCATAGTCGCACTCCCTTCCGTGCGGCCCGCCTCAGTTCTTATTTGCTCTTCGCCGCATCCGGCACGGAAGCAGTTGAAGGCTGGCCACCTCTTAGAATACCGAGTGCAGCCGGCGGTAATGGCTTATCGGCGTTCGCCAGCAGAACAGTTACCTGCCAAATCTGCGTCTGGTTCAGCACTTTGTTGTATGCAGGCATGCCGGTGAGCCGGATTCCGTTGTTCACTCTCCAGTAGGTTGCGCCCAGCGGATCGTCGCTCACACCCACAACGCCGTTGCGGTGCTTTTCCCAAAGCGGCGGCGCGGCCGGAAACATGTGCTGGCCAAAACTGGAGGGCTTGCCATAGGTTCCGTGGCAGGCTGCACATTGATCGCGGTAGATACTCGCTCCCGCCACCAGGTTCGTTTCGTCGGGCTGAATAGGCGCGGTTGGCGGCATTTCGGCCTGGATACGCACGCGCAGCGGAACGCGCGTAATCTGCCTCTCAAAAGGAAACGGCGCATCGGCCACCGCTACCGGCGGATGACCTAATTTGAACCAACCGTAAACCGCAGCAGGAATCAACAAGATTCCCAGAATAATTCCGAGCAAAAAACGCCCCATCAGTCCGACCTCTCTCTTGTGAACAAATCCTAAGGTATCTACGGACAATGGACCTTCTAAGTTGCGCGTTTCCGTGGGGAATGACGGAAAATTCATGCCTGCCGCGCCGAACCGCCGCCATGGCAGTTTCCAAGACCAATCCGTTCTGCCCGCGTCCAACCGGTACTGGTCACCTCGTTTGAGGCTTTTGGGTTTAGCCGGGGCAACCGCCAGATTTGTATCACCCGGTCCCAGGGTACCCCAAGATGATTTAATACCAATTGGGGGGAGCACTGCATCCTTTGGGATGGGCTTCCGTACTCCCGTGGAGGAAAGCCAATACCGATGCGTTCTTTTTTTCGTCTTACCCTTGCACTGGCGCTTGGATTGCCAGCCGTACCTGCCGTTCTGGCACAAAACACCAGCAGCACTCCTCCAGCACCGGCCCCGGACCAGACCCAGCAGGCTCCAGTCCTGAACCCCCAGCAGCAAACGGTTGCGGCCCGCATTCGCGCACGCCGCGAACAGCGCCGCGCCACCGCCATTCACGACACCTATTCGCATGTTTGGGAGACCTCCGTCGGCACGGGGTATCTGCGTTTTCAGCCCGGACAATATAAACAACGGCTGACCTTTTACGCCTGGGACGTGAGTCTGACCCGCTACTTCAACGATCGCCTCGGCGTGACCGCGCTTGGCCGGGGTTACTACGGCACTGCCTACGTTGGCCTTAATTCTTACGGCATGACTCGTCCCGCCATCAGCGAATACAACGCAATGGCCGGCCCCACCTACAGGTTCTATCTCCATCCCAGGTGGTCAATCGCCGGACGCGTGCTGGGCGGATATGCGCACAGCAACTTTTCCGCGGACACCAACGGCCTGGGCAGCACTACGCTCGGCCTGTGGCCGGATGGCAGCACCTTCGCCACAAGCGCCGCAGTAATTGGCGAAGTGAATTTGAACTCGTCTGTCGGGTTCAGGCTGGCTCCCGAGTACTTCATTACCGGCTTCGGCTCCACAATGCAGTACAGCCGCGGATTTACCAGCGGCGTCGTTGTCCGCTTCGGCAAACGCTAAAGACTCTCATAGACCCTTCTGAAAAACCAGACCTCCGCCGCAATGAGACATTCCAGTCACTGCGGCGGAGATTTTTTCATGCGCGGACTACAGCAAATCCGCAAGAATTCGGCTCTTTCTTTCTGTGCGTCCCCCCTCGCGGCTATGCAACCGGTAGCGCAATGTTCTATAACGGCTGGTGCCTTTAATTCGCGTGCCGACTTATTTCTGTGCCGACGCCCACTTCAAGGCCATCAAGGAGAATCCGCAATGAAAGCTGCTTTATCCCGCCGCCGTTTTCTGCAAGCCGGCGCTGCCGTGGCTGCCGCAGGCGCCACGTCGTTTTCAACTCCCGCAGTGGGTCAGGCGCTTAAGGAAACCGGAAAGCCCTGCCCCATCAAACTGGGCCTATGCAGCTACACGTTCCGCAACTTTACCCGCGCGCAGTTGATCGGCTTTATGAAGCAGCTCAACATGACTGATCTGAATGTAAAGGATATTAAGGACCATCTGCCCATGGACCCCACACAGGAGCAGCAGGCGCTGGCCGACTACGCCGCCGCCGGCATCAAGCTGCATGCGGCGGGAGCCATCTACTTCCCTTCCTCCGATGAAAAGGACATCCGCGGCAAGTTCGAGTACGCCAAGCGCGCCGGCATCAACGTCATCGTGGCCGGCGATCCCACGCCTGAGTCGCTCAAGTGGATCGAGCGCTTCGTAAAGGAGTACGACATCAAGATCGCCATTCACAATCACGGACCTGAGGACAAATTCTTCCCGTCGCCGTTCGATGTGCTCAAGGCCATCAAGGATCTTGACCCGCGCATCGGCTTCTGCATCGACGTGGGCCACGCCGTGCGCGCCAACGCAAACGTGGCGGAGGCTATCCACGCCACAGGCTCGCGGCTCTACGACATGCATGTAAAGGATCTGACCGATTACTCCAGCAAGGAAAGCCAGGTTGCCGTGGGCGAGGGCGTAATTCCCTTCCGCGAGATCTTCCAGGCGCTGGCTGAGATCGAGTATCCCGGCTATGTCGATCTCGAATATGAGATCAACGGCAACGATCCAATGCCGGGCGTGATCGAGAGCCTCTCGTACATGCGCGGCATGTTAACCGGCATGGGATATCTCAATCACGCGTGAAGGCTCTAGGCAGGCCTGCTGCACCGCAAAATAAGGCGCGAGGCATCTTAAGCGGGACCTCGGTAGCACCGTCCATCGACGCACCGAGGTTCCGCTCCAGAAAACAGGAATGGTCAGCCCGCTACACCGCAGAGACTGAAGCAGTAGCAAGCATGCCGCTGGAGTCCTGCAGGATATCGGCCATCCGATTGACCATGCCGGCATAAAGTTCGGTCGCTCGCGCCACATTTTCGCACGTGCCCGCACTGACCCGAGCGCACGTTTGCTTCGAGAGTTCCGCCAGAACGCAGACGCTGATCTGCATCGCATCTCGGCGAAGCGCTGTCATAAGCTCCTGGTCAACGTCAGCGCCATTTGCGGCTGCAAAATTGGCCATTTCCAGCATGGTACGTGCACCTTCATACATGGACCATAGGTCGCGTCCACCTTGAATTCGCCACTTGCGCCCTTCAGAATTTGTCTCGCGCTCTCCTGGAATGGATGGAGTGCACAACGTGGAAGCGATACCATTCACTTCCAACTGCTTAACGAGCAATTCCCAGGCCAGCCCCTGACGGCGGCGGATTTTGATCTGCGAGACACCAAGGTAAATCGAAAGCACGGCAACTACTGCAAGTTCGAACACTGTGAAGAACATATATCTCCTCAGGCGGGAGAATGGCATTTTCTTAATAGGCCAATCCCAGCCGGATTTCTTGTAGGTAAAAGAAATACGTCTTTAACCACTGCAAAGCTACAATCCCGGACGGAGAGGGTCAATGACCTATTCGGGTCAACAGAGAGTGGTTACGTTCGGGGCATATGACAATATGCCGTTTAAAATAATACGTTTAGCGTGCATGGGGCAAGCGAAGGTACCGTGGCGCACCGCACATTCCAGCGACACACCCAGGTAACATCGGCGAGGTCGTCCATGACCGATGGTCGGTATCGATATGGAGTGCATGGAAAATTGCTGCCTCCGCATTTGAGGAGATCTCCGATAACTGCCGGCATCGATGCCGATAACTACTTCCTATTGGACTCGCGCGCGCACATCGCGTTCAATCGCAGCATGGGAACTACGAAAAGCTCCGCGCCCGCAGTCAACCTCTGGCCCTCAGCCCAGCACGCGCTCGACTATCTCGGCCGCGCCGACTCTATCCCTCACCGCGTCGAAGGCGAGGCCACACTGCTTGAATTTTTACCGGCCACTGCCCGCCGCATTCTCGACATCGGCAGCGGTGGAGGCAGGCTGCTTGCGCTAGTGATGGCGGCGCGCCCCGGCGGCCAATATGTCGCGCTCGATTTCTCGCCCACCATGCTCGATGCGCTGCACAAGCTCTTCGGCGACGACGATCGCGTAACCGTCGTGCAGCACGATCTCGACGAGCCGCTGCCGCCCATGGGCGCCTTTGATGTTGTTGTATCGAGCTTCGCCATTCACCATCTGGAGCATCCGCGCAAGCGTGGGCTCTATGAAGAAATTTTTGCGCAGCTCGCGCCTGGCGGTGTGTTCTGCAATCTTGAGCACGTTTCGTCGCCGAGCTCGCGGCTGCACGCGGAGTTCCTCAAGGCCATCTCGTTTGAAGATGAGGACCCATCCAACAAACTGCTCGATCTGGAGACACAGCTAGACTGGCTGCGCGAAATCGGCTTCATTGACGTGGACTGCCATTGGAAGTGGCGCGAGCTGGCGCTGCTGGCCGGCGTGAAGCCGGGGGAATGAGCGCGGCAGCAGGAAAAGTGATTGCTGTTGTCACTTTTTCGCAGAGTCTGTGAAGCCGCCAGTCCTGTGAAGGCAAGTGGATAAAGTATGTGGGGCTTAGAGGCATTTCACAGTTTCACAGGCCAAAAACGCTCTTCTCAGATTGCCTGAAAGGCGTCATGTCATGGAACGACCGAAGTCGTTCCATGACACGAGGCTTGCGAATGAGACATGCCCTATTAAGATTGTGCGCCGGCAACGGGTAATGATCCGCAGATGGTCAGGAGCCCGGCCCGAGCAACGGGTATCCCAAATCAACCGATGCGCAGTTTCTCTGCGCATCGGTTGATTTGGGATACCGAGTGCGAAAACAGCATCAAATCATTTGAGCGCCCGCTCAATCTCCGCGAAAGGCTACCGATGGGAAAACTCAAAGAGGCAATCGACGCATACAACGCGCAGAAGAAGGAACGGCTCGCGCCCGATGTCCTGGCCATCATGAACCAGAGCGTGGAGGAGTTGAAAGCGCTCGGCATTGAGCAGCGCGCGCTCCGCACCGGCGACACCATGCCCGACTTCACGCTGCCCAATCAGCTCGGCGAGCCAAGGAGCCTCTCGGGATATCTGGCACGGTCACCCATTGTCCTGAACATCTACCGGGGAAGCTGGTGCCCTTACTGCAATCTCGAAATGAAAGCGCTGATCGATGCGCTGCGCGAGTTTCAGGCTCGCGGCGTCAACCTCGTCGCCATGGCCCCGGAGCTGCCGGACAGGTCTCTCGAATTCGCCGAAAGCAATCATCTATCAATCGACATCCTCAGCGACACCTGCAATCGCATATCGGAGCAGTTGGGGCTGGTCTTCGAGTTGCCACAGGCCTTGCGTCCCATCTATGAAAAATCCGGAACATATCTCCCCACGTTCAACGGCAATGGAACCTTCAAGCTTCCCGTTCCGGCAACATACATCATTGACCGCAACGCCAAAATCGTCTTCGACTTCGTAAACGCCGACTACCGAATGCGCTTCGAACCCACCGAGTTAGTAGCAAAGCTCGACCAGTTAAAGCTCTCCTGAAAAGATAATCCGTAAATTAGGTAGGTGCGCCCCACTCATGCGCAGGCTTTATCGCTCATGAGTGGGGTAGCTGGCGCAGTCCGCGTATTGATTTGGCGGGCATTCTTAAAACTCCGATTCTGAGAGATCGGTCGCTCCACCATCCGATCTACTGCGGCTGAATATTATGTAGTATTCTTCTTGACAGCTCAATATCCAGTTTGCTACATAGGTATTACATATCGATAAAGGAGTAATTCATGAGACTACGCGCAATCACCATTTCAGGAATCCTATTGCTGACGGGAATTGTTGTGCGCGGGCAGGCTTCTGCCAACAGCGGCCCAGCTCAGGCAAAGGATACGTCTACGCATTCCGTTCAGTTTGTTGAGGTGGAGAATAATGTGCGGATGGAGGTTCTTGATTGGGGAGGATCGGGACCACCCGTGATTCTGCTGGCCGGTCTTGGATATGATGCGCACGTCTACGATACGTTTGCCCCAAAGCTGACTGAAAAGCATCACGTCTATGGCATTACAAGACGGGGATTCGGCGCATCAAGCGCTCCTGTGCCTGACTCCCAGAACTATACGGCCGCCCGGCTCGGAGAAGATATTCTCGCCGTGATGAATGCACTGCACCTCGAAAAGCCGGTCCTGATTGGCCACTCCATTGCGGGTGAAGAATTGAGCTACATCGGTACGAATGATCCGGAGAGAGTTGCCGGCCTGGTCTATCTCGATGCCGGATACGGCTACGCATTCCACGATGCATCGGCACCGTATGGCGATCCCGTTATCGACGGGGTGTTTCTGCGCGCAGAAATCCAGGGCCTACTATTCCCGCTTTCGCCAAAAGAACAGAAGCAAAAAGTCGAGCACCTTCTCACAATCAGCATTCCACGCTTCGAACGCGATCTTCAGAACATCCAAAAGCAACTCGCTACGGTGCCCGACACAACTCCTGGGCCGGCCATCACACCCGCGATGAAGATTGGCGTGGCCATTCGACGCGGAGTTCAGAAGTTCGAAGGCGTCAAATGCCCGGTGCTTGCAATCTATGCGGACCCTCACGATTTTGGCCCGGCAGCATCCAAGGACCCCGCGAGGCTCGCTCAGATGGTTGCACAGGACAAAGTTCTCACGTCGGCACAGGCGGATGCATTTCAGGCGGGTAATCCCGAGGCGCGTGTCATTCGCATCCCAGACGCTGACCACTTTGTCTTTCGCTCGAATGAGGCGGAAGTGCTTAGCGACATTAACACCTTCATGGAAACTCTCCCGCAATGAGTTGGAAGGGCGGTTGGCTTTGCTTTCCCCCCTTCGAGCACAAAACGCTCGAAGAATGAGGCACCCGGTCGATGGGAGAACCTACGTTTCCGAATATCCAACTTTCGCGCTTGCTACTGCAGAATCGGAATCCCGGCGATGCGGTTCTTCCATTCTGCGGGGCCGGTCTGGTGCACGCTGGTTCCTTTTGAGTCCACGGCCACGGTGACGGGCATGTCGCGCACGTCGAACTCGTAGATGCCTTCCATGCCGAGATCTTCAAAAGCCAGCAGCTTAGAGCCGTGAATCGCTTTTGAGACGAGATACGCTGCGCCGCCGACAGCCATCAGGTACACCGCGCCGAATTCGCGAATCGCTTCGATGGCCACCGGTCCGCGCTCAGCCTTGCCCACCATGCCGAGCAGTCCGGTCTGGGCCAGCATCTGGCGCGTGAACTTGTCCATGCGGGTTGCGGTGGTAGGGCCTGCGGGACCGATGACCTCTTCGCGCACCGGATCGACGGGGCCGACGTAGTAGATAAAGCGGCCGCGGAAATCGACCGGAAGTTTTTCGCCGCGGTTCAGCATGTCGGTCATGCGCTTGTGCGCGGCGTCGCGGCCGGTGAGCAGCTTGCCGGTCAGCAGCAGCACTTCGCCGGGCTTCCAGGTGGCGGCTTCTTCCCTGGTCACCATGTCGAGGTTCACGCGGCGCGCGGCGGAGACGTCGTAAGAGAGCTTTGGCCAGTCGTCGAGGCTGGGCGGATCGAGGAACACGGGGCCGGAGCCGTCGAGCACGATGTGTGCGTGGCGCGTGGCGGCACAGTTGGGAATCATAGCCACGGGTAGATTGGCGGCGTGGGTGGGATAGTCGAGCACCTTGACGTCGAGCACGGTGGTGAGCCCGCCCAGCCCCTGCGCGCCGATGCCGAGCCTGTTGACCTTGTCGTAGAGTTCAACGCGCAGCTTTTCGGCAGTGGTCACGGGGCCGCGCGCGATCAGCTCCTGAATGTCGATGGGATCCATGAGCGATTGCTTGGCCAGCAGCATGGCCTTCTCTGAAGTGCCGCCGATGCCGATGCCGAGCATGCCCGGCGGACACCAGCCGGCGCCCATGGTCGGAACGGTCTTCAATACCCATTCGACAACGGAGTCAGACGGGTTGAGCATGATGAACTTGCTTTTTGCTTCGGAGCCTCCGCCCTTGGCCGCGACAGTAATGTCGACCTTGTCGCCCTTTACTAACTCGACCGCGACGCAGGCCGGTGTATTGTCTTTAGTGTTTTTGCGAGCGCCCGCGGGGTCGGCAAGAATGGATGCGCGCAGCTTGTTATCGGGATCGAGGTAGGCTTGGCGCACGCCTTCATCCACCATCTGCTGCAGGTCTTTGGTCTCTTCGCCGGGAGCAGCTTCAAAGCGCACGTCGAGACCGACTTTGAGGAATGCCGTAACGATGCCCGTATCCTGGCAGATGGGCCGGTGGCCCTCGGCGCACATGCGGCTGTTGATGAGGATCTGCGCCATGGCGTCCTTCGCAGCCGGGGACTGCTCTTTCTCATAAGCCTTGGCAAGGCTGGTAATGTAATCCACCGGATGGTAGTAGCTGATGTACTGCAGTGCCCCAGCAATGCTGGCAATAAAATCTTCCTGACGAATGACGGTCATCTTGACGCTCTCCTGGTAACTCCTTGAACGCTTTCTCTTAGACGCACTTCCCGAATGGCGCTGTCTTCCGCAATCGAAGCGGACCAGCTATAGGGTAACGGAAGAGAGGCGCTAGTGATTTGTTGACCTCCAGAAAGTGGAGGGTGACTTGCCATTACTCGTAAAAAGCCAGTCGGTTCCGTTACTGCAGCACCAGCTTCAGGTTTGTATGCACAAAATCATCGCCTTTGTAGAGCAGTGGTTCGCGCTTATCCCGCGCCAGGGCGTAGCTGAAGCAGTCTCCGAAGTTGAGGTTCGCGGGGTGTCCGCTACCCCTGCCGTAATCGCGAAAGGCCTGACGCGCAATTTTTGCCTGGGCTACGGTCACTGGCTCTATAGCAATCTCGAACTGCTCAATCAATTCATCGATTTCCTGGTTCAAAGCCGGGAGTTTCAGCCGCTCCATGACCACACAGATTTCGACGTAAGTTGCTGCTGAAATATGCGACTTGTCAGAATTGTCGAGAGCCGCTGCAAACCACCGCCAGTCCGGCTCCCGTTTAAGAATCGCCACCAATGCCGACGAATCTACGATCACAGCGGCAGCCCGCTCTCTTTGTCGTATAGAAGATCGCCAATCTTGTCAGAGGGGGGCAGGTCTTTCAGAAGTGGCGCCGTTCGTTCGGTAAGCTGTTCCAGCCATTCCATACGCTTCGCCTTTCTGGAGGAGCGTCTTTGCCGCTCAATGCGTTCCTTCACTGACACTCTGACAGCAGCCGTCAAGGTTTCACCGGTGAGTTGCGCCAACTCGCTCACCAGGCGATGTGTTTCCTCATCTTTGATATTCAAACCCGGCATAATCTACCTTTCCACCATTTATTTCTACCATTCTACCATAACAGGTGCTCGCCGGCCAGTAGTGCGCCTCCTACGACCGCAAACCTAGCAAATGTCCTAAGCTAGAGCCATGAGCGATGTTGCATCGAAGGACGGCGGTTCCGCGCAGGAACGTTACGACCTGCTTGTGATTGGAGCCGGCCCACGGGCCTGGCCTGCGCCATCGAGGCCCAAAAGGTTGGGCTGCGCGTGGTGCTGGTCGACAAGGGATGCCTGTGCAACTCCCTTTTTCACTACCCGTCGCACATGACGTTTTTTACTACCGCGGAGCTGCTTGAGATTGGCGGTATTCCATTTCCGAGCACCAACGCTAAGCCAACCCGCAATGAGGCTCTCGAGTACTACCGGCAGGTGGCGGCGTTCTACAAACTCGACATCCGCCAGTATCACCGCGTGGATGGAGTGGACGGCGTTGATGGCGACTTCACGGTGAACATGACCGATCGCTTTGAGCGCCCTTCGACGGCGAAGGCCGCAAAGCTGGTGATCGCCACCGGGTACTACGACCTACCCAACTGGATGGGCATTTCCGGCGAAATGCTGAGCAAGGTTGCGCACTACTACGACGATCCGCATCCTTACTCCGGTCTCGACGTTGCCGTGATCGGAGGCAAGAACTCGGCGGCGATTGCGGCGCTGGAGCTGTGGCGTCACGGCGCTCGCGTTACATTGGTTCATCGCGGCGGGGAGCTGCACCGGCACGTGAAGTACTGGATCAAGCCCGATATCGAGAATCGCATCAAGGCCGGCGAGATCAAGGCGTACTTCAGCTCGAAAGTCGTCGAAATTCTTCCCGACACCATCACGATTGACACGCCGGACGGCCAACTGAACCTGGCAAACGATTTTGTTTTCGCCATGACCGGCTATCACCCGGACTTCACCTTCCTTGAACGGCTCGGCGTCCAGTTTGAAGGACCCGACCGGCGTCCGGTGTGCGATGCGGAGAGCCTTGAAAGCAATGTGCCGGGCATCTACCTGGCCGGGGTGATTGTTGCGGGCTCGCGCACCAACGAAATTTTCATTGAAAACGGCCGTTTTCATGGGCGTCAGATTGCGGCTGCGCTGGCATCCAAGTTCGATAGATTGCCCGCCTAGTGCATCCTGCAAAGTCTGGTTAAAGGACCGTGGGATTAAACTGGGCTAACTAGTTTTTCGCTCAAGGCGAAACCCAATCGATGCGCTTTTGGCCGCGTACAATTCGCTGGCAGATGCTTGCGGGGCTGCTTCTACTGGAGACCCTGTCGTTGCTGTTGTTCGCCGGCTTGCTCGTTCACCAGCAGACGACCGACCTTTACCGGCGCGCCCGCATTCGTCTCATGTTCGAAGCGTCTTCCATCGCTCTGCAGGCAAGCGAGGCTCTGTATCAGAATCACCCTGGCTGGGTTGGCCTGTCAGTAAAGATGATGGGCGACGCCCCGACGGTTTCTGTTGCAAAGGTCACAGATCCATTCGGCAACGTACTTTTTGTCAGCAAAGGCGATGCGGACGATTACAAACTGAGCCCCACGGAACTGGCGCAGATACCCAAGATCAACCAGTACGATGCGCTCTTCTTTGAAGTTCCCGGCAAACCCTGGGAGGCCGCCGCGGCCATTTACACGGGCTCGGATTTGCGCGGCTATGCATGGGTCGAATTCCAGAACACCTGGGGTCAGGAACAGATCCAAGGTATCGTCCACGACTCACTGGTGTTCGGCTTCATCTGGTTGATGGCGTCCGCAGTGTTCGTGCTGATGATGTATCGCTCCATCTCCCGGCCGCTCGCCATTCTGCATCGAGGCACCAAAGCGCTGATGACCGATCCAGATAACGGCGGCCACTTCCCGCTTCCTGTCGGCGTTCAGAATGAAATTGGCGATCTGATTCAGGCCTTCAACAGCATGGTTGCATCGATTGCCGAGCAGCGCGCCGGATTGAACGACACTCTCTCACTGCTTGACTCGATGCTGGCTAACGCGCCCATCGGCTTGGCATTCTTTGACCGCGACTGCCGCTTTACCCGCATAAACCAGGTGTTTGCGGACCTTACGGGAGTACCACCCAGCCGGCATCTAGGCCGAACCGTACCTGAACTGCTGCCACCGCCCGCGGACCAACTGATTGAACGTGCCGTGCACCGCGTGTTTGACGAGGCAGAGCCGATGCACACGTTTGAGATCAGCGGTCAGGACGCCGATAGCGGGCGTCCATGGACGTGGATTGTGAGCGCTTATCCGGTGAGAACCACGCCACAACAGATTCGCTGGGCCGGCATCATCGTGATGGATGCCAGCGATCGCAAACGCGGTGAGGAGGCACTTCGCAGAGCGGAAAAGCTGGCCGTAACCGGACGGCTGGCGGCATCCATAGCGCACGAGATCAACAATCCGCTCGAGGCAATCACCAATATCCTGTTCCTGCTAAAGAATTACAGCGGGCTCGAAAACCCGGCGCAGAACTACGTATCGATGGCTGAGTACGAGGTGCGCCGCATCTCAGAGATCACGCAGCAGACGCTCCGTTTTTACCGGCAGCCGACACAGCCGGCACGCGTCAAGCTCTCGGAGTTAATTGGCTCTGTGCTGAGCCTTTACCAGGGCCGCTTCAACTCGAACAACTTGCAGGTGGTTTGGGATTACGATCCGGAGGTCGATCTTTTCTGCTTTGCCGGCGAGATCCGGCAGGTGCTTGCCAACTTAGTGGGTAACTCCATCGACGCATGCTCATCAGGCGGGCGCCTTATTGTGCGCGCGCGCCGGTCGCGAAACTGGCTGATGCCTCATAAGACCGGCGTCCGGTTCACGGTTGCCGACACGGGCACAGGCATGAGCACGGAGGCACGCAAACGGGCCTTTGAGGCATTCTTCACCACCAAGGAAAACACCGGCACCGGCCTGGGTCTATGGGTCAGCCTGGAGATATTGAACAAGCACCGCGGAATCGTCCACCTGCGCAGCCGGACAGCGGCCTCCGGCAAACCTCCCGGAACCATATTCCAGTTCTTCATCCCTGATAATCCGGGACCTTCTGCAGCGTCTGAAACACCGCCGACCGAAGCAGCCTGAATATCCACAGAAAATTTCTTTTCTTGACGGCTCACCTATTTTATATGTTACATTCTGTAACATTATGACAAGTAACACTACCGATAGTCACGATCCCGCGGAGCTTGGCGAGCTGGAACGCAACATTCTGCTTATTGTTTGGAGAATGGGCGAGGTCACGGCCGAGCAGGTTCGAGAAGAACTGAGTCGCCCGCTTAAAGACTCCACGATTCGCACTGTCCTGCGCCGGCTTGAAGAGAAGGGCTATCTGGCCCACGCGGTCGAAAACCGCACATTCCTTTATCGGCCGGCGGAGTCGCGCCAGCGCGTGGCAGGCCGCGCGGTGAAACGCATTGTGGACTGGTTCTGCGAGGGCTCGGTCGAGGCCCTGCTGGTGGGAATGGTTGACTCCAAAGTGCTTGGCCGCGCGGAACTGCAAAGGCTGGCTGACCGCATCGCACAGGCGCAGACAAACAAATCAGAAACTACGGCACCAAAGCGGCCCTCGATACGTAAATAAACGGAGGAACCATGACGACATCCTTGTATCCTCTGATTCTTGAAGCGGCGTTACGCGCGCTGATTGCCGCCGCCGCGGTGTGGACCGGCTTGCGGCTTATGCGCGTAGCCAATGTCCTTGTACTGAAAGCTGCCTGGGCGCTGGTGCTCATTGCAGCGATGGCGTTGCCGCTGGCTCCAAGTTGGCTGAAGTTGCCTGGGTGGGCCGCGCTAAGACTACCGGCGCTCTCAGCGGTTCAGCAGGCTGCGGCTATTCCGGCAGCGACTACGATGACGGCTATACCAACAGTTGCCGCATTAAGACCTGCACACGAGATTGATCGCACCAACTCCGGCCAGTTTCCAGCAGCCAGAACTTCTCACTCGCGATTAGAATCGGCGAGCCCAGGAACAGTTGAAGATACAGCAACCCCAGGCGAACTTCCGGCGAGCACTATCAATGGGCTGCTGCAAGTAGATGCACCTGCGAGTGCGAAGTTGATGACGCCACACACAGCGGAAACGCCAACCGCCAGTCGACTGCCTTTCAATGTGGCGGCCTTTGGCCTGTTGCTTTACCTGGCGATTGCATCGGCGCTCTTTCTCCGGCTCATTCTTGGGCTCGCCGCGGCCATCCATTTGTGGATGACGGCAGAACCCATTTCTGTCTTCGTGGATCCCTCATGGAGAATCCGTAGTAGCGCTCGCGTGGCGTCGCCCTTAAACATCGGCTCGGGCATTGTGTTGCCTGCCGAGTTCCGGGAGTGGGATGAGGAGAAGCTGCGCATTGTGGTGGCCCACGAAAGTTCTCATGTTCGCCAGGGCGATTTTTATCTGCAACTGCTCGCGGGATTGTACGCGAGTATGTTCTGGTTCAGTCCGCTGGGATGGTGGCTGAAACGCAGACTCTATGAACTGGGAGAAGCCATCAGCGACCGCGCCGGTCTGGAAGAGGCCGCGAGCCGCGCTTCCTATGCCCAGCTCCTTCTCGAATTCGCGGCTCTCCCGCGCCCAACCTTAACAGGAGTTGCCATGGCTCGCACCAGTCATCTTTCGCAGCGCATCGAGCGCCTTCTAAATGAATCGAGCTTCAAGCAGGCCTTTGCAGCCAGCGGCCGCAAGGCGATCATCGCCATCGTTATCCTGATACCGCTTGCGCTGGTTGGCGCAACTACGCTCGTCACGGTCCAGGCCGCAACGCCAGTAGTACAGACTCAAGTTGATGCGCTAACTGGGCAATCTACTCCCGAGCAAGTAATGGCACCGGCCCCACCGCCTGCTCCCGCAGCCGCACCTGTGCATGTACCGGCTCCGGCGCCGGCTCCAGAAGTTCAACCTGAGGCCGCACCTGCGCCGCCAGCTCCGCCTGCTCCACCTACACACGATGACGACAACATGACCGTCGTCATTCCTCATGTTCGGGTTCATCCACTGATTCCTCACATGTCAGTCAATCCGCAGATACCCCACATCATGCCGAATCCGCAGATTGCAGCCATACCACCGATTCCTCCGATTCGGCCGGCTGCTGAATTCCGCCAGAGTCTTAACGACCTTGCAATGGCAGCCGAGCTAGGCCAGGATGGCGATCCGTACGCATTGGTGGGACCGGACGGCAATTTCAACATGCCGAATGCAGTGTTCTTTCATGGCAAAGGGCCGGCGGGCCGTGAAGAAATTGAAAAGGCACGCAAGCAGGCTAACGGCGCATTTGTCTGGTTCCGGCACGACGGCAAATCGTACTTCATCGACGATCCGAGCGTTGTGTCGCAGGTTGAAGCGATGAACAAGCCGATGGAGGATCTGCACAGCCAGATGCGCGATCTCGGCAAGCAGATGCGCGAGCTTGGCAGCCAGCAGAGAGAGAAGATGCACCACATGCAGGATGCCGCGGTGCAAACTCCCGACCTGTCAAAGGAGCTTGAAGCGCTGAAGACAGCCGAAGCCAGCCTTCAGGCCAAGCAGGGCGGCACCATCACCCAGAAAGAGATCGGCGATCTGCAGCGTCAGATTGGCAGAATTCAGGGCGAGCTTGGTTCGCTGCAGGGCAAGCTCATGATGGAACAAGCCGGCCTGAACCAGAATATGGGCGCATTTGGCGCGGAGCAGGGTAAGCTGGGCAGCCAGATGGGCACGCTTGGCGCGGAGATGGGCCGGATTGCCCGCGAGAATCGGTCGAAGATGAATGAGATCATCAACAGCTCAATCTCGAATGGCAAAGCCAAGCCCGTAAAGTAGTCGATAGGCATTTCGTACAGATCGAAAAGTTTCAAACGGAGGAGAGAGAGACGCCCTGAAGTCTTTCTCCTCATTTTTCTTGATCGGATTATTGATCAGACGCCATCATCCGCACCCTGTACACAAATCAACATTGCCATTATTCAATGGGGTACATCGTCTGGAACGCTCGGCAATGGGCCTGTATTCTAGCTCCATCCCCCTATTCTCCCGGCATTTGCCCGACGGATATTCAAGGAGAACAGACGACGATGCCCGTTGCCGCCGAGCTTGTCACGACTGATTTTATTTTTAGACGCAATCAAGAAATGCTTGCGAAAGCGATTGATGGACTGACGGACGAACATTGGGTTGCTCGGCCGTTCGGCACCTGTAACTCTGTGCAATGGATTGTTGGCCATATTGTGTGGGCCCGGTCACGGGCGCTGCACATTATGGGCTTTACGTGGACGAAGCCGTGGCTCGACCAGTTTGCGCGCGGATCGAAGCCGTCTGAGTCGGTAGAGAATCCCTCACGCATTGAGATGATGGATGCATGGCACGACCTTTGCGAAACCTTTCCCGCAGCGCTTGGGGAGATTTCGCATGCAGTGCCGGCGAAACCGGTTCAGCAACCGTCACCAAGCTTTGATGGAACCGTGGGTGGGATGATCGGCTTCCTGGCAATGCACGAGTCCTATCACGTGGGCCAGGTGGTTTATGCGCGGAGCTTGCTCGGCCGTAACTGAATCTCCGGCTAGAACTTCAAGCCCAGATTACTGGACGTTCTCAACAAATTCTGATCGGTATGTTCTGGAGCCGGATGCGGCATGCAGCGGCTGCGGGACTGGATGGACTGCGCATAAGAACGCGTGACGTGCAGGCGGTCCATGATGATGTAGCGCGTGCGCATGCCGTCGATGGTGGGCGCTAACTGCGCCGGAACATTTCTGCGATCAACGTAGATGACCAGCACAGCCTCTTTGGGATTGTCGAGACTTTGACCGATGCCGACACCAAAGAAAGCTGCGTTCTGCTTCATCAGGCTCCGCGCAATCACGGCCTTGGACGCCATCGCGTTCTGCAAAACCTGCGGCGCGAGCATCGCTGGAACGCCGGCTTCCTCAGGCGTTTCCGGCGCGACGCCGAATGCCACTGCGCTCTGCGTGGTCGGAATCACCAGCGTACGCACTCCATCCACCGTGGCCGGCACGTTAGCGTTCATGTTCTGGTTGACGTAGACCGTCACTGCAGCTTCGCCCGGTTGATCAAGACTCTTGCTGGTTGCCACACCCAGAATGCCCGCCGACGAACTCACCAGCATTCTTGCCTGGTTCATGGCCAGCTCTGCCCGGGAAGCCTGCGCAGCCGTAAGCACCACGGCCTGCGCAGCAGTCGCGATACTGCTGCCATAGTTCAGGCAGCTAACTGCGTGATCGTTTGTTCCGACAAAGGTGTAACTGGTGCCGTTCAGCGTGCCAAGTTCATTCAGAACATCCTGCGCGGGGTTTGCTACGCCGATGCTCACGCCTGAGCTATCGACACCGCCTGCGAAGAACAGGCCCACCGGCTCGGCGTTGGCTGTATCCACAACAAGCGAGCCGGAGTCGCCCGCATCGCTGAACTGGTTGCCTGAAATCGCAATCTGATTCGTAAATGTTTTGGTGACGTAGGGCTTGGATTCCGCGCAGTCGCTGAAGTAATCCACGTTCACATCAAGGCTCACGGTGGAGACGGTAGCGCAGGTCAGTCCGGTGGTGCGCCCGCTCTTGGCCACCTTCATGTTGAGCGCCGGGTTCTCGCCTTTACCGGCGCTGGAAGAGATGCCCGGTGGCGCGGAGGCGAGGGTGCCATTTTGCAATGCGCCAAGTTCGAGGATTGCGCCGCTGGAGTCGACAGCTCCGGAGTTAACTTCCGCGATTGCCGCGTCGGCATTGGTGGCGGCGGATTTCAGCGAAAGAAAAGAGCTCAGAGTACCTAACGGGGTAATCGGCGCGCCGGTGATTCCAAATGGCCGGCAACTGTCATCGATCAGTCCCGGCTGTACGACGGTTTCACCTATGGCTGCCTGATCGCTCCGCGCCAGCACGTGATTGTTGCTCAGGATGTATGGTTTGCCGCTGCTGTCCTTGATCAAGGAACCGAGAGTGCCGCCGCAGCAATCCGTGATCTGGCCGTTCTTCTGGTCGTAGTCGTTGTTGTTGCCGCCGGAACTACCCAGCACGATCGGCGCCGATGTCTGCTGCTGCTCATGCGCCATTGGATTGCTGGACACTCCAGCCGTGTTCAGCAGGATCTGGCTGGCCACCGTGGAGGAAGACGTGCCAACGGTGGCCACAATGAAAGTGCTGCTCGTCGCCGATATGGTCGAAGGCGCAGTGTAAGTAACACTGCAATGCGTAAAGGCGTTGCTGCTGCGAACACAGCTTGGAGTGCCGAGAGTTCCCTGCCCTCCGCTTGAGCTAGTAGCACTATTCGACAGCCCCCAGTTGATGCCGGTGGTGCCGCCCGCCAGAGCGATGTAGCCGGTTAGCGTCAGCGTTCCGTTTGCGCCTAGTGCTGCATTCTCCGGAGAGAGCGGCTGCAGGAAACCGGGCGTGACGGTGACGACTGTGGATGCCGTGATACTTGGATCGGATTTCAGTGTCGCGGTAACGGTGACCTGAACGCTATTGGTGGTGAGATAACTTGGTGGCGTGTATTGACCAGTCGACGCGTCGATAGTGCCGCGGCCGCTGTTGGCGTCGCCGCCCGAAGTGGTGGACCACGTGACCGCCGCTGCTCCGCCGGAGCTCAGCGTGGCGGACAACAACTCTACCGGAGATCCAGAGGAATTCTTCGAATTGCAGCCTGTGCAGTTGGTATCGATGGCGGCTGAGCCGGGAGAGATGGTGAAGGTGCCGTTCGATGCGCTGCTCGCGGATGTGCCGCCGCCGCACCCGGCAAGCAGGAAAACGAACGAGACGACCGATGCAGCAAACAAGCGAATAGCGGCCGAGTGCGAGCAGCGGGGCTGCATATGAGCGGCCGCATCACTATGCGCGGAGTTCTTGCTCGTATCTTGCTTGCTTTCTGTCAATTCTCTGGTGCCTTCAATAGATGCAGGTGCCTTCAATGTAGTTTATCGCTAACGGCGTGAACGCTGTCCCACTCAGGGGGGCAGGTTTCAGGGGATACAAGTTCAGATACTTCTTGAAGTTAGACCTTGGTTGAGGCACAAAAGTTGCCTTTGAGCTTGCTGCCCGGAACAACTCCCATCCCTCCAACGAGTTCGCGGTTTTTTGGGAGAGCGGCGCTCCCCTTGCCTAGCGCACTACACTTTTACCAGGAGCAACCATGGAATATATCAATCTTGGAAACACTGGACTTAAGGTTTCACGTATCTGCATGGGCTGCATGACGTATGGCTCTCCCGCAACCGGAAAGCTGCTGCCGGGCCGCCAGCCATGGGCGCTGAACGAGGCCGATAGCGTGCCCTTTCTGCGCCAGGCGCTCGATCTGGGAATCAATTTCTTCGACACGGCAAATGTTTACTCCGGCGGCGACAGCGAGATCGTGGTGGGGCGTTTCCTGAAGGCCAACACGCGGCGCGAGGCCACGGTGATTGCGACCAAAGTTTGCAGCATGATGCGCGAAGAACCCAACGGCAAGGGCCTGTCGCGCAAAGAGATTGTGTTTGAGCTGGAGGAGAGCCTGAAGCGGCTGGGAACCGACTACGTCGATCTCTACCAGATCCACCGCTGGGACTACGAAACTCCGATTGAAGAGACGCTTGAAGCGCTGCACGACATGGTGAAGGCCGGGAAGGTGCGCTACATCGGTGGATCGTCAATGTACTCGTGGCAGTTTGCCAAGTCGCTTTACGTTTCGCAGATGCGCGGGTGGGCGCGCTTTGTCTCAATGCAGAACCACTACAACCTGCTCTATCGCGAAGAAGAGCGGGAGATGATGGGCCTTTGCGGGGCTGAAAACATCGCGGTGCTGCCGTGGAGCCCACTGGCGCGCGGTCGTTTGACGCGTCCGTGGAAGAGCGAAAGCACTAAGCGCGTTGAGAGTGACGTGTTCGGGAACGCGATGTACTCCAGCACTGAGGCTGCCGACGAACAGGTGGTGAATGCGCTTGGCCGCGTTGCGGAGCAGCGAGGAATTTCGCGCGCGCAGATCGCCATGGCATGGCTTCTGTCGAGGCCCGGCGTTACTTCGCCGATTGTGGGAGCTACCAAGCCGCATCATCTTGAGGACGCGGTGGCAGCACTCGATGTGAAGTTAAGTGCGGAAGAGGTCAAGACACTCGAAGCGCCTTACATTCCGCATCCCGTGCTTGGGTTTAGTTAGAGAATTTTTTATTTTGCTGCAGAGTGATCCTACCCTTTCCCGCTAAAAACGCGGCGATGGGGCATCTCGCCTGCGAAGCAAGCGAGTTGGGCTACTTTTCTCTTGACAGGCAAGATTGTTGGGCTAGGATGTTACCCAAATCCAAATCTGGTTCAAGCAGGGGTGAAGTATGAGCGTCTCCGGTAAAATGGAGATCGCAGTCAACTCTGCAACGATTCTTGTGGCTGCGTTACTCTCCGCGGTTCTCATTAAGGTCTACTTCTTCCTTCCTCCAGCTTCGCCGCACAATTCTCCTAATCCACAGCTTGCGGCACGGCAGCAACCTACTACCGAAGTCAAGATTGGCGATAGCCTAAAGGGCGTGTTGCCGGATGCCGATTGGCGAAAGGATGGCCGCACGCTCATCCTGGCCATCTCAACCCAGTGTCATTTTTGCAAGGATAGTTCGCCCTTTTATCGCACCTTGGCCGAACAAGCCGGCAATAAGGTGAAAATCATCGCAGTGCTCCCTCAGCCTGCTGGAGTGGCTGAGAAATATCTCCGGGGCGAGGGCGTGCGTGTCGATCATGTGGAGCAGCTTACATTGGGCCGGATCGGCGTAATCGGCACGCCGACCTTGATCTTGGCGGATGCCACAGGAGTCGTGCGCAATGTCTGGATGGGCGAGCTCCAGCCCGCGCAGCAACGTCAGGTGCTCGCAGCCTTGGCGGACGCTGCGGGGTAGTAGCCCCTACGGCCACATTGAGCCGAAGCGGCATTCTGAAGATCAATCAATCCGCCTCCGGCACAACGAAAGGAGGAGAGCGTATGCGCAAATTGCAGATGCTCGTTCTGATTGCAATTGTGACATTGGTCATGCAATTCCAAACGGGGTCCGCGCAGCCTCAGATCAGCCAGGATACAAGAACGAAGCTGATCGATGTACAGCTTGGCATCACGACTGTGTGGGACCCGGTCTGGATCACTAAGGTGGAGATCGGAAACCAGTTTCTTCTCAATAGCCACGACCCCTATAATTCGCCTCTGCCGGGAGAAATCGTACGGGGCCAGAATTATTTCATTGCCGGGAATGACTGGCTGCAAAACACGAACATTTACGTGATCAACCGGACCGAGCTGCCGATCGCAAGGCTCTCGATCATGCTTATGTTTCCGCAGACGGGAAACGGCCAGACCCAGCCGATGTGGATCTACCACATAAAGTTGGGGCGAATCCCGGATGCGGACGCCTTGGACCGATTTGGTAAGCCGCTCCCCGCTTCCATCGTAGGAACAAAGCCTCTTGGCCTTCAGCCGGGCGGGAGACTGACCATCCACGTTTCGGATTACATCGACAAAATCGAGGACTACCTGAAGACCGCGATGCCTGTCGCCGCCCTCAGCGTGGTCAACATCCAGGTGGAGAGCTGTGAGTTCGAGAACGGCCTTCGGTATTCGGGCGCTTTCTCACAGCCCGACCCTCAACACCCGGGCCAATGGATCTATCTACCAACACATTCGTTCTTTCCCGGCAACCTCCACAAGTACCTACCGAACGTGGTTACGCGACGTGGGGAACGGCCTCAGCAATGAAAGGAGGGCCGAAGTCATGAAATCGGCAATCAGGATTTTCCAGTTCCTGCTTTTCGCCGCGGCTCTGCTGCTCGTGGGAAAACCGCTCCCCACGGTGTCGGCGCAAGCTCAGACCAGCCAGGATACAAGGACAAAGCTGATCGATATACAGATTGGCCCTGGGAGCGAAAACGTCTTGTACCCCGTTTGGATCACGAAGGTGGAGATCGGAAACCAGTTTCTTCGGAATATCCAAGACACCTATAACTCGCCTCTTCCTGGAGAAATTGTGCGCGGCCAGAGTTTCATTGTCGGGGATGATTGGCTGAAGAACATGAACATCTACGTGATCAACCGGGCCGAACTTCCGGTGGCCTGGCTCTCGATCGCGCTCAAGTTTCCTCAAACGGGCAACGGCAGCCAAACCCAGCCAGTATGGATCTACTACATACAAATAGGACGAATGCCGGATGTGGATGCCGTGAGCGGAAGAACTGGCAAGCCCTTTCCTCCCGGTCTGCTGGGATCGAAGTCTCTGGGCCTTCAACCGGGGGGCAGGCTCACCATTCACGTTGCCGATTACATGGACAAAATCACTAACTACCTGAAGTCTGCCATGCCGGCCTCTGCCGCCAGCCAGGTCGACGTTTGGGTGGATGTTTGCCTGTTCGAGACCGGATTGCGGTTTTCGGGCGGAGCCTTCTCCCGGCCAGCCCCGGAACACCCGGGGCAATGGATCTATTTTCCGACACGTCAGTTTTTTCCCGGCAACATCCATAAGTACATGCCGAACGTAGTCACGCAACCTGGAGAACGGCCTCAGCAATGAAAGGAGGGCCGACGTCATGAAATCGGCAATCAGGATTTGTCAATTGCTGCTCCTCGTTGGAGTTTTGTTGATTCTGGGAAGGCCGGTCCCGACCGTGTCGGCGCAGGGCGGCATTGAACACACGTGCGTTAAGTCCTTGTCTGAAGTTACGGAACTTGCGTGTAACAGTTGCTGCTCAAACGCCTCCAGTGTCGGATTTGTATCGTGGGTCACCGGTACTGAAGATTCGAGCCGTGGGTTCCAGAGCATCCAATTCCAGCAGACCGATTGTGGCGCTGAGTTACCCGGGGGCTGCTCGTTGGGATGCGGGGTCGGCGATTACCCCAAAAAAATCGATGATGGGACTTGCTGCATTCCGGACAACTACGGCCCCTGCTCTCAAGACATGCAGTGCTGCGGTGGAATATGTGACAGTAACTCGCACTATTGCGCTTCCTGCATCTCTAATGGCGGCTACTGCAACCCCAATTGGGGCGGTTGCTGCACAGGCATGTGCGACTCCTACACGGCACAATGCACGGATGCGTGTGTTCCAAACTATGGCTACTGCGACGGCCTTTATTTCAATAATTGCTGTAGCGGAGTATGTGACCTGTCCTGGATGGCCTGTGTCGATTGCATCCCCTCCGGTGATTTCGCTTACAGCCAAACTAATTGCTGCGGCGGTTTATCGTGGTGGAACTACACATGCTGGTAATGCGAGCAAGTTGCTGGCAGTAGCGCTACCCGCTCACCGAGCGGGCGCTCCTTGGAACGACCTGCCGCCGCGCTTGGCATCGGCGCTTTCCGAAGGCTTAGCGGCCAACCGACAAGATCTCTGGAAGTTGATCTCAATGAAGTAATCCGAATCGATCGGTTCAGATCCGCGGCCGGCAGTTGATGGCCAACCGGAGATTACTACCCTTTGCGCAAATTCGGACATGACTACGCATCGAGACTGATATGTCGGCTTGCGTCCACGAATTCGTAATTTGAATTACGTGGGAGTCGGCTCATTTCGTATTGCGGGAGTACGGTCGCAATGGGGAAGTTTGCCCAATTTTGGATCGTCGCGGGAATTGAGAATTAGAGCATTTCTCTTGAAGGTGTATAGTATGGATGGCGATGCTCCGCGCACATGCTATGGCGCGACCATATTCGGATGATTTGCGGCGCAAGCTGCTTGAGGCCTTCGACCAGGGCAAGGGTAACCTGTCGGAGTTGGCCGAGCGTTTCGGCGTCAGCTTGGGCTGGGCGTGGAAGGTTTCGTCAACCAGGAAGCGTACCGGACGGATGGAGCGGCCCAGTTATCGGCCGGGAGCCAAGCGCCGGATCGATGAACAAGCCTTAGCCAGGATCTTGCGTTCCCACCCCGATGCGACGTTAGTCGAGTTACAGGCGGAGTTAGAGAACAAGACCAGCCTGCGGGTCAGCACACAGCATTTGTGGCGGGTGGTGAAGCGGCTAGGCTTCCGGCTTAAAAAAAGTCGCTCCACGCCCAAGAGCGGGACACGGAAGAGAACCGTAAGCGGCGCGAAGAGTTCGTCGAGGTGATGGGCAGGATCGACCTGGACAAGTTGATCTTTCTCGATGAGAGCGGCGTCTCCACGCAGATGACACGCCTGTATGCGCGTTGCACGGGAGGCGCGCGCATTCATGAAACCACCCCCGACGGCAGATGGAAGATCCTCACCATCCTGGGCGCCATCAGCACCCGCGGCATGATTGCCACGATGACCATCGAGGCAGCCACGGACCGAGAAATATTTCTGGCCTATCTGGATGAGGTCTTGTGCCCGAAACTACGGCCCGGCGATGTGGTGGTGATGGACAATCTCAGTTCCCACAAGGTCAACGGAGTGCGTCAAAGAATCGAAGCGGCAGGGGCACAGTTGCTCTACCTACCGCCTTATTCGCCCGACCTCAATCCCATCGAGAAGGCATGGGCCAAACTCAAACAACTGCTGCGAGCGGCAAAGGCTCGAACCAAAGAAGCCCTCGATCAGGCCATCGCACAACTGCTGCCGCTGCTCACCGCAGAAGATGCCAAAGCCTGGTTCAGACTCCCCTTCAATGCTCTACAGCAATAGGAGAAATGCTCTAGAAGCAGCCGCAGATGTTTCGCCCCGCTCAACATGACAGGAGTTGTGTGGCGACAATTGGCGGATTGGGGTCCTTGCTATCCCACCCTTGCCACGATGAAACTGCGGCAAGGATGGGGCACCCGAACTTCATATTTTTGGGAAGAGATGCTCTAGGCAACGGAGAGCACCAGCTTGCCGAAGTGAGTTCTCTCCTGCATCTTGGTGAGGACCTCGCGCGCCTGCGTCCAGTGGAACTCCTCACCCACTGGGCGAAGCTGTGCCTGGGCGATGGCCTTGTTCATGTGGATGAAGTCCTGGCGCGAGCCAACGTAAATGCCCTGGATACGGACCATTTTGTGCAGGATGGGACCAATCGAGAGTGCATCGGTACTCTCCGCAAGCACTCCGATCTGCGCAATGGTTCCGCCGGTCCTGATGGCTTTCAGGGAGCGGCCCAAGGTGCCCAGCCCGCCTACTTCAACTATCAGATCGACTCCTTCGCCCCCGGTCTGCTCGAACACCCAGCGGTCCCAGTCTGGATGGTCTTTATAGTTCATTCCCGCATCGAGCCCGAGCCCGACGGCCCGCTGCAGCTTTTCGAAGCTGCTGGAAATTCCCAGTACCCGCGCACCCATCAGCTTGGCAAATTGCAGCGCGAAGACTGAAACACCGCCGGTGCCCTGAATCAGCACGGTGTTTCCGGCACGCAGATCGCCGGCGCGGAGAGCGTTCCAGGCTGTTACGGCGGCACATGGAAGCGTAGCTGCCTCCTGAAAACTGAGGTGCTCGGGAATTGAAACCAGTCCGGCTTCCTGCAAGACGACGAAGTCAGCCAGCATTCCGTCTACATCGCCGCCAAGGGCACCGGCCGACCTTGCGGATGTGAGCGGCCCGTCAAGCCAGTTCTGCATAAAGATGCCGGTGACACGGTCGCCCGCCTTCCAAGCCGTTACCCCCTCGCCCACCGCCACCACTTCGCCGGCGCCATCGGAGCACGGAATACGCGGCAACCTGAGCCTGGGGTTGTACTTTCCGGTCACCATCATCAGGTCGCGATAGTTAAAAGAAACCGCGCGCACGCCCACCAGCACCTCGCCGGGGCCCGGTGTGGGAGTTGGCCTTTCAACAAAATCAAGAGAATCAATGCCGAATTTAGTTATCTGCCAAGCACGCATTAAGCCATCCCCTTCCTACTAATCTTCATTGACTCCAATCTGCGGGACGGTTGCCGCCAAAAAAATCGTAGAATGAAGACAGTTCTCGTAATCCCAAAAATTAAACCCAGGGAGAAGTCTATGGCAACTGCCACAGTGCAGCCAGAAGGTGGACCCACCGAAGACCATTACCGCAGTGGGGAAATGCGTCGCGTTGCAGCTCAAAAACAGGCCGAGCGGGAACGCCAATTACAGACGCTCAACTTACAGCGCGAACACATTCTCTCACAGCGAACTTCCAATCCCGGCCGGCGCGCCGCACTGGAAGCGGCTTTGGCACAGATAGAAAGCCAGATCAGCGCATTGGGCTAGACGCCGGCGGACAAAACTCCTGCCCAACCACAATCGCGGTTACTGCTCGCGGTTGAAGAGCAGGCTGTTTGCCTGGTCCACCGGAGTCATGACCACACGCGCAATGTTCACGTGCGCGGGCCTTTTCACGGCCCAGACAATCGTCTCTGCCACATCTTCCGCGGTGAGCGGCGTCAGTCCCTTGTAGACCTTCGATGCTTTCTCTGCGTCGCCGTGAAAACGGATCAGGCTGAAATCGGTCTCCACCATTCCGGGATCGATGCTGGTTACGCGAACTGGAGTCCCCAGCAAATCCTGTCGCAGCCCATCGTTGATGGCGCGAACGGCTGCCTTGCTGCCGCAGTAGACCGCTCCTTTCGGATAGGTCATTTCACCCGCCGTCGAACCCAGATTGACCACGTGCCCGCTGCCGCGCACCACCATTCCGGGAACCACCGCACGCGTGACGTAGAGCAACCCCTTCACGTTGGTATCGATCATCTCTTCCCAGTCGTCGATCTTACCCGTGTACAGCTTGTCGAGCCCGCGGCTCAGGCCGGCGTTGTTGACCAGAACGCTGATGGCGGCCCACTCCTCGGGCAGCTCGTCGATCACCCGCTGCACACCGATGCGGCTGCGCACGTCGAGATGCACCGAGTGCACGGCCTCGGCACCGCTTTCAAGGGCCAGCGAGGCAACTTCAGCCATCTTACCCGCGCGGCGGGCCGTCAGCAGCAGACGCGCACCCTCAGCCGCAAATGCCAGGGCCGTTGCCGCACCGATTCCGGAGCTCGCTCCGGTTATGAGCACAATTTTCCCTTTTAAATCCATGACCTATCTCTATCAGAGGATTTTGACGCCGAATGTATCGGCAGACACTATACCCCGGTGATTCTGTTCACAATACCACCCCGCTACGCACCGGATACGGGTCCGGATTGCTACGCAGGATTACGACTTACGTTGTCTTGCTTCCCGTTGCGCCGCGCTGCTGCGCCATGCGGTACTGCGCCACGGCCCAGTCTTCGCCGCCCAGGCCGATCTTCTGTGCTTCTGCAAAGATGGCAGCCATCTGATCGGCGAGGACAAGTTTTGTATCGCGGCTAGCGGCTGCGTCGCGGAACATCTGTAGATCCTTGGCACCAAGATTCATCGGGGCACCGGCATTTACCGGCGGATTCAGCATGACCTTGGCATAGGCACCGTAAAGCGGCGACTGAAAGAGCGCGCTGTTGATAGCCTCAAAGAAAACATCGGGCGCAATGCCCTGCCGGTCTGCGTACACAAACGATTCGCTTAGCGAGTGAATCATGGCGCTGATGAGGAAGTTGCCGCCCAGCTTTACCGCATGCGCCTGACGCGGTTCCTTGCCGACCACCGAGATTCCGCGCGAGAACGCCTCCAGGATGGGCCGCGCACGTTCTACGGCGGCATCGGCTCCGGCGGTGACGATCCAGAGACGGCCTTCCTGCGCAATATTCGGCCGGCCAAAGACAGGCGCGGCTACGAAGTCGACGCCTCGCCTGGCATGCTCGGCGGTAAGCCGCTCGCTCATGGCCACGCTGATGGTACTGCAGGAGATGTGAAGCGCGCCCGGAGACAGCGCGTCCATGAGCCCATTGGGACCGAACACCACGTCCTCATGCGCCGCATCGTCAAATAGCATAGTGATGACAGCGTCTGCGCCGAGCTCGGCTTCAGCCGGCGTACCGGCCTGGATAGCGCCCTCGCGCAGCAGCGGCTCTGTGCGCCCTTCAGTTCGGTTCCATACTGACAGCTCGTGCCCGGCGGCAATCAGACTGTGCGCCATGGGCATACCCATATTGCCCAAACCAAGAAACCCAATTCTCATAACGGAACCCTTCTCTTCGCGCCGCGGAGCGCGGACTTTGTTATATGTGCCAAGGCATGGACGATCAATCCGATGTAAAGCAACCTGCAATCATAAGATGAGTCATTGCGGGCAAGCGACGCAGCGACCTCGCAGCCGTCTCATTGCGTGACACGACTTTTTCACAAGCTCGCCGATACACTAGACTTATGATTCTTCGGCGGCGCACTCCTCAGGTCCTTTCTCACACCGCCAGAGCGGCAGCGTAGATGATAAGGGCAAGTTTCTCGAGGTGTGGAGGAAGCAGGCAAACGGAAAGTGGAAGTGCATTGTGGACACCTACAACTCCGGCCTTCCTGATTCAGGGCCGGCGAAATAGCGGCCGAGCTTAGTTTGGTGTTCCGGTAGTTTCCTGGGCTGCGAAGGTGCACTCCTGGCACTGGCACATGCGGCGCAGGTACTCCCATGAGTAGATGCCGCCGTTGTGCCCGTCGAGCCAGTCGAACTGGATGGCGTAGCGGCCGACCGGGTGCGCGCTTTTCGGTTTGGCCGGTGGAGCATACATGGGCAAGAGGTCAGCGGGCTTTGGTTTCGGCCGGCCTGCTTTGCGGCCCTGCTGCGAGCGTTCCTCAATACAGGTGGCGCAGGGGCAGGCTTCGCGCAACCACGCGAAACTCCATGCGCTGCGATGCCCGTCGGCCCAATCGATCTCCAGCCCCTTGCCTTCAGTCAGCAGGACGCGCACCTTTTCAGGCGTGACCGCAATACGAGGCAACGACCTCTCCTGAGAGCTCTCCCGCTCCTTCTCTTCCTGCGATTGAATCCGAATGCCCTCGTGGCTCATAAATACAGTTTACAGGGGTCAGTTTTCAGTTGTCAGTTTTCCGGAGCTGACGACTGACCACTGATAACTTGCCCTTCTTCACTGCCTGTAAAAGAACCAGGCTGCCATTGAGAGTCCTAGGGTCACTACGATTCCGCGCAGTACCGGCTGAGGGATTCTCGGGGCCAGGCGGGCGGTTGTATATCCGCCGATGGCGCATGCAATCATCGCCAGCAGGCAATAGCGCCATACCACCTGATTGTTCGTCACAAAGACGACGAACGCAATTCCGTTGGCCATGGTGTTTGCCACCACCTTCAGCGCGTTGATGACGTGCATGTCCTGATAGCCGAACAACGCCAGCACGGTGATGAAGAGGAAGCCGGCACCCGCGCCGAAGTAGCCGACATAGAAGCTCACAACAAGCGCAGCCAGGAACAGAAGAAGTCGCTTGGGTTTCGGCGGGGTCTTCATGCGGCCTTTGCGCCGTTCGAGCCAGCGCGAGACAGGACCGCTGATGGCGAAGAGCATGGCCGCAACAAGCAGCAGCCACGGCACCAGTTGCATGAATAGCCGCTGCGGCGTGTGCAGCAGCACCTCTGCGCCGGTGGTGCCGCCAACCAGGCCGGCCGCTCCCATGAGAATGGCCGAGGGGATGTTTTTGCGTACGTTGGGCCAGTACGCGGCAATGGAGAAGATTTGCCCGGGCCACAGGGCGATGGTGTTGGTGGCATTGGCCTGGATCGGCTGAATGCCCATACCCAGCAGAGCGGGAAACGAGAGAAACGAGCCGCCGCCGGCCACAGCATTGAGCCCGCCGGCCAGAAATGTGGCCACAATGAGCCATGCCCAATGCCAATTGATTGAGGAAAAGAGACTAGAGAAATCAGACATGCGTTTCCAATTGTAGAGGGTCGCTACAGGTATTGGCCGACAGAGTGCTGCGTTCCCACGTACGGCCCTATCTGAAGCTGATTCAACAGGCTACGAGCTGAATCAGAGGAAAGGGCAGCAGGAGAGCCAACACCAAGCGGTTAGAAATTGATGAATAAGCATCAGAAAATAATGGTGTTATCGGAATTTCACAAATATTAGTTATTTACACTCATATTTCATGAATCATTTGTGCTATAGTTTCATCAGATTGATTGAGCAGCCGGGAAATGCCCCGGCGAATATCGAAAGAATGCATTTGGAGGATAAAAACATGGCAATCACTCGTTGGGATCCCTTTCGTGAAGTCGTCAGCATGCAGAATCGTCTCAACTCGATCTTCGGCGGACTGAGCGCCGATGACAGCCCGTTGACCGCCGCCAGCTTTGTGCCCGCAGTCGATGTCTACGAGGACGACAAGGCGGTTGTGCTGAAACTTGAGGTTCCGGGTATTGAGGAGAAGGACCTGGACGTAAGCGTTGAGAACCAGACCCTGACCGTCAAGGGCGAGCGCAAGTTCGAAAAGGAAGAGAAGGAAGAGAACTTCCATCGCATCGAGCGCCGCTACGGCAGCTTCTTCCGCGCGTTCACTTTGCCGACCACTGTTGACACAGAGCACGTACAGGCCAGCTACAATGCGGGCGTGCTCAAGCTGGAGCTGAAGAAGAAGCCCGAAGCGCAGCCCAAGCAGATCAAGGTGAACGTGGGCAAAACGCTGGCAGCATAAAAGCTGTTGTCAGTGATTAATTGCGGCCGGGGGAGCACCAACGCCTCCTCCGGCTGTAAATTTAGAACGGCGCGCGAGCGCTTTAGGGAGATTCGCATATGTTCGATTCATCTCTTGCCTCATTGATAGGAGTACCCGCGGCGTCACTGATTGCTGCCGGCATTGGTGCGTATATCGGCACGTACCTCAATCAAAGGGCTAAGAATGCAGCCGACAATGCGAATTGGCAGGAGGTCTTCAGGCAAACACAAGCAATTACAGCAGCCACAGAAAACATCAAGGCTGCAATCTCCGACGACATTTGGGATCGACAAGAACATTGGAAATTGAAACGCGATGTTGTTTTCGACGCCATTCACGCTCTTGCCGACCTCGATGGAGCAATTAATAAGCTCGGAAACGCTCTTTCACTCAGTGCAGTAAATCCCTCCGAAGAGATGAAAACATGGATAAAGGAGCAAAAGTATGAAGCAGGAAAGCTGCATATGCAATGCTCTACAGCGTTCCAGAGAGCTCATTCTGTTGCAGACCTCGCAATCCATGGCGGATTATCAAGAGCAATGTCGGCGTATTTTCAATGTGCCGGGAAGTTGTTGATCGAAATTCAAAAAGGAATTGCCCACTACGATCCCAAGTCTAGATTAGAACTAGCGACACTGCACAACGCAGTAATCATCGCTGCGCGAAGAGAACTAGGCGTGCGCGAAACCGACGACTTGCCCGTGCTGGATTACGAAAATATGACTTCTGGCGATGGTACTGATCACTGACCACTGGAGGGAGCGATGGCAATACGTTGGGATAAATTCACCGTCAAGTCGCAGCAGGCGATCCAGCAGGCGCAGGCGCGCGCGGCCGAGTTCGGCAACCCCGAACTTCAGCCAGTACATTTGCTGCTGGCGCTGCTTGAAGACCGCGAAGGCGTAATTCCGGCGGTGCTTGAAAAGATTGGTGTGCCCATCGAGCGGCTCGAGCACGAACTGCACGGCGCGGAGGAGAAACTGCCACGCGTCTCAGGCACATCTGAACAGCCTGGACTTAGCCAAGCACTCAACAAAGCACTTGACCAGGCATTCCGCGAAGCCGCGAACTTCAAGGACGAGTATGTGTCGACCGAGCATCTGCTACTCGGTGTGTCGAACCTGAAAGGCGACGCTGCTCGCGATGCACTGAGCGAGGCGGGCGCGACTCACGACGCCATTTTGAAGGCGCTCACTGCGGTGCGCGGCTCGCAGCGCGTGACCGATCAGAACCCCGAGGGCAAGTTCCAGGCACTGGAAAAATATGCGAAGGATCTTACTGAGCTTGCGCGCCGAGGAAAGCTCGACCCCGTGATCGGACGCGATGAAGAGATTCGCCGCGTGGTGCAGGTGCTGAGCCGCCGCACCAAAAACAATCCGGTGCTGATCGGTGAGCCCGGCGTTGGCAAAACAGCCATCGTCGAGGGGCTGGCGCGCCGTATTGTCTCCGGCGACGTACCCGAAGGCCTGAAGGACAAGCGAGTCATTTCGCTTGACCTGGGCTCGATGTTGGCCGGCGCGAAGTATCGCGGTGAGTTCGAAGACCGCCTGAAGGCTGTGCTGAAGGAGATCGAAGAGTCGAACGGACAGGTCGTGCTGTTTATCGACGAGTTGCATACGCTCGTGGGAGCGGGCGCGGCGGAAGGCGCAATCGACGCCAGCAACATGCTGAAGCCGGCGCTGGCGCGTGGTGAGCTGCGCGCGATCGGCGCTACTACGCTCAACGAGTACCGCAAGTACATCGAGAAGGACGCGGCGCTCGAGCGCCGCTTCCAGATCGTATACGTTGGCGAACCGAACGTCGAGGACACGATCGCCATTCTGCGTGGCCTGAAGGAGCGCTACGAGGCGCACCACAACGTGCGCATCAAGGACGCGGCCATTGTGGCGGCTGCAACGCTGTCGCATCGCTACATCAGCGACCGTTTCTTGCCCGATAAGGCCATCGACCTTGTGGATGAAGCTGCGGCTTCGCTCGCCATTCAGATCGGCTCTGTACCAACGGAGATCGATCAGCTTGAGCGCGAGGCAACCTCGCTCGAAATTGAGCGCGCCGCCCTGAAGCGCGAGACCGACAAGAACAGCAAGGAGCGCTTGCCGGAAGTGGAGCGTGAAGTGGCGCAGTTGCGCGAGAAGATTACCGCGCTGCGCGCGCGCTGGACTAGCGAACGCGAAGCCATTACGCGCATCAGCGAGCTGAAGAAGAAGATCGAAGCACTGCGCTTTGAAGCTGAAGAGCAGACGCGCAAGGGCCAGCTCGACCGCGCCGCGCAGATCCAATACGGCGACCTGCCCAGGCTCGAAGCCGAGCTGAAGCAGTTGAATGCCGCGCAGGATGGCGCGAAGGACGGCACGGGCGTTGCGCCGATGTTGAAGGAAGAGGTGGACGAGGAGGATATCGCAAAGATCGTCAGCAAGTGGACCGGCATTCCCGTGTCACGCATGCTCGAGGGCGAAGTGAAGAAGCTTGTACAGATGGAAGACCGCCTGCGCAAGCGCGTAGTTGGCCAGGACGATGCACTGAGCATCGTTGCCAACGCGATCCGCCGTTCCCGCGCGGGATTAAGCGATCCCAAGCGGCCGATCGGCTCATTCATCTTTCTTGGACCCACGGGCGTGGGCAAAACCGAGACTGCACGCGCGCTCGCCGAGTTCCTTTTTGACGACGAGCAGTCGATGGTGCGCATCGACATGAGCGAGTACATGGAGAAGCACGCCGTGGCGCGGCTCATCGGCGCGCCTCCGGGCTATGTGGGTTACGACGAAGGCGGGCAGTTAACTGAAGCAGTGCGCAGGCGTCCGTATGCGGTCATCCTTTTCGACGAGATCGAGAAGGCGCATCCGGATGTGTTCAACGTGCTGCTGCAGGTGATGGACGATGGCCGATTGACCGATTCGAAGGGCCGCACGGTGGACTTTAAAAATACTGTGCTGATCATGACGTCGAATTTGGGCGCTGCTTTTTTGAGTGCCGACGCAATCAAGAAAGAGCACGACGAAGAGCAAGCGCGCGAGAGTGTGATGCGGGTGCTGCGCGAGCACTTCCGGCCTGAGTTCCTGAACCGCGTGGACGACACCGTGATCTTCCATCCGCTCGGCAACGCACAGCTGAGCGCGATTCTCGATCTACGGCTGAACGAGTTGCGCAAGTTGCTTGAAGACCGGGCCATCTCGCTGGAGCTTACTGAGTCTGCACGTCAGCTTATTCTGGCGGCAGGTTCCGATCCGGCGTACGGTGCAAGGCCGTTGAAGCGTGCCTTGCAGCGCATGATCCAGGACCCGCTGGCTATGAAGATCCTCGACGGCGAAGTGCTGCACGGCGCGCACGTGCGGATTGACGTGGACCGCAACTCGAACCAGCTTGTCTTTGAACCCATGGGCCGCGAAGCTATGGCGTAGAAGCAGTTTATGAGTTGACAAGTTCACAAGCGGGCCACGCACCCTTACCGGAGCGTGGCCTTTTTCTTTACGGTTAGCCAAATGTTGCGCTCCTCGCGCTCAAACTCCGGCTCGGCCGGCTCGCCGGCAAACTGACTTGCACGCAACAAATCCTCTTGCGCACTGCGCATTCACGCCGCTAATCTTGTCCGCAAGAGGTCAATCATGAATCGCTTCCCCAAAGCACTCGGTGTCGTTCTGTTCATTGTGGCAGCCAGCGTTTGTCTTGACGCGCAGGACTGGGCCAAGACTCGCCTTGACGCGTCGCCGCGCCATCGCGAGTATGTGGAACTCAAGCACGGAGATCGTACTCTACAGGCATTCGTGGATTACCCCGAGGTGAGCACCAAAGCTCCGGTGATCATTCTGATTCACGAAATCTTTGGGCTCACTGACTGGGCCAAGGAAATGGCCGACGAGTTGGCCGGCGACGGCTTCATCGTGATCGCACCTGATCTGATCTCCGGCTCGGGGCCCAACGGGGGCGGTTCGGCCGAGATGCCGTCGCAGGATGACCGCGTGAAGGCTGTGTCTGCTCTCGACCCTGCGCAGGTGATGGCGGACCTGGACGCAGCAGCAGACTACGGCAAGCACCTGCCGGCAGCCAACGGGACGCTTGCGGTGGTCGGTTTCTGCTGGGGAGGAACCAAGTCTTTTTCATTTGCAGTGCATCGCCACGATCTTGCCGCAGCGTTCGTCTTCTATGGGTCGGCACCGGCGGACGTTTCATCCATCACCGCTCCGGTATATGGATTTTATGCGGGCAACGATGCGCGTATTGGCGCAACCGTGCCCGGAACGATCGAAGCTATGAAGGCTGCCGCCAAAACCTATGAGCCAGTCACGTATCCGGGAGCGGGTCATGGATTCATGCGCGCCGGCGAGGACCCGAACAACACAGTTCCTGGAAACAAGACCGCGCGCGAAGAAGGCTATGCACGACTGGTGAAACTGTTGAACGGATTGAAGAGCAGCTCTGGCGGAATGTCCGCAAATCCGCACCGCGTGCTCGCACACAAGACCACTGAAGTGGCGATGCTGTGCCACGAGGCGTCGTAGACATTCTTCGTTGGCTCTTTGAGTTTCGGTGACGACTTGTGTAAGCGCACAATCTTACTGCCGCAACTCGACGAGCGTAGCTCCCTGCCCACCTTCATTTTGCGGAGCTTCTTCGATGCCCGCAACATGCGGATGGCTTTTCAGGAACTCGCGCACTCCGCGGCGCAGAATGCCTGCACCATGACCGTGAATGACACGCACGCGTGTAAGACCGGCGAGAAATGCCCGATCAAGATACTTCTCTAGCTCCTCGCGCGCTTCATCGACAGTGCGGCCGATCAGGTTGATCTCCATGCGCATGTCGTCGGTGTTGTCACTTAGTACGGAGACACGTACGCCGTGCTGCTTGCGCACTGCGGCCAAAGGTGTCTCGTTCCGGCTTGCTGATCCGTCACCAGATGGCTTCGCCTCGGCAAGTTCGTCGCGCTTGACGCGCATCTTGATTGGCCCGAGCGCAACTTCGAACAGGTCCTTCTCCACTTCACGCTGAACAACGGCGATCTTGTTCATGGACTTGATCCGCACCTGGTCGCCGACGGCCACATGCCGCAGCAGGTGCGGCTCGGCGTTGGCATCGCCCTTGTCCGCTCCAGTGCGATGCGCCACTACGGCATGGTTAAAGCTCTCCTGAAACTCGCGCCGCAAGCGCAGAATACGCCGCTCCGCTTCTTTCGATAACTTCTGCTGCGACGCGCGATCCTCGATTGCCCGCACCGTTTCGCGCATCTGGAATTCGAAGTCCTTCATTAACGAAGCAAGTTTGTTTTCCAGCTCGCGTGTGCGGTTGCGCAGCTCCACGTCGCCTTCGCGAGCAAGTTTTGCGCGCTCCTGGTTCAAAGAGTATTGTTCCGCACGGGTTGCCTTGCGATCCTCCTCAAGCTGCACCAGTTCGCGGTGCATGCGGTCGAGGAAGCGTGCAATATCGACCTGTTGAGATCCAAGCCGCCGGCGCGCGCCGGAAATGATTTCGTGATTGAGCCCCAATCTCTCCGCTGTTTGAATGCCCGCTGATGCGCCGGGCACGCCAAGCCGAAGCTGATAGTTCGGCGCCAGCGTAACTTCATCCACACCGGCAGCGGCATTCAAAACGCCTTCAGTGTTTGCTCCGTAGACCTTGAGCGAAGTGTGGTGCGTCGAAATCAGCGTCCACGCGCGCGCCTGAAGAAAATAATGCGCCACAGCGACGGCCAGCGCCGCGCCTTCTTCAGGGTCGGTGGCGGAGCCAAGCTCATCGAGCAGCACAAGCGCATGCGGATCTGCCAGCCGCGAAAGCCTGTCGAGATTAGTGATGTGCGCGGAGAACGTTGAAAGCGCTTCTTCAATCGACTGCGCATCGCCGATGTCGGCCAGAAAGGCGGTGAGTACAGGAAAGCTTGCCGCCGTGGCAGGCACCGGCAAGCCTGCCTGCGCCATCATGGCCAGCAGTGCCGTGGTTTTGAGCGTTACCGTTTTGCCGCCGGTGTTAGGCCCGCTGATGATGAGCTGTCGATTAGACGAGGTCAGCTCCAGCGTGAGCGGAACGATTTTGCCGCCTGAAGCACGCAGCCGCTTTTCAAGCAGCGGATGCCTTGCGTTTTCGATGCAAAGCAAATCCTGCCCGAGGTCGGGCGCAACACACTCGTAGGCACGCGCGAATTTTGCCCGTGCCTGCAGGCTATCGACAAGCGCAAGCACGCGTGCGCCTTCCACCAGACCTTGCGCGTATCCACCAACCTGCCGCGTGAGCGCCACGAAGATGCGGTGAATCTCCTCCTGCTCTTCTTCGAGCAGTCGCACCAGCTCATTGTTCTGCTCGATTGTTTCCAGCGGCTCCACATACACGGTCTGCCCCGACGAGCTCGCTCCGTGAATCACTCCTGTGATGCGCCGCTTCAATTCACTGCGCACCGGAATTACGAATCGCTCGCCGCGGATGGTGATCAGATCGTCCTGCGTTGCGCCTTCACCAGAGAGCTTGCGCAACGCAGATCGAAGGCTCTCTTCAATCAGCTTTTGCCGGCGCTCCTGCTCACGCCTTATGCGGTTCAGCTCGGGAGATGCGTTATCGGCCAGTGTGCCGTCCGGCTGGATGGTGCGCTCGATCGCTTCCGCAAGCGGCCGCAGGCTCGATGTGAGTGCCGACGAAAGCGCAGAAAGCCCCGGCAATTTGCCGACAAGGCGCATCGGCGGCTCGCGCAAAAATGCCTGCCAGGACGCCACATCGTTAGCCAGACGCGCAACAGCCTGCAGCTCTGCTGCCTCAAGAGCAGCGCCGGGGATCTGCGCCTTGGCGGCAAGCTCCGTTGGATCGAACAAGCCCCCTACGGGAATCGGGACCTGCTCTTCGAGTGCGAGGCGCACTTCTCCGGTGAGCTGATGCTGCCGCCTGATCCACTGCTCATCGGTTGAAGGCCGAAGGTCGAGAATGGCCTGCCGGCCCACCGGCGACGCAGCGTAGCGTGCCACCAGCGCCAGCAGCGGCTCCCACTCGAGCGCGGCAAAGTCGGCGTGTTCAACTGGCGACGGAATTGGATCGAGCAGAGACATACTCAGTCATTATCGCAGTGCGGGAGTGCAGCAGGTGCGGCGCACTCCGGCGCGTTCATTCCGCGGGTAACGCCTTCTCCCACTTGGCCACAACCGCAGCAGCCATGCAGTTGCCGATGACGTTCATTCCTGTGCGGCCCATATCCATGAGCGTGTCGACGCCGAGAATCATGATGACCGCGGCCATTGGAATATGCATGGTTGTCGCTGTTGCCATCAGCACCACAATTGAGCCGCGCGAAACGCCGGCAACCCCCTTGCTGGTGAGCAAGAGCGTGACCAGAATCATGACCTGTTCACCCCAACCCATGTGAATGCCTCCGGCCTGCGCCGCAAAGATCGCCGCCATGGAAAGGTACAAACTCGATCCAGTAAGGTTGAAGCTGTAGCCGGTGGGGATCACGAACGAGACGATCCAACGCGGCACGCCGAACTCTTCCATGTTTTCCATGGATTGCGGCAACGCCGCTTCAGAAGTTGTAGTGGCAAAGCCAATGGCGGCAGGCTCGGCCACTGCTGCCCAGAATCCGCGCACGGGAATGCGCGCGATCAACAGTATTGGAAAGAGCACAACAAGCACGAATGCCAGCAGCCCGCTGTAGTAGGTGAAGATCAGCTTGGCCAGCGGCAGCAGCGTGGCGAGTCCCATGCTGCCCACGGTGTATGCCAATGCCGCGCCCGCGGCAGCCGGCGCCAGGTACATCACGATTCGCGTAATGCGGAACATGACATCCGTGAGCGACTGCAGAACAGCGAGCAATGGCGCGCCCTTGGCTTTGGGAATCGTAGCCAGAGCCGCACCAAACAGCAGAGCAAACACCGCTACCTGCAGGATCTGGTTCTGCGCCACGGCCTGCGCAATATTCTCCGGAAAGATGTTCAGCACGGTGCTCTGCCAACCGTGATGCGACGCAGGTAGAGCAGCTTCTGTTGCTGCGGGAAGCGACATGCCTTCGCCGGCGTGCGAAAAGTTGATCGCGATCAGGCCGAGAATCATGCCCAGCGTCGTTACGATCTCAAAAAAGACAATCGATTTGAGCGCGACGCGTCCCACACCTTTCAGTTCGCCGTGACCCGCAATACCGGTGACGATGCCGCCGAAGATGAGCGGCGCCACGATGGCTCGGATGAGCCGCAAAAAGACGTCGCTGACAATTTGAGTTTGCGCTGCAACATGCGGTGCATCGACGCCCAGTTCAGCGCCCGCGAGCATGGCAATAAAAGTCCACGCCAGCAACGAGCGCCGGCGGAATACGTACGGCAGAAGCAGCGCGAGACCGCACCAGCGAAGTGCGACGGCAATCGTTTCCGGGGCGTGCACCAGACTCGCAATGCTTCCGGCAGCAAGCAACAGCGCGGCAAGCGCAAACGAAACGCGGATAAGAATATCGTTACGCAGTGGCGCGGGTGCACCATTCTGCGGAGTCTGTTCCGTGCTCGACGACGAGGAGCCGAATGCCATTGCGAAGCCTATTGCAGATCGTTGGGATTCAAGGTCCTTTTATTCTACGACGTGCCAGATGGCCGCCCCTCGAAGCTCGCCGCTCGAAAGCACACACCTATCCCATCGGCGTCAGGATCTTGCTCTGGAATTGGGTGCGGAGATTCCGCGGTTGTGGCGATGTGAGCTTTGATTAAGACGAGGCAGCAGTAGCCGGCGCAGCCGGGCTCGCCGCGCATGCGCCGGCGCCATCACCGCTTGGAGCCTTAGTTTCGGTCTTCGGTTCGGTTTTCGGCTCGGGCTTAGCACTTTCAGACGAACCGCCGCTGCTCTTCGGCGCGTAGTCGTTCACATACCACCCGGCGCCCTTGAACTGCAGGCCGGGAGCTGTCAGCGGGCGCTCAAGCAAGCCGTGGCACTTGGGACATTCTTTTTCAGGCTCAGCGCTGAAACTCTGAATTTTCTCGAATTTATGGCCGCACTGGGTACAACGATACGGATAAAGGGGCAAGGTTCTTTGCCTCCGGGGCAAAATCAACCACTATGAACATTGTACCGGGAAATTGAAAAGTATGAGTAATCTACACCTGCCCGGCGGTAACGCAACGCGACCGTCACCAGACGATATGTCCGTGGTGACGGCCGCTGTTTTCGCAGGTTTTGGAGGTTTCTATTCGACCGTAATGGGCACTGACGCGGAGTGATTTTCCCATGCCAGTGTCAGAGTGCCCTTGCCGCCGCCATCGTCGGTGATGGTATACACCAGGTTCTCCACCATCGAGGCCGGCTTGCTCATCTTCATCTTGGTCTTGCCCAGGTCGTGGCTGCCGTCGTACGCCAGGCCCCACTCGCCGGTCTGCTTATTCACAATGAAGGTCCAGTTGTCGGGGTCGGAGATGTCGACGAACAGGGTATAGGTTCCCGCCGGCACCTTTACGTCGCCGATCATCAGGTCGCCATCGGTCTTGAGGGTGGTGGCTGCGTTTGCACCCGCGCGCCAGACCGGGTAATGCGGATCGTGGCTGATCAGGCCATCTTTTGAGAAGATCTTGCCTTCGCGGCCCTTAACACCGGGTGAGCTATACGTGATCGAGATGCTCTTTCCGCCAATGGTCGCACTGGCCGTGGCGGGCGGGCTGGCGGGCGCACGCCGCGGAGCATTCTGAGCCATCAGCGGAGTTGCAGCAATTAAAGCCATACCTAGAAGGACTCGAAGATTCATTGTGGTTCTCTCCTTTGGGCAAAGCCCGTTTGCAGTGCAGGAATTACCAACCGAACGATTGTCGCACTATCTGCTGTACTTCGGGAAGCTGTACAAATTCCTCGTTTTCGCCAGCCACCTGCGGTTCGTTAGAATAGCGGAACGCGGTTGCTCTGGAGCACAAGATAGAGGATCCCAATGGAAGTAAACATTGACACAACCATCGCTCTCCTCGATCGCACACCAAAGACTCTCAATGCCTTGTTGCGCGGCCTGCCTGATACTTTGACGCACGCCAATGAAAGTGGCGAGACGTGGAGCGTCCTGGATGTGGTCGGTCATCTTATCCATGCGGACCTTACCGATTGGATGACGCGGGCACAGTGGCTCATGGAATTCGGTGAATCGAAGCCGTTTCCGCCCTTCGACCGCGAAGGCCACAGGCAAAATATCGTGGGGAAAGCTCTTCCGCAATTGCTTGACGAGTTCAGCCGAGTTCGCGTGGACAAGCTGAACGAGCTTCACGCGCTGGGATTGAAGCCCGAAGATTTCGGCCGCCGAGGGTGGCATCCCGGGCTTGGTACGGTCACTCTTGGGCAACTGCTGGCCACCTGGGCGGCGCACGATCTGAATCACCTTCACCAGATTTCGCGCATCATGGCCCACCAGTATCGCGAAGCCACTGGGCCATGGCAGAAGTATCTCGGCGTGATGCACTGCAACGGCCACGGCGCGGCGGCGTAACCGGACTCGCAAAAGCTGCCTGAATCCGCGTAGGCGTGCGTCCCGATCCGTATCCTGCTCCAGATATGGAACTCAATTGTCTGCGCAGTCGTACACATTATCTGAGAGGGGCCAACGAAACCTGTGCATTTGAACGGTGCTTATCTTTTTGAAGGTCTCTGGATCGCGTTTCTGCTGTATTGGCAAGTGATGGCCATCAAAGTGAAGGCCACCAAACGCCTTGAGCCTGTCGCGTCCCGGGTCCTCCGCGTAGTTTTGTTTGGCGTGGCTATTGCCCTGTTGGTGTGGAACGCAATACCGATTCATTGGCTGCATCTGCCCATTGAACCTGATGGAGCCTGGCGCTTTTACGTGGGCCTCGGCCTCACTGCCGCTGGACTTTTCTTTGCCGTGTGGGCGCGCGTTCACTTGGGCAGAAACTGGAGCCGCTCTGTCACCGTAAAGGAAGACCACGAACTCATCACCAGTGGCCCATACGCACTGGTCCGCCACCCCATCTACACAGGGCTGCTCACCGGATTTGTAGGAACGACAATCGCCATCGGCGAAGTGCGGGCACTGCTTGCGTTGGCAATTCTCTTCATCGCTCTCTGGATCAAGCTGCGCCTCGAAGAGGAATGGATGGAATCGCAATTTGGCGAGACTTATGCGGCGTATTCAAGCCGCGTGGCCACGCTGGTGCCGTTTGTGCTGTAAGGCACTCCTCCATTCATGTTCGAGTACCCAAGGCGTTGTTGTGCTCTCTCATTTAGTGACATCTATGGCATAGAGACGCAAGGCAAACCGGCAGATCAATAGCCAGCTTCGCGGCCATGCCGAACGGCGAGAATCACAACTTCGTGGCCGTCGTAGTGATACAAGGCAACATACGCTCCGTTCCCAAACTCAATAATCCACTCGCGAAATTCGGGTAGCATTTCTTCCACTGGCCGCCCCATCCGCGGATGCTTGCCGAGCGCCATCACGCCCTGGCGGATCGCTTTGATTGCTCGCCGGGCCGCGTCCTGGTTTTTATTGACGAGGAACTCATGCAGACGCGCGACATCATCAAGAGCTGGTTGCGACCACTTCAGACGCGGCATTTCGGCGCCTTGGCCTTCTTGCCCGATTCAAGCTTGGCCAGCCAGGAGTCAACTTCTTCCGCGGTTGCGTGCAGCCCGGTGGTTTGGTAGTGATTCCAAGCCGCAAGCGCGTCCTGCCGCAGTTGTTCGCGCTTCTCCTCGCGCTCCACGTACTGCTCCACAGCCTCGCGCATCACCCAATGTGCCGAACGTCTGCGTGCCTCCGCAAGGCGCTGCACGCGCGACTTCAGTTCGTGGTCGAGCTTTAGACTGGTCGTCGAAGTCGCCGCCATGAAAGGTACTCCAAGGTATTACCTAGTTATACTATAGCATGAAATGGGGAGCGGCGGACGGGCCAGGATCGGCGATCTCCCGCATTCAGTGATGAAGCTGAAGAAGGATAGGGCATCCGCCGTTGGCGGCGCATTTGCCATGAGTTCCTGGAAGCCGCATGAAACCACCTTGAGCGCCCGAAAAACATACAGCAGGGCCTATCATCAATTGCAAGGAGAATTCCATGCTTGAGCAAGTTGTTCGCTTGGCCCCGCTCCTAGGTCCTCTAATTGCCGCTTTCATTGCGGTTCTTGGTTGGTACATGGCTCACCGTTTCAACACGGCAAGAGACCGCATAATCAAGCGGCACGACATGATCACCCAGTATCTATTGGAGGCATATCGACGCCTTGAAATGGCAGCGAACCGCGAAGATAAGTCCGAAGACCAGGCAATAGCATTCGAATCGGCAATCGCAGACATTCAGTTGCTTGGCAGCCCTGCTCAGATATCTACAACAGTTCGATATCTTGAGGCACATGTGTCAAATGACGGCAGTACCATTGACGAGGTGTTATGTCTGCTGCGTGATGATCTGCGCAGGGAACTTGGGCTTACACCTGTAGAGGGACAACCAAGGGTCTTCCGATTCTTACGTGATTGGGGCAGTGGCGATTGGCAGGGGAACCCCATCTGCCGAAGCGCTCCCGTCAAGGCCAACAAGAAGTCGCAAAGCTGATCGTCCCGGCAAGTCTCTTCTGCCGAGGAAAATTGACAGCAAAGCGCGGACCCGAAGGTCCGCGCTTTTTGTTTCATAGCTGAGTTAGTAACTACGCCTTGACTGCGACCGGTCCGGCTAGCCGCTCCTTCAGGATTTCGTGACCGTGGGCGAACAGCTCGTCGAGCGAGAGCTTGCCGGCTTCAACCTCGGCAAGGATCGCCTTCTGCGCCAGGTACTCCTTGTTCACGATGCCGGCCTTGGACTGCAGCATGCGCCACGCCTTGCGCCGCTCGACGCAGAACATGACCAGTTGCCGGCTGAGTGCACGGTACTCGGTCTTGCCGTCGTTGTCGAACGTGATGTACACGCCGAAGTCGGGAATGTAGGCACGGTGCTTAGGATCGACGTAGCGGCGATAGACCACATCCTGCTGCGTGATGCGCACCAGCATGTTGTCGAGCGGGATCAGCTTTGCCGCCGCTTCGGGCTTGATCTTGCGCAGGTGGTTGCGGAAGCGCGCTTCCGTGGTGCACCAGTGAGCAACCGTGTAACGCGAGGTCTCGCCCGTCACCTTCGACTTGGTCTCGTACCAGTCCATGTCGGGAGAAGGGTTGCCCTTCACGTCGAGCGCTTCGCTGTAGCTCTCGCCCTTGCGAGGATCGAAGACGAACTCCGGCGCGCCGCGCGAGTCGCGCACGCGCTGCGCCTGGAAGAGCGCCATGTCGTCAGGCACGCCGTGCTCCGGCTGGCAGGTGGTGAATGCCTGCAGGAACATGGTGCCGCGATACTCAAGGCCGTCGAGAATTGCGCGGTAGAGTTTGGGTGCGTTGGCCATTGAAACCTGCGCGACGAACGGCGAACCGTGTCCGGCGAGGAAGGTCTCAGCCACCGTTTTCTTCTCAGTGTTCTTGCCCTGCGTGGCCGAGCCGAAGACGTTCATGTCGTTGCCTCCGAGCATCGGCGTTGAGTCGGAGTTCTGGCCGCCGGTGTTCGAATAGACCTGCGTATCGAGCATCAGCACCTTCACGTTGGGCCGGTTCTGCAGAACCACCTTCGACGTGTTCTGGTAGCCGATGTCGCCTATGCCGCCATCGCCACCGACGACCCACACCTTGGGCAGTTCGACGATTTCCTGGTCGGTCATCAGCGCATCAGTAAAGTGCGTGAAGTGGTAGTACTCTTCTTCGTTGATGACGCTGCTGTCACGGGTCAGGATCATGTCGGTGAGCCGCTCAGGCAGAACCGAACGGCGCGCGTGATCGACGATAAAGCTCTCACCCATGAGCCAACCTACCGTCACACCGTCCTGGAACAGCGAGTTCATCCACGGATAGGGATGCGGGTTGTTTGGCGAGGTTGAACCATACACCGTGTTGCAGCCCGTGTGCGCGGCCATAGCCATCACGCTCATGCCATTAGCAAGGCGGCCGTCAACCGGCTGCAGGTTCTTGTGGTTGAACGCTTCTGTCAGCAGCACCGCGGCAATTGCTTCAATCAACTGCGCGTCGCTTATAACGCCGTTTTCTTTCTCATACGCTGCGATGCGTGCCTTGGTGTCGGCAATGTCTTCGCCGCCGAGTCCCATGACGAGGTGCATGATTGCCTGACGCAGGCGCGCGTACTCTTCGGGGTTGGTGCCCTTGAGAACCGCGAGCCGGGCCGCGCCCTGCTTTTCAAGCTGGCCGGCCTTGGCCACAAAGCGATCGCTCTTGGCGTGGAACACCGGACGCATGTAAGCCTCGGTCACCGCCGCGATGGAGCGCAGCACGCTCTTTTCGCCACAGCCTGCGCAAGCGCCGTCGCCCGATACCAACGCGTCATAGTTGGTGCGAACCATCAGCATATTGCGCAGCGTGGCGGTCTTTGAATCGGCGGGATTGGCTGCGCTGAACAGACCCAGGTACTTCTGCTTGGTGTCGGGCAACAGATTCAGGAATGCCGTGCCGGTTTCATGCTCGGCATTTACCTCTTCGGTCTCCTGCACCATCTTCAGCGCCTGGTGATCGCCGCAGGCCGTGACGCAAGCCGCGCAGCCCTTGCACAGATCGCTGACAAAGATGGAGAAGATGCCGCCCGAGCCGGGGGTCTTGCGCTCCGGCGACGAGAAGATGGCGTTCACCTTCTGATAAGCCATCGGCACCTTGTCGATGATCTCGAAGAACTGTGCCTTCGCTTCAGCCGAGAAGCCGTCAACCGACTCCGTGACTTCGCGAATGATGGTTGGCAGCGGAGTGCCGGTCTTGATCTCGGCCAGCATGCGCGCGCGCGCCTGCTTTTCGATCTCCGGCAGCTTGTCTATCATCTTGCGCCGCTCAGCCTCACTGCCCACGTAGCGTGCAACCGCAGTGCTGAGAATTGTGCCCAGGTCCTGCGAGCAGTTCGGCAGCGCTGTATCCGGGCAGACCGAGATGCACTCCATGCACTGCGTGCAGTTCTCAGGAATGTAGAGCGGAGTTTCGCGGCGGGCCACATACTTTGAGGCTGTGTCGCCCGTGGCCGCAGCAATCACGCCCATGGCTGAAAGCGGTGTAGCGGGCTGATTATATCCAAAGCTTGAGCGGAACTGCGCGTCAAAGTCGGTAATGGAAGCGATGGGCGGGCGCTCAGCCTGACCTGTCGGCGGCGGCGTGGTGCGGCATCCGCCGGTAGAGCAACCTGCCTCGGCAAATGCGGGCACCGTTTCCAAAATCGGCAGCAGCGCCTGGCCGCGCAGGCTGGAGCGGTCGGCCGCGTTAAGCTCGCCGATGTTGATCTCCTTTACGCGCTCAAAGCCTTGCAACATGACTTCCATATTGGACTGCACGACTGCGTCGCCCAGCTTGCCGAACTTCTTCACGTACTGCTTGTACACAACGTCGCGGAATTGTTCCTGCGTAATGCCGAACTCCTGCAACAGAGTGCTGACCGCGAAGAACCCTCCGAGAAACGCGTTGCCCTGCATACGCAACTGGAGATCGCCACGATCCGTCGCCTTACGTGCAATGTCGAAGCCCGGCAAGGTGTAGACGCGAATCTTTTTGTCGATGATCTGCTTGCGCGCCCATATCGGCAGGTTCTCCCACGCATGCTCGCCATCAACATCGGACTCCCACAGCAGGCTGCCGCCTTCCTGCATACCGTCGAGCGGGTTGGTGTGGGTAAACGCCTTGGGGTCGCAGCACAGAACGCAGGTTACGTGGCGGAGGTCGCAATTGACGCGAATGCGATCCTTGGCCGCGACCATGAAGTAGCTGGTCGGCGCACCCTTCTTTTCCGATCCGTACTTGGGGTTGGCGCTGACGTGAATGATCTCCTTGGGATTGCCAAGCTCGTCCACGACGTGATCGCGCTCAAAGAGCAGATCGTTCAGGTCGCCGAGAATCGCACCCAGGTTCTTGCCGGTGGTGATGGCGCCCCATCCGCCGATGGAGTGGAAGCGCACTGCGACCGCCCCCTCGGGCAACAGCGACGGCATTTCGTCGGCAACCACACTGTAGGGGTGATCGATTCCAAGCACGATGAAGTTGGCGTTGTCTGCGGCGGTCTTGCCGTCCTTGCGCGCGCGCCCGGAAGCTGCGTACTCATACGCGCCGATGATGTGCTCAGGACGGAAATCGCGTGAACCCAGCCCGTAGCTTCCGCCGATGAACCGGGGAACCTGCGCCAACTCAATCTTCGGCAGGCTGTCTGTTCCCTGCACTGACTTTGAGAATGCGGTGCGAATATCGCGACCCAGCGGATTATCGCCTGCCATTGCTTCGTCAGTGCGCTCAAGGATAATGACATTCTTCTTGCCCTTGAGAGCGGAAACCAACGCTGCCTCAGGGAACGGGCGGATCACATTGACGTGGACCGAACCAACACTCGCACCGCGCGTCTGGCGCAGGTAGTCAACGGCAGCTTCAATGTTCTCTGCCGCCGATCCAAGCGACACAAATACGGTTTCGGCGTCGTCGGTCTTGTATTCAGTGACGAGACCGTAGCGGCGGCCGGTCAGATTTGCGAAATCTTCGTAGGCTTCTTCTAGGAACGTGAGGATCGGCTCGGCGAAGTTATTTCTGCGAGCCACCACACCCTGCATGTAGTGTTCCTGGTTCTGCACCGGTCCCAGGAGCACCGGATTCGCAAGATCCATCATCTTAGGAACGCGGCGGCGGGTGGGTCCAAACAGAACACGCTGCGCCTCAGTTGGGCACTCGATGATGTCGTCGGGCGCGCCCAGATACTCGCGAATCAGCTCAGACTCATGCTTGTAGAAGGTGCGCTCCAGGTGGGTGGTCAAAAAGCCGTCCATGATGTTCATGCCCGGCGTCAGGCTCAACTCGGTCACGCGGCGCAGAATCAGCGCCTGATCGGCAGCCTGCTGTGCATCCTTGCCGAACACCATGATCCAGCCGGTGTCGAGCGCTCCATAGATATCGTCATGTCCGCAATGCACGTTCAGCGCGTGCTTGGTCAATGCGCGGGCGCCCACTTCCAGCACCATGGTTGAGCCCTTGCCCGGCGCGTGATAGTACTGCTCCACGCCGTAGACCACTCCCTGGCCGGAGGTAAAGTTCACCACTCGCTTGCCGCACACCGAGTGTGCAATCGCGCCGCCCTGGGCCGCATGTTCGCCTTCCGTTTCAATGGCCAGTGTGTTGTTGCCAAACACGTTCAGGTGGCCTTCGGCGTACGCCTGCTGGAACAATTCACCGCCCTCGGTGGATGGCGTAATGGGGTAAAACACACCGGCATCGGCGATCCTTGTTTCAGTGTGATAAGAAACAAGCTGATTTCCATTCGCGGTAACACGAATTCCTGGGTAGCGTGCAGCAACTGTCATGAGTCCCTCTCCGTGAGCCCTGTTCTTTCGGCCAATCTTCGCGCTGGCGCATCCGGTTTCAGGACGAAATTTCTCTTCATCCATGCGCGGTCGCATTGCGCCTTCAATCACGAGTCGTACCGCCCGGCTATCGGGCTTTGAGTAAACGATTTACTAAGCAATTTTAATGGCCGCGGAAGGTGCCGGGAGAACCTGGGAAGGTGCTCTCGTAGTGCGACCCTTATAAGTATGCACCCCTTCTATATGAGGTGTATATCGGATGAGAGTACAAAATATCGCATTATGACACGAAATTCGAGATTCTTCCATCCGCCCGAATTCTGTTTCACTTTGATCGGCGGCGCTTCCGATTCCAATGGCGAGACTGGCGCGCTAAGATTCTCCAAGTGCAATCTCACCAGCAAATTCAGCCTCGTGTTGACCGCTTGAAAGGTGGAAGTAAAGACCCATGTCTGAGGGCAATGTTCGATTGAGTCAATTCGCCATTTATCCCAGTCTGAAGGGCCGCAGTGTTCTCATCACTGGCGGAGCTACAGGAATCGGCGCGTCGCTGGTGGAGAACTTTGCGCGCCAGGGCTCCCGGGTCGCATTCCTGGATATCCAGGACGAAGCAGCGCACAGCATGGTGGAGTCGCTCTTGGCCGAGGGCTGCACGCCGCCGGTCTATCGGCATTGCGACCTGACCGACGTGGCCGCACTCAAGGACGCGACCGAGGCTGTCATCAAGATGCACGGCGGAGTCGACGTGCTGGTGAACAACGCCGCAAACGATCAGCGCCACACCATCGAAGAAGTGACGCCCGAGTTCTGGGATAGCTCCGTGGCTCTTAACCTGCGCCCGCATTTCTTCATGGCGCAGGCGGTACTGCCCTCCATGCGCGCCGCAGGCCGTGGATCAATCATCAACATGAGTTCAATCTGCTGGCTTATCCCTTTGGCTGGACTGCCGCTCTATTCCACTGCGAAGGCCGCCATCGTCGGACTCACCCGCGCCCTTGCCCAGGAAGTGGGCCCCGACAACATTCGCGTCAACGCAGTCTTACCCGGCACCATTGCCACTGAGCGACAAAAGCGCCTCTGGTACACACCGGAGTTTCTCGCTGAGATTTTTCGCGACCAGGCCCTGAAGCGCCAGATAGAGCCTGCAGAAGTGGCCCGACTCGTTCTGTTCCTAGCTGCGGACGACTCCAGTGCAATTACAAATCAGAGTTACATCATTGATGCAGGCTGGGTCTGACGGCGCCAGTTCACTGCGCTGTCGTGCGCTACCATAGGGGCAGGATTGGGGCCTTTCATGTTTGTTGTGATCTGGCAGTTTGAAATTGCTGAAGACAAAACAGCCGCGTTTGAAGCCGCCTACGGCCCTGAAGGTTCCTGGGCAAAGCTTTTCAGCGTGTCGCCGAACTACATCGGCACCGAACTGCTGCACGACGCCTATATCCCCGGCACATATCTCACCATCGACCGCTGGAACAGCGAAGCCGACTTCCGCGCCTTCCGCAAAGAGCATGACCAGGAATACGAAGCCCTGGACCGCCAATGCGACTCGCTCACCAGCCGTGAGTCCCGCATCGGGGCTTACACGGTTTAGCGAGGCTTAGGACCCAGAATCAGCTTGAAAAGAACGCAATTTTGAGCCAACAAATGCCACGGCTCGATTTTCTCCATATATTCGCCATTTTCTTCTGTCTTTCCTTCCCCCGTCCTGCTACAATCCCCTTCGAAATCCAATTGAGCCCGCGCAGTTTCCTCAAGAGAAAGCAGGAGTTGCGCAGGGCCACTTTAATTTAGAGGAGCCCTCCCGATGGCCATCGCAGATGACCGCGCCAAAGCCGTAGAACTAGCCCTGGCACAGATCGAAAAACAATTTGGAAAGGGCTCGATTGTCCGACTCGGATCACGAGAGGCCCTGCTCCCAATCTCCGTGATTTCAACCGGATCCATCAGCTTTGACCTGGCGCTGGGTGTCGGCGGCCTGCCCCGGGGCCGCGTGACCGAGGTCTACGGGCCTGAGTCTTCCGGCAAAACCACCATCACGCTCCAGGTGATCGCCGAAGCACAGCGCATGGGAGGACTGGCGGCCTTCGTTGACGCGGAACACGCTCTCGATCCTGCATATGCGAAGAAGCTGGGTGTTGATACCGACAATCTGCTAGTTTCCCAGCCCGACTCAGGCGAGCAGGCGCTCGAGATCACTGAGGCACTGGTCCGCTCCGGCGCCATCGACGTGCTGGTCGTGGACTCAGTGGCTGCTCTTGTCCCGAAGGCAGAGCTGGATGGCGAAATGGGCGACTCGCACATGGGCTTGCAGGCCCGCCTGATGTCGCAGGCGCTGCGCAAGCTTACCGGCACGGTGTCGAAATCCCGTACCGCGCTCATCTTCATCAACCAGATTCGCGAGAAGATTGGCGTCATGTTCGGCAACCCCGAAACCACCACCGGCGGCCGGGCGCTCAAGTTTTACTCGTCGGTGCGCGTCGATATCCGCCGCATTGCCGCCATCAAGGAAGGGGACGTGGTAATCGGCAACCGCACCAAGGTCAAGATTGTGAAGAACAAGGTCGCCGCGCCTTTCCGCGAAGCAGAGTTCGACATCCTCTACGGCGAAGGCATCAGCCGCGAGGGCGATGTGCTCGATCTCGCCGTTGCCAACAACATCGTTGAGAAGTCCGGCGCATGGTACAGCTACGATGGCGAGCGTATCGGGCAGGGCCGTGAAAATACCCGTACATTCCTCAGGGAAAACAAAGAGATTTTTGCCAAGCTCGATGGGCAGTTACGCAAGCATCTCGGCATCGGCGTTGCGAAGGCTGAAATTCCTGAAGTTCCCGCCAGCGGCCCGGCCGAAGCCAAAGAAGCGGTGCGCGGCCGCCGCGGCTAACCAGATTCTCCGCAGCATTCTCAAAAAACACAAAGGGCCCTTTCCTCGGGGAGGGCCCTTTGTGTACCTGCCTGCAACTGCTCTCTACGCGAGTGATTCCGTTGTCGAGTTGGCGTCGAGCTCGAGTGTGGGTACGGTAGTCCGCTGATCGAATTGCGGCGTATTGGGCTGATAAGGCAGAAACACGCGGAATGTCGATCCCCCATTGGGATTGCTCTCCGCCCATATCCGTCCCGAATGCTGTTGCACAATTGCCTTGCTGATGGCCAGTCCCAGACCGGAACCGCCCTTCTGCCGCGCGTCGGATGAATCCACTTGCTGGAAGCGATCGAAGATGGTTTCCAGCTTGTCGGAAGGAATACCACGACCGGGATCGACCACTGAAAGAGTCACTCCTTCGTCCCCCGCATTAATCTGGATCGATACAGCAGAACTCCGCGGTGAGAACTTGACTGCATTGGAAACGAGGTTGGTGACAACCTGGAGCAAGCGGTCGGGATCGCCCACGACCTCGGCCTTCAGCGCATTGTGAAGGAGTTGTACTCCGGCAGCTTCTGCCACCGGCGTCATATTGTCTACAACCTGATTGATAATTTCTGCCAGCTTGACCTGCCGCATATTCATGCGTTCGCGGCCGCTGCCCAACCGGTCGAGATCGAGAATGTCATTCACCAGCTTGACCAGCCGTTCCGAGTTGGAGTGTGCAATGCGAATCAGATTGGCGGTCTTCTTGTCCATCTGACCATTGCCGTCAGCAGTCACCAATCCAAGAGCGCCACGAATAGCCGTTACAGGCGTGCGGAGTTCATGACTCACCGTGGAAATAAATTCAGCCTTGAGCCGATCCAGTGCGTGCCGCTCGCTTATATCGCGGAAGCTCAACACCGATCCGGCAAGGTGCCCGCCCTCAAGAATGCAGTTCAGTTTGTATTCAATGCGGAGCGAACTGCCGTCGGCTCGCAAGATCGTATCTTCTCCCGAAGTGGCCGCCTCGCGTAGATCCTGAGTAGCACGCCGTAAGGCGCCCTCGACTCCCGGAAAGATCGTGGACGTGGAATCGGTCGAGTGCAGCAGGTCGTGCAGGGTCTTTCCAATCAAGACAGTGGAGTCGGTGCCCAGCATCTGTGCTGCAGCGGGGTTCGCAAACCTCACCTTACCGTTGCGATCAAGACCGCAGATTCCGTCCGCGACTGTATCGAGCAGAATTTCCTGTTGACGGTAGAGTTTTTCCGCACGCGTCTGCTCATGCGAACGTGCAAGCATCTGCCCAAGCGACGACGCAACTGTTTCAACTGCCACCATTGATTCGCGATTCTCTCGCCTGCTGTAGTGACTATAGAATTCCAGCACGGCCAGTACGCTTTTGCCTACGCGAACGGGAACAGCGCAACCTGAAATCATCCCTTCATTCAACGCAGCCAGAGCATGATCGCCGAATCCTTCGGAAGAAACGTTTGCTATCCACACCGGCTTGCCTTCGCGCCACGCACGTCCGGGCATCTCTTCACCCAGCCCAAGCCGCATGGTCACACTTTCTTTAAGCAGTGATTTAACCGGCCGCCCCGGCGCGCTCCAACTCGAACAGAATTCAAGTTGATTCTTTTCAACATTGACTTCCCACCGCAACGCCGCATCCCAGCCCTGAGAAAGGCAAAGCGCCTCCAGAACCCGCTCCGCTGCAATCTCCGGAGACCGGTTCTCTCCAACGATCTCACTCACCACGAGCTGCAATGCAACACGGCGGTCACGCTGCACCAAGAGGCGCGTCATCAATACCGCAGCAGCTCCACCGGCCAGAAAGAATTGCAGTTCATAGAGAGGCCGGTTGAAATCAAGGTGCATAGAAACGGCAGCCAGCGGGACCGCAATCACTAATCCCGCAATGACAGGCGAGATGGTAGAGATGGCGCGCCATACCGACGCCTTAGGCCGCTCGTTCCCGTTTGTTCTGATTCCCATTGTTGTGTGGGACATAGACCTCCTGCACAATAGCCGAAATCATAGAATCCACTTTTCCGGCCCGAGCGAGATAGTCGTTCAGTCGCTAACTCCATAACACTATAAGATGCTGCCAGTATAGATAACCAGCAATGTGGTAACCAATCTCAATCGTCCTACTCATCTGATAAATAATGCCTTATCGAATAATGACTCCCCGGGGGTGAAAACCCCAGTGGACAACTGTAAACAATACTTTCCACATTCCAGCCTAGCCATCCATTACTCCCGCCGAATGTTCTTGTGGCCTTTTTGGAATCGGACTCCTCAATTTCCGGCTGTCATTCGCCCATGGGACCAGGTTCTGCTGCCGCCTTTGCCCTCCAGGGACCCTGCCACTTAGGATGGTGCCTACATTCCCGGAGGCCTTCGATTGGCTCAAAATCTCACCCGCAGAACTGTTCTAGCTGGAACCGCCGCCGCTTCGGCGCAACTGATTTTTCATGCAAGGATCAGCGCCGCTGCCGCATTGGCCACAGCCGAGTCGCAGTTCGCCGCCGCGCCCGGACTTGTGGACCTAGCGCTTACTGCTCTTACGCCCGGCACACTTCGAATCGGCATCGCTCCCGCAACTGCCGAAGCTCCCGAACACGAACTCGCATTCCTAGAACACACATGGCCGTCTCCGCTCGAGCAGCCCGGAGCAGCGCATGCCCGATCGATCCCATGGGGCAAATATACAATTCGCGTCGAAACCGATCCGCTGACCATCACCATCAACCAGGACACTAAGACTCGCCGGCAGATTCGTTTCGACCTCGACAGCACGAATGTTCACTTTCCGCTCAGGGGGCCGATCTTTGGCCTGGGTGAAGGTACCAACACCTTCGACCGGCGCAACACGCGCGAACCTCTCGTGAATGGCCAGATACCCGCCGACTTCCGCACCTATGGCGCCCGCCTGCAGATTCCATTCGTCATCAGCCCTGAAGGGTGGGGTGTCTTCGTGGGCCAGCCGCAGGGCACGTTTGAATTCACGCAGACTGAAGGCATCTTCCGTGGTGTTGAAGCCACTTCGACGAGAAACGTATTTGTGATGTTGGGCGATGGACCTGCCGATGTGCTGCGCGAATATGCTCAGTTGACCGGCTTCCCCCACATGCCTCCGCGCTGGGCGCTCGGTTACATGCAATCGCATCGCACGCTTGCCAGCCGAGAAGAAGTTCTGAACATCACAAAGACTTTCCGCGACAAGAAGCTGCCTTGCGACGCTGTGATCTATCTCGGCACCGGCTTTTGCCCATCTGGCTGGAACACGGGCCACGGTTCATTCACTTTCAACGATCAGGTGTTTCCCGATCCTCAAGCGATGCTCCATGAGATTCACGAACGAAACTTCAAAGTGATTCTGCACGTGGTTCCGCCGGGAGATTTTCACGGCAGGGTCACAGACACCGGCGCGGCCGCGGCCGAGCCCGGCGATGCCGCAACTTATTGGGAACAGCACGCCGCACTTGAGCGAATCGGAGTGGACGGATGGTGGCCCGACGAAGGCGACAAGCTGTCAGTGTATGCACGCTTTGATCGCAATCGCATGTACTTTGAGGGTCCGCGAAAGACGAATCCCAATCTGCGTCCCTTTGCTCTGCACCGCAACGGCCACGCCGGACTGCAACATTACGGCTGGCTGTGGTCCGGCGACGTTGCCAGTAAATGGGAGGCGTTGCGCGCGCAGATCATGGTGGGCATTGGCACCGGTCTCTCAGGCCTTACCTATTGGGGAACCGACATTGCCGGATTCGAGCCCTCGCCTGAGCTCACGCCCGAACTGTATGTACGCTGGTTCCAGTTCGCCGCCTTTTGTCCGCTCTTTCGCAGCCACGGGCGCGCGTGGCATCTGCGCCTGCCGTGGGGCTGGAACACCGGCGATCCCGGCCCGAAGGAAACCGACGCACCATGGGCCGCCGCCTGGCCTCCCGCCGCAGACTTGCATCGCGCAGACGTGGAAGAGATTTGCCGCAAGTACCTCAACCTTCGCTACCAGTTGATGCCCTATCTGTATTCGTCGGTCGCACAGGGACACGCAACCGGCCTGCCGCTTATGCGCGCGCTTTTCCTTAGCTGGCCAGCCGATGCAACCGCTGTGATGACCGACGACGCATATATGTGGGGCGATCACTTGCTTGTAGCGCCGGTGTTTGAAAAGGATGCCAAAGAACGCACGGTTTATCTGCCCGAAGGCACGTGGTGGGATTATTGGTCAACTCAGCAGACTGCCGGCGGCCAGTCTGTAACGCGCTCTGTCGATCTCGCAACCACGCCGCTCTACGTTCGCGCCGGAGCCATTCTGCCCATCAGCCCGGTTCAGCAATACACCAGCGAACCTGTTTCCGGCCCCATTACTTTGCGCATTTATCCTGGGGCCGACGGCAGCTTTACCTGGTACGACGACGATGGAACCAGCTATGCGTTCGAGAACGGCAACTACATGCGCGCCGAATGCTTGTGGAACGACGCAGCCCGCACCCTCACAATCAGGCGCGATGCAACGGGCAGGATGCCTCTGCCGCGCACGATTCGTGTAGAGCTGGCCGGAAGCAATCAAAGCCGGCAAATCACACTCGAGGCGGACGGCGCGACGGAGCGATTCTAAAGTACGACACCGCTGCGCCATAATTGGCATCGTCCTGGCCGCACATGCGCCGCTTGGCTATATCTGATCGCCGAGCTTCGCGAGCCTATCGGTGAAACGCGAATAGAAAGCCGACCGCATCTGGTCGGCCTTTTCGCGCTGTTCGGAAGTCAGCACGTCACGAATCTCGTTGCGCACCTTCACTCTTTCCACCAGTACATCCTCCATGGTTGACTCGTGCTGCTTTGCAAACGCGCGCACATATCCTTCGTCAAAACCCGGTTGCGCCTGAAGCTGCATCTGCTCCTCATGCACCCGCACCGCCAGCGCTTCGATTGCCGGCTCTTCCGTCTTCAGGATTGATTTGATCTGCGTGCGCTGCTCGTCTGTTATGCCCAAGTCACGCTCCACCCCGCGCATCATGAGCCCTGAGGCGCGCATTTGCATCCATCCGCTCTCTCTTTGAGCTATGGCCACGCATGTAGCCAAAACCGCACTCATGGCGCCTGCCACCGCTAAAACCATCCACTTGGTTTTCATTTGAATCCTCCTGTAATCGCCTGCTTCAGGCGAGTTTTCTTATTCTTGGTAACACGATTCAAATTGGCGCGATGTAAGGAACTGTCGGCTATCGCCGCAGGCCGCGACTTCGCCCTTCTTTGCATTTCCTTACAATTTGCCTGGCGCATTTCTGATAAAAGCAGAGCAGAGACCCTTACCGGTTCCAACCGTTACCTGCGCAAGCGCCGCGGAGACAGCATCCACCTTGACCAAGTCGAAAACGAATCCGTCGCCTCCCTCGCAGCCACTTGAACCGACGCGACCAGTACATATTCTGCTGGTCGACGATGACATGGCCCTGTGCGCCTCGCTGCAGCGGCTTCTGCTCATGGACGGCTTCGAGGTCCACACAGTGCACACCGCACCCGAAGGCGCACAACGCGCCATCGAAGAGTCCTTTGCACTCATCGTCCTTGACGTCATGCTTCCCGGCGGCGATGGACGAACGCTATTAAAGAAGATCCGAACCACTTCCGATGTTCCCGTCATCATGCTCACCGCACGCGGCGATGAGGCCGACCGCATCGCGGGCCTTGAAGCAGGCGCGGACGATTACCTCCCCAAGCCGTTCAATCCACGAGAACTGGTTGCGCGCATGCGCGCCGTTCTCAAGCGCCGCCTTCCCGAGCCGCCGGTCCCGCGTACTTTCGCCACCGGAGATATTGAAATCAATCGAAATACCCGCAGCGTGCTCCAGAATGGCAACAATGTAGCACTTACAGGCACGGAATTCGACATTCTTCTCCTGCTGGTCAAATCCGCCGGCAAGGTTGTCTCCCGCGACGAGATTGCCGAGATATGCCTTGGCCGCCCCGTAGCCCCCTTCGACCGTAGTATCGACAACCACATCAGTAATCTCCGCAAAAAGCTCGGAGCGTCCTGCGGAGGCACGGAACGTATCCGCAGTCTGCGCGGAACGGGTTACGTTTATACCGTGGAGTTGGAACCGCAATGAAGATCTTCCGTACTCTTTATGCCAAGATCTTCGCCTGGTTCTGGGTCACGCTCTCGGTAGGTTCGCTCGGCGTCCTGTTCGTCACCCTGGTTACCGGCTCACAACTGGTAGGGCGCCGCTGGATGCGAATTACCCAGGACATGTACGCTCACACCGCGGTGGATATGTATATGTCCGGCGGTAAGCAGGCGCTCGATCAATATCTCGACATGCTTCACAGCGAGTCCGGCATGGAAGCCTGTCTTCTGGATGGAACTGGGCAGCAGGCGCTCGGCGGCACACTGCCGCCACACGCCGGTTCCGTGCTGCGCAACAGCATCGTTCATGGCGCATCGACTTTTCGCATGGGCCGCTATTGGACAGCATCAAGTCCCATTCAGTCCGGTGCGCTACGTTATTACTTCGTGATTGAGATCAGGCCGTACAGCGGATTCTTCGCTCGGCGCTCTCTTGCCTTGCCCTTGCTGGAACGCGTCGTGATTGTTTTGCTCATTGCCGGCATCTTCTGCCTGATTCTCACCCGGCATATCGTCGCGCCTGTGCGTGCCCTTAAGACTGCCTCGCTTCGCCTTGCCGCCGGAGACTTGAATACGCGTGTTCTTCCCACCATTGCTCCGCGAGAAGACGAACTCGCCGATATGGCCCGGGCCTTTGACCAGATGGCCGACCGCATCCAGCTTCTGATTCAAGGGCGGCAGGAGCTGCTCGCCGACATATCGCACGATCTCCGCTCTCCGCTTACCCGCCTCTCGGTGTCGCTCGAATTGCTGCGCCGCGGCGAGTCAGACGTGATCGACAAGATGGAGGGCGACCTCAACCAGATGAACCGGCTGATCGGGCAGATTCTCTTGCTCGCCCGTCTGGACCTGGAGCCTGCGCAGGCTAATTTCACTACCGTCGAGCTGGCTCCACTGCTCCGCAGTATTGCTGAAGACGCTGAACTTGAAGGCATCGAAGACAGGAAGCGTGTAATAGCCTCCGCGCCCGAGCATTGCGCCGTCAAGGCTGACGTAAACCTGCTGCGAAGCTGCATTGAAAACGTTGTGCGCAACGCCGTGCACTACACCGCTCCCGGCACCTCTGTCGAAATTACGGCACGCAACACAGCCGGCCCCAATGGCCGCGCACAATGCGAAATTCTGATTGAGGATCACGGTCCCGGCGTGCCCGAAGCTGCGCTCCAGTCTCTTTTCGATCCCTTTTACCGTGTTTTGGAATCGCGTGATCTCCGCGAGGGCGGCTCAGGACTTGGCCTTGCCATCGCGCAGAAGGCTGCCGCGCTTCATCGCGGCTCAATTCACGCCGCCAACCACAACGGCCAGAGCGGCCTTGCCGTGACTATTGTTCTTCCCTGCCAATAGCCCGGGCAGACGGCGACACTTCCTTACAATTCCGTGCGCAACAACTGTTCACCATGGCGGTTCAATAGAAGTAACGGCGCGGTACACACCGGCCGAAATAAAAACGACCAGGAGAATTACATGAATCGCAGAATCTCTTCTTTCACCGTGGTTGCACTGGCTCTGTGTGCAGCCACCGCCTTCGCTCAGACAAGCCACACCGGAACCACTACCGGGCCCAATGGAAAATCCGCCACACGCACTGCTACACGCGGCGATGGGCAGACTAACGTTACGGCAACCGGTCCTAACGGACAATCCGCAACGCGTACCACCGATCATTACGCCGGCGGCAACTCAACCACTGTTACTGGACCCAACGGGCAAAGCGCAGAACGCACCGTCACAGGGCGCGGCACCGGGGACGTTACCGCCACCACCACCGGACCCGATGGACAGACTGTTACTCGGAGCACCCAGCGTTATCCCGGCGGCAACTCAACCACCGTCACTGGACCCAACGGACAGAGCGCAGAGCGCACCGTTACCGGACGCAGCACCGGCAACGTTACCGCCACTACCACCGGACCAAATGGACAGACTGCCACGCGGAACACCCAGCGCTATCCCGGCGGCAACTCAACCACCGTCACTGGACCCAACGGACAGAGCGCAGAGCGCACCGTTACCGGACGCGGAACAGGCAACGTTAACGCCACCACAACCGGGCCCAATGGGCAGACTGCTACGCGGAACACCCAGCGCTATCCCGGCGGCAGTTCTACAACTGTTACCGGACCCAATGGGCGCTTCGGCAATCGTACGGTTACGGGGCGCGGCACTGGCGCAGGCACGGTTACGCGCACCGGTCCGCGCGGCACGTTTTCAAGAAGGCGCTAAAACAGATTGCATGAATGGCTTGAGTTGCTGAGAGAACATCCCCCAGGGCTAAAGCCCAATATTTATGTACTCCTTGCGGCACGGCCAAACAGGCTGCGGAAAAAGCCGGAATGCCAAGCTCTTACTAGAACGAACAGCGAGCCGGGGCTGAAGCCCGCGTTGATTCTGCTACATTTTGGCACGACTGAAAGTCGTGCCCTGTTACAAAACTTCGCGTCGAAGGACGTCGAAGGATTTGTCCGCAGCTTGTAAAGCAGTGCCCTTTCAAAACCGGCTTTAAGTAACCAGCTCTAGTGCGCTTTATGCAACCAGCTCTAGTGCTTCGTTGCTGCACCTCGCGGATTTATTCTGGTCCTTCCACCATCGACACGCACTCTGTATAGCGAGGGTGGAAGGGCTGCCGCGCTGCGGGAATTCCGCCCAATATCTAATCTGAGTTCTCTGTCACTCAAATTGGAGGTCGGTAGTGTCTACCATTGCGCTTCGTCTCCGCCTGTGCGCGTTTGTTGGAGCCGCCTGTATGGTTTCGCAGCTTTCCGCGCAACCATCTATCACCGCTGCGCGCGCCGACGGCCAAACCACTCCTCTGCTTGTCTATCACGCGAATGGATCAGGTTCCGCGTGCCCGCCTCTGGCGCTTATTTCGCATGGAGCCGGCGGATCGGAGAACGGCTATCGATATCTGGCAGAGGCAATGGCGAACCTGGGCTACACCGCGATCGTGATGGGACATCGCGAGAGTGGCCTTCCCGCGCTTACTTCCGACATGCGGCGTTACGGAGTGAAGTCCGGCATCCAGGCACTCGTAGCGGACACTGAAGCCGAACAAGCGCGCCTGCTCGACGTAAGCGCTGCGCTCGGATGGGCTGACACCCGTTGCCATGCCCCTTTTCGCGTTCTGCTTGGCCACTCCATGGGCTCTGAAACGGTGATGCTTGAGGCCGGCGCCCGTAACATCATCTCGGTAAAGTCGCCACCTGCGGGGCAGGACCGGTTTGATGCATATGTGGCCCTTTCGCCGGAGGGCTCGGGTATCGTCTTTCCACGCGATGCATGGAGCCATATCCACAAGCCTGTCCTGATCCTTACCGGCACGCGCGACCAGGCGTTAAACGGTGGTCCTGAATCGCGGCAGGAACCATGGCACGACTTGCCCGGTATTCCGTCCCATTGCCAATGGCTGGGAGTTATTGACGGCGCGAATCATATGAATTTCGCGGGCTCGGGCTTTGGACATCTGCGCGTGGAACCTCAGGTAACGCAGACCATCACGGCATTCCTCGACGGTGTTCGCAAGCAATCCTGCGTGCTGCCGCCGCAAACCCGCACCATGACGCTCCAAGCAAAGTAAACCAGGAGGCTATCGCCCCTGGTGCTCCCTGATTATGGGTTCCATCTCATTTCGCGGGTCGTCTGCTCGGGGGAATGCCGTAGAATCCTCGTGGAGCTATCAATGGCCGTTAACGCAATCTATCCCGGCACGTTCGACCCGCCCACCAACGGCCATATCGACCTGATTACGCGCGGCTCGCGTATCTTCAGCCATCTCACCGTTGCCATACTCATCAATCCGGTCAAAAATCCGCTGTTCACCGTGGATGAACGCGTGGAAATGCTGGCAGAGGTCACTGCGTCTTTCGAAAACGTTTCGGTCGCCACATTCGACGGTCTCATGGTCGACTTTGCCCGCCGCCAGAACGCGACTGCTGTGCTTCGCGGCATTCGCGCCATTTCGGACTACGAACATGAATTCCAGATGGCTCTCATGAATCGCCGTCTCGCTCCTGAAATCGAAACGGTGTTTCTGCAGCCCGCCGGCCGTTACTCGTACGTGAGTTCACGAATGGTCAAGGAGGTCTTCAGCTTTGGCGGCGAAATCACCGGCCTGGTGCCTCCCAACGTGCTCAAGCGGCTTCGCGAGCGCATCAGTAACGGCACATCTTCCTGAAGCCGTCGCCCTGAGATCCCGCTACTTCACGACTGGATTTCCTGTTCAATGAGCCGGCAGATAATTATCATGTTTTGATTCCCCGACTTCCCTATTTGGAGAATTACTCATTATGTCTGCTGACCAGCGAAGCAAAATCAATGTGCGTAAGGCCACGCCCGCGGATGCCCCAATTTGTGGTCAGATATGCTACGACGCATTCTTTGCCATCAATCATAAGCACGGATTTCCGTGCGATTTCCCCGAGACCGCAGTCCCGGTTGGGTTGCTCACCATGGTGTTCGGCAGCCCGGACTTCTATTGCGTGGTAGCTGAAGTTGATGGCCGAATAGTGGGCAGCAATTGCCTCGACGAGCGCTCCACGATTGCCGGAGTCGGTCCAATCACCGTTGACCTCGGCACGCAGAATAGCGGCGTTGGCCGCAAACTTATGCAGGCGGTCATGGATCGCGCCGACGAGAAGGGCGCGGCAGGCATTCGGCTTATTCAGGCGGGCTTCCACACCCGCTCGCTCTCTCTGTACGCGAGTCTCGGTTTCGATGTCCGTGAGCACCTAGCCTGCATGCAGGGCAAAGCTCTCAAGCGCAGCGTCGACGGCTGCAAAGTACGCCCAGCCGAGAATGTCGATCTTGCGGCGATCAGAGCCTTGTCACTCGGAGTGCATGGATTCGATCGCAGCGGTGAACTTCCCGCCGCAATCCAACACGGCACGGCAAGGGTTGTTGAGCGTGACGGCCGCATTACCGGCTACACCAGCGACCTTGCCTTTTTCGGGCACACCGCCGCAGAAACCAATCTCGACCTGCAGGCTCTCATCGCCACGGCGGAATCGTTCGGCGGCCCTGGATTTCTGCTGCCCACTCGCAACAGTTCCCTCTTCCGCTGGTGCCTTGAGAATGGTCTGCGAGTGGTACAACCGATGACTCTGATGACCATGGGACTCTACAACGAGCCGGCGGGGGCATGGCTCCCGTCCATTTTGTACTGAGCGGTTCCATGGAAGTACGCCGTCGCATCTTTGCGTTTTCGTAAACCATACGGATAGTTTCTGGTTCCAGTTCTGCCCCGCTCTCGTAATAAAATCGAGAGACCGGTGAGCCGCTCTGGTCCCGGCCATCCCCACGGCTGAAGGAGCCATCATGAGCGTTCTGGCGTTAGGAGCGGGCGTACTCTGCCTCTTCATCGTGGTGCTCGACGCCTTCCAGACCATCATCCTTCCTCGTCGCGCTATCGGTCGTTATCGCCTTACCAACGTCTTCTACACGTTCACGTGGAATCCATGGTGCTTTGTCGCCCGCAGGCTACGCAACCAGCGGCATCGCGAAACATTCTTCAGCTATTTCGGTCCGCTTTCGCTGATTCTGCTGCTTGCTGTGTGGGCCGCGATGATGATCCTCGGCTTTGCGCTCATTCTGTATTCAATCGGCAGCCCGTTTACAGACAGCACCCACATGCCGCGCTTTTTGTCGGATCTCTACGTGAGCGGAACAACTATATTCACGCTTGGTCCCGGTGACGTTGTGCCGCAAAATAGCTGGTCGCGCTCGCTGCTGGTGCTGGAAGCAGGCGCCGGCTTCGGCTTACTGGCCGTTGTGATGGGCTACTTTCCGGTTCTGTACAGCGCGTTCTCACGGCGAGAGGTCATCATCTCTTTGCTCGATGCGCGAGCAGGTTCGCCGCCTACCGCAGCGGAACTATTGCGCCGCCACTCGTACGAGGGTTCCGATGAGGCGCTCACGTTTTTGCTGAGCGAGTGGGAGCGCTGGTCTGCTGAATTGCTTGAAAGCCACCTGTCGTATCCACTGCTCTGCTATTTCCGGTCTCAGCACAACAATCAAAGCTGGCTCAGTGCCCTCACTGCCATCCTCGACACTTGCGCATTGCTGATCGCCGGCGTTCGCGGGCCTGAAGCGCGTCAGGCGCAGTTGACCTTTGCGATGGCGCGCCATGCGATGGTCGACCTGTCTCAGATCTTTTCCTGTCGACCCGGAGCGGGCCGCCCTGACCGGCTTCCGCCTGAGCGCTACCAGAAATTGTTTGACCATTTGTGCCAGAGCGGCGTGAGCGTGTGCCGCGATTCGCTCTCAAGCGAGAGACTGCGGGAAATGCGTGCGCTGTATGAGGGCTATGCCGAAGCCCTTAGTGAATACCTCGCCATGCCACTACCCCAGTGGATACAGGATGAGCCGCGTAAAGACAATTGGATGACGGTGGCGCGTCTGAGAAAACGGACCGAAGAAGCAAACCCGGAACTTGGGGAAACTTCCATCACGGCGGTTCAGATAGTCGACATCACCGAAGATCACTTCAACCAGTTCTAGACTTCGGCAGAAAAGCCGGGCAAAACCAAGAGACAGATCCGGCCTTTCCATCCCTGCCAATGATTGCCGGTGACGGAGCGCCGCGGCAGAGCTCGTTAAGGTAGTTCTCAGCTTCAATGACTATAATCAGGTTCCGGCGCAAAGGAGACGAACCGGATGCACGTTCTTGTAATCGAAGACGAAGAACGTCTCGCCCAGAACCTGGCCACGGCAATCTCAAAGAATGCCGGCTTCGCCGTGGACATTGCTCTCGATGGAAACGACGGCCTGCATCTGGCCACGTCCGGCACCTTCGACGCAATCATTCTGGACCTCATGCTGCCGGGCAAGTCCGGCCAGGAAGTGCTGGCAGGACTGCGCGAAACCGGTGACCAGACGCCCGTTCTGATTCTCACGGCGCGAGAAGAAAAGGCCTCCATCATCTCGCTGCTCGACAGTGGCGCGGACGACTATCTTCCCAAGCCATTCGATCTCGGCGAACTCCTCGCGCGCTTGAAAGCGCTCATTCGGCGCGGCAAGGGCCAGGCCAGTCCGCAACTCGCCGTCGGAGATCTTGTACTGGACTTCAATACGCGATCCGCCAGGCGCGCCGGCAAAGTCGTCGAGCTGAGCCCCATGGAATACCGCACGCTTGAGTATCTGATGATGCGCAAGGGCGTGGTGGTCTCAAAAGAGGAATTGCTCGAACATCTGTACGACTACAACTGGGAAAAATTCAGCAACGTGATCGAGGTGTACATCTCCACGCTGCGCCGCAAGATCGATTCCGGAGACGCGGAGCGGCTGATTCATACGTTGCGTGGCCGCGGCTATGTGCTCAGGAGGGATGAGCCGCAGTGATGTCTTCGATTCGAGGACGCGTTCTGCTCCTCGTCCTTCTGGCGCAACTGCTGGCCACTGCCTGCGCAGTCAGCATCGCGGTATGGTACGTGCATCGTGCGCTTTGGTCCAGCGCCGATTCGGAAATTCAGGCTCGGGCCGTATCTCTCTTTGCCCTGGTAGGACAGGCTGACGACAACCCATACGCCCTTGACTTCGACGGTGACCAGACGAGCGTGCCCAGCGGCGATCTTTACTACATCGTCGATCCGCGCGACGGCCACGCCCTTGCGGGTTCAAAGGCATGGATCGGCGACATCGTTCTAATTAAGATGCGTGCAGGCAATGTGTGGACCTTCAAGTACGGCGCGACAACTTATCGCGCAAAGGCTTTGATTGATGCTCCCATTCTCGATCAGGAAGACCTGAAAGTTCCACAGCTACGTGCAACCCTTTACTACGCGATGCCTGCAACGCATACGCAAGCTGAAATTGCGCGGGCAACGCGCATCGCCATTCTGATCGGATTTCTTTCGCTCCTCGTCTCCGCACTCTTTTCTTGGTGGGCCATCGGTAAAGGCATGGTTCCGCTGGTTGAACTGGCCTCGCGGGCCGACAGGATTGAGGCAGATCGTGCTGAATTCGCAATTCCGGCCGGGACCTTGCGCAGTGCGGAACTTATTCCTCTCGGCAATGCGCTTCAATCGTTAGCCGCGCGCGTGCGTGCGGCGTTCAATCGGGAACGACAGTTCCTGAGCGACGCGGCACACGAGCTCAAGACTGCCGTGGCCATTCAGAAATCGACTCTCCAACTCTTGGAACAAGGCAAAGCAAGCGAGACGGAGTATCGCGAAGGTGTCGCGCGTGCTCTTGAAGACACGGCGCGTATTGAGCAATTGGTCGCAGATATGCTGCTGCTTTCCGCCATCGAACATGCACAGCACTCGCAAGATGGACCAAGCGCACTCGAGGACGGCGCCTCGGTCGAAGAATCGATTCAAATGTCGATTGATCGCCTTGAACCCCTGGCACAGATGAAGAACGTCGCCATTGACTTCAAGTCCGAAGGGACTCACCGTGTGAAGGGTAAGGAAACTGAGTTGTGCGTGCTATGGACAAACCTCATCGAAAATGCGATTCAGCATTCGCCGCCTACTTCGCGCGTTGCGGTGGATGTGAGCGGCGCGGGTGGCTCGGCGTGTTACGTGCGGATTGCTGACTCAGGTTCCGGTATCGCGCCCGCCGATCTGCCGCATATTTTTGAGCGCTTTTATCGCTCTGACAGTTCGCGCTCTCGCGCTACCGGCGGCTTCGGCCTTGGCCTCTCCATCGCCAAAGCCATCGTCGATGCCCAGCGTGGCATCATTGATGTTGAGAGTACATTGCAGAAAGGCACAACCATTGAAGTTGTCTTGCCCTGCATTGCAGACGGTGCTCGCAGCACCCAGACACGAACGTAGCACCACTTAAAAAGCGCCTGAGAATGAAGAAGGATGGACACCTCGTCCATCCTTCTTCATTCTCAATTGAATTGTGAGATTACTTTGCGTACGGGTTGTAATGGATCTCACCCGTCTTCTGATCGCGCGAATAATGCCTGGCAAAGTCCCATGCAATTTTTGCGTACTCGGGGTAAAGCGCATGGTTCAGATTCTCTGTGTAGCTCAGAGCCACCATGGGCACGCCCTCAGCGTTATTGATGTACCAGCGAGTATTGTTGTACTCGCCATTCAATTTGATGGTCACGATCTTGTCGGCCTTGAATCCGCTGATGGGATATGCCTTGAAGTCGTACGCGTCAATTTTCTTCATGCCGTCGTAGCCGAGATAGTTGTTGATCTCGTTTTGATATGCCACCGCGATGGTGCCCTCAGCCGGATTGAACGCGCCGGGCAGGTCAAACGATGAAGTGGTAAACATAATGGGCAAGTGCGCTTTCTGGAACTGAGCAACCTGCTCCGCGGTGCCGGTATAGGGTGAGGCCGCCATCGGGATCGCCGCGGCAAATACCGACGGATCTCCGTTGACGGCGCGGAACGTTGCGCCGCCGCCCATCGAATATCCTGTAACGTAAACGCGCGAGGGATCGAGCGCCGGATACTGTTTGAGAATGTATTTCACAAAACGAGGCAGAACTTCGCTCAGGATGCCTTCACCGCGGGAGTTAGGCTGCCCTAGCGCGTTGATGCCGCCGCGCATTGAGAATCCGATATTCTGATGCTCGGGCGCAACGATTGCGAAACGTTCCTTGCCTGCAAGGCTAAGCAGGCCGATCTCATCCACGTACTGACGCGGATCGTCGCCGCCTCCGTGCAATGCAAGAAACAACGGCACGGTGCCCTTCGGAGCCGTTCCATTGAGAACTTCCTCCGGCAGATAGTCGAACCACGTTTGCAGATACTCCCCTTCCGCTGTCTTGATGTCGCTGAAGGTCCCTTCCGAGTGGTGGATCACGTGGATGCCGTCCGCAGTTACATCATTGATCACAGCGTTCCTGTCGCATAGCGAATACGGCGTCTGATCGCCTGCGCCGCCCTGATATGGAGTTGACGCGGAGTGCATGCCCGCCTTGGTAACAGGGACACGCAAGGCCTTGATGAAGAGGCTGTAGTAGGCATCCTTGATGTATTTTGCGGCATCGGGATTCGCGTCACTCGCCACCATGACTCTCTTGAGCGGAAGCACCTGATTGAAGTATGTCTGCACGTCACCCTTGCGCATGTAGGCGTCGGCATCGTTGGCCTTCTTGTACCTTTCAATGACCGTGTCCGGCGCGTTGACCAGGTACACAGGAACAAAATCGGCGACCTGGCGAATATTTTCTATTGTGCCGTTCACGAGCAGCATGCCCGCGATGCGGCTGACGTAATCAAACGTGCTTGCGACATAGTTATTGAGGAACGTTGCACCGCCGTCGATGCCAATCACGTACGTATAGCCGTCACCGCCGAAGTACTCCGCATCGGAGAAGAAGGTGGTGACTTTATCTACGGTCTCCGATCCCTTCTGCGCGAGGATGGCCGTCTGCAATGCGTAATAGTATTTCTGGTCTTTGACGGTAAACCCGGCCTTGGGGTCGGACGGTGTAACAAGAATTACGCTGCCGACTGCCTCGTCGATAATTCGGATCAGGCCAAGTTCCTTGAGATACGCGAGTGCCTCATCTTTGCCGGCGAAGGACTTCCCGGTAAACACCAGCAGGTCCGTGTTGATTCTGGCCGCAGCACGGCCGCCATAGAGGTTCGCTGAGCGGTAGATATAAGTCGTGTCCTTCGGATAGCCGTTAAGAACCGGATGGGACTCGAAGTGCCTTCCCTTGTTGCCTTCGAGCGTGGCCACTGCGACAGAGCCACTCACGCGCGCCTCTTCGAGCGTTTCGAAGGTCGCTTTGTTCCCCTGCCTGCCGGAATAGTTCAATGAAAAAGCTGCCGGCGTGAACAATAAGCTCACAGCCAGAATCAGCGTTACTATCTTCGTCGATTGTTTCTTCATCATCGTTGAATCTCCGTTGTTTTCGATGTTCTAGAGACATCGTTGCGGTGGCGCAATGCTACCTGTATGGTGGCGAGAGGACGAGCGCCGGGTACGCCCTCCAGCAAACCGATCAGAAATCGTCTTCTCATCTTGCGTATGCGTCGTAATTGATCTCACCCGTCTTCTGATCGCGCGAAAAGTGCTTCATGTGGTCCCACGCGATGTAGGCATACTCGGGATACAAAGCATGTATCAGATCCTCCACGTAGTTCAGCGCTACCATCGGATATCCCTTGTTGTTGTTCAGGTACCAGGTGTGCGAAGCATACTCGTTGTTAAGAGTCTCGACAGTCCATGAATCTCCTTTGAAGCCGGAGAGCTTGTAAGTGTCAAAGTCGAGGTTCACGGGCGGAACGCCATTGAACGCTGACCAGCGCTTTACCTGGTTGGCGAGATTGTCGTTGATGCGCGAGGTGGCGGCTTGCAGCCGGCGCACGTCGTAGGACGACGTGGAAAGGTAGATGGGCAATTGCGTGTGCGCGAAATTGGCCACCTCAGCGGTTGTGGGTTCGATATTCGTGCCCGCGATCGGCGCAACCGCTGCAAACAAGCTGGGATCGTAGTATCCCACGGTGTAGGTTGCTCCGCCTCCCATTGAGTAGCCGATTGCGTATACGCGCGAAGGATCGAGCGCCGGATACTTGTTGAGCATGTACTTCACCAGGGCAGTCAGAGCCGGGCCACGAACATTGTTGGGGAGGCTCTGATGGTCAGCAGCTACAAGAGCCACGCGCTCGTTACCCGCCAGCGTCAACAACCCCATCTCGTCAACAAATTGCCTCGGGTCGTCGCCGCCGCCGTGATTGGCCAGGATAAGCGGTACTGTGCCCTTAGTTGCCTTATTGTTCAGCACCTCATCTGGAACGTACTCGTACCAGGTATCGAGATAATCGCCCTTCGGACTCTTGATGCCGGCAAAGCGATCTTCGCCCTGATGCGAAATGAGATGAATGCCATCTTTTGTGACACCATTCAACAGCGCGTTGCGCTTGCATAGCGAGTACGGCGCCTCGTCGAAGTTGTATCCGCTGTAGGGCGTGCCGGCAGAGTTGATACCTTGCAGCAATACCGGAACACGCATTGCCTTGATGAACATGCCATGATACGCGGCGTCCGTTAACGATGCCAGATTCACGGGATCAGCTTTGGCAACGACGACACGTTGCAGCGGCTGAGCCTGATTGTAGTAAGTGGTAACGTCTCCCGATCCTTCAATCGCGTTTACGTGGTTTGCCCTCTTGTATTTCCCTATGACGTCATCGCCGGCATTGACCAGATAGACCGGAACGAACGTCGATACTTTTCGAATCTCATCGACTTTGCCGTTGACCAGAAGCGCGCCCGCGATGCGGCCCACAAAGTCCATCGTGGTGGCGATGTGGTTGTTGAAGAATGTGGCGCCGCCGTCCACGCCGATGAAGTAGAGATAGCCATAGCCGCCGAAGTACTCGGGGTCAGAATAGAAGACACCACCGCCAGGGCTGCCGGGGGGCAACAGCGCATGCTGCGCGAACATGGCGGTCTGCAAAGCGTAGTAGGCCGCGATATCGGCACTGTCGAATGTCTTTCCAATGGGTGTCACCAGCACAATGCTGCCGGTGGCTTCGTTGGCAATATCGATCAGGCCGGCAGATTCAAGCCATGCCATGGCTGCATCTTTGCTGTCGAAGTGCTGTTCGACATAGACCACGAGATTGGTGTTCATCCTGGCCGCGGCACGGCCGCCGTACATGTTTGGCGAGCGGTAGATGAAGGTTGTTCCTTTGGGATAGTCGTCCAAAGCGGGGTGAGACCTGAAGGTTTGCCTCCCATTGCCCTCAAGCTTGCCGATAGCGACTGGACCGCTGACGCGAGCTTCCTCCAGCGTTTCAAAGGTGGCCTTGTTTCCCTGGCTACCGGTAAAGTTCATTGCAAACATGGCGGGCGTTAGCCAAGCGCCCAGGGCAAGCGCAACCGGCAGCGATGAACGCGCATTGAACATGTCTCTATCCTTCCTTTTCGAATCTAGTGGATGTTGTTTCAGTGACGGGTGATCCGGCCAGACAGTTTCACGCGAGCATTGAGCGCTGTTCCGACTTGGAAGCAGCTTTTGGCAGCGTATTTTCGACGTACGGATTGTAGTGGATCAGCCCGGCGATGGCTTGGGACCCTGCCGGGCATGGGAAAAGCAGGCCCTGGATTTGCATTTTGAGGTTGCTCCGGAATCTGCAAGAATAGAGTTGCTATGACAGTCACAGCTCCTGCAAGAGTCTTTGCCGACCGTATCGGCCGGATCGAGGTTTCAGCGACCATGGCAGTGGCCGCAGAAGCCGCCAAACTGCGCGCCCAAGGCGCCAACCTGGTGGATTTTGGGGCAGGCGAACCCCATTTTTCCACTCCGGGCCACATTAAGGACGCGGCCATCTCCGCCATTGATGCCAACTTCACCCGTTATACGGTCGTTCCCGGCATACCGGACGTGCGTAAGGCCATCATCGAGCGTCATACCACCGACTTTGGCTCCAACTACTCGGTTGACGAAGCCATCTTCACTACCGGCGGCAAGCTGGCGCTGTTCAACACTATCCAGGTGCTGATCGACCACGGTGACGAGGTCATTTTGCCCGTTCCCTACTGGGTCAGCTTCAAGGACATCATTCAGTACGCCGGCGGCAAGGTCGTCTTCCTTGAAACCAGTGAAGCTGAGAATTTCCGCATTACAGCGGACGCTATTGAGAAGGCGGTTACTCCGCGGACCAAGGCCATTATTCTCAATTCGCCCTCGAACCCAGCCGGATCAGTGGTTTCGGCCGAGGACCTGGAACGGATTGTGCATCTTGCCCACGAGCGCGGTATCTACCTACTGCTCGACGAGTGCTACGTGTATCTGAACTACACCGGCAAGGCCGTCTCCGGTGGTTCGTACACCTTCGCCAAGGACCATATCGTCGTACTCGGCTCACTTTCAAAGACTTACGCTATGACTGGTTGGCGCGCGGGCTTTGCGCTTGCAGCCAAGCCGGTGATCGCAAATTTGAGCAAGCTGCAATCGCAGTCCACTTCAAATGCCACCAGCTTTGTGCAGAAAGCGGCTATTGCGGCCCTTTCCGGCTCACAGCAGTGCGTAGAGGAGTTTCGCAAGGAATTCATCGACCTGCGCGACTACATGCTTGCCAAGCTTAGGGCGATTCCAGGCGTTAGCTGCACCACGCCGGAAGGCGCGTTTTATGTATACCCGAATCTCTCTAAGTTCATAGGTAAAGGCGGCATCAAGTCGGCAACAGAGCTGGCGACCCGCCTGCTCCATGAAGCCCACGTGGTCACCGTTCCGGGTGAAGCCTTCGGAACGGCTGAGCATATCCGCATCTCCTACCCGGTAACCAAGCAGAATATCGATGAGGGAACCCGCCGCATGGGCGAATTCCTCGCCAAACTCTAATCGGTCCCATCTCTGTTTTGGCCTTACAGCCTGACAAGCCCCTTCCCGCCGCAGCCCTGCGGCGGGAGTTGCACAGTACAGAATCTGCGATCCTTCACTGTGCAAAGACTGTCCGGGTCGAGTAGGATGATTCTTCGATGTCGAAGCCGATCGATTTTCACCCCGTGATCCTTGCCGGCGGAAGCGGAACCCGTTTCTGGCCCCGTTCTCGCCGTGCCCACGCCAAGCAAGTCCTCGCGCTTGACGGTGAGCGCTCCATGATTCAGCAGACGCTTGAGCGGTTAAAACCGTTGGCTGGTCTTGAAAATACGCTGATCATCACCAACGAATTTCTCGCTCAAGAGATTGCCGATCAGTTGCCGGGATTGCCGGCAGCTCAAATTGTGCAGGAACCGGTTGCACGCAATACTGCGCCGGCTTGCGGACTGGCTGCGTTTCTGATCGAGCACGAAAACCCCAACGCGGTGCTTGGCGTATTTCCGTCAGACCACGTGATCGGCGATGAGCCGCGTTTTCTGAAAGCGCTGCAGAAAGCGATTGCTCTGGCGGCCGCGGGCGACAACATGGTTGTGCTGGGCATTGAACCTGTTCGCGCGGAGACAGGGTACGGCTATATCGAAACCGGTGACCAGATCGAAGGTGGCGATGCCCTGCACGTGCGACGATTTACCGAAAAGCCCAATCAGAATCGCGCTGAGGAGTTTGTCTCCGCAGGCAACTATTTCTGGAACTCGGGAATGTTTCTCTGGTCGGCGCGCACGCTGGCAAACGCGGTTCGCGAGCACCTTCCAGAGACAGCACCTCTACTTGAAAAAATCGCCGGGGCCTACGGAACGCCGCAGTTCGATGAGGTGTTCCGCACGCTCTATCCGAAGTGCGAGAACATTTCCGTGGACTACGCCGTGCTGGAGCCGCGCTCCGCCAAGGGCGAGCACCTTTCGCATCTTTACTGCCTTCCGGCCGAATTCATGTGGAATGACCTCGGATCGTGGGCTTCGCTGTACGAGTATCAGCACGATACTCGCTTGCGCGGCGATCCGGATGGAAACGTCGCTGAAGCGGACGGACATCTGGCCATTGAGGCGACGGACAACTACGTCTTCAGTCCCAGGAAATTCGTCGCGCTGGTTGGCGTTGAAAATCTCGTCGTAGTGGATACTGAAGATGCCTTGCTGATCGTTCGCCGCGAAAACTCGCAGGATGTCGGCAAGATTGTGAAGGAGCTTTCACAGACGGGGCGAAACGATCTCATCTAGTTGCAGCTTGCTCCGCCGCTATTTGCATAGGTACGCAGCTCACATTGGTCTCCTTGCTGATGGAGCAAATTCATATTCCAACTTTGCAGTTGTAGTCCAATAACGGACTGCGTCCCGCCACGGCTGTACAATTCTTGGGTAACTCGCGCTGGATTTTTCCATGAGCGGGGAGGAAAATGCCCGAAACAATTGAATGGCCCATGCACGGTGAACCTTCGAGACCGAGACGCCTCGGATTTCTCATTATTCTTGTACTTATTGCCGTCGCCTTGGCAGGAGGCCGTTCCGCAATCTCCTACTGGGTGGACCTTCTATGGTTCCGATCGCTCGGTTACGGAGACGTTTTCTGGAGAACACGGTTCCTGCAGTGGGGTATCTTTGCAGGATTCACCATTACAACATTCATCGTACTTTTCGGCGTGTTCTCGGTGCTCAAACGCACGCACGCGGACGATATGCCTTCCGCACATACCATCTTCGTTGGAGGGCAGCAATTTCAACTTCCGGTCGTCAGGGTGCTGAGCACGTTGGCGATGATTGTCTCAGGACTGATCTCGCTGGCGGCAGGCACTGCAATGGCCGCACAATGGCAGAGCTTTGCGCTTTACTGGTTTACGCCGCAGACGACGACCGGCATTGCCGATCCTATCTTTCACCGGTCGCTGCATTTCTATTTCTTCACACTTCCCGTTTGGCAAATCGTGTCCGGCTGGCTGTTGATGCTGGCTGTTATTTCCGCGATCATGGCCGCTCTGTTTCTGATGGTTGCGGGCGGCGCCCGCGCGCTTCAAAGCGACCGCGGATCATCAATTCCTCTGGCATGGCGCGGACTTTGCATCGCGGCCGCATTTCTGCTGGCCGTAATGGCGATGCGCGTTTACCTCAGCAGATTCGACTTGCTGTTCGCTCACCACACCATCTTCGATGGGGTTACCTATACTGACGCACATGTTGCCGTCATTGGCTTACTTATCGTCTGCATTGCATTGCTGATTGGAGCAGCCATTGCATTTGCGGCCGGCATTATCAAGCCACGCGGACGCTGGCTTGTGATGGCAGTTGCTCCCGCCGCGTTGAGTTTTATCGCCGTAGGATTGTCGAGCTGGTACGTGACGACATTCATTGTCAATCCAAACCAGTTGGACAGGGAAAGACCATACATCGCGAACAATATTGAAATGACGCGCAACGCCTACGATCTGGCGCATTTTATGCAGCGCGAGTTTTCCGCCGAGACTACTCCAGATGCGGCTGAACCGGATAAGAACAAAGCCACGCTCGACAATATCCGGCTGTGGGATGTGCGTGCTTTAAGAGATACTCTGCGCCAGGTGCAGGAGATTCGCACCTACTACGACTTTCCCGACATCGACATTGACCGCTATGAGATCAACGGCTCGCTACGCGAAGTCATGCTTGGCACGCGTGAACTGAATGTCAACAAACTGCCTGTGAGCAGCCGAAACTGGATCAACGACAAGCTCATCTACACGCATGGTTACGGGATCACCATGAACACCGTAAACGGGTTCACGCCGGAAGGGCTGCCCCAGTTGTTGCTCTCGAATATGCCGGTTCAGAGTACGGTGCCAAGTCTCACCGTTGTTCGCCCTGAAATTTACTACGGCGAAATGACGAATACGGATGTTTACGTTAATACGCATCAGCAGGAGTTCAACTACCCCGAGGGCCAGACCAACAATCTCACCTCTTATAAAGGCACCGGAGGCATCGTAATGGGCGGCTTTCTGCGGCGCGCGATGCTGGCCTTTGATCGAGGCGACGTGGGCAAAGTGCCGTTCAGCGACGACATCGACGCCAAGAGCAGGTTGCTGATGCGGCGTAATATCCGCGACCGGGTTGCGGCGTTGGCTCCGTTTCTCACCTACGATCCCGATCCATACATCGTGGTTGGCGAAGACGGCCGGCTTACATGGGTCATCGATGCGTTCACCACATCCGACACGTACCCGTACTCAACGCATTACGGGCTTCAAGGCGACCAGGTGAACTACATGCGCAACAGCATTAAGGTCACCATCGACGCCTTCGACGGAACTGTGACTTTTTATGTCTTCGACAGCGCAGATCCGCTCATCAATGCATGGCGAGCAATCTTTCCGAGCCTATTCAAGGACGCATCGCAGATGCCCGAGTGGCTGCGAAAGCACATGCGTTACCCCGAGATGATGCTGTCGCTACAGGCCGACGCATATGGGCTCTATCACATGACCAATCCTGAGGTCTTTTACAATCGGGAAGATCAATGGAGCGTGGCCACGCAAACAAGCCTCGGCGACGGCGGCGAGCAAATTACACAGACGATGGAGCCTAACTTTGTTTTAATGACGCTGCCCGGTGAAACGAACCTGGAGTTTATAGAGATACTCCCCTTTACACCCATCAATCGCAACAACATGATCGGTTGGATTGCAGGACGAAGCGATGGGGACAACTACGGTAAGGCGGTTGTATTCAATTTCCCGAAAACGAAACTGGTCGACGGGCCGCAGCAGATTGAAGCACGCATCGATCAGAACGCGCAGCTCTCGGGCCAGCTCACTTTATGGAACCAACAAGGCTCGCATGTACGCCGCGGGAATTTGCTGGTGATTCCCTGCGGCAAGGCACTGCTCTACGCGGAACCAATCTACCTGCAGGCACAGCGCAGCCCCATGCCGGAGTTGAGGCTGGTAGTTTTGGCCTTGCAGGACAAGCTCGGTTACGCGCCGACGTTTGAAGGAGCGCTCGCATCGCTCTTCGGCTCTGCATCCTCCACCCTGGATGCGACCGAGGCACAGCCACAGTCAGCGCCTGCAACCGGCGCACAACCACAAGCACAGGTGAGCTTGAACTCTCTTATTGGACAGGCTGGCCGCGACTTTGCCGACTATCAACGTTTGACTTCTCAAGGCAAGTTGAGTGAGGCCGGACAGAAACTCGACGATCTGAAACGTGTGCTCGACCAGTTGAATTCAATGCCGAAGTAAGTGCGGCGATTTATCAAGTACGCGTATGCAAGGAGAATCAGTGGGATCGAAAGTTTTGATTACTGGCGGTGCTGGATTCGTGGGATCGAAGCTGGCTCGCGAATTGCTCAGACGGGGTGAGATCGCAGGCAGCCTAATCGACGAGCTGACTCTTACCGACGTGCGCGAACCTGCGCTGAAACTGACCGCAGACAGCCGCGTGCATACGATGGTCGGCACGCTCGTCGACCTTTGCCCCGCGCTTGGCGCAAAGAAATTTGACCTGGTCTTTCATCTGGCTGGAGCTGTATCCGCGGAATGCGAAGCTGATTTCGATCTCGGGCTGCGTTCAAATCTATACACAACGCATACTCTGCTGGAAAGTTTGCGGTCCGCCGGAAATGTGCCGCGCGTAGTGTTTTCAAGCTCGATGGCGGTATTCGGCTCCGATCCGAGCATCTCGATGCCGACGACTGTACGCGACGATACTTTGCCGATGCCGCAATCGTCGTACGGCATTCAAAAACTAATTTGCGAACACCTCATCACCGACTACACGCGCAAAGGCTTCATCGAGGGACGCAGTGCTCGGCTGACGACTGTGGTCATACGGCCCGGAAAGCCTAACGGCGCCGCATCGGGATTCATGTCGTCCATCATTCGCGAGCCGTTGAATAGCGAGCCTGTAATTTGCCCGGTTGCGCCGGAGACGCAGGTCGCAGTTGGATCGACCGCGGGCACAATCGCCGGGCTGATCGCCGTCGCCGAAGTTACCAAAGAAGAATTTGGCGGGCGGCTAGCGATTAATTTCCCGGCCATCACCGTGAGCGTGAATGAGATGCTCGATGCGCTTGAAGCGGTTGGGGGAAGAGCAGCGCGAGATCTGGTTCGCTTTGAGCCTGACGCCGCGGTCATTCGGCTTGTCGACTCGTGGCCCTGGGCTGTTGAGGGAGAGCGCGCGAAGCGGCTGGGCATTGTGCCCGACAAGGACTTTATCTCGATTGTCCGAGCGTATGTGGCCGATCAGGCCGCCGGATAGTCTGCCTGCAAAGACAAATGAGGGATGGCCAGAAGGCCATCCCTCATTTCATCTGCATTCCGTTACTGAATTTTCTCGGCGAGGACTTCGTCGATCACTTCTTTGGGAGCGGGCAGGTGATCCCGGTTCTGCTGCAGCCATTCGTGGTAATCCTTGCGAATCTCCGGACTCCAGCGGGCGTCGATCTGCCCTGCCGTGTACTTACCTTCGCGCAGGCGCTGGTGGCCGAACATATCTTCGAGATGCGTCTTCTCCGATGAGACGACTACTTTCTCAGCCAGTTGTGGAGGGATGAAGATAACGCCGCCATTGCGCCCAAGTACCACGTCACCCGGCATCACCATCACTTCACCAATGCGCGTTGGCCCATTGATGCTCACCATGGTGGAGTTCAGCATTCTGCCTGAATTCAATGAGCCGAAGTGGTGCGAAGGATCGTAGGAGCGCACAAATGAGGTGAAGTTGGGGAGCGCTTCGAGTCCGTTGATGTCGCGGACAGCGCCGTTATACACGATGCCGTTGCCGGACTTTGCGTAAATGGCGTTGCCCACATTGTCACCAATGGACGGTCCATTCACCTTGAGTCTGAAATGGTCAGACACGTAAACGTCGCGTGGCTGAAGCATATCCACGGGCCACGCGTTCATTCCGCCGATGCGGTTATTCAGTTCCTTCTGCTGGACCTCAATCACCTTTTGAACGTCGGGACGGCCCGGCATCCAAACAGATGTGAGTGCGCGGCCCACAAGCACCTGGTCAGGATGGATCGAGAGCCATCCGTCTTCGTACTGATGCGTAAAGCCCGCTCCTTGCAGCACAGCCCACGCCTCTTCGAGCGTTACGGTCTTCATGCGATCAAGGACCGAGTCGGAGACCTTCGGGCGACCGTCGGGGAAACGTTCGCCTTTCCAGTCCTGTGTGTACTTGATAACGTCTTCGCGGGTAAAGAAGCCCTGCTGCGCCAGGGCAACTGGAGCAAACGTGGCAACAACCGCGACAAACACGACAATCTTGAGCAACGCTCTGCTCAAGCCATTTCCAAAGCGACTTCCCAAGCAATTCATCATATGGTTCCTATGCTCCCTGCAATCATGCGTTCGCTTCAAACCAGGTGGTCCCGGGAATTTGTGCCCGCCTTGCGACCTCTTCGTTCATCTCCACTCCGATGCCCGGTTTGTCCGGCACCGTAATGTAGCCTTTCTCGATAATCTCGCCTTCCTTCACCCAGCCTTTCCAGTAGTCCAGCCGGCTAATCCAATGCCACTCACACACCAGAAAGTTGGGAATGGATGCGCAAACGTGAGCCGACGCCATGGTACCGATGGGCGAAACCACGCAATGAGGCGCAAAAGGAATATAGTGTGCGTGCGCAAGATTGGCAATCTTGCGCGCCTCAGAGAGCCCGCCGGTTTTCTGGATGTCCGGTGTAATCACGTCGATGCCGCGTTTTTGCAGCAACTCAGTATAGCCCCAGCGCATGTAAAGATTCTCGCCACAACCAATCGGGGTTGACGTCGAGTGCCGGAGATCGACCATGGCATCAATGTCCTCAGGCGGCAGCGGCTCTTCAAGCCACATCAAGCGGAAAGGTTCGAGTTCCTTTGCGACTTTCTTGGCCGTATCCGCGTCATAGCGGCCGTGCATATCGACGGCAAGATCCATCTCTTTCGGAATGGACTCGCGCACGTGCCCGACCCAGCTGACCATGCGGTCGATTTCGCTGTTATTGGCTGTCCAGTTTACCGCGTCGAAGCGCGATGGATCGCGGGCTTCATCAATGTCCATCTTCATCGCAGTAAAGCCTTGATCCTTTACCCACTGCAGCTTCTCATGTGCCTGTGGCGCAAGCGGATCGGGCATATCGGTATCGCAATACATGCGAATCTTGTCACGGAATTTGCCACCCAGCAGTTGATACACCGGCAAGCCAAGCGCCTTACCCGCGAGATCCCAAAGGGCAATCTCAAGGCCAGAGAGGGCCGCCACGTATTGGCCGCCCTGCGCGCCGGAAAAGATTCCTCGGGTTCGCACCTGTTCCCAGAGCGCATCCACATTGAGCGGGTCACGCCCCACCAGCATACGGCGAAATCCCTTGATGAGCGCCGGCGCTCCGACCGCTGCGTCTGTTGCTTCGCCCTGTCCAAAAATCCCCTGATCTGTATAAATGCGGACGTGTGTTTGTGGACCGTGGACGGAAACCTGAGCTGTACGGATATCGGTGATCTTTAGCCTGGGTCTCTGATATGGCGTACTCTTCTCCTGGATGGCTGCCGAAAGACCGGGTAGCGCGAACGCCCCCGCGACCGGCAGTGCTGCGCTCTTCAGCATCGATCTACGAGTTAATTGAGTCATTACAGGCTTCCCGCACTTCGCGGAAGAATCTCCCGCGCCTTTCTTTTCGTTAAGTTATTCGTACAAAACATGGGCTTCGGGGCTGGCTTTAAGCCGTCTCCCCCGAATTCATATAGACCACGTGTGTCTGGAGGTATTCCTCGAGCCCATGCTTGCCATCGGCACCGCCGATGCCGGATTTGCGCCACCCGGCGTGGAAACCCTGCATGGCCTCGAAGTTCTCTCGGTTAATATAGGTCTCGCCAAACTTGAGTTCGTTTGAGGCACGCATAGCCACGTGCAATGACCGGGTGTAGATAGAGGAAGTAAGGCCATACTCGCAGTCGTTGGCAAAGTCGATGGCTTCGTCGAGTGTTTTGAACGTGGTAATGGGCAGCACCGGACCGAAGATTTCCCTCTGCATGATGTCGGTGTCCTGCCTGCATGCGGTAAGAACCGTCGGCTGGAAGTAGAAACCTTTCTTGCTGTCGTGGCGGCTGCCGCCCAGTTCCAGCTTTGCGCCATCGCGGCGCGCCTGGTCAACCGCTTCAGTCACTAGCTCAAGCTGCCTCTTGCTCACCAGCGGCCCCATTTCTGTTGCGGAATCAAAGGGATCGCCGACAACCGTGTGCTTCATGGCAGCGATCATCTTAGCGGTGAACTCGGGGGCCACCGACTCGTGCACATAGACGCGCTCCGCGCAGTTGCACACCTGGCCGGTATTGATGATGCGCGATGCGCGGATAGCCTTCACCGCGAGATCCATATCGGCATCGGCCATAACGATGGCCGGAGCCTTTCCGCCCAATTCGAGTGAAACCTTGGTGATGTTGTCTGCAGCGGCGCGCATTACGGCGGCTCCGCCTTCCACACTTCCGGTGAGTGTCACCATGCCGACCTTGGGGTGTGCAGCAAGCGCATTGCCCACTATGGCGCCGGAACCAGAGACAAGGTTAAACACGCCTTTGGGCAACGACGATTGCGCCACCAGCTTTGCGAATTCGAATGCGTTATTCGGCGTTTCACTGCTGGGCTTGATGACAATTGTGTTGCCCGTAATCAGTGCCGGAGCCATCTTACGCACGATGAGAAAGAACGGAAAGTTCCAGGGCAGAACACCGGCAATGACGCCGATGGGCATCTTGAAGAGCAGAATATTTTCGCCGGGGCGGTCACTGTTGATGATCTCGCCCTCGTAACGGCGTGCGTACTCGGCCATGTACTCCACGTAGCCGGTCGCAGCATCCACTTCAATCTGGGCAAGGGAAAGAATCTTGCCCTGTTCTGCGGTGATGACGCGGGCAAGATGCTCGCGATTGGCGCGCATGAGTGCGGCAACCTCACGCAGATGTTCGGCGCGGCGAATGGCCGGCAGTTTGGCCCACGGCTTTTGCACGCGGTCGGCTGCCGCCACAGCGGCGTTCACGTCGTCAACGGTGCAGCTCGGCACTTCAGAGATAACTTCTTCAGTGGATGGGCTGGTAACTTGAAAATACTTTTTGGACTCGACGAACTCGCCGTCGATCAGCATGTCATAGCGCTTGACGCTTGCCGGAGTGGTGGCCATGGAAGGTTCCCCTTCTTGCTGGGCTGTCTGCAGGTTGTCGCAGAATCGCAGACATCATAGTCCTTTTATGGGACAAGTGGAAAGTGCGTTGAGATTGAAAGATGGCAATTCGAAGGAGCATTTTCAAGTGGCGAAATGCGACGGAGCTCGGGGACGATTTGTGAGGACCGCGCTTTATTGGGGCAGAGATGCCCTCCAGCACGTTTCAAGAGGACCACTCTTCGAGCGGCCCTCCTTCTTCCCGATCGCGTTCCTGATACTTCCAGGCGGCAGGCGCCTATTCCTGATCGGCAATGAATAAACCCAGCTGCAGTTTCTCTCGATCCGGTTCCACGGCCCGTTCCGCCCGCATCGCTTCAGAGGGCGTAATGCGAAGGAGATGAACAGGCGGGCGTTCCGTTTCGTCCAGGTACTCCAAATAGTCGAGTGGATCGAGGATTGTCGTAAGTCTGTGGTGGATTGGCTGGATCAACTCGTTGGGCTCCCCGGTGATCACAGCGAAGGTTCTCTCCCACTCATTGGTCTTCGGATTCTTCCAGGGTTTCCAAACACCGGCAATTCCGAAAGGCTCTCGTCCCGAGATCACAATCTCGTACTTCGTCTTCTTCTTGCCGTTCTCCGCCTTTGACCACTCAAAGATGGAGTCAGCGGGTACGACGCAGCGCCGTCGTTGAAACGAATCCTTCCAGAATTGGGCTCTCTCTATGCCTTCGGAGCGCGCTGTAAAGAGATGGCTGTCAGGAAGCTTGAAGCCCCAGCGCATGAACGCAATTTCTCGATTGCCCCGTTCTCCGCGTAGGATTACCGGCTGGACCGAGCCGGGGGCAATATCTTCCTCTGGCTCGATATAGATATCTTCCAGGTCCATCCCGACGTGAAACGTCTCTGCAATTCGTTGTTTATCGGAACGGCGACGGTAACGGCCACACATGATAGGGCCAGTGTAGACGATGATGAGAAGGGCAGCTTTAATTGGCTGAGTGGAGCCGATTCGCCGATCTGCTCGGCCGTAAAACACACCACCCTGGCGAACCAGCGATGAAACTGTTTATTTTTAAAGATTTATGGTGGGCGCTGCAGGATTCGAACCTGCGACTTCCACCGTGTGAAGATGGCACTCTACCGCTGAGTTAAGCGCCCAGGTCTGAGGCGGTAACGGAAGGCAACACAAGAGGCCTCCCCGTACGTTAGAGTAACACCAGCAGGGCTTTAGGACCAACCCCCGGCGGCCAGTTACCGGTGCTGCGAAGGGGTGTTCCAAGGCACTTGCGCATTCAGTCATGTTCTGGCGAATCAGATCAATCCGGCTTGCCGACGACTTCCCCACCGAAGGGGAGGCGGCCTTGGGCGCTACGCCGGGGCTGGGGCGTGTGCGGCTGGGGGGCTCGAGCCTGAAAAACGAGGCGAAAAAGGATCACGTTAGCGCCCAGCCGAAGGCCCGGAGCGCGGGCGGAACCGAATCCGGCCCGAACTCGCCACAGAGCAACGATTTCGACCCAGAAACTTCTTATTCAGCGCAACCTTCCAGCGAAAGCGGTGTTCCAGAAGACATGGCAACCATGGTGCTGGACAAGACGGCCCTGGGGACAGGCTCATCGGCGCGAGTGGGGGTTGCCGGACTGCGAGCTGAACTGGATCCAGCCAGCGATGCAGCCGTGATGTTGCGACTGGCCGCCGGCGACGAGAGCGCTTTCACTTTCCTGGTGGAGAAGCACAACCGGCCAGTGATTCATTTCCTGTACCGGATGGTCCACAACCAGGCGGTTGCCGAGGAACTGGCGCAGGAAGTTTTCTTGCGGGTGTATCGTGCCAGGGACAGCTATCGGGCTGAAGCCAAGTTTACCACCTGGCTCTACCGGATTGCGACGAACCTAGCCGTCAACCACGCACGCGATACGAAACACGAAAGGTCGGCTCAAACCGTCTATCTGGATGCACCGGACGAAGAGACCGGCACAAGACCGGACGTGGCCGACGATGAGCCGCTGGTGGAAGAACGGCTGGTAAAAGATGAACGCATGGCCGCCATTCGCAATCATGTAATGGCTCTGCCGGAGCGGCAGCGGATGGCTGTGCTGATGCACAAGTATCAGGGGATGGATTACAAGCAGATCGGGGACGTGCTGAAACTGAGTGAGTCTGCGATCAAATCGCTCTTGTTTCGCGCATACCAGACACTGCGGGAAAAGCTGAAGGAATTTGTTTAAGTGGTAACACGCCGGGATGAACCGGCGGAAGATGGAGTAGCAATCATGGAAAACCTGAAGATGATTTGCACGGAAGTGGAAGCGAAGCTGGCAGACCTGCTGCTCGATCCTGAAGCCGTGCCTGCCAAGGTTCAAGGGCACGTTGCGGAGTGCGACGCCTGCCGGGCTCAGATGACCGAGTTGCAGGCCACCATGAATTTGCTGGACGAGTGGAAAGCGCCCGAGCCGAGTCCGTTCTTTATGACGCGCATGCAAGCGCGGATGCGCGAAGAACGCGAGGCCGCGCCGGCCGGTTGGCTGGCCCGCAGACTTGCTTCGTTGCGCGCGAGCTTTGCCTATGGACCTGTTACACACACCAAGCCGCTGGCGGCGATGGCGCTGACCGTGTTGCTGCTGCTGGGGGGCAGCTCATACCTGGGAATGACGGACTGGACGCGCACTGCGCAGCCGTCGACACAAACAGCCGTGGTGCATGATTTGCAGCTGCTCGACAGCAATGCACAACTGCTGGACCAGCTTGAGTCGATTGCCGATAACAACAACCAGGACGGCGAATAGCCGCGTGGATTGAACATTGAGAAAAATTCGGCCGCAGGCCGAGGGGGAAGACCGTGAAGAGAGTGACCAACGCGCAAATCATGCGCGCCGTGGCATTGGCTACGGCTATGCTGGTCCTCCTTGTGTCCGTGGACTGGGCGCAGCGCGGCCGTGGCGGACAGCGCGGCGGGCAACGGACTTCTGCTGCCCAACGCTCTTCACCACCACGCAATGAAGGCCGCAATTCCGGCCAGCAATCAAGGTCGGCGCAGCAGCAACAAAGACGTGAGTCAAGGCAGGCGGTTCAGCCGCAGAACCGCAACGAACGGAACGCTCCCGAGCGCAGCCAACCGCGTAACCAAGCACGGCCGCAGACGTATGGTAACCGTCAGCCTTTAGGCGGCAGCCAGCCCACAGAACGCAATCGACCTTCCAACAACGGTGGAAGGCAAACGTTCACGGACAATCAGCCGAACAATAGTCCGCGGCAAAACTACCGCGGGCCTCATTTGCAGGACTGGCTGAATCGCAACCAGAATGTTCCTCTACAGCAGCAGGAACAGCAACTGCGCAATGACCCGAGCTTCAAGCGACTACCACAGGCAGATCAGCAGCGGCTCACCCAGCAACTGCGTTCCGTCGATCGCATGTCTGAACAGCAACGCGACCGCAGGCTGGCGCGCAATGAGATGCTGGAGCGGCTTTCGCCCGAGGAACGCATGAGCATCAACCGCTCGGGCCGCGAGTGGTCCGCTCTGCCGGCTGACCAGCAAACGCGGATGCGCCGTGCATTCCAGGATCTGCGCGGAGTTCCACTCGATCAGCGCCAGACGGTGCTGAACTCAGCGCGCTACCAGAATATGTTCACCCCGGAGGAGCGCGCCATTCTTTCGGACTTCCTGAAGGTAGAGCCATACGAGGGTCCGCAGCGATAACCATCCATCTCCTGGTTCACACGAAGGGCAGCGGGGTCAAATCCGCTGCCCTTTTCATTTGCGTCGATCTGTATATGCTGTTCAACGCGCAATCCTACGGTTGAAGCGGCCACGTTAAAGAATCTCGGCTCGTTCTCCTCCTTCGTCATGTTCCGGCACAAACAGTAACCAGCCTGCGCCGATTGCCATCAATACGACACCGATGACCATGCGCATAGTGACTGTGGGCCGCTCCAGCGCGATGCCTGCCAGAACAGTCAGCCACGGTGCAATAAGAAATCGAGTGGTCATTTGCGCAGCGGACATGCGGCGGAATAGCCAAAACAGCAGAACGAGCGCAGGCAAATCGATCATCAGGATCCAAACAAGCTGCGCTACGCCATGCGGTAGCCGCCAATACGCGCTTTCTGTAGAGATTCCGATCAGGGCAAGTACTGCGGCCGAGGCGCCGGCGGCCAGAGCCGTGATGGCTGCAAGCGAAACTTCGGGCCGCAAGCAGGCCATTCGTATCGCGATGCAGTTGCCGACTGCCACACACAGCGCTGCCGCAACCACACTCAGCACAGCGAGAGCGGCCGCAGGTGTGCCGGGGACATTGAGAGGAAAAATCGCGAGCGCGCCGGCAACTCCAATCAGCGCGGCCGGCAACGAGCGATTCCCAGGTTGCTGCACATTACCCGGATGTGGGCCCAGATGTGGCTCCAGTACTACAGCAAACACTGGGGTCAGAGAGAAAATCGCTACCCGTTCCAGTTGCGATACCCAACCTTGCCCGACAAATATCAGGACTGCGGGCAACGCAAAAAGCAACAAGCCCATTCCTACCAATGAAGCAGCTTCCCTGGCACCGGGCCATCTTGCACGCACTTTCAGGGCGAAGGCCGCCGCGGTCACGGCCAACACTGCATAAGTAATGGCCAGGCGTTCGAATACCGGCAAAGGAGCCCGCCGCAAAGCTGGAAATAGATCAGGCCCCAGGCCATCAAGCGCCCACAAAAGGCAAAGCAATAGCAGAGCCGCCACTGCTTTTCCCCTGCCCCTCTGTCGCGCGCTTGAATTCATCTGTGCCTCTCCTGTGCCGATGAAACATGTTCACTACATGGTCTCATTTACAATGAATAGTGGGCTAAGGCCAATTCTTTTTGCGCATTGAGCGCAAACCCAGTAAGGAGTTTCAAGTCCTATGGCGATTCCCGCCACACAACTGCGTCCGGGCATGATCATCAAGCACAACGACTCGCTCCACCTTGTGTTCAAGGTCGAGCATCGTACACCCGGCAACCTACGGGCCTTCATCCAGGCGAAGCTGCGCAATCTCAAGTCTGGCGCAATGTTCGAACACCGCTTCCGCTCCGCCGATGCAATCGAAAAGGTTGTCGTGGATGAAGTCCCCATGGAGTTTCTCTACGCCGATGGCGATGACTACTACTTCATGAATCCCGTTGACTACGAGCAGACGGTTTTGAAGAGCGATACGCTTGGCGATGCCATTGAATATCTCACTCCCAATCTGCAGATCAAGGTCAGCTACCACGATGGACAGGCCGTCGGCATCGATTTGCCTACGTTTGTGGAACTCACCGTGGTTGAAACCGAGCCGGGACTCAAGTCGGCTACCGCCTCAAGCGTGACCAAGCCGGCAAAGACCGAGACCGGACTGGTGGTGCAGGTGCCGCCGTTCATCAATGAAGGTGAAAAAATCCGCGTGGACACGAGCGAAGGCACCTACCTGAGCCGCGCTTAACCCAACTCACCGCAAATGAAAATGGCGCCACTGCGGCGCCATTTTCATTTTGATTGCATTTTGGGTTGACTCGTGTTCTCGTCGTCAAAAAACGCAAGCGAGTTAATTTGCGCACAGCTCAGTGATATCTGACCACTGACAACTGATCACTTTGACTGCCCTTTTAGCGATCGCCATCCGGCAGCTTTACCGGTCTGGCTTCGAGCAGCGCTTCGATGGTGCCCAATGCTTCAAGCACCGTCTCCGATACCGGCGCGTCCACCTGCACAACCGCCAGCGCCTTTACCGGCTTGGTGCCGGCGCGTTCGCGGCCCAATGCAAAATTGGCAATGTTTACACCTTTCTCGCCGAGAATGGTGCCGATGCGGCCAATGACACCCGGAACGTCGAGATTGCGGCAGACCAGCATATTGCCTTCAAGCGGCGTCTCGATATCGATGGAGTCGAATTCAAGCAGCCGCGGCTGTTCACCGTGAATTACCGTTGCGCTGGCGCGGCTGATTCCGTTGGCCGTATGCAGTTCGATGGTGAGCACGCTCGCTGCTCCTCCGCGATGCGTCTCGGCCTTCTGCTCGCTGATGCGGATTCCCCGCTCACCGGCCACCGCCGCTGCATTGATGCGGTTCACGTTCTCTGAGCCCTGCAGCAAGCCTGCGATTGCGGCGTTGCGCACCAACTGAGTCTTGGCTTCGGCCAGCTTGCCGCCGTAAATAAGGTCGACGGACTCGATGCCTCCCTTGCCCGCCTGCGCAAGAAATGCGCCGAGCCTTCCCGCCATGTCGATATGCGGGGCCAGTACCACGTACTCTTCGTGTGTGAGCGAAGGCAGGTTCACAGCGTTCTGCACCACACCTAGCTTGAGGTAGTCGCGCACCTGAGCTGCGATCTGTATACCCACAGCCTCCTGCGCTTCGGCCGTCGATCCGGCGATGTGCGGCGTAAGGATCACGTTGTCCATGCCGAAGTACGGCGACTCCTTAGGCGGCTCCACAGTAAACACGTCGAGCGCCGCACCCGCCACCTGGCCGCTCTTCAGCCCGGCAACCAATGCCGCGTCCTCAATCAGCTCGCCGCGCGCACAGTTGATGATGCGCACGCCCTTCTTCATCTTCGCAATCGACTTCTCATTAACGACACCAGTGGTTTGTGGAGTCAGACCCACGTGCAGCGTCAGAAAGTCCGCCCCGGCGATCAGCTCATCGAGCGTCACCAGCTTGATGCCATTTTCGCGGGCCACAGCAGCAGAGACAAACGGATCGCTGCCGATGATTTCAATGCCGAAGCCGCGTGCACGCTTCGCAACCTCAAGTCCGATGCGTCCAAGGCCAAGGATACCAAGCGTCTTGCCGCGCAGTTCCCCACCCTGCAGATTCTTCTTGTCCCACTTTCCCGCGTGCATTGAGGTGTTCGCTGCAGGAAGCTTGCGCGCCAGTGCGATCATCAGGCCGATGGTCAGTTCGGCAACGGCGACGGCATTTGCACCCGGCGTATTCATCACCACAATGCCGCGGCGCGTGGCGGCTTCTGCGTCGATGTTGTCCACGCCAACGCCGGCTCGGCCAATCACGCGCAGCTTCGGCGCCTTTTCAAGCAACGCATCGTCAACCTGCACAGCCGAACGAACCACCAGCGCATCGGCATCGGCCACGGCGGCGGCCAGGCCGTCAGGCAATTGATCGTGCGTCTTCACATCCCATCCCGGCTCGGCCTGAAACACAGCCAGTGTTGCCGGGGAAACTTTCTCAGCCAGAACGACCTTCATACCGTCTCCCTTTTGCGCGGATTCATACTCGTCAAAGCGGATGCCTTGCTGCTCGCAGAACAGATCGAACATCCGCACCACTGCCGCATGCGGCTTACCCTCGCCGCGCTCGTACTTGGTAATCGAGTTGGCGTGAACGCCCAGCTTTTCCGCCATCTCGTATTGATAGAGATCAAGTTGCTTACGAGCGATCAGCAGCTTTTCTCCGAATGTCAGTTCAGCCATGAAAACAGCTCCCAGCTATCAGCCTTCAGCTCTCAGCCAAAATCAGTGAGAGCAATCCTTCTCGCCCAGCAGCGTTAGTGCGGTGTTAGCGGAGTCAATATCTCGCTGGTTTGCGTCTTACTCACTCCGCTGACACGCGCGAAGCGCGGCTGTCGCCGCCGACTTCTCCTTTACTTAGCTGCCTCTGCATATACCTTTTGCGCGGCCGCAACCGCCTGGCCAAACACAACCGGCAATCCCAGCGTGTCCTTTGCGATATGCTCCGCGGCACCGAGGAACGCAATCGTATCGAGATAGTCGAAGTAGCCGAGGTGCGCCACGCGGAAGATCTTGCCCTGCATTTCGCCCTGTCCATTGGCCGTCACCAGCGCGAACTTCGACTTCAACGCCTTCACCACATCGCCCGAGTTCATGCCTTCAGGAACGGCAACCGCAGTTGCCGCTGCCGCCGGCGCTTTAGGCGCGAAGAGTGTAAAGCCCAACGAAACCAGTCCGGCGCGCGTCGCTGCCGCATTCACTTCAGCATTGTTCACCAACGCAATGCGGCCCTTCTCGAGATCGCCGCCGGCCTGTCCGGCGATGTAATCGAGAGCCGCGCCAAGTCCCGCAACCAACGCCACCGCAGGTGTGTACGCGCTTTCACCTTTCACGGCGTTCTTGCGTTCCTTGCGCAGGTCAAAGTAGTAGCGCGGATTGGTCGACTTCTCCATTGCCGCCCACGCGCGCTCGCTTACGCTCAGGTATGCCAGCCCCGGCGGAATCATGACAGCCTTCTGCGAGCCGCCGATCAGCACGTCAATGCCCCAGCCGTCGACGTCGAAATGCGTCGTTCCCAGCCCGGTGATGCCGTCCACAACCAGCAGCGTGTCCGTGCCTTTCACCAGCCTGGCAATCGCCTCAACATCATGCCGAACGGCCGTAGATGTCTCTGTAGCCTGCATGAAGACGGCCTTGTGCTCGGACTTGATCGCTTTCTTCACCTCGGCCAGATCAAACGTCTCTCCATACGGGGCCGCGAGAACATCCACCTGGCAGCCAAACGCCTTGGTCAATCCTGTCCAGCGCTCGCCAAATTTTCCGGCCGTGAGCACCAGTACCTTGTCGCCGGGAGAGGTCAAATTCGAGACCGAAGCCTCCATTGCGCCGGTACCGGAAGACGAGAGCAGAATCACGTCGTTCTGCGTTCCCACGAACACCTTCAACTGCGCCAGAACCTTCTGGTACAGGGCGCGAAACTCAGGCGTGCGGTGGTGAATGTCGGCGGCTGCCATGGCGAACTGGGCAGCAGGAAGCAGTGGCGTTGGGCCGGGAGTGTAAAGGCGCGTTTTCCGGATCATCAGGATTCTCCTTGCAATGGACCGGGCATCTGCCGGACCATCGTCAATCACAGAATACACATATTTGTGATTTTTGTGGCTGTTGAAAACTGCGCTCGAGTCGGTTTCTATGAGTAGCTGAGCATCCAGGAGGTCCAAAATATTCCAGTATATCAATGAATATAATATACTTAACATACTACTACCCACCGCTGAGGCGGGCAGTAGTCTCATTTTGGGAATCTGCGTCTCTGCTCTAATCTAGCGGCGTCCGCCGTGCCTGCCTCCGCCGCCATGAAATCCTTCGCCCCCGTGAAATCCTTCGCCGCCGCGGAAGTCATGGTGCTCAAACCGGCCCTCATAGTGTCTCGGCACCCAAACCTGGCCGTAGAAGCCTCCCCACCATGGCGGGTAGAAGTTCCACCCAAATGGGCTGAAGAACGGATCCGCACCGATAAAGGTATAGCCAAAGCCGTATGGATCCCAGTACCAGCCGGGGGCGAAGCCCGCGACACCGGCATACTCGCCGGCGATCTGCTGGTTGGCTTCAGCAAGGTAGCGCGAGCGCAAACTGCTCCAGCGGTAGAGCGCGTCTTCTGCATCATCGGTGTCGAACTTGACCGTTCTCGATACCGCATCCGGCACGAGTACGGCCTGGTGGCTGCCTTTTACTTTCTGAAACCTTCCGTTACCCTCATCCAGAACGGCTTCGCCTTTGAATACCTTCAGCGACGGATGATCGGCATTGAATTCGTAGTAGCCGGTCTTGGTCAGGCGCGTCGTTACCCCGGCGGTTGTCACCAGCAGACGATTCTCGTTGTGAATCTCATCGACTTCGATGGCCACCAGGCCATGTTCCACTTCCACTTCGGTAGGTGTTAGTGCAGGCGAAATCATCTTGACGGCGCTATGTTCGCCCACACGTAGAAACACCCCGGGAGTAAGCAGTATCTCGGCTCTCCCCTGCTGCGTACGGAGCACTTCCCCTGCATACATCGCGTCGCTGCCAACGCTGTCGGCGGTTAGTAGTCTTCCGTCCAGGAGCACTTTTCCTTCTACATAATTCACCGCACCCGGCTGGGCGGGTGCGACGGTCTGATCGCCAAAAAGCGGTACACTCGCAACCGCCATTCCCAGTAGTGCGATCGTTGCCATCAACCGTTTCATCGCTTCTCACCTCACTCTTTTAAATGCCCGATTGCCGCGTAAGTTTCGGCTCTGCCAGCAATCGATTTCACTCAGTGAAAATGAATCTGCTTCGCCAAGCGTGCTCATAGGCAACCCTTCAGCAGATGACCTTATGCGTACAACGGTCATTTAGAATTGGAATTTCAGAAAGGAACATATGACTGAAGCAGGTGCACTGGAATCACTCATCAGCCAGCAGATTGTGACAGCGATGAAGGCGCACGATGCCGAGCGCACAGGCACACTTCGGCTAATTAAGAATGCCCTCAAGAACAAAGCAATCGAAAAGCGGACCGCACTGACGCAGCCGGAGTCGGAACAGGTGCTGGCCGGCATGATCAAGCAGCGCCGCGACTCGATCGATCAGTTCACCAAGGGCAACCGGCCCGATCTGGCCGCAAAGGAAACCGCGGAGATCGTAGTCATTGAGGAGTTTCTTCCCAAGGCATTGGACGAAGCGGGTCTCACGACGTTAGTAACTGGCGTTGTCGCCGAGGTTGAAGCATCGCTCGGCCACAAACCAATGCAGAAAGATATGGGCCCGGTGATGAAGGCTGTGCAGGCCAAGCTGCAGTCCGCAGGTGTTCGCGCCGATGGACGCCTGGTGAGCGAGCAAGTGAAGAAGTTGCTCGCCGGCTAGCGCACAACAGACCCCGCTGTCTTCAATTCGTTCCATCTTCACACCACAAAAAGCGCAGGGATGATCTCCCTGCGCTTTTTTGTGGTGTGAATGCTTCGGTTCTATCTGCCAGGAAGAATTGTGCCGTTGATGCTTCGGGAGCACAAATGGATGCGCTTTGCCGTGGCGCGATCTGCCGACTACGAGCCTGCACGGCCATGAACGTTCCGAGGCCGAACAGGCAGTGGCTGATATCCGATAATCTACGAGCTTAGTAAACTTCAGGCCGCATGCCCGCCGGCAGCGGCGCGAACTTCAGCAGTCCCAGTTCGCCGGCAAGCCGCTCAAGCCGTGCCCGCGTGGCGGGTGAAGGCGGAACCAGTGGCAACCGCATCTCACTTGAGCAACGGCCCATCAGGTTCAGCACAGTCTTCACCGGGCCGGGATTCGACTCCCAGAAGTTGGCTTCAAATAACTCAGAGAATCGCCGTTCAAGCGCGCGCGCCTCAGTCCAATTGTTGTTCAGCGCCGCCCGTACCATTTGCGCAACCTCTTTCGGCGCCTCGTTGGACGCTACACTGATAAGCCCGTGCGCACCCACCGAGATTGCGGGCAGCGTCAGGTTATCGTCGCCGGAGAAGATTTTGAATCCGCGCGGCACAATGTGCACCAACTCAGCGAACTGCGCTATCTTGCCTGCGGCTTCTTTGACGGCCTCAATGTTGCGGGCGGAAGCGGCCAGACGCGCGACGGTCTCAGGCTCCAGATTGGCGCCGGTGCGGCCCGGAACGTTGTACACGCAGACCGGCAGCGGATCGACCGCCTTAGCCAGGGCCATAAAGTGCTGGAACTGTCCTTCCTGCGTGGGCTTGTTGTAATAGGGATTCGCCGACAGCACGGCGCTCAATCCAGGCACACGCGCTAGCAGCGACGCCTGGCGCACCAGAACCTTGGTGCTGTTGTGCGTGCAGCCACCCCACACCGGAACCCGGCCGGCGGCTGCTTCCACCACGATGCGCACCGTCTTAAGCCACTCATCCTCATCGAGAGTTGCGGCCTCGCCGGTTGACCCGCAGGCCACCAGGAAGTCGATGCCCGATTCAATTTGCCAATTGACCAGGGACCAAAGCGCCGGCTCGTCGATTGAGCCGTCGGCGCGAAACGGAGTGATGATAGCTGTACCGCAACCAGTAGTTTCCATAGCAACTCCAAGTTTATAACGGCAAGGGAGCTGAATTAACCGCCCCATTCACGCTTCAAGCCTGCGGAAAACGTGCTTTCAATCGGTTAGGACGCCTGGGGTGTTGAAAATGCTTCGGGGCGTTACCGGTGATTCACCGGGCCGTAATCATTGGTTTTGTTTCGTGGCTGCTCTGGCGGTTACCATTGCTGCTACATCCACATCTGGCTCGCACGTTACCCAAGAGGAAAATCAAACATGCGCATTCTCTTCCACATCATTTACGCCCTTGCCGCAATCGCCACTTCGATTCCGCTTTCCGTCGCGCGGGCCCAGACAGCCACAAACGCACAGGAGAAGATCTGGCGCTTTGACCGCATCGATACGATCGGCGGACATCCGACTGAAGTGCTCGGCCACCCATCGGTGGTTGACTCACCCTACGGCAAAGCGGTTGAGTTCCATGGCAACGGCGACGCAATCATCGTCCCCGAGCATCCGCTGGCAGGCGCTGAAGCATTTACCTGGGAAGTCATCTTCCGCCCCGACCCCGACGGCCCGGAGGCGCAACGCTTCTTTCACATGGCCGAGCAGGACCTGGCCAACGGCAAGGACACGGACAATCGTCTGCTGTTTGAGATCCGAATCGTAAAGGATAAGTGGTGCCTCGATAGCTTTGCCGGCGGCAATCGGGGCGCAAATGTTACTTTGCTGAACTGTAAAACGCTGCATCCAGTGGGTCCGTGGTATCGCGTGACAGCAGTCTGGGACGGGAAAATCTTGAAGAACTACGTAGGCGACGAATTGCAGGGCGAAGCGCCTCTGGTGATGCCGCCAGAGGGTCCGGGCCGCTCATCCATTGGCATGCGCCTCACGCGCGAGTCCCCGTTTAAAGGCGAGGTCTTGATGTCACGATTTGTTCCGCGCGCGCTGCCGCCCAGCGAGTTCCTTAAGATGCCGCCCATTATCAATCCGACGAAGTAATCATCGAAGGACAGGTTACACAATGAAGAGGGGACGAGCCTAAGCTCATCCCCTTTTGCTTTCTGAATCGACTTGAGCGTTACTCGCCCTTCATTACGCCGAAGGTGATGGTGGTAGTCGAGTGGCGCGTTACGCCCGGGCGAAGCACCGTGCTCGGGAAGTCAGGATGGTTTGGCGAATCCGGGAAGTGCTGCGTCTCAAGGCAGAACCCCGTGCGGAATTCATAAGGCTTTCCATGACGCCCGGTCATGGTTCCATCCAGGAAGTTGCCAGTGTAGAACTGAAGACCTGGCTCGGTGGTTTCAACTGTCATCTTACGACCGGTCTCAGGATCAGAAACGATGGCGGCAAGGTGCAGCGTGCCGGGGTTGCCATTGAGCACCCAGTTGTGGTCGTAACCATGGCCAAGCTTCAGTTGCTCGTTGTCATCGTTGATGCGCGAGCCGATTACTTCGGGCTTGCGGAAATCGAACGGAGTTCCCGCAACCGGAGCAATGCCCGTGGGAATCAGGTCGGAGTTGACCGGCGTGTACTTGTCGGCATTAATCTCAATTTTCTGATTGAGAACCGTACCGTTGCCATCGCCATTCAAGTTGTAATACGCGTGGTTGGTAATGTTGGTTACGGTAGCCTTGTCGGTGGTCTCCGTGTAGTCGAGCCGCAGCGAATCGCCAATCAGCGTGTACTTCACCTTCACTGTCAAGTTGCCGGGAAAACCCATGTCGCCGTCGGGGCTCAGAAGTGTGAACTCAACTCCGTTGGGAACCTCCTTTGAATCCCATACATACTGATCGAATCCCTTTGGACCGCCGTGCAGCGCGTTATTGCCTTCGTTCTTCGGAATCGTGTACGTCTTGCCGTCGATCGAGAACTTGCCGCCGGCGATGCGGTTGCCATAGCGCCCTACCACGGCGCCAAAGTAGGTCTTGTTATCGTTGAGATATCCTTCGAGCGAATCGTAGCCGAGTACAATATCGGCCATTTTGCCGTTGCGATCCGGCGTCTTAATGCTGACGATTTTCGCGCCCAATGCCATGACCCGCACTTCGACGTGCGCGCTCTTCAATGTGTAGATCGGAACCTCTTTGCCGTCTTTATGTCCCCAGACAGACATTTTCACCTCTCCTTGCGCAACGGCCGTCAGGGCCATCGCAACCATAAGAACTAAACCAACTATTCCAAGCTTCCGTTTCACAGTCTCCGCCTTTCGCGATGATTTGCGGAACAAGAACTTCTCGACATGGCAGAATTAACCCGGCTTTGGGAGCAAACTCTCGCACCCTGCGGAAAAATCCGGCATTTTCCACCACATGAGAGTGTATACCGTTGGGGCGACCCGGTGTGCGAGACGGAGAGAGGTACGAACTTCTGCTTGGCTGCTCCTGTTTGGAGGGGGAGTTTGGGTCGGAGGGGTTTAAGGGCCCATCAAGTTTGGCGAACACCTGCTAGAGTTCGGGGAAAATCTCGCGAAACTCCCATGCGCCAGATTTCCCTACCAGCCACTCTGCCCCACGAACCGCACCAATGGCAAAACCGCGCCGCGAGTCGGCGTTGTGCCTGATTTCAAGCACGTCGTGCTCGCTCTTCGCCGTCACAATATGCTCACCCTTGGCGTCTCCCACGCGATGTGATGTGACGGGCACGTCGATCCCCGGCCGCACCGAGAGAATGATTTCTTTGAGCGTTGCAGCCGTGCCCGACGGCGCGTCGAGCTTGGTTACGTGGTGGGTCTCATCGATGGAAAAGCTGTAGCCCTCAAGCTGAGCCAGTTCGGCTGTGAGCCGGAAGAGCTTCTGCACCCCGATGGAGAAGTTGGTCCCGAAGAGCAGCCCGGCGTAGCGCTTGGTGGCCAGGGCCTTCATCTCGTCCAGGTGCTTGTACCAGCCGGTAGTGCCCACCACGATGCGGCCGCCGAGCGACAGAACTGCGCGCATATTACCCACTGCGGCCTCCGGTGCCGTGAAATCGATGACGACATCCACGCCGGCGAGGTTCGGCGCCGTGAGCGCAATTGCGTTTTCATTCTCGGTAATGTCGAGAGCACGCACTGAGTGGCCGCGTTCGCGCGCAACCTCGGCAACGAGGCTTCCGGTTTTTCCTTTTCCAAGAACGAGAATCAGCATTTCTTAAGCTCCCAGCCTTCAGCTTTCAGCTCTCAGCTAAAAACGTTCCAGGCTTGCATCGGGGTCTTCCAAGATCAGTTCACAAATTCATTCAAGTTCACTGTCAAAGCAGTTTCAGGTTTAGAGAAGCAAGTTTGCCAGATGGAGGCCAGAATAGCTGACAGCTGACAACAGTTTTGCCAAGTTAGGAGCTAGAAGCTAGAAGCTGCTTTCTCGCTCCCACGTCAAAGATCTCGGGGTCGGGTGACTGGAAGAAGGCAGCGTGCAGTGAGCGCAGCGCCTCGTCCGCATCGTCTTCCTCAATCATAAAGCTCATGTTGATTTCGCTGGCGCCCTGCGAGATCATGCGCACATTGATGTGGCGGACAGCGTTGAATACCTGCGCCGCAATACTATTCTGTCCGCGAATGTCCTCGCCGACCATGCAAATGAGAGCCTTCTTGCCTTCGTACTTCACGTCAGCGAGTTTGCCCAGGTCGGCGGCAATGGCCGGCAGCTTGTCGGTCGAGTCCACGGTGAGCGACACCGAAACCTCTGACGTCGAAACCATATCCACCGCGCACTGGTGCTTGTCAAAGACCTCGAAGATCTGGCGCAGGTAGCCGTGCGTCATCAGCATGCGGCTGGCTACAACGTCGATGATGCTCAGCTTCTTCTTGACTGAAATCGACTTGAATGGGCTCTTGCAATGCGGCGCCAGCGAGATGATGCGCGTGCCTTCGCAGCCTGGATTGCGGCTGTTGAGCACCAGTACGGGAATGTTCTTTTTGACAGCCGGCAGGATCGTGGCCGGATGCAGCACCTTAGCGCCGAAGTAGGCCAGTTCGGCGGCCTCTTCAAAACTGATCACCTTTACACGCAGCGCATCGGGGCACACGCGCGGATCTGCGGTCATGATGCCGTCCACGTCAGTCCAGATTTCGATGGATTCGGCATTCACCGCGCCGCCAATGAGCGCGCCCGTAAAGTCCGATCCGCCGCGGCCCAGTGTCGTCGTCAGGCCGGCTTCATTGGATGCGATAAATCCGCCCATGACCGGCACTTTGCCGTCTGCAATCACCGGCATCAGCTTTTCATGCGCGCGCCGTTCGATGATGGTGTCCTGCGGAATCGCCCTCTGAAACTGCGAGTCGGTGACGATGACTTCGCGGGCATCTATGTGAGCGGCGTTAACTCCCCGCTCGCAGAAGGCCGCTGCCACCATCTTGCTGGATAACCGCTCGCCAAAGCTCACAATCAGATCGGAGATGCGCGGGGTAAGCTCTCGAATTGCCGCCAGCCCGCGCAGCACTTCGTCCAGCGCGTTGAACTTTTCGTCAATGAGCTTCGTCAACGCAGCCGCATCAGGAGGATTTTTAATGAGGGCGCAGGTAGTATCGAGATGCCTCGACCGCAGCCGGGAGCTGATGGCGAGCGCGCCGGTCCTGTCTCCCAGAGACGCCGCTGCCGCTGCTTTAAGCAACAGATCGGTCACTTTGGCCATGGCGCTCACAACGACAATCGGCTGCTTGCCCATGCTTACGCGTCCGGCCACAATCGCCGCTGTGCGCCCAATGGCGGCCGGGTCCTCAACCGACGTGCCGCCGAACTTCATCACTACCAAGCTCATGGAGTCTTCCTAGCACCTCTCGCGGATGGGGTCCCTCCATCCCTTCGCCGCCAGCAAAGGGATGGGGATCCGCGTGTCAGAATTCTTGACTTACGCCCGTGCTGCCGCTGCGGCGACAGGTTCAAGCTTGCCTTGGCTGGCCAGCATTTCGGCATTCAGAATGGTGGCTCCTGCCGCGCCGCGAACCGTGTTGTGCGACAGCAGGACAAACTTCCAATCGAGCAGGCTGCAGGGACGCAACCTTCCCACAGTTACAGCCATACCTTTGCCACGATTACGGTCAAGCCTTGGCTGCGGACGGTCAGGCAGCGCTGACCACTCCACCGGCTGTTCAGGCGCAAAGGGCAAATTCATTCCATCCAGCGGACGGAACTCCGCCCATGCAGCCAGAACGTCCTCCTGCGTCGCCTTGCGGCCCAGTTTATTGCCCAGTTTGATGGAGACGCACTCGGTGTGCCCATCGATGACCGGAACGCGGTTGCAGTGGGCAGTCATGCCAGCGGACAACGGCTTAACAGTGTGCGCGTCGAGCTTGCCCAGCAGCTTCAAGGTCTCGCTTTCCATCTTCTCTTCTTCGCTGCCGATATACGGGACCACGTTGTCGAGAATGTCCATGGATGCGACGCCGGGGTAGCCGGCCCCGGAGACTGCCTGCATGGTGCACGCAAAGATCTGCTCGATGCCGAAGCGCTCTTCAATCGGCTTGAGCGCCATTACCAAGCCGATGGTGGAGCAGTTAGGATTGGTGACGATGTAGCCGCCGGACTCCTTGCGGGAGGGTTGCTCCTCGATCAAATGCAGGTGATCGGAGTTCACCTCGGGAATCACAAGCGGAACATTCGGCGCCATGCGGAAGGCGCTGGAGTTCGAGATCACGGCGCAACCTGCCGCTGCAAACTTCGGCTCCATCTCGCGGGCAATGGCCGCATCCACGCTGGCAAAAATGACCTTCGGCGCACCCTCAGGCTCGGCCGGCGACACGGTCATTTTGGCAATGCGCTCTGGCAGGGGAGTATCGAGCCGCCATTTGGCGGCTTCACCATAAGTCTTCCCGCTGGAGCGGTCGCTGGCAGCAAGCCAGGTGATCTCGAACCAGGGATGGTTTTCGAGAAGTTGGATGTAGCGCTGGCCGACCATTCCGGTCGCGCCGAGGATGCCGATGGGTAGTTTGCTTTTCATAGTCGTGAACACTCCAGTGTACAGGAGAGGCGGCTCAAAAAGCAGTACATTGCAGTAGGTTGAGAGCTCACCGGCGTCTGCGGCCCGCTAACAGGGCTCGGCTTTAGCCGAGCTGCTAATACAAGCATTTTCAGGGGCTATATTTAGCCCCGAAGGGCCCCGTCGGAAACCGGTGCAGCTCAGCCCATCGCGGCCAGTACAGCATCTGCAAACTGGCTGGTTCCGGCGGTGCCGCCCACATCGCGGGTGAGCGTTTTGCGCTCCGTGTACACCTTTTCGAGCGCTGCCTGCACCTTGTCGGCCGCCGTGAACTCGTCCAGATGCTTCAGCATCAAAATCGCCGATTGCAGCAGCGCCGTCGGGTTGGCTACGTCTTTGCCCGCGATATCGGGCGCGGAACCATGCACCGCCTCAAAGATGGCGCACTCCACGCCGAGGTTCGCTCCGGGAACCAGTCCCAGACCACCAACGAGGCCCGCGGCCAGATCGCTCAATATATCGCCGTAAAGATTTTCAAGCAGCAGCGTGTCGTATTGGAACGGATTCATCACCATCTGCATGCATGTGTTGTCGATCAAATGCTCGCCGTATGTGATGTCGGGATAGTCCTCGGCCACCTTGCGCGCGCAACGCAGAAAGAGCCCGTCCGACATTTTCATGATGTTTGCCTTGTGAATCGAATGGATCTTTTTGCGACCGTGCTTGCGCGCGTATTCAAAGGCGAACTTCGCGATGCGGGTTGAGCCCTTTTCACTGATGACCTTGATGCTCTCGACAACGCCGGGGACGACCTCGTGTTCCAGGCCCACGTACTCGCCCTCGGTGTTTTCGCGCACGATGATCAGATCGACACCGGGCCAGTGCGTGGGCAGACCGGGCAGATTCTTGATCGGACGAAAATTGGCGAACAGGTCGAACTTTTTGCGCAGCGTTACATTGATGCTCTTGAAGCCGCCTCCGATGGGCGTCGTGACCGGCCCCTTGAGAGCGATACGGTTGCGCTCAATCGATTCGTACAACGCAGTGGGAATGTACTCGCCGTGAATCTCAAATGCCTCTGCGCCGGCAGCGTATCGCTCCCACTCAAACTTCGCGCCGCTCGCCTCAAGAATGCGGAGGACCGCCTGCGTCACTTCAGGGCCAATGCCGTCGCCGGGGATCAGGGTAACCTTGTGCGTCATTCGCTGTGCCATATTTCCTTTAGCTACTTCCTGAGTCTTGAATTTCTTACTTATTCACGATTTAGACTGTGAAATGGGTTATGCTCCCACATGCTTCGATGCAAACCTACAGAAGCCCCTCAGATAGCATTCAGAACATGTAGGAGAACTTGCATGACAACAAGCTTTCCCGACATGCCATAACGAATTGTCGAGCTTCCACGGGTCGGGTGCGTACAATTCCCGAGCAAGTTCAATTGCATCGCCGGGGCTCGCATTGTCGCCAAGCATCACCCGTCCGAGAACACGACAAACATACACGTCCGCTTTCACATCGCATTTGCCAGAGATTTGACCACAATCCTTGAGAGCACCTACGATCATTCGCGAGATTTGTTCGCCGGCGCCGATGAAACTTAACCGGCAAAGTGCGTCAAATGCACTACTGCCATTCCAAATTTTCCTAGCATCTCCTTCAAAATAAAAGCAGATGTTTTTAGCGATCCACCAAATCCGGTTGTGGGCCTTATGCATCCAGTGCAACCCTAATCTCTTAAAAGTGTCTTCGGATTCCCACTCCTCCTTGCTATAGCCTGCAATCTCTGCCCAGATTTCATTCGGATTTCTGGCTATCTCATCAATGAATCGATAGGCTTTCATCCATGCCTTGTTCGCATCAGTCCAAAAATCAAGAAGACAACCAAGAAGAAACTTATTTGCAATGTTCTTTGGGCACTCCGTACCCGAATAATCCGCCATCTCACCCCATTTCTGGTGTGGCGTTTCTTCGACCCTCCCGTCGCTGCGATGCAACAAGGCCTCAGCAATTCGGTTCATTCGATCTTTATAGGCTGTCTCGACGTTCATACACCTTTACCTCTGATCCGAAGGTGCTTAGGTTACATTCAAAGCTACGTTTTTAAAGAGACTCTTCTATCAGATCTAGACTCTGACTTAACCTTTCTTCTTCTGGTGACTCGCCAGCAGACCTTCCAGCTCTTCCTTGAATTCGCGTACATCCTTGAAGTCGCGGTACACGGATGCGAAGCGAATGTACGCTACCGTATCCAAACCCTTGAGATGCTGCATGATCAGCTCGCCTATTTCCGCCGTCGACCGTTCGCGTTCCGCGGCGTCCACCAGAAAGCTCTCGGTGGCGTCCACAATCTTTTCCAACTGCAGCGACGAAACCGGGCGTTTTTCGCAAGCGCGCAGCAGCCCACTCAGCACCTTCTGCCGGTCGAAGCGCTCGCGGCGTCCGTCCTTCTTTACCACCATGTATGGAATCTCGTCGATACGCTCGTAGGTGGTGAAGCGGCGGTTGCAGCGCTCGCACTCCCGCCGGCGCCGGATCGAATCGGCCTCTTTGCTCTCGCGCGAGTCCACCACGCGATCCTGCCCGAAACCGCAATATGGACATTTCATCTAAGGCTGATTCTAAGCTATTGCGAGGGTTCCGCGCTCTCGGCAAAATGGTCGGAAATGCCTCCCGGCGCGGCTGGCGGCAGCGAACCTGAGGGTGTACCATCCATTCATCTCATGACGGATTGGCTTACCCCCGGAGCTTGCAAAAGCCGCACCGCCAGCAAGCTCCTGCTCATGAGAAAGAGCCGGTAAACGAGCGTATGAGACGCCGATCCAACAACCGATCCGGAATGTGCAAGTGGCTGTTGCTGGCTGCCGCGCTGGGTTGCGCCACCACTCGCGCGCAGCGCTTTGCCGATCTGGCCGTTCCCACGCCCATTCCGCCGGGCTCGACGCTCGTCGTTGGTTTTCTGGGAGGCTACGAACGCTGGGACGACGAGCACCGCAGCGTGCGCAGGCTAGTGCTCAAGCTGCGGTCCAGAAGGGGCATCTTTGCGGAGTCGATTTCGAATCATCATCAGCGGGTCGCGCTCAAGCTCATCCGCCGTGCACTCGACACCAATCGTGATGGCAAGCTCGACGAAGCCGAGCGGGCCCAGGCACGCATCATCCTTTTCGGCCAAAGCTGGGGCGGAGGGGCAACGATTGACGTCGCGCGGGATCTCAACAAGCTAGGCATACCCGTGTTGCTTACAGTGCAGGTTGACAGCGTTGGCGTGCGCGACAAAGTAGTTCCGCCGAACGTGCGCGCCGCGGTGAACTTCTACCAGCACGATCTGCTCACCATCGAGGGGCAAAGCGAGATTCGGGCGGCTGATTCATCCAGGACGGCCATTCTTGGGAATTTCGAAGAGACGTATGCCAATCGCCCGATCAATCCGTCCAATGCGAAGAACTCCTCATGGGCCCGGTCAACACTTGGAGGTGGTCATGCCAAGATGGAATTGGACCCGGCGGTATGGACCAGCGTTGAGCAGTACATCAACGAAGCGATTTCGGAAGTGAGCTTGAGGAGATGACCATGGTGCGACGTATCCTGACTTGCCTCTTGCTGGTGACGCCGCTGTGGGCGCAGACCCACAAGCTTGACCTGAATCCGGGTTCCGGGTGGGTCGATACCGGCGTCGATCTCAAGCCAGGAGACACGACTAGCATCAGCGCGAACGGCCAGCTGCAATACACGGATGCGCAGCAAGCCAACGGCCCTGAAGGGCTCGCCCGCGGCTTTATGGATCTGATCCGCAATTATCCGAAGAACGACGCAGGCCGCGGCACCTTAATCGGCCGCATCGGGAACAGCGATGCTGCGCGGCCATTCTTTATCGGTACGCAATACGCAGGTGAGGCGAGGATTGCGGGCCGCCTGTTTATTGCCATCAATCAAACTTCGCTTGACCATGCCACCGGCTCTTATCACGTCACCATCGAACAGAAAGCGAGCACAGACAAACCCGCCGCGGAAGTTGCGATACCGCCCTTTCCACAACATCTGCTCGATTCCATTCCTCGCCGCGTGAACGACGCGGAAGGAAATGCCGGCGACCGCGTGAACTTTATCGTGGTTGGATCGCAGGACCAGGTTCAGGCGGCTTTCAAAGCCGCAGGCTGGGTAATGGTTGACCGCACAAGCAAAGACGCCATTTTGCGCGGCCTGCTTGCCACGTTTTCAAAGGAAGCCTACGTCACTCTGCCGATGAGCGAACTGCAACTCTTTGGCCGCCCGCAGGATTTTGGATATGCGCAGGCCGATCCGGTGCGCGTCATTGCATCGCGGCATCACTTCCGCATCTGGAAGGCGCCGTTCCAATTTGACGGCATGGACGTGTGGGCGGGGGCGGGAACGCACGATATTGGATTTGACCGCGATAACCGTAACAACGGGGTTACGCACAAGATCGACCCAGCCACCGACGGAGAGCGCGACTACATCCGGGACAGCCTGACGCAAACCGGCATGGTGGTGAAAAGCGAATACATGACGCCCACCGATCCCGTAACCAGCGCAAAAACGGCGACAGGCAGCGGCTTCAATTCAGACGGCCGTACGCTGATTGTGTACCTGGCCGCGGCAACCAACAACTTTGCGCCGCAGTTCGGCGACGTCTTCTGCTCCGTACTCAAGCAGAACAATCCTGACGGCGGAGAATGGGGTGCGTGTTCGAAATATATCAATATGCCCGGAAAAGACGATGAGACGCTTGCACCGATCTCAACCAAATACCGCGTCCTGATCATTCCCGGATTCATGAGCTCGTGTTTTTCCGACTCACCGGCATTCCAGGAGGGTCAGAAGGATTTGAAAGAAAAGTACGGCCTCGACGTCGACTTGCTGCAGGTGTCGAACGATTCGAGCGAATCGAACGCCAAGGCGATAGGCCAGTATATTCGCGACCACTCCGCTAACGACTCGCGCAAGTACATAGTTGTCGGCTACAGCAAGGGAACTCCCGATGTACAGGTGGCGCTCGCGGATGAAGCCGACATTGTTCAGCACGTCGCCGCTTTTATTTCGGTTGCCGGAGCATCAGGCGGCTCGCAGGTAGCCGACGTCATTCCGCAGCTTGCCAACAAATACATGTCGATGAATCCAATGAAGAACTGCCAGGGCGACATGTCCACGGGCTTCAAGAGCCTGCAGCGGGCTACCCGTCAGGCATTTCTCGCTGCTCATCCCAACTCGCCGGTACCCACTTACTCCATTGTTGCCAGGTCCGACGAAGACAACACGTCAAAGGCGCTGATGCAAACCTGGCGGATCTTATCTACGTTTGGCGTGGGTGAAGATGGGCAGCTTTTGCGAGACGACGCGATTGTGCCGGGTGCAAAGTTTCTTGGAGCAGCACTGGCCGATCATTTTGCCATTGCCCTGCCCTTCGACAAATCACCCGACTCTTTCATTCGCTCGAATATGGATAAGACGGTCTATCCGCGCGCAGCTTTGCTGGAGGCACTGGTCCGCTTTGTTACAGCGGACCTGCCAAATTAGCACTCAACCGAACTCGCACCCGACTTTGATCAGTTGGGAAATTGCAGCGTGTCGATCATCTGCCTGAACAATGGCTCCAGTTCATTTTGCCTTGAGGGCTGCTCAGCCTGCGCCATGTACCACAGGCCCTCGTCGCGTGCTACTGAGTACAGATACACCACCTGGTCCGGTTCCGATTGCGCTGACGTCTTGGTTGTGAGCTTTGTGCGTAATCCGGGCTTGCCGCCAATCGTTACCTGCTGCGATCTCTCGACCTTCATGTTGGTGTCTGACTTTTGCATGGAGTCAAGAAACTCTTTGGTGCTTGCTTCGAGTTTGGTGGCCGACGCACCTGCCTGAGGAACGTAGTAGTCCACCATGGCCCCGTTGATGAGTTCGGTGCCGCCGTTTTGGCCATTCACTGCTCCACCCTGCGGAACCATGTAGACGCTGCTTCCCGGCTCCGGCTGTCCTACCTGCCATGAGCTTGGATAGGCAATGGAGAAGCCGTTCGCCGAGTAATCCTTCAAGCCGATTGGGAGATTCGTGCGCGGCGCCGGATTATCCTTGGCTGCGATCAACTTGCCGGGCTGCATCTTGGGCGGCGGAATTTTCGCGATCAACTGCTTGATCTCGGCAAATTCGCCCGTGTTGGTCGAGTAGCTGCGCTTGGGATAGAACTTGATGTCTTGCGATACATATTGGATTCGGCTGCCCGTCCCCGGATGCGACGACAGCCAGAGCGCCAGTCCTTTTGGCTCGTTTGCAGTTCCCTGTTGCGCCTGCAGCTTCTCAAAGAATTTTGGGAGCTCAATCGGGTTGTAGCCGGCGGCCGCCATCATGCGCGCACCATTCAAATCGGCGTCGTGCTCGTACCCACGCGAGAACTTCATCAGCAGAGAGTTCTGCCCAAGGCTGGTGCCGGCCTGCGTAATCTGGCACAGCATTCCGCAGTTGCCGTTCTGGTCGGAGGTCAACGTGCCACCCAACGCTCCGATGATTGAAAACAGCGCACCGTAGCGCTGCTGTTTTGTAATTTGCGCGGCGCCATGCCGCAATGCAACATGCGACATTTCATGAGCGAGCACTCCAGCAACTTCGGCCTCATTGTCCGCGGCCTTGATCAGGCCCGTATGCACATACATGGGTCCACCGGGCAATGCGAATGCGTTGATGGAATCGTCGTTGACCAGCTTGAAGTAGTAAGGATAGTTGTTGGCCTCCGGCGTCTTTGCCAGTTTCTGGCCAATCTGGTTCAACCAGCTCTCGATCTTCGGGTTCTGTACTACTTCCATCTCGCGCTCAACCTGGGCGGCAAATTGTTTGCCGATCTGCAACTCCTGATCACGGGTGAGCGAAGTCTTCTGCACCTGGACAACCGCCTGGTGCTGGGGTCCCTGGGGAAACGCCGGCAGGGAAACGAGGAGAGCAATTGCAAGCAGTGCACGATTCATAAAATCCTCAATGTGCAGCGTCGTTGATCGCAATATTTTCAGTCTGCCATGCGCGCGGTGTCAATCGATTTGAGGGTCGCGTATGACAGTACAGATTTCCATTGTCGAGGGTGATTGCGCAGATTTTCAATGCACGGGATCTGCCATGCTCAACAGCTTTGTTTTGTTTTCGTCTGGCATGTCGAACTCGCCGCGATACCGGGGCAAACTTCCCGGATAATTCCTCTGAATAAAATCGATGAGCTTTTCCCTCACAAGGCAGCGAAGGTCCCATGCATCACCGGAGTTGCGTGCATCCGTGAGCGCACGCAACTGCATGGTGGTCTCAGTCGTATCCGTTACCTGAATGGCACACACCTTGCCGCCCCAAAGCGGCGTGGCCTCGCAAATGGTCTTCAGTTCATCGCGCAACGGATCAACGGGAACCGTGTAGTCGGTGTAGATAAAGGTGGAGCCCAGCAGATCCGCGCTGGTCCGTGTCCAGTTCTGAAAGGGATGCTCAAGAAAATACGAGAGTGGCAGCACGAGGCGGCGCAAGTCCCAGATGCGCACCACTACGTACATCATTCCGATCTCTTCAATCCATCCCCACTCGTTTTCCACCACCACGGCGTCACCGATGCGGAAAGGCTGCGCAAACGCGATCTGCACGCCTGCGATCAGGTTCGAGAGCGTCCCTTTCATTGCCATGCCTACGATGATGCCGGCCACGCCGGCCGAAGCAAGGAGACTGACACCGATGTGTCTGATGGTGGGGAACGTCATCAGTATGATGGACAGGGTGACGACAACGATGAGAAAGATCGAGATTCGCCGCACCATTTGAAACTGAGTTTGTATGCGCCGCGCAGCAAGATTATCGGCAACATCGATACGATAGCGATCCCCAAGAAGATCCGAGGCAATCTGCACCACCAGGACGGCAAACCAGGCGATTGCTGCAATCAAGCCAATACTTGTGACGTGCTCCAACGCTGTCATTAACTCTTCCGGCAAGGGCAGTGCTGGCAGAACGCAAAGAACAGACAGCAACGGAAAGATCCAGTGTGATGGCTTCTTGCCATGCTTGACCAGCGATTGCCCCACCACATGGCCCTTGCGTACGGCAATTCTTCGCAGAATTCCGAACACAATCGCGCGAATGATTGACGCCAGCACGATCGTCGCCGCCAGAATTCCAGCAGACCAGAGCAGCTGATACCAATTCTGTTGGATCGAATGAATCATTTCCGCTTCCCCCGCAATAACTCGTTGTCTTTATTCGTTTAGATGCTTGGATGGAGCGCAGTTCTGCTTTGATCGTGCAGAAAGGGTGCTTGCCTGCGTTGTGCGGCCGGGAATTTCAACGGATGAGGACTTGATTTCGATGACACGGCCACCAAAAACAACAACGGCCGGGGAATGATTTCCCCAGCCGCTGCCGGTGATCTGTTGGGATTGGACCGAGGCCTTCGCGCTCATGTGCGAATGCCAGAGCCATGACGGAGAACCCTCCGCCGGGTCTTATCCGGTGCCAGAGACGCAAGGCCTCAGGCCTCAGTCACCTCACGTAAGTTACTACTGGAACAATCAAATTTCATAGGCTGGATCAACCTCCTTTCCCGTGTAATCCCAACGTATATCCAGTAGCGAGTTGCGTCAAGTGGGGACGTCACCACTCCTCGAATTTCACGTTGCCATCGCGCTCAAGCACGGAGTGTTTTCTGAAATGCCCGTCATCAGGGTTCGGAAAATCGCTGCGGAAGTGCGCGCCTCGGCTCTCTGTGCGCGCCAACGCCGAGTGCAAAATTGCGCGAGCAACCCGCGCAAGAGCCTGCGCTTCAGTTAATCTGCGGCTTGCTTTGCCGCGATCTGCAATTTGAGAGAGAGTTGCTTCCGCTCTTTCCTGCGCGGCACAACCCTGCCGCAAGGTAGCTTCCTTGCGCAGCAATCCCGCATTTGCCCACATCGCGCGCTGCAGCTCTGCGATTGTTTCTTCTACCTTAGTCTCTTCGCATGAGGTCAATGCAAGCGGAGCCAGCGCGGAGTTGTCGATCGTTCCCGGCGAGAACCCATCGGAGAGCATCGACTGCGCGGCTCGTGCACCAAATACCAGCCCCTCAAGCAGCGAGTTCGACGCCAGCCGGTTGGCTCCGTGCACACCGGTACAAGCTGCTTCTCCGGCAGCGTAAAGCCCCTTGAGGCTTGTGCGTCCCGCGAGATCGGTCTTAATTCCGCCCATCAGATAATGCGCGGCGGGACGTACCGGAATCGGATCGCGAGCCAGATCGAGCGAGTACTTCGCCAGAAACGCGCTGATTCCTGGAAAGCGTGAATGCACATCCACATTTGTCACGTGGCGCATATCGAGGTAAACGGGGCGCGCGGCTCCGTCATCATTCAGGCCCTCGTGGGCAATAGCACGCGCCACCACATCGCGCGGAGCCAGCTCAAGAAGCGGATGATACCGCTCCATGAATCGCTCGCCTTTGTCATTGATCAGATAGGCACCCTCGCCACGCAGCGCCTCAGACAACAGAAATCGCGGAGCGCCCTGCATGTAAAATGCGGTGGGGTGAAACTGATAGAACTCCATGTCCGCCAGTTCCGCATCCGCCTGCTCCGCAAGGGCGATGCCGTCGCCGGTTGCCACTGCGGGATTGGTCGTATCCGAGTAGACCTGCCCAGCGCCTCCTGCGGCAATCAACACAGCCTTCGTGGCGATGCGGGTGTGATTCGCCGCTGCCTCACTGCCGCGCGTCACTGCCCGTGCCGGAGCAAGATCCACGCCTGCTACACAACCCCCATCGGCCACAAGGCCCGAGACCATGGTCCACTCTGCGAATTGGATACGCTTGTGCGCACGTGCAAATGCGACCAGCGACCTGCTGATCTCCGCGCCGGTAGCGTCGCCTCTGGCATGCAGAATGCGCGGCAGCGAATGCGCTCCTTCGCGCGTGCGCATCAACTCGCCGGTGGGCAGGTTTCCTTCGCGGTCGAACTTCGCGCCCCATTCAATCAGCTCGGCTACCCGCAGCGGGCCTTCCGATACCAGCACCTCCGCAGCCGGCCGATACACCAGTCCGTCGCCGGCCTTGATTGTGTCTTCCAAATGGAGCGAGATATCCTCATCGCCTTCCATGGCGACGGCGATGCCGCCCTGCGCGTAATGCGTATTCGATTCATTCAGCGATTCCTTGGTCACCACCAGGACATCGCCGTGGCGGGCCAATTCAACCGCAGCTCGAAGCCCAGCCACGCCCGCGCCCACAACGACAAAATCAATTTCAGATGCCTTTGACATCACTCTCGAGGCTATCACTCTGCAGGCGACGTGCCCTTGATCCTCAATTGATTCATGCAATTGAATTCCCTGATGCAGGCCCGGCGTTCAGTGTGATAACCTTCCGCCCAATGGCCGCGAAACGGCCAATCCGGGGGTCCGATGATGAAGCACATATCCAGACGACACTTCCTGAAAACCGGCCTTGCAGCGGGCTCTCTTGCAACTGCCGGGTCTTTTCCCCTGCCGGCAGCGCAAGGCGGCAAGGCCACCGACTGGGTTAAGCTTGGAAATTCCGGAGTAAAAGTCACGCGCCTTGCCTTTGGCACAGGTACAAATAATGGGCGAGTTCAACGCGAGCTGGGCCAGGACGAGTTCACCAAACTTGTTCACTACGCGTACGACCAGGGCATCCGTTTCTTTGAGTGCTCCGAGTCGTATCCCGGCATGCACGAGATGCTTGGCATCGCACTCAAGGGAATTCCGCGCGAGAACTACCGGCTGATGACCAAGGTGACTACCGGCGACGGACAGGATCCGGCAAAGAAGATCGAAGACCTTCGTAAGATCGCGCAAACCGACTACTTCGACATCATGCTTCTTCACATCCAGCGCGGCACCAGCTGGCCTGAGAAAACCACCCAATGGCAGGATGTGATTCTGGAAGCCGAACACAAGCAAACCGTGCGCACTCACGGAGCGTCCGTACACGGCCTGCCCGCACTTCGCGTCCTGCCTGAAAACAAGTGGCTGCAGATCGGCATGATCCGCATGAACCACAAAGGCACCATCATGGATTCCGATGGCCGCGACTTTGTTGATACCGGCAACGTGTCTGAGGTTGTGCAGCACGTGCATGAAGCCAAAAAGACCGGCAAGGGGGTCATCAGCATGAAGCTCGTTGGCGCAGGCGCGTTCTCAAACAGCCGTGAAGACCGCCAGAAGGCTATGCGCTTTGCTTTCCGCAATGCAGGCGTGGATTGCGTCACCGTGGGCTACAAGAGCCGCGCTGAAGTCGACGAAGCCATTGAGAATATCAGTATGGCCTACGCTTAATCTCAACGATCGTGCACCTGTTTCACTGACTACCGATCACTGACAACTTTTATCCGGGGGTAGTATGACTGAGCTTTCTCGCCGCAACTTTTTAAAAGCCGGCGTTGCCGCAGGTGCTCTGGCCGGCGGCCTGCCACTCATGGCAGAGCGCAAGACCGCAACCGATATGGTCACACTGGGCCGTTCGAAGATGAAGGTCACGCGCCTCGCATTCGGCACCGGCTCATTCAGCGGCCATGTACAGCAGCAACTTGGACAGGAAGGTTTCACGAAGCTGGTCCGTTATGCGTACGACCGCGGCATCCGCTTCTTTGAGACATCTGAGTCGTACGGCGCCTCTCAGCAGATGCTGGCCAAGGCGCTCAAGGGGATTCCGCGCGAGAACTATCAGCTCATGAGCAAGGTGACGACGGATGTGGGTGTCGACCCCATGGCGCGGTTCGACGAGATGCGCAAAGCGTCCGGCACCGACTACTTCGACATCATGCTGCTGCACTGGCAACACACTGGAACGTGGGTGCAGGATACGCGCAACTGGCAGGATGCCATTCTCGAATGCGAACATAAGCAAACTATCAAGAGCCACGGCGCATCTGTTCACGGCCTCCCCGCGCTGCGCCAGGTTCCCGGCACCGAGTGGCTGCAAATAGCAATGATCCGCATGAACCACAAGGGCACGCGCATGGATGCCGAGGAGCACGACGCGCCAGTGCTCGGCAACGTGACGGAAGCGGTGTCGCACGTTAAGCAAGTGAAGAAGGAAGGCATGGGCGTTATCAGCATGAAGCTCATCGGCGAAGGCGTTTTCAATCACGAAGACCGCCAGAAGGCCATGCGCTTTGCGTTCCGCGAGGCCGGTGTCGATTGCGTCACTGTGGGCTACAAGAACAACGCGGAAATCGACGAAGCCATCGACAACCTCAATCTTGCTTTCGCATAGGGGTCGGGCCACCGGCAGCTTCTGAATACTTCCGGTGCTATTACGCGGTGAGTCCAAACCCCTCGTGCAGGACGCACATGCTCACAATCGGCATCAGAATCTGATCCCACGCGGTTCTCTCACCCACGTCCATGCCGTGCAACTTATCAAGCAGCGCCACTACCTTGCCTTGATCGTAAAACGGCATCGACCGCAGGACAGGACCGCGCAGCATGTCCTGGACGTAGATATTGAATGTCTCGTCGGGATTGAGCGTAGCAGGCGGGCTCAGGAACGGATGCTTCTGCCTGCGATACACGGTGTCCGTGATGACGTCGCGCACAGCTTCGCGAAGGACATACTTCTCCGTCATTCCACGAATCTTCATGCTGACCGGCTGGGAACAGATGCACTCTACAACGTGGTGATCGAGGAATGGTACGCGGCCTTCGATCGAGTGGCCCATCTCCATTCTGTCGCCCAACATGGTAAGTATGTAGCCGGAGAGAACTGACTTGCCCCATAGGTAAAGCGACTGGTGCAGCGGGTCGCGCCCCTTGAGCTGGCCCGGAACATCGATGTCTGAGAGCAACTGGCGATAACTCTCGCGATCCCTGTACCTGCAGCCGAAGTCTTCAGACAGAAGCTGCTGCATCTTTACGGCGCGCGACGAGAAGGTTTCCATCCACGATGGCACATAGCCCAGCACGCGCCGAACGGATTCAAGATCGCCGACTTCGCCGTCAGGCAGCAGCAGTCCGCGAGAAACCGTGTTGTGCTCATCCAGCCACTTCAGCAGATTCTCAATTTCCTGCGGGTCCTGTCCTTCGCGGTTATAGAGCAGCATGTCGCGGCGGAAGTGCGCGTAACCGCCAAGGATCTCGTCCGAGCCCTCGCCGGTGATGACTACCTTATAACCCGCATCGCGGACCGCTTTGCTGAGAAGGAATTTGGCCACGCCGTGTGCATTGACACAGAGACTCTCTGACTGCAATATCGCGTCGGAGAAAGCGTCAGACAGCTTTTGCTGATCGATATGGATAGTGTGAAATTCCGCGCAGACCAGCTCAGCCATCTCTTTCGCGATTGGACCCTCATCGTACGCTACATCTTCAAATGTCAGGGTGAACGCACGGATTGGCTCGGGATGATGCCGCACAGCCAAGCCCAACACCGCGCAGGAGTCGAGACCACCGCTCAGGTACACTCCCACGGGAACATCGGCGCGTAGACGGATACGAACAGCCTCCTCAAGTTCGTGCCGAAACTCGGCTATGTAATCCGCGTCTGAGCGCTTTGCCGAGCAGTCGCTCGCGTTTGGATAGTTGAAGTCCCAGTAGCGAGTGATTTGCACATGCCGGTCAGTCGCTACAAGATAGTGCCCCGGCGGTAACTGGAAGACGCCATCGTAAAGTGTCCGCAACTGGTGTCCGCCAAAGGTCGCCGACTGATACACGCTCTCATGGTCCCATCGCGCAGGTACTCCCGCTGTAAATAGTGCCTTTACCTCCGAAGCAAGATGGAGCGTGTCATGGTGCCAAGCATAGAAGAGCGGCTTGATGCCAAATCGGTCGCGAGCGGCAAACAGGCATCGCTGCTTGTCATCCCATATGGCAAAAGCAAATTCGCCGCGAAGTTGATGCATGCATTGCGGGCCAAGTTCCTCCCACAGGTGCAGAGCAATTTCGCTGTCAGAGCGGGTGCGGAGCCGATGCCCGCGCGACTCAAGTTCCTTATGGATGGCTTCATAGCCGTAGAACTCGCCATTCGCGACGATGTGCGTTCGGTTGTCTTCAGACGCGATGGGCTGATCTCCGGTTGTCAGGTCGATGATGCTCAAGCGTGCGTGTCCGAGGCCGACTCTGTTATCGCGGCTTATCCATTGCCGCTGACCGTCTGGACCGCGATGCGTGAGTGACTTGGTTGCGCACTCCAGATTCCTTGGCGAGACTGGCTCTCGGCGCGAGAATACGGCAACTATTCCGCACATGGTCGGACGCTCCTGCGATCTCTAACTTGGAAGCTATGGGGAATATGAAGCAGCCGGAGCATATCAGGGGCCGGCGTCTACGAGCAATGGAATTCGGATCGACGGAAATCGGGTGCGGAAGACCGACCACACTTCTATCGCATTCTTCGTATCCGGATAGCCAAACGTGCCTCGTCAACTTGTATGATGGCTGCTTGCACTGAGAAAGGCTGGAGGCTTGTGCCGAAAATTTCCGGTCGTGTTCTTTGGGGAGCTGTAACTGCGCTCATTGTTGTGCAATGCCTGCTGACTGTGCTTACCATTCGCCGTGAGTCGCCCACGTTCGACGAAGGCAATCACTCGTTCGCCGCCTACATGATGCTGCACAACGGCGACTACGGCTTGAACCCCGAGCATCCGCCGCTGGTTAAGTACCTGGCCGCGCTGCCTACTCTCGGCCGTAATCTCTGGGTGCCTGAAGACCAGCATCGCTCCTTCAAGACCGAAGCCTACGTGGATGGCGGAGAGTGGCTGGCGCGTAACGACGGCGACCGTAATCAGCTTTTCTTTGCGATGCGTCTGTCAGCGGGGATACTGGTTCCGCTTCTTGCACTGGTTGTGTTTCTGACTGCGCGCGAGTGCTTTGGTGACTGGGCCGGCCTGGCCGCTCTCGCACTGGTTGTGTTCGATCCCAACATACTCGGCAATGCGGCCCTGGTCACTACCGACATTGGTATCTCGCTGTTTTTTGTTGCCGCAACTTGGTGCTTCTATCGCTACGTCAAACAGCCCACGTGGACTCGCCTGCTTGTAGCCGCTCTCGTCGCCGGATTGCTGCTTGCCACCAAGCACTCTGCCATTCTGTTCGCGCCCATGATGCTTGCGCTCATCGCCTGGGAAGTTACCGTAGCGCCGAAGGGCAAGCGCGCACGAACTGCTCTGCGCCTTACTGGGGCATTCTGCGCCATTGTCGTCATCGGCGTGGTGGTATTGTGGGGCTTCTACGGCTTCCGCTATGCCGCCCGACCGGCGCCGCTCACAATGACCACCACGCTGGCCAACTGGGTCGCTCCTGTGGGAGCCTTCGATGCCGCGGTCATTAATACAATCGGCCGCTGGCATCTGCTTCCCGAGTCGTACCTGATCGGCATGGTTGACGTGCGCCGCATGGCCGACCACTATCCAGCTTTCATCTTCGGCCGTAACTGGCCGCACGGCGTGTGGTGGTACTTCCCATCGGTCTTCGCCATCAAGACTACGCTTGGCCTGCTGGCGCTTACCGGCGTAACTGTCTTCGCGATCGTAGCGCGCAAGCTCAAACTCAGCCGCGAGCTGATGTTCATGCTGGTGCCCGCGCTCATTTACTTCGTCACGGCAATCGTGTTCGGCATGAATATCGGATCGCGCCACCTGCTTCCGTTTTACGGTTTCCTGTTCATCATTGCCGGAGCCGGAGCCGCGGCGCTCGCCGCGCACAGCCGTCCATGGCTGATTGCATGCGCGGTGCTTTTGGCAGCGCACGTCGTCTCATCGATGGCCGTGTATCCCAACTTCATGGCCTACGCCAACGAGGCATTCGGCGGGCCTGCTAAATTGCCCATGCTGCTTAGCGATGCAAACGTCGAGTGGGGACAGCAGCTCTTTGAAGTGAAGAAATGGCAGAACCGCCACCCCAACGAGGAATGCTGGTTTGCCTACTTTGTGTATCCAATCAGCAAGCCCGAGACCTACGGCATCCGTTGCCATCACCTGCCCAACGCGGGCACTGGCTGGGCGGGCGAGCCGGAGCTCATCGCACCGGAGGTCAACGGCGCAGTTCTGCTGAGCGCGTCGAACATGGTGGCGTGCGAATCGCCGGACTCTTCGATGAACCCTTACCTCGCCTTCGAATCGATGAAGCCAGATGAGGTCATCGATCACGGGGTGATGATCTTCCATGGGCACTTCGATATGCGGCAGGCCGCCGCGCAGGCGCGAACGCAGATGGCGTCGTGGGCGTTGCGAAAGCACGATGCGCCATATGCTCTGCAGCTAGCGCAGGAAGCGGTTTCGATGGACCCTGACCGACTCAGCACGCAAACCGCGCTTGGCGACGCGCTGGCCGCCAATGGCCGCATGGATGAAGCACACGCAGCATGGCAGAAGGCGCTCGCATTGGCTCACCAGCTTGAGCCCGCTACGCAGACGCTGTTTGTTCCGCGCCTTGAGGCCAAGCTAGAAAAGTGACTGCTGCGTGTGACGGCAGCCTGCATCCCGCGCGCGGCACTACTGCGGCGGCGTGTGGCCGATAAATTTGTCGGTCCACTGAATGAACCACTTCATATTCGGCGCGTCGGTGTGGCCGCCGTCATGCTGACGCCACGCAAGCTGACCGTCCAGCAGGCCGTGGTTCACCGGTGGCATCTTTGCCGTGTGATAGTCGCCCTCGTTTTCGAGTCCCTTCGCTCCCAGCAATGCAAACACGCGACTCGCATCCACAGTGGCCATGAAACTGCCTTGGTGGTCGAGCCAATGCGCATCGCCTTTCTCTGGAACACCGTAGCTGATGAAGGTAAGCCGTGGCGCGCACAATGCGATCAGCTCGTTTGAATCCACCGGAATGTCGCCGGGATTCATGCTGCCGAAGGTCGCCTGCGATGCGCCGTACTTCATGAAGTTGCCGGCCATCCAGTAGTATTCGCCGCCGGTGAGGTTCTCGACTGCTTCTCCATAGTTGCGGCGCAGCGGCGTAGCGCCGCCCTTACCGGACGAACCCACCAGCACCATGGCAAAGCGCTGATCAAAGGCCATTGTCACAAGCGCGGCCTTGCCGTAGCGCGAAACACCTTCAATGCCAACATGCTTCGCATCCACTGCCGGGTCGGTTCCAAGGTAATCCAGCGCGCGGCTCGCGCCCCATGCCCACGCGCGCAGAGCACCCCAGTCTTCAGGCGTGCGCGGCTGCCCCTTGTTCGCCAGGCCGATGATGCCGCGTGTAATGCCCGCACCGTTATCCGCCTGCACGCTTGCGGGATCGAGCAATGCAAAACCCCAACCGGCCTGCACCAGTTGCCATGTATTCGGCGGATCGCCGTCCGCATTCATCTGCGGGAATTGGAACGGAGTGGCCTTCACCGGCTGCCACGCCGGATGTGCAGTCATCACATCCTTCAGCGAGGGGTCCTGCTGTACGAGCAGATTCTTCCATGCCTTGTTGATCTTTTCCAATTCTTCTGCAGAAGGCTCATTGGGGTTCGGGAACGCAGCACGGCCAAACATCACGAGCACCGGCACCGGCCCTTTTGCATTTGCGGGAGTCACCAAAACCATGTGTATTTTCACGTCGATTGCCGGATACGATGAGTTATCGACCTGGCCGATCAGGTCCTTAGCGATAACAGGCGTAAAGCCAATCCTCTCGTGATCGACCGCCGTCACCTTCCACGTCACCTTTGGCACATTCTTCGGCACGCTCCCGTACACATACTTCGAATACATCTCAACGATCTCAGGGCGGCGCCTATCCCACCATATCGCGGGCATGGTCACCTTCTGGCCGTTGTTCAGCGTGAGTGGGTCGGGCAAGTTGGGATACGGAGTCGCCTTTGACTCGTCGTAGTTGGCATGGTTGGGGTCTTTTTCGTTCCCACTTGGCGCAGGCCTCAACTCCTTGATGCCAAGCTGATCCATCATGTTCTGATGATCCTGCTCGGCTGTGAAGGTTACGGGAGCGGGCAGCGAGCCTGATTGCGCGGCAACAGCAGTGGTAGCGGCGCCTACACAAAGGCAACCGAGAAAAACTCTCCAACCTATGCTGACATTCATACAGCTACTCCTGGCGGGAACGCCGAATTTATTTTCCAAGACGAATCACGGCCTCACTTCGGCGCCCAGAAGGGCTCGCCCGACCTGACCAGTCGAACAGGAACCTCAGGAACGAATGTCTTAACCCACTGCGCCATCTCCAGCATCCCTTGCTCTTCCGAAACATTGTGGCCGAGCATAATCCAGCCCTTGGGAATTCCAAACGTCGCCGCATCAAGCACATATTCAGGGCTGTCGAGAAACCCGTCCGTCTCCTGCTGCTCTCCGCTCACCACCACGTCCACATTGGGATCGTTGATTGGCGGTGTTGCATATCCCACTCCAAGCTGCAGACGGCTGACCTTCGCCGAGGGATCGCCTACTACTCTCATGGCGTTGTCAGTGAGTCCCTGGTCGGTGAATCGCTTCTGAAGGTGTGCAGCCAGTTCACCGAGCGTGGTTTCAGGCAAGGTGAAGTGATGCGATTGCGGAGATGTTTCAAGATCGGTAATGCCGAGCACTCGCGCCAGGCCCACCCAGATCAGGTCTGGCCGATGGGCGTGCATGTGATCGTGCATGCGGAAAATCACGATATCGTGCTCGCTCATGAAGTCAACCTTTTGCTTGTATGCCGGATCGCCACTCACAATCGACACGTCGTCGCGATCGTTCCAGTAGGTGTCCTCATGCGGAATCATCATGTTGCATCCAGCTTCAGTGGCGCGCCTGATGGCCTCGTACGAGCAGAACATGGTGGTGGCAATCCCTTTCACTACCGTATCGGGGCCGCCGAACTTGAACGTGTCACGGTAGGTCGAATCGCGCCACGGAATCCCAAGATGCGACTTGATGCGGGCAACAACTTCACCTGCGATCAGCGTGCTCATGCCTTTGGCCTCCAGTAGGGATCGCCGGCGGAAACCCACGTCGATTTGGCCTCCGGTACGATTTTCTTCAACCACTGCGCGCAAACCTTCATGCCGGGATCTTCAGAGACGACGCGCCCAACCAGGACCAGTGCCTTCTTACCGCCCAGCGCCACCGTGTCGCGCACATACTCCACTGTCTCCCACTCGCGCACTTCGCCGGCTACGATCACATCCACGCCGGGTAGCGCCGCAATCGATGCCTGAATCGGTGTCGATCCGGGAAGGAAAGCAACCTTGCGTATCTTCAGCTCGGGATGACCCACGATGCGCATGCCGCCTCGCGAGTTCAGCGATTTCTTTACATGCGTCACAAGAGCTTCGAGTGAAGTCTCCGGAATGGAGATGTGCGCAGCGTCGCCTTCAGGCTTCGGCCAGCCGAGCACGTCTGCGAGCCCGAGCGCGAACGGATCGGGCTTACGAAGACCCCAGTGGTCACTCAAGCGGATCACGATGAGCTTGTGCTTCCTGATGAATTCGTCCTTGCCCGTGAAGACCGGGTCCGGAGGAGGCGGCGTCTCGGGCGCTTCGCTTTGCGCGGCCTGTCTGCCAAAAGCGCGCCTCACCGGCGGCGTTGGTGTATCGGCTCTGCTGAAGAATGTTGGCTCGCTCGTAACAATAAGATTCGCTCCCGCCTTCATGGCGCGATCAAGCACGTTGAGCGTTGCGAGCGATGTGGTTGCGATGCCGGTTACACGGGTTGCGGGATCGCCGGCCTTGAATCCGTCGATGGTATCTGGCTTCCAGTCAACACCGATGTTTTTCCTGATGCGGTCGAAGACTTCCTGGGCGGTAACTGAGCTGCCCGTCGGCTTCGCCATCATCGCCAGCGGCGCGGTGGCTATTCCCGTCGCAGTCAGCGCGACGAATTTACGTCGTGAGATTGGCTGCATGAACTCCTGCTTTCGCCGGCCCCACGGCGACCAGGGGCTCGTCGGCAACCATCATAATACGGGTGGCGGAGCATTATTCTAATCCGGGAAAAGCGGCCTCATCTTTCTAAATTCCTGCTGCCCGGAAGAAAACGCTCCGAGCTTGTACAAAATCGCAGAATTTCTGTGCAGTTGCAGGTACACAAAATGCACCACTCCGGCGTGGCCGCCGAGATACGCATTCCTCACCGCTGGTTTATGCTCCCTGTTCCTTCTTGTTCGGAACCAGTGCCGAGGCGGCTGCGCACGCCACCAGGATCGCTGCAATCACGACCAGCGAAATCGTAATTGGAATCTCAAACCAGTGCACTGCCATCATCTTGATGGCGATGAAGGCCAGCAGAACTCCGAGCCCGTAGTGCAGATACTTGACGCGGTCAAGCAATCCGGCCAGTGCAAAGTACAGCGAGCGCAGTCCAAGCACCGCCGCAATGTTCGACGTATAGGCCACGAACGGATTGTGGGTGACGGCAAGCACAGCGGGAATTGAGTCAGTGGCGAAGATCACGTCCGTAAACTCCACCGCAATAATTACGGGCAAAAGAGAGCCTTTTTTTGAATGCATATTCCGAATCCAATTGGGTAGGGCGGATTTTGTAGATTCTCCAAAGAGGAGCTTGTAGGCCGCATACAAAAGAAACGCGCCAAAGACATAGGTGATCCATGTAAAGCGCTGGAGCAGCGAGACGCCCAAGGCAATGAACACGCCGCGCAGGATGACCGCGCCCGCCACTCCCCACAGCAGCGCACGATGCTGGCCGCGCTCACCAATGTGGAATCCCTGGAAGAGCACCATAAAAACAAAAAGATTATCGATGCTCAACGACATCTCAACCGTGTAACCAGCCACGAATTCGAGCGACGCCTGCTGCCCATGCGCGAAGGCTACCCAAGCGGCAAAGGCCGCCGCAGCCAGCACCATTGTCGCGGTACCGATCCATGCAAATGCATGTGTATGTTTGGTTTCGTGGCGGCGACCTGGCAGGAACCAGTCGGCCACCAGCAGAGCTATAACCACCGCATGAAATCCGATCCACCACTCCCAGGAAGCGCCTGCGATCATAGCTGGATGCTACAGCACCGGGCCGCAGCCATGTCCATGGACAACCATGCTCATGTGACCGATGGCGGGCTGGCCGCATCTAGAAGATAAGAGGTGCCATCAGTGAGCGAACCGGCTATTCCATTTGCCGACAGGATCCCTATCCCCCCCACCACTGCTGCAGGCCGCCAGCCCCGCGTCGTCATCGTCGGCGCAGGCTTCGGAGGGCTGCATGCTGCCCTTGGGCTTGCACATCTGCCCGTGGATGTGACCGTCATCGACCGCCGCAACCATCACACTTTTCAGCCTTTGCTCTATCAGGTGGCGCTGGCGGTGCTCTCACCGGCCGATATTGCGCAACCCATCCGCACAATTCTGCGCAGGCAACCCAACACTGAAGTACTGATGGATGAAGTTGTGGCCATCGATGTAGCCGCACGCCGGATTTCCCTCACCAGCGGGTCGAAGGTCACCTACGACTATCTGGTTCTCGCCACCGGATCCACCCACTCCTACTTTGCGCATCCAGAGTGGGCCATGCAAGCGCCGGGCCTGAAGACTATTGAAGATGCCCTCGAAATCCGCCGCCGCGTGCTGCTCACCTTTGAACTGGCCGAGCGGCAGTTGGTGGAACATGGCTGGCATCCGCCGCTGAACTTTGTTGTGGTGGGCGGCGGACCAACCGGTGTGGAACTGGCGGGCGCCATCTGCGACATCGCGCAGCTTTATATGCGGCACGACTTCCGCCACATCGATCCATCCAAGTCACGCGTGCTGCTGCTCGAGGGTTCGCCGCGCGTCCTTGCCGCTTACCCACCCGATCTTTCCGCTAAGGCTGAGGCCTCGTTGCGTGAACTCGGCGTTGAAGTCCATACCGATACGCAGGTCACCAGCGTGGGTCCTGGCTACGTTGAAGCAACATCAAGGAGCAAAGGCGGAAGCAACATCAAGATCGATGCGGCGGTCACACTGTGGGCAGCCGGCGTTCAGGCTTCGCCGCTGGGCAAGATGCTGGGCGCTCCGCTGGACAAGCGCGGTTGCGTCATCGTGGACGACCGACTGAATCCTCCAGGTCTGCCGGAGGTGTTCGTTGTCGGCGATATGGCGCATGTTGAAGAGGATGGACGGCTGATTCCCGGCGTGGCCCAACCCGCCATGCAGATGGGCGGCCACGTAGCCAAGATGATTGCAGCCGATCTGAAGGGAGTTCGCCGCTCAGCCTTCCACTACTTTGACAAGGGCGACATGGCTACCATCGGGCGCATGGCCGCTGTGGCCAAAGTGGAGTGGCCTTTCAAGGCTCACATGAGCGGATTTTCCGCCTGGATCACCTGGCTCACGGTCCACATCTTCTTTTTGATTGGGTTCCGCAACCGCATTTCCGTCTTCGCAGCGTGGATCTGGACATACTTCACCTTCACAAGAAGCGCCCGCCTAATAACCGGCGACCAGAATCTGCCGGGATGGAGGGAGCAGACATTGTCGGGGCCAACGATCGGCGAAAGCCATGATCCAGTAGCCAGATAATGCTGCAGCACATAGCTTTGCGGGCACATCCAGGAATCAGCTGCGCGTTGGTGTACGTCCTGTAAACTGAAGGAAGTATGCTCGATTTGGGATTTGTACGCTCCAACCTGGAGCTGGTTGAGGCAAAGCTGCGTGCGCGCGGCGCCGATCCAGCAGCTCTGCTTGGCGACTTTCGCGCCCTCGACCAGCGCCGCCGTGAAGCGATTACGACCGCAGAACGCCTGAAGGCTCGCCGCAACGAGCTGAGCCAACAAGTTGGCGCGTTGAAGAAGGCCGGCCAGGACGCGACTGCGGTCATGGAAGAAACCCGCGCTTTGAAAGATGAGCTTGACGCGCTGGACAAGGCCGCAAGCTCCTTCGACGAGCAGATGCGCCAGGCGCTCTCTCGCATTCCAAATCTCACCCGCGACGAAGTGCCCGCCGGGCTTTCTGAAGCAGACAACAAGACCGTGAAGACCTGGGGCGAGAGGCGCAGCTTCGACTTTGAGCCCAAGCCGCATTGGGAGATCGGTGAAGCACTGGGTATTCTGGATCTGGAACGGGCTGCAAAATTGAGCGGCGCGCGCTTTGCCGTGTACATGGGTGCCGGCGCGCGGCTTGAACGCGCACTGATCAGCTTGATGCTCGACATGCACACGCGCAATCACGGATACACCGAAGTGTTGCCGCCATTCATGGTCAACTCAAGATCTCTGTTTGGAACCGGGCAGCTGCCCAAGTTCGCCGAGGATCTTTTCAGCTGCTCCGATGCCGACGTAGAAGCCGCCACCAAGGGCGAGTTCAAGGACAACGATCATTGGCTGATTCCGACTGCCGAAGTCCCGGTTACGAACCTTTATCGCGACGAGATTCTTGACGAAGCGCGGCTGCCGATTTCGCTGACCGCGTATACGCCATGCTTCCGCGCTGAAGCGGGAGCCGCCGGCAAGGACACCCGCGGCATTATCCGGCAGCATCAATTTCAAAAGGTCGAAATGGTCAAGTTCACTCGGCCCGAAGATTCCGATGCGCAGCACGAACAATTGACACGCAATGCCGAGGAGATTCTGGAGACGCTGAATCTGCCGTATCGCCGCGTATTGCTTTGCACGGGGGATACCGGTTTCTCATCTGCAAAGACCTACGATCTAGAAGTGTGGCTGCCCGGACAGCAACTGTACAGAGAGATTTCTTCCTGCTCGAACTTCGAGGCTTTTCAGGCCCGGCGCGCAAACATCCGTTACCGGCCTGCCGGCGCCAAAGCCAAGCCAGAATTTGTTCACACATTAAACGGCAGCGGTCTCGCCGTGGGCCGTACTTGGCTTGCCATTCTTGAGAACTACCAGCAGGCCGACGGCACTGTGTTGATTCCGGAGGCGCTACAGCCTTATATGGGCGGCGTCGATCGGATTGTGAAGGAGTTGTCATGAGTTCTACCGGCAAGAGCATGGCTGCGGCAAAACCAAATCGCAGCTTCAGTGAGATTCTGAAGAGCTATTTCTACTGGACATATCCGCGCGGCAGTTTCCACTACGACGTGAAGGTAACGCTCATCCTGCTGTTTATCTTCATCACACCGCAATTGTGGAATTACGGCGATAAACCGATCCCTGTGACGGCCCTAGCGCATCCCATACAAGTAACCGGTGATGGCGGCCGCGGGATGATTGTGGTTGTTGCCGCCACGGACGTGAAGATGCCCGCCCAGCCAACACCGACAGAAGTCAAACACGCTCTTCGGCAGGCTATCTTGCCGGTGACCGGAGACGCAGTATCGGTAGAGCGCTGGGAGACTCTTACTGATGGAGAGGGCAACCTGGAATGGAAGATCTGGGCTCACCACTAGGCGATGCGAAGAGGCCTACGGCTGTCTCTCGCGGTAACACCAGGACTTTAGAAACGATGCATTCAAAAAAGATTATCTTCACTTCTGCACTTGTGTTGGCCATGCTGCTGGTGCGCGCCGCGTTTGCGGCAGACGATCTGCAAACCGTATTGCACAAGCTCGATGTGGCATCGGCCAATATTCACACCACCTCCGCCGACTTCGAATTCGACACTGTGATGACTTTGCCGATCTACGACAAGGATGTGCAAACCGGCTCCGTCTATTACAAGTACGATCCGAAGAGCCCTCAGGCGGCAGTACACATCGCGGACGTCAATGGCAGACCTGTACCTAAGGTCCTGGTAAGCTCCGGTGGGGTCATCAAGCTTTACGAGGAAAAGGTGAACCAGGTTACTGTCTTAAGCAAGCTAAGCCAATACCAGAGTTGGTTAATGCTGGGTTTTGGCGCCAGCGGTAAAGAGCTTGAAGAGAAGTGGAGTATCAAGTATCTCGGCACTGAAAAGATCGACGGTATCACCACCGACAAACTGGAGATGGTCGCCAAGGATCCCGCTGTGCGCAAATATGTAGTGAAACTGACACTCTGGATGGATTCGGAACGCGGAGTCAGCGTGAAGCAGGTATTCGACCAGGACCAGGGACAGACTCGTACTTGCCTCTACACAAATATCAAAGTGAATCAGACTTTGCCACCGGACGCCTTCACTTTCAAGACCGATAAGCATACGCGGTTCGTCAAGCAGTAGAGTCCCATCCCCGCAAGTACAAACAGCATTGGGAAGCACTCGATCGTATACCTGGTTTCGGGTGCTTCAACTGTAAGCAGGAGCGCGCTCCGCAAGACCATGTAGGCCACCAGCGCCTTCCACAAACGCGGACGCATGAATATCCCCACTCCAGCCAGAGCCAGATAAGCCAGATTAAGCGCACCGTAGCTCAGGCTGAAGAGTGTCTCCGCACGATGCCGTGCATAGGCCCACCAGTCAGTGTCGATGTCGAGATTCTCGACGCGCGGCCGGAGCCACATATCGGCGAGCCTCCCAAAAGGCAGCCACACGTAATACCGCATGGGATGCGCTTCAATGCGCTGACGGGTCAGTTTTTCAAAGCGCGCGTCAATCTCCGGAGTCAGATCGTAATGATGCGAGTTGTATTCTGCCGCGAGGTTTGCAGTCTCATAGAATTGCGCTGCCGAGTCGAATGCACGTGCAGGCAATTGGCTCACATCAAGGCGTCCGTCGGGCACATTCCAGTAGATATCGTAGGTCGAAGACCAGTCGAGGCACCAGGTCCTAACCCAGTGCTGCCACCCCAAGTAGGGATCTTCTCCGGGGTCGTTTGCAAGCTGCGACGCAAGCGGCTGAAACACATGAAACACGCGCCAGTTGCGCCACGTCCACGCTGCAAAGGGCGCCAGTGCAAGCAATGTGCAAACTGTTGCCATGCGCAGTAGCTTTGCAGCCGGAATCTTGCCGGTTCCACCTCGTGGCCAGGCGCCGGAGATGATCGCCGGAACAAATGCGATGGCCGCAAGCGCCCCGTCAGGCCTGAGCAAAGCCGCATACGTGACAGCGAGGGTAAACCAGAGCGCGCTGGACCACGCCGGGTTATCGATAAATCGGACCATGGACCACATGGCCAGCGCTAGCGAGAATACCGTGAGACACTCCGCAAGCGACGCGACAGCATAGGACGCCGTAAATGGACACAAGGCGGCTAACCAGAGCGCTGCCTGCCGAGCACCGAATGAGAAACCTTTCGGTGCAATCCTGGCCGCAAAGTCAGCCAGCAAAACACAGCCCAGTAACTCAAGAACAATCTGAACGAGCAATGGAGCAAAGTAATTATCGATTCCGAACAGGCTGAAGCACCCGGCGAGGTATAGCGGATAGCCCGGCAGGCGAATCAGAGTAGGAGACGGAGAAGCTCCGGCTATCATGCGGCTGTAGTGACCATGCAAAAGGCTCTTGGCCAACTCACCGTAGATCAGGGAATCTCCCGAAACCGAAAATAACTTTCCCAGCATCCAGAGCCGCAGTAACAGGCCTGTTATCAGTGCCGGTGCCCAGACGAGCACGAAGTGCACTGCTCTGCGTCTTTCTAGTGGCTCCAAGCCCGGTGGGTTCGATTGACTCTGTTGGGCGGCTTCCATACGATTCGTAATGTATAGCGTAGCCCTTCGGATCGGGTTTTGCTTGCAAGGATTTAATACCGGCCATGCCTGATCGACAAATTTTTCTGGACCCGCAGCGCAAGCGCTGGAAGCGTCTGCGGCTCATCTTTGACATCTCCGCCGTCGTTGCCACGTTGGTGCTGGCCGGGTTCCTCTTTAACGTGATTCGGGTTCAGCACCTGCCTGAATTGCTGCTGCCGACGCAGAAACACAATTACAAGGCTCTGCCTGACCGATCGGTGCTGATGCACGGCAACAAGGCGAAGCGCGCGGCTCGGCGGCGAACCACCAGGCGGCCCTCGGAAATCCCCTTCAACTCCGGTGAAGGTCTACGCGCGGCCTACTACGTTCAGGACGACGCCGCCAGTTTCTCCTCTCTCAAGGAGCATGTCCACCAGATTGACCTTCTGTTTGCCCAGTGGCTGCACGTGAGCGCTCCGGACGGAAACCTGATGGGGATGACGGCAGACAATCTGCATGAGTATCAGGTAGTCGCCAAAAACGGTGTCCGCGACCCCGACGATCAGAATCGCGTTAAGAACGTTGTTCAGGCGGCAAGGATAGGTACCGAAATCTTCCCGCACCTGAACAACTACAATCCGCACACCCAGGTCTGGGATGCGGCGGTAGGCGATGTGTTGAAGGACGATGATAAGCGCGAGGCGCTTCGCAGGCAGATCGTAAAATTCCTCGCCGCTTTTCCGGCATATCGTGGGCTGTCACTCGACATTGAAAACCTGAACCAGGGCGCGGATCAGGGGTACCTGACCTTCATCAAGGAACTGTATGGGGATCTGCATTCCAGAAATCTGCGCCTGTATGTAAATGCAGCGGCGCAGGCTCCGGATAAAGATCTGAAGACCATAGCGGCGAATTCTGACGGCATTGTGCTGATGAATTATGACCAGCACGAGACCAACAGCGGCTCCGGCCCGGTGGCGAGCCAGACGTGGTTCGTCGCCAATCTTCGGCGTGCTCTCAAGCTCGTCCCGAAGGAAAAGCTGATCTGCGCGGTAGGCAACTATGGTTACGATTGGACGCTTTCCATTCCGAATCCGAAAGACCGCAGGCATACAAAGCCGCACGTGGTGGACACCCAGGATCTGTCTGTCTCAGACGCGTGGCAGGAGGCATCAGATGCCGATGCCGATCTGGACCTGGACGAAGATTCGCTCAATCCGCACTTTGAGTACATTGACGAAGACAAGAATCAGCGCCACGTTGTGTGGTTCCTCGATGCGGTATCTGTGCTGGATGAAATGCGAGCCGCACGTCAGATGGGTTTGCAGACATTTGCCCTCTGGCGTCTGGGAGAAGAGGACCGCTCTCTGTGGAACATCTGGGACCGGCCGACCGATCCCGATTCACTTAAGGAACTAAGCTCCGTGCTGCCGGGGCATGATGTCGATACCGAAGGCGAAGGCGATATTCTCCGCGTGGTTGGTATGCCCCAACCTGGCAAGCGCACAGTCACCGTGGATACCGATGAGCCCGATCCGCGCAAGAAGCTCATCGTGGATGAGCACATGGATGTGTATCCACGCAGCTACACCATCGACCAATTCGGATACCATCCCAAAGAAGTCGCTATCTCATTCGACGATGGGCCCGATCCGGAGTGGACGCCGAAGATTCTCGACATCCTGAAACGGAAGAACGTCAAGGCCGCCTTCATGGTCATTGGTTCGGATGCGGATGAGAACGTGAGTATCCTCAAGCGCATTTACAAGGAAGGGCACGAACTCGGAAACCACACCTGGACACATCCCGACATCAGCGAAATTTCGCCGCAGCACCTCAATCTAGAGGTAAAGCTGACCGGCCGGTTGTTCGCCAGCAAACTGGGTGTGCAGCCGCTCTATTTCAGGCCGCCTTACGACATCGATGAAGAACCGGACACCGATGACCAGGCCGCACCTGTGGTCCAGATCCAGCGCGACGGATACACCATTATCGGCAACAAAATTGACACCGACGACTGGAACGAGCATCCGCGCAAATCGCCTCAGGAGATTACGCAATCTGTCCTGACGCAGCTCAACACCATGAAAACGAAGCCGCAGTTTCGAGGCTCCATCATCCTGATGCACGATGGGGGTGGTAACCGCCAGGCCACGGTTGATGCGCTGCCGGTTCTTATCGACGCGCTGCGTGCTCACGGTTACACAATCGTTCCTGTCTCCGCATTGATGGGCAAAACCACGGCAGAGGTAATGCCGCTGCTCACCTTTTGGCAGCGCATTCGCGCATTGCCTGACTCGATTGCGTTTTCTGCTCTCGACATCATCGGAAACTTTATCGTAATGGTGTTCTTCCTGGGCGACATCCTGATGAGCGCACGCCTGATCCTCGTGGGCGTGCTGGCCATCATCGACCGCCTACTGAAACCATATCGCTCGCTGTCTCCCGGCTACGGCCCTCGTGTTGCCGTGCTCATTCCCGCATACAACGAAGAGACTGTCATCGTCCGCACTATCCGCTCAGTTCTCAACTCCGACTACGAGAATTTGCATGTGATCTTGATCGACGACGGCTCTTCAGATCGGACCGTGGAAGTTGCGCGCGAGGCCTATGCCAAGGAGATTGCTGCAGGACGCGTGATGGTTTTGACCAAGGAAAATGGCGGCAAGGCTGCGGCGCTGAACTACGCCCTCGACCGCATCTCAGAAGAGATCTACGTGGGCATCGATGCGGATACGGTGATCGCAGCAGATGCCATCTCGAAGCTGATTCCGCATTTTGAAGATCCGCGCATCGGCGCCATGGCCGGCAACGCAAAGGTGGGTAACCGCGTGAACCTGTGGACCCGCTGGCAGGCACTGGAATACATCACCAGCCAGAACTTTGAGCGCCGCGCACTCGATCTGTTTCACGTTGTTACGGTGGTTCCAGGCGCGATTGGCGCGTGGCGAACAGAACCGGTAAGGAAGGCGGGCGGCTACCCGATGAACACCGTGGCAGAGGATGCCGACCTGACGATGAACCTGCTTGAGCAAGGGCTTAGAGTGAAGTACGAAGATCGTTCGTTGGCGTTTACTGAGGCTCCCATCGATGCAAAGGGCTTGATGAAGCAGCGGTTCCGTTGGTCGTTCGGCATCCTGCAGGCAGTCTGGAAACACAAAGCAGCCTTCGTTCGCAATAAGGCCATGGGGCTGTTTGCGCTGCCGAATATCGTCATCTTTCAGATGTTGCTGCCAATGGTTTCGCCGTTCATTGACCTGATGTTCGTTGCAGGCATTGTCAACTTTTTCATCGATCGGCACTACCATCCCGAAGCAGCTTCTGCGGCGAGCCTTGAAAAGCTGATTGCTTACTTTGTCGGCTTCCTGGTTATCGACTTCATCACATCGTCGATTGCGTTTTCGCTCGAACGCCGCCACCCGGCAAACAAAGGCGACGGCTGGTTGTTGTTCCACATCTGGCTGCAGCGTTTTACCTACCGGCAACTATTCTCCCTGGTGCTCTTCAAGACGGTGAAGCGCGCCATCGACGGCAAACCGTTCAACTGGGACAAGCTTGAGCGCACAGCGAAGATGAGCAAGCAAACGGAAGAACTGACCGAAGTGGCGCGCTAGCTGCCCGCAACAATGCCGAGTTCGCGCAGCAGGAATGCGTAGTCCAGCGCGATCTCTTTCAGGTAGTCGTAGCGGCCGCTCGCGCCACCATGGCCTGCCTGCATGTTCGTGACCAGCAGCAGGCGGTGTGCATCGGTTTTGAGCGTGCGCAGCTTCGCTACATACTTGGCGGGTTCCCAATACATTACCTGGCTGTCGTGCAGCGAGGTCTTCACCAGCATGGCCGGATAGTTCATTGCCTTCAGGTTGTCGTAGGGTGAGTAGCTCAACATGCAGCGGAAGTACTCTTCCTGATTCGGATCGCCCCACTCTTCGTATTCCGGCACGGTTAGCGGCAGCGATGCGTCGAACATCGTATTCATCACATCGACGAACGGCACATGCGAAACAACTGCACGGAACAGCTCCGGGCGCATGTTGGCAACAGCGCCCATCAGCAGGCCACCGGCAGACCCGCCTTCAATGGCTACGCGAGCGGGATCGCCATATCCCGCTGCCGTCAGGTGTTCGACTGAAGCGATGAAGTCGGTAAAGGTATTGCGTTTTACCAGCATCTTGCCTGCATCGTGCCACGGCTCGCCCAGGTCACCACCGCCGCGAATATGCGCGTACGCCATCACCATGCCGCGGTCGAGCAGGCTGAGTCTGTTTGAGCTGAAGCTGAGTGGCAGCGAGTACCCATACGATCCATAGCCGTATACATAAAGCGGATTGCGACCCGTCTCGCGCTTGTCCCTACGGTAGACGATTGAAACGGGAACCTGCACGCCGTCTGTCGCGGTGGCATGAACGCGCTCACTTGCATAAAGTTTGCGATCAAATCCACCGGGGATTTCAAGTTCCTTAAGCAGATTTGACTCACCCGTAGCCAAATCATATTCGTAGACAGAGCTTGGCGAGACCAGTGACTGATATCCGTAGCGGAATAAGGTTGTGTCAAAGATGCGATTGATGTGCGGGTGAGCGCTGTAGGCAGGTTCGGGAAACGCAATCTCGCTCGTCTGCTTGCAGTCCGCACCGTCGCTTGAGAAGTTCCAAAGCCGCAGCCTCGGCAGGCCGTCCTCGCGTTCACATGCAACGAAGAATCCAGCGAAGAGGTCGATCTCTTCGAGCATGACTTCGCTGCGATGTGGAATGAGTTCGGTCCAGTTGTCGCGGCCCTGCGCGGCCACCGGCGCTGTCACCAACCTGAAGTTGCGGCCGCGATCGTTGGTGCGGATGTACCAGAGCCCGTTGCGGTGATCGACCGAATACTCGTGTTCGTCTTCGCGCGGAGCGATGATCGCAAATGTGCCTTCAGGTCTGTCCGCAGGCAGGAACCAGGATTCAGAGGTAATGTGACTGGCAGACTCCATTACGATGAATTTGCCGTCGCGGGTGCGGCCGGCGCCAATATTGAATCGCTCGTCATCATCCTGGTATACAAGCTCGCTGTTGCCGAGCTGCCGCCCGCCGGCACGCCATAACTGAAACTGACGCTTCTGCTGCTCATCTTCAACCGAATAGAAAAGAGTACTGTTATCGGCGGCCCACACTACTGAGCCCACGCGCTCTACTTCGCCGGGCAGAATCGCGCCGGTTTCAAGATCGCCAGTCTCCAGATCTTTGATGCGCAGCGTGTATTGACGAAAGCCCGTGGTGTCGACGGTGAAGGCCAGCCAACGGCCGTCATCGCTGATGTCGGTTGCGCCAATGGAGAAGAATGCGTGCCCTTTGGCCATTTCGTTGCCGTCGAGAATCACCTGTTCTGCCGCGTCCTTGTCCGGCCCGGTAGCGCCGCCACGCTTACGGCAGTGAATGCTGTATTGCAGGCCCTCCTGCGTGCGGGTGTAGTACCACCATGCACCGTCGCGGAAAGGGACCGACACGTCCGTCTGCTTGATGTGCGAAAGCATCTCCTCATAGAGTTGCTCGCGCAGCCCGGCCAACGGCGCCAACTGGGCCTCGGCATACGCGTTCTCTGCTTCAAGGTACGCAGTGACCTCGGGATTCTGCTTGTCACGCAGCCACGCGTAGTCGTCGGTCAGGATGGCGCCGTGCAAGCGAGTCTCGCTTTGTTCCCTGCGGGCAATCGGTGGAGTTGGATGAATGTTTTCACTCATGTCCTATCTAGTTTAGATGGGCAGGCTGACGAAATATCGCACATCGAAGCCTATTCGGATGATGCATTTGTGCCGGCAGATGAACGGCTTTGCCCGTCTTCGTGATGCGGAACTTTCTTAGGTCCACACGCGTACAATAGATTAGAAATGACTGGCTCCCGCCGCTTACAAGCGAAGGTTTTCCCGCTGCTTCTGGCAGCACTTTTAGCGCTTCTTGCACTTCCAGCCTGGGCTGAAAGTGTAGACAGCCTCCCCAAACCCACTGATTACGTCAACGACTATGCCCACGTGTTGTCAGCGGAGGCAATTGCCAGGCTGGACTCAATCTGCGCCCAACTCGATCACTCAGCGGCGAACTCGCAAATTGCGGTGGTCACCATCCACAATCTGAACGGCGATGATGCGGCCGACTATGCCAACCAGCTCGAAGACAAGTGGAAGATGGGCCGCAAGGGATCGGACAAGGGCGCGCTGGTGCTGCTCGCCGTTGACGACCACAAATACCGCATCGATGTCGGATACGGCCTTGAAGGAATTTTGAATGACGCCAAGGTAGGCGACATTGGCCGTGCCATGGTTCCCTATCTGCGCGCCGGAGATTACGATTCTGCTGTAACGCTTGCTGTGGGGCGATTGGCACAGGTGATTGCCGCAGACGCCAATGTGACGCTTGAAAACCAGCCTCTGCCACCGCAGGAGCTGCAGAGAACGGGGCGCCACGGCGGTATTCCAATCGGCCTGATTATTTTTATCCTCTTTTTCATGTTCGCTGGGGGATCATCAATCTTCAGAATGCTGCTCGGCTACGGCCTTCTATCGAGCATCCTCGGCGGCGGAAACGACCGCAGATGGGGTGGTGGCGGATTCGGCGGAGGAGGCGGCCTTGGCGGCGGAGGAGGCGGCGGTTTTGGCGGATTTGGAGGAGGCGGCTTTGGCGGTGGCGGAGCAGGAGGAAGCTGGTAGCCATTTTTCAAGTTTCTGCTGTAACAAGTTTTTGCTGTAGTGGTTCTGTTGAATCAACAGACCGGAGGAGAGAAGGAAAGTATGAGCAAAACTCTTGGCATTACCCTGGCAGTTTTCGGTGTTCTGCTCGTTGTGGTCTTTATGGTGTTCGGCAGCTATGTGAGCGCCAAGAACCAGATGGTTGAAAAGGATCAGGGAGTAAAGTCAGCGTGGTCTGAGGTTGACGTTCAAATGCAGCGCCGGGCCGACCTGATCCCCAACCTTGTTCAAACCGTGAAGGGATTCACCAAGGAAGAGAGCACCGTATTCGGCGACATCGCCAATGCGCGCGCGGGCATGCTGAATGCGCAGGGCCCGGCCGCTAAGATCGCTGCCAACGGCACGTTGGACTCCGCACTTGGCCGGTTGCTCATGTTAACGGAGAATTATCCGCAACTGCGATCCAGCGACCAGTTCATGCGCCTGCAAGATGAGCTGGCTGGCACTGAGAATCGGATCAGCGTGGCGCGCAAGCGTTACAACGATGCGCTCAAGGACTACAACACCTTCGTGCTGCAGTTCCCAAACAGCATTTGGGCCGGCATTGCCGGATTCAAAACCAACGATGCGTATTTCAACGCAAGCCCGGCTGCGCAGCAGGTGCCGGCGGTCAATTTCTAGAACAGCGCGCAAGCGCACGAAAGGCCATCCACTTCGGGGATGGCCTTTCGTTATGCGCAGGTTATTCCGAGGCAGGCGAGTTCTGCCCGGCCCTATTTGAATGAAGCAATGGCGCTGGCTTCGTCGTCGGTAATGTCGAAGACGGTGTACAGCTTGGTGAGCTGCAGCAAGTCGTGGACCTTCTTGGTCAGCTTGAGCAATTTCAGCGTCGCGCCCTGGTTCCTGGAGGTGGTGTAAGCACTCACCAACTCACCCAGACCCGAGCTATCGATGTAGTTAACTTCTCCCAGGTTAAGCAGGATCTTTGTTTGCCCCTTGCTGATCAGGTCGCGAATGGCATCGCGAAGTTGCACGCTGCCCTCGCCAAGGGTGATCCGACCGCTAAGATCGAGAACGGTGACGCCGTCCACCTCACGGGAAGCAATCGTAAGTGCCACGGAATTTCCTCCTTCGTTTTGATTAGGTTATAGCACCTTTGCAGTGCTGCCCTGTTGAAATCCAAACGACCGGTTGCATGGACAAGCCGCAAGCGCGACGTACGGAACACGATTTGAGCCCGCGCGTCCCGACGGACCGCTCAGGTCTTGTTCTCCGGCACCAGATGCTTTATCAGCGTCAATTCCGTGCCCGGATTGAGTTGTCGAAAGTGTACCTCATCCATGAGTGAACGGATAAGGAAGATACCGCGGCCCGTCCCGCGCAGCAGATTCTCGGGAGCCAGCGGATCGGGTACTTCCTCCGGAATAAAGCCGCTTCCCTCATCCGCGATAGTAAAGACCAGCGATTTGCCTGTGTTTTCGAGCCCCACGGCAATCTTCCGGCCGGCATCATACTCATTTCCGTGGAGCACCGCGTTCACCGCGGCTTCTCGAACCGCCATGGTCACGTGGAACCGCTCATCTTCGCTCAGACCGGCTTCCTGAGCCATCTTGTCCGCGGCCGCCTCAACCTCGCAGACGCTCTCCATGGTGGAGCTCAATTCGAAACTCCGCCGTCGTGGCAGGGGTGCATTCACCGGGTCGGATCTCCCATTCTTCATGGACCGGCTGGGGAAAGGCCTTTCCCATGCCCGCCTTGCTGGAAGTTTTACGTTTGATACGGATAGGTGTCAAGCGACTTGAGCATTCGCCCCAAGTAAGGCTCCCAGCGCTACACTGCCTTAAGAGAATTGATTGCCGCAATGCAGATGCTTTCGACAGCCCGGATAAGTCTCACAGCGCTACTTGGTACACCCGTGACCGACGCGCAAGGACAGCTGCGTGGCCGGATCAAAGACATCGCCGTGGCAACGGGCCCTGAAGCAGGCAAAGTGGCAGGCCTGGTGCTCAAGAATCGGCACGGGCTTTTCATCGTTCCCGCAAAAGAAGTCATGGAAACGCCGGCCGGCACGCTTGAGCTTCGCTCGGTTGGCGGCCTGACACCGCTCAAGGATGAAGGCAATTATCTATTTCTTCAGCAGGATCTGGTCGACCGGCAGATCATCGACATCCACGGCCGCAAAGTGGTGCGAGTGAATGACGTTGACCTGGAGTGGCTCGGCAGAGGGGCAGCTCACCTGCTGCGCGTGGCCGAAGTGGAAGTGGGATTGCGCGGCGCCTTCCGCCGTGTCTTCAAAGGCCTGTTGCCGCGCGCCAAGCTCGAATCCATCTCCCGCAATTTTGCGGCCCACGGAATTCCCTGGCATTTCGTCGACGTAATCGAAGTCGATCCCGCGCGGCGCGTCAAGCTGCGCATTGAGCACGAGCGGCTGGCAGAGATGCATCCGTCCGAACTGGCTGACATTCTCGAAGACCTGGCTCCGGCTGAACGTGAAGCCGTGTTCGGCTCGCTCGATGAAGAAGTCGCCGCCGAAGCGCTGGAGGAAGTCGATCGTAAGCTGCAAAAATCGCTGCTGGAAAAACTGGACGAAGAAAAGATCGCCGACATTGTCGAGGAGATGGACCCAGGAGCCGCAGCCGATCTTCTGGCCGAACTACCGGAAGAGCAGTCCGATGCCATTCTTGAGGAGATGGAGCCGGAGGAACGGCAAGAAGTCGAGGAGCTGCTCGAATTCGATGAGCATTCCGCCGCGGGCTGCATGACCACCGATTTTGTGTATCTCGGAACGGAGGCTACGGTAGCCCAGGCAGTGCAAGCACTACGCAGCTTTGACGGCGATCCGGAATCGGTGACAGAGATTTATCTGCTCGACGGAAAGCGGGTGCTGCACGGCTCCATTCCCCTGTCCCGCCTGGTGATGGCACAGCCCGATACACGGTTGAGCGTGCTGACTGAGCCGCGCGTTCTTTCCTGCCCGGCCGACATGAGGCAGGACGAAGTTGCCGAACTGTTCGACAAATACAACTTGCATGCGCTCCCGGTGGTTGACGTGCAGAATCGTATGGTCGGGTTGGTCCAGTCCGAGCAGGTCATCAGCTTTTTGCGCGAAAAGCTGTAAAGGCTCCCATCTCGCCCCAATTTTGGTGAAAATTGTTACTTTTATCCTGCCTTAACCGATTCTTCGCGAGAATCCCTGTGGATTTTTCCGGATTTGTGAAACAATTTATTCATAATGGTCCAATTTCCAAAGATCATTCAGGGTGGTATGGGTGTGGGTGTATCCAACTGGCGCCTGGCTCAGACTGTTTCAAAACTTGGCCAGCTTGGCGTTGTCTCAGGAACCGCACTCGATTCCCTGTTTGTGCGCCGTCTGGCAGACGGCGATCCCGGCGGCCACATGCAGCGGGGATTGGACGCATTTCCATTCCAGGAAATGGCTCGGCGCATCTGGAATGAGTACTTCACTCCCGGCGGCAAGGCCGAGGACGCGCCGTATCCATTGGTGCCGATGCACCAGCGCCAGAGCCCGCGCAAAGTTGTTGAGCTCTGCATGGTCAGCAATTTTGTCGAAGTTTTCCTGGCACGTGAAGGACACAAGAACCCCGTAGGAATCAACTTCCTTGAGAAAGTTCAGATGCCGCACCTCGCCTCGATCTACGGGGCCATGCTTGCGGGTGTGGGAGTTGTGCTGATGGGTGCCGGCATTCCGTTGCACATACCCGGCGTACTCGATGCCTTTGCCGCGCAGCATGCGGCTGAATACAAGCTGAGTGTCACCGGCGCGCAAGTGGGTGAAGACACAATGATGTTCTTCAACCCGGCAGATTATGTAGAAGGCCCCCTGCCTGCGCTGTACCGGCCGAAGTTTCTGGCCATCATCTCCTCGAATACGCTGGCAAACACCATGTTGCGCCGTGCAACTGGCCGTGTTGATGGATTTGTGATTGAAGGGCCCACGGCGGGCGGACACAATGCGCCGCCTCGCGGCAAGCTGCAGCTCAATGCTGCCGGCGAGCCGGTCTATGGCGAGCGTGACCAGGTGAACATTCCCGAGCTGCGCGAACTTGGCGTGCCATTCTGGCTTGCCGGTGGCTATGGCAGTCCCGAGAAACTGGGCGAAGCTCTCGACCAGGGAGCGCAAGGCGTACAGATGGGAACCGCGTTCGCATTCAGCGAGGAGTCCGGAATGCGCACTGATCTGAAGATGTCGCTGATCGCCAAGGCAGTCGCCGGCACCGGCGAAGTCTTCACCGATCCTCTGGCTTCCCCCACGGGATTTCCGTTCAAGGTGGCGCAGCTTGAAGGCACATCATCGGCCTTACCGATCTACCAGGAACGTAAGCGCGTCTGCGACCTTGGATACCTGCGCGAAGCCTACTCCACCGGCGCAGGAAAGCTAGGTTACCGCTGCTCCGCTGAGCCGGTTGAAAATTACCTTGCCAAGGGCGGCAAGGTTGAAGATACCGTAGGCCGCAAATGCCTGTGCAATGCTCTCATGGCCAACGTTGGTCACGCACAGATCCGCAAGGATAAGAGCGTAGAGCCGCCCCTCATCACCGTGGGCGACGACCTTAATTCAGTGATCCAATTCCTGGCTCCGGGCCGGGATAGCTACAGTGCCAAAGATGTAATTACGGCAATGCTGAGACCCAACGCGGCTACGGAAGAAGAGATCCACGCATTAGCTGCGATTGCCTGAGCGCGATCTATTGCGCACTTCTTTCATCTTCCTTATCGAGTAACGCTCCAAGCCTGTCCAGACGCTTTTCCCAGATGGTGCGGTGGTCTTTGATCCATCGTTCCAGCGTGTCGAACCCTACCGACTCAATGCGGCATGTTCGAACTCTTCCTAATTTTTCAGTGCGCACCAACGAAACCTCTTCGAGCACCTGCAGGTGTTGCGCAACTGCGGTCAAGGTTATCCCGAGGGGCCCCGCCAGTGCGGACACTGACATTGGCCTCTCGGTCAACTCGTCAAGGATTGCCCTTCGCGTGGGATCGCCAAGCGCATGGAACAAACGGTCGATATCGATTTGCTGCCGTCCAGCCATCGGCAATTCCTCACTTCGCCAGGTAGCTCTGCAGACGTTCGAGCAACCCTCGCCACCCGGCTTCAATCATCTGTGGCCCGCCTTCCCAATCGAGAAATGCCCCCTGGTTCGTCAGCACCAGGTTTGTTCCGGAATCAGATCGAATGAACTCAATCGTCACCAACGTCATCACGATTGACTTTCCGTTGAGCGACATCTTCGTTGCCATGACGATCCGCTCATCCGGCACGATGTCGAAATAGCTGCCCTCATTCAATATCTCCGACCCTGCTATGGGGTGACCTTCTTTAAATCCATACCGAAACCGCTCGCTGCCGCCCACCTTGAAATCCAGCTTGTATTCCTTGATGTCGTGGTCTCCTTCCGCGTACCACTGACGCTTGCGAGAGGGCTGGGCGAAAGCGGCGAAGACCCGCTCCGGGCTTTGGGAATAGCTGCGTTCGGCTACGAATGTGGTGTGGACCACCGCTGCTGTTGTCTGAGCTGTCATGTCTAACCTCCTGCGCTCCAAATTACTGAAGCTAAAACTTCAGTATTGACCGAGTTTGAAAAATAGTCAAGTCGAAACTTCAGTATTGTTTTAGTCAAAAGTGATCCCGAATGGAATTCTTAAGCTAGCGGTTTGAAAATTTGCCTTGCGATATGGCCGCCATAGTCACCCATCGTCTGGAAAAGATCACTGGCATTACCGATCCGCGTAATTCGTACCTCTGCTTTTCCTGCTGTCACGCCCATCACTATTGAGGCAGATGCTCTTGTGCCGAACCCCATCCGCTCAACATCCGGCGGCGGGGACTCGCCCCTTCAGAACCTCCAAAACTATGCTTAATTGCTCGCTCTGTCTCCTTCCGTACTGACGAATCGCGACCTGTATCGTCCTGTGATGAATGGGACTTGCTGAAGTTGCACCTATGAAGGTCTGGCCTGTTATGGTCAGTGAGGAATACATTTCCGTTCAATCCAATTGCAGTTAAATCCTCCGTAGGATATCCCCGAAGCATGTGGAAACGCTGGCGAATCCGGATCTTGCTGTTCCTGGCTGTACTTGGCCCCGGATTCATCACAGCTAACGTCGACAACGATTCGGGCGGGATTCTCACCTACTCCCAGGTAGGCGCGCAGTTTGGCTACACACTCCTTTGGACCATCCTTCCCATAACGGTTGCGCTGATTGTTGTTCAGGAAATGTGTGCCCGCATGGGTGTGGTCACGGGCAAGGGCCTCAGCGATCTGATCCGCGAAGAATTCGGGTTGCGCCTGACCTTTGTGCTCATGGTGCTGTTGGTGATCGTGAATTACACCAATGTGGTCACGGAGTTCATCGGCATCGCCGGCTCCCTGCATCTGTTCAGGGTGACCAAGTTCATCTCCGTGCCGATCTGCGCCGCGCTGGTCTGGTACATGGTGGTCAGGGGAACATACAAGAGCACGGAAAAGATCTTCCTGATTGCGTCACTGGTTTATATCTCTTACATCTTTGCGGGGGTGCTATCGGAGCCCAGTTGGCACGACGCGCTGCTGGCCACAGTGAAGCTTCCGCCCAGGTCGGTCTGGAGCGAAAGCTCATACATGTACATGGCCATCGGCATCGTGGGCACCACCATTGCGCCCTGGATGCAGTTCTACCTGCAATCCTCGATTGTTGAAAAAGGTATTCGAGTAAAGGACTATACAGCCTCGCGCCTGGACGTGATTGTCGGCAGCTTCTTCACAGACCTGGTAGCGTGGTTCATCATTGTTGCCTGCGCAGCAACTCTCTACGTTCATGGAATGGGTGCCATTCAGGTTGCCAGTGACGCTGCTGAGGCCATGCGCCCGCTGGCCGGCGACTATGCTTTCATCCTCTTCGCCTTCGGCCTCTTCAACGCTTCGGTGTTTGCGGCCTCGATTCTGCCGATTTCAACTGCCTATACAGTTTGCGAAGGTCTTGGCTTTGAATCCGGCGTGGACAGAAACTTTAAGGAAGCGCCGTTCTTCTACTGGCTCTACACGCTTCTGGTGGTTGGCGGAGCTCTCACGGTGTTGGTCTTGCCCGATTCCCTGCTGATAAATTTTGCAATCCTGTCGCAGGTGCTTAACGGCGTGCTGCTTCCCGTCATCATCATTCTGATGTTGCTGTTGATCAATCGCAGTGACCTGATGGGCGAGCACAAGAACTCGCGGCTCTGGAACTTGATCGCGTGGGCTACCAGCATCATCGTCATCGTCATGACCTTGATCATGCTCTGGAGCTTGATTCCCGGTCACTGAGATGTTCCGCGCAGCGGATTCAGTTATGGATGAGATGAAGCGGACGTCATACCGGCTAGAGTAGCTTGCCTGCTGCCAGATCCTTGATGAGACCTCGATCGGCCGCAAGGAAATCGTACGCCGGCAACTCTTCCAGCTTGACCCAGCGCACCTGCTCGTAGATCTGGTTGTCGATCTCGCCCGTGAACTCGTACACCGCAAAGAACTGCAGGTCGACGGCGCCGCCGTGGCGGTAATTGTGCCGTATGCGCGTAACAGGCGCGCCAATTGACGCTGAAATCCCCAGTTCTTCAGCAAGCTCCCGCGTAAGGGCCTGCTCAGCGCTTTCTCCAGGCTCGATCTTTCCGCCGGGGAACTCCCACTGCAAGGCCATGGGTTGATCGGAGCGCCGTTGCCCAATCAGAATTTCGCCCCCACGCAAAATGAGAGCAGCCGCGACAAAGCGCAGAGCTGGACCATTCGGCTTGGGACTGGGTTTGGTTCGATTACCTTCCACGAACACAGTGTAAATGCTGGAAAAAGAGACAGTAAAATTTCCTGGGGGCTCCGCTGAGTCTTGCCGGCCCTTCGAGTGCTGCCGGGAGAGCAGCCTCAACTGCGGCTACTCACCTGACACAGCACTCTCTGCCTGTTCAGCCGATGCCGGCCTGAAGTATCCCCATCCATTCTTCGCCGCCACGGCCAGCAGCGCAGGTGAAGGATTTACGGGAAAAGGATTCCTCGTCATCTCAAGCATGGCCAGATCGTGAATTGAGTTGCCGAAGACGGCGTCGGGATTTGCCAATCCAACGCGGCGAAGCGCAACGGCCTTTCCCTCGTCAGTGGGGACATCCAGAATTTCGCTGGTAATCACGCCCTCTTCTACGCGCACCTCAGCGGCAAGTACACGATCCTCGGGAATTCCGAAATCACGCACACCTTCCGCAACCACCCAGCGGTTGGTCGAACTCACTGCCCACAACTCAGTGCCCGCGGATTTCAGCGCCGCGACCAGGTCAACCATTTCTGTAAAGAGGTGGGGGCGCACGAACTCATTCACGTATTGAGCAGCCGCCGCCCGCAGTTCCTGATCGCGAAGCCCGTTGTAGATCTGTACCATCTCACCACAGATATCTGCTTCGCTCACTTCTCCGGCGCGGTACGAACGATGACGGTTATCGATCCAATCGCTTATGGAGCGCGAAACGAGCCCCTGTTCCAGCGACCACACCATAAAACCGTAGCCTGCGTCGCCGCCCCACAGAGTCCCATCGCAATCGAACACTGCTACCTTGAGATTTGCTTCCAGAACCAGCCGCTTAAACTCAACAGCCGACCACCGATGAATATCTATTTGCGCAGGTGTCAATCGAACCTCAATCCTTATCCAAAAAATCCGTCCAATTCTATTCTCTCTAAAATGCCCGCGCTTTGCACGTGATGGCGGCAACTGCTTGCTGTGAGCAATCAAACAAATCAACACCCAGCGTGACAAAGAACTTAACAAAGCTCATCCCCCGGCTTTTGGCAAACTACCATCGAATACTGCGCAATTCTGGGGGAAATTGACTCTTTTACGCCAGACAGCTTGTTTTCGATTCGCAAAACGACAAAAAACAGCGCTTGAATTGCAACGGCCATTGGATCGGCAACCGAGCCTCTTATCGATCATCTTATTGACCGTTTTGAGTCCATGATGAACCAGGTTCAGACAGCCTTCACGTTCCCGTAACAGTAGCTTTAAAAAAGGGATAATCGACATGTGGAGAACTCAAGCAATCTGTCGCTCCTGAACGAATACAACGTCTATCTGAGCGTCGAAAAAGGGTTGCGGCCGCTCACCTGCGAAGCATATTTGAGCGATTTGAGGATTTTTGCTGAGTTTCTTGAAAGCCGTAACGGGGTTCTGCTGAAAGCCTCCGAGGAAGACGTGGCGGCATTTCTTGAGAATTTACGCATCCATGACATTCAATCGCGGTCGTCGGCACGCAAACTGAGTTGTCTGCGCGGTTTCTATAAATGGCTGATTCTCGACCGCCACATTCATCACGATCCCACAATCAACATCGAGTCGCCGAAAGCGTGGAAGGTTCTTCCCAAGTCGCTGGCCGAACCTGAAGTGGTCGAGATGCTGGAACGAGCCGGAATGGCCGCTTCTCATCCGCAAGCCCGCGCAACTGTAATGCGCGACCGCGCCATCCTTGAACTGCTCTATGCGGGCGGCTTACGCGTATCAGAGGTCACTTCGCTTTCCACGAGCGATCTGGCTCTCGATGCCGGCCGCGTTCACGTGCGCGGAAAGGGCGACAAGGAGCGCATTGTGCCGCTGGGCCGGAGCGCAATCGATGCGTTGGAAGCGTATCTTCGCGAAGGCCGCCCGCATCTCGCGCGCATCAGCACGCGAAGCAAGACCAGTTCCGCACGCAACGATGTTGCGCGGCTGTTTCTTTCTTTGCGTGGTATGCCGCTCACACGCCAGTGGGTATGGCATCTGGTCAAGCTGGCAAACAAATCGGCCAGTCCGCATCGGCTGCGCCATAGTTGTGCCACTCATATGGTGGAGCATGGCGCGGATCTACGCAGCGTGCAGATGATCCTGGGGCACGCCGATATCTCAACGACGCAGGTATACACGCATCTCGCGCTGGGACGCTTGAAGGCCGTGCATCGTAAGCATCACCCACGCGCAATTTCACGTCCAAATGGTGATGAGGCATGAGCGCCGAAGCCACAACTGCCGCCAGTTCCCCGCTCCAATCGCTTGCCACAGATTATTTGAAAGTGCTGACGAACGAGCGTGGATCGTCCGTGCATACTCTGCGCGCCTACCAGCGTGAACTGGCTTCGTTTGTGCTGTGGCTGAGCGAACAAAGCAAATTTGGATCATCGACTTCCGCTACCGAACTCATCCAGCGCGTAGAGCACACTGACATTCGCGCATATCTTGGCTTGCTGTACGCGCGTGGACTCTCGCGCGCTTCGGCCGCTCGCGCACTCGCCGCGATTCGAAGCTGGTTCAAATGGCTTGCCCGCACAGGCCACATTCAACAGAACGCCGCGTCGCTTGTATCCACGCCTCGATTGCCCAAGCATCTGCCGCGAGTTCCCTCCATTGAGCAAATGAACATGGTGGTGGACACCGTGAGAGAAGATGCAGCCAGTTGGCCGGCTCGAGACCGTGCCATCCTGGAATTGCTCTACGGTTGCGGTATTCGTAATGCAGAGTTGGTTGGGCTGAACCTGGACGACATTCACTGGGCCAATGAAGCGATCCTGGTGCAAGGCAAAGGGCAGAAGCAGCGCTATGTTCCACTGGGCGATGCAGCAGCGGACGCGCTGCGCAAATATCTCGAAGAGCGCGCTGCAAAGCTTGCTGCCGCAGGCTTCACCGACCAAACTTCAGTGGCGGCGCTCTTTGTAAATCTGCAGCTTCGCGGGCTCGGCAAGCCCGGCGGCGACGCGAGATTAACGACGCGTAGCGTTGGCCGCATCGTAAAACGAATCGCGATCCTCCGTGGCCTCTCAGCAGATGTGCATCCGCATACGCTCCGCCATGCATTCGGAACTCATCTGCTTGAAGAGGGAGCCGACCTGCGCGCGATTCAGGAACTGTTGGGCCACGAGCGCCTTTCAACCACGCAGCGCTACACCCAGCTCACCACCTCGCAACTGATGCAGGTATACGATCGCACTCATCCGCGAGCGCGATAAGGGACCAGGCAGAATCTTTTCGATAGATGAATCAGCGCGAGGCGGCCCTGACTGCGGCGTCGAGCTCGCGGCTAAACTGAGCAATCAACTTCGATTTGAATCCTCTGCTGAATAGGCCTTTACTCGCGAGATAAGCTTCCATTTTGCCCACCGGGTGCATTGCGTGCCGGTGTTTGCCTGCTGACTTGACGTCAAAAGGCCATGGCTTACATTCAATTAACGTAGCGCCATTCCCGCGTCGCGCGTGGGCCAGGGCCTCAGTTGCTACGCGGTACACAGCAACAGCATCGTCGTCCTCAACGGCGACGCCGGGAAATCCGTATTCACGAACGCGCTTGAGGCGGTCGTCGACGTGCGATTTGGTTTCGTGCACGAACAGTACCGGCAGCTTCTTTCTTCCAGCAAGAATCATCGCATCATCAAGCTCTTGCACGGCGCAGGAGACATCGCTCGAGAATACTGCGACCACATTTTTGCTCCGCTTTGATTTGGAGACGGCCGCCACAGCCATGGCTCGCTCTAGCTGCTTTGCTGCGCTCAATGACGGTGGAACAATGTTGAGCGTGGAGAACGATGGCCTCGGCAACGATTTGCAGCGCAATGCAGATGTAAAGACCGCGCGGAGCTGCATGCCTTTGGCAAAGCACGGCGTAAAGGCGTCATACGAGGGAGCAAGAGTGTCGCCAGGCAACAGATCGATTGCCGCGCCCGCGATGGCCGCAACGTGAACCGAGGTGGTGGCGAGTACGGCAGCGTCCTTGCGCGTCCTGGCAAGCGCATGGATGCGCTCCTCAAGCATGCGGCATTTCAACATGGTTGAGTAGATTTCAAGAAGTTTCTCATTTGAAATCAGAGAGAAGCCGTTGTGAGTTGACAGCGATCCGTCGGTGGCGATGGTGTTCTTTCCTGCTGGTGTCATTGGGTGTGAAGAAAGCGAGTCGATGTTGCGATTGTAACCGGCGCGCGTCGCTCTAGGTGGAATAGTCCGCGTTGATATGGATGTACTGGTGGGTCAGGTCCGTGGTCCAGAAGACACAACGGCCATCGCCCTGATGGAGTTGGATGGAGATGGAAAACTCAGGCTGCGAGATGTATTTGTGCGCAATCACTTCATCGAACCCGGCAGCGCGGCTACCGTTACAGCAAATTCGGTGATCGCCAAACGAGATGTCGATGCGGTCAGGGTCCACTTGCGCGCCAGAGTAGCCGATGGCCGCGGCCAGCCTGCCCCAGTTGGGATCGCAGCCCGCCCATGCGGTCTTCACAAGCGGGGAGTGTGCGATGGCCTTGGCCACTCGCAGAGCATCGGCATCGCTTGCTGCGCCTTCAATGTGCAGTTCAACCACGTGGCTCACGCCCTCACCGTCGACGACGATCTGACGAGCCAGCGAAGTACATACCTGCGTAAGCGCAGTCGCGAATGCCGTATGGCCGCGTCCGATTGATGCTCCGCTGCCGCCGGAGGCCAGCAGCAAAACCGTATCGTTGGTTGAGGTGTCTCCATCCACTGAGATGCGGTTGAAACTCACCTCGATAGCGGGCCGCAAGTATTCGTTCAGAATCTCCGGTTCAATCTCCGCGTCGGTCAGGATGTAAACCAGCATAGTGGCGTGCGGCACAAGCTGTGGATGAATCATGCCCGATCCTTTGCCGACCCCAGCAATGCGGATCTCCTTTGCGCTCCCCTCCGGCCCTGCAACCTCAAGCCGCGCAAAAGCCGTCTTCTCCACCAAGTCGGTCGTAATAATGGCCTGCGCTACTTCCATGAAGTGATCCGACTCGCGTCCCATAGCGCCGGCTAGCGAAGGCATGACATCGATCAGCTTTTCAGCGGGCAACGGCTTGCCAATGACGCCTGTCGATGACGGGAAAACCTCTTCGGTTTTGCAGCCAAAAACCTTCGCTGCTGCCTCGCACGTTGCCCTGGCTGCGTCCAGCCCAGCCTGCCCCGCAGCGCAATTGGCGTTCCCTGCGTTAATGGCAACCACGCGAACCTTGCCCCCGGTCGCGGTCAGGTGCTGCTTGTCGATAATGAGCGGCGCTGCCGTTACTCGATTCGCCGTAAAGACCGCTGCCGCGCTGGCAGGCACGTCGGCTGCAATCAATGCAAAGTCAGTGCGTCCGCTGGCCTTCAGGCCTGCTTTCGTCGCGCCGAAGCGGAATCCGCGGGGGATGATGAGTTGGGAAAGGTCAGTCATTTCGTTATTCGAGTTGGATTGAACCCAACCCATTTAATCTAGCAGGGGGACCGATGATACAGAAATCAAGCGCGCCGGCGCAAAAACAGAAGTCGAGCAGCGATTCCGGCCCGGACTCGGCTGCCGACTTCCTGGACCTGCGTAGTGTGAATGTTGCGCGCGGCGATCGCGTCGTTCTGCACGACGTGAATCTGCACATTCGCGCCGGCGAGCATGTGGCCATTCTGGGTCCCAACGGATGCGGAAAGTCCACCTTGATCCTGACCATGACCTGCCAGATCTACCCAATCGTGCAGCCAGGCATGCACGTTAGGATCTTTGGCCGCGAGCGCTGGGACCTGACGCAGTTACGCAAGCACTTTGGCGTGGTGGGAGCCGAGCTGCCGGGCGAGCGCACCGCAGTCACCACTGGCCTGGATGCCGTGACGGCCGGGTTTTTCTCCGCATCCACGCTCTGGCCTAATCTGCATGTAACGGACGAAATGCGTGCCTGTGCCGCAGAGGCCCTGGAGCGCATGGAGGCGACGCATCTCAGCTCGCAACTGGTCGGCACCATGTCGGCGGGAGAAAAGCGCCGCATCGTTATTGCACGCTCGCTAGTGCACCGCCCCAAACAAATGCTGCTGGACGAGCCCTCGAACGCTCTCGATCTTGCCGCACAGCGCGAGCTGCGCGAAACCCTGCGTCGGCTTGCCAGTGAAGGCACCGGCCTGGTTCTGGTCACGCATCATCTCGGTGACATTCTGCCCGAGATTGAGCGCATCATCCTGATGCGCGATGGCCGCATCGTGGGCGACGGACATCGCCGGCACCTGCTGACCGAGGCGCGGCTCAGCGAACTGTTTCGCACGCCGGTCAGGATCGGCCACGACGAGCAATGGCTGCATAGCTGGTAAAGAATCGGCCGCGCGCAACTGCCGCAGAGTGTAAGCTGACTAGCAGGTTGCTCGGCAATACGCGGATGAACGGGTAAAAGCCCGATATGTACCTCAGCAACCGGCGTGCAGTCCCCGCGCTGCGAAAGTTCTTGCGGAGGCCAGACAGCAATGCAGCTCTTCCACCTGGTGCCAACCGATGCGCTCAAGATCGTACTGGTGATCTTTCTGTCATTTCTCATTGGCCTGGAACGCGAAGAACATAAATCCACTAATGGATACGCGTTCGGCGGAGTCCGGACATTTCCGCTCATCGGACTCATTGGCTTCTCACTTGCATTACTCTCAGGAACGCAGCTCACGCCACTTATCGCCGGCTTCGCGGTTGTTGCTGCATTTCTGCTGCTCTCCTACTGGCACAAACTCTCAGCAGACAGGCCGGCGGGCGTTACCACGGAGATGTCGGGACTGGCCACGTTTCTGGTCGGAGCGCTCGTCTGCAACGATCACTTCTGGATCGCCACGGCACTGGCCGTTGCCAGCCTGCTGCTGCTTGACCTGAAGGTGGCTCTCGAGAAGCTCGCTCATTCCATCGCTCCCGGTGAGATTCTTACTTTTGCCAAGTTCCTGCTGTTAAGCGGAGTCATTTTGCCGACGCTGCCGAATCAGGAGTTTGGACAGTTTCACATCAATCCCTTCAAGACTTGGCTGGTTGTCGTTGCCATAAGCACCATCTCGTATGGGAGCTATGTGCTGCAGAAGGTGACCAAGGGGCAGGGCGGCATTGTGCTGGCCGCGGTGCTGGGAGGCGCATATTCTTCCACGGTGACGACGGTCGTGCTGGCCAAGCGCGCAGCGCACGAAAATCACCCGCACCTCTTTGCGGGCGGGATGCTGATCGCATCTGGAGTGATGTACCTGCGGCTGGCAGCGTTGCTCGCGCTCTTCAATCGCGGGCTGATGTCGGTGCTGCTTGCGCCGTTTCTGATCCTTGCGGTTGTGGCTCTTGGTATTGGCTGGCTATGGTCAAGACGCGCCGACGGAGCCGACGGCGAGGTTCACCGTGAGTTCGAACCAAAGAATCCGCTGGAGTTGTTGACTGCGTTCATGTTTGCCGGGCTTTTCCTGGCCATGCTCATCATCACGCAACTGGCGGTTACGTATCTCGGCAAAGGCGGTGTGGACACGCTTGCCGCCATCATGGGCGTGAGCGACGTTGACCCCTTCATCATGGGACTAACGCAAGCCGCGGGCACACTCACGCCGATCAAAGTAGCGGCCGGCGCGATACTGATCTCTGCTGCGAGCAACAATGCTGTCAAGGGTATCTACGCATACTCGTTTGCCGACCGCAAAACCGGCCTGCAGGGATTGCTTTTTCTCGTCGGCCTGGCGGTCGCCGGACTAATTCCGCTGATGTGGTTCTTGTAGGAACTGGTCCAACCCGGATTGCTCATCTTCATGCGGCCCGCGTGCTTTACGATTAAAGCAACGTGCAAACCATACGGGTCGATACAGCAACTGCAAAATATGACGTTTTCGCGGGCGGCGGACTGCTTCAGTCGCTTGCGCCCCGCATCCAGCGCGCCGTCGGCCGCCTGCCGCGCCGCGTCTTTGTGCTCACATCGGAGCCTATCTGGGCGCTCTGGGGACAGATCTTCTCCGCTTCGTTTTCCGAGCCGCCTATTGTGCTATTTTTGCCACCCGGCGAAAAGCATAAAACCATTGCCAGTTTGGATCGGCTCCTGCGCGAAATGATCCGGGCGGGCGGCGACCGTGGTAGCCTGCTCATCGCCTTTGGCGGCGGCATTGTGGGCGACGTTGGCGGCTTTCTGGCGGCAATCTTCATGCGTGGAATTGCCTACGTTCAGGTACCCACTACCTTCCTCGCGCAAGTCGATTCCTCCGTCGGAGGCAAAACCGGCGTCAACCTGCCGGAAGGCAAGAATCTCGTTGGAAGTTTCCATCAGCCCCGCGCAGTGTTTGCCGACATCTCCGTACTTGGCACACTGCCCGTTCGCGAGTTGAAAGCCGGGCTTATGGAAAGTGTGAAGGCAGGCATCATCCGCGACCGCGCGCTTGTCCGGTACATGGAGCAAAACGCATCAGCCATTATCGGCCGCGACGCCCGCGCCCTCGAGAAAGTGATTGCCGCATCCATCCGCATGAAGGCCGACGTTGTCAGCCGCGATGAGCGCGAATCGGGCCTGCGCATGATCCTGAACCTCGGCCATACCGTGGGTCACGCAATCGAACAGGCGACTGCGTACAAACTGCTGCTGCACGGCGAAGCGGTGGCCTGGGGCATGATCGCGGCACTTTACATTGCGCGGGTGCGCCGCACCATCAGCTCTGCGCAGCATGAACGGCTCGAAAGACTCATTCACCTGTACGGTCCTTTCCCGGCTCTCAAGCTGCGGCCTGCAAAAGTGGTTGCTGCAACCGGAGCCGACAAAAAGAACATCGGTGGCGTGCGGCGCTTTGTATTGCCGGTGGGCATTGGTGATGCGGGCGTGGTGGAAGATGTCTCGCAGGCCGAACTTGAAGCTGCGGTGCGTTACATGCTGGAGCAGGCAAAAGCTTAGCCGGGCAAAAAATCTACTTACTGCAAGAGGCTCTGAAACAACCACTTACATCTTGCTTATTAGTTGCTCTGTAAACGAATCGGTAAAAGAATCATCTAATTATCAGACAAACCCGTATCCACACGGTTACTCGAACGTTAGGCCGCACCGGGATACACTGGAGAAGCTCTCGATTGTCCGCAAACTCCCGCATGCGCCGCGCGATATCTGTCGCCTTTTTGCTTTTGGCGGTGTTTGTTGCATCAGCAACTGCTTATGCAGCAGCGTCCAAGTCGGCGCACAGGAAGACCTCGTCCAGCACTCATACCGCGTCTCATACGAGCACTCAGAAAACAAGCAAGGCAAGCCCGCGCAGTACCCGCAAGAAGACGACACACCGCACTACGAAGCGGGCAAGCGCACGCACTCGCAAAGCGTCCCACACCAAAGCGAAGAAGGCTGTGCTTGCTCCCAAGACCGTGAGCGCTACTCCTGAATCTTCTGTGCCTTCGGTAAATCCAACCCCTTCTCTCACTCCTGGCTCAACGGCCGACGTTACGGCCTATGCAATCGGTTATCGAGCCGGATACAAGGCGGGGCGTGAAGCGGTTCTGAATGAAGCCGCAGACAAGGGCAGCGTCGCAAAGCCCACCGCTGACACTACCCCAGCCGTTGAGCCGCATACCGCGTTGCAGCGGGATCAAAATCCGCAGATAGCCAATGAAGCTGATTCGCAAGCAGGCCGCGCATACATTTCTTCTTCCGCGCCGGTCACAATCGCGGCCTCGAGCGCCGAGGACGACGATGCCGCCAACGATGGCCCCGAAGATCCCGACGAAGCGACCATGGCTACGCTTGAGTTGCCGAGCGCCGGCACTCGGATTTCGCTGCGCGGATCGCTCGCATCTCTTGAACGCCAGAACAGGACCCTCGAAGCGGAGGGCCTGGAGCGCATCCTTGACGAGCGTGACCTCTCCAGCCGCATCTCACATAGACTCCTCGTGTCTCTCCCCACTTCAAAGAACCTGACGGTCAATCCGAACCTCACGGAGACTCACCGCTACTGCCGCCCGTGGACTGCCCGCTTCCTCACCGATCTTGCAAAAGCTCACGCGGCGGCATTCCATCGGCCATTTCAGGTGAACTCCGCCGTGCGCACGGTTGAATACCAGAAGCACCTGATGCGCACCAACGGCAACGCAGCGGCCGCTCAGGGCGACATCGTAAGTCCGCATCTGACAGGCGCAACCATCGACATTGGCAAACACGGAATGACGCATGCGGAATTGACCTGGATGCGCCGTCACCTGTTTGCGCTCCAGAGCGCAGGCAAGATCGACGTGGAAGAGGAATTTGCGCAGGCCTGCTTCCACATCACCGTGTACAAGACTTATACAGCCCCAAAGCAACCGCGCAAGCTTGAGCAGCCTGAGCTACGCGAGGCTTCAAGCCCGCACAGAGAGCCTTCACCGGCACATCGCCGCGGAAGCTCATTGCCCAGTTCCATCGCGGCCGGCGCTTTCATTCCTCAGAGCCGCTGACTCCGCGAGCCTCGCTCCCGCTTCCGTTTCGAAGCTGTAGATCCACTCCATTACGTGAATAATGATTATGTCTTTTCCCGTCGACAGGGTAAAATCGCGGGCAAAGCCTGCACGTCGTATTTTTGAAAGGCGTAATCATGTCGAATATCGGAACCCAGCCCGCAACTGAGCCGGCCGCAGGGCTCTCGCAGTGGCAGCGTATCGCAAACATCTTCATGACTCCGACAAAGACCTTTGAAGATATCCGGAATGAAAATAGGAGCTGGTGGCTGCCTTTCATTTTGTTCGTCGTGGTTGGCACCGCACTTTGGTTCGCGGTGTCCACAAATGTGACCTGGGAAACCGTCCGCGATAATGCACTTCGCATGGCTCCCGCTCAAGCCGAACGGCTCAGTAACCTTCCGCCAGACCAGTTGCAACGTCAGATGGAAATTTCTGCCATAGCCCAGAAGTGGATATGGGCCGCAGCCCCGGTTGGAGTCCTGCTCATGGATCTTATCGGAGCTGGAATCCTGCTGGGCACCATCAATTTCGTCTTTGGCGGTCGGGCTCAGTACAGCAGCGTTCTCGCGGTGATCTGGTACGGAGGATTGCCCGGGTTGATCAAGCTCTTGCTGGGATTGGTGGGTTTATATGTCGGAGTTGCGCCGGAGAGCTTTATGCCGGCTAACCCCGCCGGCACCAATCTCGGCTACTATCTCCCTCCCGTGGATACCAACAGGTTTATCTACACGCTGGCCACGGGGCTTGACCTGACGGTCATCTGGAGTCTGATCCTCACGTCAATCGGCCTTGCCATTGTGGCCAAAACCAAGCGCAAAAACGGATACATTGCAGTGTTCGGTTGGTGGGCGGTCTCAATCCTCTTCGGAGCTGCAGTCGCGGCGATCAGCATGTAACTCCAAGCACTGCGACCAGGGGCGATGAAGCCGTAGTAAGCTGACACTGGAATGAGCCGGTTTTCAGTAACGGGAAAGCTTGCCGTTGTCACGGGCGGTAGCCGCGGCATTGGATTCAGCACTGCCCGTGCGCTGGGTGAAAGCGGCGCACGCATCATTCTTGTTGCGCGATCGGCCGAATCGCTTGAACACGCACGGATCGAACTTAAAGCAGCGCAAATCGACGCTGCCTACTCCGTCTGTGACCTCAGAGAGATCGACTCAATCGACCCCTGGTTCCAGGAGTGCGTGGCCCAATTTGGACAGCCAGACATCCTTGTGAATGCGGCAGGTATCCAGCGGCGGGGCCTGGCTACGGAGCTACCACTCTCCGATTGGAACGACGTGCTTGCCGTGAACGCAACCGCGGTCTTCGAGCTGAGCCGCTGTTTTGCGCGAGGCCTGATTACGCGCGGGCGCAAGGGGAAAATCATCAACATCGCATCGCTTATGACGGCTGCGGCCCGCCGTGGCGTCTCGGCTTACACTGCGTCAAAAGGCGCGGTAGGCCAACTGACTAAGGCGCTGGCGGTTGACTGGGCTCCGCACGGCATCCTCGTCAACGCTATCGCTCCTGGCTATGTCGCCACGGAAATGAATGAACCGCTGATGGCCGACGCCGAATTCGATGCGTGGGTTAAGAAGCGCTGTCCGCTCGGCCGCTGGGCTTTGCCCGATGAAATTGCCTGGCCGGTCGTTTTTCTGGCTTCGCCCGCCTCCGACTTCATCACCGGCCAGGTGATCTACGTGGATGGCGGCTGGATGTCTACTTTCTGAAGAGCAAAATAAAACCGGCGTTCTGAATCGATCAGCGCGCCGGTCTGCTTTGCACTTGTCTTTAGCTAAAAGCTGAAGGCTGAAAGCTTGTAGCTGCCTCTTACTCCATCCAACGCCGCATGATTAGCGTTGCGTTGATGCCGCCAAAGCCAAACGAGTTCGAGAGCCCAATATCGAAGCTGTGCGGAATTGCCTTGTTCGGAACGTAGTCCAGCGTGCACTCCGGATCGGCGCGATCGAGGTTGATGGTCGGCGGCAGGATCTGATGCTGCAAAGCCAGCACCGTAATGCCCGCTTCAAGTCCGCCTGCGCCGCCAAGCAGATGGCCGGTCATTGATTTGGTCCCGGAGATCTTGAGCTTGTGGCTGGTGGCGTGCTCGCCAAACACCAGTTCGATTGCTCGCGACTCATTGCCGTCGCCCGCCGGAGTCGACGTTGCGTGAGCGTTGATGTAGCCAACCTCTTCGGGTTTGATGCCCGCGTCCTTAAGCGCAGCGCGCATGCTGCGTTGCGCTCCCTGCCCTTCAGGGGCGATGCCGGTCATGTGATACGCATCGGCGCTCATGCCGTAACCGATGACCTCGGCCAAGATCTTTGCACCGCGCGCCTTGGCGAACTCAAGCTCTTCGAGAATTAGAACGCCCGCGCCTTCGCCGATGACGAAACCGTCGCGGTCCTTGTCGAAGGGACGGCTTGCCTTGGTAGGCTCATCGTTGCGCGTGGAAAGAGCGCGCATGGACGCAAACCCGCCAACAGAAAGCGGAGTTACCGCCGCTTCCGATCCGCCGGCGATCATCACTTCTGCGTCGCCGTGCATGATCATCCGCACTGAGTCGCCGATGGAATTAGCCGATGTGGCACACGCTGTTGCCGTGGCGGAGATGGGGCCCTTGGCGCCGTAACGGATACTCAACTGGCCTGCGGCCATGTTGACGATTGCGGCTGGAATAAAGAACGGCGATATTTTGCGTGGCCCGCCCTGCAGCAGGTTCGAGTGCTCGCGCTCGATGATTTCGAATCCGCCGATGCCGGACCCGATTAGCACGCCAACCCGCTCGCCGTTCTCCTCAGTGATCTGGAGACCCGACTGGGTAAGTGCTTCATGGGTTGCCGCGAAGGCGAAGTGGATGAAGCGCCCCATCTTGCGCGCTTCTTTCTTTTCCACAAAATTCATCGGGTCAAAGTTCTTGACCTCAGCAGCAAAGGTTACAGAATAACCAGTGGTATCGAAGCCTTGAATCGGCCCCATGCCGCTGACGCCTGCCAACAATTGCTTCCAAACTTCAGGAGCAGTATTTCCAACCCCGCACACCAGCCCCATGCCGGTGATGACTACTCTGCGCGCCAAGAGCTATTTGCCGCCTTTCGCGTTCTTCTCGATGTAGTCGATGGCGTCCTTCACGGTCTTGATCTTCTCGGCGTCTTCGTCGGGAATTTCGAGATCGAACGCCTCTTCGAACTGCATCACCAGTTCGACCACGTCCAGCGAGTCTGCACCCAAGTCTTCCTGGAAGCTCGCGCCCGGGGTAACTTCGGCTTCATCCACCTGCAACTGCTCGACAATGATCTGTTTTACCTTCTCTTCAACGGCCATGCTATATTTCTCCTCTTGTCTTTCTTAACTCAGAAACGATCCGGGGCTAAAAAATCGCTCCCATTCTGCCTGCCTACAATAACGGTCTGAGCAGGCAAATTCAACCATTGCCTATGAATAAAAGCGCATGGCCCCGAAACTTCAAGTCTAATGGGCGGCTGGGGGTGTGTAAAGGCGTGGAAAAACAAGAAGTAGCCATGGCAATCTGATTCGCCAATCTGCCCATGAGCAACACTTCAGAGCGCGGCATGGCACCGGTGAATCGACCGTGAATTTTACCGGGAAATTAACAGCAGAAAGGCGTATATTCGGCGAAGAGACCATGGGAGAAGTGATGTTGCCTTTGATCGCCGCTGCAGCTGCCGCAATTGCCGGAATTCTGGTCGGATTCTGGCTGCGCGGCTCGTCTGCGCACACTGAGAATGCACAACTTGAACTGCGCATTGCAGAATTCGGCCGCAATCTGGATGCCGCAAAAGCGGAACTTGTACAAAGTCAGGCTGAATCGTCATCGCGTGCCGGTTTTCAGGCGCTGGCCGAGGAACGCGAAAAGGCACTGGCGAAGACGCGCGACGACCTGCAAACAAAGGCCGCATCCGAGATCGCTCAAGGCGCGCGCATCAAGGAACTTGAAGCCGAGTTACGCAACGAGCGCCAGAATCTGGCTGAGAAGATTGCGCTGCTCGAAACCGCGAAGAAGGCTCTCTCAGACCAATTCCAGACACTCGCCACTGAAATCCTCGAGACTAAATCGAAGACATTCTCTGAAGCCAGTCAGACTCAGCTCGGAACACTACTCGATCCTCTCAAGACGCAGATCAAGGAATTTCGCGACAAAGTGGAACAAGCACAGAGCGATTCCAAGACAGGCGTCGCAAAACTCGAAGGTCTCATCGGCAGTCTTGGAAACCTGAATCAACAGCTTACCGAAGAGGCGCGCAATTTGACCACGGCGCTGCGGGGTTCATCCAAAACGCAGGGCGATTGGGGCGAGTTCATCCTGCGCGACCTGCTTGAGAAGTCCGGCCTGCGCGAGGGGCAGGGGTTTAGCTTCCAGCAGAGCTTTACCGGCCTCGAAAGTGAAGACGGAACCAAGAGACGCACAGCGCGCACAGACGTGATCGTCTATCTCCCCGGGGGCCGCAATCTCATCATCGATTCGAAAGTCTCGCTCACGGCATATACAGAATATGTGAGCGCCGAGAACGACGCAGCACGTGCCGCAGCGCTGAAGTCGCATCTGGCCAGCGTGCGCGCCCATGTATCCGGTCTGTCCAAAGCCGAATACCATCGCCTTCCCGGTCTCGAAACGCCGGACTTTGTTGTCCTGTTCGTTCCAATCGAGCCGGCATTCCTCATCGCGCTGCAGAACGACCCTATGCTCTGGGCCGATGCGTACAAGCAAAATGTCCTTCTGGTTGGCCCCACTACCCTGCTCTACATCATCAGGATTGTGAATGTGCTGTGGCAGCAGGAATTGCAGGCGCGCAACGTGCAGGAAGTAATGAATCGCGGGGCTGAACTTTATGACAAGTTCGTCGGATTCGTAAGCGATCTTGAGGCAGTGGGCAAAGGCATTCGCACCGCCGACTTGAGCTATACGGCCGCAATGAAAAAACTGAGCGAAGGCCGCGGCAATCTTGTCCGCCAGGTAGAGATGCTGAAGCAACTCGGCCTTCGAAGCAGCAAATCGTTACCCCAAAACCTGCTCGACGCCGCGGCAGTCGATGAGCCCGGCCTCGCACTGGCAGCAGAAGCTGAGGCCGACGAAAATGAAAACGTTGATTGAGTTGGAAGACCGAACGCGCGGCTACAAACCCAACTGCATTTGAGACCGCGCAGCAGGTGCGGTGATCGTAGCGGGCACAGCCTCAGGCTTCACGCGCTTCAGCGTCATCTCCATCGCCGGAAAATCTCCCGAATCCGACTTGGTGGTTAGCTTTATTTCGTCCCCGGACTCACTAATAATGCCCAGGTGAGCGATGGTCATTCCGTTGACTTCTACTTTGAACGACAGATTATTTCCGTCGATTTTTCCGTCGCTGATGGGCATTGTGTCGCCTTGCGGGCCCAGGACGGTGCCGGTAACCGTCGAGCCGTCCTGAGCGAAGGTAAAGGCCATCTGCATGCTGTCGCCGCCGCCGGGCATCTGCATTTCGGCGGTCCACTTGCCGGTGATGTCGGCCGCGTGCGCCGATGCGGCGCCAAGCCCCACAAATAATGCTGCACCTACAAAAAGGAGAGTTTTCATTGTCGTCCTCGCAACCGCTCTGGGCGGTGAACAAATCATACGGTTCCGCCGGAGACAGCGCAGAAATTTATTTAACGACCTTAAGCGCTTCGCGGAGGCGACGCCAGGTAGACTCCAGATCTTCAGGAAGTACGCGGGTTTCGGCTACCGTGGTCATGAAATTGGTGTCGCCTGCCCAGCGCGGCATGGCGTGCAGGTGCAGGTGCTGGGCAACTCCTGCGCCGGCGGCCTGGCCAACGTTCAATCCGAAGTTGAATCCATGCGGCGAGTACACGTGATTCAGCACGCGCTCAGTGCGCTGGGCAAGGTCGATCAGCTCGTGCGCGGCTTCAGTGGGCAGCTTGGCCAGCCGGTCGAGGTGCGCATACGGCATCACCATCACATGGCCGGAGGTATATGGAAACGCGTTCATGCAGAGGAAGCAATGCTTTCCGCGCAGAACGAGGCCGCCTGCAGCTTCGGCGGCTTCGGCGCTCATTCCATTGGCGATGGCGTAGTCAATTGAAGCGATGAGGTTGCAGAATACGCAGCCCAGATCACCCGGCCAGGCGGAGAGTTTTTCAGGCACGCCGGGACGCGCGGCGTTGTCCGCCGTGGTGACGTAGGTGAAGCGCCATGGGCTCCAGAGATGATCCATACGAGGCGAACCGATCAAGAACAGTATTGAGGGACAGTATAGAGCGAGTATGGAGTGAACGTTATGGCGCGTCGTTCCCTGAATATTTCGCTCGACTGCTCTTGTGGAAGCTACGACGCTCCACATAGCAGGGTCCCGCGCGCGAGTATGTGTGCCGGCGGGCACGCTTGCCTCTTTCGACTTGCCTCTTTCGACTATGGTTAAATGCATAGCTATCAGGCCCAGATTCTGGTACATGGGACTGTGAAGGAATGCCCAAAATCGGTTGCAGTTGGATTGACCTATGTTAGCCAGGTTGGTACACTCATGAGCGTAGCTTCCTGCGCGGATTCCAGCAGTGAGTTGCGGCCGCCCCCCAGCAAGCCGTAGGCTACCGGGTATGATCCGAGGAGAAATTCCGGTTTATTGACCCATAGCAATGTGGGTCTTACGGCTCCCTGGAAAGTGCTTCCGGTTTCGTCTCATGTCGCGGTGGCAAGGATACGGCCTCAAGGCATCTCCCGTTGCGGCACTCGCGGCGAGGAAGCCACCCCGGTCAGCAAGGTTGACTGCGGCAGCAAGGAATTCCGGAGCTCCAAGCAATGTCAAACGTCCTCAATCCCGAAACCGAGAGCATAACCCTGAACACCGAATTGGAAACCCCAACCCTAGAGCCTGCGACGGAGCTTGAGCAGCCGTCGTTCGAATCCACGTCCAACCCTGAAAAAGCCGAAGTAGCCCAATCACCCGCGCTGGACGCCGATGCCTTAACCGAGCCTTCCGAGACCGAGTCTCCGGTGGCCGTAAGTGGGGAGGCCGCACCCGCGGAAGCAACTGCGCCAGAGGCGCAGGCCGAGGGGTCAGCCGAGCCTGCCCAGACAGCACATGACATTCACGCACCAGAGTCGATGGACGACTTCTCTGCCGCACTCGAAGCCTTTGAGCGCGAGCAGGCCGCCGAAGCGGCCGCCGTTGAGGCGTACGGAGACAAGGTTGTCGCCGGCACGGTGCTCAAGCAGACCGAGAAGCACCTGGTAATCGATGTGGGCCTGAAGTCCGAGGGACTGGTTCCGCTCGAACAGGTGACCGACCACACCGGCGCGGTGAAGTTCAATCCCGGCGACGTAATCGACGTGGTGATCGAGCGCGAGGAGCCCGAGGGTGGATACCTGGTGAGCTACGAGCGCGCGCAGCGTTTGCGCGTCTGGGACACAATTGAAAAGGCCGCCAACGACAAGACGCCGATGATGGGCACGGTTGTGAGCCGCGTCAAGGGCGGACTTACCGTCGACATCGGCCTGAAGGCGTTCCTTCCGGGCTCGCAGATCGAAATTCGTCCGGTCCGCAACCTTGACGGCTATCTTGGCCAGCAGATCGAAATTCGTGTCATCAAGCTGAACAAGAAGCGCGGCAACGTTGTGGTGAGCCGCAAGGAGATTCTGGAAGAAGAGCAGAACGCGAAGCGCTCGACCACTCTGGAGCATCTTGGCGAAGACGCGATCCTTACCGGCACGGTGAAGAACCTGACCGATTACGGTGCGTTTGTGGATCTGGGCGGAATCGACGGCCTGCTCCACATTACCGACATGAGCTGGGGACGCCTGACTCACCCGCGCGACCTGGTGAATGTGGGCGACGAGATCCAGGTAAAGGTTCTGAAGTTCGACAAAGACAAGCAGCGCGTATCGCTCGGCTTCAAGCAGTTGACTCCCGATCCGTGGCTCGATGCCTCAGAGCGTTACCCGGTTGGCGCGCATGTAAGGGGCCGCGTCCTTTCGGTGACCGACTACGGCGCGTTTGTTGAGCTGGAGCAAGGCATTGAAGGCCTGGTTCACCTGTCAGAGATGACGTGGTCGAAGCGGCTGAAGCATCCCTCGAAGATGGTGAAGCCCGGCGACGAAGTCGAGACAGTTGTGTTGAGCGTGAATCCGGCAGACCGCCGCATCTCGCTCGGCATGAAGCAGTTGATGGAAAATCCGTGGGAGAACCTGACAGAGAAGTATCCGACCGGAGCAGTGGTCGAAGGCCGGGTTCGCAATCTCACCGATTTCGGCGCCTTCATCGAGATCGAAGACGGCATCGACGGCCTGGTTCACGTTTCAAACCTGAGCTGGACCAAGCGCGTAAAGCATCCGTCTGAAGTTGTGAAGAAGGGCGAGAAGGTGAAGGCAGTTGTTCTGGGCGTTGAGCCGCAGAACCGCCGCCTGAGCCTGGGCATCAAGCAGTTGCAGCCCGACGTGTGGGAGAGCTTCTTTGCCACGCACCGGATGGGCGACGTGGTGCACGGCAAGGTTCTGCGCACGGCGCAGTTCGGCGCATTTGTTGAAATCGCCGAGGGCGTCGAGGGCCTGTGCCACATCTCCGAAGCCGGCGATGACGGCACCACAAAGCTTGAGACCGGCCTTGAGCACGAGTTCAAGATCATCAAGATTAACGTGGAAGAGAAGAAGGTGGGCCTGAGCCTGCGCGCAGTGGGCGGACACGAAGCAAGCCGCGCACAGGTTGAGAACTACAAGGCGGACACGCACAAACACCCCGTCTCCAGCGGCACCACGACACTTGGCGACCTGATCAACTGGCGGAAGGGCGAGCGGTAAACCGCAGCCTGAACGGCAAGGAACGACACGACGGCCACCCTTCGGGGTGGCCGTCGTGCGTTTGGGGAAAAATGAGTATCTTTGAACGGCGAGCTGGAGATTCAGCGACGATGTAGTTCGAAACGCTCGTTTGTCGGGACCTATCCTAGTACTGCTTACCTGAATATAACTTCCTTATGGCCGACCACTCTCCCGGAACAAGACCAATTGATTGTTCAGGAGCGTAGCGAAATCGTTCTGCTGGAGTTTCGACGTCCAGTATTCGCTCATTCGGTGTCTAATGTAGAGTGCACAAAATCAAATTCCGAGTGTGGCTGCCCGTTGCATTTGGCTTGGCATCCGCAGCCCTTATGGCTTGGGCACTCCGCCCTGCAGGATGGACTTGCGACTATTACGACGCAGTGCAGCTTAACTGGCGGTGCGAGGGGGCGGACTTCGTCCTTAAGCTGATCAACGCTCCACCGATCATTGTTGTCCAGCCGTTAGCGAATTTGTGGCGGACGGCGCCTTCGTATTTTGCGTATCTACTCGCCTTCCCTCTCATTCTTCTTTGGTGGTGGTTCGTCGGAACGCGCTTCGACTTCGGCGTGCTCGGCGTTGGCCGATACAGGCGTCGTCGTGCGTGGTTAGGCTTCATTGTTACCTCATTTGTTCTGTTGCTCACCCTGTTCGTGGGATCACTATGGGACGACATCCGATTTTTTCAGTCGTATTCCTATCTTGACGCGAATCCCTATCTCGCTTCCATCAAACACCTAAGACTACTTCCATCCCGCTTGTGGCTAGTGGTCTTGATGTTCGCTTTCTGCATAGCCGCGTTGCGCGTTGTACGAGGACGAACAGGACATTCAGACCAGAAGCTGGCAAGCACGCGAACATTGCGTCTGGCCGCGCTCTGCCTTGGGCTCTACAGCATTGCCGCAGCGGTGACAATCTGGCATTCCAAGATGGCGGAAAGACAAAGACAGGCAGAGTACGATCTTCACCGCATCATCATCAAGGGGCGAGTTGTCGATGATCGAGGATTACCTGTCCATGCAATCAAGGTGGACCTCATTCCCGTCCTAAGCGGCGGTGCGGTTTCAGGGGAAGAGGCCGCCTATGACTTCACAAATAAAGATGGTGAGTACGAGTTAAGCCCAGAGCAGGGAGGACGATATAACCTGTCGGTCCAGTGGAATGCTCCGCCAAGTACCGAGCATCCATTCCTAACGCGCTACTACCCCGACGCCACTGATCCGAAACTAGCTGAAACACTTGAAATCACTCCAGAGCGGCACCTAGCATTGAATTCAATCCAGCTTCAGAGGCTGGGACTCGTTAAGGTTCCGGTTTCGGTATCTTGGTCCGATGGAAAACCTGAACCGGACGCATACCTTTTCTTCAGGAACGGTCAGTACCCGCTGTTCGGAGCGATCGGAAATGAGGCTCTCCATGCGAATGACGACGGGACCATCTCACTGCCGATCGGCTTCGACTACGTGGCTAATGCGCAGGTTGATTGTGACGGCGGTACGAAGATCGACAACTCGTACACGCCAGAACTGACCTTCTCGCTGAAGTCGATCAGCGCACAGATTAAACCCCTTCACTTCGTCCTTCCCGGTAAACCATGTCGAGTGTGGCATCCCCAGTAAGAGCGAAATCCTGGGCGAATTAACGGCAATCCAGACATTACCGGCTTTAGGTCCCCAAAAGTCGGCTTCGCACACACTTAGTCCGTCTAGGCTTTCGTCTGAAATGCTCGTCCTTCGCTGGCCTGTTGGCTGCGAGTTGAATTGCATTATGTATGCATGAGACACAGATTTGTTCGCGGCTTTGCCGCGATGATCTCCTGAATTTAATGATTGAACTTTTCGGCACGGCTGAAGCCGTGCCCTTTCAAAGACCTCCTGCCTTGAAGAGAGCGGGGGGGACGTAACCCGAACGGGATTGGGTGAAGGCTTGGAAGGATGGAGGCGGTCGTACATGGCGCTTTGCGCCAGCCAAGGCTATGAGAATATCTCTCAGGGGCCAAGGCCCTCAATTGCCCGGTCACTTTTCGGCACGAGTGAACTCGTGCCCTGTTACGAAGCTCCTTTCGAATAAGTCTATTTTCAGAGCAGATCCTTCACTTCGCTCACCCCACGAACTAACGTTCGCGGGGCCCCAAGCCGCTACGTTCTGGATGACACCCTGTCGGAGCAGTTTACAAGTTTACAGGTTGACGAGTTTACGAGGGTGTTGAATCCCCGGTGCCTCGCCGTTAGGCACCAGGGTCACCCGACATCGAGTTCTTCTTGAGGGACTGGTTGACGGCTAATTCAAGATACATAATGGCTGGAGTGTGCCTTCGGCGTGTTGGCGGCGGATGTGTGGCCGGCGGTGGGATCGGAAGGCAGATGGGCTATGCGGCGGGCTTCCCCGAGGTGTGATGCCGCGCGCCCCGATGCTGATCTTTGCGACTAAGTAAATATCCTGACTGTGCGAGGGAGATCGTCATGACATGTAAACCGGATGTATTGAAGAGCGTTCCGCTATTTTCGTTGTTGGACGACGACGAGACAGCGGTGCTGGCTGCCCAGGTGGACATAAGAACTTTTGCGCCGCGCGAACGCATTTACAAGACGGGCGAGCCGAGCGCGCAGGCGTATGTGATGGTGTCCGGCAAGGTTCAGGTGACGACGGTGGACGAAGACCACCAGGAAGTGGTGGTGGACGAGCCGGGGGAGGGGCAGTTCTTCGGATTCGCGTCGATGCTTGAGCAGTCGCCTCACCAGACGAATGCGATCGCGCTGGAGGAGAGTGTTTGCCTGGAGGTGTCGCGCGACGATATTGCGGTGCTGCTGGAGCGAAAGCCCATGGCGGGCATGGATCTGCTGACGACGCTTGGACGGCAGTTCCACGCGGCACAGCAGTTGGTGCGGCTGCGGGCGACGCGCAATCCGAACGAGATTATCGAAAAGCAGGCGACATTTGGGGAGAAGATTGCGGACGGCGTGGCGGGGTTTGGCGGATCGTGGACTTTCATTATTACCTTTTTGATGATTCTGACTGGATACACGATGTTGAACATGTGGCTCAGAGGGAAGGCGTGGGATCCGTATCCGTTTATTTTGCTGAATCTGTTTCTTTCAATGCTGGCTGCTCTGCAGGCGCCGGTGATTATGATGAGCCAGAATCGCCAGGACACCAAGGACCGGTTGCGCGGTGAGTTGGACTTTGAAGTAAACCGGCGCGCGGCATCGGAGATTCAGGGGCTGGCGAAGAAGCTCAACATGCTGGATGAGAAGGTTGGAGATTTGTTTGACGTGATGCGGACGGCGAATGCTGCAAAGCCCGGCACAGGAAGCGAGTGAGGCTGGCTACTTGCGAATTGGGTCGGTGGGCGGCGGCGGGGCTTGAGGATTATTTTTGGCAATTGTTGAACCGGTCTGCGGCTGCGTGCGTAGAAGCTAGTGTGCTGCTTTACGGGGCTGCGTAGTGCACGTTGCGCGAGGGAGGCCGGCGAATGGCAAAGATGTTGGATCTGTTCAGGCAATTGCTGAGGAGACTGGCAAAGACGCCGCTGTTTACGGCGGTGACGCTAATTACGCTGGCCATTGGCATTGGCGCGAATACGGCGGTCTTCAGCGTAGTGGAAGGCGTGCTGCTGAAGCCCTTGAGCTATCCGCAAGCGGACAGGCTGGTTGGAGTGTGGTATCACATTCCCGGCATTGAGATTGAAAACATGCCGATGGCGCCGTTTCTCTACTTCATTGAGAGGGAGCAGAATACTGTTTTTGAAGATATCGGCGTGTACCAGGGCGACTCGCTGAGCATTACGGGATCGGGCGAGCCGGAGCGGGTGCGGGGCCTTGACGTGACGGATGGCACGCTGCCGCTGCTTGGCGTGAAGCCGGTGCTGGGGCGCTTGTTTACTCGCTACGATGACAGCCATAGCTCTCCGCGGACTGCTGTGATTTCGTATGCCTATTGGCGCGAGAAGTTTGGCGGAAGCGATTCTGTGATTGGACGCCAGATCACGGTGGATGGACAGGCGCGCGAGATTATCGGCGTGCTTCCGAGGGATTTTCATTTTCTTGACCGACAGGACGCGGCGCTTTATCTGCCGATGCAATGGGATCGCAGCAATACCAAGCTGGGGAATTTCAGCTATCCGGGAATAGCGCGGATGAAGCCGGGCGTGACGCTGGATCAGGTAAGAGCGGATATGGCCCGGCTGGTTCCTATTGCGATGCGAAGCTTCCCTGCTCCGGATGGATTTCCTCTCAGCATGTTTGAAAAGGTGAAGATGAATCCCACGCCGCGCATGCTGAAGCAGGACGTGATTGGCGACATCGGCAATGTGCTTTGGGTGCTGATGGGATCGATTGCGATTGTGCTGCTGGTGGCGTGCGCGAATGTAGCGAATCTTCTGCTGGTTCGCGTGGAAGGACGCAGGCAGGAGCTGGCGATTCGTTCTGCGCTGGGCGCGGGACGAGGACGGATTATCGGGGGACTGCTGTTTGAAAGCCTGTTTCTTGGATTCACTGGAGCGCTGATTGGGCTGGCTATGGCATTCGGGGCATTGCGGCTGCTGATTGCGGCAAAGCCTGTGGGCCTGCCGCGCCTGAGCGAGATTCACATCGATGGCCCGGTGCTGCTGTTCACGCTGGGAGTGGCGCTTTTTGTCAGCGTTGTGATTGGACTGATACCTGCGGTGAAGAGCGCGGGCGCCAGTGTGCATCACAGGCTGCGCGAAGGAGGCCGCGGCATGAGCCAAAGCCGCGAGCGCCACAAGGCGCGCAAGGCACTGGTGGTGGTTCAGGTGGCCCTTGCCTTTGTCCTGTTGATTTGTTCGGGGCTGATGATCCGCACCTTCCGCGCGCTGATGCATGTACCGCCGGGATTCGCAGATCCTAACGCTGTTGAGGTCTTTCATCTTTTTATTCCTGCGACGCGGATACCTGACACGCAGCGTGAAGGTGTGGTTCGACTCGAACAGGAGATTCAGAACAGGATCGCCGCGATTCCTGGCGTGAAGTCTGTGAGCTTTGGATCAGTAGTTCCTATGGATGGAATGAATCAGAACGATCCGATCTTTGCGCAGGATCACATCTACAAGCCGGGGGAGCTTCCGCCGATTCGGCGCTTCAAGTTCGTTGCACCGGGATATCTGGCGACGATGGGAACGAACCTGATTGCCGGACGCGACCTCACGTGGCCTGAGACGTATGGCAAGCGGCCGGTGGCGATTGTTTCAGAGAATCTGGCAAAAGAGCTGTGGCATGATCCGGCTGTAGCCGTCGGCAAAAAGATTCGCGTGGGAACGACGGACGATTGGCGAGAGATTATCGGCGTTGTGAGGGATGTGCATGACGATGGCGTCGACACCACAGCGCCTCCGACTGTTTACTGGCCTGTCATTCAGGATCGCTTTGAGGGTCAACCGGAAACTGTGCGCAGAAACGTAGCGTTCGTTGTGCGATCTCCGCGCGCGGGTTCTGCTGCTTTCCTGAAAGAGATTGAACAGAAGGTATGGTCAGTAGATTCCGATTTGCCGCTTGCGAACCCCACCACACTCGGCGAACTGTACACACAATCGATGGCGCGCACTTCATTCACGCTGGTATTGCTGAGCGTGGCCGGCGGCATGGCCTTGCTGCTGGGGATTGTCGGCATCTATGGAGTGATTGCGTATTCGGTCTCGCAACGCACGCGGGAGATCGGCATCCGCATGGCGCTTGGAGCGCAACAGCAGAGCCTGACCGCGATGTTCCTGCGCCAGGGATTGCTGCTGACCGGCATTGGAATTGTGACGGGGCTCGTGTCCGCATTCCTGGCCGTGCGCCTGATGTCGTCGCTGCTGTTCAACGTGAGCACGATGGATCCGTCGACGTACGTGCTTACATCAATATGCGTTGTGTGCATTGCCACGCTGGCGTGCTATCTGCCTTCGCGGCGAGCGGCGGCGGTGGATCCGACGATTGCGTTGCGGTCTGAATAGTCGTCTGGCATTGCCCCTACGGGGCTCTATTGATTGGATATGTCTTGTTCCCCAGGCTGAAGCGCGGGGCTAAATTCCATTGCGCCGATGGCGCAACGTGAATCAGTTGGTGGGCTGCGTGCGGAGTCTTATCTGGCGGAGCGTGATGACGATGCCGAGCGCCGTGAGGACGCAGATAAGCGCGAACAGAAATACGCCGGCGTAGCCGAATGCGCCGATGACAGCACCCGCAGCCGGACCGGTGAGGAAGAATGAAACATCGGCAAACGCTGTGTAGACACCTAGTGCAGTGCCGCGATTGTTTTCAGGCACGCGCTTGACCGCCTCAACTCCGATGGCAGGAAAGACGAGTGAAAATCCGAAGCCACCGAGGGCTGCTCCGGTGAGTGCGACTGCAGGTGAATGCGCCTGCCAGAGAAGCAGGAGCCCGACCGACTCGACAGAAAGACAGACGATGCTGACGGGGTAGCCGCCGAAGCGGTTGATGGTTTGTATGAAGAGCAAGCGGGCAGCGATAAAGGCTATTCCGAATGCGGTGAGGCAGAACACCGCGCCGTTCCAATGACGGCTGGCGTAGAAGAGAGTGATGAAGGTGGCGAGAACGCTGTAGCAGATTCCGCCTAGCGCCAGGCCCATACCGTGAGGGAACACGCGCCCCAGCACGTGAATGAACGGCAGGTGTTTGCCGTGAACGACGGGCACCGGCGGCTTGCGGAATGCGATTACGAGACTAATGGCTCCAATGACGGCGGTAAACAGGCCAAGCGCGGAAAGGCCCCACATGTTATCGAGAACGACACCGAGCGGTGCGCCGATGGCCATTGCGCCGTAGGTGCTGATGCCGTTATAGGAAATTACTTTCGCCGTACTCTCCTGCCCGGTTGCGGTAATACCCCAGAGAGTTGCTCCGGTAGAGCCGAGACTTTCTCCAACGCCGAGGACGAGCCGGCTGACAATGAGCGCTGCAAAGCTGAGCCGGTGAGAGCCCTGCAACAGAGACGCGAGAATGAGCATGACTCCGCTCGCCGTACAGGCCGTCATACCCCAAAGAACCGAAACCTTGGCGCCGATGCGGTCGGAGATTCGTCCGGCAAAGGGCCGGCTGGCCAGCGTGGAAATGTACTGAATGCTGATGACGAGCCCGGCCAGAACCGCACTATACCCCATGCGGAGGTGGACGTATTCAGGCAGGACTGCAAGAGGTAAACCTATGGATAAGTAACAGTTAAACGTGAAATAGACGAAGCTGAGAATTTGCCGGATGGGGACCTGCGATTCCGGCGATGCGAGGGGAGAGGGATTAGCTGCAGCGGATGATGACATGGTGACCGCGGACCGTAGTCAGAGATGAAGGTGGTTAATCTTTAGTATATCGGGCAGAGCGGTTAGCCGCAGGATGCCGATGTTGATGCGGCAGATCCGGCAGGGCAATACACTGGATATGTGGCGGAGTTTCACGTTGAACATTTCGGATGCCGAGCGGCGCGCGCCGATGGCGAGGCGGTAAGCAGCCACCTGCGCGCTGCGGGGCTGGGAGACGGCGATGCCGCAGCAGCGGATGTTGTGGTGGTGAATACGTGCAGCGTGACCGCAGAGGCGGACCGTGCCGCGCGAGCGTTCATTCGCCGCACTCACAGGCGAAATCCAAATGCGCGAATTGTGGTGACGGGTTGCTATGCGCAGCGCGCTCCGGAAGAGCTGGCTGCGATGGCGGGGGTTGCCGCTGTTGTGGGCAACAGCCATAAGGCTCTGGCTCCGGAGATTGTGCTCGATCTGGCTGGAGCGACTGCAGCACCGAGGCCGGGTTTGGCTGCGGCGAGTGAACTGGTTACATTGCGGCCGCCGGCTGCGTTTGCCGAAGGCGCCGCGCCGATTTGGGCAGATGATGATTTTGCGCATTCGTTTATTGAAGAGCCGCAACTGGTTCCGGGAACGCAGACGCGTCCGAACCTGAAGATTCAGGAGGGCTGCGGCAATCGCTGCACGTTCTGCGTGATTCCACAGACGCGAGGCGGATCGAGAAGCCTTTCTGCGGAAGCGATCATGCGGCAGGTAAGCGGATTTGTTGATGCGGGTGGGATCGAGCTGGTGCTTTCCGGCATTAATCTTGGCCGCTGGGGACACGATCTGCCGAAAGCAGGTGATGCGCCTCGCACATTGGCGGCACTTGCGCGACGGATTCTGGAGCGCAGTGGACTGCCGCAGCTGAGGCTCAGCTCAATTGAACCCATGGATTGGGATGCGGAGTTGATTGCGCTGATGGCGGAGTTTGCCGGTACGGACGTTTCGCCGCGCGGGGCGCGAACGGGCAGGCTGGCAAGGCACGCGCATCTGCCTCTGCAGTCGGGCTCGGATGCGGTGCTGAGGCGCATGCATCGCCGCTACAGGCCGTGGCATTACATCGAGAAGGTTGAGGCTCTGTGCAAGGCAGTGGGGCCCGACCTTACGCTGGGCGCGGACGTGATGGTGGGTTTCCCCGGCGAGACGGATGCGGAGTTTGAAGAGACGCTCGCTTTTGTGCGCGCGCTGCCGTTCGGATATCTGCACCTGTTTCCGTTTTCGCCGCGGCCGGGAACAAAGGGCTGGACGCTGCACAAAGAGCAACCGGTGGCGGCGCAGGCGGCTGAGGAACGCATGACTGCGTTGCGCGAACTAGCTGCCGAAAAAAGCTGCGAACATCGGATGCGATTTACGGGACGGGAGATGGAGTGTATCAGCCTGCATACTCCCGATGGATTGGCGGAGCAGAACAAGACGACGGCCCTTACCGATAACTTTATTCCGCTTGAAATTGAGGGACGGCATGCAGCGAATCAATTACTTGTCGCGCGCATTGCGGGGATGAAGAACGACGGCACGCTGTTGGCCATTGCCGCAGAACCTGCTGAATTCGAAAGAGTATTTGCCGACGCGGCGAGCAAGTGAAGCTTTCAGCCTGCCTTGTTCGAGTTACTTTACGGCCGCGTAAACATTGACATGGCGTGCACATCCGAACCGAGTGAATGTTATACTCAGGGTGCGTTGCTGTGGCTGCATCTAACTCGGGCATAGGCCCGCAGTCGGCAGGAACGACATCTGGAGGAGTACCATCGCACTCGACAAACGTTCAGCAAAATCGTTTATCCGTATTAACGACCGGATTCGTGCCCGCGAGATCCGCGTCATCGATGAGAACGGCGAACAGCTCGGCATCCTGCCTCCCTTCGAGGCCCTGAAGATTGCCCGTGAGCGTGGTTTGGATCTGGTTGAGGTGTCACCCAACGCGGTCCCGCCGGTATGCCGCATCCAGGACTATGGACGCTTTCTCTACGAGAAGGAAAAGAGCGAGCGAGCGGCAAAAAAGAAACAAAAGGTCATTGTCGTCAAGGAAGTGAAGTTCTCCGTGACAGTGGACGAGCATGACTACCAGACCAAGAAGAATCAGGCTGTCCGGTTCCTGAGCGAAGGCGACAAGGTGAAGGCAAGCCTGCGCTTCCGCGGCCGCCAGATGGCGCATCGCGAACTTGGATACAACATCATCAACCGGCTGATCCAGGACATCGGCGATGCCGGTGTGGTGGAGTTCATGCCGCGTATGGAAGGAACGATCCTGCATGCGATTATTGCGCCAACGCGCAAGCAGGAACCGCCCAAGCCAAAGCCTGCTGCGCCGCAGCAGCAGCCGGCGAGCGCGCCGGTGGCGTAAGGGCGGTTTACAAGTTAACCAGTTGACAAGTTTCCAAGTTACGAGTTGACGAGATTGCAGCGGGCCGCCTACCGGGCGGCCTTTGCATTTGCCGACTGACTGCCGCAGCTGCGATGATCTCAGCGTCGATCCTCAGACGGAGAAGATGATGGCGAAAAAAGCCGGGCTGATTTTTGCCGCATTTGCGGCGTTGTTTTTTGTTGTGAATGCATCCTTTGCGCAGACTTCAGGTGCGCAGACTTCAAGCTGGCCGCCATCGCCTGACCATCTGACGATGCCGATCTGGCCGGGCCTGGCTCCCGGGCAGGATCAGGGGGCCACAACCAATCCGGACACCGATGCCAACATCACCACGGCCAAAGACGGTTCGCCTGCGGGACGGCCGGTATACCGCATTGGCGTTGTTACGACGCCGACGATCACGCTCTATAGGGCAAAGGATGTCAGCGGACCGGCTCCGGCGGTAGTGGTTTTTCCAGGTGGCGGCTATGTGCGGCTGGCCATCGACATTGAAGGCACCGAGGTTTGCGACTGGCTGAACTCGATTGGCATGAATTGCGTGCTGCTCAAGTATCGCGTGCCGAATTCGGGCCCGTATCCAAAGTCGCTTGCGGCCCTGCAGGATGCGCAACGCAGCGTGGGATTGGTTCGCGAACACGCCGCGGAGTGGGGCATCGATCCGCATCGTGTCGGCGTGCTTGGATTTTCGGCCGGAGGGCATTTGTCGGCGGCGATCAGCAATCTGTACGAGAGGCGCATGTACGATCCGATTGACGCAGCGGATGAGCTTAGTTGCCGGCCCGATTTTTCTGTAGTGATTTATCCGGGCTATCTTGCGCAGGCCGACCAGGACTTTGCGCCGAATCCTGAAATCCATCCAACCTCGAATACGCCGCCGACTTTCATTGTGCAGGCGGAAGACGATCCGGTACATGTGGAGAATTCGCTGGTGTACTTTGAGCAGTTGAAGAACGCAAAGGTGCCGGCGGAGCTGCACATTTATTCAAAGGGTGGGCATGGCTACGGACTGCGGAAGACAGGCGATCCAGTTGCCGTGTGGCCGCAGGATGCGGAGCGGTGGTTCCACACGATTCATATTTTGCCGTCGAATTGATGCGGAGGCCTGCGCATGTTGCTTGCCGTTCTTACCGTTTCCGACCGTTGTTCACAGGGCCTGATGACCGATACCGCAGGGCCCGCGGTTGTTGCATTGCTCAAGAGCCAGTGGAGTGACGCTGAGATTCTGACTTGCCTGCTGCCCGATGATGAAAATGCTATTGCTACTTGGCTAAGCGATCAGTGCAGACGCGGCGCGGCGCTGGTGCTTACGGTGGGCGGAACGGGCATGGGTCCGCGCGACCGGACACCCGAGGCGACGCGGCTCGTGATCGAGCGGGAAGCACAGGGACTGGCAGAAGCTATGCGCGCGGAAGGCGCCAAGAACAGTCAATATGCCTGGCTTTCACGGGGGATCGCGGGGTTGCGCGGGAACACGCTGATAGTGAATCTCCCAGGGAGTTTGCGCGGTGCGGAAGAGAGCCTGGCCTCGATTCTGCCATTGCTGCGACACGCGATTGAAGTTGCGGGCGGGGGACAGTCGCACCCGTGATCCGGGTAGCGGGATAGCGAGTTGGATGGCCTATTGCGCGGTGTGCGCTGGATTTTCCTAAGCAGGTAACGATAACTGTAAATGCAAAAAGGTGTTGATGTTACGGGAAACGCTTTCTTGATTTTGCCGCTCCGCGCTATAGTTCTTTATCGCAATTAAATCTATTTCAGAACGGAAAGAGACAGATTTTCAGTGGTTTTCGGCATACGGCCTGAAAATTGTTGCAACGAGAAACAGTGGGAAAAGGTTACAATGCTTGCCATGACGAGCGCGGGCAAAACTCCCTTAAAGAAATTCTCGAATCGACGCCTGGTTTCGGTCAGCATTCGCGATGTAGCAAAGCGCGCCGGCGTTTCCATTGCAACGGTTTCGCGCGCGGTCAACCACATATCGAGTGTCGATCCCGACCTTGCCAAACGCGTGTGGAAAGCGGTGGAAGAGGTTGGCTATGTTCCGAATCCACAGGCTCGTGCGCTGGTCTCGGGCCGCAGCCGGATTCTGGGCCTGATTGTTTCTGAGATCACCAACCCCTTCTTTCCGGAGCTGGTGCAGGAGTTTGAAAGCCTGGGCGTGTCGCAGGGCTACGAGGTAATGATCGGCTCTACCAACTACGATCCCACGCGGACTGAGTCGCTGATCAAGCGCATGCTGCAGCGCAGCGTGGACGGCGTGGCCGTGATGACGTTCGGGATTGAAGAAGATCTGGTAAAGAAGCTGGTGGAGAGCGAGTTTCCGCTGGTGTTCATCGACGCGGGGCCGAAGCTGCCGAATATCCGGGTCCTGAAGGTGAATTACGGCGACGGCATCCGTGAATCGGTACAGCATCTGGCGGCATTGGGGCATCGCTCGATCGCTTTCATCACGGGACCGCTACGCTTGCGTTCGGCGGTGGCGCGGCGGGATGCTTTTCTGAGTTCGATGGCTGAGCTGGGACTGACGGTACCGGAAGAGGACATCATTGAAGGCGATCACACGATGGAAGGCGGCATGTCGGCGATTGAAAGGATTGTTGCGCGGCCGAGTTTGCCGACTGCCGTCATGTGCTCCAACGATATGACGGCCATCGGAGTTCTTCACGGGCTATACCGGACAACCCACAAGGTGCCCGCCGATGTATCAGTTGTCGGCTTCGACGATATTCACCTGGCGCAGTTCATGCTGCCGCCGCTGACTACGGTGCAAATGTCTTGCCGGCATCTTGCAGCAGCGGCCATTCAGGCGTTGCGTGCCGGCATTGAACCCGACCATCCGAAGGCGGCGCAGAAGGAGTGGCAGATTCCCACTCGGCTGGTGGTGCGCCAGTCTTCAGCGTTTCCGCGCGGAACCCTTCCTGCGCGGATTCATGAAACGCCTAAAAGAACCGGCGACACAGTTCAGGATTCGATCTAGGGCCCATCAACACCAGGCACTTCGAGACCAATCACTTCGAGAATGCCGCGCCTACTTGTCGAGCAGGTTCGCATGCCGCACACTGATGACAGGAGCGCGAACTTGCATTCATCCAGCGATCGCCCGGCGTGGAAGACCTTGCTCGCATTTTCGATCATCTATTTCGCCTGGGGATCGACATTCCTGGCGATCCGCGTCGGGGTTCACGAAGTGCCGCCGCTTCTGCTCGCGGCATTGCGATTCCTGATTGCCGGAGCGGCACTTTACACATGGACAATTGTGCGCGGCGAGCGTTTGCCCAAGGGCCGCGAATGGTCTTCGATATGTCTGCTGGCATTTCTGATCTTTGTGATTGATTACGGAATGCTGTTCTGGGCAGAACAGAAAGTTCCATCCGGGCCGGCGGCCGTCATGATGGCGACGATCCCTGCGTTCATTGCGTTGGCCGAGATCGTGGTCCTACGCACGCAGAGGCTCACTTTCCGCCTGGCCGCAGCCCTGACGATCGGAATTGCCGGGGTTGCGGTGCTCACCAGTCACTCATTGAGCCTTGGCGGCGTGCCGATTGATCGCGTCGGCGCTCTTGGCTTGTTGACTGGCTCGCTGAGCTGGTCGGTTGCCTCCGTGCTCACACGCAAGTTGCCGCTCCCTGCATCGAAAGCTGTGAGTTCCGGAGCGCAGATGCTGGTTGGCGGCACGATGCTGATGATTGTGTCGACCGTGTTTGGAGAGTTACCGAGATTTCATCCGTCGGCAGTTTCATTTGGCGCGTGGATGGCACTGCTCTACCTGATCGTGATTGGTTCAGTGGTGGGATTCACCGCGTATGTGTGGCTGATTCATCATGAGTCGCCGACAAAGGTTGGAACCTATGCGTACGTGAACCCGGTTGTGGCTGTGCTGGTGGGGTATTTTTTTGCCGGTGAGGCGCTTGGATCGCGCACAGTTCTGGGCACGTTTTTTGTGCTGATCAGCGTGGTGGTGATTACGACTTCGAAGGCGGGCAAGCCTGTGGCTGTGGCCCTAACCGAAGAGGCCAGCTAGCGATTGAATTCGAAAGCAGAAAGGGTGGATTCCGAATGCCGCGTTGGCATTGAAAATCCACCCTGTATATATGTTCCGAATTGTTGAATGCCGGATGACGTGTTGCCGTCTACTGCGGAGTAACCAGTTGATGGGCGATGGCAAAGAGAGCGAGCTCGAGGCGCGTTGAGACGCCGGTCTTATCAAAGATGTTTGATAGATGCCGCTTGACTGTTTCCTCGCTCAGGTTGAATTGCTTGGCGATATCGCGGTTGCTGCAGCCTTCAACAATGCTGCCGACAACTTCAAGTTCGCGAGGCGTGAGGCCGTAGGTCTTATGTTGCGGTACGGCAGCCTGCTGCATGAGGTCGTGTAGCGCCGAAACGAGGTTCACGACGCGCTTTCCGCCGATCCAATAGTCTCCGCTGTAAACGGTGCGAATGGCCGCCTGCAGATGATTGGCGAGTGCGTCTTTGAGCACGATGCCGCGAGCGCCGATGTGCAATGCCTCGATGATCTGCTGGGTGGTGATGGTTGAGGTGAGCAACAGAATCTTGACGGTGGCGGTGCCATTCATGATGGCGCGCATGGCCTCAAGACCGGGCAGGCGCGGCATCTGCACATCAAGCAGCAGGATATCGGGCTGCGCCTCCAGGGTCTGGGTAATCGCCTCGTCACCGTCCGCGGCTTCTCCCACCACTTCGAAGCCGTCCTCTTCGAGGAGCATGTTCTTGACCCCAATGCGGACTACAGGGTGGTCGTCGGCAAGTACGATGCGAATCGGTCGTTCCATGTCAGCCGTAAGCCCTCCAAACGATTGGTATTTTCCCGCTCCAACGATAGGACGTTACGTCTAAAGTTAACATCCAACACTGGCTTAGCTTGAAAATTCAGTTTCCAGCATACGCTCCAGGTTTCGGATGGCGGCACGCAAATCGGCCAACAGGGCCATTCTGTTATCCAGATGGTTACTCTCGTTATCGATTGTATCTTCTTCAAAAAGAGCACCTAAACGGGCGGCCTGCAATACGCCGGCCATGCCGCAACCACCCTTGATGGCGTGTCCGATGCGACGTACTTCGTCGCCGTTTCCCTTGGCCACGGCAGCTTCCAGGGTCTGCACGCGTTTATTCAGGTCCGCAACAACGGTGGCGTAGATTTCGTGCACAGCGGACGCAGGCATCATGCCGCGGAACTGGGCCAGAGTCTCCGGGCTGATTACAGGCTCGTTCAGGTTCAGTCGCGACGGCACACCGGATGCAGAAACCTTTACGGAACCGGCGAGCAACTTTTCAAGCGCGTCAACGCCAAATGGCTTCAGCAGAAAGCCGTTTGCAGCGGAGCGAAGCTCCGGCGAGGGTTCGCTGCCGCTGATGGCGATGATGCGGGCTTTGCTTTGCGCGCGAATGCTGTTGATGAGTTCAACACCGCTGAGGCCGGGCAACTGCGCATCCATCAGAATCACGTCGGGAACGCTGCCCCTGGTTGCCAGCATCTTCACCGCGGTCTGCCCGTCCACGGCAGAGTGGACCATATATCCGTTCATGGTGAGCAACGTTGCGGTAACTTCGCGGCTGACCAGATCGTCATCAATCAGCAAGAGTGAGGGAAGCTTCCGCCGGTCATCGAAGCTCAGCATGAGACTAGTGTGCAACGCCGCAGCGGGTTACGGCGAAAATTCTGGGGCCAGGGTATCCACCTTGGTCACGTTGTGTGGGCTCCGTGCATTCGGAGTAACGCTGGATCATTGCGCCGCACCCGCCTGTTCGGCTGTGGGAAGCCCAAGATCGGCGGGAAGCGGCAAGTCCCCGCCCTGGCTCCATGCCCAGATGCCCGCCTGGAATAATTCGCCCCGGTGCTGCCATCGCTCGATCTCGAGATCGTAGCGAACGGCGACATTATTGAGCCAATAGGGACGGTTTTCGCTGTTCCACACTTGCTCGTACTCCGCCTTGATCGCGGAGTATGCGTCACGCAGATCCTGGCAACGTCCGTTGATGCCGCTGATCTCGGAGAGGACGTTGCCGACGTTCGACTTCTGGGCTGCATCGTGCTGCCCGCGGCGCGCCATGGCATAGGCGCCGGCGATCTCCCGCGCGAGCTGAAACTTCATTCCGATAAGATCGAGGCGGCGCGCACCCAGGTCCATTGCAGTCAGCGCGTCCTGCTCTTTCAGGTTGGGATTTGCCTGACGCAACTGCGCAAGCAGAACGATGGCGCGCTCGGCGTGCAGGCGAATTTGAGGAATGACCGGCAGGAGCTTTATAGAGACTGCCTGCCCTTGCGGACTCCACGGATCGAGCCAGAAGGCCGCGTCGCTGGAGAGTTGGAGTTTGGCATTGCCGAGCATCTCCTGCGCCGACATCAGCTCCTTCTCAATTGCGTCGATTTTGCCGCTTGTATCGCCGTGGAAGAGCGGCCCGTAGGCAGCCTGGTAATCCGGAATGGAGCTTTCGCCCGATTGCCAGGCCGCGACCGGCCCGAACAGCACTCCATACCAGTCCAAGTTGAAGAGGCCTTCACCATCGTCGTTCCACACCGTATTGATGACGCCTGTGGAGCCCATGCGCTGCCCATCGCGCACAAAGCCCTGGATGTTCCAAAGTGCGGTGCGCGTGCGCGGAAACACTTCGTTCCAGTTGGAATCGCCGGGCGCAACCCAGGTTTCAATGCCGGCATTGGCGAAGGGCGCGATCATGGCGTCGAAGCCCGTGGTGTGGTCGTACTGCCATGGCACGGCGATCATGTCTTTGGGTAAGCCGGCGATTGACGCTGGGTCCTTGCCGCCGATGTCGCCCCAGAAGAGCAGGCGGCGATTGAGGGGCTCAAGCTGATCGTGAATATTTTTCAGGAAGGAGATGTAGACGGGCCCATAGCCTTGCTTCTGTACATCGAATTGCGTACGGCCCACGCCCAGGTCCCAGGTTTCGTCCGCACCAATGTGGATGAACGGCGACGGGAAGATGGCGGCAATCTGGGTGAACCAATCTTTGATGAGCGGCAATGAGTCAGGCTGCCCCGGCGCGAGGACATGGCCATGGGGAGTTTCGGCCACATCCTGATATTGCTCGTATTTCAACACGTGATGCAGGTGCCCGAAGGCCTCCTGTTGGGGCAGGATGGTGACGTGGTATTTGAGGCCGTATGCAACGAGTTCTTTGACCTGGGCGGGCGTCATGGAGCCGCCCGGGGGCGCAGCCAGGGGCTGGTTTGGATAGAGCAGCGTGTGCTCAAAGTAGAGGCAGAGTATGTTGGCTTTGAATGAGGCAAGCACACGAATCTGATGCTTCTGGAATTCGAGCGTGGGCACGGGCCCGCGCGACAGATCGTCCTGAACCGCACGATAACGCATGGCAGGCCAGTCGCGAATGGCGCCGGTGGGCAACGCGCGCTCTGCGCCCGACAAGGGCAGCAACTGCTTGAGCGTTTGCACGCCGTAGAAGACGCCTGAACTGGACGCGCCGATGATGTAGGCACGCTGCTTCTCAATAACGAGGATGTAGCCCTCGGACTGCATGGCCGCGTCGAAGCCGAGGCCGGCGCGATGCATGACGGTTTTGGCTGCGACTGCATCGGAGCGCAGCAACTCAATCCGGTAGGGCAGGCCAGCACGACTGGAGCCGGACGGCATCTCCTTGATTGCCTCTTCGAGATCACTGGCGGCGAACTTGTCTGCCGTGTTGCCGCCGGGGACGAGTACCTGGATCCTTGCAGGAAGCGGCGTGGTCTGGCCCAGGTGAACTTCACGCGGCGCGGGCAGCAGATGCACCTGAGCCGAGCAGCTTGCTGAGAAGGCTATTGCGAGGGTGACGGCAGACATGAATGCAAAATAAAAAGTGGACGTTGGAAAATGGTTGCGGTTCGACATTCCTGTCGGCCTCGCTTCAAGAGAAATGATCTGATTTCGACACGATTATTGTAGAGCAGGCGCACACCTGTTAGTTTTTCCTCTAACGCGATCGGTTGCTGTGGCGGAAGTTGCGTGCGGCTGCGGAAAGCAAATGGTGAAAGCGAGCCAGCGAATGACGGTAGGCGGCCTGACAAATGCGAGCGGAGAGTTCGGTACGCCGGCGATTCAGCGGTACAACACATTTCTGCTTCTGGTGGCTGGGCTCGGCGGTTTGCTGTACGGCGTGGACGTGGGCATTATCGGCGGGGCGCTGCCCTACCTTGAGGCGACTACGCGCTTTACGGCGGCGCAGCTTTCGTCGATTGTTGCGGCAGTGCTGCTGGGCAGCGTGATCTCAACGCTGTTTGCCGGGGCGATGGCCGACTGGATGGGCCGCAAGCCGCTGATGATTCTGAGCGGCCTGACGTTCGTGGTCAGCATTCCGGTGATCGCGCTTGCGCCCGGATACTGGCCGTTGTTTCTTGGACGCCTACTGCAGGGCGTGAGCGCGGGACTTGTGGGCGTGGTGGTGCCTTTGTATTTGGCCGAGTGCCTTTCAGCAACGAATCGCGGCAAGGGCACGGCGGTTTTCCAGTGGCTGCTTACGCTTGGAATTGTTGCGGCAGCAGTGGTGGGCATCTATTTCAGTTACCGCGTAGCAGCGGTGGAGGGGTCTGCCGACTCCGCCACGCTTCTACACTTCAAGGACATTGCCTGGCGAAGTATCTTCTGGGCGTCGCTGCCGCCCGGCGTTCTGTTTGTGCTTGGCTCATTTGCGGTGACGGAATCGCCGCGATGGCTTTTCAGGCGCGGAATGCGCGACCGCGCGCATGCGGCACTGCTTCGGTCGCGCGATCCTGAGCAGGCGGCACTTGAACTGCTAGAGATGGAATCGGTGACGCATGCGGAGCCCGTAAAGCTGCAGACGCGCGCCGATTCGCTGTTGCAGAGAAAGTATGTCATTCCTTTTCTGCTGGCCTGCATCATTCTGGCGTGCAATACGGCTACGGGCGTGAACTCGATTATCGGTTACAACGCAGGCATTCTGATGCAGAGCGGCTTGAACGATCTGAGCGCGCACTGGGGCTACGTGCTGTTCACTTTCGTGAACTTTGCCATGACTGCCGTGGGCATGGTGCTGGTGGATCGAAAGGGCCGCAAGTTTCTTTTCGTGCTCGGCACCAGTGGCATCATCGTTGCGCAGGTGGTGGTGGGCATCTCATTCCTGCGCACGGAAAAGTTGAGCATCAACGTGCGCGATCAGATTCAGGCGATGGCCGGTACAACGCAGTCGGTCAGGCTGCAATTTAGTCCGCAACAGGCGCGCGAACTGCTTTCCGGCGCTGGGTACGCGGGCGGCGATATCCAGCCGGGCCGGGCTTCTTTGGCAGTCATTTACTCTTACGGCGATTTCACCGCGGCGACTGACTTTGTTCGTTCCGACGATGCGGCCTCCGCTCCGATTGAGATCACGCGCGAGAATTGCCTGCCCACGAATAAGGTAGAAGCATTCTTCAAGGATCCGCTTGCGGACCTGGCCGCCGCACGGACTGCGCCGTTGAGGATCGATAAGGCGCTCATCGGACATGTTCCCGGCGCGGGCCACGGCTGGCTGGTGGCGCTGGGGCTTTACATGTTCATGGCGTTCTACGCGCTTGGGCCGGGAGTTTGCGTGTGGCTTGCGCTCTCGGAGCTGATGCCGACGCGCATCCGTTCAAACGGAATGAGCATTGCGCTGGTGATCAACCAACTGGTTTCTACAACGCTGGCGGGGATCTTTCTTCCGTTCGTGAGCAAGCATGGCTACTCATCGATGTTCTTTCTCTTCGCGAGCTTCACGGTGGTCTATTTCGTGGTGACTGCATTCTTTCTGCCGGAGACCAAGGGCAAGACACTGGAGGAGATTGAGGCCCACTTTGCAGGTGGCGCACGGAGTTGAGTTCGGCACAGGGCTTTGGTTTTTCGGCGGCGGACTTCTCTCTACTCATCGCCGGTAATTTTGCGCCATGGGCCCGAGGGCTCAGTTGATGCATGCTCAGAAAAGTTGACCCGGCTGCGCGGCAGAACCACGAGATCAACGCGGCGATTTTTTGCGCGGCCTTCGAGCGTACTGTTTGGCGCAATGGGATGAAACTCCGCGTACCCCGCGGCCGACAGGCGGTCGGCGCGAATTGTTTTCATCTCAAGGAGCAGGCGGGCGATGTTGGTGGCGCGGGCTGTGGAGAGCTCCCAGTTGGAGTCGAATTGCAGGTTGTGAATCGGAACGTCGTCCGTGTGCCCTTCTACTCGCAGGTCGTATGGCGAATGAGAGAGCGTGCCTGCGATGCGGCGCAGCGTTCCCAGCGAATCCGGTTTGGGCGCTGCCGATCCGGAGGCAAAAAAGCCCGCCTCGCGGAGACTGATGACGAGACCGTCGCGGCCCATCTGAATGGAGACAGTGTGCTTTGCGACTTCGTTGGAAAGAGTCTGCTGAAGCTCGCGTCCAATGCGCTCCAGATCGTCCTTTACTTGCTCGGGAGCCAGAACGTCTTCTCCCATCACGATGTTCATGGGAATCGCCGGATCTTCCTTTGCATCGGATGCGACATCTTTGCCCTGGGGATTCCGCTTCGCGCTCGGGAAGATGCCGAGGGCGCGAAATGCATCGTCGATGGACTGCGAAAACTCAGCCCGCTTTTTCTGGTCCGCCTGGGATGTTGCGTAGAGAACGACGAAGAAGGCAAACAGCAGGGTGATGAAATCCGCGTACGAAACCAGCCACCTTTCGTGGCTTACGTGCGGCCGATTGCTGCGGCGTCTCACGAGGGTTTTTCCTCTGCTTTGCGGGCGGAGTTTCCGGCGATGCTTGCCAGCTTGAGCTCAAGCATGCGTGGGTTCATGCCTTCGAGAATTCCGATGACGCCTTCAAGCATTATTTCGCGACGCCGCTGCCCATCGCGGATGCGAATGCGCATTTTGCCGGCAAAGGGCAGGAAGAAGAGATTCGCGATGCCGACGCCGTAGATGGTGGCGACGAAGGCTACGGCGATTCCCTTTCCAACTTCCTGAATGTTGTCGAGGTGCTGCATGACCTGGATGAGGCCGAGCACCGCGCCGAGAATACCGATGGTGGGCGAGAAACCGCCTGCCGATTCGAATACCGCGGGCAGACGCTCTTCGTGTTCCATTATGGAATCGAGATTGACGTGCATGATTTTGCGCAGCTCGGCGGGCTCGGTACCGTCGACCGCCAGCATCAGGGTCTGCTTCAGAAACGGATCTTCAATGGTTTTGAGATCGGCGTCGAGCGACACAACACCTTCACGCCGCGCCTTGTTGGCGAATCCGACAAGTTGTCCGATCAGTTGATGTTCCTTGCTGTTCGGCGCGGTAAAGATGTGGACCAGTCCCGCGGACGCCGCAACCACTGTAGCGAGGGGAAACTGGAGCAGCACCGCGCCCATAGTACCGCCAATGACGATGAGCGCCGCCGTGGGCTGCAGAATCTGGCCGAGGTTGCCGCCCTCCATCAACAGCCCGGCGAGAATGCCGGCAAGAGCAAGAACGACGCCGCCGATGCTTGCTTTATCCATAAATTGCTCCTCCGGGAGCGGGGCAAAAACAGGTTCGCGCTAACGGTCAATAATCATGAGGAAAGTTAATCAAGGTCAGGGTCGATCGGGAGTAGCGTTGTGCTCACGCTCAGGACTGGCGGATGTTCCCGACATATTGAGACTGGTTAACGCGGCTATTCTGCCCAGATCTCCGCGCCCGTGCATCGGCCGCGTTACCTCATTCAGCAGGCGCGCGCGGTAGGCGAGCACGCGTTCGAGAACTTCACCGATGCTTTCGCGAACAATCAGTTTTTCGCCGTGGATGAGCGTCAACATGGTATCGGGAGATGCCTCCACGGTTTTGATGAGATCGCTGTTCAGCATCATGGGTGTTCCATTCAGTTTTGTCAGTTCGATCATTGGCGCGCCTCTCTTTGCCGGCTCATCCACAGTTATCGGCGGAGCGGCCTGGAAGTTGACCGGAGGGCGATATTACGAATGGTTTGCCGAATTTCCATAAAGTGTTTCAGGGGTGCGCCGATGAAGGCAGTGAGCAACGTGGTTCCTTCAAAGGTGGGATGGGACGGAACGATCCGCAGTGGATTCTCTCCCGTCAGGCGCTGGACGCGGGAACCGATTCGATCACTTTTAACCCAAAAGGAGAATCCCCCATGTCATTGGGTGTCCTGAACAACATTTCGGCAATTTACGCGCAGAATAACCTGTCAAATACGCAGGCCGCTCTGAGCAAGACGCTTCAGCAACTGTCTTCCGGGTCACGCATCAACTCCGGCGCCGACGACGCAGCCGGTCTTTCGCTTTCGAACGCGCTACAGGCCGCCTCAACGGCGCTTTCGCAGTCGGCCAAGAATGCCTCAGAAGGCGTTGACATGCTGCAGGTGGCGGACGGCGCGATGTCGCAGATCACCAACCTGCTGAACCGCGCGGTGACGCTGGCCACCGAAGCCTCAAACGGCACCATGAACCAGGCGCAGATTGACGCGGCCAACGCCGAGTACACCAACATTCTGGGTGAAATCGACAACATCAACGACAACACGGAGTACAACGGCAATGCGCTGTTCAGTGGTACAGCCTACGCGATCTACACCACCGATGGAACGCTGAGCCAGTCAGACAACGCAACGGCGCTGGCCGCGGTGGATTCCGGAACGCTGGGCCTGACTTCAGCCGGCTGGACAGACGCCGCGACCGCGCAGACCGAGCTTGGATTGATTACGACTGCCATCGGCACCGTTGCAACGGACCGCGGCACTGTGGGCGCGACCATCAACACGCTGAGCGCGGTGAGCAATGTGATGAGCACCGAGTCAACCAACACGCTGGCCGCCGAAAACGATGTAACCGCCACCGACTACGGCCAGGCAACCTCGGATATGTCGAAGTATCAGATCCTGAGCCAGACGGGCATTGCCGCTCTTGCGCAGGCCAACCAGTCGCAGCAACTCATCACCAAGCTGCTCCAGTAGCTTTGGGGTGCTTGCTCCACTCACGTGACGGGGAAGACGGCCGGCAAGCCGTTTCCCCGTCGGCATTGTGCGCCGGCGGCCGGATCTTTGGAACTTCCTAATCTTCACGCCTTCACACTGGGCACCGAACTGTTGTGTTCCTTTCCAGGAGAAATCAAGTGGGCGCAGTTGGTTTGAATTTCGGTTCCGCTACCAGCGGACAGGGCTTCGACGTGACCGCCACCGTGAATCAGATAGTGACCAACCTGCAGGCGGTGGAGACTCCGTGGAAGACGCAGCTCACTAATCTGCAGGCGCGCGACACGGCGCTTACCAGCCTGGGGACTCAGCTCTCGACGCTGTCATCGGATCTGCAGGCTCTGACGGATTTCCAGGGCACGATGGCGGAGAAGTCCGGGTCCAGTTCGGATACGAATGTTGTTCAACTCCTGTCCGCGACGGCGACGGCTGTGGCCGGCACGCATACGGTGGAGGTGGAGAATCTGGCGCGGACTTCAAGCGCGGCGTCGGATGCTATTGACGCTGCCGATGTGCTTACCGGGAGCGTTACCTTCAAGGTAGGCGACGGCGACTGGGAGACGGTGAACGTTGGCGATTACTCGACCGCGTCGACGATCGCGGGGCTTTCGGCTGCGATCAATGCCGCCGGGCTCGATGTGCAGGCCTCAGTGATGACGAATGCCGACGGTTCGCAGCGGCTCTCTCTGGTGAGCCGGGTTGCGGGCTCGGCGGGACAGATCACGATCTCCGATACGACTTCGCTTTCTGACACAGCCAATCCCGACGCACAGGCGAACCTCGGTCTTAAGACGGTTCAGGATGGCGTTGACGCTTCCATGATCGTTGACGGCGTGCGGGTAACCAGTTCGTCGAACACGGTTACGAATGCTATTCCGGGAGTGACGTTTCAATTGCTCTCCACCGGCTCCACAACTTCGTCATCGGGAACAGCCACGGCTGAAAGCGTGCAGGTGATCATCGCCAACGATACGTCGAGCATCGAGAGCGCGATCAACACGTTTGTAACCGACTACAACACCGTGATGAAGGCGGTCAGCGGGCAGGAGGGCAAGGACTCATCGGGAAATTCGCTGCCGCTTTATGGCTCATCGGTGCTGGCGCAGTTACAGCAGGGTCTGCAATCGGCGTTAAGTTCGACGTTCGGCACCGGAGCAATCAACTCGCTGATTTCGCTTGGCATTACCGCAAGCGCCGCGGCCGACGGCACCATCTCATTGAATCTGGACACACTGAGCAACGCATTGGACAACAATTTCAATGAAGTTGTGTCGTTTTTCCAGGATTCGGGCAAGTTTGGCTCAGCCTTCACGAACGTGTTGGATAACCTTGGCAACACACATGCCAACCGGGGCGTGATTACGCTGGCGCTGAAGGAAGACAGTGCGCAGGAGACGGCATTGAATGACAACATCGACAAGCAGGAGGCGTTGATTGCCGCTCAGAAGGAACGGCTGACGGCCGAACTCAACAAGGCCAATCAGATCCTGCAAGCGATTCCGCAGCAGATTCAGCAGGTGGACGAGGTATACAGCGCAATCACCGGATACAACAGCAAGAACAGTTAGGAACTGTTTTTAGGGGGCTAAGGCTCCCCAAAAAAAATCAAGGTGAAGTTCGCGGCACGGCTAAAGCCGTGCCCTTTCAAAAACAGCATTATGCAACAGCTCCTCAAAAGAATGGGATGGAATGCAATGAATGGTTACGCTGCACGAACTCTTGAAGGCGCTTCCGGGGTCGAGCTGACTGTTGCGCTTTACGACGGCATTGTACGCTTTATGCATCGTGCGATTGAGTCCGTGGATGCGGGTGACGTTTCAGGGCGGCGGCGCGCGGTGAAGCGCGCCATGGACATTGTGATCCACCTGCAGGCGACGCTCAAGATGGACATCGGAGGAAAGCCGGCGGAGACGTTTGCCGATTTTTACACCGCCATGTTCGCGCTGATGCTGCAGGGATCGCAGGCAAACTCGCGCGAAAAGTTTGAGCATGTGATTGCATGCGTGAGGAATGTGCGCGAGGCGTGGATGCAGGCTGCCCGGAATCCGGAGATCGGTGGGGCGGTTTCTGCCGCCGGCGCGCAAGGCCGCGTGGAGTTCGCGAACGGACCTTACGCGGCAGAGACGGCTACAGCTTCACACTGGAATGCGTGACCGGATTACTTTGAGATTGCTTTGAGGTGATTGGCGCTTGCAGTTTATCCGGCGACGGTGAGCTCTTCTTCGAGTTGTTGCTTCTGGAAGAGACTGGCGTAGTAGCCGTCGCGCTCCAACAGCTCTTCGTGCCGGCCAATTTCGACGATACGGCCGTGATCGAGCACGGCGATCTGGTCGGCGTTGCGCACGGTTGAGACGCGGTGCGAGATCAGAATGGCGGTTGCGTTATCGGTATAGCGATGCAGTCCGCCGAGGATGCGTTCCTCAGTGTAGGTATCGACGTTGGCCAGGGCGTCGTCGAGGATGAGGATGGCCGGTCTGCGCACCAGTGCGCGCGTGATGGCGGAACGCTGTTTTTGACCGCCTGACAAGGTCATACCGCGCTCACCGACCATGGTCTGCAGGCCCTGCGGAAACTCCTCGAACTCCTGCCGGATGTGGGCTGCCTCGGCTGCTTCAAGCAGGTCTTCCTGGGTGGCGGTCGGCGCGCCGAAGACGAGATTCTCGCGAATGGTCTCGCTGAAGAGAAATGTTTCCTGCGGCACCATGCCGATGTTCCGCCTGAGTACTGCGAGCGGATACTCGCGCACGGAGCGACCGTCGATGAACAGCGTGCCTTCAGGGGCCTCGTAGATGCGCGAGATGAGATTGACGAGCGTTGATTTGCCGCAGCCGGTGGGGCCGACGATGGCCAGCGTGGATCCGGCGGGGATGCGCAATGAGATGTCGTTCAGCACCGGCGTGTCGCCGTAGCTGAAGGTCAGATTGCGGAATTCGATTTCGCCTTTCAGCACCGCGTCTGGAGCGATGGAGGGATCGGCGGCACGATCGTCGATGGACGGCTCGGCGTGCAGCAATTCTTGAATGCGTTTGACCGAGGCGGTTCCTCGCTCAAAGATGTTGATGACCCATCCCACCGCGATGATGGGCCAGATGAGGAGGATCATGTAGGTATTGAATGCGACGAAGTCGCCGACATTGATGCTGCCCGAGATGACCAGGTGCCCGCCGACCATGAGCGTGATGATCATGGAGACGCCAAGCACGAATTCGAGCGTGGGCCAAAGCATGCCCATCAACTGCACGAGGCGTAGTGCGCGGCCAATGTATTCGCGGTTGAGGCGCTCGAAGATTCCGATCTCAGACTGCTCGCGAGCGAAGGCGCGCACCAGGCGCGCGCCGGAGTAATTTTCCTGCGCCTGCGCCGAGATATCGGAAAAACTGGCCTGGATGCGTTCAAACCGGATATGGATTCGGCTGCCGAAGTATTGCACCAGGATGCTGGCCAGCGGCATGGGCGCGAGCGCAACCAGGGTGAGATAGGGGCTGATGCGAATCATGAAGAACATGGCGAACACGCTGAGGAAAATGGTGTTCGCGCTGTACATCAATCCCGGGCCCAGCAGCATGCGAACGGCGTTCAGGTCGTTGGTCATGCGGGCCATGATGTCGCCGGTGCGATAGCGCTGGTAGAATCCGGAGTCCTGCTGCTCAAGTTTGCGGAAGAGGTCGTTGCGCAGATCCAGCTCGATGTCGCGCGATATGCCGATGAGTATCCAGCGCTGGGCGTAGAGAAAAATACCTTTGGCGAAGGCGATGGCCACCAGCAGGCTCGCAAGAAAGAGAATTTCGTTGCGCGTGGTGCTATGTTCGATTCGGTTGACCGCATTTCCCAGGACGACAGGAAACTGAACCCAGATGATGTTTGTGACGACGCACGATAGCGTGCCCCAAATGTATCCCCAGCGGTAGCGCCGCATGTATACGAGCAGAGGCTGAATATCGCGCAACATGGGTTTATTGTATCGGCAGGAATCGAGCTTGATCCACCGGCGTGGGCCGATTCCCGCGATTCCTCCAAGTAATTCTTCAGAGCCTGCTATCGACTTTCCCGCAGGTGGCGTTACTGGTGAAAATCCCGCCGGACGAGGCGGAGGACGAAGACTTTGGCTATTCCAAGGCGAGGACGACAACGAAGTATGGCGGGATTTTCACCGCAACCCGAAGGGCTGGGGCCAATTTTCCCGATTTCTGCGTCGGTCGTCGCTAGCAGACACCCGGTATGCGTCACTCCTCCCTTCTTGAACTCGGAAAAATTGGCTCCCAGCGCCACCCACGGGAAAGTCAATAACAGGCTCTAGGTTGAAGTTCGCAGCAGCAGATATCCGCCCACAAGGGCGAAGAGCACGTCTGAAGACCAGGCTGCCATGGCGGCGGGCAGATAATTGACGTTGCCCATGGCTCCAAACAGGCCATCCACCACCCAATAGGCGAGCGCCACGCCGATGGCCACGGCGATGGCGGTCAGCGAACCTCGGCGGCCCATCGAGAGGGCGAACGGGATTGCGAGCACAGCCATCACGATGGCGATGAGCGGATAGGCGAGCTTGTGCCAAAGCGCAACTCGCAGGCGCATGGTGTCAAAGCCGCTCTGGCGCAGATCTTTGATGTAGTCGTTGAGCTGACCGAAGTTCATCTCCTGCGACTGCCAATTTTCCTTGGTGAAGTAGCCGGGATCCTCGTGGATCTCAGTAAAGGCGCTTTGGTGGAACTCGTGATATCCGGTTGTTTCAGCACCCTTCATATCGCGCACCCAGCCGTTCTGGAACTGCCAGTCGATTGCCTGGGCATCCCAATAGACGCGTGGAGCAAAGATGCGCCGGGTGAGCGAAAAGGTGGAGGGATCGAACTCAAAGACAGAGAGGTTGGCGAACTCTTTGTGATCGGGATCGTAGAAGCGGTAATAAAAGATGCGGCCCGGCTCGCCGGGGTTGGGCTGTCCGAAGATCCAGTTGTGCTCAGGGTGCAGAACGGTTTGAGCCGGGCGGCCCTTGATGATGTTGCGCAAGGCCTCTTGCCGGCGGTTGGCCTGGGGCAGGTAGAACTGATCGAAGAGAAACAGGCTGATGGACAAAATGGCCGCGATTGACACGATGGGAATTACCAGCCGGTAGAGGCTGATGCCCGTTGCCTTCATGGCGATGATTTCGCTGTTGCGGTTCAGCACGCCGAAGGTGACAAGCGCGGCAATCAAGACGGCGAGCGGCGCTATCTGGTAAAGCATGTCGGGGGTGAGGTTGACGAGGTACGCACCCACTACGCCCAAATCGATATGGTTGCGAATGATGTCGCCCACGAGGTCAAAGAATGTGAAGATCAGCATGAGCAGCACGAACCCCGACAGCACCATGAGGAATGTGCCCAGGAATTCGCGGACGACGTACTCGTCGAGGATACGCGGAAAGGCGCTGCGCAATTTGGCGCGCCGGCGATTCGGATGAATCCTGTCGAGCAATCGGGTAAGCGAAAGAGCCTTGGGTTTTACGGGGCCGTCCGGTTCCTGCCTGGGTATGCGCGATGCCCACGCGGTGATGGCGGCCAGGACGCTGCCGCCGATTGCCATTTGCCACAGCAGAAAGATGCCGACCGTTGCAAAGAGAATGTTTGCCGACCACACGGCGGCGAATGCGGGCAGCTTGTTCTGACGCCCGAGTTCGGTGCCGGTGGACGAGAGGAAGTAGTAAAGAAATACCAGCAGGATTGTGTAAACGAAGCCGGAGCTTTTGCCACCCCGGCGGGAAGCTACGCCAAGAGGAACGCCGACGAGCATGAGCACAAGGCAGGACGCGGGAAATGCGAAGCGATTGTTCAGTTCGATCCGGTACCGGTTGGAATCAGAAGTGTGAATGCGCTTCAGGAGTTCATGAAGCGGAAGAGCATAGATGTCCGTGTCTCTGCGGCCTAGGTGGATATCGCCCTGCCCGCCAAGCTCCAGAGGGCGATCGGTGGTGGTGAAGGCAGAGATGTTGTACTCGTTGGGCTGGTCGGGCGGCATGTCGTGCTGTGCGCCGTCACGTAGCCGCATGAGAAGCACCTGCGATGAGTCGCTGACCACCGTGGCCGAGGCCGCGGTGGTGATGCGCGGCGACGAGGGGTCGCTGACATCGGCCATGAACACCTGGTCCCAGTTGGCCGCGCCGGTTCCCGCACGAACGTCCTGTACGTAGAGGACAAAGTTCTTAAACTCCTCGTAAAACACGCGCGGCTGGATTTGATAGGAAGCCTGCGAGGTTTGCAGCTCATGCTGCATGTCGAGGATGCCCTGGTTGGCGCGCGGCGCGAGGTAGAGCGAGTTGGCGATGCCCAGCAGGGTGCCGCCGACGGCCACGATGGAGGCGACCCGGACAAAGTATCCGATGCCAAGGCCCGAGGCGCGCATGGCAACGATTTCGCTGTCGGCCGCGAGCCTGCTGAACCCCAGCAACACGCCCACCAGAACCGACATGGGAATGGTAACGCGCAGTAGATTGGGCAAGGTGAACAGAAAGATCTCTGCCGCGTCGGAGAATGTGGAGCTGTTGCGCACCACCATCTCAAGGACCTTTGGCAGATACGGCATGAAGAGGATGAATGTGAAAAGCGCGATGCCTATGAGCGCGTGGGAGAGAATTTCACCGAGGATGTATCGAGTGAGGATGCGCACAAGCAGGCTCTTAGAATCAGTTTAACTTGTCCGAAGTGCGGCCGCCGGCTGCCAGCGCCTGAGGCGAAGGCTGTTGGCAAGCACGCACACGGAGCTGAGGGCCATGGCCGCCGCGGCCAGCCAGGGTGTAAGCAGAATGTGAAACACCGGATACAGCAGGCCTGCGGCAAGCGGAATGCCTAGCAGGTTATATCCGACCGCCCAGCCCAGGTTCTGGCGCATGATGCGCAGCGTCTCACGCGCGAGGGCAATGGCCGCCGGAATGGCCGAGGGACGCGCGCGCAGCAGCAGGACGTCGCCGGCCTCCTGGGCAAGATCGGCTCCAGCGCCCATGGCGATGCCCGCGTCGGCCTGCGCCAGTGCGCCGGCGTCGTTGATGCCGTCGCCTACCATGGCGACTCGCAAGCCGCTCTTTTGCAGTTCGCGAATGCGCGCCAGCTTCCCTGCCGGATCGAGCCCGGCCTCAACTTCGGTGATACCGAGTTCATGCGCTATGGGCGCAGCGGCGACGAGCGAATCACCGGTCAGCATGAGGACGCGCAGGTTCGCTCCGCTCTTGTTGCGCAGGGCGGCCACGGCTTCCGCGGCGTCGGGACGGACCGCATCGCGCGCGTCGAAGTAGCCGACGGGCGCGTTGTCGAGAGCCATCCAGAGCCGCGTGGTTCCGGGACTGGGAGGGTCGGAGTCCTTGGGCAGGGTGATGAAGAATTCGGCAAACAGCGCCTCATTGCCGAGCAGAAGGTCGCGCCTCTCTACGCGCGCGGTGAGGCCGCGACCCGGAAGAATCTGCACATCTTCTGCGGGTTGCCACTTGAGGCCGTGGTTCTGGGAGTAATCGACGATGGCGTGCGCCAGAGGATGATTCGAACGCTCCTCAGCGGCTGCAGCCATGCGCAGGAGATCGTCTTCAGCGATCTTCGCGATGGGGTGAACTGAGGCAAGTTCGGGCCGGCCTCCGGTGAGGGTGCCGGTTTTGTCGAGGACGATTACGTCGAGGTGCGCGAGGCGTTCCAGCGCTTCACCGCCTTTGAAGAGCACTCCGAGCTGCGCGCCACGGCCGACCGCTACGGTAAGGGCGGCGGGAACGGCAAGGCCCATGGCGCATGGGCATGCGATGACGAGAACGGCAACCGTGTTCGCGAGGGCCAGCGGCAGATCGCGCGTGACGATGAGCCATGCGATCAAGGTGATAAGCGCCAGCCCCAGGACTACAGGGACGAAGATGGCGCCGGCGCGGTCGGCGAGCCGCTCCATGGGCGCTCGCGAGCCCTGCGCCTGCTCCACCATGCGGGTGATCTGCGAAAGCACGGTGGCTTCGCCGAGCGATTGCGCCTGGCACGTAACGGCGCCGTCGTAGTTGAGCGAACCGGCCAGAACGCGGCCTCCTGGCTCGCGGATTAGCGGCGTGGATTCACCAGTGAGCATCGATTCATCGACGGTGGTGCGGCCTTCCTTAATGGTGGCGTCGACCGGAAACCGCTCGCCGGGAAGCACCAGAATGCTGTCGCCCGGCTGAATTTCTTCAAGCGGTACGATGACCTGGACACCGTCCACGAGGCGGCGCGCGGTCACAGGGCAAAGGCGCGAGAGCGAATCAAGCGCGGCGAGTGCGCGGCGCTTGGCGCGTGCTTCGAGGCTTTTGCCGAGGAGCAGAAATCCCAGGATGAGCAGAACCGCGTCAAAGTAGACGTCGCGGCCGGGAGCGGGCCAGATGGTTGCGTACGCCGAATACACAAACGCCACGCTGGTTCCCAGGCTGACCAGCGTGTTCATGTTGGTGGTTCCGTGGCGAAGCGCGCGAATAGCGCTGAGATAGATGATGCGCCCGGCCCAGGCCACCACAACAAGGGTCATGACCAGCAGCGACCAGCGCAATGCGTTGGCGGGCAGTGCGTAGAGCCAGGGCAGAAGCTTCATCAGCCCGTGGTCGAGTGCGCCAGTCATCTGCGAGCCCAAGGGCATGCCGAAGAGCATGGCCAGGACGCCCGCAATGAGTGTTACCCACGCCTTTCGCGATGACTCGCCGGTGCGGTCGGCCTCATGCTTGTGTTCGCCGCCTACGCGCGGCAGCACCGCATCGTATCCGGCTCCGCGAATGGCTTCGACCAGTTGCTCGGGCTTTGCCGCGGCGGGATCGAAGACTACGCTGGCGCGATGTGCCATCAGATCCACGTGCGCGGATTCGACGCCAGCCGTTGAACGCAACGCCTGCTCAACGTGGTGCTGGCACGATGCACAGGTCATGCCTAGCACAGGGAACGTGACCGATTCGGTAGCCGATTCTTTGATCTCGGGTTCCAATTACTGATCCAGGCGAGCGGTATATCCGGCTTTGGCGATGGCAGCGATGGCCTGATCGACCGGAGCCGGATCTGCTCCCGAGGAAAGCCTGGCTGCTCCCACACGAACTTCGTTCACCGTAACTCCCTCAGTGGATGCGAGCGCCTGGCTGACGCGGCGCACGCAGGAACCGCAGTGCATACCGTCAATTTGCAGGGTGAATTCCGCCATGATTCTCCTCCTTTACCCTTTTGATGATAGACGTGCAAGGGAGATTCATGTGCCTCCGTCTCGCAGGCGCCTGCATGCGCGAGGGTTGTGCGCAGGCTCAGGTGGCGCGTTATGGTAGAGAGTTACGGTCTGGTAAATGCTATGCAAAGAGAGTTTCCGCCGGTACCGCTGGTTGGCGTGGGCGCGGTGGTGGTTGACGAGGGACGTGTGCTGCTGGTGCGGCGCGGCCGCGAACCGCTCAAGGGACGGTGGTCTCTGCCCGGAGGGCTGCTGGAGCTGGGCGAGTCGTTGACCTCGGGAGTTGCCCGCGAGGTGCAGGAAGAGACCGGCCTGACGGTTGAGCCGATTGAACTGATCGAGCTCCTGGACCGCATTCATCATGAAGAGCAGCGGGTGCGCTATCACTACGTGATCGCCGATTATCTGTGCCGGGTAACGGGCGGGACGCTGCAAGCGGCGTCGGATGCCGACGACGCGAGATGGGTGGAGCGCGCGGAGTGGAACAGCCACAGCGCGCTCAAACTCGATCCTATTACGGTGCGGGTGATCGAGCTGGGTTGGCAACGAGCGCAGGCCTTGCAGAAGAGTGGACCGGAATGAGTCGCGCATACAAATGGACCAGGGGCAGGTGGACTTGGGCTGGTGGTGTTCTGGCCGTCCTGCTGCTGGTTGCTGGAACGGCATTTTTGCTGCGGCCGGTGAGCTTCTTTAACGGATCGATGTATTTGCACGAGAAGCTGACCGGAGTTGAAGACCACTCGATTACCGTAGACAGGATACGCGTGCACTATCTGGCCGAGGGGCCCGCCGACGGCGAGGTGGTGGTGCTGGTTCACGGCCTGGGCGGGCGCGCAGAGGACTGGCGCATGCTGGCTCCGTACCTCGTCAAAGCCGGATTTCGCCTCTATATTCCTGACCTGCCCGGATACGGGCGCAGCGAATGGCCGGCCAACTTTTCATATTCCGTTGGCGACGAAGCTGCGGTGGCAGCCGACTTTATTAAAGCCCTGGACCTTAAGCAGGTGAATCTCGGCGGGTGGTCGATGGGCGGATGGATCGTGCAGATCCTGGCCGGCCGGCATCCGGAGATGGTGCGGCGGCTTATGATCTTCGATTCGGCCGGCCTCTACTGGAGACCGGACTGGGATACGAGTCTATTTATTCCCCAGACAGCGGAGCAATTGAATCAGCTTGAAGCGCTGTTGATGCCGCACCCAACGCATATTCCGGGATTTGTGGCACGCGATATTTTGCGCCAGTCGCGAGAACATGCCTGGGTCATTCGGCGCGCGCTGGACACCATGCTGACAGGCAACGACACGACAGACCATCTGCTGCCTGAGTTCAAGATGCCGGTTCTGATTTTGTGGGGAGTGGAAGACCGCATTACGCCGCTCGCACTCGGCCAGAAAATGCATCAGCTTATCCCGCAGTCGGAGCTCGACGTGTTTAATGGATGCGGACACCTGGCACCGGAACAGTGCACGAGCACTATGGGGCCGAGGCTGGTGGAGTTTTTGAAGCAGTAGGGCTTGTGATTGAAACAGTAAGAGCCGGAGAGCTTGTTGCGCTCGCCGGCCCGCTGGTACTTGTCGATTGTGTTTAAAGCCTACTTGCTGAGGCTTACGACAAGGTTCATATCCATGGGAATTGCCTGGTCGTTGAGCTTGCCGGGCTTGAAGTGGGATTTCTCGATCGCGTCAACGACCCGCGCATCCCAGTAGGGGTTGATGGATTTGGTGACCTTTACGTTCTGTGCCTGGCCCGTGGGATCCACGGTAAAGGACAGTTCGAGCGTTGAATCGGAAGGAATGAAGGCCTTGGAAATGCCGTCAGGCATTGAGATCGAAACCTCTTCGGCAAGTTTGGGGGCGATAACCCCTGTACTTACGCGAACCGAGGGGGTTGGCGCAGTGGCGTCATCGGCGGACGTGCTCGCAAAGGCCGCTGCGGGGAGGAGAATCGACGAAAGCAAGATAGTGCTGGCGAGGATAGGACGCATGTGAAACCTCCTTGGTGTAATGTGTGACCGACATCAGAATACCTCTTCCTCAAAACGATTGTCAACAATTATTTTCATAATCATATTTTCCAATCACTTACATTCCGATTTTTCGCCAATATTAACGAAGTATGAATACAGATCCGAGTTTTCAACAGGCATGGCTAACGAAGGACTGCGACTCCGGCAAATCGTCGGTATCGGAAGGACTTATTCAGGATTCCGGCGCGATTGGGAGGCCGGGATGGCGTGCGGAATGGGCCAGAAAGCAGCCATTTGCCGAGTAGTTATGTGGGAATGGCGATGGCCGAAGCGGGCAGTTCGACCTGGCGAGTTTGCCCTATTTCGGCGATTGGCGGGTAAAACGATCTCGACTGCCGGGTCACCGCATCAGGCGGATGCGATTTGGGGCGGAGGTACTTTCGCAGGCATTTCGGGCTGGCTCTCCGGGAAAACCAGAGCCGCCACATCCGCAGGAGTTGCGGCAACGGCGTCTGCCTCAGCATGTTCTTCCGGAGTACCGTAGCCCCAGCCTGCCGCCAGGCAGCGCAGATTATTTGCGTGTGCCGCATCGATGTCAAAGCATCGGTCGCCGATCATCCACGTTGTAGCGCGGTCGAGTCTTTGCTCGTCAAGCAGGCTGCCGAGTAAGTCGACCTTGCTGTGGCTCGCGTAGTCGGGTTTATCGCCGTAGATGGCTGAGAACACCGACAAGAGCCCGAACATATCGAGAATGCGCACGGCGAAATTCTGGCGTTTTGAGGTGCAGAGGTAGAGTGAAAACCCCTGCTCGTGCAGGTCAACCAGCATATCCTGCACACCAGCAAAGAGGGCGTTGTTGGACCAGCCCTCCTGGTCGTAGTAGCCGCGATACTCGTCTGCAAGCGCCGTATGATCTTTGCCGGCGCCGTTGGGCAACAGAACCTTGACCCATTCCTCGATGGGCGGCCCGATGAAGCGTTCGAGGTCCCACTGGTCACCCAATTCGTTAGCTTCAATCACTTTCCTGAGGCAGGCGAGAATTCCCGCTTTTGAATCGGTGATGGTTCCGTCCAGGTCAAAGATCAGGGCCGGTGATTGGCTTGGCATACATCAAGTGTCTCAGAATCTCGCGCGGAAGAAAACCCGCGCCATACTCTGCATCCACTCTGTATCCGCGAGATTGAGCTCGATCAACGGGAAGCTTCAAACAGGAACCAGGCACGGCGTTCGGCCTCATCGATCCAGACTTCAAGCAGGCTGGTCGTGGCATAATCGTTGGCCCTTGCCGTGACCTCGTGCGCCGCCCGCATGCTCTCCACGAGTGCGCGATTGTCGGCACGCAGCTCATTGAGCATGTCGTGGGCCGACACAAATTCCTGATCGTTGTCCGTAATCCGCTGCAGCCGCGCGATGTGCCCGATGGAACGGACCGTGGCGCCGCCAATTTTGCGAACCCGCTCGGCAATGTCGTCGGAGATGGCAAATATCTGCGTTGCTTGTTCATCAAGCAGGAGATGATAGTCGCGGAAATGGGGTCCGCTCATATGCCAGTGAAAGTTCTTGGTTTTCAGATACAGGGCAAAGACGTCGGCAAGCAGCGCATTTAAAACGCTGGATAGATCCTTGACTTTGTCTGGAGCAAAACCATCGGGATTGTTGGCCATGGCAGCTTTTGATGACGGGTTCATCTGCGTATGATTTGGCATCGAGTCTCCTTCTCCGGGGTGCAGCCGTGCGGGCTGCCCAATCGTCATACTTGACGTGCAACTAATTGGATGCCGGACCCCGGCTGGTGGTTCATTGATAGATGGAAAGATCACCATAGACTCCGTGAAATTCACGCAAATGAAAAGCGGGCATCTCGGATGGGTGAGACGCGCATGTTTCTACAACCGGCAGCGACGAAGCCGGAATATTTATATTTTTCTGCCGGATAAGTCAGCGTAGCTGGTGAGGATCGATAGAACCTGTAGCCGGGAATAATTCTCGCCAGCCGCGCACGTCGCAAGGCCAACTTGGCTATGAAACTATCTTCGCGCGGGCGGTCGTGAGCGCCTGCGGCGCGGACGACAGCGCGGTCTCCGGTCGCGAAGTACGGTGTTTTGCGGTAGCCATCGAGGCACGGAGACGGGTCAGAGCAGATGCCTCGATTTCACCGGCAAATTGCTGCCGATTCCCACAAAAAGGCCAGACCATTCGAACAGCAGGTAGAATGGCGGTGTTCGATCTGGAGTGGCCGCAATGAAGACATACAGGATTGCACTGGTGCCGGGTGACGGCATCGGCAAGGAAGTGGTGCCCGCCGGACGGCAGGTTCTGGAAGCGCTGGCCGCTGACAGCGAGTTCCGATTCGACTTCGAGTACTTTGACTGGGGCGGTGACTACTACCGCGAGCACGGCGCGATGATGCCGGCCGACGGACTAGAAGCCCTGAAGAAGAACGACGCAATTTTATTTGGGTCGGCGGGCGACCCGCGCATTCCCGATCATGTGACGCTGTGGGGCCTGCGGCTGAAGATTTGCCAGGGTCTCGACCAGTACGCAAACGTGCGGCCTACGCGTATTCTGCCAGGCATTGATGCACCGCTCAAACGCTGCGAGCGCGCGGATCTGGACTGGGTGATCGTGCGCGAAAACACCGAGGGCGAGTACTCCGGGGCCGGCGGACGCGTGCATCAGGGGCTGCCGATTGAAGTGGCCACGGATCTCTCGGTGATGACGCGCGCCGGCGTGGAACGGATTCAGCGTTACGCCTTCAAGCTGGCGCAGGGGCGCTCGCGCAAACTTCTAACGCTGATTACCAAGAGCAACGCGCAACGGCACGCCATGGTGATGTGGGATGAAGTTGCGCAGGAGGTCGCGAAGGATTTTCCTGACGTGACCTGGGATAAAGAACTGGTGGATGCGGCGACGGTGCGGATGGTGAATCGTCCGGCGTCGCTCGACACGATTGTTGCCACCAACCTGCACGCCGATATTCTGAGCGATCTGGCGGCTGCGCTTGCAGGCAGCATCGGCATTGGGCCGACAGCAAACATCAACCCTGAGCGCCAATTCCCTTCCATGTTTGAGCCGATTCACGGATCGGCGTTCGACATCATGGGCAAGGGGCTGGCCAATCCGGTGGGCACGTTCTGGAGCGCAGTGCTGATGCTGGAGCATCTGGGCGAGCCGCAGGCGGCGCAGCGGCTTATGCAGGCCATTGAGCAGGTAACTGCCTATCCGAAACTGCACACGCGCGATCTTGGCGGGACGGCAAGTACGACAGAGGTTACAGCAGCGGTATGCGCACAGATTGCGGCAGCGGCAAGGAGCCCGCTGGCGACCGCGTGAATACTTCCGCCGCCATTTCCGAAATTGAATCGCGAGTGACGCGCAAACTGCGCGTGCGCATTCTTCCGTTCGTCATGCTGCTGTACTTTGTGAGTTTTCTTGACCGCGTGAACGTTGGATTTGCGGCTTTCAGCATGAGCGATGCAATTGGACTGAATGCGGCGATGTTCGGATTTGGCAGCGGTGTTTTCTTTCTGGGCTACGTCCTGTTCCAGATTCCTTCAAATCTGATTCTGCTGCGTGTGGGCGCGCGGGTGTGGATTGCGCGGGTCGTGATTGTATGGGGTCTGGTTTCGATTGCGTCGGCATTCGTGGTGGGGCCGTACAGTTTTTACACGATGCGCTTTCTGCTCGGGCTTGCCGAGTCAGGCTTTTTTCCGGGAACGCTCCTGTATTTGAGCTTGTGGTTCCCTGCCCGGCATCGAGCCGCGGCAATTGCATTCTTTATGGCCGCTGCGCCGCTTTCGACTGCGATCGGCTCGCCTATCTCAGGCGCGCTGATGGAACTGCCGAAGTTCTGGGGACTGATGAACTGGCAGTGGCTCTACATTATTGAAGCGCTACCGGCGATTTTTCTGGGAATGCTGACGTTCAAAGTGCTGACCGACAAACCCGAAGAGGCGCACTGGCTCGACGAGGAAGAACGGGCGTGGCTGGTTGGTACGCTTGAGGCCGAGCGCGTGGAGAGCAGCAGGTACTCCGGCAGCAAGGTGGCCAAGAGCGAAGTGACGGCGGCGCTGTTCGATCCGCGGGTGCTGGGGTTGGCGCTGGTGTATTCCGGCGGATCGGCCGGGCTTTACGTTCTCGGTTTCTGGTCTCCGCTGGTTCTGAAGCAGTTCGGCTACTCGCCACTGATGATCGGCTGGCTCAACTCGGCGCCGAGCTTTCTGGCTGTGGCGGCCATGATTCTATGGGCGCGCCACTCCGATATAACGCTTGAACGCACCTGGCATGTGGCGATTGCCAGCATTGTGACCTGCGTGGGATTTGCCTGGGCGGGCTGGGCCACTGCTGCCATTCCGGTGATTGTTGCGCTGACGATTGCGAATATCGGCGTGAACTCAACCAAGGGGCCGGTGTGGGCCATGCCGAGCATGTTTCTGACCGGCGCAAGTGCCGCTGCGGGAATTGCCATGATCAATTCCATGGGCAACTTTGGCGGATTCATTGGGCCGATGGTGGTTGGGTGGCTGAAAGACCGGTCTGGCAGTTACGCCGGAGGAATGTATTTTGCTGCCGCGCTGATGGCTCTGTCTGCGGTTGTGGTGGTGATCATGAGCAGGCAGGCAATGCGCGCAACTGCGGCTCCCGGCACCGAATCCGGTTCCTGAACTACGGCGCTTTCAGGGATTTACCCTTCTACGGGCGGCATTTTTTGCCGAACTCCCATCCAAAGACGGATAGAATAATCAGTGCCATGGACGTGCCATCCATACAAAGCGAATGGGTTGGGCGAGTTATTGACGGGCGATACACGCTCCAGCAATGGCTGGGTGGTTCAGGCGGCAACGGCGTGTTTGTCACGGAACAGCCCGGCGGAACTGGACAAAAAGCCACCATCAAGCTGATTCCGGCAGAGGCAGACGGCGAGGCCAAGGTGAAGGGCTATGCGGCTGCGGCCGGATTGTCGCATCCGAACCTGATGCGCATTCTCGATAGCGGCCGTTGCGAGATCGATGGATCACCTTTCGTCTTCGTAGTGACGGAATATGCGGACGAAGTGCTGTCAGAGATTCTTCCGATACGCCCGCTTACACCGGCCGAAGTGAGGGAGATGCTCGTCCCTATTCTGGATGCGCTCTCCTACATTCACGAGCAGGGCCTGGCGCACGGACATCTGAAACCCTCGAACATTCTTGTCGTCAACGATCAATTGAAGCTTTCGTCTGACAGCCTGCAAGCGGTTGGACACTCGGACGGCGACACGCACGCGCTCAACGTTCACGACGCTCCGGAGCGGGCGGATGGAACGCTTTCGCCGGCTTCGGACATGTGGTCGCTTGGCGCTGCTTTAGTGGAGGCGCTGACGCAGCGACCGCCCGATTGGAATCGCGCGTCGAGTCAGAATCCAGAAGTGCCCCCATCGCTGCCGGAGCCGTATCGAAAGATCGCTGCATCTTGTCTCAGAGTGAATGCGTCAAGCCGCAGCACGATTGACGATGTACGACGCGGTATTGGACTGGCCGCTCCGCAAGCCGTCGACACGCAGGCTGACTATGCTGAAGAGCTGCCTCCAAACCGATCGCATTTTGGAATGATGGTGACGGTTGGCCTGGTTGTTCTCGCAGTGATCGGCATCTTCTTGTGGCGCATGACCGGATCTCGCCCACCGCAACAGGTTGCAGATCAAACGGAGGCCTCCTCTCCGGTGACCGCCGCGTCGCAACCCGCGCAGGAAGCGCAATCCAAGCCCGAAAGCGGACAACCTTCAACGCCTGCGCAGACTGCGGCTGAGCCAGAGCAAAGACCCCGGGCTACCGATCCAGCCGCGAGTGCCGCGCCTGGATCGGTAGCCCAGCCGGCGGTGCGTGGCCAGATAGGCGGCAGTTCGGGTGCGGTGGTTAGGCGGGTGATACCCGACGCGCTGCCCTCTGCAAGCGAAACCATTCAGGGCACAGTTGTAGTGCGCGTGCGATTGAATGTGGATCAAGCCGGAAATGTCGCGAACGCCGAGTTTGAAGATGCGGGTCCGAGCAAGTACTTCTCCAGGATTTCCATGGAGGCGGCTCAGAAATGGAAGTTTGCGCCACCACTTGTCAATGGCCAGTTGGCGCCAAGCGTATGGACCCTGAGCTTCCAATTCACGCGCGAGAAGACCGACGTGATACCGGCGCAAACTGCGCCGTAGGCTTTAGAGCCTGTTATGAACTTTCGCGCGGGCGGCGCTGGAAGCCAATTTTTCCGAGTTCAAGGAGGGAGGAGCGACGGATACCGGGTGTCTCCTAGCGACGACCGACATAGAAATCGGGAAAATTGGTCCCAGCCCGAAGGGTTGCGGAGAAAATCCCGTCATACTTCGTTGTCGTCCTCGCCTTGGAATAGCCAAAGTCTTCGTCCTCCGCCTCGTCTACCACCCCACGAACAAGGACCCGTTCGTGGGGACCCCGGTCTGACGCGATTTTCTCCAGCAACGCCGTCCACGGGAAAGTTCATAACAGGCTCTAGTCAAAATCAGGGGTATAATGGCGAGCTATGCAAGCCGGGCACGAAGCTTTCCGGGCAATTGGGCGCCACACTCCCAACGTAATTTCAATTGCCCGGCTCTGCGCCACCGCGGTCCTGCTGTTTGCGGCGCAGCGGCATGACATCGAACTCTTCAAGTGGCTGCTGCTCGCATGCCTGCTGAGCGACATCGCCGATGGGCTGATTGCCCGCGCCTTCCACATCACATCGAAGCTCGGTGCGGCGCTCGACTCCGCCGCAGATATGCTGACCATGCTGATTGGGCTTTACGGCGTTTTCGTCTTTCAGCGTGCATTTGTTGAGGAACACTCGACCGGCGTGCAGGTCATCGCCGTCTTCTACTTCGCGGAGATCATTGCCGCCCTTATTCGCTATGGAAAGCTCTCGAGCTTTCACACGCTTCTTGATCGCATAGCAGCGTACGCAGGCGGAATCTTTGCGATGTCGCTGTTTCTGTGGGGCTATCAGGACTGGCTATTTCAGCTCACGGTGCTGATTTACGTTGCGTCGCTGACCGAGGAGTTGATTCTCATCTTCATCCTTCCCGAGTGGAGGACCGATGTTGGCGGTCTTTATCGCGTGCTCGCCCGGAAGGAGAGGCACTCCTGAACAGCGACTGGTTTGCGATTGTGAACCCGAACTCAGGCGGCAACCGTAACAGCGACCGGTTCGACGCTCTGATGGCTGCGCTCGGCCGGCTTGCAGCCAAGACTGTGCTGACGCATCACCCCGGCCACGCCGCTGAATTGGCTCGAGATGGGCGATCGTTCGCAGGTGTCGTCGCAGTGGGAGGCGACGGTACACTCTTCGAAATTCTGAAGGGCCTGGACTTCAACCGGCAGCGCATCGCGCTGGTGCCGGCGGGCCGTGGCAATTCGCTGGCACGCGATCTGGGTCTGCTGAATGGCTACGGCTCTCTGGATGTGATGCATTGGCAGCAGACGCGCAACATCGACCTGATGCAGGTGGAGGTAACGCTGGCCAATGGCACACACGCCAGTCATTACTCCGCCAGTACGGTTGCGGTGGGATATCCGGCGAGTGTCGCACTTGAGGCGCGCAAACTGGCGGGGTTGGGCAGAATGTCGTATGCGGCCGCTGCTGCGGTGACTCGGCCGACATATTTCCGGGCTCGCGTTCAATACGGAGACGGTGTGTCGAGAGATGTGCGGATTAGCGGCTTTGTGGCAAACAACACGCGGCACATGGCCAACTTTGTTGCCTTCAGAAAGGCGAGCTACTGCGACGGCCGCTTTGAAGTGATGGAGATGGATGCGGGCCTGATGAAACAGACTGCCCATAACCTGTCTGCTCTTTCACGCACGGGAATCTACGAGCCTTATTCAATTGACCAGGCCATATGCGCGCGCCTGGAACTCGATGCTCCGCAGAATCTGATGATGGATGGCGAGATTGTTCCAGACGTTGTTGCAATCCAGGTGAATATTCTTCCGTCGGCATTAGCTTGCACGCGGCCGGGGATGGCATGATCGCGCGCATTGTTGTTATCTGCTTATCAGCGTTTCTTCTCGGCGGTGTTGGCCTGTTCCTCGCCAGCCTGAAGCAACCGGCGGATGTCCGCAGGGCGCGGCTCGTCAAGTTCGTTACTTACTTCTGCATCGTGGGTTCGGTGCTGTGCGCCGCGGTGGCCGGCAGATGGGTGCTGAGCGCCCTTGTTGCCGCGATTGCCGCTGTTGGAGCCTGGGAGTTGTGGTGCGTACTGATGCGGGCGTCGGGTGGCAGCACCTTGAAGGCCGTCTCTATCGGCATGACTTACCTGCTTGTTGCTGCGGCGGCTGTAGGCTTTGCCTGGCTCTCAGATACACAATCAGCCGTCATGGTCTACCTCATTGTTTGTACTTTTGATGGATTCAGCCAGGTGACCGGGCAATTGCTGGGCAAACATCAAATCACGCCGGAGGTAAGTCCGGCCAAGACGGTTGAAGGCAGCCTTGGTGGCCTGTTGTTTGCCATCGGCATGGCAATTGTTCTGCGGCCAATGTCCGGGGCGATGCTGTTGCCTGCGGTGATTGCGGCCTGCTTTGTGGTTACGGCCGCATTTGCCGGCGATCTACTGGCATCGCTCATCAAGCGTAAAGCAGGAATCAAGGACTTCAGCAATCTGTTGCCCGGTCATGGCGGGATTCTCGATCGCTTCGACAGCTTTCTGTTTGCGGCGGCGGCCTGCCTGGCAATCGGACTGATTGGCCGATTGGTGTTCGGAATTTTGCACCTTCCGGGCTGATTACGAGCGTGCCCTCGGCACTTTTCTCGCAGGCGCGTAAGCTGCTATCCTCTCTCCGCCGAAGAAAACCGATTTATGGCGATTTCAGAGTTGCTGAATTCCGGAAACGACGCCCCGAAGCGGCGCTTTTCTTAAGAAAGTGCCGCCTTGCAGGTCATGGTAAGGAAGCGGGAATTCTGAAGTTGCCCAAGACAGGGAGAAGACAAGATATGTGGTTCCTAGGGATGGATGTAGGTACGGGTGGAACACGCGCTGTGGTGGTGGATGCAGCCGGAAAACTGGTAGGCACCGCGTCGAGCAATCATGCTGCCTTCCGGGCCGAACATCCGGGATGGGCTGAACAGGACCCGGAAGACTGGTGGCGCGCAGCACAGGAAGCCATTCGCGGAGCGATTGCCTCGACACCTGAGCCGAGGGAACCTATCACAGCCATTGCCCTCACCGGCCAGATGCACGGTGCGGTCATGCTCGACGAGAACGGCGCGGTGTTGCGGCCTTCGCTTATCTGGTGCGATACGCGCACACAGCCTGAGTGCGACTGGCTGACAGAAAAGATCGGCTACGAACGCCTGATCGAGTTGACCTGCAACCCGGCGCTGCCGAACTTTACGCTGACCAAGCTGCTGTGGGTGAAGACACACCAGCCGGAGATCTTTGCGAAAATTCGCCACGTAATGTGTCCCAAGGACTACGTGCGCTATCGCCTGACCGGCGAGTTTGCGATTGACGTGCAGGAAGCCAGCGGAACGCTGCTGCTGGACGTGACTCACCGCCGCTGGTCAAAGGAAGTGGCTGAGGCCGCGGGCATTCCGGAGAGCTGGCTGCCGCGCGTCTACGAGTCGCCGGAGATTTGCGCGCGCATCAGCGAAGAGGCCGCGGGGCTGACCGGGCTCAAGGCCGGGACGCCGGTGGCGGCGGGCGCGGGTGACCAGGGTGCCGGTGCGGTAGGCATGGGCATTCTGCAGCCGGGTTCGGTTTCGGCGACGATCGGAACCTCGGGCGTGGTGTTTGCAGCAACAGCGCAGCCGACCAAGGACCCCAAGGGACGCCTACATACCTTCTGCCATGCGGTGCCGGGATTGTGGCACGTGATGGGCGTGACGCAAGGCGCGGGCCTGAGCCTTAACTGGCTGCGGGGGACTTTCTTCACCGGCCAAAGCTACGACACGATGAGCGCTGAAGCCGCCAAGGTTCCCGCGGGAAGCGACGGCGTGATCTGGGGGCCGTACCAGCTTGGCGAGCGCACGCCGCACCTCGATCCTGAAGTGCGCGCCGCTTTCGCGTGTATCGGGGTAAACACCACGGCTGCTCACTTTACCCGCGCGGTACTTGAAGGCGTGGCCTACTCGCTGCAGGATACGTTCACGCTCTTTGCCGAGCTGGGCATTCCGGTGAGCGGCATTCGGCTGGGCGGCGGCGGCGCACGCGGCCCATTGTGGCGGCGCATCCAGGCCGGCATCTACGGGCACACGGTTGAAGTGCTGACTGCCGAAGAGGGCGGAGCCTTTGGCTGCGCGCTCATGGCTGGAGTGGGCGCGGGACACTGGGCTAATCTCGACCAGGCGTGTGCGCAGGCGATTGAGGTGGCGCAGAGGATCGATCCCGACGCCGCCGACCTGGCTGTCTACAAGACCGGATATGCAGCATGGAGAAAGCTTTATCCGGCTTTGAAGACGCTGCGCTAATTTTGGGGATTGACGAACTCCGCTGCATCGACGAGGATTCGGCAATGGGCAGTCTTGCTGCCATGAGCAGCTCCGCTGAGAAATTGGCCGAATCCTCTCGTTCCAGCGATCCAATCGAGCAGGTAGCCACACAACAGCAGCGTAATATCGCCGTCGATGTGTATCGCGGCTTCGTCATGATTCTGATGATGGCGGAGGTGCTGCAACTGCGCAGCGTTGCGAAGAATTTCCCGAATAGTGCAATTCTGGGCTTTCTTGGATTTCAGCAGACCCATGTGCCGTGGGTGGGGATGAGCCTGCATGACACCATCCAGCCGGGCTTTACGTTTCTGGTCGGTGTCGCACTTCCCTATTCCATCCGCAGCAGGCAGCGTAGAGGGCAAAGCTTTCGCCACATGCTGCTACATACCATTTGGCGCAGTTTTCTACTGATCGCGTTGGGCATTTTTCTCCGCTCGCTCGGCAGCCCGATGCTGAACTTTACGTTCGAGGACACGCTGACCCAGATCGGGCTCGGCTACACGTTCGGATTTCTGCTGACGATGGCACGGCCACGCCGGCAATGGGTTGCTTTCTCTGCAATCCTGTTTGGCTACTGGCTGGCATGGGCGCTTTATCCAGCGCCGGGAGCCAATTTCGATTGGGCCGCAGTTGGGGTGACGCCGGATTTCAGAAGTCAACTATTTACGGGGTTCGCCGCGCATTGGAATAAGAACAGCAACTTTGGCCAGGCATTCGATCTGTGGTTCCTCAATCTGTTTCCGCGGCCAAGCCGCTTTCTCTATAACGACGGCGGATACCTGACGCTCAGTTTCATTCCCACGCTGGGAACGATGATGATGGGCGTGGTGGCGGGACGCTGGTTCCACGAATCTGCGCCGCGTATTCCGCTACGCAAATTCCTGATTGCGGGCGCGGCCTTCTGTGCAGCGGGATTGCTGCTGCACTTTGCCGGCATTTGCCCGATCGTAAAGCGCATCTGGACGCCCTCATGGACGCTCTTTAGCGGCGGCGTCTGCTTCCTGTATCTCGCGGCATTTAGCTGGCTGGTGGATATCAAGAAGTTTCACCGTCTGGCATTTCCGTTTGTCGTCGTCGGCATGAACTCCATTGCTGCCTATGTGATTGCGGAAGCGGGACGGGACTTTGTTGAGGGCAGCTTTAAAACGCTCCTCGGTACATGGACAACAAATGCCCTGGGGACAAAGCCTGAAGAGATGCTCATCGCCATACTTACGTTTTGCACTTACTGGCTTATCCTGTTGTGGATGTTCAGGAAGCGCGTCTTTGTCCGCATCTAGAATTGGTTGCATAAATGGCTTGAGCAGCTAAGGAAGCATCCCTCAGGGGCTAAAGCCCAATCTTTATGCGCTCTCTGCGGCACGGCTAAAGCCATGCCCTTTCAAAAACGGATTTATGCAACCGGTACTAGATTCATCTGCAAAATTGGAGCAAGAAGATGTTCGAACTCACGGGCCAGACCGCGATTGTGACCGGAGCGGGCTCAGGCATTGGAGAAGTGATTGCCACAAGACTTGCCCAAGCGGGCGCGCGCGTTGCAGTTGCCGATATCGACGAATCGTTGGCCCAGTCTACCGCTGCCAAGATCGGCGGCCGTACGTTTGGACTGCAGGTTGACGTAACCAACGTCGAACAGGTGCAGGCCGCAATTGCGACCGTCATCGACTTCACCGGCTCTCTTGAGATTCTGGTGAACAACGCGGGCATTGCGGGACGCGCCGCACCCATCTGGGAGCAGACAGACGACGACTGGCATCGCGTGATGAATCTCAACATCAACGCGCCGTTTTACATGTGTCGCGCCGTGTTGCCGCACATGCGCGCCCGTGGCTATGGCCGCATTGTGAACATCGCATCGATCGCAGGCAAGGAAGGCAACCCGAACATGGTGGCTTACTCGGCGTCTAAGGCCGCGATCATCGGGCTGACAAAATCGATTGCGAAGGAAGTGGCCACGGAGGGCATCTGCATTAACGCCGTTGCGCCGGCGGTGATCCGCACGCGACTGCTGGAGCAGTTGACACCCGATCAAGTGGACTACATGGTGCAGCGCATTCCGATGAAGCGCACGGGCGATCCGGAGGAAGTTGCCGCGGTGGTTCATTTTCTCGCCAGCCGCGACGCTTCGTTCGTTACCGGGCAGTGCTACGACGTGAGCGGGGGGCGGGCTACGTATTGATCAGCGCGCGTATAGCTCCGGCACGCCAGACTCGATATTAAAGTCAGCGAAGACAAAGCCATCGCGATCTACAATCTCGCCGGTTTTAATCGACAGCGGCGCTCTGAACATGGGGCCGGCGTAAACGCAGGTGTGAAACTCGCCGCGCTCTCCGCATGGGTCTGCTGTGGACGGCAAAGTGCGCAGCAGAGTCTCGTCAAACTCGCAACCGGCAAACTCCGCACCAATCTGCTTTGTGTCAACACATGCAATGCGTGCGCGAAGACCGCCCGCAATCATCTGTTGTGCCAGTTCCCCGGTGGGAATCTGCCACAGCGGAAACAGCGGCTCCAGCCCCGTGCCTGCCAGCTGTTTTTCTCGATAGGCGCGAACGTCTTCCAGGAACAAGTCACCGAAAGCGATGGCCTGAATCTCTTCGTCAATTGCCCGGCGGCAGGCTCCTGCCATGCGGCGTTCATATTCATCGTTTGGACATGGCCACGGCAGCGGCACAACCCACAAGGGCAGATCAGCGGCGCCGGCCTGCGCCTCAAGAACAGCGCGGCGCGTACCGTGCATGGCTACGCGGTCGAATTCAGCGTTCAACGTGGTAAGCAGGCCGCGGATTTCGATCTGCGGATCGCGGCGCAGAATCTCCAGCGCCCATGCGCTGTCTTTGCCGCTGCTCCATGACAGCAGAACACGTTTCATAATAGTGATGATACCCTTCGGACTTCGTGCGATCTGAAACGCACGTCGGCCATCCTCGTTCCACGATAGGCAGCACATCTGGAAAATGGATTGTGGAGTGAGTGCAATAGAAACTTGTGTGCACAAAGCAGACAGGCCCCGCGCACTGCGGGGCTTGTGTCATGCAATGAGCCAATGAGTCGGCTAGTTGAGAGTGATGTCCGCGTGGAGCGGTGTGCTTTCGCTTGAGTCGCCGACCAGGATCGTGAACTTGCCGGGATCGATGGTCCACTTGTGCGCGGTGTCGCTCCAATAGCTGAAGGCGCGTGCATCAAGGTTGAGCGTGACGTGCCTGGTTTCTCCGGGAGCGAGGCGGACCTTTTCAAATCCCTTCAGCTCACGCTCCGGCCTCCCCACCTTTGACGAAGGATCGGAGACGTAGAGCTGAGCGACTTCCGCTCCTGCCACCTTGCCTGTATTGGTTACGTCGAAGCTGACGGCAACTGCTGAACCTGATGACGCCGTTGCGGGAGCCTTGAGATTCGAGAAGCGGAAGGTGGTGTAGCTGAGGCCAAATCCGAATGGATAGAGCGGATGCTTTCCGGATGTCGTCCAATAGCGGTAGCCGACCATCAGCTTGTCACCGTAGTTGATGTGCTCAATGGTGTAGTCAAGCGGCTTGCCGTCGGTTCCAATCGTGTGCAGTGTGGTGTCTGCTCCCGGCACCGAGTAGTAGTACTTGCGCGCGGGGTTTGAGTCCCAATCGCGATCAAAGCTGACAGGAAGCTTACCCTCCGGATTGTTCTTTCCGAAGAGCACATCGGCGACGGCCGTTCCGCCTTCCTGGCCGGGATACCAGGTATGCAGGAAGACCGGCACCCTATCGAGCCAGCGTTGCGTATCCACTGCGCCACCGGCGGTAAGTGTGACGATGGTGTGCGGATTGGCCGCAGCCATCGCTTCGATCAGCGCGTCTTGTCCAAAAGGCAGCGTAAAGGTGCGATCGTGGCCTTCTCCCTCGTTCGTATCGTTAAACCCAACGGCAACCACCACCACATCGGCCAACGATGCGTACTGCTTTGCTTCCGGCGCGATCAGGTCCGGCTCATATTCCATGCCCAGCCCCATGCGCGTGCCGGCAGCGCCCGGCAGATAATCCACTTGCACGTGTACCGTCTGCCCGGCAGTGAGATCGAGCGATGTGTATTTGGGCACGGAGCCTTCGGCGCCCGCCTGCTCAAGAACCTGCCTGCCGTCAACCAGGACCTTGAAACTGTCACGGCCCGACGCGCCTGCCAACAGCAGATACTTCCCTGCATTCCCGGCTTTATATGCAGCGCTATAGCGGATGCTGCGCGGTTTGGGATCCAGGGGTGCAAAGCCATTCCGCTGCCAGTCCGCCAGATTGCGCCTTGTAACATCGACAGATTCACCGGTGAAGTCGCAGGTCGCGAAGGTCTGCTCTTTCACTTCGCCGACCCATTTGGTATTGCGGAACAGATCGACTGCGTCGGGAAGTCCACGGTTATAGAGGATGTGAACGTTCGGACCCAACAAGTCTGCAATGCCGACTACTGTGGACACGCTTGAAAACGGCGTGGGCTCCGACGAGCCGCCACCTGCGACGGCCGGCCATGCATCAGGACCGATGATGGCAATCGTCTTGACCTTTTTGGGATCGAGCGGAAGCATGTTGCCCTGGTTTTTAAGCAGCGTGACGCTCTCAAGCGCTCCCTGCAACGCCACGGCGCGATCCGCGACCGAGTATGTTGAATAGCTTGCATTGAATTGCGGCCGCTCGGTGAATCCATAGCGAAGCTCCGTGCGCAGCAAGCGGAGAACTTTATCGTCGATGGTGGATTCCTTTACCTGCCCTGCCTTAACCGCAGGCACAAGATTTTTCACGTTCATGAATTTGGGGCTTGGCATCTCGAGGTCGAGGCCACCGTTCGCGGCTGCCACTCCATCGTAGGTCGCGTCCCAGTCCGACATGAGCACGCCCTTGAATCCCCATTCACCTTTGAGGATCCTGTTGTTCAGCAGATCGTCTTGCGTAGCGTGCACGCCATTGATCTGATTGTACGAATTCATGACCGCGTCAACCTTGCCCTTCACGACGGCAACTTCAAATGCGGGAAGATAGATTTCGCGCATGGTGCGCTCATCGACATCCGAGCTCGAGTCGTGGCGATTGAATTCCTCGTTGTTCAGCGCGTAGTGCTTTAATGTAGCGCTTACTCCCTGAGATTGAACGCCCTCGATAAACGGAACGGCCAGTGCGCCGTTTAGATACGGGTCCTCAGAAAGATATTCGAAGTTACGGCCGCCAACCGGCGCGCGTGCGATGTTCACGCCGGGCCCGAGCAGAAAGTTCACACTGCGGGCTCGCGCATCCTTGCCAAGACTTGTGCCGAGCTTGCGCGCAAAGTCCGTGTCCCATGTGGCTGCCAGAGCGACACCGCCTGCATATGAGGTGGTTGGGCCCCAGGTGCGCACGCCGACCGATGCATCGGACATTTTGAATCGCGGCAGATCGATCACCGGCATTGGCCGCGTGTACATGCGGTCCACGCCGCCAAGCAGCTCAATCTTCTGCTCAAGCGAAAGCTTTTGCAGCATCGCATTGGCTTTTGCCTCAATGGCAGGTGAATCGGGCACCGGAGCCTGGGCCCGAGAGAGGGTAGGCATGGTAAGCGCCAGACAGGCAAGAAGGATTGCACAAGACGATCTGTTACTTGCTTTCAGATTTTTCATGACCCGCCAGCTTAATCCATCGGGCAATCGACTGTACACATGGGGCCGAGCCGCTACTGCGCGACTTTGCAGGGTTTCAATAGGTATATGGACATGGCAATCGGGAGTGAAGCACGCATACACTTCACCCCCGATTGGGGTGACGGTCTTGAAGCTGGAGTTACTCGTCGCGCAGGAGCACCAATGGATCAACGGCAAGCGCGCGGCGGGCAGGAATCCAGGTGGCCACAAGACCAAGCAGCAGCATCGTCAGGCCTACTCCGGCGAGCACCACCGGGTCTTTCGGTGTGGCCTGATAAACGATGTTCGACAGAACCTTGGTAGCCAGCAGCCCCAGGATCAGGCCGGTGAGCGACCCTGCGGCGAGCAGGACCAGTGACCGGCCAAGCGAGGTGTGCAGAATCTGCCGCTGGCTGGCTCCAAGCGCAACGCGGATTCCCAACTCACGCAACCTTTTGCTGACCACGTACGACGCCATACCGAACACGCCGGTTACCGCGAGCATTGCGCCCAGCAGTCCAAGCACTCCCAGCGCAACGGTGGCGACACGAGCGGCGAACAGTGCGCCGTTCATCTCGGCATTCCAGGTGTTGATCTTGATTGGCAGACTCGCGTCGAGTGAGTGCACAGCCTTGTCAATTGCATTGGCAAGCTCTGCGTCACTGCGATTCGATCTGACCACGAGCCATGTCTCGCTGGATTTCTGCTGCTGGAAAGAGAAGAACATCGCCGGCTGCTGATCTTCAGTCAGCGAGCGGTATTTTCCGTCTTCCACCACACCAACTACCTCGGCACGCTTTCCGCCCCAATACTTGAAGTGCCCGCCGATGGCTTTCTCGACCGATCCGAAGAGCTTTACAGCGAATTTTTCGTTGACGAGCGCGACGGTGGGCGATTTCTTGTCGTCGGTGAACGCAAGGTCTCGGCCTGCAATCAGCCTTGTTCCGGCAGCCGCCATATAGCCAGGCGAGATGTTGTAGTTCATTGCGTCGGCAGCGTAATTCGTCGGCCTGTAGTCGGTTGTCGTGTCGCTGTAGACATAGGAGTCGCTCCCACCGAGGCCGAGTGGAATTTGATTGTTGTATCCCACCGAGGTCACGCCGGGAATCGCGGCCACGGCATCGATCATGCGCCTCTGCATTTCCGGCAGGCGATCGTCAGGATAACCGGCCATGCGTAGATCGGTATCGAGCAGCATTGCGCCGTCGGGGCTGAAACCAAAGTTGTTGTGCATGGAACGCACAAGGCCGCGAACGGCTACCAGCGACGATGTGACCAGCACGGCGCAGATGGCAATCTGCAGCACAAGCAGAACATCGCGCACCGAAAAGCGCCTCATGCCGGTGGTGCTGCTCATGCCGGAGCGAATGATCTGCCACGGATCTGAGCGCATGACCTGCCGCACTGGAACAATCCCGAACAGCAATCCGCTGACGAGTGCCAAGCCGAGCGCCACAAGATAAGTGCGAACGTCAGGATTGACCGGCACATTGATTGGAACGTTGCTGATGGGCTGCCAGACGCTCAGGCCGCGCAGGATCAGAATACTGCCGGCTAACCCGACCACTCCTCCAGCCAGCGAAACCATCACCGCTTCAGCCAAAAGCTGCCGCAAGATGAGCGCGCGCCTCGATCCAAGAGCAAGCCGCAGCGCCACATCCTTGGCACGGTCCGCCGCGCGCGCCGCAAACAGGCTGCCCAGATTGGCGCATGCTGCAAGCAGGATCAACCCGGCCAGCAACATGAGCCCGGCCACGAAGGCCCGCGCCGGACCTCCGATAAAATCGCCGACCAGTCCCGGATGCGCGAGGGAGAAGTTGATTCCTTCATCCTCTGCCGGATAGGCCTTGGACAGCCACGCTCCTATGGTGTTCAGATCCGCTGTTGCCTGCGCCGGCGTGACTCCCGGTTTCAGTTTGCCGAAGACGAATGGTGAGTGATTGCCGCGCTGCTTGAGCATGTCGAAGCCCATGACCGTTGGCTGCTCGACCGTGGGAATCCAAAGTCCAGGCGCAAAGAAGAGCTCCGTGCCGCGGAATCCCGGCGGCGCCACGCCAATGATTGTGAACGGATGCTTATTCACTTCAAGGGGCTTGCCGATGACTCCCTTATCGCCGTGGAAGTAGCTTTGCCAGTAAGCGTAACTCAGCACGACGTAAGGAGCGCTGTTTGCACCTTTGTCATCTGAGGTGTGGAAGAAACGGCCAAGGTACGGCTGCACATCGAGAGCGTCGAAATAGTTTCCGCTAGCAAGATAGGGCCAGGCTGTCGAGGGTTTCCCGCCGGAATCGATGCCAACCGCGCCGATGATCTGAAAGGCCACCAGGTTTTCGAAGGTGTGATTCTTGTCGCGCAGATCGGTGTAATCGAGGTAGGACTGCGAAGGCCACTTGAACCTTTGTACCGAGTAGAGCCTTTCAGCGCCGGGCAGATCGAGAGGCTTAAGCACCAGTGCATTCAAGACGCTGAACACGATTGCGTTGGCGCCGATGCCCAAAGCAAGGGTCACAATCGCGGTCACGGCGAATCCCGGCGATTTTCTGAGCTGTCGGATGGCAAGCTTCAAGTCGCTAAGCATGACAGTCTGTACGCGGAAGGCCAACTACTGGTTCCCAGAAAATGATCGTATTCGATAAGTGCCTTGGATTTAGCGGTAATAGCCGCAGCAGTGACGCAACCAACAAGGGCAGCGGTCAGGATCACTTCTTCAGCGCAATGACAATGGGTTGATAAAAGCCCGTTGCCTCCGGCATAAGCCATTCGATTTGGTCGAACTCGGCATCTTCAAGACTTTTAGTCAGCTCGCTACGCTTAAGTGCCCGGTAGGTGGCGGTGAAATGCTTTGTCTCCCAAGACGGGCCCACCTGCCATGTTAGATACATATGCACCACGTATTCATTGCCGCGCCAATCCCAAACCTGATGGACGATTCGGCGTTTTCCGTTATCAACGTAGAAGGCGGGTCCCTGAATGAAGGGCCGCGTCTCCAAGAGGTTGTCGTAATCGCGAATAGACGCAATGAAAATTCCTTCGGGCCTCAACCTGGCGTTGATGCTTCGCATAGCATCCGCCAGATCGTTGTCGGACAAAAGATGAGGCAGCGAGTTGTCGATTGCCACCGCTGCGTCAAAGTCCGATTCAGGAATAGGCGCTAAATCACGAACATCTGCAACATAAAATCTGGCCTCCAATCCTCTGTTCAGGGTTTCGCGTTCCGCGCGGGCAACGGCGGTACTGCTCAAGTCTGAAGCAACGACGGTGTGGCCCAAACTAGCAAGTCCAATGGTCTGAGTTCCGATCCCGCAGGTGCAATCCAAGATTTTCAACGGAGCGGGCCCGAGCCGCGCCTTAAGCAATGAACTGATTACGCCGGATGGCGCTCGATTGAGCGATCCCAATCCTCAAATATCAGGTGGTAGTATTCGGCCAAGTCGTTATAGAACGACGCCATTTGCTCATCCATTCGCACCTTCTCTTTGCTACTTCATGCAGTATGACCCATTGCGATAGAGGCGCGAAGCCGAACTTGCGGCCGGTTCACTATAATTGCCTACGGTATTCCGAGTTCAATTTGGAGCTGGTCAGAAATGGGCCCGGCGGCGGAGTTTGACTGTGGCAGTCACCGCCGCGTGCAAACCGTGAGACGCCAAGAACGCGGCTGCCAGAGAAGAGCAATGTCATAACTGCAAAATGGCGAGCGGAGCGCAGGCTTGAAAGGCTCGCCCGGAGAGAACGCATGAGATCGATTGGAAAGTACGCAGCATATTCCGCATTCATATGCCTGTTGAGCATTGCCGGCGCACAGAGTAAGCCAGCTTACCTGGATACGAACCTGACACCGGAGCAGCGGGCCGCTGCCCTGGTGAAGGAGATGACGCTTGACGAAAAGGTGAGCCAGCTCGTGAACCAGGCCCGCGCCATTCCTCGGCTGGGTGTTCCGGCATACGACTGGTGGAGCGAAGCTCTGCATGGCGTAGTGAACGACGGCATCACGACTTTCCCGGAGCCGGTTGGCCTGGGCGCCACGTTTGACGCTCCGGCGATTCACCGCATGGCCGAAGTGATCAGCACCGAGGGCCGCATCAAGCACGAGCAGGCAGTCCGCCAGAAGCGCGAGAGCATGTTCTTTCAGGGGCTGGACTTCTGGGCGCCGAACATCAATATCTTTCGCGATCCGCGGTGGGGCCGCGGACAGGAGACGTACGGCGAAGATCCGTTCCTGACCGGGCGCATGGGCGTGGCATTTGTAGAGGGCATGCAGGGCAACGATCCCAAGTACTACAAGACGATCTCGACGCCCAAGCACTATGCCGTGCACAGCGGGCCGGAATCCACGCGTCACACCGCAGACGTCAAGATCAGCAAGCACGACGAGCTTGATACCTATCTGCCCGCCTTCCGCGCCACCGTGACCGAAGCCAAAGCAGGTTCGGTGATGTGCGCCTACAACGCCGTCAACGGCGAGCCTGCCTGCGCCAACGACTTTCTGCTGGTTGACCAGTTGCGCGGCAAGTGGGGATTCAAGGGCTACGTCGTTTCCGACTGCGGCGCGGTGGTCGATATCGACCGCAACCACCACTTCAGACAGACTCAGGCAGAGGGCTCGGCGATCAGCCTGCAACGCGGCATGGACAACGAGTGCGTCGACGGCGGCTTTATTGTGCGCGACGATCGCGATTATCGCGCCTATCGCGATGCGATGAAGCAGGGATTGCTGAAGGAAAGCGAGATCGACACGGCGCTGGTGCGGCTGTTTACGGCGCGCATGCGGCTGGGCATGTTTGATCCGCCGGAGATGGTTCCCTACACCGGGATCGACGAACGCCAGTTGAGCAGCCCCGCGAATCGCGAACTTGCGCACCAGATTGCGAACGAGTCGATGGTGCTGTTGAAGAACGACGGAGTTCTCCCGCTTAAGACCAGCGGCCTGAAGATCGCGGTGGTGGGCCCGCTGGCAAACCAGACCAAGGTTCTACTGGGCAACTACAACGGACAGCCGACACACACGGTTTCGATTCTCGACGGCATTCTGAAGGAGTTCTCGCACTCGTCGGTCACGTACGTTACGGGCACGCAGTTCCTGGATCACGACACAGCGCCGCTGCCGGCGTCTGCTCTTACGGTCGATGGCAAGCCGGGCGTCCGCGCAAGCTACTCGCAATTCGACATGAGCAACATTAACAACCCGACCGCGACGAAGCCGGTAGCGACACGCATTGAAGCCAACCTGGATGCGGCCGCGCAGCAGTTGCCCGCGGAAGCGACGAATATACATCCACTGGTGATTCACTATGAGGCGTCGCTCACCGCGCCGGAGACCGGCGATTACGACCTGGGCATGAAGGCCGCGGGCTTCTTCCGCATGCGGCTCGACGGCAAGAGCGTGACCAATGCATTCGATGCGAGCGGCGCTCCGCGCGTGGGCCGCGTACATCTCGAGGCCGGCAAACCCGCAAGTCTCGAAGTGGACTATGCACCGCGTGAAGGCTCAAAGATGGACGCGTCTCTGGTGTGGTCGAAGGTGGACTTTACGCCTCAGCCCGAAGCCATTGCAGTGGCAAAGAACTCAGATGTGGTGATTGCAGTGCTGGGCATTACAAGCGAACTGGAAGGCGAAGAGATGCAGGTGAGCGAAGCCGGCTTCAAGGGCGGCGACCGCACCAGCATCGATATGCCCAAACCGGAAGAGGATCTGCTGAAAGCTCTGGTGGCCACGGGCAAGCCGGTGGTACTGGTGATGACCAACGGCAGCGCGCTTGCGGTGAACTGGGCACACGATCACGTGAATGCAATTATCGACGCGTGGTATCCGGGCGAAGAGGGTGGAACGGCGGTTGCCGAAACGCTCTCAGGCAAGAACAATCCTGCAGGCCGTTTGCCGGTTACTTTCTACAAGGGCGTAGACCAGTTGCCGCCGTTTGAAGATTATGCGATGAAAGGCCGCACCTATCGCTACTTTACCGGCACGCCGCTGTATCCGTTCGGCTATGGATTGAGCTACACCAGCTTCAGCTACGGCGGCCTTTCGCTGCCGACATCCGCGGTGAAGGCGGGCGAGCCGGTGGTGGCAGAGGCAACCGTAACCAACACCGGCAAGGTGGCGGGCGATGAAGTGGTGCAGCTCTATCTGAGCTTCCCTGACGTGAAGGGTGCTCCGCTGCGCGCTCTGCGCGGGTTCGAGCGCGTGCATCTTGCCGCGGGCGCATCGCAGAAGGTTCGCTTTGAGCTGAAAGACCGCGACCTGAGCATGGTGACGGAAGCGGGCGAACCGGTGATTGCCGCGGGCCAGTACAAGGTATCGGTAGGCGGCGGCCAACCCAACACGGGCGCGCCTGCGGTTGCCGGAACGTTCAGCATCCAGGGAACGCAGAAGCTGCCTGAATAGAAACCTGACACGAAGCACAGACTGCGCGCTCCTATGCGGAGCGCGCAGTTTTCTTTTGCGCACGTACTGGCGCATTCGCGCCGTGAGCCGCTGATCAAGGATCATGATCGACAATCTCGACTGTGATGGCACTCACTCTCAACTTCTGCCCCAGCATCCGATCATGAGATGAGAAACGGAATCGGGATACTTGATCTCCGCAGGCTCAGAACAACTGCACTCATACATAAACCTCTTTAGCCGATTTACTTCCTTAGTAAGAAGGAACGATCAGGATGCGTGTGTTCAGGCACTTTTGTCTTTCATTAACAAAGTTTTTTGCATTGCTCTTATTTGTAGTGACTTTGCAGGTTGCGTTTGCGGCACAGCAGAGTGACGTTGCACAGAGACACACTTCGCTTGCGGAGATTCTGGTTCGCAAAGGCATACTTACCCCTGAAGAGATGAAACAGGTGGAGGCTGCCGGAGCACCGGAACAGGGCGAAATTGTACTTGCACGCATTCTGGTAGCCAAGGGCGTGCTTACCAAAGCAGACTTTGAACAGATTGCCGGAAGCGATACATCTGCCGGCCAATTGCCTATTGTTGCGCAATCGTCGCCGCCGCTTCAGGCGGAGACCGTTCATAAGCCATCCGGTGCTCCGCAAATTCCGAGTCCAACGGAGCGTGCAGTAGAGCCTGCGGTCGCAGAGCCGTCAATCCCCACCGTTGTTGCCGCCTTGACGCCAATTCGCCCGCTGCCTCTTGGCGGAGTAAGCCGCGCTGCGGAACCGGCGACTGTCAGAATGAACGGTGTCGGGATCACGCCTTACGGCTTTATCAAGGCGACGGCCATTGAAGACAGTTCGTCTCCGTACGGGGACGACTTTCCTCTGCCTGGATTCATCTGCGATACGGGGCCTGACGGCGCGCCGGAGTTTCACATCAAGGCTCGCAGCAGCCGCGTGGGCGTCAACATTGCGTGGAAGGACCCTAGTCCGAAGTGGAATTTTATGGCCAAAGTAGAGATGGATTTTGAGGGCAACTTCAACCGATCGGATAATCGGAACATCTCCAGCATTCGCTCGAACAATCCTTCTCTACGCCTGGCGTGGATGCGCATGGAATACACGTCCGACGGGAAGAACGTCTTCTCCGCGCTGTTCGGACAGGACTGGTCACCGTTCGGCTCATCGACACTACCCAACATGCTTGAAACCACCTCGATGGGAATTGGATTCGGCACTCTCTATGAGCGCACGCCGCAAATGCGCGTCGGCTATACGCATAAGGGCAAGGCGTTTCAAGTAATGCCAGAGTTCGCGATCATCTTGCCGGCCGTAGGCCTGGTGCCCTCAGCGGCGTACATGACGCAGCAACTCGGCTACGGAGAGCGCCAGGGAGCGGATTCAAATCGGCCCGATCTTGAAGGCCGTCTCGTGGGGCAATGGCAACTGGATCGTGCTCCCGGCGTGGCTCCCGCTCAGGTCATCGTCAGCATGGAGCGCGGTGAGCGGCGTGCAATTGTGCAGGCAGCATCTGTTCCCGCTGCATATCAGGCCACATTCGCCACAGGAGCCTCCGGCAGAAGCCGCACCTACGGCTGGGACTTTGAGTGGCAGCTTCCAACTCGCTTTGCGACCTTGACCGGCAAGTTTTATAGCGGCGCCGGCCTGCGCTACTTTCTTGCGAATCAGCTTTACAGCTATTTCAGCGACACAGCGGGACTTACTAATCTCGTTTCAGTTCCATCGTTGGATGGCTCGTCGACAATTGTGTTTGGAACGAACAGCGCGGGTCAGCAGGTAGTAGCGCCCGAGCGTCCGATTCGAACGGAAGGTGGATTTGCGCAGCTTGGCCTGCCTCTGTCGCGCATCTTCAAGGCGAGCCCCTCGGGACGAAATGCCGGATGGTCACTGTATGCGCTGTACGCCGTGGATCAAGCGAAGACGCGCGATCTAAACCGGCTGGAGGGAAGCACGAGGCGCTACAGCACCATGGCGGTGGGAACGCTGAACTATAGCCTGAATCGCTGGATCTCGTTTTCGTTCGAACAATCGCTCTACACAACGCACGCGAATCCTGAACAGACTTTGCCGTTGTTCAAGGGCGCTCCTGCGCGCAAGTGGAATGACGTGCGCGAAGAGTTCGGGCCGATCTTCACGTTCTGACATTGCGCCACGAAGGCGATGAAGAACTACTCGTCCAAGCAACCGGGCTCCCAAACTTAATGGCATTGCCAATAGGTTTGGGAGCCCCTGGTATTGCAGTTAAGCGGCCTTTGGACGGTCGCGCAGTCGCAGCTTACTTTGCCGGCTCGCTCAGTGTGACGGTCAATCCCTTGATCGGCTTGTCGTCGGCATCGAGGAAACGTGCGCAAAAATCGGTGGCTCCACCGGCGTTTACGATTGCCGCGCGGATCAGGTTCGGCCCTTTCTTGAGGGTTACGCGCCTGGAGACGCCATCGTCGATGACGGTCTGGCGATCGTTGTAGATGCCGATGACTTCCTGTCCGTTGAGCCACCAGACCGACGCGGCATTAGAGCCAATAGCCAGGCGGACATCGTGCATCTCCCGGGGGCTATTCACGATAGTCACGGCCCACACGAGGATATTGCTGGTGGGCTTGCCCAGCGCGAACGCAAAGTGGTAGAGATTCACGTTATAGAGCCGGGTATCGACAGCATGCCAAAGCAATGTGGCATCGCCCGCGGATTCCTTTTGGCCGTCGTGCGGGATTACCGTGAATTGATCTGGGAAATATTCCTTTTTAACCATGGCCTGTACTTCGCTTCTGGTGAGCCCATCTGCATGGATCGGCTCCAAGAGCATCCAGCGCTGAATGAATCCATCGGCTGCTGTGAGGCGGGTGGGAGTTACAGGACTTGTAAGAGTGGTTCCATATGCCTTGCCCCCACTGGGTGGAGCGGCAACCGCAGACACTGCAAGGGCCAGGGTTACCACAAGCACAGCTATTGAAGGCCTCAGATAAGTATTCATAACATTTCCTCGCGGACTTGGCCGCTGTGGTTCGAGATCGATCATGGATGTGTCGGTCCTTCGATTGCCTATGGCGTCTTGAGGAGCCAGTGCTGCTTATCGCTTTTCGGATCGAATTTGGAAAGCGTGGCAAAACTTGCGCCTACTGCCGAGAGGACCAGCGGTTCTTTTGATCCGGGAACCGACTTGGGCATGATGCGCCATGAGCCATCGGCCAGTTGATCGAGCCGCCACAACTGTTCCGGCGCTCCTGTGAATGCGGGCAGCACCACCAGTTCTCCTTCGGCAGTTGCAGCCAGCGTGCGATCTGTACCGGCAATGGTGATTTTCACGTACGGTTCGCCGGGATAGCCACCGGCATCGGCAACGGGCGTAATCTGCCATTTTTGCTGAGCCTGGCACATGTAGTTCGCCATGCCGGCATCGACATTGCCTACAGGCCAATTCTTTGAGACCGCCTCTGCATCCTGATCGGGAATCGGTTTTCCCGTGCCGCCAAACATGCCGCCGAAGGCCATGCCCGGAGGAGGGCCGCCCTGACCAGCAGCCGGCCGTGGGGCGCCCGGTGCTGCACCTGGCGTGCCGGGACCGCCGGGGCCTGCGCCCGGAGGAGGACCACCCCGGAAGCGGCGACGAGGTCCGCCGACCGGTACTCCGCCGACAGCCATTTCCAAGGATGTTCCAGTTCGAACGGATTCAAGGTCGAAGACGCCCGGCTTGAACTTTTCGCCTGCAACCGGCCAACCGTCTTTCCAAAGCAGCGGAAGGACCTCGAGCACACTGGCTCCGCCCTTGTCCAAATCCGCTTCCCAATGCATCGAGAACTGCTGCACACCGTCGCCAAGGTCCAGCAGGCCGAAGTGGCCGGCGCCAATGTAGCGGCCTCCCGATCCGATGAGCAATTTGCCCCCACCCTGAATCATGTCCACGCCATCCGCGTCGAGGTAGGGACCTGTGACTTTGCGTGAACGGCCCATGCGGATGTTGTATCCGGAGTCGGCTCCCGCGCAGCAACTGCCATGCGTTGCCAGCAGGTAATACCAGCCGTCGTGGTAGATCATGTCAGAAGCTTCGCAATTGATTGCGAGATTGACGGGCTTGTCTCTGGGATTCAGGCGTTCACCGGTCTTGGGATTGAGTTCGACCAGTTGGATATAGCCGAAGTACGATCCGTAGACGAGCCAGAGCCTTCCCGAGGTGGGATCGAGAAACGCGCCGGGGTCGATGGCGTTCAGGTCTTCCAAGCCGTCGGAGCCGGCAACTACGCCGCCTTCCACCCATTTGTAATCGGGTGAATCCGGATCGAGCGACTTCGTCCAGAGCATCCTGATGTCGGCTTTAGTTGCAGCGCCCCGACCGCGCGCAACGTACATGTAGTAGCGGTCACCGATGTGAATCACGTCCGGCGCAGCGCCGGTGATCATGGGTCTTGCGCCTCTGCGCCAGGTCCAGCCGTCGTCGGAAACGAGGGAGCCGCCGCCGGTGCCGTAGACGTAGTACTTGCCATGGTCAACGGCGATGGTGGACGGATCGTGAATGCCTATGATGCCTTCCATGGCAAATGCTGCCGACGAAAGCGAGAGAAGCGATGTGAGGAGAACGCATCTAAGAAGGAAGTTGCGATGATGGAGCATTGGATAGCCTGCCTGCCTTTTATTCAGGAAACTATTCCGGCGTGCAGTCACGCGACGCGCGCACTCCGGCCGTATCCGTCGATCGATATTTCTGCTTACTGAATGGACTGACGGCTCGGCTGGAAGCGAAGTTTCAACTTACGGTCGGGAAACAGGCTACTTGTAAGTACGATCGACCGTGACTAGTCAAGCTTTTCACTCTCTCTGCGGGTGGGCGGGTGCTTGGCGGTGCGCACAACCTGATTCTTGTCATCGACAAAGACAACGGCCGGGGCAAGGCCTTCCACCTCCTGGGGCTCGAGCCAGGCTTCAGCCATAATGATGACCTTGTCGCCCCTCTGGAAATGCCGTGCCGGCGGCCCGTTGAGGCAGATGTCGCCATTGCCCGGTTCGCCTTCGATGACGTAGGTCTGCCAGAAGACGCCGTTTGACAGGTTGGTGATGTTCACAAATTGAAAGGGCCGGATACCGGCGGCTTCGAGCAGATTGCGATCAACAGTAATCGACCCCACGTAGTTCAAATCTGTCTCGGTAACGGTGGCCTGATGAATCTTGGCCATGCAGACTCGGATCAGCAAACGAGTTTCTCCCAACAAGGATATGCGACGGACTTCCGAGTCTCGCTGAAGGCTCTCACGTTCGCATTCACTTAAATTGTAGTTCGCTGGAGGCCGGTTAATACAGCCAGGGGATTAGGCGAGCGGTACGGGTGCGGTAAGCATCGTATTCTGCTCCAAAGTAATCATGCAGCAGCTTTTCCTCTGAGTTCATGCGCGCCAGAAGCACTAAAAGTGTGAGGATGCAGATGATTACGCCAATTCCTGAGCGGAAAGTAAGCGCCCAGCCGAGCATGTTGATGAGCAGACCCAGATAACTGGGATTGCGGACTACTCCATAGATACCGTCTGTAGCCAGTGCATGGTCCTTCTGGATGGCGACCAATCCGCTGAAACGGCGGCCAAGCACAAATACCGGGTAGAGGCGAAGCGCGCCGCCAACGGTGAACAGTGCGATTCCAAACCAGCGAAGAACGTCTCCACCAAAGACCAGGATGCCCAACCGGTCAGTCAAGGCCGGGAAAAAGGCCAGCATGATTCCAAGTACGCTAAGCGCGCCGATGACCCAGCGATTGGAGCGATCTTCCTTGATGCCGGAGCTGACAGAGATCTCGCTGGCAAAGGAAATAGCCGTCATCACGACCGTGAGGATCAGAAGCACAATGAATTGCGGGTGCGCGAAGAAGGGACGAAAGCCGCCCCAACCCAGCGCAGCCAGCGTGAACTCGAAAGCGACGTAGACGGCGGAAGCCAGAAACATCCGAAGCTTGATCACTGCAGCCTTATTTTCCGGGGAACAGTCACCATTCTAATACCGGAACCACTCTGCTTGCAGCTCAGTGGTGCGCTCTGAATACTCAACAAACCCAGAGATTGGTTCAAAGTTAGTGGCCTGGTGGGAACGATCTCAGGGTTTCAGCTAGCAGAATCAATCACTTATAGTGTGATACGAATCACAATCCGGGGTGAATGGGGTCACTGCTCATGCCTGCATCGGACGCGCAGACTCAAGTTCTAAGAGTTTGGAATTCGGGGTGCGCTCGAACCCGAGGAGGCAGAGATGAGTTTTGCGACCGGTTTAAAGACCATTGTGGTCGCGACGGACCTTCACGGCCAGTCGGAAGCGGCCCTGGAATACGCCCGCAAGCTTGCATTGAACTATGGCGCCAGAATCGTGCTTGCGCATGGAGCCGATCCGCTGGAGTATGCCGCGGTGGCGGCTTTACCCGGCCAGGTGAACAGTGCGTTGCCGGAAGAAGCGCGCGCAGCACTGGACAAGCTGGCAAAGGAATTGCTTTGCGAAGGAATCCACAGCCACACTGAGGTGCGCCAGGGTGCAGTGGCGCAGATGCTGGTGGACGTAGCACGGCAATACCGGGCAGGGCTGATCGTGGTGGGCACCAAGGGTATGCAGGGAGCAGGCCCGATCGTGGTGGGCGCCATTGCCGAGAAACTGGTGCGGCTGGCCCCTTGCCCCGTGCTGGCGGTTGCAGCAGATTGGAACGCGGGCCAGTTCAGGCCGACGCCAGGTGGACCGGTACTGCTGGCGATGGAGCGTAATGAAGCCGCTGCAGAAGCCGTAGCAACAGCTCACTCACTGGCGCAAGTATTCAAGCGGCCGTTGATCGCCGTGCATGCGCGCGCGGCGGCAAGCGACCCTGCCGGGTGCGAGGCTTGCGCAGCGCGGCTTGAAGAGTTTGGCGTGCATGGAACCGATGAGGTACCGGTGACCTGCGTTGGAGAAACCGGCGATCCGGTAGAAGCGGTGGTCCGGGCCATTGCGGCATATCGCCCCAGCATTCTAGTTGCGGGAGTCAAGCGTACCAGCGAGACACCGGGACCGCACGGCACCGCATTTGCGCTCCTGGCCCGCTCCCGTGTGCCTGTTCTTTGCGTTCCGCCGGCAGGAGCCGCCGGCGAGCCGGAGCGGGATGTGGCCGTTCCGGCAAAAGCCATCTAACTACAGCGCGTTGGCCTCGCCTCATGGACAGTTCAGCAGGCAACGAAAGCCGGAAAACAAAGGCGCGCTATTTCATCCCGTTTCATTCATCCGCTTTTCTGGATTAGCAGTAGCAGGAGCGATTAGCCGGATATGGCATTTGGTTCATCGCATGTTCGCGGCCGGCAACGCCGTCAGCAGAGACCGGCGGATACCAAAAAGCCGTAAGAGCTCGCCCGAGGAACAGGCACCGCGAAGAAAAGATGGGAGAAATGAAGATGCAAGAAGAAGCAAGATCCGTGCGAATGAGTTCTGTGGCGGCACACCCGCTGGCAGAATTGCTGGAGTGCCCAGCGGACGCCGGAACTCTGCTGAACAGTGCGGCGCAGAGCATCGAAGTCGCGGCTGGGGACACGGTATTTCGCCAGAATGATTCCTGCAAGGGTTTGTATGTCGTGGTATCCGGACTATTCGTGCGCAAGGCTGAGCGGCTCAAAACGCGTCTGACCCTGGGACCTGCTCGGACAGGCGACCTGGTGGAACTGGCGGCCGCGCTCGGAGACGGGCAACATACCTATACTCTCAGCGCACAATCAGCAGGATCGGTTCTGAAGCTCCCAATTGAAGAATTGACTGATGTTTTTGAAAAGTACCCTCCGCTGCGGATGCGGTTGCTCGAGGAGTTGGCGCGCGAGGTTTCGCGGGCCTATCTTTCCTGCTCTTTGAACCGTACCATGCACACCAGGCGGCGCACCGGCGCCGCCGAAATGGCATAGACGGAGGAATTTACGGGCGATACGTTTCCATGACCTCCGGTGAATTTCTCAACCGGCGGATCAGGAATCGACGCAAAATCCCTGCCTTGATCCCGGCTATGCGCTATACTTTTTCTAGACGTTCGGTCTAACTATGGCCACATTACATTCCCATCACCCTCCGGAAGATTGTCAGAATTGCGAGCATCGTCATTTGCGAATGTTCTGCAATCTCACGCCTGAAGCATTGGTGGACTACGATGGGATCGGCATCATGATGAGCCATGCACGCGGGGCGAAGCTGTTTTCAGAAGGCGATCCGGCGCGCAATGTTTTCGTCATCTGCTACGGCCAGGTGAAGATCTCCTCCACTTCCCGAGACGGCAAGACCATGATCCTTAAGATTGCCGGTCCGGGTGACGTGATGGGACTAAGCGCCGTGCTGGCCAACGTTCCTCACGAAGTGACCGCCGAAGCGATTGAGCCCTGCCAGGTAAAGACGGTGCGGAAACAGGAGTTTGTTGAATTCCTGGGAAGGCACGGAATTGCCAGCATGCACGCGGCACAGGCGCTGAGCGGCGAATACCTTACAGTGTTTCACGACGCAAAGCGGCTGGCGCTTTCAGGCTCGGCTGCAGGACGGCTGGCACGGTTGCTGCTTGACTGGGGCCGCTCGGCCTCGAACAGCAAACTGGAGATCCGGTTCACCATGGCGCTGACGCACGAAGAGATCGCCAACATGGCAGGCACTTCTCGCGAGACCGTGACCCGGCTGCTGAATCAGTTCCGCCGCGATCAGTGGATCACCATCAAGGGCACCAGCCTCACGATCGTCAAGCCGGAACAGCTTGAACGTCTGACGGCGTAGAAAATCCCTCTCAAAACAACAGGTCTACGAGCCGGTGCATCAGCTCATTCAGGCAGTCGTATGCCTTCTTCTGTTGCTGGATTTCTGTGAGCTCATTCAGCCGTGCGAGGCGCTTGCGTGCTCTCGCGCGGAGTTGTTGGCGGATTCCTCTTCTCGAAGCGTAAGCACTGGACAGCGGGCATGTGCAATCACACGATAAGCCGTGTGGTCGTGCGTCAGGCTCTCAAACATAGAACGATGAGCGACGCCCAACACGATGGCACGGGCTTTGCGTGCCGCAGCTTCGGCAAGAATCTCAATAAAGGGATTCCCGTGGAGAACCAGCGTCTCAATCTGAAGATTGCAATCAGCTGCGGTATCTGCTGCCAAGGCATTCAACTGCCGAAGAGCGGCGGCTTCAATGTCGGAAACCGCTCCTTCATGAACCACCTGGTCTGCAGGCGGCAGAATATGCAGAAGGACGAGTTTGGCGTCTTGCCTTGCGGCCAGTCGGCAGGCAAGCACTGCGCTCGGGCGAGAGGTCTCTCTGAGAGTGGTGGCATGCAGCACGACACGTTCGTCGAAACTGCTCTGCACCGGGAGATGAGCCTCGGGTCCCACGGTTATGACCGGGAGGTTGACCGAACGCAGCACTTGTTCTGCCACGGAGCCGAGCAGCATCTTGGCAATCTTGCTCTTGCTCCGGGTCCCTAGAATGATTCGATCCGCGTTGAACTGGCGCGCAGCAGCAGCAATCTGCTGCGCGGGTTGCCCCTCGCGAACGATGGCATGGCAGGCGAAGCCACGATCCTGCGCTGTCTCACACCAAGGCGCAAGCGCCTTTTCTGCAACATCGAGCACGCCGGATGTATCGTAGTAGGGCATGCCCACTGCATCCATGGATATGGCGGCTGAGCCGGCGATGGCATGAAAGAGGATAATGCGGGCGTGCGTTTGCCCAGCCTGCTCAAGTGCAAATGGCATAAGCCTCTCGAGGTCGCTTAAATCCGTTGCGACCAGGATTACGGCCGGATGGATCCATCGACTGCTGATCGCATCTGCCATAGCACCCTCCCAACTAGAGCGATCCCAGAGTTTACGTCTCCTTGCTGAGATCGTGCAAGGTGGCATTTTTCTTGAGAAAAATGCCACTTCAGGACAAAACTTCCGGGACACTGCAACTCTGAAATCGCTACAACAACGCCAGATTAGACGTGCCAGCTCTGGATTGGCTGCAAGGGAAAAGGTTGACACCGTCCAATTGCTTTTTATGTGCTCGACAACACCGGAGCAAGTGAGTTGAATCACTCCCCTCTCTCGGATTTCCAGGTGCAGAATGGGCCATGGCGGTTGGACTACGCCGCGATAAAATCTGGATATGCCTGCAATTGCTGGTTTATCTCCTGAAATTCTGGCCAAGTACGAGCCCGTGATCGGGCTTGAAGTGCACGTACAGCTACTGACCGCAAGCAAGGCCTTTTGCGGTTGCGCAAATCGTTTTGGCGCCCCCCCGAACACGAACGTTTGCCCCGTATGCCTTGGCTTGCCCGGCGCCTTGCCTGTGCTGAACGCCAAAGCAGTGGAGTACGCCACGCTGGCTTCGCTGGCGCTGAACTGCCAGGTGCGCGAACGGTCAATCTTCGCGCGCAAGAATTATTTTTATCCAGACCTGCCGAAGGGCTACCAGATTTCGCAGTTCGACAAGCCGGTGGCCGAGCATGGCTGGATTGAGGTCCCCACGGCCGACGGCGGCGTCAAGCGAATCGGCATTACGCGGCTGCACATGGAAGAAGACGCGGGCAAGAGTTTGCACGACGGTTTTTCCGACTCGGCCACGCGCACTTATCTTGACCTGAATCGCTGCGGCACGCCGTTGACCGAGATTGTGAGTGAGCCGGACATTCGCACGCCCGACGAGGCTTTTGAGTATCTGACGCGGATGAAAGAGATCCTGCTTTATACCGAGGTCTCCGACTGCAACATGGAAGAAGGCTCGCTGCGCTGCGACGCCAACGTGAGTGTGCGTTTGAAAGGCGCACCGAAGTTCGGCACCAAGGTAGAAGTGAAGAACGTAAACAGCTTCAAGTTTGTCCGCGCGGCACTGGAGTACGAAATCGAACGGCAGATCGAACTGATCGAGTCCGGCGGAACGGTCAGGCAGGAGACGCGGTTGTGGGATGCGAACGAGGGGCGTACATTCTCCATGCGCTCAAAGGAGCAGGCGCACGATTACCGCTATTTTCCCGAGCCGGATTTGCCGCCGCTGATTGTGTCGCCGGAGTTCCTTGAGGAGATGCGGAAGAGGCTGCCTGAGCTGCCCGAAGCACGGCGCGCGCGCATGGTGGCCGAGTACGAACTGAGCGAGAAAGACGCGCACACGCTGACGGCCTCGCGCGACTTTGCCGACCGGTTTGAAGAGGCTGCGAAGAAGGCGCGAAATCCGCGGCGCGTGGCAAACCTGCTGTTAAGCGAAGTGACCGGCCGCCTGAATGCGCTGGGCCTGGAGTTGGATCAGTCGCCGGTGACCATGGCGGGCATTGTGCAGGCGGCGGACCTGCTGGATGAGGGCAAGATCAGCTCGAAGCAGTTAAAGCAGCTTTTTGACATCGCGTTCGAACTGGGCGAGGACTTCGGCTTAGTTTACGAACGCGAGAAACCCCAGCAGATTACGGATTCTGCTGCGATTGAAAAGCTGATCGACGAAGTGATTGCCGCGAATCCCAAGCAAGTGGAGCAGTATCGCGCCGGCAAGACGACGATTGCCGGATTCTTTGTGGGCCAGGTGATGCGCTTGACCAAGGGACAGGCGAATCCGGCGCTGCTGAATGAGCTGGTAGCGAAAAAGCTGGAGGGATAGCGCAGAGACGGCAACAGGCGCTCCGCCGTGGAAGCGCCTGTGCGTGCCGCAATTCGCGGGCGATTACTTCAGTTTGAGATCGCTGACGAACTCCTTGCGGGAGTCCCATGAGCTGACGGTCTTTACCGCGCTCTTTCTGCCACTCTTCTCGGCCCACAGATCGTAGTCGTCGACCATGTTGACCTGGGCGAAGTAAAAGTGGCCCTTGTCTGTGGACGTGTAGCTACGGATGGCCTTGGTCTTTTGGTTCTTGAGGAATACGGTAGCGCCAACCACCGGATCGTCGCCGTCGAGAACTGCACCGGAAACGACACGCATGCCGATGTTCTGGGCCTCGGCGCTGGACGGAGCGATAAACCCGCTCCTGGACCGAATCCCGGCCACACCTGCAGCCAGTACGACAAATGCAGCGATCGCGATCAATGTTGTGCGGTTAATTTTCACTCTTCTTCCTCTTCCTCCTGGAATAAATCCTCTTCTTCGTCGATCTCATCTACCCGTGCGAGTTCGAGCGGCTCAACACCAACGACCTCGTACTCGGTTCCACATTCTTCACAGGCTACTACGTCGCCTTCTTCCACTTCGTCCAATTCGACATCCAGATTGTTTTCACATTCGGGGCAGGTGGGCATGGCAGCCTCCCTTCTTTCAAAGTGTTTCAAATTTCAGGATCAGTGATTTTCCAGAACACCAAGGCTAGTTTTAGGTAGAACCCTGCCTCGGGTCAAGAGTCCGTCACTGCCTGCCATTGCCACTTCTTCTCCCTACCAGTAGGAACCCTTAATTCCGCCAGAAGTTGTTTCATCATCCACCATTTGCGGCACATTGAACCCTGCGGGTTCATTTTGTGCATCTTACCTGCGTAATGGAAAGACGTTTAAGAGCCTGTAAGGTTTCAAGATCGTCTAACCCTCTGGAAAATGAAGATCAAAGCCGCTCCGGAAACGCCCATGACACCGGACCGCTCTACCGTTTAACCTGAGACTCAATGCGAAGAGCAAGCTCAAGCCCGTTTTCCTTTCCCGAATTTTCAGGCGCCACGCGCAGCCTGGTCTTTGCCAATCTCGGCGCTTACTTCGCGCTTCTATTGTGGGGGCTGGCGGCGGCGGGGACGGCAGGCCAGATCGCCGGTCTGCTCTCCTTCAGTCCCGACTTGTTTCTCCACGGGTTAATCTGGCAGCCGCTGACTTACAGTTTTGTCCACTTTGGCCTGCTGGGCACAGCGCTGGAACTGCTGACACTTTGGTTTCTAGCAGGATTTCTTGAAGGGCTGCATAGCTCAAGCTGGGTGAATGGACTGTACGCGGTGTCAGTGCTGGGCACCGCGGCGGCAGCGCTGGTGATTTATGTGTGCAGCGCTCCAATGGGCTTTGGAGTGGCGCCGGTTCCGCTGTACGGGTGTTTCGGCGGCATCTTCGGCCTGCTGGTGGCCATCGGCGTGCTCTATGGAGACATGGAGTTTCTGCTGTTCTTCACCATCGGCATCAAGGCGCGCTATATCGCGGTGATCTACGGGCTAATTGCCGTTGCCATGCTTTTTGGCCAGCAGCGCCTGTACGCCTTTGCGCAACTGGGCGGCGCGCTGGCGGGCTGGCTCTATGTGCGCATGGCGCCGCGCAAGGGCATGTCGTTCATGCTCAGCGAACGCTGGTACGGCCTGCGCAACTCCTATTACCGCTGGAAGCGGCGGCGGGCCGCACGCAAGTTTGAGGTGTATATGCGCAAGCAGGGGCGCACGGTGCGGTTCGATGGAAACGGCCGCCTCCTGGATGAGGATGACGACGATAAGACGCGGTGGAACTGAAGAACAGTTGTCAGTGGCCAGTTGTCAGTTGTCAGTGGCCAGACACTGCTCAAAGGATGGGATTCCGGCTTGGGTCCCGTGGCTTGAGCCAATAAAATAGAGACAAATGTCCACAAAGATTGCGTTTTTGTTTCCGGGGCAGGGTTCGCAGGCGGTGAGAATGGGCCGCGAACTTGCCGAGAAATTTCCAATTGCAGCGCAGACTTTTTCCGAGGCCGATGAGGCGCTCGGCTTCCCGCTTTCAAAGCTCTGCTTCGAGGGCCCTGAAGAAGACCTTCGCCTGACCGAAAATACCCAACCGGCGATTATGACGGTGAGCGTGGCGGCCGCGCGCGTGCTGGCCGAACAGGGCGTTGAACCAGCGTTGGCCGCTGGTCACTCGCTGGGCGAGTGGTCGGCGCACGTCGTTGCTGGAACTCTGAGTTTTGCGGATGCGGTGCGATCTGTGAAGGCGCGCGGACGTGCGATGCAGATTGCCGTTCCGGCTGGCCAGGGAGCCATGGCCGCCGTACTTCAGCTCGACGCCACTCAAGTGGCCGAGGCCTGCGCCGAAGCCGCTGCTGAGACCGGGCAGACCGTGCAGGCAGCCAACCTGAATTCGCCGGGACAGACAGTCATCTCCGGCGCAGCGGCTGCAGTGGAGAAGGCTTCAGCGCTGTGCAAGGCCAGAGGCGCGCGGCGCGCGGTGATGCTTCCGGTAAGCGCCCCCTTCCATTGCGCGCTGATGCAGCCCGCGCAGGACGAGGTCGCCCGGGTTCTGGACGCGCTGCAGTTGGCCGATCCGCGCGTTCCGGTGGCAGCCAATGTGACCGGTGGCATGGTGACAACCGCTGCGGACGCGCGCGACGTGCTGACGCGCCAGGTAACCGGCACAGTGCGCTGGGTGGACTGCGTGCAGTCGCTCAAAACGGCGGGAGCGAATCTCTATGTGGAAGTCGGTCCCGGCAAGGTGCTGTGCGGATTATTGAAACAGATCGACGCAGCGCTGAAGACTACCAATGTGGAAAGTATGGCCAGTCTTGAAAGAGCGCTGGCGGAAGTAAAGGGCGCCTGATGGTGCCCTTTAACCTGCCGCAAGAAAAGCCTTCCGGACGGCTACTGGTAAAACTCTGGATTGATCTGCATATCCGGCGGAGAGAAGCTGAGTGTGTGCGTCTTTGGATCGTAGACGAGGTTCAGCGCATTGCTCTTTCGCCCGTTGATCAGGATGGCCATCAGCACGATGTTGCCGTACTGATGTGCGACAACGATATTGTGGCTCTGGATGATTCCGTACTCATTGTCAGGGCTGGTGCGGCTCCAATCGTCGTGAAAGCGATTGAATGAGTAGGAGGAGTATTTGTCAGCGTGCTTCTGCCAGTCGGGATCGTGCATCCATATGCCGTATGCCTTGGGCAGATCGTCCTTCTCGACATCGATGAGGAACTGGTTTGCGGTATGACGGGCGCGCAGATGGTTGAGCCAGTACCAAGGCCAGTCGGCCGGGTGCCCTGCCGCCAGCCAGAAAGCCACGAACAAAACCAGCAACGAACCCAGCGAACTATACGTGATGATGCGAATGCGGCGGTCACGAACGGCGTCAAACTTGGGAGCATCAAGCAGCGTCATCGAATTCAGCCCTCTAGGGTTAGGATACGGCTAAATACTGGGGACAGGGAACAGAGATCGGTGGTCAGTACCTACTCAACGAGCAGTGTCCCACTGCCACGATAGACATTCCTACTATTCTTAGACACCAGAAAACATTTTTCTGACGTCTGCTCCCTATTCCCTGCTGTATGTCGTTCGACTCTTCTCCTGGAAGCGCTCAAGCGCCAGCTCAATGAGGGTGGTGATCAGGCTGCGATAAGTGATGCCGGTGGCGTCCCACAGCTTGGGGTACATGCTGATGCGGGTGAACCCCGGCATGGTGTTGACCTCGTTGAGAAAGATCCGCTGTTTTCCACTGGGTTCCATCAGGAAATCGACGCGGGCCAGGCCGGAGAGGTCACACGCGCGAAATGCCTCCACGGCCATCTCGCGGATCTGCTTCGTCTGGGCACGCGTGAGCCTTGCAGGAATCACCGGCACGGAACCCTCAGAAAGATACTTGGCCTCGTAGTCGTAGAACTCTTTGCCGGGAATAATTTCGCCCACCACACTGGCTTTAGGCGAGTCGTTGCCAAGCACGGCGACTTCAAGTTCACGGGCCCGTGCTTTCTTGCCGCCGACACCTTCCTCGATCACCAACTTGCGGTCGTAGCGCGAGGCAAGCGTGAGAGCGGGACCCAGTTCCTTTCGGTCGTGCGCCTTGCTGATGCCGACCGAGGATCCAAGATTTGCAGGCTTGACGAAAAGCGGATACTTGAGGGCAGCTTCAATCTTCGCAACGGACTTGCGCGGGGAGCTTTCCCACTCGGCGCGAAGCAACGTGAGGTGTTTTACGATCGGCAGGCGGGCCTCCCTGAAGAGGCGCTTCATGACATCCTTGTCCATGCCGGCCGCGGACCCGAGTACGCCAGAGCCGACGTAAGCAATGCCGGCAAGTTCAAAGAGTCCCTGAATGGTTCCGTCTTCTCCAAATGTGCCGTGAAGCACCGGAAACACGACGTCGAGCGGCTTGCCACCACGTCCTTGCGCCTGATCAAGCGCAGCAGAGTGGCCTGGTTCCGGAGCCATGAGGGTGGGAATGCCTTCCTGTAACAGTTTGGCTCCCGGCGTTGTCTCGGGATCGCCCGCGCGCAAACGCTGGGCCACTTCGCCGCCGTTGCCTTCCAGCATTTCGTGCGCTTCCGCGGCGGCCAGCCAGCGACCTTCCTTGGTGATGCCGATGGGCACCACATCGAATTTTTCGCGATCGATGGATTTGAGAACCGATGCGGCCGAGAGCAACGAAACTTCATGCTCGCCGCTGCGTCCGCCAAACAGAATTCCTACCCGCAGTCGTTTTTCCATTTCCCTCTTCTATTCCTGCCGGGACTTGCACCGGCAGCCAAACTCTAGTGTAGAACCCCTCAGAGAATCTTCTTCCCAAATGCCGAGCAGGCCAGTTCAACCGCCAGGTCGGCGGTGCGGTTGTGCTCGTCGATCACCGGATTCACTTCAACGAGTTCAAAACTCAGCAGGCGGCCATGGTCGGCGAGAATCTCCATGGCAAGATGTGCCTCGCGATAGGTAACTCCGCCACGGACCGGGGTCCCGACACCGGGAGCATCTTCCGGATCGATCCAGTCCATGTCGAGCGACACGTGGTAACCCGCAGTACCATTGGCGGCCACCCTGAGCGCATCTTCCATCACCGCGCGCATGCCGCGCTCGTCAATGTCGCGCATGGTGTATACGTGCGAAATGCCGGCAAGGCGAATGTTGTCGCGCTCGGCCGCATCGATGTCGCGAATGCCGATGAGTACCGTGTTCTCTGCCGCGACCTTTGGCGAGTAGCCGGAGATGTTCCCCAGCGGCTCGGGACCGAGACCAAGAAGCGCAGCGAGAGGCATGCCGTGAACGTTGCCTGACGGTGATGTTCGCGGCGTGTTGATATCGCTGTGTGCGTCGATCCATAGTAATCCGATCTTCTGATCGCGCTGGCGGTAGAAGTTGGCCACGCCGGAAACTGACCCGGCGGCCAAAGAATGATCTCCACCAAGCAGCAAGGGTGTGAGGCCGGCCTGAAGCGTGTCAAACACAACCTCTGAGATGCGGGCGCAGGTCTCGGTGATTTCAGCAAGGTAATGAGCATTACCGCCGCCGGAAACCTGCGTTTCTGCAATTTCGACACGGACATTTCCTCCGTCACTAACCCTGTGGCCAAGCGCCTCAAGGCGTGCTTCCAGACCGGCAACGCGCATGGCGGACGGTCCCATATCGACTCCGCGGCGGCTGGCTCCGAGGTCCAGAGGAACACCGAGAACGCGAATTTCGCGCGTAGGATGCGCCTGGGCGCCACTGCGGGGGTAGTTGGAGGTGGCTGGAGAGTTTCTTGCCTCATTCGACATGACATTGCTCCTTTTTTTTACCGGACATAAATTTGCTTGCGCAACGTTTTGCAGTCCCCTTCCAGTAAACCTTTACCTGAGGTGTAGGTTGTGCGAAAAGTGTCAGATACGCTCCTAAAGTGCTATTTAACATGATGCTGCCGCGAGCGAGAATCGTGCAGTATCGATACAGACCTTCTCTTGATCCCATACGCCTGCAGTGCATGAGTTTAGGTGTTTCTCCCATACGGGTTCTCGATACGCAAGAGGAGAACGTTTAGAAATACCGGGATCACATAAGTTCTCCGCGGAAATCAAATGAAGAGACGCTTCACGCAAGTCTTCGTCTTTCTCGCCTTAGCTTCGACGGCCTGGCCGAGCGTGCCGGTGCGCGTTACGACGATACGGGAATTGCGGTCTCTTTCAAAGACTCAGGTTGATCTTGGACTCCCCGTTGAGCTTGAGGCGACCGTGACCTTCTATCGGCCGCAAGTAAATGACCTGTTTGTTCAGAACGGCGATCAAGGCACCTTTATTGAGACAACTACAAATCAGAAACTGGCTCCGGGTGATGTCGTCCGAATCAAAGGAACAACTCACTGGGGCTATCATGCGAATGTCGTCAGCAACGACATCACCGTGGTCTCGCATCACGGGTTGCCCAATCCCGTACCGGCAACTTTCACGCAATTAATCAAGGGACAGACCGACTCCATTCTGGTCGCAGTGCAAGGAGTGGTGCACGCTGCCGACATGAGTCTGGATTCAGATATAAACAGTCCAACCGCCGTGTTGAAGATCCTTACTGACGGAGGATACCTCTGGGCAGAGGTACAGGGGGCAGATACGGCGTCGTTAAGTAAGCTGCTGGACGCCAAAGTGGAGATCACCGGAGTCGACGGGGGTAAATTCGACGGCAAAATGCAGCTTACCGGAGTCGCCCTCCGCGTAAACGGCCTGTCCAATGTGAAGGTAATCAAGCCGGCGGCGGTCGGCCCATGGAATTTGCCTGCAACCTCGATGGACCGTGTACTGAGCGCCACAAATGTGAAGTACGAGACGCGCCGAGTACTTGTCTCGGGTACAGTTACGTACTTTGAGCCAGGAGCCGCACTGGTGCTGCAAAGCGGCAACAAGAGCATCTGGGCAATGACCTCCAGCGTTGGCCCTGTACGAATCGGCGACCGCGCGCAGGTCACCGGCTTTCCGAGCGTGAATAACGGCTTTCTGATTCTGACAGGTAGTGAGGTGCAGGACAACGGAGTCCATGCTCCAGTCATTCCTTTGCGAGTAGGTACTAAGGACCTGAGAGCGAGCCGGCATATCTACGACCTTGTATCCATTGAAGGCAAGGTTGTAATGGAAGCCAGAGAACGGTCGCAGGACGAATACGTGCTGACGGCCGACGGTCAGGTGTTCAAGGCCATCTATTCACATCGGCTGGACACCAATTCCCTGCCACCGATGAAGGAAATCCCCATCGGATCGGTGATTCGCGTTACCGGTATCTGCACCACAAGCGACGATAATCCGTTCAATCACGAAGTCTCTTTCAACGTTCTGATCCGCTCCACCGACGATCTAGAGCTTGTCACTCCACCTTCTATCTGGACCGCACGAAACCTTACCAGCCTGTCGGTAATCATGCTGCTGTCAATTCTCCTCGTGGGCGCCAGGGCGTTGTGGGTAGGATTCAAAATGCGCCGGCAGGTGGCCGAGCTTGGCTATCTTTCGCAACGTCGTGGAGAAATTCTCGAGGACATCAACCGCTCTGAGCCGCTTTCAAGGATTTTGGAGCGGATCACGGAATTGGCTTCAGCGAGTCTGAAAGGCGCGCCATGCTGGTGCCAGGTAAGCGAGGGTCTGGCGGTAGGAAACTGCCCGACTGACCTGGACTCAACAGGGCTGCGCACCGTGGAGTTGCCCATTTCGGCTCGCTCCGGGCACAAGATCGGCTCGATCTTTGCCGCATTTGATGCACACACAGAGCCGCGATCCGATGAACAGCACGCTCTGGCTGCCGCAGTGGATATCGCTACGCTGGCTATTGAGACCTCACGACTACACTCCGATCTGGTTCATCGCTCCGAATTCGACATGCTGACCGAAATCCCGAATCGATTTGCATTCGAGAGACGCCTTGAGGAACTGATTGATGAAGCGCGCCTGACATCGGAAATGTTTGGACTTATCTATATCGACCTGAACGACTTTAAGCAGGTGAATGACCGCTACGGACACCAGGCAGGTGATTTGTTCCTGCAAAAGGTTGCAGAACGCATGAAGCATCAACTTCGGCCGAGCGATATGCTTGCACGCCTTGGAGGCGATGAATTCGGCATACTGGTCGCGGTACTTCACGGCCGCAATGAAGCGGAAGACATTGCACGGCGGCTGGATGGATGCTTCAGCGAACCATTCACGATCAATGACCACATCGTGATCGGCTCAGCAAGCATCGGGATAGCGGTCTATCCCTTCGATGGCGCTACCGAAGACGCATTGATGAGCGTTGCCGACAGCGCAATGTATGGAAGCAAGCGCATGAGACCGAGAGCAGGCGAGAGGCGCCGCAGCAAGGCTTCGGAATCATTGATTGGTCAATCGCTCGACTGAGCGTTTGCCATGAATGTGAAGGCCCGGCTTGCGCCGGGCCTTTTGTGTTGAGTGGGAAGCTTCGCGGAGCTTACTCTGCCGCCATCTCTTCCGCTTCGCCTTCCTGGCGCATCAGCTCCAGTTCACGCTCGGCAGCTTCGATTTCGGCATGCACTTCCTGTTGGACGCGGGCTGCCGCTTCTTCCAGTTCGGGTGAGAGCTGGACGTTGCGGTAGTACTCCAGGCCCGTGCCTGCGGGGATGAGGCGCCCGACGATCACGTTTTCCTTGAGTCCGCGCAGGTTGTCGATAGCGCCGTTGATGCTGGCTTCAGTCAACACACGCGTGGTCTCCTGGAAGCTTGCGGCCGAGATAAAGCTGTCGGTCGAGAGCGAGGCCTTTGTAATGCCCAGCAGCAGCGGACGTCCAATGGCCGGACGGCCTCCTGCATTGAGCACGCGCTCGTTCTCTTCGCGGAAGCGGAAGCGGTCAACCTGCTGCTCGAGCAGGAAGTTGGTGTCGCCCACTTCGTCGATGCGCACCCAGCGCAGCATCTGCCGCACAATCACTTCGATGTGCTTATCGCTGATGGCCACGCCCTGCAGACGGTAGACTTCCTGAATTTCGTTCACCAGGTAAGCCTGCAATTCCTTTTCGCCCAGCACAGCGAGAATGTCGTGCGGGTTCAGAGGACCGTCCATCAGCGGATCGCCGGCACGAAGGCGTTCGCCTTCCTGCACGTTCACGTGGATTCCACGCGGCACCGAGTATTCCTTCTCGTCGCCGTTGTCCGCGGTTACGTAGATCTTGCGCTGTCCTTTGCTCACTTCGCCGAAGCGAACCACGCCAT